>NZ_CP081153.1:0-1433750 GCF_025140835.1 Aliiroseovarius sp. M344
ATGACGAACGAAGAATGGGGACTTGTTCGAAACAAGCTGCATAAGGCTGTAGGGCAGAATAACTATACCAACTGGATCGAGCCGCTGGAATTTGCCGACTTGAAGAACGGCGTGGCAACGTTTCTGGTGCCGACCAATTTCATGGGAAATTGGGTTGACCGGAATTTTGGCGACAAGATCATGCGCCAGATGCTGGGCGAAGGCTTGAAGGTCTCTCGGCTTGAATTCTCGGCCCCCTCAAAGGCCGCAAACACGCAACCCACCAAGGTTTCTGCCGATACGTCAGTTGCTCCAGCAACCGCTGGCAAACCCAGCCAGGAAGAACTGCCCGGCGCCCCCCTGTATGACCGTTTCACATTCGACAATTTCGTCGTGGGCAAACCCAACGAGCTGGCGCATGCTGCCGCGCGCCGCGTGGGCGAAGGCGGCCCAGTGACCTTCAATCCGCTTTTCCTGTATGGCGGTGTGGGTTTGGGCAAAACCCATCTGATGCACGCGATCGCGCATGAAATGACCACGCGCAACCCTGATCTGCGCGTCGTTTACCTGTCCGCTGAGCAGTTTATGTACCGCTTTGTGCAGGCGATCCGCGAAAAACAGATGATGGATTTCAAACAGCTGTTTCGATCAGTCGACGTGCTGATGGTGGACGATGTTCAGTTCATCGCCGGCAAAGATTCGACGCAGGAAGAGTTCTTCCACACCTTTAACGCGCTGGTAGATCAGAACAAACAGATCATCATCTCGGGTGATCGGGCGCCGGGTGAAATCAAGGGCATGGAAGAGCGCATCAAAAGCCGCCTGCAATGCGGCCTTGTGGTCGACCTTCACCCAACAGATTATGAACTGCGCCTTGGCGTTCTTCAGAACAAGGTCAATTTGTATCGCGAGCAGTATAACGGACTGGTCATTGCCGACGGAGTGCTGGAATTCGTGGCACATCGGATCTCGACCAATGTGCGGGTGCTTGAAGGGGCTTTGATGCGGTTGTTCGCTTTTGCCTCACTTGTCGGTCGTGAAATCACGCTGGAGCTGGCCCAAGATTGCCTTGGTGACATCCTTCGCGCCTCCGATCGCAAGGTTACCGTCGAAGAGATTCAGCGCAAAGTCAGTGAGCATTACAACATCCGCTTGTCAGACCTAATTGGCCCGAAACGGGTGCGCACCATTGCCCGTCCGCGTCAGGTGGCTATGTATCTGGCAAAGCACATGACCTCGCGGTCGCTTCCCGAAATCGGGCGTCGTTTTGGCGGTCGCGACCACACCACCGTGATGCACGGGGTCAAGCGGATTGACGAGTTGAAGGGGGTCGACGACCAGATCGCCGAAGACCTGGAGCTTCTGCGTCGTGCACTTGAAGCCTGAATAGGCTTGGATTTGGCGGGTTTTAGGGTCCTAAAGCCTTGACCCGCCCGCGAAAGAATCGGACATTCCAAATAACAAATTGAGCCGGGCGGTGAACGTGATATGTTCGCCGCCCCGGTATCTGTCAGGAGTGGGACATGAAGATCAGTATCGAACGCGGCGCGCTTCTTAAGGCCGTGGCACAGGCGCAGTCAGTTGTTGAACGCCGGAACACCATTCCCATATTGGCAAATGTGCTGATCGAAGCCGAAGGCAACAGCGTATCGTTCCGCGCGACTGATCTGGATATCGAGGTTGTCGACAAGGCTGACGCCGTGGTCGAACGCGCGGGCGCGACAACTGTGTCCGCCGTGACTTTGCACGAGATTGTGCGCAAACTGCCTGACGGCGCGCTTGTTCAGCTGACCGATGATGGCGCAACCGGGCGGATATCAGTGGAAGCCGGCCGGTCGAACTTCTCGTTGGCGACCTTGCCCAAAGAAGACTTCCCGGTCATGGCCTCGTCCGAATACGCTGCCAACTTCTCTGCTCCCGCGCCGGTTCTGCGCCGCCTGTTCGACAAATCGAAATTTGCGATCTCTACAGAAGAGACGCGCTATTACCTGAACGGTGTCTACTTGCATGTCTCGGACGCCGATGGTGGCAAAGTGCTGCGCTGCGTGGCCACCGATGGACACCGTCTGGCGCGGATCGACGCAGACTTGCCTGCTGGCGCTGAAGAGATGCCCGGCGTGATCGTGCCCCGCAAAACCGTCGGCGAGATGCGTAAACTGTTGGACGACGATGACGCGGTCATTGCCGTGTCGATTTCTGAAACCAAGATCCGCTTTGCAACACCGGCGATTACGCTGACGTCGAAAGTCATCGATGGCACCTTTCCGGATTACACCCGCGTTATTCCCACTGGAAACACTCGCAAGCTTGAAGTTGACGCGACCGAGTTTGCGCAGGCTGTTGACCGTGTGGCGACCGTCTCCAGCGAAAGATCGCGCGCGGTTAAACTGCAATTGGATGAGGATCGCCTGATCCTGTCGGTAAATGCCCCGGATGCGGGCGCGGCCGAAGAAGAGCTGGCCGTCGCTTATGGTGACGAGCGTCTGGAAATTGGCTTCAATGCCAAGTACCTGCTTGAGATTGCAAGCCAGGTGGATCGTGAGAACGCTGTGTTCATGTTCAACTCGTCCGGCGACCCGACCCTGATGCGCGAGGGCAATGACACCAGCGCGGTCTATGTCGTCATGCCGATGCGTGTGTGATCTGGGCTTCGCAAACAGCTTGTGCCTCCGGCGTTGGATTTTTCAGTAAGAAAATAAGACTGGCTGGGTGATGCTGGCCCTACGCGAACTGACGCTCAGCCATTTCCGAAGCCACCGCGTTGCTCGGTTGTCCCTTGATGGACGGCCTGTGGCGATCCACGGGCGCAACGGCGCTGGCAAAACCAATATACTTGAAGCCGTTTCAATGCTGTCGCCCGGTCGCGGGCTGCGGCGCGCCACAGTTGACGAGATGATACGGCGTCCCGAAGGCGTCGGGTGGAAGGTCACCGCAACCTTACAAAGCCTGCACCAACTGCACGAAGTGGAAACCTGGGTCGAAGCGGGCGGTTCCCGGCAGCTGCGCATCGACGGCAAAACGGCACCCCAGGTTGCGCTGGGGCGCATCGCTCGTATTGTCTGGCTTGTCCCGGTGATGGATCGGTTGTGGGTCGAAGGCGCCGACGGTCGCAGACGTTTTCTGGACCGCATGACTATGAGCTTCGAGCCAAACCATGCCGACGCTGTTCTGACCTATGAAAAGGCGATGCGCGAACGAAACCGCCTGTTGAAAGATGGCCAGCGGGACGCACATTGGTATGCAGCACTTGAGCATCAGATGGCGGTTGCAGCGACCGAGATCATCGCCAATCGAAAGGCCGCCCTGCACCAACTGATCGCAGCGCAGGCCGAAGCGGAAACGGCCTTTCCAACGGCTGAATTGTCTCTAATCCAGCCCGACGATACCGATCTTCCCGAATCCGAGACCGATCTGGCACAGGCATTTACCGAAAATCGCCCGCGCGACCTTATGGCCGGGCGCACGCTGATTGGCCCGCACCGGACGGATCTGGGCGCCATCTATTCCAACAAGGGAATCGCCGCGCGGGATTGTTCGACGGGTGAGCAAAAGGCCTTGCTGGTGTCGTTGATCCTTGCCAACAGTCGCGCATTGGCGCGGGATTTTGGCGCACCGCCCATCCTGCTGCTCGACGAAGTGGCGGCGCATCTGGATGCTGGCCGCCGTGCCGCGCTTTACGACGAGGTCTGCGCCATAGGCGCTCAAGCCTTTATGACGGGCACTGGCCCTGAATTGTTTGCTGAGCTAGGCGACCGCGCCAGCCATATAGAAGTCAGCGAAGCCGATGGAAGCTCGCACATTGAAGAGGTGACAACATGACGACCAACCGCGTGACATTGATTACCCTCGGCGTGAAAGACATCGCCCGCGCCCGCGCTTTTTATGAGGCAATTGGATGGGTTCCCTCTGATGCGCAGGACCAAGTGGTCTTCTACGACATGAACGGGATGAAGTTCGGGCTTTACGCGCTTGAGGGGTTGGCAAAAGACACAAACCACACGGTGGAAGACCTGAAAACCGGCGCGATGACACTTGCGCAATGTTTCCCGACCGAAGCCGATGTGGACCAAGCCTTTGATGAGGCACTTGCCGCAGGCGCTAGCGAAGTCGCGCGTCCAGAGAAGGTCTTTTGGGGTGGATATTCCGGCTATTTCGCCGATCCCGACGGCCATCTGTGGGAATACGCGATGAACCCGTTTTGGGAACTGGATGAAGACGGCCACCTGAAATGACCATCACGCTGACCGAGCTCGGCTTCTACATTGTCGGGCTTTACATCCTGTTTCTGACCCCCGGACCGGTCTGGGTGGCACTGGTCGCACGTGTCATGGCCGGTGGTTTCGCACAGGCTTGGCCGCTGGCTATGGGGGTCGCGATCGGAGACATCTTCTGGTCGGTTCTGGCGGCGCTTGGCATGGGCTGGGTGGCATCCAGCTTCGGGAATGCGATGCTGATCCTAAAAATCGTCGCAGCCCTGTTCTTCATCTGGCTGGGCGTCACGATCATCCGCTCGGCCGATCACAAGATCACCAAAGACCGAAAGCTAACGCGCCCCGGCATATGGGCAGGTTTCGTCGCGGGGCTGATCGTGATCATCGCCAACCCCAAGGCGATCCTGTTTTACATGGGCGTCCTGCCGGGCTTCTTTGACCTTTCACGCCTGACCACGCCGGACATTGTGGCCATCGGCACGGCGTCTTTCATCGTGCCGCTGACCGGCAACCTTGGCATGGCGTTTTTCATCGACCGCGCCCGCAAATTGCTGTCATCGCCGACCGGCCTGCGACGGATGAATATGGCGGCAGGCAGCATGCTGATTCTGGTCGGAATCGTCATTCCGTTTACGTGAGCGGAAAAGCGGTCTGTTTGACACTAAATCTTGTGTCGGCTAGGTGACAACACCCGCGAAAATCACTATATTTTCCGGAACAAATAACAGGAAGTCCTTCATGGCTGATGACGCGCAGACCGGTGCCGAATATGGCGCCGAATCCATTAAAGTTCTCAAAGGCTTAGAGGCGGTCCGCAAGCGTCCAGGCATGTATATCGGTGACACTGATGACGGTTCTGGCCTGCACCACATGGTGTACGAAGTCGTGGACAACGGCATAGACGAGGCGCTGGCCGGTCATGCCGACGCCGTGAACGTCACAATTCACGCCGATAACTCGGTGTCTGTATCCGATAACGGCCGGGGTATTCCAACCGATATCCACCAAGAAGAAGGCGTGTCCGCCGCCGAAGTCATCATGACCCAGCTTCACGCGGGCGGTAAGTTTGACTCGAACTCCTATAAGGTGTCTGGCGGCTTGCACGGCGTGGGTGTGTCGGTGGTGAATGCGCTGTCCGATTGGCTTGAGCTTCGTATCTGGCGTGGCGGGAAAGAGCACGTCGCAAGGTTCGAGCGCGGCGAGACAGTCGAGCACCTGAAGGTTGTGGGTGATTGCGGTGATCGGACGGGAACCGAAGTGCGGTTTCTGGCCTCGACCGACACGTTTTCGAACCTCGAATACCAGTTCAAGACACTGGAGAACCGACTGCGCGAGCTGAGCTTCCTGAACTCGGGCGTGCGGATCATCATCGAAGATGAGCGGCCTGCCGAAAAACTTCATACCGAACTGCATTATGATGGCGGCGTGAAAGAGTTCGTGAAGTACCTTGACCGGTCCAAGACATCCTTGATGGAAGAACCTATTTTCGTTACCGGCGAAAAAGACGGCATCGGGGTTGAGGTCGCGATGTGGTGGAATGATGGCTACCATGAGAATGTGCTGCCCTTCACCAACAACATCCCGCAACGCGACGGTGGTGCGCATTTGGCGGGCTTCCGTGGGGCGCTGACACGCACGCTGAACCTCTATGCCAACTCAAGCGGGCTGGCGAAGAAAGAGAAGATCAATTTTACCGGTGACGACGCGCGCGAGGGGCTGACTTGTGTCTTGTCCGTCAAAGTGCCGGATCCCAAATTCTCATCCCAGACCAAGGACAAGCTTGTCAGTTCCGAAGTCCGCCCGGCTGTCGAAGGGTTGATGAACGAAAAGCTGCAAGAATGGTTTGATGAGAACCCACAGATCGCCCGCATGATCGTTGGCAAAATCATCGAGGCGGCCCTGGCACGCGAAGCTGCCCGCAAGGCGCGCGAGATGACGCGCAAGAAGTCCTCGCTAGATATCGCATCCTTGCCGGGGAAACTGGCCGATTGTCAGGAACGCGACCCCGCCAAGCGCGAACTTTTCATGGTCGAGGGTGACTCGGCCGGTGGATCGGCAAAACAGGGTCGATCCCGCCACAATCAGGCCGTTTTGCCCCTGCGCGGCAAGATCCTGAACGTAGAGCGCGCGCGGTTTGATCGGATGCTGTCCAGTCAGGAAATCGGCACCATCATCACCGCATTGGGCACCGGCATTGGGCGTGATGAATTCGACATTTCGAAGCTGCGCTATCACAAGATCATCATCATGACCGATGCGGACGTCGATGGTGCACATATCCGGACTTTGTTGCTGACCTTCTTCTTCCGGCAAATGCCTGAATTGATTGAAGGCGGCTACCTCTATATTGCGCAGCCGCCGCTTTACAAGGTCGCCCGCGGTAAATCCGAGGTCTATGTAAAAGACCAGATTGGGCTTGAAGATTACCTGATTGATCAGGGCATCGAAGGAACCGTTCTGCGCCTCGCCAACGGCGAGGAAATCGCTGGCGCGGACCTGAGCCGCGTGGTCGAGGCCGCCCGGAACTTCCGTCGCATCCTCGACGCCTTCCCAACGCATTACCCGCGCAACATCCTAGAACAGGCCGCCCTTGCAGGGGCCTTTGATCCCGGCCGGGTGGATGCCGACCTGCAAGCCGTCGCCGAAAGCGTCGCAGCGCGTCTGGACAAAGTGGCCGTGGAATATGAGCGCGGTTGGCAAGGTCGGATTACGCAGGACCACGGTATTCGTCTGGCGCGTATCCTGCGGGGTGTCGAAGAAATCCGCACCCTTGACGGTGCCGTCCTTCGTTCAGGCGAAGCACGCCGCCTGTCATCGGTTTCAAAAGATACGCGCGACGTATATCGCGAAAGCTCAAATCTTGTTCGCAAAGACCGCGAAGTTATGGTGCAGGGGCCAATTGACTTGCTGCAAGCGATCCTTTCCGAAGGCGAGAAGGGCCTGACCCTGCAACGCTATAAAGGACTGGGCGAAATGAACCCCGGCCAACTGTGGGAAACCACTTTGGACCCAGAGGCTCGGACATTGTTGCAGGTGAAGGTGGATGATCTGGCGGATGCTGACGACTTATTCACCAAGCTGATGGGCGACGTTGTTGAACCCCGCCGTGAATTCATCCAGCAAAACGCATTGTCGGTCGAAAATTTGGATTTCTGAAGCTTCGTAGGTTGGAACAAACAATCGCGTTCCATGCAATCTGTCGTTGTTGATCGGATGTTTTTAGTGGTGCCGCTGAAGGGACTCGAACCCCCGACCCCATCATTACGAATGACGTGCTCTACCATCTGAGCTACAGCGGCCCAATTTAGCTGCCGCGCCAAAACAACGCGGCAGCGATCGGGGTTTTAGACGCGGGTTAGGCGCAGTGCAAGCGAATTTCACGCCGGTTGTTTAGGCAAAATGCACATTCACCGGCAGGCAACTGATTGCCTCCGTCCACATGCGATTGCATGAAAACGAAGGCCTGCAGAAAGTCACTTATTGCAGCGGGACGGCTTACGGTTTTTGCGGGTCGTCATCCTGCGCGGCGTCGCGGTCAGCCTCAATGATCTCGGCGTCAGGTACGTCATCCGCAGACTCGATATCCGGGTCTGAAATCTCGACGACTTCTTCCGCACTGTTCGCTTCGCCGACGATCATCGGCAGCATCTCAGCCCCGCCTTGCATGGCATTGTCTGTTTCTGGTGCCGACTTCCATGCCAATGTGTCAAACCCTTTGCACCCGTCGCAGACAGGGGCCCAGGCCGCATGAACGTGATTGCAGTTCTCGCACACCCATTGCGGGCCACGCGGCGCTGTGACGGCGCGGGCCAACAACGCGCGCACGGTTTGATCATCCGCCCCTTCCCCGCGTTCGATCGCGGCCAACAGAGTCAGGGCGCGTTGACTTGGCAGAACGTCGGGCAGGTCGCCCAGCGCTTTGCGGGCTTCGGAGTAATCTTCGGCCGCGATGTTCAACTCGGTCAGCAGCATTCGAGTTTCGGGGTCGCCATCGCGATGTTTTGTCAAAGCCCGGAACCGTTTCAAACGTTCGATCGCGGATTCTTCAGGAGCAATTTCGGCGAAAGCTGCGGCAATATCCGGATGCGGCTGCGCGCTCCACGCCTTTACCAAAACGCGGGTGGCATAGCGCGCTTTTCCGTTCTCAATATAAGTCCGGGCAGCCATAACGGCAGCAGGCACCAGATCTGGCGACAGCCGGTTCGCTTCGATGGCGGCTTCCCGCGCCTTGATGTCGTTGCCCTCGTGCAAAACGCCTTTGGCTTCTGACAGCGCCAGCACGGCGTCCCGCCGTCTGTGCACATCGCGCGGTAACGCACCATATTTCAGCTTCGCGCCCAGCGTCTTGCGCGCGCCAGACCAATCGTTGTGGCGGGCCTGCAAGCCAAGCAACACATCCTGGGTTTCGGTATGCCGCGGCTTCAGGGCAAAGGCCTTTTGCGCCAGCTTCATCGCGGTTTCGGTGTCACCTTCAGCCAACTTGTGTTTCATGATGCCCCGGACGCCAACAAACTGGGTCCGCTCGTCTTTTAACAACCGCTTATAGACCTCGTCAGCTTTGCGTTTATCGCCCGACATCTCGGCCGCTTGGGCGGTCAGCAGGTTGGTCAATTCTGGGCGGCGCAGGTACTTCTCGGCCCGGCTTGCCTTGGACATGGCGGTGCTACCTTCGCCTGATGCCAGCGCGATCATACCTTCGGCTAAAGCCTCGTATCCTTTGCGCTCGCGGGACCGGTCAAAATAGCGTGAAATCGCCGTCTCATCGCCGTTCACAAAGCGCACAAAGGCTATGATCAAGCCAAGCAGAATGATCGCAAGCCAGATCGCAACCACCAAAAGCACACCGGCAATAACAGCTTGCAGTGGCTCCAAGTTGAATTCCATCGATCCGACAGCAATGCGAATTCCGCCATCAGTCTCAAGCAAATAGCCCGCACCAAGCGTCAGCAACGCGATGGCAGTCACGAAAAGAATAATCTTAAAAAGAGACCAGAGCATCGGCGCGTCCTTAGTTGCTGTTTACTTGCTGGGCCAGGGCTTGACCGGCCACCAGCGCGTCATTGCGGGCCGTAGCCTGCGCGATCCATGCTTCAAGCGCAGGTTTGCCAGCATCCGGCATGGCCTCAAGCTCGGTCAGGGCCGCATCAATCCGCCCGTCCTTCAGGGCGGCTTCCGCCCGAGACAGGATTGCGTCTGGATCAGAACCTTCCTTTGGCTCAAGCGATCTGGCGCCCAATTGGGTGCGGAAGAAGGCCGAGACACGATCCATTTGTCCATCCTCAACAGCGGCACGGATCGACGCATCCAGCGCATCACGGGCGGCAGCGGGAAAGCCTGCTTGCAGCGCGGCCAGCGTTACGATGCCTTTTTCAGAATGGTCCGCCAACGCCGCTGGTGCTTCTAAACCTGCGTTTTTGGTCAGATCGAACAAGGCATCGCCAAAGGGTTGGCCGCTTTCAAGCGCAGCCAGTACACGTGACATCGCCGCGCGCGCGGCCGCTGCTTTGGCGGTTTCCGCCGCGTTGACCTCAAGGGTTTGCGCGACATCTTGGGCGCTGCTGATTCTTTCCAGTTCTGCGTCAAGCATCTGGCGCATCTGTTGCAGCTCGCGCTCATATGCGCTGGCGGCCGCGGCTGCGGCCTCCATTCCTGACCCTTCGGGCAATTTCTCAACCGTGTGAACGCGGTTTTCCAGATCTAGCAGTTTCGACGACAGCGCTTCGAATTGCGTGCGCACCTGATCAAGTTCGCCGCCCATCTCGCCACGCAAGCGATCCAGCTCTGTATCGCCCTGCAACTCGGCCAAAGTGGCTGATTGCGACGCTGCCGAACTTTCCAGACCGGATAGGCGATTGCCCATATCGGTCAGCTTTGCTTCGACCGGGTCAACAGCAGGCTGATTTGCAAACGGCCATTGATCCGGATACCGCGCCGCGCCAAAGCCCAGCGCTGCTGCGACAGCACCGCCAAGCAACAGCGGCATAAAGGTTGATCCACCTTGCGATGCTGGGCGTTCCTGTGCCATCGCGCTTTCGGTAGGGTCTGATGTCAGCTTCGTTTCCTCAACGCTGCCTTCGGCATCATCAGCTTCAGAACCGGCATCTGCTGCTTCAATGTCCTGCTGATCGTCTTCTGGTGGAGTCTGGTCAGACTCCTCTGGTGTGGGCTCATCTTCAGCTTTTTTTGAGCCTGCAGTCTCGGGTTCGTCAATGACAACGGCATCCTCTACCGTTTCCGGCTTGTCCTTAGCTGGTTTGCGGGATCTGGCCAATTTCGGAACCTCTCGAATCTCTTAATGAAAAAACGACACGTCGATAGTTTCAGCTTAGCTTGAGACCCATCCGTTCTCAAGCAAGGTCAGTGGCGAAGGGCTGCGACAATCCTGCCCACCATCGCGTCGCCTGTGGGTTGATTGATGACGTCGCATGATCCCCCCGTCACATCCTGCCACGCATCCGCCACAGCATCGCTTATTGCAATGACTTGGAGTCGCTGGCCCGGCTGCACAATAGCCCGCCCAATCAAACGCGCAGAACGGGGCGAGAAAAGGGGAAGGATGGTCGAACCCTCCCCTTCAAGCGCTGTGCTGGCAGCTTCGGTCAGCGGCAGTTCTTCCTGTCGATAGGTATGGATGGCGCTACTTTCGATCGACAACGCACGCAACGCCGCCGGAATATCAGTCGCAACATGGGATCCGCGCAGATACACGGTCCTGCCGGGGTTCGGTTGCGACCGAATCCATGTGATCAAAGCAGCCGCATCAAGCGCACAATGGCGCACCTCGCCGCCTGCTTTCGCCGCAGCCTCAGCCGTGCGCTCGCCGACACAGAAAACTGGTTTGCCTTCCAGTGATCCTTGGATGGCATGAACAGACGTCGCAATCACAACATCAAAGGCGGAAAGGTCGGGCCAGCCGGTCGTCGGAACGATCCGCAGGACAGGCGAAAGCACGGCGCAAACCTTGTCGCCCAAACGTGCCTCGACCTGCGCCAGAAACTGCGCCGAACTTTCGTCGGGGCGGGTAAGAACCAGCGTCTTTTGGGTGGACATAGGAAGCCTGCCGGGATTGTCTCGAACTAACTGTGGTGTTACCCCGACCGAACCCCTGACCGCAAACCAATCCTGCGTGGATGCCAATCGCGATGACCAACACTGTAACCCTTCTTGGGCTGGAAAGCTCTTGCGATGATACCGCTGCGGCGGTGGTGCGTCATACGCCAGGGTCGGCACCAGAAATCCTGTCTTCGGTTGTTGCAGGGCAAACTGCGCTTCATGCTGATTTCGGCGGCGTCGTCCCCGAGATTGCAGCCCGTGCCCATACAGAGAAACTGGATATTTGCGTGGAAGAGGCTCTATTGCAGGCCGATATGCGCCTATCAGATCTGGATGGAATTGCAGTCACAGCAGGACCCGGCCTGATCGGTGGCGTCGTGGCAGGGGTTATGTGCGCAAAGGGTCTGGCGGCGGGATCAGGGCTGCCGTTGATCGGTGTGAACCATCTGGCGGGCCACGCCCTAACCCCGCGACTGACGGATCAAGTGCGGTTTCCTTATCTGATCCTGCTGGTCTCTGGCGGTCATTGTCAGTTTCTGATCGCAAAAGGGCCAGATAGCTTTACCCGCCTTGGCGGCACCATCGATGATGCCCCTGGCGAGGCTTTTGACAAGACCGCCAAGCTTCTGGGTTTGCCCCAACCCGGCGGGCCAGCGGTCGAGCAAGAAGCGAGAGCGGGCGACCCCAAGCGGTTCAGGTTTCCGCGCCCCCTGCTGGATCGACCCGGATGCGACATGAGCTTTTCCGGGTTGAAAACTGCTCTGCTGCGCCAACGCGATAGCTTGGTTGCAGAACATGGCGGCTTGCACCGCGCCGATCGTACGGATCTGTGCGCTGGCTTTCAGGCTGCCATCGCCGATGTTCTGGCAGAGAAATCTCGGCGGGCGTTGTTGGAATATATTCACCTCTCGCCGCAAGCCCCGACACTTGCGGTGGCTGGCGGTGTCGCAGCAAATATGACTATTCGGCACGCGTTAGAGACTATTTGTGAAGAAGAAGGCGCTATGTTCCTTGCGCCGCCCCTTGCCCTTTGCACAGACAACGCGGCGATGATTGCCTGGGCCGGGATCGAACGTTTCCGAGCAGGCGGTCGGGACGATATGTCGTTGCAAGCACGGCCGCGCTGGCCACTGGACCAGAAAGCGCCTGCTATGCTTGGATCAGGCAAGAAAGGAGCAAAGGCATGAGTGTATCAGTTTTGGGCGCAGGCGCGTTTGGCACGGCCCTTGCGATATCCTTGTCGCGCACGGGGCAGCCCGTGACCCTCTGGGCGCGCGATCTAGCGGATATGCCGGCGGCGCGTGAGAACAAACGGCGCCTTCCTGGTTTTTCATTTCCAGATCGTCTGATGGTAACGGACAATCTTGGCAAGGCGACGCAGGCTGACATCTTGTTGTTGGCGACGCCAATGCAGAGTTTAGCTGGATTTGTGACTGACCATGCGTCTGAATTGGACGGAAAAACACTGGTGGCGTGCTGCAAGGGCATAGATTTGAAATCCGGCCTTGGACCCGCCGAGATCATCCGTCGCGCCTGCCCTTCGGCCACCACTGCCATTTTGTCGGGGCCAAGTTTTGCAGTGGATATCGCTGCTGGGCTTCCAACAGCGCTGACGCTGGCAGTTGAAGATGGCCACGCCCTACAGGCCGCGTTGTCTACGCAAAATATCCGCCTGTACCGCAGCGCGGATCTTGTTGGTGTCGAAATCGGTGGCGCTTTGAAAAACGTCGTAGCGATTGCCTGCGGTATTACCATCGGTGCAGGGCTCGGCGAAAGCGCGCATGCTGCGCTGATGACCCGCGGCTTTGCCGAGATGCAGCGCTTTGCTTTGTCTCAAGGTGCTCAACCCGATACGCTGTCTGGCCTGTCCGGCTTCGGCGATCTGGCGCTGACCTGCTCGTCCGAAAAGTCCCGAAATTTTGCCTTTGGGTTGGCCCTTGGTCGCGGCGACCTGCCACCAAAAGGCACCACCGTTGAAGGCAAGTCCACCGCCAAAGCCGTCTCTAACCTAGCCAAGAAGATCGGTTTGGATATGCCGATCGCGGACATGGTTGTGGCCGTATTGGATAATCACCTGACAATCAACGAGGCGGTCGCCATGCTGCTCGCCCGCCCCCTGAAGGAGGAATAAAATGCTCGTAGCCCTCATCTGCACCGACAAGCCCGGCGCAATTGAAACCCGAAAAGCCAACCGCGATGCACATCTGGCATATATCAAAGAAACCGGCGTGGTCGCCCAAGCTGGCCCGTTTCTGGATGCTGATGGTATGATGTGCGGATCGCTGCTGATCCTTGATGTTGCGAACATGGACGCAGCACAGGCATGGGCAAACGGCGATCCCTATGCAAAGGCTGGCCTGTTCGCGGATGTCCGCATCGAACAATGGAATAGGGTGGTCGGCTGATGGCGTTCTGGCTTTTCAAATCCGAAGTATCGACATGGAGCTGGGACCAGCAAGTCGCCAAGGGTGACACGGGCGAAGAGTGGGACGGCGTGCGCAATTATCAGGCGCGCAATCACATGCGAGATATGAAGGTGGGCGACCTTGGCTTCTTTTATCATTCGCAGAAGGAAAAAGAGATTGTTGGTATCGTCGAGGTGATTGCCGAAAGTCATCCAGACAGCACCACTGATGATGAGCGATGGGATTGCGTAGACATCAAAGCTGTGCGGCCCCTGAAAAACGCCGTCACCTTGGCGATGTGCAAAGAGGACGAACGCTTGGCAGACATGGTTCTAGTCAATAATACACGTCTGTCCGTGCAGCCTGTTACGAAAGAAGAATGGGACATCGTCTTGTCACTTTCCGGCGACGCCGACTAAGTTCTGTGGCATAAATTCCTAACCCTAACGCGTACAGGAGAGAAACTATGTTACAGGTTTTGGTCGCAGCAATTGCGGGCTACGCATTTGGTGCCGTCTGGTACATGGCCCTTGCGAAACCGTGGGTCAAAGCCACCGGGATCGCCGTGGATGAGGACGGTCGACCCACAGATAAGTCGCCCTTGCCTTTCATCGTCGCGTTTATCAGCGCCGTTGTTGTCGCTGGGATGATGCGCCACATCTTTGTCATGGCCGGGATAGACAGCGTCGGGAAAGGTCTGACCACTGGCCTTGGGCTTGGCCTATTTGTCGCTGCCCCGTGGATTGTGAACAATGTGATGTTTGGTGATCGCGATAAAAGCCTGATCTGGATTGACGGTGGCTATGCAGCAGGCGGATGCGCAGTAATCGGGCTAGTCCTCGCCCTGTTTTAACGATCTAAAAAACGAGAAAGGAGGGGCTGACGTCTCGGCCCCTCCTTTCCACCCCACGTGCTCCCCAGCACCACAAGCGACTTTGAAATTCGGGTCCGGCCATCCTAGCCTTCAATAGAAACCTAGCGGCAGCGATCGCACTTCGCAAGCATTCTTCCGTTACAAAGATAATAAAAATCAATATGTTAACTGGTCATTAAAAAAGGCGCCGCCAAAAATGGCAGCGCCTTCTGTAATGAACCGTCCCGGCTTAACCGTAGACGGATTCTTTGCCGAAATGCTTGACCAGCATGTAATACACAACGGCGCGATACTTGTTCCGCTCGCTGCGGCCATAGGTGTCGATGACAGCGTTGATTGCTTCCATCAGCTGCGGGCCATCTGCAAGACCAAGCTTCTTAACCAGGAAATTGTCTTTGACGGTTTCCAGCTCGCTGGCCTGCGTGGCAGCGACGGTCGACGCATCATCATTGTAGATCGCCGGGCCACACCCGATGGTCACTTTGGTCAGAAGCGCCATATCCGGTGTCATACCGCATTTTGATTTCAGATCCTCAGCATACTTTGCAATCAGCTCGTCACGTTTACCCATTTTGGTCTCCCATAATTTTTGCCAGCGGGCCGAAGCCCAATTCGACAATGAGACTAGGCGCAATCGTGGATTGGTCAAAGGAAAAGTTTGCCGCGGTATTCCCCCTAGGCTTCGGCAGGAAAATCGCGCAGGATGTACGCCAGTACAATGGTTTTTTAATGGAGGTACCTATGGGTCTTTGGAGTTTTGTTAAGGGCGCAGGAAAATCGCTGTTTGGTGGCGGAGATGACGAAGGCGCATCTGCCGACACCCTGAACAAGGAAGTTGCCGATCTTGGCATCGATACGTCTGGACTGGATATCAAGGTTGATGGCGAAAAGGTCACCGTTTCCGGCGGCGAGAACCTGAGCGCGGAAGATCGTGAGAAAGTCATTCTGGCAGTTGGTAACGTCGAAGGCGTCGCCGAGGTTGAAGCCGATCTGGATAATGACCCGTCTTTCCACACCGTCGAAAAAGGCGACACTCTCTGGGCGATCGCTGAAAAAACTCTGGGTAATGGCGCGCGTTACAAAGAGATCTTCGAAGCAAACAAACCGATGCTGAAAGATCCCGACCTTATCTATCCCGGTCAGAAACTGCGTATCCCGGGCTAATCTGAGCCAGTTCGTTATTGAAGCGGCCCGTTCTTTGGCGGGCCGTTTTCTTTTGTCCAATTGGCCCCTGCGGCAATTTTTACCTTGTTACACAAGGCAAGGCACTGTCTGATCCCAAAAACTTACAAGCGAGGGCCAGACAAAGATGTCATCATATTTGAAATCCACCCCCACCCGAGACGGCATGTTCGGCGACTATGGCGGCGCCATGTTGCCGCCTCCGTTGGAGCCTCATTTCAAGGAAATCCGCGAGGCGTATGACCGCATATCGAAATCCGCCGATTTCATTGCTGAGCTGCGCAGTATCCGCAAGCATTTCCAAGGTAGACCGACGCCAATTTCATATCTCAAGAACCTTTCTAATCTTTCCGGCGGGGCGCAGATTTATGCCAAGCGTGAAGATTTGAATCACACAGGTGCGCACAAACTGAACCACTGCATGGGCGAAGGTCTGTTGGCGAAGTTTATGGGTAAAACAAAGCTGATGGCCGAAACCGGTGCAGGCCAGCATGGCGTTGCGCTGGCAACCGCTGCCGCCTATTTCGGGCTGGAATGTGAAATCCACATGGGCGAGATCGACATCGCGAAAGAAGCTCCGAACGTCACCCGCATGAAACTTCTCGGCGCCGAAGTCGTGCCGGTGGGTTTCGGCGGACGTTCGCTTAAGGAAGCCGTCGACAGCGCGTTTGAAAGCTATATGGGACAGGCAGACACCGCATTGTTTGCCATTGGTTCGGTCGTTGGGCCGCACCCGTTTCCCCTGATCGTGCGTGATTTTCAGCATATTGTCGGCGTCGAAGCCCGCGCGCAATTCTTTGAAATGACCGGTGGCCTGCCCGACATAGTGGCCGCTTGCGTCGGCGGCGGTTCAAACGCGATGGGCTTGTTTTCGGGCTTCATTGATGACGAAGACGTGGCGCTTTATGGCGTTGAGCCGATGGGTACGTCCTCGAAACTGGGCGAGCACGCCGCGACCATTTCGTTTGGCGAAGACGGCGACATCCACGGCTTCCGCACAATGGTGTTGAAGGATGAAAACGGCGACCCCGCACCAGTGCACACCGTGGCCTCTGGTCTGGATTACCCTGGTGTTGGCCCGGAACACGCGCATCTGTATCGCACGGGCAAAGCGAACTACACCGCCGCCAATGACAAAGAGGCGTTGGACGCGTTCTATGCCCTCAGCCGTCATGAGGGGATCATCCCGGCTTTGGAAAGCGCACACGCCGTTGCCTTTGCGATGCGCGAAGCTCCGAAGAACCCCGGCAAGTCGATCCTGATCAACCTTTCGGGCCGCGGTGACAAAGATATCGACTATGTGACCGAAACATTTGGCTTCGGCGACTGAACTAGCTGACCCCGCTCCCATTAAGGTGCGGGGTCTATCTACCGACAGAAGCCCCAACCGGTGTTCTCCAAGTGGAAGTGGTCGGCATGAAGTTGATTGTAATCCGGGCCAAGCACCAACCGGAACCAGTCACACGATCCCTTCCATATCCTATGTAGAAACTCCCCCTCAGCATCTGAGCCGCCCCAGTCGTTCAGCAACGTCAAACGCCGCCCATCCGCCAGTCGAACGCCGGTAATGTCGATTGCGTTGGCCATTGCATGGCTACTCCATCGTCCATTCGATCCACGGCTCGTTCGCATCTTGCGGCAGTTATAGCTGCCAATCTGCGTGATCGCGGAAACGGTCGTGCCCAGAATATCCCGCGCGGCAGGCTGCACGACATGGTGTTCCCACATAACCAATCGCAGCGCTGTGGCACAGCGCGTTTCGACCCTATTCAATCGTGATGCGGTCAAAGCGGCCAGTTGCCCGCGCCCTTCAATCCCGCAATTTTCGTCCACTGAAAGGTCTGGCATCGGCGCGAAGGACACTCCTGCTTGATCCAGCACGGCCTGGCATTCTGAAATGTCGCTCAGCGCGCGCAACATCTGCAACCGGCTGACTAATGTGACCGGAGCGGTCACCGTCAGTTGCTTGGTCGGATTCCAATGATCCGGCAGCGGCCCATCCGGTCGCAGCACCAACCACAGAAGACCCAAACCCAAAAACAGCACAGAAAAGGCGGCCGACAGAACGGACAACACCGCCCGGTGCAATACGGGGCGGTGTTGTTTTTCGTCGCTCATCGGGCGGGATTAGTAACGATAATGCTCGGGCTTGAACGGGCCTTCGGGTGTGACGCCGATATAGGACGCTTGTTCGTTGCTGAGCTTGGACAGCTTCACGCCGATCCGGTCCAAATGCAGGCGGGCGACCTTCTCATCCAGATGCTTGGGCAGGATGTAGACATCGTTGTTATATTCATCACCTTTGGTCCACAGCTCGATCTGCGCCAGAACCTGGTTGGTGAACGATGCCGACATAACGAATGAAGGGTGACCCGTCGCGTTGCCAAGGTTCAGCAGGCGACCTTCGGACAGCAGGATCAAACGGTTGCCAGACGGCATCTCGATCATATCCACCTGTTCTTTGATGTTGGTCCATTTGTGGTTCTTCAAGCTGGCGACTTGGATCTCGTTGTCGAAGTGACCAATGTTGCCAACAATCGCCATGTCCTTCATCGCGCGCATATGCTCGATGCGGATCACGTCCTTGTTGCCTGTTGTGGTGATGAAGATATCCGCATCTGAAACAGCATCTTCCAGCGTCACAACTTCGAACCCGTCCATTGCGGCTTGCAGCGCGCAAATCGGGTCGATCTCGGTCACTTTCACACGTGCGCCAGCGCCGCTTAGCGATGCGGCCGAGCCTTTGCCCACGTCACCATAGCCACAAACCACGGCAACCTTGCCGGCCATCATCGTGTCTGTGGCGCGGCGGATGCCATCCACCAGCGATTCTTTACAGCCGTATTTGTTGTCGAACTTCGACTTGGTGACAGAGTCATTCACGTTGATCGCAGGGAACGGAAGTTGGCCTTGCTTCACCAGATCATACAGGCGGTGAACGCCGGTGGTGGTTTCCTCGGACACGCCTTTGATCTGCGCGCGCATCTTGGTGAACCAACCGGGGCTTGCGGCCATACGTTTCTTGATCTGCGCAAAGACCGCGACTTCCTCTTCCGAACTCGGCGTTTCGATCAAGGCGGTTTCGCCGTTTTCAACGCGCGCGCCCAGCAAGATGTAAAGCGTCGCATCACCACCGTCATCCAGGATCAGGTTCGGCCCTTCGGGGAACATGAACGAGCGGTCGAGGTAATCCCAATGCTCTTCCAGTGTCTGGCCCTTGATCGCGAAAACCGGCGTGCCGCCAGCGGCAATCGCCGCTGCTGCGTGGTCTTGGGTCGAGAAGATGTTGCACGATGCCCAGCGCACGTCTGCGCCCAGCGCGACCAGCGTTTCAATAAGCACGGCGGTTTGAATGGTCATGTGCAACGAGCCTACGATCCGCGCGCCCTTCAAGGGTTTGCTTTCGCCATATTCTGTGCGCAGCGCCATCAGGCCCGGCATTTCGGTTTCGGCGATGTCCAGTTCCTTGCGACCGAACTCGGCAAGGTTGATGTCTTTTACGATATAATCTTTGGTCACGGTGTTTCTCCGGTGCAGAACCCAATACGTTTGGCAGGTGCCGTATCATCCTATTGCCTATCTGGCAATCAAGCCTGATTGACTTGAGCCCCAAAAACACGAGAGTGCGGCCCTGAACACGCAAGGAGGTCGCCCAATGCCCCGCCAACCCCGCGCATGGCAACGTATGCTGTCCGGTCGTCGTCTGGATTTGCTGGACCCAACCCCGATGGACATCGAGATCGAGGACATCGCCCATGGCCTTGCATTTGTTGCGCGCTGGAACGGGCAGACCCATGGTGATTTCCCCTATTCGGTCGCCGAACATTCGTTGCTGGTCGAAGCTCTTTATAGCCGAATGAACCCCAAAGCGCCGGTGAAATGGCGGTTGGCAGCCCTTCTTCATGACGCCCCAGAATATGTAATCGGCGACATGATCTCGCCTGTAAAATCGGCGGTTGGCCCTGCGTATGGAGAGCTGGACGACCGGCTGATGACCGCTATCCACCTCAAGTTCGGCCTGCCTGCCAAACTGCCCGAAACAATCAAGAAGGCGATCAAAAAAGCCGATCGGGTTTCTGCATGGCTTGAAGCAACGCAGATTGCAGGTTTCGCCATCGCAGAATCCAACAAGTTCTTTGGCACCCCGGATCCCTCCCAAATTAAGGGGCTTTCCATTTCGTTGCGCCCGCCGGCAGAGGTACGGCGCGACTTCATGGCCCGCCACAATGCCCTGTTGGATCAGATGAAATGATCACTCTGCGGCCAGCTCAACCGGCGGATGCCCAAGCGATGTGCGACCTGCTGAACCCAATTATCCGCGAGGGCTCCACGACGGCGCATCGATCCCTCTTCGATTCAGAGCGTATGCGATCCACCCATATTGACGCGCCGCTTTTGATCCGAACAACGTTGGCCTTTGACGGTGGTGATCTTTTGGGGTTTCAACTGCTGAAGTGGGCTGACCCGGCTTATGATGGGCCTGAAGCGCTGCCTGAGGGTTGGGCTGTTATCGCCAGCTTTGTCCGCGACGGTCTTCAGGGCCGCGGTCTTGGGCAACTGGTTTGGCGCGAAACATTGATTGCGGCCAAAGCTGCTAATGTGCAGGCAATTGATGCGAGTATTCGCACTGATAATGCGCCGGGACTAGCGTATTATTCGAAGCTTGGTTTCAGAGACTATTCCACTATAAAAGGCATGAAATTGTCTGACGGAACTGTCATCGACAAGATACGCAAACGCTTCGATATCGCCTAAACGCAAACCTGGCCCTGCTGGCCGCTGGTATTGCGCCAACCCACAAATCGTTCCTGCGTGAATGTCAAAACCAGATCGTCCCAACGCAATTGCCGATTTATACTCGCCGGGCAACCGTCAAGCGACAGTACTTCGTGACGGCCAAGCTCTCGGTCCAATGCGGGCAGGACGCCTTTCGGTGACCGCCCGAAGTCGATCCTTTTGCCGATCGGGTCAATCTGAAGCCCCGCCATGTCCGGGCGAATTGCGACGTTACTGCGTTGCTGAGTGGGGGACGGTCCCGGCGACACACAAGCCGACAGGCCGACGGCCACTGCAAGCGCAAGAAACCCCCGCATTACTTTGGGCTTCGCTTTGCCAAAATACGTTGAAGTGTACGGCGGTGCATATTCAACCGGCGGGCTGTCTCGGATACGTTACGATCGCATAGCTCGTAAACCCGCTGGATATGCTCCCATCTTACGCGATCTGCCGACATGGGATTTTCCGGCGGCGGGGGTAGCCCGTCAGCCTTGGCCAACAGTGCGTTGGTGATATCATTGGCGTCAGCAGGCTTTGACAGATAATCGTTCGCCCCCAGTTTTACCGCCGCGACAGCGGTTGCAATGGCACCATAACCGGTCAGGACGACAATGCGCGCATCCGGGCGTTTGTCACGAATGGTCTCAACAACATCCAGGCCGTTGCCATCGTCCAGTCGCAAATCGACGACCGCATAGGCTGGCGGACGGGCCGTCGCGATGGCTTTGCCTGCGGCCACCGAACCAGCTGTTTCGGGTGCAAAGCCCCGTTTTTCCATCGCGCGGGCAAGGCGGCGCAAGAACGGCTCGTCATCATCCACAAGAAGCAGGGTTGCGTCTTCACCGATCGCTTCAAGTTCCTGTGCCGTCATCTGACCAACCTCCGGTTCGCGTCTTATTCAACTTTACCTATGCATTAAGCGCCGTAAGGTCAATTTATACGCGGCGTTACCCGCTATTCACCAGACGCATCGATAAAGCATCCCACGCGGTCTGCCATCGACTCTGGCGTTTCGTCGCGCTTAAAGAAATCGGCAAACCCGGTTTGCGGGAACATCAGATAGGTAAAGGTCGAGTGGTCCATCAGGTAGTATTCTTCCTGACCCTCTTCCGGCTCTTGTTTGCGAAAATAGGTCTTATAGGCTTGGCTGGCAGCCTTGACCTGTTCGGGCGTACCGGTAAGGCCAATCATATCTTCGTGCATATAACTGGTAAAATCCGCCAGTTGCTCTGGCGTGTCCCGCTCCGGATCAATCGAGATAAAGGCCGCTTGGACATCATAGCCACGATCCTGCAGCAACCGCATCGCTTCGGCATTGCGCGCATTGTCCAGCGGGCAAACATCCGGACAGAACGTATACCCAAAATAGACCAGTGTTGGTTTTGTGATCACATCTGTGTCTGTGACCAGCTTGCCAGTCTCGTCCATCAGCTCAAATGGCCCACCGATTGACGCGACACCAGTGCCGACCGCGCCCGCGCGGCATTGTGCGAACTGATCTGTTTGGCCCGTGGTGACATACCAGGTTGCGCCCAGCAATGCAGCAATGGCAACTGCCCCTGTAACGGCATAGACACGCATCATTGGCTTTCTCCTTTATCGGTTGCCGGCATTGATCCGACTTTTGAGCAGGACTAACAAGGGATCAGAATGACGCAACCCAAAACAAGCAAGCGATGGATCACATGATTGACAGCAACAGCGGGTTTCTAAGCCATCGCATGTTCCAGACTGCACCGGATATCCTGCCGGGTCGTTGGGTCCGGTTGCGCACGTTGATTGTTCTGCGCTGGGCGGCGATCTTCGGGCAGATATCGGCCATCGTTGTTTCAACCTACGTTTTCTCGTTGCAGATTAACATCGGGTTGGCGGCGGTAGCTATCGGCTTGGCGATCATCGCCAATCTGGTGTCACTGACCACTTTTCCCAAAAACGCCCGGCTGAACGAACGCCAGGTAACTTGGATGCTGCTGTTTGATACACTGCAGCTTGCCTTTATGGTATTTCTGACCGGCGGGCTTCACAATCCCTTCATGGTGTTAATCGTGGCGCCGGTTACGGTCGCGGCGACCGCCCTGTCGACCCGAGCCACCGTCATCGTCGGAAGTGTGGCAATTGCCGCCACGACAGCGGTGGCTGATTTCAACATTCCACTGCGCACTTTCACGGGTGCCGTCGTCCTCATGCCTGACTTGTTTGTATTCGGCATTTGGGTGGCTGTAGTGACATCAATTGGATTCGTGGGGCTATACACCCGCCGAGTTTCGTCAGAGATGCGGTCAATGTCCGAGGCGCTTTTGGCCACGCAAATGGCCCTGTCGCGGGAACAGAAGTTGACCGATCTTGGCGGTGTTATCGCAGCCGCCGCGCACGAACTTGGCACACCGCTTGCGACTATTAAGCTGGCTGCGTCGGAACTTGCCGATGAACTGGACGACCAAACTGATCTGCTTGAAGACGCGACCCTGATCGGTCAGCAGGCAGATCGTTGTCGCGATATTCTTCAATCCATGGGGCGTGCAGGCAAAGACGATATGCTGATGAAAAGCGTCCCCCTTGTTACCCTGCTTGAGGAGGCCGCCGAGCCCCATATCGACCGCGGTAAAGTGTTGGAGATCTCGGTGGTTTCGAAGCTGAACGACCCGTCAGACGAGCCGATCATCGAACGTCGACCCGAGATCATCCACGGGTTACGCAACCTGATCCAGAACGCTGTCGATTTTGCCATGACCACAGTTTGGATCGAAATCGACTGGACTGCTGATGAGATCAAGCTGCGGATTATCGACGATGGGCGCGGGTATTCACCTCAGGTCATTGGCTGGATCGGCGACCCATTTATCCGTGGCAAGAAGCCTACTCAAGACAAGGGTCAGCGGCGCGAATACAAAGGAATGGGGCTTGGGCTGTTCATCGCGAAGACCTTGCTGGAGCGCACCGGCGCTCGGTTAAGTTTCGCAAACGGAACTGAACCTTATACCGGTCGCCCCCACCCTCGCGAAAAATCGGGAGCGATCGCACAGGTCGTCTGGCCCCGGATTACGGATGGGATCGAGCTCAAGCCATCTGAGGGTGGGTTGGGCGAAAACATCCTGTTTGGATGAGTCGCATGACACCGCGAGACCCAGATTAAGCGTTCATTAACCAACAGGTGATTACCTAGGGGCCGACTGCCAAGCAGGGCGCGACAGGTGCGCCGAGGCAAATGGGTGCGCAAATGTATAACACACTCCTTTCATTCGGGATTGTTCTCGTCGCTTTTTTGACGGCCTTCACCGCGTTGTTGGCTTTGTCAGTTGTCGAAATTCGTCGTCGGAAAAGCCTGCGTCAGGATGCCAAGGCCGCTGATGGATCCATGGTCTTTCTTTTTGATGACGAAGCCATCTGTGACGCAACCCCGGCCGCTCAACAGATGTTGCTGGCTGGCCGCCATACCGGCGCAAGTTCCGACTGGCAGCAATTTGCACAATTGCTTCAATCCCGCTTTCCGAACCTGACAGAACGCATGGGCGAGCTGGCCGATCTTGGCAGGCTTAGCCTGCTGTCGAAAGATGGCAGCAACCGGATCGACGCTGAATGGCGCGATGGCTTGGCCAAGATCGAGCTTGTCGACACTGAAAGCCACACCACCGCCAAAGCCATGGATCGGCTTAGCTTCGAAGCAATGCAGCACGAATTGGAAAGCCTGCGCGCGACGTCAGAACGCCTTCCCTTGATGGTGTGGCGCGAAGACGAGGGCGGCGCAATTACCTGGGCGAACAAGGCCTATCTGGATCTTGCCGAGAAAATGAGCGCGCCAGACGAGATCGCAACTTGGCCGCCGGTGAAGATTTTTCATCGGCGCCTACTTGTCGACGCCGAGGATCTGACCCAACCTGGGCGGGTTGCCGTTCAGTTGCCGGGTGATGAAACGCGCCATTGGTTCGACCTGCATGATGCACAATTGGGTCAAGATAGACTCTATACTGCCGTTCCTGCGGACGAGATTGTTCAGGCAGAAACGTCGCGCACCGAATTCATCACCACTCTGACAAAGACATTCGCCCATCTGCCTATTGGGTTGGCAATTTTTAATCGGAAACGACAGCTGACCTTGTTCAACCCTGCGTTAACGGACCTGATCGCACTACCTGTCGACTTTCTTGTCGCCAAGCCGCTCCTGTTCAGCTTCCTCGACCGCCTGCGTGAAAAGCGCATGATGCCTGAGCCAAAGGACTATATCTCATGGCGGCAGCATATGTCCGACCTTGAAGCCGCCGCTGTGAACGGAACATATGAAGAAACATGGTCCCTGCCGACGGGGCAAACTTACCGCGTCACCGGGCGGCCCCACCCTGACGGGGCCGTCGCGTTTCTATTTGAAGATATCAGTTCAGAAATTTCGCTTTCCCGTCGCTTCCGCTCCGAGTTGGAGATGGGTCAGGCCGCATTGGACTGCATCGACGATGCCCTCGCGATCTTCAGTGCGGGCGGCGTTTTATCTATGTCAAACAAGGCCTATAGCGCGCTTTGGGGTGTCGATCCGTCTGTCACTTTGGCAGACATCCATCTGGGCGACGCTGTGAAAACATGGCGCCAAACCAGCCCTGACACACACATCTGGCAACAACTGAAAGAGTTCGTTGCAGCAAGCGGCGATCGCGAAGCATGGCGCGGGGAGATACCGCTGATAGATGGGCGACAGTTGATCTGTACGGTTACACCAATGATGCGGGGCGCGACCATGGTGCGCTTTGGATCGACCCCGGTGCAGAACCAACCTGTCTTCAGCTCTGACAGGTTACTGACCGCCGAAGCATGATCGGGCTTGCGTCACCCTGACAGAGCGATAAAACTCCTGCCATGTCGCAGGCGTTTTCTCATCAAGTCCATTTTTCCACTGCCGACCAAACCCGCCAGTTTGCCGTTACCCTGTCAGATCACCTGAAACCGGGCGACGTCGTTCTGTTGCAAGGTGAGATTGGCGCGGGGAAGACGCATCTTGCGCGCTCCCTCATTCAAGCCCGGCTGGCAAAAGTTGGGATCGAAGAAGATGTCCCATCGCCAACGTTCACGCTCGTTCAGACCTATAACGTTGGCACTGCCGAGATCTGGCACGCCGACCTGTATCGTCTGACCCATCCGGACGAAATCGAGGAGCTTGGACTGACGCAAGCCTTTGACGACGCGATTTGCCTGATCGAATGGCCCGACCGTCTGGGGGAACTACAACCTGATAACGCTCTGCTGATATCAATTGAATCAACCCCCGATTCCGACCAAGAAGACCATCGTGTGATCACATTTTCCGGAGACGCGGATATCTGGCGAGATCGTGTTCTCGACGCGTTGCCAGCATGAGCGCCCGGACCGAACTCAAGTCGGATTTCCTGACCGCCGCTGGCTGGCCAAATGCCGCTACCTCGCCAATCACCGGCGATGCGTCGTCACGCTCATATCAGAGACTAATGAACCCGGAAACGCAAGAAACTGCCGTTTTAATGGACGCTCCACCCGATCATGCCGGGTCGAGCGCACCCTTTGTCGCGGTTGCGTCCTACTTAGCCGGCACCGGCTTGTCCGCTCCGACCATTTTTGCGCATGATCTAGATCACGGGTTTTTGCTGTTGGAAGATTTTGGAGATAATCTTTTTTCAGATGTGATCACAAAATCCCCAATGTCAGAGCGGCCGCTGTACGAAGCCGCGATTCACGTCATTTGCCACCTGCAAGACCACCCCAATCCTGACCTGCCCCGCTTTGATGCCGTCCGCATGGCGCAAGCATGTGATCTGGCCTTTCTGCATTATCGGCCAATTCCGGCAACGCATCTGGATGACGATGCCCAACGCGCAATCGAGCAACTGTCCGATCAGTTGTCGCAGCTTGACGACTTCAGCAGGGTTTCATTGCGCGATTTCCATGCGCAGAATCTGATGTGGTTGTCAGAGAGAGCAGGCCTTGCCCGTGTTGGGTTGCTGGACTTTCAAGACGCCGTGCAAACCCATCCGTCATATGACCTGATGTCGCTGGTCAAGGACGCGCGGCGTGATGTTTCACCTGAACTCGCTGATCACCTCATACAGCTGTTCTGCCAGATCAGAAGTTATGATGAAACGACGTTCCGTGCCGAGGCCGCTTTGATCTCGGCCCAGCGCAATCTGCGCATTCTTGGTATTTTTGCCCGCCTGTCGCGCAACATGAGCAAGCCGCATTATATCGACATGGTTCCGCGCGTCTGGACCCACCTTCAGACCGATCTCGCGCATCCTGCCCTTGCCAAATTACGCCGTACATTGAACGGTATTTTACCGGAACCAACCCCGGACTTACTGAACAGACTAAGGACGCCATGCCAAACTCAGTCATGATATTTGCGGCAGGCCGCGGCACGCGAATGGGTGCCTTGACCCAGACAATGCCAAAGCCGTTGATCCCGGTGGCCGGCAAGCCTTTAATTGACTATGCGCTAGCGCTCGTTGACGACAGCCCGATTGAACGGACCATCGTCAATTTGCACCACCTAGGGGATCAGTTGATTGATCACTTAGCCGATCGTGACGTTGTCTTTTCCCATGAGGCCGCTCAGCTTCTTGAGACCGGCGGGGGCTTAAAAAAGGCTCTAACGCTGCTTAACCAAGACGATGTTGTGACGTTGAACTCCGACGCCGTTTGGGCCGGTCCGAACCCCATACAGGCGGTTCTGGACGCGTGGGATCCCGACCGGATGGATGCGCTACTGATGCTTGTCGCGCCGCAAAACACCGTTGGTCACAAGGGCAAGGGTGATTTCCTGATGGCTCCCGACGGGCTGCTGCGCCGGGGTGCAGGACTGACATATACCGGATGCCAGATCATCAAAACCGACCCCGTCGCGAGTGTGACCGAGGATGTTTTCTCGCTCAACCTCGTGTGGGATCGGTTGTTGGCTAGTAATCGCGTTTACGGCATCGAATATGCAGGTCAATGGTGCGATGTTGGACATCCCGAAGGGATCACCCTTGCTGAAACAATGCTGAGGGATAATCGTGTTTGAACCCACTGACAAAGCGCGCTTCTTTGGGACGCCGCTGGGCGTTGATTTCCCGCTGGCTTTGGTCGACGGCGTACTAAATCGCACGACACCTGCCGCGCCCGATGCGCTGGCTCGGGTCGAGATTTTCGTAAACACCAGCCGTATGCAAACCCGGGTGCGCGCCCTTTTCGATGGGCAGACGCGGTTCTTGCCGCGACTCCGGCTGATCACAGACCTTGCCCGTGATCCAACCCTGCACGATGTGCCGCAACCCGTCGCGCCCTTGCGTCGTCGGCTTGAGTTGCGCCAGCTGATCGCCGCCTTGGTTGAGCGTGAGCCCGACCTTGCGCCGAAGGCCGCCGCCTTCGACCTTGCCGACAGCCTTGCGGACCTGATGGACGAGATGCACAGCGAAGGCGTCCACCCGCGGGTTCTGCAAACGCTCGATGTTGGCGAAATGTCCGAGCACTGGGCACGCAGCCTGGCATTTATTTCGCTGGTCGAGAGGTATTTCGAGGATGAGGCCCGAGACACACCCGACGTCGAAACGCGTCAACGCATGGCGATTGAGGCGACAATTGCGAAGTGGCGCGAGGCGCCGCCAGACCACCCCATTCTGATCGCTGGGTCTACAGGATCGCGGGGCGCGACGGCGCTGCTGATGGACGCGGTGGCATCCCTGCCGCAAGGTGCGGTTATTTTGCCCGGGTTAGACACTGATATGCCCGCACATACCTGGGCCGCACTTGACGATGCGTTGACTGCTGAAGACCACCCACAATATCGCTTTGCCAAAATATTCAGCCGCAATAACCTGGACCCGGTCGACATTGGTCTTTGGACCACGGCCATACCGCCTGTCCCCGAGCGCAACCGCCTTGTATCGCTTGCCCTTCGCCCCGCCCCAGTCACAGATCAGTGGCAAGTCGAAGGTAAATCCTTTCTTGGCGTCGATGCCGCAACGGATGACCTTACCCTGATCGAAACACGTACCCCCAGGGAAGAGGCGTTGGCGATCGCTGTGGTGTTGCGCCGATCAATTGAAGATGGGGTGCCTGTCGCGCTGATCACGCCGGACCGGAACCTTACACGACAAGTGTCTGCCGCACTTGATCGGTGGCGGATCGAACCCGACGACAGTGCTGGTCGGCCTCTTGCTTTGTCGGCGCCGGGCCGATTTCTGCGCCAGACGGCACAACTTCTATGCGAGGAAACCAGCACCGAGACTTTGCTGGCCCTTCTGAAACACCCCTTGACGCACAGCACCGTTGGTACGCGAGGTGACCATTTGCGCTGGACCCGCGATCTTGAGTTGCAAGTGTTGCGCGGCAGATACGCCAAGATCAGCGCTGCAGACATAGTGGATTGGGCAGACGAGTTTGCCGAAGAACCCGCGCGTGCCGAATGGGCGCGGTGGGTTGGCGAGGCTTTTCTGAACCAAGCCTTCATTGGCGAACACAGCCTGACCTCTCTGATCAGCGCTCATACTGCTATTTCAGAACATATCGCACGCGGTTGCGCACCAGCAGGAGCAGGTGAGCTGTGGGAGAAATCTGCCGGTCGGGTAGCTTTTGATTTAGTCTCTGACCTTGCTGAAAATGCACAGTATGGCGGCAACCTAACTGCATCCGCCTATCTTGACCTGTTCTTGTCCGTGCTGAACAACGGCGTGGTTCGGGATCCAATTGCGCCCCATCCCGGCGTGATGTTTTGGGGCACCCTTGAGGCTCGCGTCCAGGGTGCAGATCGCGTTATTTTGGCGGGTCTGAACGATGGAACGTGGCCCGAACTGCCCGGCCCTGACCCGTGGTTGAACCGAAAGATGAGACTGGACGCGGGTCTTCTTCTGCCCGAACGACGCATCGGCCTGTCCGCTCATGATTTCCAACAGGCCATCGCCACGAAAGAGGTTTTTCTGACCCGCGCCACGCGCGACGAAGACAGCGAAACCATACCGTCGCGCTGGCTCAACAGGCTTTGCAATCTGATGGGCGGCATGTCGGGCGCCGGGAAGGCCGCACTGGCCGACATGCGCGCGCGCGGTACCACATGGATCGAATTGGCATCTCGGTTGGATGCACCTGCTGAGTTGGTCGCGCCGGAGCCTCGCCCGTCGCCTGCGCCGCCTGTCTCGGCCCGCCCAACGAAATTGTCTGTCACTGGCGTTACGAAGCTGATCCGCGATCCATACGCAGTTTATGCCGATAAGGTTCTTCACCTCAGGCCGCTGGATCCCGTGCGACAAAGTGCCGATGCGCGCATCCGGGGCACCGTCCTGCATGCCGTCTTTGAGCGCTATGTCGATGAGGCCACGCCCTCGTCCGACCTGACGGCGGAAGCTGCGCGCTTGATGACTGTCGCTGAGGACGTGCTACAAAATCACGTGCCGTGGCCGTCGGCGCGCATCCTTTGGCTGGCACGGATTGGCCGAATCGCCGATTGGTTCGTTGCCGAAGAACAGGCCCGTCGCGAGAGCGCAGACAACCTTGCCAATGAGGTTTGGGGCCAAGTGACCTTTGAAGAACTTGGCTTCACCTTGGGGGCTAAAGCAGACCGCATCGACCGCAGGCATGATGGGTCGTTGGAGATTTATGACTATAAGTCCGGCCAGCCCCCAAACGAGAAGATGCAAAAACACTATGACAAGCAGCTTTTGCTGGAGGCTGTAATCGCTAAGCTGGGCGGGTTTAGAGACATACCTGCCCAACCTGTCGCGAGCGTTGCCTATATAGGACTAACGCCGCAGAAGACCTCGCCGATTTCTCTGGCGGCGCAGGATATTGACGTCGTTCAAGCCGAGCTCTTGGACCTGATCCGCGCCTACCATCGCCCGGAACAGGGCTTCACGGCCCGGCGCGCAGTGCACAAACAAAGGTTCGACGGTGACTATGATCATCTGGCCCGATTCGGCGAATGGGACGACAGCGCGCAGCCGGTGACTGTGAAGGTGGGCCAATGAATCGCGATGATGCAACGCTTCGCCAAATTCACGCGGCGGACCCAAGCAACTCGACCTGGCTATCGGCCAATGCCGGGTCGGGCAAAACCCGCGTTTTGACGGATCGGGTGGCGCGATTGTTGCTGGATGGCGTATCGCCACAAAACATTCTGTGCCTGACCTATACCAAAGCCGCTGCCAGCGAGATGCAGAACCGTCTATTCAAGCGTCTTGGCGAATGGGCGATGAAGGATGACGACGATCTTTTGGCCGCACTGGACGAACTGGGTCTGGACGGTACGCGCGACCTGTCGCTGGCGCGTCAACTGTTTGCGCGCGCAATAGAAACACCCGGCGGGCTAAAAATCCAGACCATACACGCCTATGCCGCATCTCTGCTGCGCCGGTTTCCGATGGAAGCCGGTGTATCCCCACAATTCACAGAAATGGATGACCGCGCTGGCAAGGACTTGCGGGCCGAGGTTCTTGATCGGATGAGCGAAGGGCCGCTAGCGCATCATGTAGTTGCCCTGTCCCAACATTTCACTGGCGAGGATATGGATCGGCTGACCGCCGAGATCACCGGCAACCGAACCTTGTTTGTTGAGCAACCATCGGATGCTGAGATCGCACAGTGGTTCGGTGTGTCGCCCAAGGCAGACGAGCAATCGATTTTGGGCGCGCTTTTTCAACCCGGCGACTTGCAGATGCTCGGCACCCTATCCGACCTTCTGAAAACCGGAAGCAGCACGGAGCAAAAGGCCGCTGGGATTCTGGAAGGGGCGGATTTCTCCACCCCATCGCTTGACATACTGGCCCGCTGCACACGCTTTATGATCCTGCAATCATCACCGTTTTCCGCAAAGATAGGGTCTTTTCCAACGAAGGCGATGCGGGAAGGCGCATGTGCTGCACTTATGCCCCAACTTGAAGGCTTCATGCAGCGTGTTGAAGACGCCCGAAAGGCGCAGATCGCGCTTGCCAACGTGAAACGCACCCGCGCGCTACATGGTTTTGGGCACCATTATGTCCAGCTTTTCGAAGATGCCAAACTGGCTCGCGGGTGGCTAGACTTCGATGATCTGATCCTAAAGGCCGCCGCGATCCTAACTGACCCATCCATCGCCTCTTGGGTTCTCTTTCGGTTGGATGGCGGAATAGACCACATTCTGGTCGACGAGGCACAAGACACCAGCCCCGTGCAGTGGCGGATCATCGACAATCTGGCACGTGAGTTTACCAGCGGATCGGGCGCACGCGACGATGTTGAGCGCACGATTTTTGTGGTCGGCGACCCAAAGCAGTCGATCTACTCTTTCCAGGGGGCCGAGCCTGCGGCGTTTGGCAGGATGAAGGCCACGTTTTCTGGCCGCCTGTCGCAAATCGGTCGCAACCTTGTTCAGATGCCGTTGGAACACTCTTTCCGGTCCTCCCAGGCGGTCCTGAACTTTGTCGATTTAGCGCTTCAGAAGCGGGGCGGTTTAGGGGGTGACTTCCTGCACCACGCCTTCTTCGACAAAAAGCCGGGGCGCGTCGATCTGTGGCCCGTGATCGACCCTGTGAAACATGATGAAGACCGCGATTGGCACGATCCGGTCGACCTACCGTCCCCGCAGGACCATCGCGTCCAGCTTGCGGAAAGCATCGCTGGCGACATAGACCGTATGATCAGAACAGAGACTATTTCTGCGGAAAACGGTGATATGCGCCCGGTCCACGCCGGTGACATATTGGTCCTTGTGCGGTCACGTAGTGAGCTTTTTCACGAAGTCATTCGAGCGTGTAAAGCCCGCTCCATTCCGATTGCCGGGGCTGATCAATTGAAGATCGGGGCAGAGCTTGCTGTCAAAGATCTGACTGCCCTTTTGTCCTTTCTTGCGACACCTGAAGACGACCTGTCGTTGGCCGCAGCCCTTCGGTCTCCGTTGTTTGGTTGGAGCGAAGATGACTTGTTCCGATTGGCGCACCCGCGCAGCAAGGGGAAGTTTTTGTGGCGCGCCCTGTCCGACAAGGCCGAGAGCCATCCAAACACAATGCATGTCTTGCAAGAATTGCGCGATTCAGCCGACTTTCTGCGACCTTATGAGTTGCTGGAACGAGCCCTGACCCGGCACGGCGGACGCAAAAAGCTTCTGGCCCGGCTGGGACCCGAGGCTGAAGATGGCATCGACGCCCTGTTGGCGCAAGCGATGGGCTATGAACGTTCCGGCACGCCCAGCCTGACCGGGTTTCTGACCTGGCTTCAGACGGACGAGGTCACAATCAAGCGGCAGATGGACTCGGTTGGGAATCAGGTTCGTGTCATGACCGTTCATGGCTCAAAGGGACTTGAAGCGCCGATCGTCATTTTGCCTGATCTTGCGATGCGCAAGGCGTCTTCAATGCCGTCGGTTGCCAAGTTGCCTGATGGCCAAGCCTTCTTTTCGCCCAACAAGGAAGACCGCACCGACATTATCGACGACGTTGCTCAATCCATCAAAGACGCGGAAACCGAAGAGCGGACCCGACTGCTCTATGTCGCAATGACGCGCGCCGAGCAGTGGCTAATTCTGGCTGCAGCGGGCGACATTGGCAAACCCGGGTCCGATGTCTGGTATCGGATATGCGAGGCTGCGATGGACGAAGCGGCTGGCGTCAATTGCGACTTCCCCACAGGCGCTGGCAAGCGGTTCGAGACGGGCGAATGGCCCGCACCAACCCATAATGCTCCGATACCGGAGCAAGCAGCAGCCGAACCCCTGCCAGCTTGGCTTATCAGCCGTGTAGACGCGCCCGCAACGGCCCTCAAGGCGATATCTCCGTCTGACCTAGGGGGTGCGAAGGCTTTACCCGGAGAGGCCGCATTTGGTGGTATTGACGACGCGTTGAAGCGCGGACGGCAGATCCATCTGCTTTTGGAGCATCTGCCGCTTATCCCGCAGGAGAAATGGCCCGACGCCACGCGGTTCTTGCTTGGTGTGGGCGAAGATCTGGCCACGGACGACGAACAAGAAAGCCTGTTGGCTGAATCCGCCTTAGTTTTGAGAGCGCCCGCCCTCGCGCCGATCTTTGATGATGCAGGTTTGGCCGAATTGCCAATTACCGCAAAGCTCGATCAGTTTCCCGGACGCGTTTTGCATGGCGTCATCGACCGATTGATCGTTACCGAAGAAGACGTGCTTGCTGTGGATTTCAAGACCAACCGCGTCGTGCCCGAAACACCCGCCGACGCACCTGATGGATTGCTGCGTCAACTGGGCGCGTACCGAGCCGTGTTGTGCCAGATCTACCCGCAACGAAACGTCAGCACCGCAATCCTTTGGACACAAAGCTGTGAATTGATGCATTTCGATAATGCTTTGGTGGATGTGGCTTTCAGGGCGCTTGACGCAACCTGCCTGCCTACCTAGGTTCACCACAACATATAGTTTTCAGGAGAACACAACATGGCAACTGTAGCTGTCACCGATGCCACATTCGAACAAGAAGTGCGCCAATCAAACCTTCCCGTAATTGTGGATTTCTGGGCTGAATGGTGCGGTCCCTGCAAACAGATCGGCCCCGCTTTGGAAGAGCTGGCGACCGAGTACGAAGGCAAGGTTAAGATCGTAAAAGTCAATGTGGACGAGAATCCGAACTCGCCCGCACAAATGGGCGTTCGCGGCATTCCGGCACTGTTCATGTTTAAAGACGGTCAGGTTGTGTCCAACAAAGTCGGTGCAGCTCCGAAAGCCGCTCTGCAATCTTGGATCGACGAAAGCGTCTGAGCAATAAACTTTCCAAACAGAAAAAGCCCCGCTGTAATGGCGGGGCTTTTTCTGTTTCTAGATGACGCCGTGCTTAGATCAGCAGCACCTGAGTACCGTTTTTGGCATAGCTGAACAGCTCAGCGATATGACGGTTGTAAAGACCTATACAGCCGTTCGACGACTGACGACCAATCTTGCGCGTGTCATGCGTGCCGTGAATGCGGTAATACTGCCAGCCTAGATAAAGCGCGTGGCTTCCCAACGGGTTGTCCGGGCCTGGGCCAACAAAGGCTGGCCATTCGGGGTTGCGCTTTTGCATCGCAGGCGTCGGCGCCCAAGACGGGCCTTCAACTTTGCGGATGACGCTCGTGCGGCCCCGGCGTGTCAAATCCTCGGTCAGCGGCACAGATGTCGGGAACAGTCGATAGACTGACTGATCCTCGGACCAAAAGTGCAAGCAGCGCGAGCTGATGTCGACAAGAATGGCCCCATTGCGGGTGTTGCTGAAATAGGGCTGCCAGTTCAGCGACCGAAAGCTTGAGATGTTGCGTTTCACAACTTCTGTCAGGTCTCGCTCGCCTTGGGTCGTGTTCGCAAATTGTGCAAGCGCGGGCGTGGCCAGCCCGCTCGCAGCGGCAATCGTACCCCCAAGGAATGCGCGTCTGCCCAGTAGGGCATCAGGTTTTTTCCGCATCACTCATCTCCAAAAGTTCACTTGTTCCGTGGCTGTATATTGCGCCAAGGCACCAGTCGCAAATCAAACGGGTGTTATCGGCCCATTATCGCACAGCTGACATTTGCTACTTGGCAATACTCACTATAGGAAGACACAGATACAACGTTTTTTGGATGAGAGACAGATGATGCGTGTGTTTTTAATGGCGATTGCTGCAACAGTGGCCCTGACCGCCTGCGATGTGGGGACTGGCGGTACTGGCGGTGGCGTAAATATTTACCGAATCTCTTCTGCTAAGACGTCGAAAGTCCAATACCGAATGTTGGACAGCATCAACCAGTTGCGCCAAGCCGCAGGTGCACAACCCGTAAGCCTGAACGCTCAGTTGAACGCCGCAGCACTGACCCATGCGCGTGACATGTCAGTTCAAAACCGCCCCTGGCACTTTGGCTCTGACGGCTCGTCGCCGATCGACCGAGCCCGTCGTGCAGGTTACAGCGGCAATTATCTCGGGGAAAACATCTCTGAGACGTTTGAAACCGAACTTCAGACACTGTCAGCATGGATGAACAAGCCAGATACACGGCGCATTATTCTGGATCCTCGCGCCCGTGAGCTTGGGTTCGCCTGGCTTCAGGAAAAGAACGGCAAGATCTGGTGGGTCATGGAGATGGGTGGATAGTCCACCCATCTGTTCAAACCCTTAGGGGTTGATATCAATTACCGTACCCAATCGGATCATCGTGAAAATCTCGCGCATTTCGTGATCTTTGACCGAGATACAGCCAGCAGTCCAATCCGCCCTTTTGGGGTCCTGCGCACGCCTGTCGCCGTGAATAAAGATTTCACCGCCGGGTTTGCGCCCATCTTGCCGGGCTGTTTCAACGTCTTGGCGGTTTGGATATGACACGCCAATCGACAAATAAAACGCGCTTTTCGGATTGCGCCGATCAATGACATAGCGCCCTTCTGGCGTCTTGCCGTCGCCTTCGTATTTTTTCCGGCCCTCAGGCGCGAAGCCCAGCGCGATGCGATAGGTCTTCAAAATCTCTGTACCATGCATCAGGTACATCTTCCGCGCACCCTTGTTGACGATGATCTGAGTCACTTCTGGCCCGTCGTAACTGTATCTTTTGGGGCCGCATGACGCGACGAAGATCAAAGACAGGACGGCTAGGATCGTTAAAACGGCTCTCATTGGATGTCCCACACTACTCGTTTTTGGACATGGTAGATCAGAACGGCCGCAACACAAACCAAATTGCTGCGCGATCGCCTTTTCGGCGAATCTGTCCACCGGTCAGGATCTGGTGAAGCTTGCAACCTGTTCAATATGGGTCGACCAACGAAACTGATCGACAATCTGAACCCAGTTCAGCGTGTAACCGGCATCGATAAGTGTCTTTGCATCACGCGCAAAGCTGACCGAATTGCACGAAACCATCGCGATTCGCGGAATTGTTGAGGCCGCGAGCTGTTCGATCTGCGCCTCCGCCCCTGCACGTGGCGGGTCGATTACGGCCGCATCATATGAGGTCAAATCGTCGGACATAATTGGATTTCGGAACAGATCACGGACTTCGGTGGTGACATGACGCAAACCCTGGGTCTTGCGCCAGCTGCGCGAAAGCGCATCAGTCATCCCAGCGTGGCCTTCGACCGCGTGAACTTCTGACGTCATCGCCAAGGGCAAAGCGAACGTGCCACATCCAGCAAACAGGTCGACGACAGATTTGGCATCTCCTACGATCTCGCGCACGGCGTCAAGTAAAGCCGCTTCTCCCTCGCGTGTGGCCTGGAGGAACGCCCCTGCTGGCGGAACCACAGCCGCGGTTCCAAACATTTGTGCTGGCGGTGTTTCGGTGGCGATTATCTCGCCATTCCAAGTCAGTCGCGCGAAGCCAAAAGTGTGGAGCGCTTGGGCCAAATCAGTCTCTAACACACGGTCAAGAGGCTTGCCGCCTGAAACTGAGACATCCAATCCGGCAGCGGATTGCACGACGTTTATCGACAATTCACCCTTGCGCGACACGCCAAAATTGGCCAGTTCAGCCAGCGATTTAAGGGCGGAAAGAATTTCCGGATGCAAAAGCAGGCAGCTTTCGATCGTGCTGATCGTGTCGGATTTACGCCCATGAAACCCAATCAGCGGACCCTTCTTGCCGCGCTTGGCCGACAGCACGGCGCGGCGACGTGATCGCGGTGGCGAGGTCCTCATTGGGCGAAGTTCAGGCGTCAGCCCATGCGCTGCCAACGCCGTTCTAACCACGTCAGCCTTCCATAAAGCCACGAAATCGTCCGAGGCATGCAGCAACGCGCACCCTCCGCAAGTATTGTAGTGTGGGCACGGCGCTTTCACCCTGTCAGGCGAAGGCACCACAATGCGGGGGGCGGCAATACGACCGTCCACAACCTCGCCCGAGATTTCTTCACCCGGCAAACATCGCGGAGCAAAGATCGGTCCGGGCGCTATGCCATCGCCCAAATGACCCAGCCGTTCGATGCGGAAAGTTTCGGTGGGTTCGGTCACGTCAACAGATCCTCTCGTTTCAACTCAAATCCTGATGCGATCCAAAGGGTTTCCAACCGACGGAGTTCCGCGCCCAGTGCTGGGCCGGTAAACTTCGACGAAAGGTCAGCGGCTCGCACCGGAAACGTCGCCTTTGCGCCTTTTTCAATCTCAACCCAAGCGCCAGTTTCTGGCGAAACACCCATCTGTGCCGCACGCAGAAGCGCTACGTCTGTCGCCACATCGGCCCCATGCCGATAAGCCAACTCGGCTGCTGGCGTCACCGAAGCCATGCCGCGCCGGATCACGTCAAGCCGCTTCTGATCGCGCTTTGACAAACGAAGGCGTTCGGCGACATCCACACCGCCCAGCGCGGCAAGCCGTCGTATTGGATCAGGGGTGCGGTCTTCCTCAAGGTGAATCAGAATGGGAAGGTTTGTTGCGTCGGAAGCAGGCAATACCAGGCCAAGAACACCGGTATGCACCATCGCCGCTATCGACGCGGCTGGGTTCGGCGCGGCCAGCAACTTTACCATTTCAGTACCAACACGTTCGTGGGAAAGAGACTCTAATCCCGCTAAATTTGCGGCTACGCCAGCCAAACCATCTTCATCAATTCCCTTTTCGGGGTCGCCATACCATGCGTGAAACCGAAATAACCGGAGGGTCCGCAGATAGTCTTCGCGTATGCGGTCGCCAGCATCATCGATGAACCGCACGCGACGCGCGTTAAGGTCATCCAGCCCACCTCCCAAGGGATCAACGATGTGCCCATCAGGTGCCGCATAAAGCGCGTTCATAGTGAAATCGCGGCGATGCGCGTCATCCTCCAGATTGTCCGAGAAGGCGACCACGGCGCGCCGACCGTCAGTTTCAACATCTTTGCGATAGGTCGTAACCTCAAGCCCTTCGCCATCCGCAACCACGGTGACTGTGCCGTGTTCGATGCCCGTTGGAACCGCGCGAAGGCCTGCACCCTCGGCGATTTGCATCACTTGGTCAGGCCTTGCATCCGTTGACAGATCAAGGTCCGAAATTGGCGCGCCCAGCAAATCGTTCCGCACACAACCGCCAACAAAAAAGACTTGGTGGCCCGCTTGCGCTATTGCCCTGCACACAGCCTGCGCGGCTGGTGAGTTTATCCAATCCCCGGTTACACGGGTCATTGGAGCAACCGTTCGGCAAGTGCACGCAACATCCGCGCGGTGGCTCCCCAGATATAATATGGCCCGAATGGCACCGTCTCATACATTCGCATCCGCCCCTGCCAGATCCGCCCTTGTTGGCTATATTTAGCAAGGTTAGAGACATGATGAAACGGCACGGAAAAGATTTCCTCGACCTCGCCGACCTCAGCGATGGCGTCGAATGGCTGAGAAATAAACCCAACGACGGGCGTGACAGAAAAGCCGGTTACCGTCTCGTGTTGGGGAAGTTGGCCGATGATTTCGACAAGGCCCGGCGGCAGACCTACTTCTTCCTGCGCCTCACGTAGTGCAGTGGCGACAACGTCTGTGTCAACAGAATCCACCTTGCCACCAGGAAACGCAATTTGTCCGGGGTGATGTTTCAAGGCTGAGGACCGTTTGGTCAAAATCAGCTGCAGAATGCCCTGGTCCCACATCAATGGCACCAGAACACCGGCGGGACGCAGTTTGCGCCCTTCTGGCAGCGTGATGTCGGGGTGCAAGTCAAAGTCCGAGCTGCCGCGCCCCGGCTGGGCAAGGGCTTGTCGGATATCGTCGATCGGGTCAGTCACCTGCGCTGTCCTGGTCAACGGCATCCTTGCCCAACGTCGCTGGATCAAGGTCGTAATGGGCGCCGCAAAACTGGCAATCGGCCGTCACGCGCCCCTCATCTGTTGTCATGTGACCAAGATCGCGCTTCGAATAGATCGATAAGCTTTCGCGCACACGCGCCTCGGAACATGGGCAGCCAAAACTAACCGCTTGCGGGTCAAACACGCGTGGGGTTTCTTCGTGGAACAGTCGCACCAAAAGGTCAGTGGGTTGGACCGAAGGGCCGACCAGTTCAAGTTCTTCAACAGTGTTCAGCAGGATGTTGGCCCGATTCCAGTTTTCAGCATCATCATCCGAAACCAGATCCTGTGCAGACAACAAGCCACCTTCGCCGGACCCTCCCTCGCCCGTAACATGAGGCGAGGCTTTGGGCATATGTTGCAACATGATGCCACCAGCCCGCCAGTTTTCTTCGCCGCCAGCCCATGTCGACTTCCCAAAGGTGAGATGGAACCGGGTTGGCAATTGTTCGGACTGCGCGAAATAGGCTTGCGCGCAATCAGACAGGGACTGGCCAGAGATAGGCGTCATACCGGTATAGGGCTTTTGAGCGCTGCCTTGATGGATCAGAACAGCAAAATATCCTTTGCCAATCTGGGGGAATCCAGGTGCATTAGGCTCTAATCTGTCGGCATCGTAACTGGCATAAGCACGCACCGTCGCCGGGTCGCCTTCCTTCTCGGGGGCATAGTAATCCGTTGCAATCAATCGCGCTGGCCCGTCGCCACGCACTTGCAAGGACAGCTTCCACTCCATCTTGATGGTCTGACCGATCAGCGCCGTCAGCATGGCCGCTTCAGCCACCAGCGCCTCGATCGCTGGCGGGTAATCGTGCTGCGACAGGATCGTGTCCAACGTGCCGTCCAGCCGCAAAACCCGTCCGCGAATGTCGCTGCGGTCCAGTTGAAATGGTAGGATGGTGTCATCCCAGGCGATTTTAGTTCCAAGGGTCATGGGGTTTCCTATCGGCGTTCAGCTTGGCATACCGCGTCTATATGGTGTCGGCAACCGAAGGGAAAAGGGCAGATGCGCAGATTTGGCAAGCCACGCGAGTATGGTCGAAAATACGTCCTGCGTCCGGGCGCCTATGCAATTCTTCTCCGGGGTCGCGATATGCTGATCACTCATCAATCAGAGCCATTCAACGAATTTCAACTGCCGGGCGGAGGGATTGATCCGGGCGAAAGTGCCATCGTTGCCTTGCACCGCGAGGTTCTGGAAGAGACGGGTTGGAAGATTGCTGCTCCAACGCGGTTGGGTGCCTATCGTCGGTTTGGCTATATGCCAGAATACGACATGTGGGCCGAAAAGATCTGCCATATCTTTGTGGCCAGACCATTACGCCAAGTCAGTGCGCCGCTTGAATTGGACCACCAAGCGATCTGGACCGACGCCAAAAGCGCCGCACGCATTCTATGCAACAAAGGCGATCGGCATTTTGTCAGGCATCACCTGTTGTCCGGCTTATAGGTCACCATCACACAAGACAGGTCATCCCCAAGATCCTGCCCGCCAGAATACGCATCAAGATCCCATACCAATGAATCAAACAACGGCTCGTTCGTCAGCGCGTTGTTTTTCTGCAGTATTTCCGCAAAACCGTCTTCGTCTAGCATTGCACCCGTGGCGTTGGCGCATTCTGTGAAACCATCCGAATAGAAAATCAGCCGCTCGCCAGGCGCAAGGGTCAGGTGTTGTCGTGAAAACTCTGCGCCCGCGATCAGGCCGATCGGCAGTCCGCCTTCGCCGAAAAACTGGGCATCGCCATTGATTGGCAGCCGGACAGCATTTGGATGCCCGCATTGAGCCATCTCAACCTCTCCGGTGCGCAGGTTCAAATAGCCAAACAACATGGTGAAGTAATGTTCGGACCGCAGATCATTTAACAAAAGCTGGTTTAACTCTGTTGCAACGGTTTCAGGCGCGCGGCTGCGATAGCGACCGTTCTGACCCATATCAAGCGCGATGTTGTGTGTTGGCGATCCGTCCGAAAAATAGGACGCCAAGCGCGCTGTTAAAAGCGCAGACGCAATACCGTGCCCTGAGACGTCAATGGAATAGAAGGCCAGTGTGTCAGGCCCTGCTTCGAAAAACCCGACAAGATCACCGCCGACATGACCACAGGGCTTGAGCATCAGCGAAACCTCGGCCTCCCCAAAGTCACGATACTTTTCGCGAACCAGTGACTGTTGCATCTTGCGCGCCTCTACTAGGTCACGGTCAAGCGAATCATAAAGCGTCTGGATTTCAGCCAGTGTCGACGAAACGAGACGGTTTTTGTCCTGCAACTCCCGCTCCATCGATAGGATGCGGCCCCCTGCATTGATGCGCGCACGCAATTCATCCGGGTTCACCGGTTTGGCCAGAAAGTCGTCAGCACCGACATCCAACCCCTGCGCGACAGCCCCCTTGTCAGTCTTTGACGTCAACAAAATGAAATAGACATACCCCGCAAGCGGCAGTTTTCGAAAGGCCGCGCACAGTTCAAGCCCGTCCATGCCGGGCATCATCCAATCGCTGAGAATAAGGTCGAAATGTTCTTGCTTACAGATATCCAACGCCTCAACGCCGGTGCCCGCCTCGGTCACTTCATAGCCTTGGCGTGACAAGGATGACGTCAGAATGCGCCGCTGCGCCCTGCTGTCATCGACAACCAAGATCCGGCGCACCGGGTTATCGGCCACCGGTTGCGACGGCACCTGTTGGATCGGCCCATCACATCTTACATATGCATTTACGGCACTCAAACCATTCCCTCGACCTAGGATTCGCGTCGTCCGGTGATGGTTAGCGTCGGGCCTTTAACAGCCATTTAATGTGAAAGTTTTATCAAAACTCCGATGCTTACGGGTTCTTAACCGCTGCGGCCTAATCTGTAAGCGCTGACTCAGGAGGCCTTGATGATTAATTGGAATCGCGTGAACGAGTTGAAAGCTGAAATCGGCGAAGATGATTTCGCAGAAGTGGCCGAGCTGTTTCTGGAAGAGGTCGAGGAGGTTATCTGCCGTTTGAAGTCCGCACCAAAGCCTGCCTTGTTTGAGCAGGACATGCACTTTCTGAAAAGCTCGTCACTGAACCTAGGCTTTGACCAACTTTCAAAGCTGTGCGGTGAGGGTGAGCGGGAAGCCGCGGCCGGCAACTATGACGCCGTGCCCCTTATGCCGGTCTTTCAAGCCTATGACGCCTCGAAGCAAGCGTTTCTAAGCGGTGGTTAGACCACAAACTCGGCGATGGTTTCGTCACCCGTGATGTCTGAATAGACAAAGCCACCCTCATCCAACCGCGCGTAAAGGGTTTCGAAATTCTCTGGGTCGCTGGTTTCGATACCAATAAGAACCGACCCGAAGTTGCGCGCGCTTTTCTTCATGTATTCAAACCGCGCAATGTTGTCGTCAGGACCGAGCACCTGCAGGAAGTCTTTCAAGGCACCGGGCCGTTGGGGTAGCCGCAACAGGAAATATTTTTTCACGCCCGTATACCGCTGACTGCGTTCTTTCACTTCCGGAAGCCGTTCGAAATCGAAATTGCCGCCGGATGTAACACAAACCACGGTCTTGCCTTTGATTTCGGTGCGAAGGTCTTTTAGTGCATCGATGGACAACGCGCCCGCTGGTTCCAAAACAACCCCTTCGACGTTCAACATCTCGAGGATAGTCGAGCAAATGCGATCCTCGGGCACCGCAAGAACCTTTTCGGCAGACACCGTTTTCAGAACATCGAACGTTACCCGCCCGATCTGAGCCACAGCCGCGCCATCCACAAAGTTGTTGACGCGGGCAAGTTTGACGGGCTTGCCCGCGTCCAGGGCTGCTGCCAGGCTTGCCGCTCCAGCTGGTTCAACAAATTTGATGTCTGTGTGGGGGGCGACATCACGCAGATACTTGGTCATTCCAGCGGACAGGCCACCACCCCCGACCGGCAACACAATCATGTCCGGCAGACTTTTTAGCTGCTCGACGATCTCTGCTGCGACGCTTGCCTGCCCTTCGATCACATCAGGATCGTCAAAGGGTGACAGGAAATGCCCCCCAACTTCCGCACAGAACCGCTTCGCTTCGGCCAGCGTGTCATCAAAATAGTCACCAACAAGGCGAATTTCGACGTTGTCGCCGCCAAACATGCGCGTCTTATCGATCTTCTGAAGCGGTGTCGTCACCGGCATGAAGATCACGCCCTTCACATCAAAATGGCGACAGACATACGCCACGCCCTGCGCGTGATTACCAGCCGAGGCGCAGACGAACACACTGGTTTCGGGGCTGTGCGACAACACCTTGGCCATGGCGTTCAGCGCGCCCCTGATCTTGTAGCTGCGGACGGGGCTCAGGTCTTCGCGCTTCAGCCAGATGTCGGCTTCATACACCTCTGACAGGTGATCGTTGCGCTGCAGCGGTGTCGCTGGGAACAGCGTACGCATCAGATGTTCGGCGCTGTGCGCTTTGTCGGTGAAGCTGGTCATAGTATATGCATTGCCTGAATGTCGGTCGGGTGCAATCCCTTGCCGAGATTCAAACCTATAGTTGACGAATAAGGGCTGGATGCCACTATTGTGGCCTAATTCCAGTTTACAGTCGACTTTCTAAAGGAGGCCCACGACATGCCGATCATGAAACACCTAACTGTTGGCGCTTTAGTCGCAGCACTTTCCGTCCCCGCATTGGGAACCGTTGCATTGACCCTGTCGACAGAGCCCGCTTTCGCGAAGAACAAGGATCGGGGAAAGTCGAAAGACCGCGACCGGACCAAAAGGGAACGGCCTGACAAGCGGGACAGCAAATCGCGGGGGTCTGGCCGCACCAAGGAAACCGGACGCACCAAAGCTGCTGTTAAGACGAGCAACGGGTCGGTGCGCAGTGTGCTCAAGGGTGCGAATGCCTCTAACGCAAGCGCTCGTGCCCTTGAAGTGGCAAGTCCCAACAGCCGTGTCGGGAAGGCCGCGCTGTATCGCGATGCGGTTCTGGCTGCAACCACCGCAGACGAGGCAGCCGCCGCTGTCGCGACCATGCTGGAAGAGCTCGAAGCCACCGATCCCGGCTTTACGTCAGAGGAAACACAGGCTGTGATTGATGGTCTGGAAGCAACCAAACAAGGCCTGATGGATCAGGAAACCGCACTGCTGGCCGAACAGGAAGAGCTGAACAGCAAGACGGAACTGACCGAAGAGGAACAGGTCCGCCTAGGTGAGATTGAGGGCGAACTGGAAACAGTCCGCACCCAGCACTCCGAGAACGCGGACGCCTTGGCATCGGCTAACGACGATCTGACTACCGCAACGGAGTACGAGGCCGAGCTTGATCGCCTGCAAGCCGAGTTGACCAAGGCCGAGGAAGCTGCAGAAGGCGCAGAAACCGGGCAACAGGATGCTCTGCTGGCGCTGACCGACGGCCGGGACATTTCCGAGAATGTAGAGGCGATGGCCGAGCTTCATTCCAACCTTGGACTTCCGGCCGAAGAGCCCGAGTTACCCGAGGAAGAAATGCCCGAAGAAACTGACGAGGATTCAGAAGAAGTGACTTCGGATTCGTAACCGAAAGGCGCAGGCGGTCAACGGGCTGCCTGCGCCTTTCTGCTTTTGCCTCTCTTCCTTGCTCTTGCCAACAAAAACAGGTAACTGCGCGCAGACGATACGTAGGAGAAAACGATGTCTGCGCCCAAGAAAGTTGTTCTGGCCTATTCCGGTGGCCTTGATACCTCGATCATCCTGAAATGGTTGCAAACCGAGTACGGGTGCGAAGTGATTACTTTCACCGCTGACCTTGGTCAGGGTGAGGAGCTGGACCCGGCCCGCAAAAAAGCCGAGATGCTGGGCATCAAGCCAGAAAACATCCACATCGAAGACCTCCGGGAAGAATTCGTGCGTGACTTTGTGTTCCCGATGTTCCGTGCCAATGCGCAATACGAAGGTCTGTACCTGCTTGGCACATCAATCGCGCGCCCACTGATTTCAAAGCGGCTGGTTGAAATCGCCAAAGAACACAACGCTGACGCGGTCAGCCACGGCGCGACCGGCAAAGGCAACGATCAGGTGCGCTTCGAACTGGCCGCCTATGCGTTAAACCCCGAGATCAAAGTGATCGCCCCGTGGCGTGAGTGGGATCTGAGCTCTCGCACGCGCCTTTTGGAGTTTGCAGAGCAGCATCAGATTCCGGTTGCGAAAGACAAACGCGGCGAAGCGCCTTTCTCAGTCGATGCGAACCTTCTGCATACCTCGTCCGAGGGTAAGGTTCTGGAAGACCCAGCCGTGGATGCGCCCGACTATGTTTACCAGCGCACCGTACACCCGGAAGATGCGCCCGACACGCCCGAGTTCATCGAGATCGGGTTTGAGAAGGGTGATGCCGTGTCGATCAACGGTGTGGACATGTCGCCCGCAACGATCCTGACTGAGCTTAACGAGTATGGCCGCAAACACGGTATTGGTCGCCTTGATCTGGTCGAAGGCCGCTATGTTGGCATGAAGTCGCGTGGCATCTATGAAACGCCCGGTGGCACGATCCTTCTGGATGCCCACCGCGGGATCGAATCGATCACAATGGACCGGGGCGCGATGCATCTGAAAGACGAGCTGATGCCGAAATACGCCGAGCTGATCTATAATGGCTACTGGTACAGTCCCGAGCGCGAGATGCTGCAAGCCGCCATTGACGCCAGCCAAGAACACGTGACCGGCACCGTGCGCATGAAGCTATACAAGGGTCTGGCCCGTGTGGTTGGCCGCTGGTCCGATCATTCGCTGTATTCAGAAGAGCACGTGACGTTTGAAGAGGACATGGGGGCGTATGATCAGAAAGACGCGGCAGGTTTCATTCAGTTGAACGCCCTGCGACTGAAGCTGATCGCAATGCGCAACAAGCGCGTGGCCAAGTGACCTACGATAACGAAAAAGACGATGAGCTGGAGATGTTCATCGAGGCTCAGGACACCGTGTGGCGCGATGTCCTGAGCGAACTGCAGGCCGGGGAAAAGGAAGGCCACTGGATGTGGTTTGTCTTCCCGCAATTGGCCGAGTTGGGGCAATCCTATATGTCGCAACTGTATGGGCTTGAAAGCCTGACTGAAGCTGAAGCCTATCTTGGCCATGATGAACTGCAACGCCGTCTCCTTGTTGTTTCATCGCTTATGCTTGAACATGCTGATAAGGGCGCCGACAGGGTTTTGGGAAATATCGACGCTCAGAAATTGAAATCCTGCATGACCCTGTTTGCGGCTGTCCAAAATGCTCCACCGATTTTTCAGCAGGTTCTTGACGCGCTGTTCGATGGCGCACCCTGTGCCCACACTGTCGCAGCATTGAACCGGACCTAGCGTCACCGGCCGTTTGGTCAATCTTGCTCTTCCCGCCCTGCCTGCCTAATCGCAAAGCAGAAGGGGGAAAACGATATGCCGCTTAGTAAAATTGCCGAGGATATTCAGGTCGGTCTTGATGGCCGCCGCTTTGATGGGTCACTGAAGTTTGATTGCGGCGACGACGGCGTCGTCATATTGGCCGACAGCGGTGTCAGCACAGTTGACCGTGAAACAGATTGCGCGCTGCGCCTGTCGACAGAGAACCTGCAAAGGCTTTTGGTTGGGAAGCTCAACCCCATGACCGCTGTCATGATGGGGAAGATCAAGATATCCGGCGATATGCCGACCGCGCTCAGGCTCGCAAAGCTGCTGAGTTAGAGCCTTTCGGACAGGAAAGCCTCGACCTCATCCGCCCTTGGCATAACATCCGCGGTGCCTTCCCGCGTAACCTGAATGGCTGACGCAGCCGACGCTTTGCGCAATGATGTTTTAACGTCGTAGCCTTGGTCAAGCGCTGCTGCAAGGTTGCCAATAAAGCAGTCACCAGCCCCAGTCGTATCAACAGGGTCGACCTGAAAAGCTGGCGCGTTGATTTCCTGTCCATTCAGCTGATCACGCCACACTGCACCGTTCGCCCCGCGCGTAATAACCACGACTGGCACATCGATTTCGGCGATTGTGACGCCCAGCGCCTGCGAAAGTTGTTCCGCCTCAACCTCGTTCAGCACAAAAATATCACAAAAAGGCAGCACAGCTTCAACCGCCGCAGCCTCGAATGGTGCTGCAGAATAGACCACCCGCATACCTTTGGCACGCCCCAACTCCGCCGCCTTTTGCACGTGACTGGTTTCGTTTTGCAGCAGAAGTGTGTCGTCAGGGCCGGCCTTCGTAAAGCCCATGCGAACTGCGTCCCACGTCATCGCGCGATTGGCGCCCGGCACAAGCACGATCGAGTTTTCGGCGGAACGATCCACATAGATGTTTGCATGTCCGGTTGGTCCCCCGAGCGAAATAACATGCTGAGTGCCTATGCCCTCGTCAGTCAGAGCCTTCAAGCACCAGTCACCGTCCGCTCCGACCGCCCCAACATGCGTCACAACGCTGCCCGCGCGGCACGCGGCCACAGATTGATTGGCACCTTTGCCCCCCAATTGCCGCGCGTAGCGGTCAGAGTTCAGGGTTTCACCGGGCTGCGGTAAGTGCGGAAGATAGTAAAAATTGTCGATGTTGATCGAGCCGAAGTTGAAGATGGGCATGGGTCCCTCCTGATTGGAAACCCTATCCTTTGACACCGAAGCCGCAACCTGAAATCCTCTGCAATGTGTCTGGGAGTCGTTGTTTCATTCGCCCTTTTGAATGTCACTTTGCAGTTGTATTCCATTGTATACCGTTTATACGAAACCCAGAATTCTGGTTTGTTGAATGCAGGAGTATCCGCCATGACGACCCAAATTGACGCCACGTTGATCCCCGGCGATGGGATTGGACCCGAGATCACAGAAGCTGTCACTGCCATTCTTGATCACATGGGCAGCCCGTTCAAATGGGACGTGCAGCAAGCTGGTATGGCCGGGATCGACGCCACTGGCGACCCCCTTCCGCAAGCAACCATCGACAGCATCCGCCGCACTAAACTGGCGCTGAAGGGTCCGCTGACCACACCCGTTGGCGGCGGCTTCAAGTCGATCAACCTGCAGCTTCGCCAAGCTTTTAATCTGTATGCAAATGTCCGCCCCACCAAGACGATCAAGACCGATGGGCGCTATGACAACATCGACATGGTCATCTTCCGTGAGAACCTTGAAGGTTACTACATCTCAGACGAGGGCTATCAGGAACACAACGGCGACCCAGAGGGTAAAGTCTTCTCGACTGGTTATAACACCAAAGAAGGTGCGCGCCGGATCACGCGCGCGGCGTTTGAATACGCGGTTGCCAATGGCCGTAAGAAGGTGACCATCGTCCACAAGGCCAATATCCTGAAGCTTCTGTCGGGCATGTTCCTTGAAGAGGCCCGCGACGTCGCAAAGGAATATGAAGGTCGCGTTGAATGTGACGAACGTATCGTTGATGCCTGCGCAATGCAGATGGTTATGTACCCGGACGCCTTCGACGTGATTGTCACCACCAACCTGTTTGGTGACATTCTATCTGACCTCGCTGCCGGTTTGATTGGCGGCCTTGGCTTGGCTCCTGGAGCCAACATCGGCGAGGACGCCGCGATTTTCGAGGCCGTCCACGGGTCCGCGCCAGACATCGCCGGTCAACAAAAAGCAAACCCCTGTGCCTTTCTTATGGCCGCCGGTCTGATGCTGGAACATGTCGGGCTGAATGGCGATGCCGATCGTCTGAAGAAGGCTGTCATAGACACTGTTCAAGCCAAAGACCGCGTGACGCCAGATCTTGGCGGTACCGGCAACACGATGTCGATTGCCAACGCAATTATGGATCGACTGTAAAAGACCAAACGCACGAAATGGGCGCGCGGTCAAAGCTGCGCACCCAATTGTTTCAACTGTTAGCGCCCCGCCCTTTTTTTCTGCACCAATCTTGTGTATGTGGGTGGGGAAATTTCACCTTTCACCGTTTGGGAATTGACCCCGTGGTGAAGCTCTCCGCGAAAAAAGAGGTGTCCTGATATGACCGATACATCGCAACCAGACATTCTGTATACCATCGTAGACGAAGCGCCCGAGCTGGCCAGCGCATCGTTCCTGCCAATCATCAAGCGCTTCGCATCGGCGGCTGGCGTAACGGTTGGCACCAAGGATATTTCCCTGGCTGCCCGCATCATTTCGGCGTTCCCAGAAAACCTGACCGACGCCCAACGCCAATCCGATGATCTGGCCGAGCTGGGCAAACTGGTGAAAACGCCTGACGCAAACGTCATCAAGCTGCCGAACGTTTCGGCCTCGGTCCCGCAGCTTGTGGCCGCCGTGGAGGAGCTTCAGTCGCAGGGCTATAAGCTGCCCGATTATCCCGAAGAGCCGAAAACCGACGACGAAAAAGCAATCCGTGCGCGTTACGACGCGATCAAAGGTTCGGCCGTGAACCCGGTATTGCGCGAAGGCAACTCTGACCGCCGCGCGGCCAAGGCCGTGAAAAACTTTGCTCAGAAAAACCCGCATTCGATGGGGGAATGGTCGTCGGACAGCAAGACCAAAGTCTCGTCCATGCCGGGCAATGATTTCTATGCAAATGAGAAGTCCGCCACTATCTCTGCGGCCCAAGCTGGCAATGCGAAGATCGAATTTGTCGCAAAGGACGGCGGCGTTACCGTCCTGAAGGACAGCTGGGCGCTGGACGAGGGCACGATTGCCGATGCGACCTACATGTCCGCGCGTGCGCTGGGCGCGTTCCTGGCCGACGCCATCGCAGACACCAAGAACGACGGCACCATGTTTTCGCTTCACATGAAGGCGACCATGATGAAGGTCTCGGACCCGATCATCTTTGGCCATGCCGTTAAAGCTTGGTTGGCCCCTGTGTTCGACAAGTTTGGCGACAAACTGGACGCGCTGGGTGTCAATCCGAACTCTGGCTTGGGTGACCTGCTGGAGCGTGTCGAAGACGACGCCGATATCATGGCCGCCATCAAAGCTGTGACCGCTGATCGTCCCGCCATGTATATGGTCGACTCGGACAAAGGCATCACCAACCTGCACGTCCCGTCAGATGTGATCATCGACGCCTCGATGCCCGCTGTGATCCGCGCAGGTGGCAAAGGCTGGGATGCCGCGGGCAAGAAGGGCGACACCAATTGTGTGATCCCCGACCGCTGCTATGCGACCGTCTATGACGAATCGATTAACTTCTTCAAAGAAAACGGGGCGCTGGATGTTGCGACCGCAGGTGCCGTCGCCAATGTTGGGCTGATGGCCCAAAAGGCCGAAGAATATGGCTCGCACCCCACCACGTTTGAAGCGCCCGCCGATGGATCGATCCGCGTAGTTCTGGCAAATGGTGACACGCTGCACAGCCACGATGTTGAGGCCGGCGATATCTGGCGCGCCTGCACTGTGAAGAAGGCCCCCATTGAAAACTGGATCGAATTGGCGATGGACCGTCAACGCCTGACCGGATCGGAATCAATCTTCTGGCTGGACGCAAACCGTGCCCATGATGCCGAGCTGATCAAATATGTCGAACCCGCGTTGAAAGCGGCCGGTGTGGCGGACAAATTCCAGATCATGGCCCCGCGCGAAGCCACGCGCCAATCGTTGAAAACCATCACTGCAGGTAACGACAGCATTGCCATCACCGGCAATGTGCTGCGCGACTATCTGACCGACTTGTTCCCGATCCTCGAGCTTGGTACCTCGGCCAAGATGCTGTCGATCGTGAAGCTGATGCAAGGCGGCGGTCTGTTTGAAACCGGTGCTGGCGGCTCTGCACCGAAACACGTGCAACAGCTGGTCGAAGAAAACCACCTGCGCTGGGATTCGATGGGTGAGTTCTGCGCATTGGGTGAAAGCCTGAACTTCCTTGCCGACGCAAAAGGGAACGCCAAGGCCGGTGTTCTGGGTCGCGCCGCCGAGGATGCCACTCAGGGTATTTTGGACAACAACCGCTCGCCGTCACGTAAGGTGGGCGAGCCGGACAACCGCGACAGCCACTATTGGTTCGCCCGCTACTGGGCCGAGGCTTTGGCCGCGCAAACCGACGACACCGCGATTGCAGCAGAATTTGCCCCGGTTGCAAAAGCTCTGGCGGACGGTGAAGGCGCCATCCTGTCCGAAATCGCCGCGGTCCAAGGGCCAGCAGCGGATATCGGTGGCTATTATCACCCGAGCGTAGAGAAGAAAGCGAAAGTGATGCGGCCCAGCGCCACGCTGAACGCCATCATCGGCTAGGCCCGCTTGACAAGACTGCCGAAGCGCCCCGTCAGAAGTTCTGGCGGGGTGTTTTCTTTTTGGCTGCTACGGTTCGGCGGTCAGAACATTTGCGCGCAAAAGCTCGTCTCGCTCAGGAAACCAGATCGACTGGTTCGGGCTGTCATACAGTCGGGATACGAAGTCGGCAGAGACACCCTGCTGACTGAAAAAATCCGCATCGCGCTTCTGCTCGGCATGCACGTCGAACTGCGGCAGTTTAGCTGCGTCCATCAATGCATAGCTATGAAACCCCAGACGCGCATTCAGTTGCAGGGTTCGGCGCGTGCCGGCGATAAAGACAATCGTGCAGGCCGAACTGCAGCTGGTTTCAACATGTGTGTCTAGCCCTGCGGAAACAACCAGTTTTGCCAGCCCACGCGCTTCAAAGATATTTCCTCCGGGGCTATCCAAGTGCAGGGCTGTAAGGTGGGTGTTATCAGCCAAATACGCCGCCAACCGCTTGGTGACTCCATGCGTCAGCTCGCCCTTAAAAGACACCGCCTGACGCGCCTCGTCGATGGACATCGTATACAGCGCGGCGCGCAGCCGATCCATCTTGGCCGAGTAGAGCTCCTCTTTCGGGGGGGCATTTGCCGCCAGCACCAACCCCCACCACTGTGACAGCATCACAGCGACGGCCACGATTAGCGCGACGATCCCACCCCAAAGGGGCAGCATAGAGCTGGAGCCGGAAAGGCTGTGCTCCGCGGCCCGGAAATAGCCGACACTTTGCCAGATCATCAGCAGCATATCTGTTGCAATTGCCGCGTACAAAAGGGCTTTGGGCAGCGGTTGGACCCATGTCAGCAGGGCTATCGCGCCGTATACGGCAAGACGTAACAAAACGCCGTGCACCCAGAATGAGCGGTTCAACGGGTGGTGCCCGTGCCAATGGGTCAAGAAATAACGCATGCCCCACGATAGGGGCATGCACCAAAGTCGGTCAAACGGCTGAGTTTATTTTTCACCCAGCCGCGCGGCTGCCAGAACGGCCATATTCAAAATGTCGTTCGACGTAGAATTGGTCGAACAGATCTGGATAGGCTGGTCAATGCCCGACAAGATCGGGCCGATAACCGTTGCGCCCGCCAGTTCCTGCATCATCTTGACCGAGATCGAAGCCGAGTGCCGCGCAGGCACCACCAGAACGTTGGCCGGACCAGACAAACGGCAGAACGGATAATGCGCCATCACCTCAGCATTCAGGGCTACGTCGACTGTCATCTCGCCGTCGAATTCAAAATCAACACCACGCTTTTCCAAAATAGCGGGGGCTTCGTGCATCTTCTCCGCACGCTCCGACACCGGATACCCAAAGGTCGAAAAGCTAACGAAAGCCACGCGCGGCTCCAACCCAAGCCCACGTGCAACGGCGGCAGCACGTTCTGCGATGTTGGCAAGGTCCTCAGTTTCTGGCCATTCGTGAACCAGCGTATCTGCAATAAGTACAATGCGCCCTTTGTGAAGAAGCACCGTCACGCCAACAGCGCCGTCTGTCGCACGGGCATCAAAGACATGGTTAATACGGTCCAGAACATAAGCCGATTTGCGGGTCGCACCGGTAATCAAACCATCACCATGACCATGCGCCAGCATCAGGGATGCAAAAACGTGCCGGTCACGCGCCGCCAGGCGGTGAATATCATGGTGGTCAAACCCTTTGCGCTGCAGCCGTTCGTAAAGGAAGTCTTTGTAGACCGGCATATGGTCGGTATTTGCCGCATTCACGACGTGCAGCTCGCGCACGGCATCTGCCAGCCCCAAGCCGACCAACCTGGACTTAACCTCTTCCTCGCGTCCGACTACCAATGCGCGCCCATGCCCATTGCGCTGATACTGAACGGCCGCGCGCAGAACCTGAGGCGTATCGCCTTCAGCAAAGATCATCGTCGCCTGGTTCTTTCGTGCCCGCGCAGTGATCCCACGAAGGATGGACGCTGTCGGATCCATTCTCGCCTTCAGGGACATTTCATAACCATCCATATCGATGATCGGGCGGCGCGCGACGCCGGTGTCCATCCCGGCCCGCGCCACAGCCGGCGGGATCACATAGATCAATCGCGGATCAAACGGCGTGGGAATAATGTAGTCCCGGCCAAAGGTCAGTTTCTTGCCGTAAGCCATCGCGACCTCGTCCGGAACATCTTCGCGCGCCAATTCTGCAAGCGCGCGTGCGCAGGCGATCTTCATCTCGTCGTTGATTGCACGTGCGTTGATGTCCAGAGCGCCGCGAAACAGGTATGGGAACCCCAGCACATTATTGACCTGATTGGGATAGTCTGACCGGCCGGTGGCAACGATCGCGTCATTGCGCACCTCGTGTGCCTCCTCTGGTGTAATTTCCGGATCAGGATTTGCCATCGCAAAGATCACCGGATTGTCTGCCATTGACGCAACCATTTCCTGTGTCACTGCGCCTTTGACCGATACGCCAAGAAAGACGTCTGCGCCCTCCATCGCCTCTTCAAGCGTCCGCAATTCTGTATTGGCGGCATGGGCCGACTTCCACTGGTTCATCCCGTCCTTGCGGCCCTGATAAATGACGCCCTTGGTGTCACAGACAATACAATTGTCATGCTTTGCGCCCATTGCTTTGATCAGTTCAATGCAAGCGATCCCTGCGGCGCCCGCACCATTGGCGACGATGCGGCAATCTTCGATTTTCTTACCAGACAGGTGCAGTGCGTTCATCAACCCCGCAGCGCAGATAACCGCCGTGCCGTGCTGATCATCGTGGAAGACGGGAATATCCATCTCTTCCTTCAGACGCTGTTCAATAATGAAACACTCGGGCGCTTTAATATCCTCAAGGTTGATGCCGCCAAACGTCGGACCCATCAGCTTTACGGCATTGATGAATGCTTCCGGGTCTTCGGTGTCGAGTTCAATATCAATCGAATTCACGTCGGCGAAACGTTTGAACAACACCGCCTTGCCTTCCATCACCGGCTTTGACGCCAGCGCACCAAGGTTGCCCAACCCCAGAACCGCGGTTCCGTTCGAGATGACAGCCACTAGATTGCCTTTGTTTGTATAGTCATAGGCCGTCTGGGGGTCCGCTGCGATGGATTCACACGGGACCGCGACGCCCGGGCTATAGGCCAAAGACAGATCGCGCTGGGTTGTCATGGGGACAGAGGGCGTAACCTCGAACTTGCCGGGCACAGGGTCCAAATGGAAGGCAAGCGCCTCCTCCGACGTAATCTTTGCTTTGGGCATATTTGGCGGCCTTTATCATATCGATTTCGACGATAACCCATACAGGGGGTCCGGCGTGGCCTCAACCGTATTTAGAGAAATTTTATGTCGTGAAGGTAGATTGTTTTGTAATTTTACGAAACCAACTGGCGAGGCAACGGCAATAACCCGAATGTCTAAGCGCATTCACCACCCGCCAAGTGTCGTCGCCCATTCTTGCGTGCGTTTTTGGTACAATCGGCCTATATCTCAGACAACGATCATGAGGTTTCACGTGTCTAAGAAGATCCTACTCACTGGCGGCGCGGGGTTTATCGGGTCGCATACCTACGTCGCCCTGAAGGATGCTGGGTATGAGCCGGTCATCCTCGATAATTTTTCGAATGCTCGCAGGGATGTGACGGACAGGCTGGAGATCATTACCGGCGCACCAGTGGTTTGTATCGAAGGCGACGTGCTCGACGGTAACCTTCTGGATCGCATCTTCTCGGATCATAAAATAGACGCGGTCATACATTTCGCAGCCTTAAAGGCCGTTGGTGAAAGCGTCGAGCAGCCGTTCGAGTATTTGAACACTAACATCGCCGGGCTGTATTCGCTTCTGGGCGCGATGCGGCGGGCCAATGTTTTCACACTGGTTTTTTCGTCATCGGCGACTGTTTATGGCCAACCCGATCAGCTTCCGGTGAAAGAGACCGCGCCTCGCAGTTTCAACAACCCCTATGGCTATTCCAAGTTGGTTTGTGAGCAATCGCTGGAACAGATTGCCGCGTCTGATCAGCGGTGGGCTTTTGGTATTCTTCGATATTTCAATCCGGTCGGCGCGCATGAAACCGGGCTGATCGGCGAAGATCCCAACGACATTCCGAACAATCTTGTGCCCTATATTGCCAAAGTCGCAACGGGTGAGCTAAGCCAGCTTTCCGTCTGGGGCGATGACTACGACACGCCCGATGGCACCGGTATTCGCGACTATATCCACGTGGTCGATTTGGCGCGGGGGCATGTGCAATCTGTCGATGCGCTTTTGAAGTCCGGCGAAGGGCATGTTGTGAACCTTGGCACTGGTACAGGCTATTCAGTGCTTGAGATGGTTAAGGCGTATGAACATGCCGCCGGTCGCCAACTACCTTACAGAATAGCGCCTCGTCGTGCCGGCGATGTTGCCTGCGTCTATGGCGACCCTCGCCTTGCCGACGAATTGTTGGGTTTCAAGGCGGAATTGGGTCTGGATGAGATGTGCGCCTCCAGTTGGAATTGGGTCTCGCGCCGCAAAAACTTCTGATGCCCCTTTCACCTCGGATGTGAAGGCCATAGTCTGGCGCAAACCAGACCATGGGGGATCTGAGGTGAGCGATACGACGGCCAAAGTCACGCCGATGATGGCGCAGTTTCTTGAGATCAAGAAAGGCTATCCCGACGCGCTTCTGTTCTATCGCATGGGCGATTTTTACGAACTATTCTTTGATGATGCTGTTGCGGCCTCAGCGGCATTGGACATCGCCCTGACCAAACGCGGCAAACATCTGGGTGAAGACATCCCAATGTGTGGCGTGCCGGTGCATTCTGCCGAAGGCTACCTTCTGACTCTGATCCGTAAGGGGTTTCGTGTCGCGGTCTGCGAACAGATGGAAGATCCGGCCGAGGCCAAGAAGCGCGGGTCGAAATCGGTTGTGAAGCGTGATGTGGTTCGGCTTGTCACGCCCGGCACGTTGACCGAAGAAAGCCTGCTTGATGCCCGTCGTCACAACTTTCTGGCAGCGTATAACGAGGTACGGGACGACGCCGCATTGGCGTGGGTCGATATCTCAACCGGGGCATTTCGGGTGATGCCTTGCACGCGCACCCGGCTGTCGCCCGAACTTGCCCGCTTAGCACCGCGCGAGTTGGTTTTATGCGACGATCTTAGCGCCATGTTAGGTGAATTAGTCACTGAATCAGGCGCCTCGGGCACGGATTTGGGGCGGGCAGCCTTTGACAGTTCTGGAGCAGAGAAACGACTGCTGGAGCTGTTCAAGATTGGGTCGCTTGACGCATTTGGCACCTTTAGCCGCGCCGAGATTGGTGCGATGGGCGCCATCGTCGAGTATCTGGACATAACGCAGAAGGGCAAGCTGCCGCTGCTGCGTCCGCCAGTGCGCGAACTCGCCCATGGCACGATGCAGATTGACGCCGCAACACGCCGCAATCTTGAACTGACGCACAGCCTTTCCGGTGGGCGCGATGGCTCGCTTTTGTCCGTAATCGACCGCACAGTCACCGCCGGGGGTGGCCGGTTGCTAGAGCGGCGGCTGTCCAGCCCGTCTTGCGATCTGCAGGAAATTCACGCCCGGCTGGACACGGTCGCATTCTTCAAAGACGCTCTGCGACTGACCGAGGGCGCGCGCGCTGCGCTGCGCAATGTACCTGATATCGACCGGGCGCTGTCGCGTCTTGGCCTTGAGAGAGGCGGGCCGCGTGATCTGGCCGCCCTGCGCAACGGCATCGAAGCGGCAGCTGAGATCGCCACGATGCTCTCGGACCAGGATATGCCGGACATTCTTTCTAAAGCCGCAAGTGCCCTTGTTGGTCATGAGGCCCTGTCGCACCTGCTGGACGAAGCTTTGGTTGCCGAGCCACCGCTTCTGGCCCGCGATGGTGGCTTTATCGCGCCGGGCTACGACGCCGATTTGGACGAAGCGCGCCAGCTACGCGATGAAGGGCGCGGTGTGATTGCTGGGATGCAGGCGCAATATGCCGAGCACACAGGCATCAGTAGCCTGAAGATCAAGCACAACAACGTGTTGGGGTATTTCATCGAAACGACCGCCACCCATGCGCAAAAGATGTTGGGCGCACAGTTGTCCGAGCACTATATCCACCGGCAAACCACAGCCAATGCGGTGCGGTTCACCACGGTCGCGCTTAGCGACATGGAAACCAAAATTCTGAATGCCGGCAATCGGTCATTAGAGATCGAGAAACGGCTCTATTCCGCCTTGGTTGCGCAAATTTTGGGTCAGGCAGCTGAAATTGCCGCTACCGCCCGTGCGCTTGCTGAGCTGGATGTTGCCGCCGGTTTCGCGGCTTTGGCAAGGTCGGAAAACTGGACGGCACCAAAGGTGGATAGCAGCCGTGTTTTTGACGTGCAGGCCGGACGCCACCCCGTCGTCGAAGCCGCACTCATACGATCCGGCGAGCCATTTATTGCCAATGATTGTGATCTGTCAGATGGCGACCGAAGCGCAAATATCTGGCTTCTAACTGGTCCCAACATGGCGGGTAAATCAACCTTCTTGCGGCAAAACGCGTTGATCGCCCTACTGGCACAAAGCGGCAGCTATGTTCCCGCCAAATCTGCGCATATCGGCATTGTTTCACAGCTGTTTAGCCGGGTGGGTGCCTCGGACGATCTTGCCCGCGGCCGATCGACTTTTATGGTCGAGATGGTCGAAACCGCAGCCATCCTCAACCAAGCCGATGACCGGGCTCTGGTGATTCTGGATGAAATCGGACGCGGCACTGCGACCTATGACGGGCTGTCCATCGCTTGGGCCACACTGGAACATTTGCACGACGCCAACCAATGCCGCGCCCTGTTCGCCACCCACTACCATGAGATGACACAGCTGGCCGCGAAGCTGGACGGCGTCGAAAACGCCACCATCGCCGTGAAAGAGTGGGAGGGCGAGGTCGTGTTTCTGCACGAAGTTCGCAAAGGCGCTGCGGATCGGTCATATGGCGTTCAGGTGGCGAAACTCGCTGGCCTGCCCGACAGCGTGATCGCGCGTGCGAATGTCGTTTTGGAAGCGCTGGAGAAAGGCGAGCGTGAAGGCACCGGCCAGAAGGCGGTCATTGACGATCTACCGCTGTTTGCCGCAACGCCTGCACCGGCGCGAACACCGCCGTCCGGGCCTTCGGACGTTGAGCTGGCATTGGCAGATATTCAACCTGACAGCTTGCGCCCGATTGAGGCACTAAACTTGCTGTATCAGCTCAAGGAAAAGCTGGGCGGTAAATAAGAAACGCCCCCGGAAGCCGGAGGCGTTTTTGTTCGGGTTGGTTTATTTCGGAGTCGAGGACACACCGACCTGCGCGGGGCGCAACAACCGGTCGTGCAGCATGAAGCCTTCGCCCGCCACCTGAATGATGTCGCCCGACTTTGTGCCCGGCAGCGGTGCTTCAAACATCGCCTCGTGCACCTCTGGGTCAAACTTGTCGCCCACCTCCGGTGACAGCAGGCGGATGCCGTGCTTTTCAAAGATGTTCAGCAGCGACCGCATGGTCAACTCGACACCTTCGACAAGCGCTTTGGCGCCGTCGCCAGCATCACCAGCCGCTTCGAGCGCGCGTTTCATGTTGTCATAAATCGGCAACATATCTCGTGCCAGTTTTGAGCCGCCGTACTGTTCGGCTTCACGTCGATCCCGTTCACCACGCTTGCGCGTATTCTCGGCGTCTGCCAAAGCCCGCATGAAGCGGTCCTTGAACTCATCGCGCTCGGCACGCAGTGCCTCAAGCTCGTCGACCACGTCACCTTCGGTCAGGTCAATATTCACTTCCTCGGTCATCAGCTCTTCAATCGCTGCGTCCAAGTTCTCTACTGCATCGTTTTTTGCGTCAGCCATCTCTTCGCCTTTACCTTCGATCCGAGATCATCTTGCCGATCAGTTGCGCAGTGTAATCCACGATGGGAACAATCCGTCCATAGTTCAATCGCGTGGGCCCGATGACCCCAACTGCACCAATGATCTTTCGATCAGAGTTCATATATGGGGAAACCACCAAAGAGGAACCCGAAAGTGAGAAAAGTTTGTTCTCTGACCCAATAAAAATGCGCACACCCTCGCCTTGATCGGCCAGTTCAAGGAATTCTGCGATATCTCGCTTGCGTTCAAGGTCGTCAAACAGGGTTTTTATCTTCTCAAGATCAGCAGCCTCCGCATCCTCGGCCAGAAGATTCGAACGCCCACGGACAATCAGGCGCTCATAAGTCTGACCTTCATTTTCCCAAAGCGCCGCACCGCTTTTCACGAGATCCTGCGCCAGAACATCTAATTCTTGCCGGCGCTTTTTGATCTCATGCGTTACAATGCTTTGAAGCTCTGATATTGTGCGCCCTTCGGCCAAAGCATTCAGGAAATTTGCAGCCTCACGCATTGAAGACGGCGTTTGCCCGATGGGTGGCGTGAAAACACGGTTTTCCACGTGCCCGTCTGCAAAGACCAACACCACTAAGGCCCGATCCGCGCCCAGCGACACAAACTCGATATGTTTGATCGGAGCTTCGTGTTTCGGCGTCAGAACAAGACTAGCCCCTGCTGTAATGCCAGACAGCGCTGATCCGACCCGATCCATCATCGTGTTGATATTGCTATCGGTTTTCCCAACTGTGGCATCGATTTTCTGGCGATCTCCTTGATCCAAGTTGGACACTTCCAACAGCCCATCGACGAACATCCGCAGCCCTAGCTCAGTCGGAATCCGCCCAGCCGAGATATGTGGACTGCCCAACAAGCCCATAAACTCCAGGTCTTGCATGACGTTGCGAATCGTTGCTGCGCTGACCTTTTCGGTCAAGGCGCGAGTCAGGGTCCGCGATCCTACCGGCGCGCCAGTACTCAGGTAACTTTCAACAACACTTCGAAACACCTCACGCGACCGGGTGTTCATGTTGCTCATCAGATCGGGGCCGTCTTCCATGCGCAATCGCCTTGCCTTTTCGCCAGAGCCATGGGTATCACGCCTTTGAACATGAAACAAAGGGGGAAGCCCATGCGCCCGTCAGGTCGGAATCTAGATCAAATGCGCCCGATTTCAATCGAGACCGGAGTCACAAAACATGCCGAAGGGTCGTGCATGATCAAAATAGGCGACACACATGTGCTGTGCACCGCCTCGCTTGAGGAGCGTGTGCCGCCATTTTTGCGCAATTCCGGCAAGGGTTGGGTCACGGCGGAATACGGCATGTTGCCAAGATCGACCGGGTCGCGGATGCGTCGCGAGGCCGCCTCGGGCAAGCAGGGCGGGCGCACCGTCGAAATTCAACGCCTGATCGGCCGTTCGCTGCGTGCGGGCGTCGATCTGGTTGGCCTTGGCGAACGCCAGATTACCGTTGATTGTGATGTCATTCAGGCCGATGGCGGCACGCGCTGTGCCGCGATCACCGGCGGATGGGTTGCGCTTCGCCTTGCAGTCAACAAGCTGCTCAAGGCCAAGGACATCACAGCTGACCCGTTGATGGACCCCGTTGCAGCCGTGTCCTGCGGTATCTATGCCGGTCAACCGGTTCTTGATCTGGATTATCCCGAAGATTCAGAAGCTGGTGTCGATGGCAACTTCGTTCTTTGTGGTCCGAAGCTGATCGAAGTGCAGATGTCTGCAGAGGGCTCGACCTTCACCCGCACCCAGATGAACGAGTTGATGGATCTCGCTGACTTGGGTGTTTCACAACTTGTGACCGCGCAGCTTGAGGCCACGTCCTGATGCGTAAGTTCGAGGGCGACCAGCTCGTTATCGCGACCCATAATGAGGGCAAGCTGCGTGAAATATCTGCGCTGCTAGAACCCTTCGGCGTCAAGGTCACATCAGCGGGCGCTCTCGGACTTGAAGAACCTGAAGAAACCGAAGACACCTTTGTCGGCAACGCCCGGATCAAGGCGCATTTTGCAGCCAAAGCCTCGGGCTTGCCTGCTTTATCTGACGACAGCGGTATTATGGTAGACGGGCTGAACGGGGCGCCGGGCGTATACACGGCAGATTGGGCTGAAACGCGCAACGGGCGCGATTTTCCGATGGCGATGGAAAAAACCTGGGCTTTGCTGGAACAGAAAAACATCCCGCAACCGCGTCTGGCGAAGTTTTGCGCGACCTTGTGTCTGGCTTGGCCCGATGGGCATGACGAAGTGTTTGAAGGCAGCGTCAATGGTCACCTGACATGGCCGATGCGGGGTGATCTGGGTTTTGGCTATGACCCCATTTTTATTCCCGACGGCTATGATATCACCTTTGGTGAAATGGACCCGGATAAGAAACATGAAATAAGCCATCGCGCCGATGCCTTCACCAAACTTGTGCGGGGCGCTTTTGCTTGAGAATTGGCAGATTGGCGGCTTTGGGCTTTATGTCCACTGGCCCTTTTGCCAGGCCAAGTGCCCTTATTGTGACTTCAACAGCCATGTGGTCTCGTCCATCGACCACGATGCCTGGTTGGATGCCTATGTCTCCGAAATCGACCGCTATGCGGCGGAAACACCCGATCGCATCCTGAGTTCGATTTACTTCGGCGGCGGCACTCCCAGCCTGATGGCACCGGAAACGGTGGGCGCTATCATTGAACGGGCTGCGCACCACTGGACCTTCGCCAATAACATCGAGATCACGCTGGAGGCAAACCCAACGTCGATTGAGGCAAAGAACTTTGCAGGCTACAAAGCGGCAGGGGTCAATCGGATCTCTATCGGCATTCAGGCGTTAAACGACGGCGACTTGAAACGGTTGGGGCGGCTTCACACGGCGGCCGAAGCAAAACATGCTCTAACCTTGGCGAAGTCGCTGTTTGACCGGGTTAGTTTCGACCTGATCTATGCGCGCCAGGATCAGAGCTTTGACGAATGGAAGACAGAGCTACAGGCCGCGCTTGACTACGGCCCGGATCATTTGTCGCTTTATCAACTGACCATCGAACCCGGCACCGCTTTCGGCGCGCGGCTTGACGCCGGAAAACTTCATGGTCTGCCTGATGAAGACCTTGCAACGGACATGTATTTTCTAACCCAGTCGATCTGCGACGCCGCCGGCCTTCCTGCGTACGAAGTTTCGAACCACGCCAAGCCCGGTCAGGAAAGTCAACACAATCGCATCTACTGGCGGTCTGGAGATTGGGTCGGTATTGGTCCCGGCGCGCACGGACGCCTAACGCTCGGCGCGGCTCGGTTCTCAACAGAAACCGCCCTTGCGCCCAACAATTGGCTATCCGCAGCAGCGTCGGGGAACGGCGAGAGCGCTAGGGCCCGCATACCACGCGACGAACAGGTGACGGAATTCCTGCTGATGGGGCTGCGTACCGTCGAGGGGGTTGACCTCAAGCGCTTGGAAAAACAACTTTGTACAGACGTAAATATATTAAAAATCAATGACTTACAAAGCCTTGGCCTCATCGAGGTAAAAGACCACATGCTCGTGGCCACTGATAAGGGGCGCCCAGTTTTAAATGGCATTCTCCGCGAACTGATCCCTGGTTAAGTCGACAGCTTCCCGCACAACGTATCCAGATCATCCAGTGAGCTATAGCGAACTGTAACCGTGCCCGATTCTCCACCCGGCGCGTGATCGATCTGAACCTTCATTCCCAGATTCGCCGACAGATCGCCTTCAAGCGCACGAGTGTCGGCGTCTTTCTCGGCTTTTGGCCGGGGCTTTTTGACGCTAGCTGTCTTGGGTGACTTCGCCAACGCTTCGGCAGCACGAACGGAAAGACCCTTTGCGATGATCTGTCGAGCCAGATCAATTGGATTATCGGCCGTCACCAATGTCCGCGCATGACCAGCACTTAGCTTGCCGTCACGCACAAAACTTTGCACCTCTTCAGGCAGGTTCAGCAGTCGCAAAAGGTTTGCAATGTGGCTGCGGCTTTTTCCCAGCGCTTCCGACACTTTTTCTTGCGTATGGCCAAACCGGTCCATCAGGTCGCGGTAGCCAGCGGCCTCTTCAATTGCATTCAGATCAGCACGCTGGATGTTTTCGATAATAGCAACCTCAAGGGCCTCTGTGTCGCTATATTCTCTAACAATAACAGGTAGTTCATGCAGTTTTGCCATCTGAGACGCACGCCAGCGCCGTTCCCCCGCAACAATCTCAAATTCGCCATTACCACCCGCCTTTGGACGAACGATCAACGGCTGGATGACCCCTTTTTCACGGATCGACGCAGCCAGGTCTTCCAATTGCTCTTCTGTAAAACGACGGCGTGGCTGTTCTGGGTTGGGGGTAATCTTTTCGACCGGAACAACAAGATCCGCGCGACGTGGTGTCTGAGCGGTCGTTGTTTCCTCGGTCGTGACATCAGCCATCAGCGCAGACAGGCCGCGACCCAAACCGCGTTGCTTTTGATTCTTGCTCATATCAGCCTCTTACATTTCGTTTCGACAGCTCTTTCGCCAAATCGCGATAGGCTTTGCTGCCTTTTGATAGCGGATCATACATCAAGACAGGAAGGGCGAAAGAGGGCGCTTCGCTGACGCGCACATTGCGCGGGATCATGGTTTTGAACACCAGATCGCCCAAGTTATCGCGCGCATCCGCCTCGACCTGACGAGACAGGTTGTTGCGTGTGTCAAACATTGTCAAAACAACGCCTTCTATCCGCAGGGCGGGATTTGCCGTCTGCCGCACTTCGCGAATGCTTAGCATCAGCTGCGACAACCCCTCCAAAGCAAAAAACTCGCTTTGAAGTGGGATCAGAACACTATCCGCTGCAACCAGAGCATTTACCGTCAACAGGTTTAGCGATGGCGGGCAGTCAATCAGCACATAGTCGAGATTGAGATCACTTAACCCCGAAGCCCGCACGGCATCGTGCAGAAGGTGGCTGCGTTTTTCGTTAGAAACCAACTCGATATCAGCGGATGAAAGGTCAGTGGTGGCTGGAGCAATCAAAAGGTTCTCTACATCTGTCTCCTGCAAGACCTCGATCAACGGCGCCTCTTCCAAGAGCAAGTCATAGGTTGTTAGCTTGCGATCAGCGACCTCGACGCCCAACCCGGTCGACGCGTTGCCTTGCGGATCAAGGTCAATCAAAAGAACCTTTTTTCCCGCTTCAGCCAGCGCCGCGCCAAGATTGATGGTCGTTGTCGTTTTTCCAACGCCGCCTTTCTGGTTGGTTATGGCAATGATTTTTGGACCATGGTCGTTGAAAATATCAGGCACGGCGTAGTTCTCCGATCTTCAAAACAACAGCATCCGGATTGGTCTTGCTGGGGTATGTATCAAGTTCAAACCGCCAAGTTTCAAGCGCTTCTTCCACTTCCGCGTGGTAATTTTTGCCTTTCAGAAACAGCCCCTGACCAGCGGGCGCCAAATGCCGGTCCGCATAGCTCAAAAGCGCCTTCAGGGGAGCAAGCGCGCGTGCCGAAACGATTTCTGCACTCAATGGCGGCACTGACTCGATACGCTCGGACAGGATTTCTGCATTGATCCCCGTTTCGCGTACTACCGTTCGAAGAAACGTAGCCTTTCGAACGTCGCTTTCTATACAGATGGTCTGCCGAAGCGGGTCATGGTCTTTGGCAAGAATCGCTACGATAAGCCCGGGGAACCCCCCACCCGTTCCCATATCGCACCATGTTTTTATGGACTTAGGCGCCAGATCGGCAATCTGGGCCGAATCCAGAAAGTGCCGCGACCAGAGCGCCTCGATCGTTGATGGCGCAACCAGATTGATCGCTGGATTCCACTTCTTCAAAAGAGCGGCATAGGCCTCAAGCCGTTCCATTGTTTCACGTGAAACATCGCTTTCGTCAAGCAGGCCCCTGCCCGTCATGCTGATCGCTTTCGAGCAGTTCGGCGCAACTTGGCAAGTATTAATGTCAACGCAGCCGGCGTGATGCCTTCGACCCGGCCAGCTTGGGCAAGAGTTGCGGGGCGGGCTTGTGTCAGTTTGCTAGCCAGTTCGTTCGACAGACCTTCCAGCTCATCGTATCGGAAGTCGTCGGGAATTGTGTGTGCTTCATCACGCCGCAATGCCTCTACGTCGCGCGCCTGACGTTCAATGTAGTGCGCATACATGGCATCCCGGGAAATCTGTGTCTGGATTTCGAACGGTATCTCTGCAAGAGATTGATCCAATTGCACAATCATTGAATAGTCAACGTTTGGAAACGCCAACAGATCGAACGCGGTGCGTTTGGTTCCATCCTTGCGGACTGTCATCCCAAGCTTTTCCAAATCTTGTGGTGTGAAGGTCCGTTTCGTCAAAGCGTCCTTTGCAGATGCGAGGCCTTCGGTCTTCGTTTCAAAGGCCTTCTTGCGGGTCTGCCCCACCAGACCCAGAGCAACGCCAAGCGGCGTCAGCCGTTGGTCTGCATTGTCGGCACGCAAAGACAGGCGGTATTCGGCCCGTGATGTGAACATGCGATAGGGCTCGGTCACACCACGAGTAATAAGGTCATCGACCATAACGCCCATATACGAATTCGAACGAGAGAAAATGACAGGGTCGCGATCCTGAGCGGCCAATGCAGCGTTTAAGCCCGCGATCAAGCCCTGTGCCGCGGCCTCTTCATAGCCAGTTGTTCCATTGATCTGGCCCGCAAGATAAAGTCCAGGCACATCACGAAGCTGAAGGGTTTCGCTCAATGAGCGCGGGTCAACATAATCGTATTCAATCGCGTAGCCCGGCTGCAGGATTTCGGCACGTTCTAGCCCATAGATTGATCGGACATAGGCGTTCTGAACACCAACTGGCAGCGACGTGCTGATCCCATTTGGATAAACCGTGTGATCATTCAGCCCTTCAGGCTCCAGAAAGATTTGGTGAGACTCTTTGTCTGCGAACCGCACAATCTTGTCTTCGATTGACGGGCAATAGCGCGGGCCGACGCCATCAATGCGGCCACCATACATCGCCGACATCTCTAGATTTTGCCTAATAATATCATGCGTTTGCGTATTTGTATGCGTGATCCCGCAGGAAATCTGGCGGGCAGAAGGCTTGGTGTTTAGAAACGAAAACACCACCGGGTCGTCGTCACCGGGCTGGCTGTCAAGAACGTCCCAGTTGATGGTGCGGCCGTCAAGACGTGGTGGTGTCCCGGTTTTCAACCGCCCCAGTGGAAGCCCAAAACTGTCGATCCGCTCGGCCAGCTTTACGGACGGGCGATCCCCCATCCGCCCACCAGAGGTCTGCTTGTCCCCGACATGAATCACCCCACGCAGGAAAGTGCCGGTGGTAAGGATTACCGCCGCAGACCGAAGCTCGCTTCCATCGTGCAGAACAACACCAGCCGCGCGATTTCCGTCCATCAAAAGATCGACCGCCTCGCCTTCGACGACCTTCAGGTTCTGCGTGCCGGCAATCTCGGACTGCATGGCGGCACGATAGAGCTTTCGGTCAGCCTGCGCGCGCGGTCCTTGTACGGCTGGGCCTTTTCGACGATTCAACAGGCGAAATTGAATGCCCGCCTGATCCGCAACGCGCCCCATCAACCCGTCCAACGCGTCAATCTCGCGGACCAAGTGACCCTTTCCAAGACCGCCGATCGCCGGGTTACAAGACATTACGCCCAAGTCTTCTTTGCGGAGCGTTATCAAGGCGGTGCGCGCGCCAAGGCGCGCAGACGCATGCGCTGCATCTGCACCTGCGTGGCCCCCACCGACCACGATCACATCAAAGTCACGATGTTTCACGTGAAACACTCCATTCCAATTACTGAGCGCCTATTTTCCAAGGCAAAAGCTCGCGAAGATTTCATCAAGCAGATGCTCTACATCAACACGACCTACCAAACTATCAAGGGCTCGTGTTGCGGTTCGGATCTCTTCGGCTGCAATCTCTGCCCGTTCGGGACCGTGTTGTACCTCGATTCGAGCATCTTCCAAAGCACAGAGCGCACGCTCCATCGCAATCCGATGTCGCGCGCGCGTGGCGATTCCCGCCCCTTTGACGCGATCTGCCAAACATTCGCCGATGCGCTCTACCAGCTTGTCCACGCCCTGACCTGTCAGACCTGAGACTGCCAAACGGTCGGTCTCATGAAGGTCTGCCTTGCCTTGCACTACGATATCATCGGTCCGGGGATCTATGAGCAAACCATGGCCGTCATCAGACATCAGGAAAATCCGCAAGTCCGCGGTGTTCGCGCGCGCCAAGGCCCGCTCTACGCCGATGGCTTCAACACTATCCTGCGCTTCTCGAAGCCCCGCGGTGTCCAGTACCGTCACTGGCAGCCCCGCAAGCTCCATCTGCACTTCAATTACATCGCGGGTCGTTCCTGCGATCTCGGAAGTAATGGCCGCATCGCGCCCCGCCAGCGCATTCAGAAGCGTTGATTTTCCCGCATTGGGCGCGCCAACGATAGCGACTTCAAACCCATCACGGATGCGCTCAGCGATCCGCGTTCCGGCGGTTTCTTTCGCAAGCGTTTTTAGAACACCATCCAGAAGGTCGTTCACTTCCGGTGAAACGTCCACCGGTACATCCTCGTCTGCGAAATCTATGGTGGCTTCCAACAAGGCTGCGGCACGGATGAGATCACGCCTCCAGCCCTCAGCAACATCACCCAAAGCGCCGGACAGAATGGCAAAAGCTTGCCGCCGCTGCGCCTCTGTCTCAGCATCGAGAAGGTCGGCCAGGCCTTCGACCTGAGACAAATCTAACCGCTCGTTCTCTAACGCACGTCGGGTGAACTCTCCCGGCTCGGCCAAGCGTAAATCTGGATAAGTCGACAATTCATCCAGAACAGCCCGGACCACGGCCGTCGATCCATGAAGCTGCATTTCAACGACCGGCTCCCCCGTGAAGCTGGCGCCATCGTCAAAACACAGGACCAATGCTTCATCCAGAATGTGGTCGCCCGCACCCTTTAGGCTGCGAAGGCCTGCTTTGCGAATGGGCGGCAATTTCCCCGCCATTCCGCTTGCAGCCGAAAACGCGTGTGGCCCGGAAATCCGGACCACCGCGACACCCGCTTTCCCGCGGGCGCTTGCAAGAGAGTAGATCGTATCCATATCTAACCCATTGTATTTTAACAATAAGTTACGTGTTCATCGAATCAAAGAAATCAGAATTCGACTTGGTCTGCTTGAGTTTTGAGATCAGGAACTCTATGGCATCTGTGGTGCCCATCGGGTTCAGGATCCGGCGCAAGACATAGGTCTTCTGCAGATCTTTTGCGTCCACCAACAGCTCTTCTTTCCGGGTGCCGGATTTCAGAATGTCGATGGCCGGGAACACGCGCTTGTCTGCAACTTTACGATCCAGAACAATCTCGCTGTTACCGGTACCTTTGAATTCTTCGAAGATCACCTCGTCCATGCGCGATCCGGTGTCGATCAGCGCAGTTGAGATGATGGTGAGCGATCCACCCTCCTCGATGTTCCGTGCGGCCCCAAAGAAGCGCTTGGGGCGCTGCAATGCGTTGGCATCCACACCACCCGTCAGAACCTTACCAGAGGAGGGCACAGTCGTGTTGAAGGCCCGTCCAAGGCGGGTGATCGAGTCGAGCAGGATCACAACGTCGCGTTTATGCTCAACTAGACGTTTAGCCTTCTCGATTACCATTTCAGCCACAGCCACGTGACGGGTCGCGGGCTCGTCGAAAGTCGAGGAAACAACCTCGCCTTTCACTGAGCGCTGCATATCCGTCACCTCTTCCGGACGTTCGTCGATCAGCAGAACGATCAGATAGCATTCCGGGTGATTGGTTTCGATCGAATGGGCGATGTTTTGCAACAGCACGGTTTTACCTGTCCGGGGCGGCGCAACGATCAGCGCCCGCTGCCCTTTACCGATCGGCGACACAAGGTCGATGATCCGGGCCGAGCGGTCCTTTATGGTGGGATCTTCGATCTCCATCTTCAAACGCTCATCGGGGTAAAGCGGTGTCAGGTTGTCGAATGCGACCTTGTGTTTCGCCAGTTCCGGATCGCCAAAGTTGATTTCCTCAACCGACGTGATCGCAAAATAGTTTTCGTTCTCGCCAGGCGCCTGAATGATCCCTTCGATCGTGTCACCTGTCCGCAGCGAATACTTGCGGATCATATCGGGTGAGACATAGATATCGTCAGGTCCAGACAGATAGTTCGCTTCCGGGGACCGCAGGAAACCAAACCCGTCTTGTACGACTTCAAGCACGCCATCACCGCCGATGATCCATTCATCATCCGCCAGCTCTTTCAGGATCGAGAACATCATCTCGCCCTTGCGCATCGTTGACGCGTTTTCGATTTCAAGCTCTTCAGCCATATTCACAAGCTCTTTCGGGCTCTTGGCTTTCAGCTCTGCTAGGTTCAGACGGTTATCGGACATGAGGATGCTCTGGGATTGCCTTAGGACGGCATGCAAAGACGCAATGCGGTCAAAGTAGAAATGGGAAACATGCGTCGCCGGACGGCCCGCGTTTCACGTCACATAAGGGTGATGGGCGTGCGAGTCAACGCTGTCAGAATTTCACGACGACTGAAAAGACGATGATCAACATCAGGATTGTCGGAAATTCATTCATGATCCGATATCGTCGACCGGTCAGGGTGTTTGCACCTGCAACAAATTCTTTGCGCCGTGCGCCCAGCCACATGTGAAACCACGTCAACAGAATGACCGACAAGCCTTTCGTCCAAGGCCAAACCATCGACCAATCAACAATTCCTGGCGTAAATACCAACATCACTCCAAATAACCACGTGCTGATCATCGCTGGATTCATGATCGCCTTCAGAAGACGACGTTCCATCGTCTGAAACAATTCATCTGTTTCTGTGCCACTTCCGACCACCTCAACGTGATAGACAAACAGACGAGGCAGATAGAAAATACCAGCCATCCAAGCAATCACCGACACAATGTGAAGGGATTTCGTCCAAGGATAAATATCGGCTAGTATGTCGCCCATTCTCAGCACTCCTGTTCACACGGTTGGGTCCGGCCCTTCTTAAATTAATAAAGAAGAAGAAAGAAAGATGATGTTTATGTAGGAGCTGTGGGTAATGGGGATTAATGAGTTGTCCCAGATGTTATCAACAAGTGGATAAAGAATAACCATGGTCTGGGAAGAACATCACAACTATCTGAATTAGAAACGTAAATATCGACTTTGGTTGGGGATAACCAGTGGGACAAACAGGGGCCGGGCATCGAAGGTTTGCACAAATCAAAAATCACTTTCCACAGTGGAAGAAATCCGAAAACTATCTTAGGAAAGATGAGAGTTTTCCAACGATCCCATATTTTAGGTGGTGTCCACTTTTTGAGGCACCGGAACAAACAGAGCTTTTCCACAGGGTTATCATATGTCCAAGCCTTTGATCCTCGCCTCAGCATCTGAAATTCGTGCTCAGCTTTTACAAAGCGCAGCCATAAAGATCGAGGTTCAGCCTGCCCGAATTGACGAAGTGACAATCCGCGCGTCGTTGGAAGCCGAAGGGGCCAGCCCACGAGATCTGGCTGACGCGCTGGCAGAATTCAAGGCGCGCAAGATCAGCGAAAAAAACCCAGGCCGGCTGGTTCTGGGCTGTGATCAGGTCGCTGAGTTGGGTGGCGAAGTTTTATCCAAGCCGCGTGATAGTGCCGAGGCTGTCGCCCAGTTGACCGCAATGTCCGGCAAGACCCACCGCCTGCTATCCGCCGCCGTTCTTTATGAAGACGGCAAACCATTGTGGCGACATGTCGGCGTGGTTCGCATGCGGATGCGCGAACTTTCACCAGGTTACATCGAAGGCTATGTTATCCGAAACTGGGACAGTATTTGCCATGCTGTCGGCGCCTATAAGTTGGAAGAAGAAGGTGTCCGCTTGTTTGCCAAGGTTGATGGCGATTATTTCAACGTTTTGGGTTTGCCCCTGACCGAGCTGCTGTCATACCTGATCCTGCGAGGAGATCTTGAAATATGACCGAACGACGCATTCCATTGGCCGGTGTGATCGGCGACCCAATTGGACATTCATTGTCCCCCCGACTGCACGCCCATTGGCTGCGGACCAATGGCATCATAGGTCATTATGTGCCGATGCATGTCAGTAACGAAGATCTGGAGGAGGTCATTCGGACTCTGCCAAAAGCAGGTTTTGTGGGGGTGAACGTGACCATCCCACATAAAGAGACGGTTCTGAATCTCGCCGACACAGTGACAGATCGTGCCGCGCTGATTGGCGCTGCGAATACACTGATCTTCCGACCAGACGGGAAAATTTACGCTGATAATACAGACGGTTATGGGTTTATAGAAAATCTTCGCCAAGGAGCCCCAGATTGGGCACCCGAAGCAGGACCGGCAGCCGTTTTTGGTGCGGGCGGCGCTGCGCGTGCGGTCATCGCGTCCCTTATTGAAGTCGGTGTCCCGGAAATTCGTCTGTCAAATCGCACCCGGGCACGCGCTGACGCATTGCGTGCCGAGTTTGGGAACAGGATAAAAGTTTTTGACTGGCTACAAGCCGGAAACATGCTTGATAACGCAGCAACAGCGGTCAACACAACGTCGCTTGGCATGGTCGGAAAACCCGACTTCCGTGTGCCCTTGGATGGGTTCAACCCCAGCGCAGTGGTGACCGATCTTGTCTATACACCCCTACGCACACATTTTCTGGACGAAGCCGAAAAAGCTGGCTGCATCACGGTGGACGGGCTTGGAATGCTGTTGCATCAGGCCGTTCCGGGGTTTGAACGTTGGTTCGGGATGCGGCCGGTTGTTGATGACGCCTTGCGTAATGCGGTGCTTGGCCCATGAGCATCCCGTTCATCATCGGCCTGACCGGGTCGATTGGCATGGGTAAATCCACAACGGCGAAGATGTTCGCGCAGGAAGGTGTTCCGGTCTGGGATGCGGATGCCGCCGTTCATCGGATATATGCCCCCGGTGGTTCAGCGGTTGAACCGCTGCGCGCAATTTGCGCTGATGCGATTGTCGATGGCGCTGTTGACCGCGGCGTGTTGAAAGGGTGGATGGCAAAGGACGCGACTGCATTGAAGCAGATTGAAGAAATCGTCCATCCGCTGGTCGCGCAAGACCGCGCGAAGTTCCTGCAAGAAACCGATGCTGCCATTGTGCTTCTGGATATCCCGCTGCTGTTCGAAACCGGGGCGCATGAGAAAATGGACCTGATTGCAGTCGTATCAACCTCTGCCGAGCAGCAGCGCAAACGGGTTTTGCAGCGTGGCACGATGACGGAAGAGCAGTTTGAGGCAATTTTGTCCAAACAGGTTTCGGATGCAGAAAAACGCGCGCGCGCGGACGTGGTGATTCCCACGGAAACGATGGAAGGTGCCAGTGCGGCGGTGAAGAAAGTATTAGCCCAGGTTAAGGAGCGTTTGTCCCATGCGTGAAATTGTACTGGATACTGAAACGACCGGATTTGACCCGGAAGGTGGCGACCGGATTGTCGAAATTGGGTGTCTTGAACTGTATAACCACATGCCAACGGGCAAGACCTATCACCAGTATATCAACCCCGAACGCGACATGCCGGACGAGGCTTTTGGCGTGCACGGTATCGGCCCCGATCTTCTTTTGTCACCACGTGCGGCGCAGGCGGGCGAAGTCACGCTTCGGGACAAGCCGGTTTTCAGGGTGGTTGGTCAGGCCTTTCTCGATTTCATCGGTGATGCAAAACTAGTTATCCACAACGCGAGCTTCGACATGAAGTTCCTGAATGCCGAACTGAAATGGATGGGCCTGCCGCTGATCCCGTGGGAACAGGCCACCGACACCTTGGCCATCGCACGCAAGAAGTTTCCCGGCGCGCCGGCGTCTTTGGATGCCCTGTGTCGCCGGTTCAGCATCGACAACTCGTCACGCACCCTGCACGGCGCGCTTCTGGACAGTGAAATTCTGGCCGAAGTGTATCTGGAGCTGATTGGAGGTCGTCAGCCCGATCTCGTTCTGGCCGCCAATCAAGGATCATCCTCTGACTCTGGCGGCAGTGGCCCATGGCGGCCAACGGCGCGACCGACACCCTTGCCTGCTCGGATCAGCAAAGAAGAAGCCGCCGCCCATGATGCTTTTGTTGAAAAGCTGGGCGACGGCGCTGTCTGGAAAACCTACCGCTAGGCCTTTCGGTCAGGTTCAGTTGACCTTGGCGCCACCTTGCTCGGCAGCAACGCGGCGTTCGATCTCGTGGCGATACAGCGCAAGGAAATCCACGGTATCAAGGTTCAACGACGGGAAACCACCATCGCGGGTCACGTCAGCCACGATACGGCGGACGAACGGGAACAACATGCGCGGGCATTCGATCATCAGAAACGGGTGCATTTGATCTTCCGGCACGTTTTCAACCTGAAAGATGCCAGAATATTCCAGCTCCATCAGGAACAACTGTTCGCCACCAGTCTTGTTTTTCGACCCGATGGTGTATTTCGTTATCACCTCGAACTGATTGTCTGTCGGACGTTTCTTGGCATCCAAGGCAACCTCGACATTGATGTCGGGCTGAACTTCTCCCTGCACGCCTTTTTGAGCAAGGATGTTTTCAAACGACATGTCGCGAATGAACTGGCCAAGAACCTGCATCTTGGGCTGGACAGGGGCAGTTTGTGCTGTGGCTTCGTCGGCCATGATCTTCTCCTTCGGGAAAAACTGTTGGCATGTCCTTAGCACCTTGACCCGGCGCCCTCAACCAAGGGGTTTCACGTTCGGTGAAATGGCGCTATTTCGGCGCTATGGAAGATATGATCCCTGCCTGGATTGATGGCGCCCTGTCCCCGGTTGATAAGCTAGAGGCCCATGTGAAGGGCCTTAAGCATAAAGCCGTGTCCGTTTTTTTGTTTCACGATGACAACGTGCTGATCCAACAACGCGCACCGGGCAAATACCATACACCGAACATGTGGGCCAACAGCTGTTGCACCCACCCGCACTGGGACGAAGATCCGCGTGAGTGTGCCGAGCGCCGTCTGAACGAAGAGTTGGGAATTACAGGTGTCCAGCCGGTTTGGGTCGAGCAGCTGGAATACCGCGCAGATGTTGGCGGTGGCTTGATCGAGCATGAGGTTGTCGATCTTTTCGTCATTCACACAGATACGCTTCCCCAGATCACCCTGAATCCCGCTGAAGTGCAGGCCATTCAATGGCTAAGCCGGGAGGCGCTGGAAAAACAGATCGCTAACACGCCGGAAATTTTTACACCCTGGCTGAAAATTTATATGACCAAGCACGCAAGCTCAGTGTTTGGTCCAGCCTGATGGTCCTTCCACACCGGGATGGGTTGGTTTTTTGTTTGGCGTGACGTCTGTGAATTCGGCATCGATCACGTCGTCCTGTGGGTGTGGTGGCTGCGGATTCCGGGGATCTTGTGATCCCATGGAAAAACTCTGGACCTGAATGCGCGATCTGGCCCAGTTGTAGACGGCCCGACGCACAGCCGGAATCAGCAATGCGAATCCAACGAAATCGGTGAAAAAGCCGGGGGTCAGCAATAGCGCGCCAGAAAAAAGGATCATCGCACCATGTGCCAATGGTTCGGTCGGATCATTCAACTGACCAAAGCTTTCACGCAGTTGTGACATCGCCAAGGCGCCCTGCGCCCGCATCAGCTGTGTGCCGACAATCGCGGTTAAAACGACGATCGCAAGCGTTGGCCACAAGCCGATTGCGCCCCCAACCTGAATGAACAGGGCGATCTCGATCAGCGGAACTGCGATGAACAGCGCAAAAAGCCACATGGGGCAAGTCTCCTTTTCGTTTCGAACGGTGGACTTGGCCCCGCTCAGCACCTACATATGTCTCCGGTTAGCGCGTTTCCATATGGCGCTTGAAAAGAGGTATAAATGAGCTCACCCCTGATCCAGCTTCTGGTTCTTGCCGGAATTGCCCTGTTTCTGATTTTGCGCCTGCGCGATGTGCTTGGCACACGCGAGGGGTTTGAGAAACCCGTCGTGGCAAAAAAAGACAACCGCCGCTTAGCGCGTGACCAGTTCGAGGTCATCGAAGGCGGTCCTGACAACGATATTACAGAACACGTGCCCGAAGGCAGCTCAGCGGCGAAAGCGCTGGCCGCAATGAAAGGCGCCGAGCCGTCTTTCAATGTCAGCGAATTTCTGGGCGGCGCGGGCGGGGCCTATGAAATGATCCTGATGGGCTTTGAATCTGGCGATCTGGCGCAGATTAAACCCTTCCTTGCCGACGATGTGTACGAGACATTCGCATCGGTGGTCGAAGACCGCGAGAAAAAGGGACTATCAGTTGATGCGAAATTCGTTGGCCTGCGCGAGCTGAAACTTGTGGACGCCGAATTTGACCCCGCGACCCGCGAAGGTGAAGTGACCGTACGGTTTATAGGCGAGCTGACATCAGTCGTGCGCGACAAGGGTGGCGACATCATAGAGGGCAACCCAAATGAAGTGAAACGCCAGAAAGACGTGTGGACGTTTGCGCGCGTTATGGGATCGGACAACCCGAACTGGCAACTTGTCGCCACAGGTGGATGATGCTTCGGGGGCTGGCATTTGCGCTGGCCCTATTGGGCACGCCTGTTCTGGCAGGACTTGAAGACGCTGACGTTACGATTCTGTCTTTTGGCGAATTGGACGGCTGGGACAAAGACGACCATCAAGAGGCTTTGGGTGTTTTTCTGGACACCTGCCGCGATTTGGATGAACCCCTATGGCGTCCGATCTGCGCGGTGGCCGCGCAGCAGGATGACGGCAAAACCTTTTTCGAGCTTTTCTTTCGACCCGTCTTGATCCGCGACGGAAACGACCCACTGTTCACCGCATATTACGAGCCTGAAATTCGCGGCTCTATTACAGAATCCATCCGATATCGATATCCCGTCTATCGTAAGCCCCCTGAATTAAACTCTGGCGAGGTTTGGCTGTCGCGCCGCGATATAGAAGAAGCAGGCGCGCTGCGCGGTCGCGGGCTTGAGATCGCGTGGGTGGAAGACCCGGTAGAGCTTCAGTTTCTGCAAATTCAGGGGTCTGGCCGCATCCGGCTGGCGGAGGGCGGCACGATACGTCTGGGCTATGGCGGCTCCAATGGCCACAGCTTCATGTCGCTGGGGAACGAGCTGGTGCGGCAAGGCGTCTATAACCCGCATCAGGTTTCTCAGAAAGTTATCCAGAATTGGGTGAAACGAAATCCAGAGGCGGGGCACCAACTTTTGATGTCCAACCCGTCCTATGTGTTCTTTCGCCGAATTGGGAAAGTGGCGGCAGACAAGGGACCGCTGGGCGCAATGAACCGTTCGATCACCGCGCATCGTTCGGTGGCGGTTGATCCAAAATACACCCCGCTGGGCGCACCGGTCTGGTTGGAAAAAAGGGGCGAAGAGCCGTTCAGCCGCTTGATGGTGGCGCAAGATACCGGGTCGCGCGTCAAAGGAGCGCAACGCGCCGATATTTTTTGGGGGACCGGCGACAAAGCAGGCCGTTTGGCGGGTCGGATTCGCGATGATGGCCGGATGGTCGTGCTGCTACCCATCCAACGCGCCTTCGCCATATTGCCCGAGGAATAGGGATGGCACGTCGGCCAAGACATTTGAGCGCAGAAGATAAAGCGCTGTGGAAGAAAGTTGCCGATAGCACCGACCGACTGCGACCCAGTCGCTTTATGACGGGTTTTCCACCCCCAGAACTGGCTGATAAAGCGCCAGCGCCACTAAAGGTGAAAACTCCCAAGTTTCAAATTGGCGAACGGTCCGGATCGACGACGAAACCCCATGATATAGCCCCAAGCCTTTCTAGCAGCGTCGCCAGCCAAGCCTTGTCCATGGATCGCAAGGTTTTCGGAAAGATGAAGAAGGGCCGCTTGTCACCAGAGGGGCGGATTGACCTGCACGGCATGACGATCGCGCAGGCTCATCCAGTTCTGACTCGGTTTATTTTGGATGCTGTCGCTATGGATCGACGCCTCGTGTTGGTCATAACCGGCAAAGGGAAGCACCGCGATGACGGCGGACCGATACCCGTCCGTCACGGCGTTCTTCGTCATCAGGTGCCGCACTGGCTGCACACGATGCCACTTCGTCAACACGTGCTTCAGATCGCCGAAGCACACCTGAAGCATGGCGGGCAAGGTGCCTATTACGTTTACCTGCGGCGGCGGCGGTAGTTTCTATTGCGCGATGTTCGGGATGATCAGGCGCGTCGCGTTCTGGACAACCAGAACTGTTCCGGGCAGCAAACCCACCCGGTTGGACGGATCGCCGCCATAAGCCGCCCCAAGGTCTGGCACGCTATTCAAAAGACGCAGGAATGAAGCAGACGCAAGCGCGGTATTGTGGCCAAGATCACCTTCGCTGAAGGCAGAGATATCGACCATGGTCACGTTAAGCTCGGCCAGTTTGTCAACATCCGTCGTATTGCCCAACCGCGCCGTCTGTCCGGTCAGACCTGCAGAAAGACGCAGCGCGATGTCGCGCGTCGATGAGAAGATAAAGAACGGCTGTGGTAGCTTGCCAATCCGATCAGCCTGGGACCGAAAGACGTCTATGTCGATATCGGGTGAAATCAATACCACTCCGCCAATTTTTCGCAAAGCCCGTTGCCCGTCGGCAATGGCCATTTGGCGCAAGGTCTCCATGGTTAAGAGCGCGCCCATTGAATGACCGACCAGCAAAATCTCATCCACCCCGGCGTCGGAAACCGCCCGGATTGTTGCCTCTAGCCCATCACGCGCGATCAGCATCGAGTCGCGATCATATCCATATCCCAATGGGTGCCCGGCGCTGGGCCACGAGTAATGAACCGGGATAAATGGCAGTGCTAGGTCTTCCGAAAGCTGCGCGAAACGGTATAGCCCTTCGGAGAAGTTGTTGTTAAAGCCGTGGACGAAAACAATGGCTGTGCGCTCTTCAGCCCGCCGCGGCCTAAGCTCTTTGCGCAGGGCCGAGCTGAAGTCGTTCTGGGTCGTGATGGGCGAAAAATCGTCAAGCAGGAAGTGCTTCGACGGGTCGATGTTGTTGCGGGTCGGCCATTCGATACTGCCCGGTTCGCGATCTGGCGGAACAGACACATCAAAGCGACCAAAAATAAGGTTCCGGCTTCGGTCGCCACTTGGAAAGCCCTGCCCGTCAATCTCGCGCGTGGTGCCGACATAGATGCGTTGAATGTCGCCGGTCTTGGCGGCGCCAGCAAATAGCGTGATGTGCCCACGAGGTGCGCAGGACACAAGCAACAGGACGATAGCAAGATGATGAATGATACGCACGTGGGGCTCCTCGGGATTGTCCACTGGATACCCGAGGACGCACCTCCTGCATAGCCATCAAAGCATATAGCGGCTCACATCTGTCGAGGTCATCAGCGACCCCAGATTTTGGTCGACGAATTCCTTGTCTACAATGATCTTTTCTCCACCGCGATCAGGGGCTGTGAAGCTGAGTTCTTCGAACACGCGCTCAAGCACCGTATACAGTCGGCGCGCCCCAATATTCTCGACGCTTTGGTTAACCTCGGCGGCGATGCTGGCCAGCGCGGCGATGCCGGCTTCGGTGAATTCAACCGTTACCTCTTCGGTGCCCATCAGCGCTGTGTATTGGCGGGTTAGTGCGTTGTCGGTTTCGGTCAGAATGCGCACGAAGTCTTCTTCCGTCAGGGCGCGAAGCTCGACCCGAATGGGAAGACGGCCTTGAAGTTCGGGCAACAGGTCCGACGGCTTGGCTACGTGAAATGCACCCGAGGCAATAAACAGAATGTGGTCGGTTTTGACGGGACCGTGTTTGGTCGAGACGGTTGTGCCTTCGATCAGCGGCAGAAGATCGCGCTGAACGCCTTCGCGGCTGACATCCGCACCACGTGCATCGGCGCGAGCACACACCTTGTCTATTTCATCCAAAAATACGATGCCATTCTGTTCGACCGCCTCTAACGCGGCACGGGTAACGGTTTCGTCGTCCAGCAGTTTGTCGGCTTCGTCTGAGATCAGCAGTTCATAGCTGTCGCGCACGGTAATCTTGCGTTTCACGGTGCGTTGCCCAAACGCTTTTCCGAACATATCGCCAAGGTTCATCATGCCCATTCCCTGCCCCGGTTGACCCGGAACATCAAACATCTGCATCGGGTTCGAGCTGTCAGCGATGTCAATTTCGACCTCGTGATCATCCAACTCGCCTGCCCGCAGTTTTTTGCGGAACATTTCACGAGTGGCATCGCGCGCATCCGTGCCGGCTATCGCCTCGATCACACGATCTTCAGCGGCGGCCTCGGCGCGTGCTTTCACGTCCTCGCGCATATGCTCGCGGGTTTCCATGATGGCGGAATCGACCAGATCACGCACGATCTGCTCTACATCGCGCCCAACATAGCCGACTTCAGTAAACTTGGTTGCCTCAACCTTTATGAAGGGCGCACGCGCGAGTTTCGCAAGACGGCGGCTGATCTCGGTCTTGCCGACGCCGGTGGGCCCGATCATCAAAATGTTTTTTGGATAAACCTCGTCACGCAGATCATCGGACAACTGCTCGCGGCGCCAGCGATTGCGCAAGGCAACAGCGACGGCGCGTTTTGCGTCCTTCTGGCCGATGATAAAGCGATCAAGCTCGCTGACGATTTCGCGGGGGGTCAGGTCGGTCATTTGCCGATCTCCTCAACAGTCAGGTTGCCATTTGTATAAACGCAAATGTCAGCGGCAATCGCCATGGCCTTGCGCGCAACGCCCTCCGCGTCCAGATCGCTTTCCATCAACCCACGTGCAGCGGCCAATGCAAAATTGCCGCCTGATCCGATGGCGGCCACATCATGTTCGGGCTCCAGCACGTCGCCCGCGCCGGTGATGACCAAAAGCTCTTTTCCATCGGTGACGATCAGCATGGCCTCGAGTTTTTGCAGGTATTTGTCGGTGCGCCAGTCCTTGGCCAGCTCGACCGAAGCGCGGGCCAATTGACCCGGCGTGGCTTCCAGCTTCTTTTCCAGCCGCTCCAAAAGGGTGAAGGCATCCGCCGTTGATCCGGCAAAGCCCGCGACCACCTCAAACCCACCGGGCGACAGCTTGCGCACCTTGCGCGCGGTTCCCTTGATCACCGTTTGACCAAGGCTGACCTGTCCGTCGCCTGCAATGACCACTTTGCCGCCCTTGCGCACGCCGATGATTGTCGTGCCGTGCCAACCAGGGAAATCCGTATCTGCCATGTCGCCTCCGTTTTGCTTCACCCTATATGGACGCGGGGGTCAGGTCAGACAAGCACCTCGGCTTGTTCTTCGTCAGATCGGGGGCTAGCGTGCGGATATGTCGACCGCCAAAATCCTGCGTATCTATCTTGACCCCGAGCCTCTACAGCGCGCCCGGCAAGGGAAGTTCAACTTTGTGAACATGATCGCATCGGCTTTGGAGGGCCGAGGCTTTCGCGTGGAATATCGCAAGAATAGTGACTTAGAACGCCTGGCGTCGGCAGCACGTGGGGGCTATTCGCTGTTTTTGATGGATGACCCCATTCATGCGAATGCGCTGACCATGCGGCGCAGCTATTTCTATCCGTTTTGGCGGATCGAGGCGTCGGGAAAACGATGGGAGTTCGAGGTTGCCCAGAAAAGCTTCGACCCATCCGAGATTGACCACGACGAGGCAAAGGCTTGGGCGGACAAGTGGCGCAAGTGGTTGTTCAAAGGCGCAGCACTGCAGCCAACGACAGATGGTCCGATCTACATTGCGCTGCAAGGGCGGCTCTTAAGTCAGCGCAGCTTTCAAGCAGCCAGCCCAGTCGAGATGATTGAACAGGTATTGATAAAATTTCCTGATATCCCAGTACTTGCCGGGCTTCATCCGGCTGAAGTGTATACCCAGGAAGAGCGTGAGGCTTTGGAGGCGCTCCGCGAACGTTGTCCAAGCCTAACGATAACAACAGGTCAGATGGAACAAGCACTGGCCTCTTGCAGGTTTGTCGTGTCGCAGAACTCGTCCGCGGCGTTTCTTGGGTATTTCTTTGGTAAGCCAGCGGTGCTTTTCGGGCGGATTGATTTCCACCACATCGCCGCAAATGTGCATGATCTGGGCGCGCAGCAAGCGCTCGACGTCGTGCAGAGTATGGCGCCGGAATTCGACCAATACCTCTATTGGTTTACGATGAAAAATGCGATCCGGGCAGATGCGGATGACTGCGAAGAAAAGATATTGAATACTTTGGAAAAACGAGGGTGGCAGGTTGATTAGAGACTATTTTAGCCAACCCCCCAGATTGCGTTCAGCCACACCAAGAAGCGCTTCGATATGGGCGTCGTCATCATTCAGGCAAGGGATATAAGTGAAGCTTTCACCCCCGGCTTCAACAAACGCCTCCTGAATCTCTTCTTGGATTTCTTCAAGCGTCTCGATGCAGTCTGCTGAAAAGGCGGGTGCGATCACGGCGATGTTCTTTTTGCCAGTCTCAGCCAGTCGTGCGACCTCTTTCACGGTGTATGGTTTCAACCACTCTTCAGGCCCGAAAACGGATTGGAAGGTGGTGGTGATGTCTTCATCGCCCCAGCCTAGCCGTTCTTTCAACAGGCGCGTGCCCTTTTGGCACTGGCAATGATACGGGTCGCCCTGCTGCAAATAGCGTTCCGGCATCCCATGGTAAGATACCACCAATAGGTCAGGCCGCTTTTCCATTCCCGCGTATCCACGTTCGACCGACTGGGCCAGCGCGTCGATATAGGCCGGGTCGTCAAAATAGGGCTCGATGGTGCGGCTGGCGGGTTGCCATGTTTCTTCCATGAGCGCGCGGAAGAACTGGTCGTTCGCCGTTCCCATCGTTGCCCCTGCATATTGCGGATACAGCGGGAAGAACAGAATGCGGTCACACCCGGCCGCAACCATTTCCTGCACTTTCGACTTGGTCGATGGATTGCCGTACCGCATACAAAAATCAGTGACTACTTCAGCGCCAAAGCGCTTCTCAAGCGCGGTGCGCAGTTTGACAATCTGCTGTTTGGTGATGGTCATCAGGGGGCTTTCGCCCTGCTCTTCATTCCAGATCGACTTGTACGCTTCACCGGATGAGAACGGGCGTTTTGTCAGGATAATTCCTTGCAAAATCGGCTGCCATTTCCAGGCGGGATAGTCGATCACCCGCTTGTCTGACAGAAACTCGTTCAGATAACGGCGCATCGACCAGTAGTCGTAGCCATCGGGCGTGCCAAGATTGGCAAACAGAACGCCGACCTTGCGGGCGGGCAACACGGGGTGGTTAGCTGGTTTCTTCATGGTTATGATTACGCTCCGTTTCCTACCTTGGATCAATCGCGGTCAGAAGGATGGGTGTCAATCGGGCAATTGGGTTTCGTCAGTGCCCAGCGCATCCGCAAGGCGAGCAGCGGCGGAACCGGGTCGAAGGGGCTTGGGCTGGCTGTCATCTGGCGCCCAACCGGTCAGAAAGACCAGATCAAAACTGGCCATGATGCTCCCATCCTCGGCTGGAAAGTGTTGAGCATAACGGTCATCAATGGCGGCAAGAAACGCGCGTGAAAGCGGCTGCTTTAGTCTCTGTTCCAGCGCATTTCGCTCTCCCATCAGGCGCAGATCACGGATCAGGGTTGTGGCGCTTTGGTAAGTTACCGAGCGCAGATCGCTGTCGGCGACGGTCAATGCAAAACCGGTGCGCTGCAACAATGCACCAAGATCGCGAATCTCGCCCATGGGAAGCACACGGGGCGAAAGGCCTCCGGTGGTTTCGACTTCCACTTCGGATAAGACCGCGCGCAACTCGGCCAGTGTCTGGCCACCGAACATCACGCCAATGAACAACCCGTCGGGCGTCAAGGCACGCTTTGCCTGGATCAGTTGGCCAATCGGATCGTTGGCCCAGTGAAGCGCAAGGCCGTGAATGACCAGATCGTGCGCGCCAACCTCAAGATCCAGCGTATCTTCATCGGATGCGATCACAGCATCGGGAAAGATCTTTCCCCAAACCTGCGGAAAACCTGTCACCACGGCAGGTTTGGTAAACGTTCTGTTAACCTCTGTCAGGCGATCCTTAACTTCATCCGCGGCAAGCGACTGCAGGAACAGCCCATCGGCTGTGGCGCGTTTGCGGTTGCGCATAAGCTGTTCGCGGTCGGTGAGGCGAGGAGGTGTGTTGGCGTCGGTCTGTGTCATGGGCGGCGACCATAGTTGGAAGGATGGAAAATGCAATCAGCGCTTGGCGTGCTTTACCCCCCACAATGTATCAGTTGCGACGCATCGACGGATACGGATTTTGCGCTGTGCGGTGCATGCTGGCGCGCGACACCGTTTATCGAAGGGTTGGTCTGCGACATGTGTGGCGATCCCTTGCCGGGAGAAGATGATGGCGACCCTGTCCATTGCGACGGCTGCATATCTGCCCAGCGACCTTGGATAAAGGGACGCGCGGCTATGGTTTACAAAGACAACGCAAGGCGGCTGGTCTTGGCGCTAAAACACGGCGACCGGCCAGAACTTGCCCGCGCCGCCGCCCCTTGGATGGCCCGCGCGGCGACCCCGTTGCTGTGTACCGATAGCTTGATTGTTCCGATGCCCATCCATTGGACTCGCTTGTTCCGACGCCGGTACAACCAGTCCGCGGAGCTTGCGCGTGCCCTTGCCGCGAACCTGAATGCCGAACATGCGCCAGATGCGCTTGAGCGGCACAAACGTACGCGGGCCCATGACGGAATGGATATCGACGCACGCTTCGCCAATATGAAAGATGCGATCCGGCCACACCCGAAAAATGGTGCCGCCCTTGCGGGCCGGAATGTGCTGCTGGTGGATGATGTTATGACCTCAGGCGCAAGTTTTGATGCCGCGACACAGGCGTGTCTTGATGCGGGCGCGGATCAAGTCCGCGTGCTGGCTCTTGCCCGCGTGACACGGGACGCATAGATTTCGAACGTTCTGGCCGTCTTGGCCCGTCGCGAAACGGAGCACTTCATGCAACCTGTCACCATTTATTCCTCACAGCTTTGTGGCTATTGCCACGCCGCCAAGCGCCTTTTGAACAGCAAGGGTGCCTCGTTTGACGAGATCGATGTGATGATGAACCCAGAAAAGCGGCAAGAGATGATGCAGCGCGCGAACGGTCGCCAAACGGTGCCTCAGATATTCATCGGCGACACGCATGTCGGTGGGTTTGACGATCTCTACGCGTTGGAGCGCGAGGCTAAACTTGACCGTTTGCTGGCAGGATAGAGCATGAGAACAGCGCTGATCCAGATTACTGCAGGCGAAGACCTTGCCGCCAATCTGAACACGGTGCGGGACATGGTTCGGGACGCCGCAAGCGCTGGAGCAGAGTTTGTCTTGACGCCCGAAGTCAGCAATATCCTGTCCAGCAGCCGACGATACCAAGCACAGGTTTTGCACCAGGAAGCGGATGATCCGTTCTTGAGCGCGATGCAAACTGAGGCAAGGGCGCTGGGCATCTGGTTGTTGGTTGGTTCTTTGGCGCTTAAGACGGGTGAGGCCGATGGACGCTTTGCCAATAGGTCTTTTCTGATCTCACCCGATGGTGTCATTCAGGCGCGATACGACAAGATTCACATGTTCGACGTCAAGATAGACGAGACCGAGACCTATCGCGAAAGTGCCGCCTATCGCCCAGGCGCGCGGGCGGTGGTGGCCGAAACACCCTTTGGTAAGATCGGCATGACCATCTGCTATGACATGCGGTTTCCGCACTTATTTCGTAGGCTTTCCAAGGCGGGGGCGACGATCATCACAGCACCGGCGGCATTTTCACCAGTGACCGGCAAAGCGCATTGGGAAAGTCTGCTGCGCGCCCGTGCGATTGAAAACGGCGTGTTCATACTTGCACCGGCACAGTGCGGACAAAATGGACCCAAGCGCGCCACCCACGGGCATTCGCTGGTTATCTCGCCCTGGGGAGAGGTCTTGGCCGATGGCGGGGACACGCCGGGTATCACAATGGTTGATCTTGACCTTGCGGACGTGGGAAGGTCGCGCCGACGCGTGCCGTCACTTGACCATGATCGCGAATTTGAAGGTCCCTGATGTCAGAAAGCTCGGTTGATACCCTTTCGGTCGCCCTGTTCAGTGAAATGTTCATGGCCGATCAACTTGCGCGCAATCGCCTGTCGAAAGCGCTGCCCAAGGGTATGGAGCTGAGCCACTTTTCCGTGCTGAACCATCTGGCACGGCTGAACGAGGAAAAAAGCCCTGCACAGTTGGCAAAAGCGTTTCATGTGACGCGCGGGGCGATGACCAACACGCTGAACAAGCTGGAATGGGCGGGGCATGTGCATATCCGCCCGGATTGGGATGACGCGCGGCGCAAGTTTGTAACGATTTCGCCGTCTGGCCGGTCGGCGCGGGATGCCGCATTGCAGGCGATCACGCCCATTATTGGCAACATGGTCACCAAGATCGGCGCGGACAATGTACGCAATGTCCTGCCAGTATTACGAGAAATGCGGCAGATTCTAAGCGATATGGAATGAAGTCGCTGGAGTTTGCGACAGACCTGATGGCGCAGGCCGGGCAATGTCTTGTTCGCCGCCATTCTGATCGCATTGTTCAAACCACGCCCGCCGAGCCGAATTTCTGGTTTGGCAATCGGGTGGTTTTTGCAGACCCTCCAACCGATGCGGCGACACTGATAACGCAATTCCAAGAGGACATCCCTGCTGCTGACCACATTTGCATTGGCTGGGATGTTCCCAACCTGTCGCGCGCCGAGGTTGTCGCCGTGTTCGATGGGTCTGGGCTGCGCATTGAACAATCTGACACATTGGCGCTGCGCCGGGAATTTCATCGTGTGACAGCCCCCGCAGGCATAATAATTCGCCCCTTATCTGCGGCCGATGAGTGGGCCCAAAGCGAGTCGATCGCTAAGGTAGACCTAATTAAGGATGGGGCGCCTGAGCGTGGTATGGATGACTATTTGAGCCAGAAAACGCAAGCACGACAGGCGCAAATCCAAAAGGGGTTGGGGCAATGGCTTGGCGCATTCGATGGCGACCGGCTGGCGGCAGATATGGGAATTTTCCACGACCAAACCCTGATCCGCTACCAATCAGTTCAGACCCATGAAGACTATCGGCGACGTGGACTATGCTCGGCATTGTTATGCGCCAGTCTGGACTGGGCCAAGTCCCGCGCGCCAAGGGCGCTGCCGGTGATCGTTGCCCATGCTGACAGTGATGCCGGACGGCTGTATCGCCGGGCAGGGTTTGAGCTGGCTGAAACGACGATGAGCGCCTATCGGCCACCGAACGCTTGACGCTAGCCCTTTGGCTTCACGCTTGTGATGGCATAATTCACCGACAGATCGCGGTCCGAGATTGACCATCTCCACCCCAACGGATTGAACACCATGCCTTTGCGGTCAACCACCGACAGGCCGGCTTTGGTGATCAGGTCAGCCAGTTCGTCGGGCGTGATGAATTTTGACCATTCATGTGTGCCTTTGGGCAGCCAGCGCATGACATGCTCAGCGCCAACAATGGCCATCATAAAGCTTTTCGGATTGCGGTTGATTGTTGAAGCAACCATCAAACCGCCCGGCTTCAACAGCTTCTGGCAGGCGGTCAAATAGGCCAATGGGTCGGCGACATGTTCGACGACTTCCATATTCAGAACCACATCAAATTGCTCACCGGCGTCGGCTAATGCCTCGGCAGTGGTGTGGCGATAGTCGATGCACAGCCCCATCTGTTCGGCATGAACCTGCGCAACCGGGATATTGCCCGCGGCTGCATCTGCCCCCACCACCTCGGCACCCAATCTGGCCATGGGTTCAGACAGCAGCCCGCCGCCACAGCCGATATCCAACAGGCGCAGGCCTTTGAACGGCTGAACATCCACCAGATCACGCCCGAACTCTGCCGCGATCTGGTTTGTGATATAGTCCAGACGCACCGGGTTCATCATGTGAAGCGGTTTAAACTTTCCGGTTGGATCCCACCACTCGGCGGCCATTGCTTCAAACTTGGCGACTTCGGCAGGATCAACGGTGGTCTGGGCTTCAGCACTCATGGCAAGCGTCTTTCTTTCTGATAGCGGGCGCGCGCGGGTCATTATATAGAGGACATATGGACAAGGCCGCAGGAAAAAACAACGCCACTGCACGGCTTCATCCGCCGATCGACCCCTTCGATCGGCGTTTGCTGGATGTGGGCGATGGGCACAAAGTGTATGTCGAACAAAGCGGCAATCCCGACGGCATTCCGGTTGTTGTTCTGCACGGCGGGCCCGGCGGCGGATCATCGCCCGCGATGCGCCGGTTTTTTGACCCCGACGATTATCGGATCATCTTGTTTGATCAACGCGGCTGTGGCCGATCGCGCCCCCATGCCTGCATCGAGGCAAACACCACGTGGCATTTGGTTCGGGATATCGAACATATCCGCCTGACCCTTGGTGTTGACCGTTGGGTGGTGTTTGGAGGCAGTTGGGGGGCAACGCTGGCACTGATCTATGCACAAGCGCACCCTGCCCGTGTGGCGTGGCTGGTTCTGCGCGGCGTATTTCTTGCCACGCAGGCCGAGCTAAATTGGTTTTATGGCGGCGGCGCCGGGCGTTTCTGGCCGGAGCTTTGGTCACGGTTTGAAGAGCTGATTCCCGAAGATGAACGTGTCGATATGATCGCGGCCTATAACCGGCGTTTGTTTTCCGGCAATAAGCAAGATGAAGCGCGATACGCCAAGGCCTGGACCGGGTGGGAAAACGCGCTGGCATCGATCCAGAACACCGGCACGATGATTGACAGCCCTGCGGACTATGCACGCGCCTTTGCCCGGTTGGAGAACCACTATTTCACCCACGGCGCATTTCTTGAATCGGACGGCAAGATCCTGCGCGATATGCCAAAGATTGCTCATATACCAGGCACGATTGTACAGGGTCGCCACGATATGATCTGCCCTCCCACCACCGCGTGGCAACTGCATCAACGCTGGCCGTCTTCGGACCTGCGGATGATCCATATGGCTGGCCATGCCTTGTCCGAGCGCGGCATCGCAGATGAGCTTGTGTACACGATGGAAAAATTGGCGCGGCAACGCGATACTTTGGGCGTGTAAGAGACTCGGCTTGCATCCCACCTGCAACTGACCTATATCCTTCTTCAACAGCGGCGCTTCGGCCTCCACCCCCGAAGCTCCACCGGAAATTCCGACGGGCCTGCTGGCCCGTTTTTTTGTTTTGGAGATGCGTGTGAGCAACCTTGTTGCCAAAGCAGCAATAGACCGTCGGCTGGCCGATATCGTCGATCCCGTGATCGAAGGGATGGGCTTTGAGCTGGTGCGTTTGCGTCTGATGGGGGGCAACACGCCCACGTTGCAGATCATGGCGGAACGCCCAGAGGGCGGCATTGAGGTTGACGAATGCGCCGAGATTTCGACCGCGGTCAGCGCCATTCTGGATGTGGAAGACCCGATCGAGGACAACTATACCCTTGAGGTCGGATCACCCGGCATTGATCGCCCACTGACTCGCCTGAAGGATTTTGCAGAGTGGAGCGGCTATGTCGCCAAGATCGAAACGTCCGAGCTGATCGACGGCCGCAAGCGTTTCAAAGGCACATTGGCCGGGGTTGACGGCAACGAGGTTCTGATCGAGATCGAGAACAAGGGTGAAACCGTGACCATCGGGCTCGATTTTGATTGGCTGTCAGAGGCCAAACTGGTCCTGACCGACGACCTTATTCGCCAAGTTCTGAACCAGCGTAAGGATGCTGGCCAGATCGACGAAAAGCAATTTGACGAAATTCAAGAAATCACCGGTTCTGAGGAGGACTGAATCCATGGCAATTACTTCTGCAAACCAGTTGGAGCTGCTCCAGACCGCCGAAGCCGTCGCGCGCGAAAAGATGATCGACCCCGCGTTGGTGATCGAAGCGATGGAAGAAAGCCTCGCGCGGGCTGCCAAGTCGCGCTATGGCGCCGAGATGGACATCCGTGTTGCGATTGATCGCAAAACTGGCCGTGCCACCTTTACCCGCGTACGCACCGTGGTCGAAGAGGAAGAACTGGAAAACTACCAGGCTGAGTTCACAGTCGATCAAGCCAAGCAATATATGGAAGATCCCAAAATTGGCGACACATTCGTTGAAGAGGTGCCGCCAGTTGAGATGGGGCGGATCGCCGCGCAGTCAGCCAAGCAGGTGATTTTGCAGAAGGTGCGCGAAGCCGAGCGTGACCGTCAGTACGAAGAATTCAAAGACCGCGCCGGCACGATCATCAATGGTCAGGTCAAGCGCGAGGAATATGGCAACGTTATCGTTGACGTGGGCACTGGCGAAGCGATTCTGCGCCGTAATGAAAAGATCGGCCGAGAAAGCTATCGCCCGAACGACCGTATCCGCTGCTACATCAAAGATGTGCGTCGCGAAGCCCGCGGACCGCAGATTTTCCTGAGCCGGACCGCGCCGGAATTCATGGCCGAGCTGTTCAAAATGGAAGTGCCGGAAATCTATGACGGCATCATCGAAATCAAAGCGGTTGCCCGTGACCCCGGTTCGCGCGCGAAGATCGCCGTGATCTCGTATGACAACTCGATTGATCCGGTTGGTGCCTGCGTTGGTATGCGTGGTTCGCGCGTGCAAGCCGTCGTGAACGAGCTTCAGGGCGAGAAAATCGACATCATCCCGTGGAACGAAGATCAGCCGACCTTCCTTGTGAACGCGCTTCAGCCTGCCGAGGTGTCGAAAGTGGTTTTGGACGAAGAAGCTGGAAAAATCGAGGTTGTGGTGCCGGATGAACAGCTGTCGCTGGCCATTGGTCGCCGTGGTCAGAACGTGCGCCTTGCGTCACAGCTGACGAACCTCGACATCGATATCATGACCGAGGCCGAAGAAAGTGAACGTCGTCAGGCCGAGTTTGCGACCCGCACCGCTTTGTTCATGGAAACACTGGATCTGGACGAATTCTTCGCGCAGCTTTTGGTGGCCGAGGGTTTCTCGAACCTCGAAGAAGTTGCCTATGTTGAGGTGGACGAGCTTCTCGTCATCGATGGGGTCGATGATGCGACAGCCGAAGAACTTCAGGCGCGTGCACGCGACTATATCGAGGCGCAAAACGCCAAGGCGCTTGAAAACGCACGCGCTCAGGGCGTCGAAGACAGCTTGATTGCCTTCGAAGGCTTGACCCCGCAAATGGTGGAGGCGCTGGCCGAAGATGGTGTGAAGTCTCTTGAAGATTTCGCCACCTGTGCAGACTGGGAACTGGCAGGCGGTTGGACCACCGTTGATGGCGAACGGTCGAAGGACGACGGCTCGCTGGAAAAATTCGGTGTGACGCTGGAGCAGGCTCAGGATATGGTCATGACCGCCCGCATTTTGCTGGGCTGGGTTGATCCTGCGGATCTTGAGTCGGACGAAACCGAAGAAGATGCAGCGGGCGAAACCGCAGTCGAGGAGGCCGAAGCCTGATCGCAGGCTTCGGGAACGACGCATGACGCGTGGTGGCCACAAATCTCGGCCGGAAGAGCCGGAACGTCGCTGTATCGCGACCGGAGAAACCCAACCAAAAGCCGGGTTGATCCGTTTTGTAGTGGGGCCAGACGGAAGTGTGGTGCCCGATCTGTTGGGAAAACTGCCGGGGCGCGGGATATGGGTATCCGCTGACCGCGCTGCGCTTACAAAAGCTGCCACAAAGGGGCTTTTTTTGCGGGCGGCCAAACAGCAGGTGACAGTGCCCCAGGATCTGCTGCCGATGCTTGAGAAAGCGCTGGCGGCGCGTGTGGTCCATCTGATCAGCCTCGCGCGAAAAGCAGGCGGAGCGGTCGCTGGGTTCGAGAAGGTGAAAGACTGGCTTGTTAAGGAACAGGCAGCCGTCTTGATCCAGGCGTCAGACGGGTCAGAGCGGGGCAAGTCCAAGCTTCGCCCGCCGCCCGGCAAGGACCAGTTCTTTACCTGCCTGACGGCAGATGAGCTGGGAATGGCCTTTGGGCGTGAAAATGTGATACATGGCGCGCTTGCGTCTGGTGGTTTGGCATCCCGTGTTGTAGAGGAAGCCAAGAAACTACGGGCGCTGCGCGAGCAAGATAACGACGGTGGCAAGGGTCACCGGAAAGGTACGAAGACCAGATGAGCGATAATGACGGTAAAAAGACCCTGGGACTGCGTGGCGGAGCTCGTCCCGGTCAGGTGAAGCAGAGCTTCAGCCATGGGCGGACGAAGAACGTCGTGGTCGAAACGAAACGCAAGCGCGTTGTCGTACCCAAGCCGGGTGCGGCTTCTGGTGCTGGCGCGGCCACTCCTGCGGCGGGCGATCCGAAGAAACGCCCCGCAGGCATTTCGGATGCCGAACTGGACCGCCGCATGAAGGCGCTGCAAGCCGCCAAAGCGCGCGAGTCCGAAGAAGCAGAAGCGCGCGCCGCCGAAGAAAAGGCTCGCGAAGAAGAGCGCAATCGTCGCCGCGAAGAAGCCGAGACGAAAGAACGCGAAGAGCGCGAGCGCGAAGAAGCACTGAAGGCCAAAGCCGCCGAGGATGACCGCAAGAAGCGTGAAGCCGAAGAGGCCAAGGCCCGCGCCAAGCAACCTGCCCCAGAAGCAGATCCTGCTGCCGCACAAGCTGCGGAACAGCGCGGCCCTGGCAAAGCGCCTTCAGGCCCACGCAAGAAAGATGATCGCGGTGGCGCTGCTGACCGCCAAGCACGCCCGGCCAAAGGTGCCGCCCGTGACGATGGGCGTCGTTCAGGCAAGCTGACACTGAATCAGGCGCTTCGTGGTGGCGACGGGCGTCACCGCTCGGTGGCGTCAATGCGCCGCAAGCAAGAGCGCGCCCGTCAGAAAGCTATGGGCGAGAATGTTGATCGCGAAAAGATCATTCGTGACGTCCAGTTACCGGAGGCCATCGTGGTATCCGAACTTGCCGTCCGCATGGCCGAACGTGCAGCCGATGTTGTGAAATCGCTTATGAACATGGGCATGATGGTTACACAGAACCAGTCCATTGACGCCGACACCGCTGAGCTGATCATCGAAGAGTTTGGCCACAAAGTCGTGCGTGTTTCCGACGCGGACGTCGAAGATGTGATCCATCAGGTTGATGACAAAGAAGAAGATCTTGTTGATCGTCCTCCGGTCATCACCATCATGGGTCACGTTGACCACGGCAAAACCTCGCTTTTGGATGCGATCCGGAACGCGAAGGTTACGGCTGGTGAAGCGGGCGGCATCACGCAGCATATCGGCGCCTATCAGGTGACAACAGATAACGGCGCGGTGTTGTCTTTCCTTGATACGCCCGGCCACGCTGCGTTTACATCGATGCGTGCACGTGGTGCTCAGGTTACGGATATCGTGGTTCTGGTTGTGGCCGCCGATGATGCGGTCATGCCGCAGACCATCGAAGCCATCAACCACGCCAAGGCAGCCAAAGTGCCGATGATCGTGGCAATCAACAAATGCGACAAGCCGGCTGCCAACCCCGATCAGGTGCGCGCAGAACTTCTGCAGCACGAAGTGATTGTCGAAAAGATGTCTGGCGAAGTCCAGGATGTAGAGGTTTCCGCAATCACCGGCCAGGGCCTGGACGAACTTCTTGAAGCCATCGCGCTACAGGCCGAAATCCTTGAGCTAAAGGCCAACCCTGAACGGGCTGCTTCTGGCGCTGTGATTGAAGCTCAGCTTGATGTGGGTCGCGGCCCGGTTGCCACGGTTCTGGTCCAGAACGGCACGCTGAAACAGGGCGATATCTTCGTCGTGGGCGAGCAGTACGGTAAGGTACGTGCTCTGATCAACGATAAGGGCGACCGCGTCGAAGAAGCAGGTCCCTCGGTTCCTGTCGAGGTACTTGGCCTGAATGGCACACCAGAAGCTGGTGATGTTCTGAACGTTGTGGAAACCGAAGCTCAGGCTCGCGAGATTGCCGATTACCGTGAACAAGCGGCGAAAGACAAACGCGCGGCTGCAGGTGCGGCCACCACGCTGGAGCAGATGATGGCAAAGGCGAAAGCCGACGAAGACGTTGCCGAACTGCCCATTCTGGTCAAAGCCGACGTGCAGGGTTCTGCCGAAGCCATCGTTCAGGCGATGGAAAAGATCGGCAACGACGAAGTCCGCGTGCGCGTTCTGCACTATGGTGTGGGTGCGATCACGGAATCTGATATCGGTCTGGCGGAAGCGTCTGGCGCGCCGGTCATTGGCTTCAACGTTCGTGCAAATGCTTCGGCTCGCAATTCGGCCAACCAAAAAGGCGTCGAGATCAGATACTACTCGATCATCTATGATCTTGTGGACGATGTGAAAGCTGCTGCGTCGGGCTTGTTGTCGGCCGAAGTTCGCGAAAACTTCATCGGCTATGCCGAAATTCGCGAAGTGTTCAAAGTTTCTGGCGTTGGCAAAGTTGCCGGCTGTCTGGTCACCGAAGGAGTGGCACGCCGGTCGGCTGGCGTACGTCTGTTGCGCGACAACGTGGTGATCCACGAAGGGACATTGAAAACACTGAAGCGCTTCAAGGACGAAGTAAAAGAAGTTCAATCCGGTCAAGAATGCGGGATGGCGTTTGAGAATTATGAAGACATCCGACCACAGGATGTGATCGAGATCTTCGAACGCGAAGAAGTCGAACGCTCGCTGGACTAGAGCTCTGCGAACAACACAAAGAAAAGGGGACGGATTAACCGTCCCCTTTTTATTTGCCTTGCGGCATATGAAGCTAAGCTAAGATTAAGCGGCTTTGCGCTGCTCAACCGGGCGACCTGAGAACAAACGGTCTTCTACCCGAACGACGATACGTCCATCGGAAAGATCACGTACATACTGACCCTGCACCATTACACAACTTCCAAGTACAATCGTCCGCAACATCTGAATTCTCCCAATTCACAGGCATCGATTCGACGCAACCATAGCAGGTAATCTGCGGCAAATAACGGGTTTGTGATGGGCTGCGCGGTTTATAGCCAGTCGCGCAAAACGGGGATCAGCGGCAAGTCAGCTGGCGGCATCGGATAATCCCGCAATTGATCGACGCGCGCCCAGCTAAGCGATTGACCTTCCTGAGGTTTTGGCTGGCCTTCCCATTTGCGACAGGCAAAGACGGGCATCAGAAGGTGGAAGTCGTCATAGCTGTGGCTGGCGAAAGTCAGTGGCGCAAGGCACGACGCCCACGTGTCAATATCAAGCTCTTCCTTGAGCTCTCGGACCAACGCGTGTTCGGGTGTTTCGCCGGGTTCAACCTTCCCGCCGGGAAATTCCCACAATCCGGCCATGGATTTTCCAGCCGGACGTTGTGCCAAAAGCACCCGCCCATCGCGGTCAATAAGGGCCACAGCTGAGACAAGAACAACCTTCATCCAGACCCCTCCGAACCGGCCTTATGACCGATAATCGGCATTGATCTGGATGTAGCCATGCGTCAGATCGCAAGTCCAGACAGAGGAAGCGCCCCCACCAACACCCAGATCGACAGTGATCACCAATTCTTCCTGCGTCATATACTGCGCGCCGTCTTCCTCGCGGTAATGGGGTGAAACCCATCCGTTCTCGGCCACCAACACATCACCGAACCGGATCGAAAGCTTGTCGCGTTCAGCATAAGCGCCGGACTTCCCAATCGCCATGACAACACGACCCCAGTTTGGATCCTCTCCGGCGATCGCTGTTTTCACCAAGGGTGAGTTCGCAATGGCCAGAGCGTGCACACGGGCGTCAGTGTCAGATTTCGCACCGGTGACGCGGACCTCAACAAACTTTGTCGCACCCTCACCGTCACGAACGACTTGGTGTGCAAGATCCAGCATCACATCGTGCAGTGCTGACTTGAAGGCTTTGTTGCCTTTGGGGACGTCAACACCAGAGGCACCGGTTGCAGCCAGCAAAACGCTGTCCGACGTCGATGTGTCACTGTCCACAGTGATGCTGTTGAAGCTGGTTTCAGTCAGCTCAGACAGCATCGACTGGAGGTCAGTCTGATCAATTCTTGCGTCCGTGAAGATAAACACCAGCATCGTCGCCATATCCGGCGCAATCATGCCAGAGCCTTTGGCGATGCCTGCAATATGAACCGTTCGACCGTCGATCTTTACTTCGGCTTTGGCCCCTTTGGCAAAGGTGTCTGTCGTGCGAATGGCTTGGGCGGCGCCCGCCAGCCCGTCTGGCACCAGCGTACCCTTCAGCTCATCTAATCTTCCAACGATCTTGTCATGAGGCAACGGCACGCCAATAACGCCAGTTGAGGCGGTATAGACCCGGTTTTTGGGTACTGAAAGCGCTTTGGCAACCTGTGTCGTGATGGCATCGACTGACCCGTCACCCGCGGCACCTGTAAACGCATTGGAGTTGCCGGCATTCACCAAAATGGCGGCACCTTCACTGGAATCGGACCCTAGTTTTGCCTGGCAATCGAGCACCGGGGCAGACCGGGTCGCAGATTTGGTGAATACGCCTGCGATGGTCGTGCCGGGCTGTAGCTCGGCCAGCATTACGTCCAGCCGATCTGGGTATTTTACCCCGGCCTTCGCGGACGAAAACCGAGCGCCGCCAATGACCGGCAACTCGGGGAACGCCGCAGGCGCAAGCGGCGCGACGGCATGGGTATGGGTTTTTGCGGCCGCCAAACGGGCCTTTAACTTCTGCAGTTTTTTCTTCAGCTTTTTAATCTTTGCCGACTTGCCCATGCCCATGCCTTTCCGGTGATGGTTTACTGATCTAGAAGCGTCATATCACGCAATGCGGCCGGGTCGATCCCCTCAAGTGCGATACGGTCGATTGTCGCTGCATCCAAAAGAGCCTTTAGCGCTGTTTCGACAGCGTCGGATTCGATTTGGACGGCCAACTCGTCACGCACGTCTTCCAACGCAGGCGCGCCTTTCATGCGGGATTCGTTCAGTTTTATAATGTGCCAGCCGAATTGGGTCTGAACCGGGGCGGAAACCGCGCCGTCTTCCATCGCCATGACAGCGTCTTCGAATGGCTTAACCATCATGCCGGGGCCAAACCATCCCAGCTCACCCCCGTTTGGTCCCGACGGGCCAGTGGAATGTGTTTTCGCCAGCTCTGCAAAGTCGGCGCCGCCCTCCAGCTCGACGATCAGTTCCTTCGCCTTATCTTCGGCCTCAACCAGAATGTGTGAGGCGCTAAACTCTTTTGTGGGTTCAGCGTTGGCATATTGCGCATCATAGGCGGCTTGAAGCGCGTCATCTGTGACGGCGCTCGAAATCACCTCCTCCACCTTATCATTGGCCGCCAGCTCACGGCGTTGGTTTTCCAACCGAATTTCAGCGCGGTGGCTAAGTTCGCCCATTGCTTGGCCCAATACCGCCTGTTGGATCAGCTGTTCTACGATCCCGGGCAACAGAACATCATCGGGCAACGATTGGAACTGCTCAGGCAGGCTCGTCCGTGCGGCAACCACATGCGCCATGGTGATGTCATCCCCATTCACGGTGGCAATGACGGTGTCGCCTGTCACGTCAATCATCTCGACTTTCGGCTCTGTTTCAGGTTCGGTCGTGGCGCCGGTATCCTGAGCGACCAGTGGGTAAGCCAAAACGGCCGACAAAGCGGCGCTAAGAATAATTGCGTTGCGTTTCAACATGTTTTTGTCCTCAAAACGGGCCGGATTCCCCGGCAACATTGACAGTTTTACACCCGACGCTTACATCGCTTGGAGGCTTGAGAGCGCTGGTTCTTGAGCCCTTAGATAGGCGGCTGGACAGGGACGGGCAAGTTCCCTCTGGTCACACCAGCGTCAGAACCGCATTGAGGCAAGAAAACATGCTTGGAAAAATCGCGCGTAAGGTCTTTGGGACACCCAATGATCGAATGATCAAAGCGACCCGCCCGATCGTCGAAAAAATAAACGCGCTTGAAGAAGAGTATGCTGCCCTTTCGGATGATGCCATCATCGCCAAGACGGAAGAATTCAGAAAACGTGTGGCAGACGGCGAGAAGCTGGACGCCATTCTGCCCGAAGCCTTCGCCAACTGTCGCGAAGCTGCGAAACGGGCGCTGGGCTTGCGTGCGTTCGACACCCAGTTGATCGGCGGTATCTTCCTGCACCGAGGAAACATTGCGGAAATGAAGACCGGCGAGGGGAAAACCCTTGTTGCGACCTTCCCGGCCTATCTGAACGCATTGTCCGGCGAGGGTGTGCATATCGTCACCGTCAACGACTATCTGGCCAAACGTGACGCAGAATGGATGGGCAAGGTCTATGGCGCTTTGGGGCTGACCACGGGCGTCGTCTATCCGCATCAGGCGGACGATGAAAAGCGCGCCGCGTACGCCTGCGACGTAACCTATGCGACCAATAACGAGCTTGGGTTTGATTACCTGCGCGACAACATGAAGTCCGACCTGAAGGACATGTATCAGCGTGGGCATAATTTCGCCGTTGTGGATGAGGTCGACTCGATCTTGATCGACGAAGCCCGGACGCCTCTGATCATCTCGGGCCCATCCGAGGACCGTTCGGAGCTTTACGTAACGATCGACGCGCTGATCCCTGAGTTGACCGAAGAGCATTACACGATTGACGAAAAGAACCGCGGCGCAACCTTCACTGAGGAAGGCAACGAGTTTCTGGAAGAAATCCTGCACGCGCGGGGGCTGTTGCCCGAGGGTCAGTCACTTTACGACCCGGAAAGCACCACAATCGTTCACCACGTGAACCAGGGCTTGCGCGCGCACAAGCTGTTTCAGCGGGACAAAGACTATATCGTGCGCGATGGCGAGGTGGTGCTGATTGACGAGTTTACTGGTCGGATGATGGCCGGTCGCCGCCTGTCCGAAGGTTTGCATCAGGCCATCGAGGCCAAAGAAGGCTGCAAGACCCAGCCCGAGAACGTGACGCTGGCGTCTGTGACATTCCAAAACTACTTCCGCCTTTACGGCACGCTCAGCGGGATGACCGGCACGGCGTTGACCGAAGCTGACGAGTTTGCCGAGATCTACGGCTTGGGTGTGGTCGAGATCCCAACCAACCGCCCCATTGCCCGTGTTGATGAACATGACGCCGTCTATCGCACAACCACCGAAAAATACGCCGCTGTTGTCGAGGAAATTCGCACCGCCAACGAAAAAGGCCAGCCGATGCTGGTCGGCACGACCTCGATCGAAAAATCGGAAGAGCTGTCGCGGTTGTTGACCGAAGCTGGCATCAAGCACGATGTCTTGAACGCCCGTCAACACGAACGCGAAGCACAGATTGTTGCGGATGCAGGCAAGTTAGGCTCTGTTACCATCGCCACGAACATGGCTGGTCGCGGGACCGACATTAAGCTGGGCGGCAACGTCGAATTCAAAGTGATGGAGGCGATTGCCGCTGAGCCAGACGGTAACCCCGATGAAATCCGCGCCCGGATCGAAGCTGCCCATGAAGCAGACGAACAGGCCGTAAAGGATGCCGGTGGCCTGTTTGTTTTGGCGACCGAACGTCATGAAAGCCGTCGGATCGACAACCAGCTTCGCGGACGCTCTGGCCGTCAGGGTGACCCCGGAAAATCGTCGTTCTTCCTGTCGCTTGAGGACGATCTGATGCGGATTTTTGGATCCGAACGGCTGGAAAAAGTGCTGTCCACATTGGGCATGAAAGAAGGCGAAGCAATCATTCACCCATGGGTGAATAAGTCGCTGGAGCGCGCCCAAGCTAAGGTCGAAGGCCGCAACTTCGACATTCGTAAGCAGCTGTTGAAATTCGACGACGTGATGAACGATCAGCGGAAAGCGATCTTTGGACAGCGTCTGGAGATTATGGAAGCCGAGGATCTGTCCGAGATTGTGGGCGACATGCGCCATCAGGTGATTGACGATCTGGTTGATACCTATATGCCGCCAAAATCCTATGCAGATCAGTGGAATACTAAAGGGCTTCAGGCCGCTGTAATCGAAAACCTTGGTTTTGAGGTTCCGGTCGTCGACTGGGCCGCAGAAGAAGGCGTCGATGACGACAGCATCCGCGAGCGGCTGTATGACGCGTCCAACGAACATATGGCCAAGAAGGCTGCCGATTTCGGGCCCGAGACCATGCGCTCGATCGAGAAGCAATTGATATTGCAGACCATCGATTCGAAGTGGCGCGAGCACCTTTTGACGCTGGATCATTTGCGGTCGGTTGTCGGCTTCCGAGGATACGCACAGCGTGATCCGCTGAACGAATATAAGAACGAGGCGTTCCAGCTGTTTGAAAGCCTGCTTGATGGCCTGCGTTCCGATGTGACGCAGAAATTGGCTCAGATCCGGCCCATGTCTGAAGAAGAGCAGCAGGCAATGATGCAAAAGATGGTCCAGCAACAGCAGGCGTTGGCACAAGCTGCAGACAGTGCACAGGATGCCAAAGACGGGTTTGATGAAAACAACCCGGCCAGCTGGGGCAACCCATCGCGCAACGATGCCTGCCCTTGTGGGTCAGGCAAAAAGTTCAAACATTGTCACGGCCGTCTGGCATAAGCAGGCATGCCGTCAACATCTGTGGTTGAAATCTTGCGCGCCAATCCGGATGATTGCGCAACGGATACGCAGGGGTTGGGATTTGTCATGAACATTTTGCGCGCGATTGTCGCGGCGGCATGTTTGATGCTTGCGTCGGGTTTTTCGGCGAGGGCGGAAGACGTGACGCTAACGTCGCGCGATGGCTCGATTGAGCTGACAGGAACCTTGCTGACGTTTGACGGCGAGTTCTACCGCGTTGACACCGAGTTCGGCATTCTGACCGTCGACAGCTCCGGCGTAACCTGCGAAGGGCCAGGCTGCCCCAGCCTTGGACCGTTTGTGGCCGAGCTGACCATTTCCGGCGCGTACAGCATGGGTCAGGTGCTGTTCCCGGCCCTTGTTGAGGGATTTGCGCTGCGACAAGGCTACGCTCTGAAACGCGAAGAAGTCTTAGGGATTGGCACGCTTTACACGCTCTATGACGGCGCATCTGGGCAGGAACAGGCTCGAATTACAATCAAATTGACCACCAGCGCGGAAGGCTTCGCTGATCTGCTGGGACAACAGGCTGACATGGTGTTGTCAATGCGCCAGGCGTCCACCCGCGAACGCAGTATGGCGCGCGAGGCCGGGCTGGGCGATTTGCGGATCGCGCGGCAAAGCCGGGTTATTGCGCTGGATGCTTTGGTGCCAATCGTGTCGCCGGGAAATCCAGTGACAAAGATTTCGATCTCGCAGCTTGCCGCCATCTATGCCGGCAAGATCCGCAATTGGAGCGAATTGGGCGGAGAAGACGCGCCTATCACACCCTATCTGATGGATATCGAAGAGGGGTTTGGCCCCGCATTTATGCAGAGCATTATCGCCGCCAGCGGTGTGACGCTGTCCGACCGTGTGCGATTTCATCCTTCCAACAAGGCCCTGACGGACGCGATTGCGCGCGATCCGTTCGGGATAGCGATTACATCTTTCATGCAGCCCGGAAATGGCGAGGTCGTTCAGCTTAGCGGCCCTTGCGGTTTTAAGGTTCAAGCCTCGGCCAACTCCATTAAGTCAGAGGATTATCCGCTGACGATGCCGATGTATCTTTACCTGCCTGAGCGCCGACAACCGCAACTGGCGCGCGATTTCTTATCCTATCTTAGAACTGATAGTGCGCAGTTTGTAACCCGCAGGGCGGGGTTTGTGGACCAGGCGCTCACGCGTATCCCGGTCTACGAACAGGGTGACCGTATGGCAAACGCCATCGCGGCATCGGGGGAAGAGGTTGCGCTGTCAGAGCTTAAGCGCATGGTGGAAAGCCTCGATGGAAAAGACCGTCTGTCGATCAGTTTTCGGTTTGAAGGCGGCTCTACGCTTTTAGATGCGCCATCCCGCTCCAACGTCGCGCTTTTGGCCAGAGCGCTGGAAAGCGGTCGGTTTGACGGCCGTCAGGTTATGTTCGTTGGATTCTCGGACGGTCAGGGCGCTGCCGAACAGAACCTTAACCTCGCCAAAAAACGTGCAGCCGCCGTACGCAATCAAGTGCAGCAACAGCTCGAAGCCTTCGATGAAGCCCGTGTTGATTTGCAGGTCGAAGCATTTGGTGAAGCGATGCCGATGGCCTGCGATGACAGTGCCTGGGGCCGGGGCGTCAACCGCCGGGTCGAAATTTGGGTCGACTGAGGCTATAAGTACCCAGCCCCGCGGAAGCTGAGTTCGGTCGATTTTCCAACAATCAGATGGTCATGCAGCGTTATACCCAACGCTGTTGCGGCGTCATTCACCTGTTTTGTCATTTGGATGTCGCTGTCCGACGGCGTGGGATCACCTGACGGATGGTTGTGCACAAGAATGATCGCCGATGCGTTCAGCTCCAACGCTCGCTTGACCACCTCGCGTGGATAAACCGGCACATGGTCGACCGTTCCGTTGGCTTGCGCTTCGTCTGCGATCAGCACGTTTTTCCGATCCAGAAAAAGCACGCGAAACTGCTCTGTGTCGCGGTGCGCCATGGTGGTGTGGCAATAATCCAGCACAGCATCCCAGGACGAGATGACGTGCCGCTGGATGACCCGGCTGCGCGCCATACGATGCGCTGATGCTTCAACAATTTTCAGCTCTGTGATCACCGCATCGCCAATGCCAGCAACCTCTCGTAGCCGTTGCAAAGGCGCCGTGATGACGCGGTTGAAGTCACCAAATGTGTCCAGCAATGCACGCGCCAAAGGCTTTACGTCTTGCCGTGGGATGGCGCGAAACAGAACCAGCTCCAACAACTCATAATCCGGCATCGCTTGCGCGCCGCCTTCCATAAACCGCTGCCGCAACCGCTTGCGGTGGTCCTTGATATAGGATGGCAGTTTCCCGCCCTTTACCGCGACGGGTCGGGCGGGCGCTTCATCTGTGTCGAACAGCGCCATCGGCATTTCTTGGAACTGGAATTGTCTGCTCTCTGTCATGAGAGCAGACTGCACCAAAATTGGTGAACGAATAGTTAACAGCCTTTAGGTGTTAACCCTTCATTCCATCCCAGAAGCTTTTGACCTTCGAAAAGAAGCTCGAGCTTTCCGGGTTGTTCTCTTCCGACAGCTTTTCGAACTCTTGCAGAAGCTCTTTCTGCTTCGACGTCAGGTTCACAGGCGTTTCAACAGCAAGCTCGATATACATGTCGCCCCGTGGTCCGCCGCGTAGGCCGGGCATCCCCTTTGAGCGCAAGCGCATTTGCCGTCCCGACTGGCTGCCAGCCGGAATTTTCACGCGCGAGCGGCCGCCGTCGATTGTTGGCACCTCTATATCGCCACCCAGAGCGGCCGAAGCCACAGAGACCGGGACACGACAATGCAAATGCACACCTTCACGATCGAAGATCGGATGCTCGGCGACATCGATAAAGATATAAAGGTCACCTGTCGGTCCACCGCGCAGACCAGCTTCGCCTTCGCCAGACAAACGAATGCGCGTGCCGGTTTCTACACCTGCCGGGATGTTCACAGACAACGACCGCTCTTTGTGCTTACGCCCAGCGCCACCGCAGTTCTTGCAGGGGTTCTGGATCATCTGGCCGGTGCCCTGACAGGTCGGACAGGTCCGTTCAACAGTGAAGAATCCTTGCTGCGCTCGCACTTTGCCCATGCCGGAACAGGTCGGGCAGACCGTCGGCTCGGCCCCCGCCTCGGCGCCAGTGCCGCTGCACTCATCGCAGGATACAGACGTTGGGACGTTGATGGTTTTCTGCAGACCGGAAAACGCCTCCTCCAGCGTCACGCGCAAATTATAGCGCAGGTCCGAGCCGCGTTGCGCACGTACGCCACCGCCGCGGCCACCGCCCATGAAGTCGCCGAACAGATCGTCGAAAACGTCTGAAAAAGCACTGGCGAAATCGCCATTGCCACCCGGATGTCCGCCGCCTGGTCGACCGCCCATACCACCTTCGAAGGCGGCGTGACCAAACCGGTCATAGGCCGCCTTTTTGTCGGCGTCCTTCAGAACCTCATAGGCTTCGTTCGCCTCTTTGAACTGAGCTTCGGCATTCGGGTTGTCCGAGTTGCGATCCGGATGCAGCTCTTTGGCCTTCTTGCGATAGGCTTTCTTCAGCTCTTCCGCAGACGCACCTTTTGATGCCCCGAGTACTTCGTAATAATCACGCTTTGACATGGAGAATCTCCCTTTGGGAGGGGGCAGGGCTGCCTGCGCAGCCCCGCCCGTTACCTAAACAGACTTAACGCTTGTTTTCGTCGTCGAGGTCTTCGAAGTCGGCGTCGACAATGTCGTCATCCACCGCCGAGGGGCCGCCGGCGTCCTCGGGCTCTTCTCCAGCCGCTTCTTCCTGCTGCGCCTTATAGATCGCCTCGCCCAGCTTCATGGCCGCTTCGGTAACGTTCTGGATGCCCGACTTGATCTTGTCGGCGTTCTCTTCTTCCATCACGTCCTTCAGCGCGGCAATGGCCAGCTCGATCGCTTCGATCGTGGTCGGGTCGACCTTGTCGTTATGCTCTTCCATCGCCTTCTCAGTCGAATGGATAAGGCTTTCAGCTTGGTTCTTCGCTTCAACCAACTCTTTCCGCTCTTTGTCAGCTTCTGCGTTGGCTTCTGCGTCTTTCACCATGTTCTCGATGTCGTCATCTGACAGACCGCCAGATGCTTGGATGGTGATTTTGTGCTCTTTGCCGGTGCCCTTGTCTTTAGCGCCCACTTCCACGATTCCGTTGGCGTCGATGTCGAAGGTCACCTCGATCTGAGGCAGGCCGCGCGGTGCGGGCGGAATGTCTTCCAGATTGAACTGGCCAAGGATTTTGTTGTCGGCAGCCATCTCACGCTCACCCTGGAACACGCGCAGGGTCACGGCGTTCTGGTTGTCTTCAGCGGTCGAGAAGATTTGCGACTTCTTGGTCGGGATCGTCGTGTTGCGGTCGATCAGACGGGTAAACACGCCACCCAGAGTTTCGATGCCCAGCGACAGCGGGGTCACGTCCAGAAGCACAACGTCTTTGACGTCGCCCTGCAGAACGCCAGCCTGAATGGCGGCACCCATAGCCACAACCTCGTCCGGGTTCACACCTTTGTGCGGGGCTTTGCCAAAGAATTTCGACACTTCCTCGATTACTTTCGGCATACGGGTCATCCCGCCGACCAGAACCACTTCGTCAATGTCATCCTTCGACAAGCCAGCGTCTTTCAAGGCAGCCTGACAGGGTTTCATTGAACGTTTGATCAAGTCGTTAACCAGGCTTTCCAGCTTAGCGCGGGTCAGTTTCATGACCATGTGCAAAGGTGAACCATCCGAGCCCATCGAGATGAAGGGCTGGTTGATCTCGGTTTGCGACGAGCTGGACAGTTCGATCTTGGCTTTCTCTGCCGCTTCTTTCAAACGCTGCAGCGCCATCTTGTCTTTCGACAGATCGACCTGGTTTTCCTTTTTGAACTCATCGACCAGATACTGGACGATGCGCATGTCGAAATCTTCACCACCCAAGAACGTATCGCCGTTGGTGGATTTCACTTCGAACAGACCGTCGTCGATTTCCAGAATGGTCACGTCGAATGTACCGCCACCAAGGTCATAAACCGCGATGGTGTGGGTTTCCGACTTGTCCAGACCATAGGCCAAAGCGGCAGCGGTCGGTTCGTTGATGATGCGCAACACTTCCAGCCCAGCAATTTTGCCGGCGTCTTTGGTCGCCTGACGCTGGGCGTCGTTGAAATAGGCGGGCACGGTGATCACGGCCTGAGTGACTTCCTCACCCAGATAGCTTTCTGCCGTTTCTTTCATCTTACCCAGAATGAAGGCCGAGATTTGCGAGGGGGAATACTTCTGCCCAGCAGCTTCGACCCATGCGTCACCATTGCCACCATCGACGATGGCATAGGGAACCAGCTTCTTGTCTTTCTCGACAGCCGGATCTTTCATGGTGCGGCCGATCAGGCGCTTCACGGCGAAGACTGTGTTGTCGGGGTTGGTGACCGCCTGGCGTTTTGCCGGCTGGCCAACAAGGCGCTCGTCGTCCTTGAAGGCGACGATCGAAGGCGTCGTGCGTGCGCCTTCTGCGTTTTCGATGACTCGCGGTTGCGAGCCGTCCATGATGGCAACACAGGAGTTTGTGGTGCCGAGGTCGATACCAATGACTTTAGCCATGCTCAAAAATCCTCTCGTAGGCGATGTTGAGGGAGCCGACCTTGCAAAGCATCGGCCCCAGATCCCAGATTTCTGACCGGATGGGCGTGCCCCAATCCGGCTTCTCGGGGTATATAAGTAGGGGAATTGGGGCCTGCAAGCTTTCAAAGGGTGGCAGATGGGTAAAAAAGTGAGTCATTTTCGGGGTTTTGGCCATGATTGCGCATAACAGCCCGCCGCTCGATCTGGGTGGGGCGAAGCTTTTCAAGGGGATGCTGACGAGGGCGTCACAGGAAACACTGGTTGACGTGCTGCGCGAGGTTGCGGTCACTGCGCCGTTTTTTCACCCCGTAACACAGTCTGGAAAACAAATGTCAGTGCGCATGACGTCTGCAGGGCGACTGGGGTGGGTGTCTGACCGACGGGGCTATCGTTACGAACCACGCCACCCGAATGGCGCAACCTGGCCCGCCATACCGGACCTGGTAATGGATGTGTGGCGTGCCGTAGCAAACATCGACCGTTGCCCTGATTGTTGTCTGATCAACTACTACGGCGAAGGGGCGCGAATGGGGATGCATCAGGACAAAGACGAGGTAGATTTCTCCTACCCGGTCGTGTCCATCAGCTTGGGTGATGACGCACTGTTTCGGATTGGCGGAACCGTACGGCGAGGCATGACGCAATCGATGTGGCTTCAATCCGGTGATGTGTTGATGATGGATGGCGCTGCGCGGCTGGCCTATCACGGCATTGATCGCTTGCGGTTCGGGTCTTCCGATCTGCTGAAGGGCAACGGGCGGATCAACCTGACGCTAAGGGTGGTGGCTGCCGAACCAACAGATGACACGAACGCCTAGCGGCGAGCATCCCAACTGGCAGAGACGTACCGGCGGCTATAGCTTTCGCCCATCATGCCAAGAAACGCCAACACGATCGACACGATCAGCGGATATTCCCAACTCGAATAATGTGGGAAGTAATTGATGAACGCATAGCCCCTTGCCTGATCAATAATGTGAAAGAGAGGGTTCCAGGAAAACATTGCCAGCATGAAAAAGGGCAGCGAGTTCGCCACGAACATCTTCCCCGACGCGAACATGTTTACGCGCATATAGAACATGGTTGCAGTTGTGGTGAACCGGGGAAACCACGGGCTTAATGCCAGAAAAATGATACCGACGGCCACACCGTTAAACCACCCGAGCAGCAGCATCATAAAAGCGCCGGTGGGGTCTTGGATGTCGACGGGTTTGAACGCAAGACTATAGACGATCAGTACGACGAAGATCGACAAAATCTGCAAATATAGCGACCCCAATGCCGTCGCGATGATCGAGACAAGTGTATTCATCGGTCCATGCAGGTTCATCGAAGACGTCGGACCTGCGGCAGACGATACTGCCTTCATCGTTTTGATGTTCGTCATAAAAATGAATACACCCGACATGATATAAAGCAAAAAATCACCACGAATGGCGCTTGAACGTAGGCCAAGGATGCTCATCATCACGAAAAAGACCGCGACCATCAGCAGGGACTGAAAAATGTTGATCAGAAGTCCAATGATCGCATTTGGGTGTGATTTACGCAGATCAAAAACAGTCGCGTGATAAATCACCGACATCATTGATACGGCTGCCTCTAGCCGCGTTCTGTTCACTTTGACTTCAAACATGGTTCTGCCTTTGCCCGCGTTGGGGAATTATTTGCAGGGAATTCTTGCCGTTCCTTTACCCAAACATCATAAGTGGGCAAAAATATGTAATCAACAGCACCGCGCAATGGCGCTGGTAAGGAGCGATCTCTTGGATTTTACCCGTCTGGAAACTGTAATGCGGACTCTGGCGCTTGAGGCTGGGGACGTGATCATGGATATCTATAATTCGGACGACTTTGATGTGCGGTCAAAATCTGATGACAGCCCGGTGACTGCAGCAGACGAAGCGGCTGATGCATTGATTTCAAAAGGGTTGCGCGCAGCATTCCCGGACGTGCTGTTGGTGACGGAAGAACAAGCCGATAGCCACGAGCAGCGGGCAAGTGCCTTCTTGATCGTCGATCCACTGGACGGCACTAAAGAGTTCATCCACCGGCGTGGGGATTTCACGGTCAATATCGCCTATGTTGTCGACGGAACCCCCGTTCGTGGCGTTGTCTATGCCCCGGCCAAAGGCCGCATGTTCTTCACCCGTGCCGACGGCAAAAGCGTTGAAGAGCAAGGGCCGTTTGACAAGGATGCCGTCGGTAATCTGTCACCTATTTCGGTTTCGTCACCTGACAATGCGGCTTTGATGGTGGTGGCATCCAAATCTCACCGAGATCAGGCCACGGATGACTACATCAACAAATATGCAGTCAAAGATATGAAGTCTGCGGGCAGTTCATTGAAGTTCTGTCTTGTCGCAACAGGAGAGGCCGACATTTACCCCCGTGTGGGTCGCACGATGGAATGGGATACGGCTGCGGGTCATGCAGTTTTGAAGGGCGCAGGTGGCGACGTCGTTAGGTTCGACGATCACACACCCCTTACGTATGGCAAACCGATTTACGAGAACCCGTTTTTCATCGCCTACGCCCCCGGAGTAAAGCTGAGGAAAGCTTGAAGCGATGAGCGTCCTGATCGTCATCCCCGCGCGTTATGCTTCGGTCAGGTATCCGGGTAAAGCATTGGTTCCCTTGCACGGAGCAACGGGACAGGCCAAGTCCCTGATCCAACGCAGCTGGGATGCTGCACAAGCCGTCAACGGCGTCGACCGCGTTGTTATTGCCACCGATGACGCCCGCATTCGGACCGAGGCCGAGGGTTTTGGGGCTGAGGTTGTGATGACCTCATCCACCTGTCGCAACGGCACGGAACGTTGCGCCGAAGCGCTGGATGCGCTGGGCGGTGGCTATGACATTGTGGTGAACTTGCAGGGTGATGCTCCGCTAACCCCGCATTGGTTTGTCGAAGATTTGATTGCCGCCCTTACAAACCACCCAACCGCTGAAGTTGCCACGCCGGTTTTGCGGTGCGATGGTCGTGCCCTGGCTGGGTTTCTGGAAGATCGGCGCGCTGGCCGGGTTGGGGCAACAACCGCCGTGTTTGGGGCGGAAGGCAAGGCACTTTTCTTTTCGAAAGAGGTGATCCCCTATACCACTGGCAACAAGTGGGGCGACCATGATCCTACGCCGGTTTTTCATCATGTGGGCGTGTATGCCTACCGACCATCGGCGCTGGCTGCCTATGCGCGCTGGGCACCCGGCCCACTTGAGCAACTTGAAGGTTTAGAGCAACTGCGCTTTCTGGAACGCGAACGCCCCGTTCAATGTGTAGAAGTCGACGCGCGCGGCCAACAGTTCTGGGAATTGAACAACCCAGAGGATGTCACCAGAATCGAAGGCATCCTGAATGAGCTTGGGATGGACTAGTTCGCATTGCCGCCGCTTAATCTGATAAATTTCTAGCGCAAGAGGCGGGTCGCCTGCCCGTCACCAACAAAAAGTGGAATGGTCTTGAGAAAAAATGCCGATTGACCCACAATCATGAACAATTGCCATGAAGTTGTCAGATTTTTCACGCATTGGTGTTCAATATTATAACTTAATCTGCGCGCGTGGCGCAGGTTCAAGCCCATCGTCTTTCTGTCAGGCGGACCGGTAACTCAGAGGTGTTTGTATGACGCATAAGAAGGTCACGAAGGCCATTTTCCCAGTCGCAGGTCTTGGGACGCGCTTCCTGCCTGCTACAAAGTCGATTCCGAAAGAAATCATGACTCTGGTTGACCGCCCGTTGATCCAGTACGCGATTGATGAGGCCCGCGCCGCTGGCATCAAAGAATTTATCTTTGTCACCTCGCGGGGCAAAGGTGCGCTGGAAGATTACTTCGATAACGCCCCGGTTTTGGAGCAAGAACTGCGCAGAAAAGGCAAAGACGCCCTGCTGGAGATTTTGCAAGACACCAACATGGAAAGCGGCGCGATTGCTTATATGCGCCAGCATAAAGCGCTGGGCCTGGGGCATGCGGTTTGGTGTGCACATCGCTTAATCGCTGACGAACCGTTTGCCGTCATCTTGCCAGACGATGTGATTGCGGCCGAGAAACCGTGCCTGCAACAGATGGTCGAGGCCTATGAAGAAACCGGTGGCTGTATGGTTGCCGCGATGGAAGTGCCCGCCGAAAAAGCCAGCGCCTATGGCGTGCTTGACGTGAAAGAGGATATGGGCGCCATGGTGTCCATAAAAGGCATGGTTGAAAAACCGACGCTAGAGGAAGCTCCCTCGAACCTAGCGGTGATAGGGCGGTATATTCTGACCCCGAATGTGTTGCGTAGCCTGAACAAGATGAAAACCGGCGCGGGCGGAGAGATTCAATTGACCGATGCGATTGCCGCCGAGATTCAAAAGGGTCGCGATGTATTTGGCTATCGCTTCCGCGGACAGCGGTTCGATTGTGGCTCGAAAGCGGGCTTCCTGCAGGCCACAGTTGCCTTCGGCATGGCGCGCGAAGAGTTGCGGGAAGAATTCGCAAGCTATCTGCATGACATCGTTGCTCAGCAAAAGGCCGCAGAGTAATTACCTGTGTCTGCGCAAGGTCTGGATCCCTGGACAGCATATAGAATGCGGCTGAAACGCCGCCGCCTTATCTGGCAGTCGTTCCGCGCGCGCCGCGATCTTGAAGTCGTTGTAGATCGAACTGACAGGATTGCGCAGGGACAGATTCGCGCGTTCACCACGGTCCGCAACGAGCTTGCGCGCCTACCACATTTCCTGTCCCATTATCGGGATCTGGGCGTTGGCCACTTCCTGTTTGTCTTGAACAACAGCGATGATGGGTCCGAAGCTTACTTGACCGATCAGCACGACGTTTCTGTCTGGCGCACCACCGCCAGCTATAAAGCGTCACGCTTTGGTGTCGATTGGACCATGTGGCTGCAGTTTCGATATGGACACAAGGCTTGGTGCCTGTGTGTCGATGCAGATGAGCTGTTGATTTATCCCCACTGCGACAGCCGCGACCTGACTGCAGTGACCAACCGGCTGGACCAGACCGGCGCGACGGCGCTGGGCGCATTGATGTTGGATCTGTTTCCGAAAGGGCCACTGGGCCGGCAGAGGTACTCACCCGAGCAGGATCCGACCGAGGTGTTGCAATGGTTTGATACGGGCCCCTATCGCGCCCAGCGACAGTTGCCCGCGCAAAATCTTTGGGTGCAGGGTGGTCCCCGCGACCGCGTGTTTTTCTTCAATCGACCCGAGCGTGCTCCGACTTTGAACAAGTTCCCGCTTGTCCAGTGGAACAGACGTTTCGCGTATGTGAATTCGACCCATGCGCTTCTTCCGCCGCGCCTGAATCTGGAGTGGGACGGGCCGGAATGTGTGTCGGGCGATACTCGGCTGTCAGGGATTTTGCTGCATACCAAGTTTTTGCCGGGCGTCATTGCGCGTTCGAAAGAAGAGAAAACGCGCAAAGAACATTTTGGACGGCCCGAGGATTTTGATGCCTACTATGATTGGCTGACGACCGGCCCGGACCTGTGGGACGACAAAGCAACGAAGCTTCACGGCTGGCAACAGTTGATGGAAATGGGGCTTCTTTCCAATGGCGGCTGGGACTAAACAAGTGTTAGCGTGATACCGGTCAGATAAGAGGATAGCGTTGGGCGCTTGGACATCATACCGACTGCGGCTGAAACGCAAGCAATGTCACTTTCGGGCTTTGCGCAAGCGCCGCGAGTTGGCAGAGGTTGCAAACCGCACAGATTTGGTCAGGCCAGACGACATTCTGGCCTTCTCAGCGATCCGTAACGAATGCATCCGCCTGCCCTATTTTCTTAAGTACTACCGTGACCTTGGCGTGAACCATTTCTTCATGGTCGATAACGGGTCAGATGATGGCGGCCGCGAATACCTTGCTGACCAGCCTGATGTTTCGCTTTGGACCACAAATGCCAGCTATAAAAACGCAGATTTTGGAGTGAATTGGATTGGCTGGCTGCAACGCAAATATGCGCATGGTCACTGGACCTTGGTGGTCGATCCGGACGAATTTCTGGTTTACCCTTTCTGCGACACGCGGCCTTTGCGGGCGCTGACGGACTGGTTGGATTCATCGCATGTCCGTTCGTTTGGCGCCATGCTGCTGGATATGTACCCAAAGGGGGCGATAAGCTCTGCGTCGTATCTGGCGGGTCAAAACCCGTTCGAAATTGCTAACTGGTTTGATAGTGGCAACTATACCATCACGAAGAATCCAAAATACGGGAACCTCTGGATTCAGGGTGGGCCGCGCGCCCGCGCGTTCTTCCGCGACAACCCGATAAAAGCCCCGGCGTTGAACAAAATCCCGTTGGTCAAATGGGACAAAAACTATGCCTATGTCAGCTCAACGCACGCGCTTCTGCCGCGAGGGTTGAACTTGGTGTATGACCAATGGGGCGGAGAAAAGGCGTCAGGTTGCCTGCTGCACGCAAAGTTCCTGGACACGTTCGGCGCGAAGTCGGCCGAGGAGTTGAAGCGCGGCCAGCACTATGCAAACAGCTATGAGTATCGCGCCTATCACAGCGGGACTAAGGAAGACACGGATCTGTGGTGTAACTGGAGCGAAAAGTACCTGAACTGGCGCCAGCTTGAGATGTTGGGCCTTATGTCTAAGGGGAACTGGGCATGAGTTTAGGGATCGTCATGCTGGTGCACGACGCACTCGATCGGGCCGAACAACTGGTGCGCCATTGGGCGACACATGGGTGCCCCGTGGTGATCCACGTTGATGATTGTGTGACGGGCAAAGACTATACCGATTTTGTGGCGGCCATGAGCGATCTGGACAATGTTCGATTTTGCGAGCGCCGACATTGTGAATGGGGAAGGTGGTCTTTGGTGGCCGCCAGCCAAACCGCATCCGAACTGATGTTGAAGGCCTTCCCGGAGGTGCGCCACATCATGCTCGCGTCGGGCAGCTGTCTGCCGTTACGTCCGGTTTCTGAGATGCTGGCGTATCTAGGCCACCGCCCTCAGACTGACTTTATTGAAAGCGTGACGACCGAAGACGTGCCGTGGACCATCGGTGGGCTGGACATCGAACGGTTCACCCTGCGTTTTCCGTTTTCGTGGAAGCGTCACCGGCGTCTATTTGACCGTTATGTCGAAATCCAGCGCCGCCTTGGTTTCAAACGCAGCATACCGGAGGGGATTGTACCGCATTTGGGAAGCCAATGGTGGTGTCTCACGCGAAAAACACTGTCGGCGATCCTGAAGGACCCAAACCGACTTGAATATGATAGATATTTCAAACGGGTCTGGATTCCTGATGAAAGCTATTATCAGACGTTGGCCCGCCGCCATTCTAACCGGATAGAAAGCCGGTCGCTGACCCTGTCGAAGTTCGATTTTCAGGGCAAGCCGCACATCTTTTATGATGATCATCTTCAATTGTTGCGTCGGTCAGATTGTTTTGTGGCGCGTAAAGCGTGGCGTCACGCCGACAAGTTGTATGAGAGCTTTCTGTCGGACAAACATGAAGTCTTGACCGGAGCAGAGCCAAACCCCGGCAAAATCGACCGCATTTTCACAAAAGCGATCGAGCGGCGGACCAAGGGCAGATCCGGCCTGTATATGCCAAGCCGGTTCCCGCGGGAAGGTTATGAAGGCAACGTGACAGCGGCTCGTTACACCGTTCTAGAAGGGTTTTCAGAGCTGTTTGATGACTTTGAAAGCTGGCTGTCGGACACGGTCAGCGCCCGCGTTCATGGACATATTTTCGCAGAGGATAAGGTCCATTTTGCAGGCAGCGCGACAAATTTTTTTGGGGCCTTGAGCGATTCAGCTACATTGCGGGATTATAATGCCAAATCTTTTCTGACCAATCTGATCTGGAGCACTCGCGGCGAGCGCCAGTGCTTTCAATTTGGGCCACGTGACAATCAGGACGTGTCTTGGGTTATGGCCAAAGACCCGAACGCGCGCATTTATGTTGTGTCTGGTGCGTGGGCTGTGAAGCTGTTTCACTCCAATGAAGATTTTTCCGATATCCGACGTGAGGCTGCGCGCCTGCAAAAGATCGAGAGCGACCACCTTACCGCGTTGCGATCCAGCTTCGCGCGCGCGCGTACGCATGTCTGGTCACTGGCGGATTTTGTGCTGAACCCGGCCGAACCTTTGCAGGCCGTCGTGGATGATATTGGTCCCCGCACCGCCACCCGCCTGACCAGCCTTCCCAAAATGAAACCCCTTCAAGGCTTTGGGCAGTTTCTGCAGGATCTGAAGAACCAAGGTATGCATCCTTATCTTATGGGTGATTTCCCGGCAGGGCATGACCTTGTCCCCACAACCCGCATTCAGCGCAAACCGTATCTGGTGAAATGAGCACATGACTGGCCCGTTCGATTGTTTCATAATATTTGCTGAGATGCGGACGGGGTCCAATTTTTTGGAAAGCAATCTGGACCTCTTCCCGGGCCTCAAGTGTTATGGCGAGGCGTTTAACCCATATTTCATGGTGACCCCAAAGACGGAAGAGCTGTTTGGCGTCACCGTACCGATGCGCGATGCCGATCCTATGGCACTGCTCGAATGCATGAAGTTAGAAACAGATACTCTGCCCGGCTTTCGGTTTTTCCACGATCACGATCCTCGGGTTTTTGAAGCGCTGATTGATGACCCGCGCTGCGCAAAGATTGTTCTGACACGCAACATGGTAGAAGCTTATGTATCGCGCAGAATTGCGATGGCGACCGATCAATGGCAGCTGAGCGATGTGACCGACGCGCGCAAACGACAAGCGCGTTTTATACCCGATGAGTTCGAGAAACTGTTCTATCGGATCAAGAGCTTTCAGCTGAAAATCAAAGACCGTTTGCAGCGGTCTGGTCAGACGGCGTTCTATATCGACTATGAAGATGCGCAGAAGTTGGGCGTCGTTAATGGGCTGGCAAAGTACCTGGGCGAAACAACCGAAATTACCGAATTTGCCGGCACCTATAAGAAACAGAATCCTGAACCTTTGTCCGACAAGGTCAAGAAGTTCGAGCTTCTGACCTCGACGGTTGGACGCATTGACGTTTTCGATCTGCACAAGCTGCCCAACTTTGAGCCAAGCCGCCCCCCTGCCCTGAAAACCTATCTGGCGTCAGACGCTTTGCAGTTGGTGTTTCTGCCGATTGCAGGCGGCCCGACCCAACAACTGACCGATTGGATGAGCGCCGCGGGTCCGTTGGTTCGGGACTTTTCGCAACGGACACTTCGGCAGTGGAAGCGGCAACACAAAACGCACCGCAGCTTCACGGTGCTTCGCCATCCCGTCGCGAGGTTGCACGCTGCTTTCTGCGATCTTCTGGTTGTTCGAGAGGATGACCCCAATTGGGATCTGAAACACGCGCTCCGCGAAAATTACGGTGTCGCTTTACCAGACGATGCAGAAGCGCCTTGGTCGCTGCTGGCGCACCAGACTGCCTTTCAAAGCTTCACTGGCTTCATTGCCAAGACCCTAAGTGGCCAGACAGGGATTGCTGTCGATCCCAGCTGGGCCTCGCAGGCCGAAACAATAAATGGCTTTGCCGGTTTCGCACTGCCCGACCACATCTTGCGGGAGGATCAATTGCCTGCCGAACTGGATCACCTACTTTCCCAACTCGGCGTCAGTGCGGCACCACAGCTGCCTGACGCGCCGTTAGACGCGCCATTCCCGCTGTCAGAGGTCTATACCGACGACATCGAGGCCACTGTGCGCAAAATCTATCAGCGCGACTATTTAATGTTTGGATTTCGGCCGTGGGGTAAAGAGCAATAGCGAGCGATCAGGCCGCTTTGTTCGACAGGCTATCCGTCAGAAGTGCGTGAAGCGTCGTTGAATCCGTGTTGGCCCGAAGTTTCGTGCAAATTGACGCGTCACGCATCGTACGCGACACCAGCGCCAGCGCCTTCAGGTGGTCCACACCCGATCCCTCGGGTGCGAACAGGGCAAAAACCAAATCAACAGGTTGTTTGTCCACGGCGCTAAAATCAAACGGCTGTTCAACACGGATGAAACAGCCGACAACTTTGTCTAGGCCGGGCAAGCGAGCATGTGGCAAAGCCACCCCGCGGCCCACACCAGTGGGCCCCAGGGTTTCGCGTTGTTGGAGGGCGGCGAACGCGTCGCCGCCGTTGATGCCGTAGCATTCCATCACAATATCCCCAAGGTCCTGAAACAGGCGTTTCTTGGAGGTCACTGTCGATACGACCTTAACGGCCGACGGCAGGAGAATGCTCGAAAGATCCATCGCCAAAAACTTTCCCCACCCACCAGTGGGTGGGAGGTTTACACTGCGTTTTGGGGGTCGATCCAGCCCACATTGCCGTCATCACGGCGGTAGACCACATTCATCCCCTCGGTTTTCTCGTTGCGAAAAACCAAGACGGGCGCATGCGCAAGTTCCATCTGCATTACAGCTTCACCAACCGAGAGCGACGGGATCCGTGTCTCCATTTCGGCGATGATCATGGGCTGCAGTGTTGCGTCGTCCGCTTCGTCCTGACCTTCTTCTGAGGCGAGGATATACGAGGCTCCGCCGAAAACTTCAACAGGGTCGACACGATCCTTATGGTGATCTTTCAGTCGGCGCTTATAGCGACGCAGCTGCTTCTCCATTTTATCAGCGCAATTATCGAATGCCGCATAAATCTCGGTCGCAGTGCCTTTTGCTTGTGCGGTCAACCCAGTGGACAGGTGCACTATTGTTTCACACACATATTCATGTGCGCTTTTTGAAAAAATCACCTGCGCGCTGGTCGGCCGTTCAGCATATTTTTGAACCACCCCACTAAGTTCATCTTTCACATGAACCTGAAGTGCCTCACCAATGTCGATTTGCTTGCCACTGATTTGATATTGCATCCATACCTCCTATGGTATTTGCAGGCCCCAAGACACCTTTCCCAAGCGGGTAAGGTTTGAAATCCCATTATTTTTATCTAGTGTTGTAAGTGACTTACACAACCTTTCCCGCCCAATCTCGCTTGGGCAATCCATCGCATATGCCCCTTGTCTGAGGCGGTCGGAACGAAAGATCAAGTGTTGATGCATTGCCTTCATTTGGCGACGAGTCGCAGGGGATTGTCAACCATATGACAGCGCGATTTCTCTATTTGATCGAGAAATTCTGCCCCAGATAGACCCGGCGGACGTTTTCATCGCGCACAACTTCGTCGGTTGTGCCGCTCATCAAAACATGCCCGTCATGCAGGATATAGGCGCGGTCCACAATCTCGAGCGTTTCGCGCACGTTGTGATCCGTGATCAGCACACCGATGCCACGATCTTTCAAGTCATGCACCAGAGTTCTGATTTCACCAACAGCAATTGGATCCACCCCGGCGAAGGGCTCGTCAAGCAGCAAGTATTTTGGGTCTGACGCCAAAAGACGGGCGATTTCGACTCGGCGACGTTCACCACCCGACAGCGCCAGCGCTGGCGCGCGTCGCAAGTGGCTGATCGAAAACTCGTTCAGCAGCTCTTCCAGCCGTTCGCGACGTTTGTGGCGGTCGGGGGTGGAAATTTCCAGAATGGCCAGAATGTTATCTTCGACTGACATGCCACGGAAAATCGACATTTCCTGCGGCAGATAGCCGATACCGTATTTCGCTCGGCGATACATCGGCAGCAGCGTTACATCGCGCCCATCTATCAAAACCTGCCCAGCTTCCGGGGTGATCAATCCAGCGATGGCGTAGAATGTCGTGGTCTTCCCGCAGCCGTTTGGACCCAGCAGAGCAACAACTTCGCCACGGTGCAGTTCAAGGTTCACTTCGCGGATCACCGGTTTCTTGCGATAGCTTTTGCGCAATCCAATTATGCGTAAGCCGGCATCGCCGTTCTCGACCGTTAGATCAGGTGCATCTGTCATCAGTCTGCGCCCGTCTGGATAATCGACTTCACACGCCCATCCATCGTTCCAGTGCCCGACTGAAGGTTGACGGTCAATTTTTCAGATGACAGCGCGTTCTGTCCCTGTGTCAGGATCACGCCTCCTGTCATCACAATCACACCGCTTGAGATAGTGTAGACCGCTTCGCGCGATTCCGCTGCTTCAGCGCCATTGACCAGCGTTACACCCTCGGATGCCAGCAGGCGCGAAATCTCGCCCGTCGCGCCCGACCCGGTCGAGTATTCGACCCTAACCTTGCCCGCCGACAAGCGCATGCTGCCCTGACCGATCTGAACATTGCCGATAAACGTGGCCGACCCGTCAGCCTGATCAACATTCAGCTGATCGGCTGCGATTTCCACTGGAAGGGTGCTGTCATGTTTCAGACCGCCAAAGGCAACCTGGGCCTGAGCATGTGCCACGATCGGCAGGCTTAGCGCCAGCAAGCAGGCTGCGATACGCGCGCAGTTCATCACTTCTCTTCCCCCTCTGTCTGGGGCTCATATATCAGTTTTACACCTTCTTTGAAAACAAGAAGATAGGTGGTGTTGTCATTCCCCTGCCGCGTCAGTTCTGCCCGCCCCGCGAAGATGTGGCCCATTGGGCCTCTCGCTTCGACGGGGCCGCTGCTTTTGGCAAAGGTTGTGTCCATCGCGGTGGTCAAACCCTTTGTTGCGATCTCATAGTTGGTCGAGGTGACCAGCGTGACCCCGCCGGACAGATCAACAATATTCGACGTCCCGTCTATCAATGCTTTGGCTGCATCAATGTCGACGGCGCCCCCGTCTGGTGTTTCGATCCGGGCGGACAGCACTTCCGCCGTGAAGACATTTGTTTGGTTTGGATCCGGCACAGCACTTTTTGCTGAAAAAGTAATGGCCGCGCCATCTTCGGTCACGCTGGAAAACCGCGGACTGTCGATGCGCTGGTCGCCGGTCAGCTCCTCCAAATTGACACGGGCATAGGTCAATGAGGTGGTTGGATCTACGGACTTCGAAACCAGAAACATCGTGGACAAAAGCGCAAGCGCACTGACAGGCAGAAGAACCTTCAACCATGAGATAAAGCGCGAATAACTGTTGTCTGAGCGGTCCATGCGACCCCTGAAATCACTTCGTTACGTTCGTTACTTAGGCACTGATCCTGCTGATCCAAGCGAAAGAAGCGCGAATTACAGGAGTTGCCTCACTTAGTGGCTGAAAATGTCAATCTCGGGCCAGCCCGCCAGATCAAGCTGGGCGCGCATCGGCAGAAAGTCAAAACAGGCCTGTGCCATTTCGGTTCGGCCCTCCCGATCCAGCCGCTGGTTCAAATCGTCCCGCAGGCGGTGCAGGTAAAGAACGTCAGACGCAGCATAGTCCAACTGCGCAGCGGTCAGCTCTTCTGCGCCCCAATCGCTCATCTGTTGCTGCTTTGAGATGTCGATCTTCAGGAGTTGCTCCAGCAAGTTTTTTAACCCGTGCCGATCAGTGTAAGTGCGGATCAGTTTGGACGCGATTTTGGTGCAATAGACTGGCGCGGTAACGACGCCAAATGCGTTCAGCATTGCAGCGATATCAAAACGTCCGAAGTGAAAAAGCTTCAGCACGTCTGGGTCGGTCAGCAACCGCTCAAGATTGGGCGCGCTGGTTTGACCCTTCTCAACCTGTACAAGATGAGCATTGCCGTCGCCTGACGACAGCTGAACAACGCATAGGCGGTCACGGTGTGGATTTAACCCCATCGTTTCGCAGTCGATTGCTACGATGGGACCAAGGTCCAGCCCATCAGGTAAGTCGCGCTTGTAAAGATGGTTGGCCATATCTGCCCTCATTGTCCGTTTCCCCTCTGATAGGCCCAGAGAGGTCCGGGTTCAATGGAAAGACCGATCAATGTCCGTGATACAGACCAACGACATGTTCAGCCTCAGCGAAAAACAGCCAACGCCCAACGACGACGCCCACAAGGTGAAGCGCCAAAGCGAAGAACGCCGTGACGTGCCCAGGAGAGGTCAGAAGCAGGATGGCAGCAGGCAACGCGCCGGCAAGCACGACTGCGATGATCCTCAGCTTCTCAGCATGTTTGCGCGCGACCCGGTAAACCATCTCGTCCATCACATAATTGCGTGCGGTGTGGCCGCTTTCCAGCATCCGAACATCGCCCAGATGGGCAAGGCCGGTCGCGTCGCCTGTGGTGCCTCGTGAAGCAGCCCGCTGATCACCGATTTTCCACGACGCCAGAAACACAATCGTCAGGGCCAGAAGAAGCCAACCCGCAATCTTGACCTCGCCTGCCAGAAGCGCGCCTCCGCCCAGCGCGTGCAGCAAAAACAAGACTGGCGTGAGCGGTTGGTTCCAGCGACGTATGGTCTTCAACTGGCCATAGATCATCGAGGTTGTGAACACGGTCACCAGAGCAAAGAAAGAGCCTAATGCACCAGAAATCGACATTTCTGCACCAAGGAAAATACGCAGCGCGGCAACAATCGCAAACAGGATCAATGTGACCACCGCAGCAATACCTTCCCGACTTAGCCAGCTGGTACGCCATTGGCTGAACGCATAGATCGCGTTCATTTTGTTCCCAAGGTGAAACGTTGACGCGATCAACCCTGTGCATGACAGCGCATAGGCGATCACAAAGAATGCGAACAAGGTTGATCTGATGACCTCTGGAAAGCCAAGGCCCAGCCAGAAAAACAGCCCGAAACCAAGCCCCGACAGCGTGGTGAAAATAATAACACTGGGTGCAGGATGCATCCGTTTCCTCCGTCAGAGCTTCTCAAGCGCTTTATCGAGCCAACCAAGGAACCCCTTAGCCTCGTCTGCCACCACGTCAAGCGGCTGTGTGTTCAATGTATCTTTGGGGCACGGCGGCAAGTATTTGTTGGTGGGTTTGGTCCCCAGATCAGGCATCAGGTCATACCCGCCGCGTTCGGCGACAAGCTTCGAGACGTCGCTGTCCGGGTCACTGAAGTCACCAAAGTGGCGCGCACCGGACGGACAGGTGCGCACGCAGGCTGGCACGCGGTCCTCTTCCGGCAAGTTTTCGTTGTAAATGCGATCTACGCAAAGAGTGCATTTCTTCATCACGCCGGCGTCGCGGTCCAATTCACGCGCGCCGTAAGGACAAGCCCAGGCGCACAGGCCGCACCCGATACAGCGATCCTCGTTCACCAGAACGATGCCGTCTTCTTCACGCTTATAGCTCGCGCCAGTCGGGCAAACCGTGACGCAAGGCGCGTCATCACAGTGCAGGCAGGACCTTGGCATGTGAACGGTTTGCGCTGCTTTGCCTTCTGCCTGCGCCTCGTACGAGAAGACACGGTTCAGGAACGCGCCGCCCGGATCCGCCCCATAGGGATCGGTGTCAGACAGCGGCGCACCATAGTTCTGCGTGTTCCAGCCCTTACAAGCCGTCACGCAACCTTGGCAGCCGACACAGGTGTCCAGATCAATGACCAGCCCCAGCTTTTTGTTGGTCTTTTCAGGAAGTGCAGTCATCAGATCTTCCTCGCAACAATGCTTGGGCCTTTGCCGACCGGTGACTTAATCGGCGGGTGCGCAGGCTGGCTTTCAGCAGGTTTAGGGTCTGCTTTCTTGATCTTTACGCGCAGATCGAACCATGCGGCCTGCCCCGTGACGGGGTCAGAATTTGCCCATCTGAGCCCGTCGCCCTTTGGTGGTTGAAGTTCGTGAATCAGGTGGTTCAGAAGAAAACCTTCGGTCGCTTCGGGAGCGGCCTCATCCAATGCCCATGCGCCTTTGCGTTTGCCGATCGCGTTCCATGTCCAAACGGTCTTTGGGTTCAGGCTCGCGTGATGGGCGACCGGCACGGTGATTGATCCGTGGGCCGACGTAACTTGTGCATAGTCGCCATCGGCAAAGCCGTGCTTGGTCCAGAGATCGGTGGGCAGATACAGGAAATTTTTGCCCGTAATCTGCCGCAGCCACGCGTTTTGCGATCCCCAGGAATGATACATATGCATTGGACGCTGAGTCAGCGCATGAATTGGATACTCGTCAGGGTCGACATTCGAGTCCTCGAAGGGCGGATACCAGATGGGCAGCGGGTCCATGGTTTGCGCGATCCGGGCGCGCAGATGATCGGGTGGCTGGATATCGCCGTGACCTTCAGCGGCCAGTTGGAATTTCCGCATTGGCTCAACATAGATGTTGAACACATAGGGCGCTTCGGCGTCGAAAATGCCGCGTGCCACGGCCCATTCCTGATAGGCTTTGTTCCAAGGTTTATAGAAACTCGCTTCGGTTGGGATGTGGTCGACCCAGAAGCCGCCGTTTTCAATATACTTGTCTATTTGGGCTGGATTAGGCTCTCCTCGACCTTTCCCGGTTCCGTCTTTACCGCGCCAACCTGCCAGTGGGCCAACACCCGGGCGGCGTTCATGATTCACCAGATAATCGGCGTAGTCTTTGAACTTCGCAGACCCGTCTTCAGTTACGAAACCCGGGAGCCCCAGTTTCGCGCCCAGTTGGATCAACACGGTCTGAAACCCGCGCACATCCCGATCAGGTTCCACCACCGGCCAGCGGATCGCATCTGCCGCGCCGTCGGCCTCGCAGATCGGGCGGTCCAGCAAACTGATACAGTCGTGACGCTCAAGATAGGTTGTGTCCGGCAGTATTAGATCCGCATAGGCAACCATCTCTGAACTGTAAGCATCGGAATAGATGATGTGGGGAATGACATAGTTTCCATCGTCATCCTTGTCGGTCAGCATGCGCATGACTTCGGACGAATTCATCGACGAGTTCCATGCCATGTTCGCCATATACAGAAACAGCGTATCGATCTTGTACGGATCGCCTGCGTGGGCATTCGAAATCACCATATGCATCAGCCCATGCGCCGACATCGGATTTTCCCACGTGAATGCTTTGTCGATGCGCTTGGCGTTGCCGGCATCATCTAGCAGCAGATGCTCAGGCCCCATTGGATAACCCAAATGCGGACCATCGAGCGGCTGTCCGGGCGTAACACCTGCATGTGGCTTCGGATGCGCCTCGGGCGGCTTGGGATAGGGCGGTTTGAACCGGAATCCACCTGGCACCTCGACCGAGCCCAGCAGGATTTGCAGCATATGCAGCGCGCGGCAGGTCTGGAACCCGTTCGAGTGCGCCGAGATGCCCCGCATCGCGTGGAAGCTGACCGGGCGCCCAATCATTTTATCGTGCTTCTGGCCCTTCCAATCGGTCCACGGCTGGTCGAGCACGATCTCTTCCTCGAACGCCACGCGCGCCAACTCCGCCGCGATCGAACGGATGCGTTCTGCCGAAACACCTGTCTGTTCTGCCACTGCATCAGGCGCATAGTCCCCTGACATATAGCGCTCAGCCAGCAGTTGGAACACCGGGCGATGGCTTACGCCGCCGTGCCGGTAGCTGCCCGCCAAATCGGGTAAAACGCCCGGCGCGTCATAATCCGCAAGCTTCCCGGTCACGCGGCAGATAACCTGTGGCTTGCCGTTCTTCCCACGCAGGAAAAGGCCATTTTCAGGCGAATTAGGCTCTTCTATGACAATGAAGCCTGCATTGGTGTAGCGCGACAAGTAGGCCAAATCGACCTTGCCCGCGCGCAACAACTCGTGGATCAAAGCCAGAATGAACAAGCCGTCGGTGCCCGGCGTGATCCCAACCCACTCATCCGCAATGGCGTTATAGCCGGATCGGATCGGGTTCACGCCAATGATCTTCGCGCCACGCTCTTTCAACTTGCCCAAACCGATCTTGATGGGGTTGCTGTCGTGGTCTTCGGCGACACCGAACAGCATGAACATCTTGGTGCGATCCCAGTCGGGCTGCCCAAACTCCCAAAACGCGCCGCCCATCGTATAGATGCCGGCGGCGGCCATGTTCACCGAACAAAAGCCGCCATGCGCCGCGTAATTCGGTGTGCCATAGGCCTGCGCGAACCATGATGTGAAGCTTTGGCTTTGGTCCCGCCCGGTGAAAAACGCCATGCGTTTTGGGTCGGTTTCTCGCAAAGGCCCAAGCCAGTCAGCGGCAAGGCCCAGCGCCTCGTCCCAGCTGATTTCCTCGAACTCTCCTGACCCGCGTGGACCGACTCGTTTCAGGGGTGCACGCAGCCGCGACGGAGCGTAATGCTGCATGATCCCGGCAGACCCTTTGCCGCACAGCACCCCCTTGTTCACAGGATGATCACGGTTGCCTTCGATATAGGCCACCTGCCCGTCCTTCATGTGCACATTAATCCCGCAACGGCAGGCACACATATAGCACGTCGTCTTGCGCACCTCGTCCGACACGGAAGGCGAGGTATCAATCTGGATGTTTTCCGGCTTGGTCATTTACCTGAGGGCCCTGTCGCGAGGTCTTTTTACAAAGACAAATTATCGTGGTGGAACGAGATGTTTACCACATTTTTCTGGTTCCAAGACCCAAACAGCCAGCCCTTGCATGCGGTAGGTCCAGTTAGCGATGGGTTTAGGGCCAGAAAGGACAGAATTCCGGCAAGCAGCCAGTATCTTGCCAAGGCACACCCGGCACATTAGCGTTTCCGGCCATGGATTATGACACGTTAATTGACGCCGAGACCTGGGCTTTTATTCGCAAAACCGAAAGCTGCTACCCGCCGGATGCGGTGTCGGCAGACATCCCCGCTCAGCGGGCCGTGTATGATGAAATGTGCCGGTCCTTTCATGCCGGGTATCCGGACAGCGTGACCGCCCGTGATGATCGCGCTGGAACTGTGCCTGTTCGAATCTACGAAAGCGGATCACCTAAAATCACGGTCATTTACTATCACGGTGGTGGGTTCGTCGTTGGCGGGCTGGAAAGCCACGATGATGTCTGTGCCGAATTGTGCGACCGAACCGGCGCGCGGGTGGTGAGTGTCGATTATCGATTGAGTCCCGAATTTTCTCATCCGGCAGCTTTCGAAGATGCGATGGAGGCGGCGTCATATGTGGCTCTAACTTGGCCCAACTCCTGTATCTTGGCGGGGGACAGCGCCGGCGGAAACCTTGCAGCAGCTGTTGCGCAAGCCAGTCGAGGAACGATGAAATTCAAAGGGCAAGTGCTGATCTATCCTGGCCTTGGCGGCGATATGACACGTGGATCATACAGCGATCATGCACACGCACCGATGCTGACTTTGGAAGACCTGGAATTTTATGAACAGGTCAGATTTGGTGGCGCGGCGCCGAAACAGGATCCGACTGCTGCGCCGTTGGTGGACGCCGATTTCTCAAACCTTCCTCCAACCGTCATTATTACCGCTGAGTGTGACCCGCTTGCGGATGATGGGCGCGACTATCGCGACGCAATCCAAGCTGCCGGTGGCAAAGCGCATTGGCATAGCGAGCCGGGATTGGTGCACGGATATTTGCGGGCCCGCCACAGCGTTCAGCGTGCGCGTGACAGTTTTGATCGTATCGTCGCCGCAACAAAGATGCTTGCTGCTGACGAATGGTTCGACTGACCCTTTCCACAAATCAAAACTTGCCATATTCTGGTTCTATAAAAATGCGAGCGGCCAACGCATCGCGGAATGAGGAAGTGCAGCAACAATGCCGCCTATCGGAATCTCACTGTTCCGGGGCCTGCAAAACATGCAGGGCGCCGCGGGGCTGGAACGTCGTTTGCGACGCGGCGTCGAGGATGGCACAGAGCACCCAACGCGCGGAAACGAGAGATTGGGGCGGGATCTGGCCCAGCGGCCTGCAGGGCAACTGGTGTGGATACATCTGCAAAGGTTGGATGCGTTAGAGAAGGTTCTGGGCCTTGTTCAATACATTCAGAATGATCATGAAGACTTGAACGTCCTCATATCGACCACCCATTATGACGGTGCACCACCACAAGGCCCCAATTTTATCCATCAATATTCGCCTTACTCCGCGCCGGCTCCAGTCGCCGCTTTTCTGGAGCATTGGCAGCCCGATGTGCTGCTTTGGATGGATGATAAGCTTGATGTTACCCTTCTGCCTGCAGTGTTTGAGCGGAAAATTCCGGCGCATTGGGTCAATGCTCATGTGCCGAAAGAGGCGCAGAGCCAATGGCGCTGGCTGCCCGGATCGATCAAATCTATCCTGACAGGATTTGACACTATTCTGGCTGAAAACGATGAAGCTGCACGTGAACTGCGCAAGTTCGGTGCGGCCGCAAGTCAAGTCGTGACCTCTGGCCCACTTCAAATACAAGTGGTTCCACCAAATTGTAACATGGCTGAACGGGACGCTGTTGCCGCAAAACTGGCTGCGCGACCCGTTTGGCTTGCCTCAGGTGTTTGTGAGGTCGAGGAACAGGCGCTACTTTCCGCCCATAAGCAATTGGTACGTAGATCGCATCGACTGCTTTTGATCATTGAGCCCCGCGATGTGAGTCGCGGTGTGGTCCTGGCACAGGAACTGGAAGCAGAAGGTTGGGGGGTCGCCTGTCGGTCACGGGATGAAGACCCCACGCCGGACATTCAGATATTTATTGCCGATCAAGAGGGCGAATCTGGTTTGTGGATGCATCTCGCTCCGATCACCTATGCAGGCGGAAGCATGGGAGTCGGAACCGAGCTGAACCCGCTTGAACCTGCGGCGCTTGGATCGGTCGTGTTGTTCGGGCCAAACGTGAATGGATATTACGAATCCTATCGGAGGCTCGAAGCCTCGGGCGCGGCGACCAAAATTAGCGATGAGGCAAGCCTGACCAAAGCGGTTGAGCACCTGTTGTCGCCAGAAGAAGCCGCCAAAATGGCAATGGCAGCTTGGGATGTGACGACCAGCGGTGCCGAGGTAAGCGATCTGCTGCGTCAGAAATTGACGGAAGCGCTGTCGAAGAGCGCGGAATAGGGGGGTCGATGAAAACACCCCAGTTTTGGTTTACCCCACCCGCGCATCCCAACTGGCGCGCTCGTGTCTTAGCGCCTTTGGGCTGGGCCTATGGCGCGGCGACGGCAAGGCGCGTTGCCAGGGACCACGCATACCGGGCAAAAGTACCTGTAATCTGTGTTGGGAATATCAACGCGGGTGGCACGGGCAAGACCCCGACCACGATCGCACTTGCGCAACGCTTGTTAGCGCAGGGCCACGACGTGCATATCGTGTCACGCGGGCACAAGGGCGCAATGGACGGGCCAGCACAGGTTAACGAGCGAGCCCACAAAGCGAGCGATGTTGGCGATGAGCCTTTGTTGATGGCTGCTTTCACCAAGGTTTGGGTCGCACGCGATCGGGCTGAGGGTGTGAAAGCCGCTGAAGCCGCCGGTGCCGACGTAATCTTGATGGATGACGGGTTTCAAAATCCGGCAGTTCAGAAAACCTTGTCGATTGTTGTGGTCGATGCGGTCAAAGGGTTTGGCAATGCGCGGTGTATTCCGGCCGGGCCATTGCGTGAACCCGTCGCGACGGGGTTAAGACGGGCTGACCTGTTGCTGTCCATCGGACCCGATGCTGCGCAGGCGCGATTTGCCAAGGAGTGGTCAGCAACGATTACCGTCCCGCACGCGACCGGTCGTCTTGTGCCGCTTCAGACAGGCATGGATTGGCAGGGTATGAATGTCTTAGCTTTTGCCGGAATCGGCTTGCCCGAGAAGTTCTTTGCCACGGTAAGAAGTTTGGGAGCCAATGTTCTTCGGGCTGAAGCGTTGGCCGACCACCAACCGCTGACTGACGCACTTATGAAACGGTTAGAAACGGAAGCAGCAACGTTGAACGCGCAACTTGTTACCACCGAAAAAGACGCAGTCCGGCTGCCCGACGCATTCAAACGGAATGTGCTGGCTGTTCCAGTTCGGCTAGAGTTGTCGGATTGGTCTCTGTTAGACGCAGAACTGGCGCGGATTGGGCTGGGCTAGAGCCTGTCTAACAAGCTCCAGCCCAAGGTGTTAGCTACCCAGTTTTTCGTCAATCAGCTTAGCAAATTCGTCATATGACATGTTCGAATAAGTCTCGCCATCGATGACAAAGGATGGGGTTGCGTTGATCCCGTCTTCGGTCGCGTTGTGCTGGTAAGCCGCCACCATGCTTTGGGCCATCCCTTCGTCCTGCAAGCAGGCGTCCATCTGATCATCTGCCATGCCGGCAGTGCGGCCGATTTTGCGCAAGTTGTCCAGGATGAGCGACGGGTCGCCATCGCCGATCCATTCTTTCTGACCGTCGTAAATCATGCCCGTCAGACCAAAATATCGCGTGTCGCCACCGCATCGCGCGATCAGCCCGGCCCACAGACCAAAGCGGTCAAAGTAAACTTCGCGATGAACGAACTTCACTTTACCCGTATCGATGTAATTCTTTTTCAGGTCTTTAAAGACAGTGCTGTGGAAGTTGGCACAATGCGGACACGTGAACGAGGCATATTCTATAACCGTCAAAGGCGCGTTTTCGTCACCTAGAACCATGTCGGGGGCAAACTCAACATCAGCATTGGAGTCTTGTGCCTCTGCGACCGAAATACCGGGCACCGAGCCATTGTTCTGGCTCATGTAATAGGCGCCGCCGCCGATCAAAAGCACAGCGGCAAGCAGAATGGGAAGGATACGGGTCATGATATGTCTCAGCCTCTATCGTTTTTGTTTCATCAGCACGTTCTGCGCCAGTTTCTCAAGTGCGTCGCGCAGGCCTTGGTCGGCAACATCTGCGGTAGCCTCAACCGCGCGCGCGCAGGTTTTCTCGTCTACTACGGGTATGTGCTTCGGGGCGGGCGTGAACTGTGCCTGCCCTTCGGCAAAGCCTGTTGGCGCGGTTTGGGTGATCTTTACGCGTGCAATCGCGTTATATCCATAGGCGGCGTTCACCTTTTCGCGCAGCTGATCTTTCTGCATCTCAAGCATTGGGGCCTGTGCGCCTGTGGTCAGCACGGTTAAGGTCGCCCCCATGCCGCCACGGGCATAAGAAACCTCGACCGGCTTGGCGATGGCTGCTGTGGCGTCACCCACAATCTCGGCCCAATGGGTCAGCACGCGGGTCACAGCAAATCCACGCGTTTCACCCGTCTTGCGGATGCGTGTGGACAGTAGGCTTGATGTCCTCTCAAACCCCTTCCTTCGGCGCTGAACTTTTTTATCTGGCTGACTCACGTCTGGCACATCCCGAATTTGCACCTATTCTATGCGGTTGAGAATGCTATGCCAGTGCAAAGCGGTGATAGGAGATAACACTTGTGTGACGCGCCAAAACCCGCCGATCTGTTGGCTTGGTATGATGCCTACGCCCGTGATCTTCCCTGGCGCACCAGCCCAGCTGATCGTGCGGTTGGCGTGATCCCGGATCCCTATGCCGTCTGGCTGTCCGAGATCATGCTGCAACAGACCACTGTTGCCGCGGTGAGAGACTATTTCACCAGATTTATGACCCTGTGGCCGAGTGTTGAGGCGTTAGCGGCCGCACCAGATGATCGTGTCATGGGGGAATGGGCCGGGCTTGGCTATTATGCCCGCGCGCGCAATTTGCTGAAATGCGCTCGCACTGTGGCTGACAGGGGCAGGTTCCCTGATACCCGCGCCGGGCTTGAAGACCTGCCGGGCATTGGGCCTTACACATCCGCCGCGATCGCTGCGATTGCGTATGATTTGCCCGAAACCGTCGTCGACGGAAATGTCGAACGCGTCATGGCACGGGTATTTCAGATCGAAATACCTTTGCCAGATGCCAAGCCCGACCTAAAGCGCGCGGCCGCCACCCTGACGCCGGATGTACGACCGGGCGATTATGCGCAGGCGGTGATGGATTTGGGGGCGACGATCTGCACGCCAAAATCCCCTAACTGTGGCATCTGCCCTTGGAAGACGAACTGTAAGGCACGGAGCGTTGGTGTTCAGGCAACGCTCCCCGTGCGCAAACCGAAGACTGCCAAACCAACGCGTTATGGGATCGCTTATCTGGCGCGCCGAGAAGACGGATTGTGGCTTGCCGAAAGGCGACCGGACACCGGATTGCTTGGGGGAATGCTGGGATGGCCCGGCGCAGAGTGGGGCGAAGCCGCGACAGATGCGCCGCCGATCGCGGCTGACTGGCGTGACCCGGGGGTCGAGGTGCGGCACACGTTTACCCACTTCCACCTGAGGCTTTCCTTGCGTGTCGCGTCAGTGCCAAAAGGCGCAACGACACCCATTGGGTCTTTTCAGAAAATCCACCGAACAGACCTTCCGACGGTCATGCGCAAGGCATTTGACGCAGCGACAAGCGTCCTGCCGGATTGAGCCGTTTGGCAGAGCGGGCTATATCTTTGACGGGGACAGAAAGGATACCGTTATGGTTCCAGCATCACAAATCTCGCGCTTCGCAAACGCTGCTCCATTCGGTGTGTCGATCCTGTTGCCCATCTTGGTCAGCATTGCCGCAATGAATGGCGGTTGGTATGTGCTTCTTCCACCTTTGGGAACGTGGTGGCTATATGCGTTGCTGGACGCGGCAATCGGGCGATATCCCGAAAATGCAGACCCTAACACACCTGAAAATGACCTGTTCTGGTATCGGCTGATCACGCTGATTTGGTTTCCCATTCAGTTTGTGATGATCTTCGGGATGATCTGGTATGTTACTGGCGCTGACCATCTGTCCACGGTCGAGAAGTTTCTGGTGTTCTTCGGTGTTGGCGTGCTGTCGGGATCAGTCGGTATCGTTTATGCGCATGAGCTGATGCACCAATCCAGCCGTTTGGAGAGGTGGTTGGGTGATCTGCTGCTGGCCACGGTCTTGTATAGCCATTTCCGTACTGAACATCTTTTGGTTCACCATCCTTATGTCGGAACAACCCGCGATGCGGTGACGGCGAAATACAACGAGGGGTTTCACCGGTATTTCTTTCGGGTGCTGCGCGAGTCTCCCGGGTCTGCGTGGAGTGCTGAGAAATCGATGCTGGCGCGCCGCGGTTTGTCTGCGTTCGATGGATCTAACCCGTTCTGGCGATATGGCGCCTTGCAGCTTCTTGCGATGATTCTCGCGGTGATAATTGGCGGTTGGTTGGGGCTGGCTTTGTTCCTTTTTCAGGCGTTTGTCGCAATTTGGCAGTTGGAACTGACCAATTATGTCGAGCATTACGGCCTGACCCGAAAACACCTTGGCGACGGCAAATATGAACGGGTCATGCCGCATCACAGCTGGAACGCTGATCACAAGGCGTCGAACTGGCTATTGATCAATTTGCAGCGACATTCGGACCACCATTATAAACCCGCGCGACGCTTTCCTTTGTTGCAGACCTATCCTGACAACGAAGCACCGCAGCTGCCTTTTGGCTATCCCGTGATGACAGTTGCCGCGTTGATCCCCCCTGTATGGCGTCGGGTGATGAATCCACGCGTCCGCGCGTGGCGCAAACTGCACTATCCCGAGATCACGGATTGGAGCGCGTATAAGGCCGGATCCCTACCTAAGCCGGGGATGCGTTAGGGAAAACCACCGTTGCGTCGCCGTCCCGCCAAGGTGCGTGTTTCTTCATCACGTTTGCCAGCCGCTCACCGGCAAGAAAAGTGTCTAGCCAAGCAGAAATACGCGGAGTGGCCTCGGCATCGAACCGCGCCTTGTCGATCATTGCGAACTGCCGAACGAAGGGGAGGGTGGCGAGATCGGCAAGCGATGGGCGGCTGCCATATAACCACCCATCGCGCAGCTGTTCGTCGAGCCCGGCCAAAATGCGCATTGCGTCTGCGCGTGTCGCCTCGGGGTCGCTGCCTGGGTGGCGCACGGCGTATTTCGTCAGATCAAGCGCGGTTTTGAAGGGGCCATCAAAAGTCTCTATCAACGCAAAACCGCCCGCTGGCATGTTGCAAAGACCCTCGGGATCTTTCTGCGCCAATGCCCAGCGCATGATGTCGAGACTTTCATCCAGCACGCCATCCTGCGTCACAAGACAGGGCACGGTTGCGGAAGGCGAGACATCCAGAAACGCCTGCGGTTTGTCGCGTAAAAGGATTTCGCGCAGTTCGACCTGAACACCGCTGCTGTCCAGAGCAAGGCGGGCACGGATCGCGTATGGGCAGCGTCGGAAGGAATAGAAGATGGGCAACATAGTCTACTCCTGCCCGAAACTGTGCTGGTACTGCAAGTGGGGAACCAATTTGATCGAAAAAACCCCACCCTTTGCAGGGTGGGGCAAGTTGAAAGTGCCATGGAACAGACCACAGGCACCGGCGGTACACCGTATTGCGGGCACTTGTGCGTGCGCCCTGCAAAAACTTGGAATCTAGTTCATCTCTGCGCGGATTTGTTGCCGCAGCAAGTCAATCGGGACTTTCTTGCCGTCCTGCTTGAAGTACCAATAGGTCCACCCGTTGCAGCTGGGCGCGCTTTCCAATGCTGCGCCAACTTGGTGGATTGACCCGCGGGCCTCTCCTGAAATCAACGTGCCATCGGCGCGGACTTTTGCGGTTTTGCCGCGCGGACTGGTCAGAACCTCGCCCGGACGCAGCATGCCACGTTCGACCAGCTGGCCAAATGGCACACGCGGTTCGGCGCGTTTCGAAGGCGTGGTGGTCAGCGCCTCTTTGTCAAACTTGCGAACCTTCGAGATGCGCTTTTCGGCCACCTTGCGATACGCTTCTTCGCGTTCAATGCCGATAAAATCGCGACCCAGCATTTTCGCAACAGCACCCGTGGTGCCTGTTCCGAAGAAGGGATCAAGGATCACATCGCCCGGACTGGTCGACCCGACCAATACGCGATGCAAAAGCGATTCGGGTTTTTGCGTTGGGTGCGCTTTGTCGCCATTATCGTCTTTCAGACGCTCGTGCCCGGTGCAGATTGGCAAAACCCAATCCGACCGCATCTGAATACCTTCGTTCAGCGCTTTCAGGGCTTCGTAGTTGAACGTGTATTTCGCACCCTCGGATTTCGAGGCCCAGATCATCGTTTCATGGGCGTTGGTAAAGCGCTTGCCACGGAAATTTGGCATTGGATTGGACTTACGCCAAACAACATCGTTCAGGATCCAATAGCCTTGATTCTGAAGCTCGGCACCCATGCGAAAGACGTTGTGATAAGACCCAATAACCCAGATCGCGCCATCAGGCTTTAGAATACGTCGCGCGGCTTTCAGCCATGCGCGGGTGAACTGGTCATAGGCTTTGAAGCTGTCGAACTGGTCCCAATGGTCGTCAACGGCGTCCACCTTGGAATTGTCGGGGCGATGCAGGTCGCCTTTTAACTGCAGGTTATAAGGCGGATCGGCGAAAATCAGATCGACCGAGTTTTCTGGCAGACCGTTCATCACATCGATGCAGTCACCATCAATAATCTGGTTCAGCGGCAGGTCTACAGCCGCTTTTGTTTTGGTTTTCGTTGTCATTTCTGCCTCATGTACCCTGCGCTAATTGCGCATATCAGTGGCGCATTGTTGCGCTCGTTTTGATGAGGTCAGCATGAGTCAAAGGCGAATCGCCGTCAAATTCTTTTTTGAATCAGTCACTTACATTTTCTTGTTGATACAAGATATTGTGCACCGGCTTGAACGAACGTCTATGGTGTGGGGTCACACCAAGATTTTGAAGTGCCAACCTGTGGCTTTTTGACGGGTATCCTGCGTTCGTCTCCCACCCATAGCCGGGAAACTGTTGCGCCAAATCCACCATGATCCGGTCGCGGGTGATTTTGGCGATAATCGAGGCTGCGGAAATCGACACAGATCGCGCATCGCCTTTGATGATTGTCTCTGACGAACAGGTCAGCCCGCGCGGCGTCATATTGCCGTCGATCAGCAGGTGGTCAGGCGGGTTCGTAAGCCCCGCAACCGCACGCTCCATCGCCAGATGGCTTGCCCGTAGGATGTTCAGCTCGTCAATCTCTTCGACGCTGGCATGGGCGATTGAAATGTCAGCACAATTCAGAATGACCTCATAGAGGGCCTCGCGCTTCCTGGCAGTCAAAGCCTTGGAATCGTTCAGCCCGCTCGGAATGTTGCCAACAGTCAAAACAACTGCCGCTGCAGTCACTGGCCCCGCGAGGGGCCCGCGCCCGACCTCGTCGACGCCCGCGACACGCAGAAATCCGCGGTCATGCGCGGAGGCTTCAAAACTAAAATCGGGAACTAGCTTGGTCATGTCCTTGCGTCGCCGATCACACGCCCGCCCGCAAGTAAAAAAGGCGGGAGCCGAAGCTCCCGCAAGTTTAGCGGTGTGAGGGGTTAGGGGACGCCACACCGCTGCTCGATGTTGGGTTAATAAAATTTTTGCATGCGATAGCCGCGGTTCGTCAGGCAATGGGGACGGAAGATTTTGCGCGTGACATAGGTGCCTTGCTTGTTGCGCGCGACCACCTTGGTTTTACAGGCGCGCGGCAGATTGTCGTAATATGCAAAGTTACGTTTCAAGCAGCGATTGCTGAACAGCGTCCGGTTGCCTTGTTGTGTACGGTAGTTGCGCACGCAGTTTTTCGGCAGGATCAATTGCTTGGGCACGCGATCCCGATGCACCCGTTTGGGCGGATGTTTCGGCTTCTCTTTGTAAGACTCCCAATCATTCTTGCTGGAAAGAATGGCACCGATGGTAGCCAATCCCAGTATTATGCCAATGACCGTGGTGGCATCCTGACTATCAGACCGGGAATTGTTGTTACCCGCCGAAACGGGCGCGACCGACAAGGCCAGCGCCAGCGTTGCACAAAGTGCGAGTTTGATAGGTGAAGTTGTTGAATGGCGTTTCATTAGGTGTCCTTTCAGCAATGCATCCCTAAGGACGCGTGGAAGATGCACCAAACTTGGGCCAGCGCGTAAAAGTCAGGCAATAACGCCCGGCTGTTATCGTCTAACAACGGCTTTGATATTGAATATCTGGCGAGCGGGCCGCATGGTTTGGGCATGATGAAACATATTCTCTTTGCCCTCGCGTTCGTCGCATATGCCCTACCTGCTCAGGCGGGTTGCTATGTTGACTACAAAGCCAAACGGGACAACCCGCTCAAACTGCATTACGGCGTGATGGAGCTGCCGGACGCTGCTTGCAACGACCGTCAGGTTGCGACCCGCCAGGTGCAGCAACGGTTGGAAAACCAGGGGTGGTTCCTGTTGAAGATTCAGTCCATTTTCGACGATAGAGGTCTTACCGAAAGGAAAGAGAGTGCCGGAGAATTCTTCCTTCGCTTCTGACGCGCGTAGAGTTTCAAACCGGGTGGTCGTCGCAGGCATCGCAACGATCATCGGGATTTTGCTGATCGCTGCCGTTGTTCTGTTTATGACTTTGCCCGACGCAAATGCGTTCAACGCGCGGGTCGAGCAGATATTTGTCGAGAATGATGGCCTGACCTCTGGCGCCGAAATCAAGTTGCTGGAGATTCTTGCGCAATCTGGAACTGCTTTTGCTGATACTCTGACCAGCTATCGCATGGTCATCTTTGTGCTTTTGATTTTTGCGACCGCGCTTCTGATCGCTGCCTTGGTGTTCCTGATCACCATCATCGGCCTGAACCGGCGGATGGGCGAGATCGAGCGCGCAGGCATTCAAGTCAATTCCCTTTTGATCAGCCGGGAAGAGCGTACGGTTTATCTGAACAATATGGAGTTTTCGCTGACCGAAGCAGCCATCGAAACCTTGTCAGCCCTTGCCGAAGCTCGGATGGATGAAGAGGTCTTGTCGGGGTCCGAGTTGGAGGGGCTGATTTCCGGCCGTGATCCATCCGACTGCGATGAAGCGGCCGGCGCCACCCGTATCAAACGGCTGCGCGACGCGCTGGGCAATCAGATGATGAGCGAGCTTTTGGTCAAAACCATCGCGCGACGTGGCTATATGCTGTCGATCGACAAAGACGTCATTCGCATGATCTAGGGTCGCATGGTGACAGGCGCCTTGCTTGGTAACTTTCAAAGAAATTTTGATGATCCTTCATGGACATTAGGAAAGATTAATCCTCCAAATGGCTTCATCATAGACGACATAAGATACGAAACCCTCGGCAGAAGGTCCTAGCATGACGAAATCGAGCTATTATGCACCGCACGGAGGGTTGCCCCCTCAGACGCAGCTTCTGACCGATCGGGCAATGTTTACCGAGGCTTATGCGGTGATCCCGAAAGGGACTTATAGCGATATTGTCACAAGTCTTTTGCCGTTCTGGGAGGATGCGCGCTTCTGGGTATTGTCGCGACCGCTGTCAGGATTTGCCGAGACTTTCTCGCAATATATTGCCGAGGTGCTGCCGGGCGGCGGCAGCGACCGGCCTGAAACAGAAACCGGCGCCGAAGCCGTGTTGTTTGTCGTTGAAGGCGGCATGACGCTGACCATTGATGGTAAAGCGCATGAATTGTCGGAAGGCGGGTATGCCTTTCTTCCCCCACATGCCGCGTGGACCCTGCGCAACAACGGGTCCGCGCCCGTGCGCTTCCATTGGATCCGAAAACGCTATCAAGCCGTCGAGGGGCTGGACGCACCAGAAGCCTTTGTCACCAGTGATCGCGACGTCACGCCGACCCCGATGCCCGACACGGACGGGGCTTGGGCAACCAGCCGTTTTGTTGACCCCACTGATCTGCGCCATGACATGCATGTGACCATTGTCACCTTCCAGCCGGGCGGCGTCATTCCCTTCGCGGAAACCCATGTAATGGAACATGGGCTTTACGTGCTGGAGGGCAAAGCTGTCTATCGTCTGAACCAAGATTGGGTCGAGGTCGAGGCCGGTGATTACATGTGGCTGCGCGCCTTCTGCCCGCAGGCATGTTATGCAGGTGGGCCGGGGCCGTTCCGATATCTACTTTATAAAGACGTCAATCGGCATATGACGCTGGGGTCGGTCGGGGTCTAGGGCGAGCCAAGCCCGCGCGATACGCGTGCCGCAGCATCCGCAACCAGCGCGCCGATCTTTTCAATGGTGCTTTCCGGCATCCGATGTGTCGGGCCAGAGATGGATATGCCGGCGACGGCCTCGCCATAGATGTCACGGATCGGTGCCGCGATACAGCGCATGCCCTCGGCTTTCTCCTCGTCGTCGAAAGACCAACCTCTGTCCCGAATACCAGCTAGCTCGTCGCGCAGTGCATCGGGTCGGGTGATTGTCTTTTGGGTAAACCCTGTCAGACGAGCTGTGCGGAAATACTGATCCGCGTGGCGGTCCGAATAACAGCTTAGCAACGCCTTCCCGATCCCGGATGCGTGCATGGGCGACAAGGTGCCGGGTGGAAAGAAAGCCCGGATGGATTCGTTGGTTTCGACCTGACTGATGAACATGATCTCGCCATTCCGTTCGATCCCAAGGTTCGAAGTTTCGCCGGTGGCCTCCATCAGTTCGCGCATGATTGGGCGGCTACGTTCAACAATGCTGCTTCTGCGCAAAAAGGCCGAACCCATGCGAAAAGCAGCTGAGCCGATGTGCCAGGCCTGAGTTTTCGGGTCCATCTCAACAACGCCTCTGGCATGAAGGGTGGCAAGCACCCGGTGCATGGTGGCCGGTGATTGGTCCAGATGCGTCGCAAGCTCGGACAACGTCATCCCATTTGCATGGGACAAGGCGTCCAGAACATCTAGCGCCCGATCCAGTGCCAGAATGGTGGTCGGTTTTTCGTTTTGCTGGAATTTCTTGGGGCGACCCATTCGCCGTTTCATCGGCTCCATTTTCTTTCCTTTCGACCGAAAAAGTAAGACTTTAATTACACTGTTGAAAATGACTTTGACAGAGTGAAAAAAAGCAAGCCATTGTTAATTATCATTATTACCTTCAAAAGCCCATTTTTGAAATACTTTTTCAAAAAAATATACAACCGGTATGCCACCCCGCTAATGTGATCCAGAACCGCTAATAGGAGGGTACGCCAATGAGCTTCCAGAACCCTGTATTCATACCAGGACCGACAAACATGCCCGAGCATCTGCGCAAGGCTGTGGATATGCCGACGCTGGATCACCGCTCGCCGTTGTTTGGGCAAATTTTGCATCCGGCGCTTGCTGGGGTGAAGAAGATACTGAAAAGCGAAACAGCGAATGTTTTTATCTTCCCCTCGACCGGAACCGGGGGGTGGGAAACTGCTCTGACCAACACGCTTAGTGCTGGTGACAAGGTTTTGGCAGCCCGCAACGGCATGTTCAGCCACCGTTGGATCGACATGTGCCAACGTCATGGACTGGACGTTCAGATTGTTGAAACCCGCTGGGGTGCTGGTCTGCCTGCCGCCAAATACGCCGACATCCTGAAGGCCGACACGGGTCACGAGATCAAGGTGGTTCTGGCCACGCATAACGAAACGGCCACCGGCGTTCGGTCGGACATTGCCGCCGTGCGCAAGGCGCTTGATGCGGCCAACCACCCGGCGATGTTGTTCGTGGATGGTGTCAGCTCGATCGCGTCGATGGACTTCCGCATGGACGAATGGGGCGTGGATATTGCCGTAACTGGATCACAAAAGGGCTTCATGCTACCCGCTGGTTTGGCAATCGTCGGCTTTTCGCCCAAGGCCATGGCCGCACTGGAAACCGCGACCCTGCCGCGCACCTTCTTTGACGTGCGGGACATGGGCAACGGCTATGCCAACAATGCCTATCCTTATACACCCGCCGTCGGTCTGTTGAACGGGTTGAACGAAGCGTGCAAGATGATCCTTGATGAAGGGCTTGAGAACGTCTTTGTCCGTCACCATCGGATCGCGGAAGGCGTGCGTCAGGCGGTCAACGCATGGGGCCTTGAGCTTTGCGCAGTTTCCAAAGACGTGCAATCGGACACGGTCAGCGCGATCAGAACGCCTGAAGGTTTCAACGCAACTGATATCGTCACACATGCGGCCAACAGATACGGCGTCGCCTTCGGTGTAGGTCTGGGCGAGGTCGCCGGCAAGGTGTTCCGCATCGGCCACCTAGGCAGCCTGACCGATGTTATGACCCTGTCGGGTCTGGCAACCGCTGAGATGTGCATGGTCGATCTGGGCCTCGATATCAAACTGGGGTCGGGTGTGGCTGCGGCGCAAGAATACTATCGCAACAACGCTGTTTAATCGGAAAGGATACCACGACGATGTATATCCCTACGCTTGCTGACATGCTTGTCGCGCATGAGCGCATCAAGCCGCATATCCAGCGCACTCCGGTTCGCACGTCGGATTATCTGGACGAACTGACCGGCGCCAAATTGTTCTTCAAATGCGAGAACTTCCAGACGCCGGGCGCGTTCAAAGTGCGCGGTGCCTCGAACGCGGTGTTCGGGCTGGATGACGAACAGGCTAAGAAGGGTGTAGCAACGCATTCCAGCGGCAACCATGCGTCCTGCCTCAGCTATGCAGCCATGTTGCGCGGAATCCCGTGCAACGTGGTCATGCCGCACACAGCGCCGCAGGCCAAAAAAGATACCGTGCGCCGGTATGGTGGCAAGATCACTGAATGCGAGCCCTCCACCACGTCGCGCGAAGAGACCTTTGCCAAGGTGCAGGCCGAAACCGGTGGTGACTTCGTACATCCCTATAACGATCCGCGCGTGATTGCGGGGCAGGGGACCTGCGCGAAAGAGATGATTGAGCAAGTGGACGGTCTGGATTTTGTGGCCGCGCCAATCGGCGGCGGTGGCATGATCTCCGGCACCTGCCTGACCCTGTCAAACCTAGCGCCTGAAACCAAGATCATCGCAGCCGAGCCGGAGCAAGCCGACGATGCCTATCGCAGCTTCAAGGCAGGGCACATCATCGCTGATGACGCGCCGAAAACCATCGCTGATGGTTTGCTGGTGCCCTTGAAGGATCTAACATGGCATTTCGTGTCGAACCACGTGTCCGACATCTATACTGCCTCAGACCCTGAGATCATCGAGGCGATGAAACTTACCTGGAAACACTTGCGGGTGGTGATGGAGCCCTCCTCCGCCGTGCCTCTGGCGACAATCCTGAAAAACCCCGACACGTTCAAAGGCAAACGTGTTGGCATCATCATCACTGGCGGCAATGTCGATCTGGACAAACTGCCGTGGCTGAAAACCTGATTGGGAGACTGAAAAATGAATGCACCGACTGATTTTTCGAAGTTCGATGTGGGCTTTGACATACCCGCCAAGCCCGGCATGGACGAAGCCGAAATCCAAACGCCCTGCCTCGTGTTGGATCTGGGTGCGCTGGAGCGTAACGTCAAGAAAATGGGCGACTATGCGAAGGCGCACGGGATGCGTCACCGCGCCCATGGGAAGATGCACAAGTCCGTGGATGTTTTGAAGTTGCAGCAAGACCTTGGCGCGGCCTGTGGCGTATGCTGCCAGAAAGTGTCCGAGGCCGAGGTGTTCGCCCGTGGTGGTATCAAGGACGTTATGGTGTCGAACCAAGTCACGGAACCGGCCAAGATCAAGCGTTTGGCCGAGATGCCAAAACTGGGTGCACGGGTTCTGGTCTGTGTCGATGACCCCGAGAATGTCAAAGCGTTGTCCGATGCTGCCGTTGCGGCGGGAACAGAGCTGGAAGCGCTGGTCGAGATAGACTGCGGCGCTGGGCGTTGCGGCGTGAGCACAACGCAGGACGTCGTGAACATCGCAAAACTGATCGATGCGGCCCCGAACCTAAAATTTGCCGGCATTCAAGCCTATCAGGGCGCGATGCAGCACATGGACCTGTACACCGACCGCAAAGAAAAGCTGGACGCGGCCGTTGCGCAGGTTGCCGACGCTGTACAGGGTTTGAAAAGCAACGGTCTGGAGTGTGACATTGTTGGCGGTGGCGGGACGGGCTCGTATTACTTCGAGAGCGCATCGAACGTGTATAACGAGCTGCAATGCGGATCCTACGCGTTCATGGACGCCGATTATGGCCGCATCCTCGACAAAGACGGCAAGCGCATTGATGACGGCGAGTGGGAGAACGCGTTGTTCATCCTGACCACGGTGATGAGCCATTCAAAAGCCGACAAAGCCATCGTCGATGCAGGTCTGAAAGCCCAATCCGTCGATAGCGGTTTGCCTTTTGTCTATGGCCGCGACGATGTCGAATACCTGAAATGTTCGGACGAACATGGCGTGGTGGCCGATCCGAATGGCGCGCTGAAGGTGAACGACAAGCTGCGCCTTGTGCCGGGTCACTGCGACCCGACCTGTAACGTGCATGATTGGTATGTGGGCGTGCGGAATGGCAAGGTTGAAACCGTTTGGCCGGTGTCAGCACGCGGCAAAGCCTATTAATTCTCATCCTGAACTGGTGGGGCTGTCATACGGCCCCACCTTTCTTGAATAGGATCTACCAACATGTTTATCGTCCCCGAAAAAGAAATCGCCGCCCTTGTGACCCGCAAAGATAACTTCGACGCGGTGGAACAGGTGTTCGCCTCTATGTCAGGCGGGTCAGCCTATAATTTCCCGGTGATCCGCGAGGCGATCGGTCATGCTGATGCGCTTTACGGGTTCAAATCTGGGTTTGACCGGGCCGCCCTGAACCTTGGCCTGAAATCCGGCGGGTATTGGCCCGGCAATGCTGACAAGGGTCTGACCAATCACCAGTCGACGGTCTTCCTGTTTGACGCAGACACAGGCAAATGCCGCGCCGTGGTTGGGGGCAATCTTTTGACGGCCTTGCGGACCGCCGCGGCGGCTGCCGTATCTGTCGCGCATTTGGCGCGCAAGGACAGCAAGGTTTTGGGCATGATCGGGGCAGGGCATCAAGCCACATTCCAACTGCAAGCCGTGGCCGAGCAGCGAAAATTTGAGAAGGTCGTCGCGTGGAATCGTACGCCGGAAAAACTTGCCTCGCTCGAGAAAGTGGCGGGCGAACTGGGCCTGCCGTTTGAAAGCGTCAGCCTTGATGACCTGGGTGCGCAGGCGGACGTGATCGTGACGATCGTATCAAGCCAAGCGGCGATCCTGAAGGATGCGCAGGTCAAGCCCGGCACGCACATCGCCTGCATGGGCACTGACACCAAAGGCAAGCAAGAGGTCGAAGCCGCGCTTGTGGCCCGCGCCACCGTGTTCACAGACGAAATCGCCCAGTCGATCAGCATCGGCGAGGCGCAGCACGCCATTTCTGCCGGGACGTTGAAGCAGGCGGATATCGCAGAAATTGGTGCAGTCATCAATGGCGACCATCCCGGGCGCACGTCCGATGATCAGGTGACGTTGTTCGATGGCACAGGTGTTGGGCTTCAGGATCTGGCCGTCGCCTCTAAGGTTGTGGATCTTGCTGTCGAAAAGGGCATCGCGATCGAGGTCGACTTCTAAAGCGACCTCGGCCCACAAGTCGCAAAGACCCGGTCAGCGTTGCCAGAACAGGCGACTTGGCAATTGTCATGACAAAGCGCGCGAATACGCCCTAGCATGCAAAGGATAGCGTGCCTGTTGGCGCGTCTCTTGGAGGAGTTACAGAACATGGCATTGGACAACAAAAGCGCTGATAAACGTCAGGAAGCACTGGATTATCACGAGTTTCCGAAACCCGGAAAACTGGAAATCCGCGCCACGAAACCGATGGCCACAGGGCGCGATCTGTCGAATGCCTATAGTCCCGGAGTGGCCGAGGCATGCCTTGAGATCGAAAAGAACCCCGGAGATGCCGCACGCTATACGTCGAAGGGCAACCTTGTCGCCGTGATCTCAAACGGCACGGCGGTTCTGGGCTTGGGCAATATTGGTGCACAAGCCTCAAAACCGGTGATGGAAGGCAAGGCGGTTCTGTTTAAGAAATTCGCGGGCATTGATTGCTTTGACATTGAGGTGAACGAAACCGATCCCGAAAAACTGGCCGAAATCGTTGCCAAGTTGGAACCCACGTTCGGGGCTGTGAACCTTGAAGATATCAAGGCGCCTGACTGCTTTCTGGTCGAGGAACTGTGCAAGCAAAAGATGAACATTCCGGTGTTCCACGACGATCAACACGGCACGGCGATTGTTGCCTCGGCGGCCGCGTTTAACGCGCTGATCGTGGCCGAAAAGAAAGTCGAAGATGTAAAGGTCGTCGCGCTTGGCGCAGGGGCTGCGGGCATTGCGTGTCTGAAAATGCTGATGGTGATGGGTGTTAAGAAAGAGCACATCACGATGCTGGATAGCAAAGGTGTGGTTCACACACTCCGCAATGATCTGAACCCGCAAAAGCAGGAATTCGCCCGCGACACCGATATGCGCACGACCGATGACGCGATGGTTGGGGCGGACCTGTTTCTTGGCGTGTCTGGACCCGGTCTGCTGACCAAAGAAATGGTCGCTAAGATGGCGGATGATCCGATCATCTTCGCGCTGGCAAACCCGACGCCGGAAATTATGCCCGAAGACGCGCGCGAGGTTGCTCCTCGGGCGCTGATCGCTACCGGCCGGTCTGATTACCCCAATCAGGTCAACAACGTGCTGTGTTTCCCGTTCATCTTCCGGGGCGCGCTGGACAGCGGCGCGACCGAGATCAATGACGAGATGAAACTGGCTTGTGTCGAGGCCATCGCCCGATTGGCACGCGAGACAACCTCGGCCGAAGTGGGTGTCGCCTACCGGGGCGAGCGTCTGACCTTTGGGCCGGACTACCTGATCCCGAAACCGTTTGATCCGCGTTTGTTGCCGACGATTGCGACAGCGGTGGCGCGGGCGGCCATCGATTCTGGTGTTGCGACGCGTGAACTTGATTTGGACGAGTACAAAACCACACTTCAAGGCGAGGTTTTCCGGTCCTATTCGATCATGCGGCGGGTGTTCGATGCCGCCCGTGCAGCCAAACGACGGATCGTCTTTGCCGAAGGCGAGGATGAACGCATATTGCGCGCGGCTCAGTCCATGGTCGAAGAAGGGGTTGATACCCCGATCCTGATCGGTCGACCCGAAGTGGTTGAGGCACGGCTTGAACGCGAAGGGCTAAAGATACGTCCGGGGAAGGATTTCGAGCTTGTGAACCCGGAAAACGATCCGCGCTATCGCGACTATTGGGAAACCTATCACAGCGTCTTGGCGCGCAAAGGCGTCACGCCCGATCTGGCGCGTGCCATCCTGCGTACCAACACCACGGCAATCGCCGGTGTTATGGTGCGGCGTGGTGAAGCTGACAGCATGATTTGTGGCACATTTGGCGAGTTTCGCTGGCATCTGAACTATGCCACCAGCCTGCTGGCAGAAGGCGAGCTTCACCCGATCGGTGCGCTGTCTTTGATGATCTTGGATCAGGGGCCGCTGTTCGTAGCGGATACTCATGTGAACATCACGCCAGATGCGCAGCAATTGTCTGAAATCGTCGTTGCGGCTGCACGCCATGTGCGCCGCTTCGGGATCGAACCACGCGTCGCGCTGTGTTCGGGATCCCAGTTCGGCAACCTGGACAGCGCCTCGGGCCGGGCCATGCGCGGTGCGTTGGACATTCTGGATACCCTGCCACTGAATTTCGAGTACGAGGGCGAGATGCACACCGATGCGGCCCTTGATCCCGATCTGCGCGAACGGCTGTTCCCCGGCGGAAGGTTGACCGGCAAGGCGAATGTGCTGGTCTATGCCAATTCGGATGCGGCCGGTGCCACGCGCAACATCCTGAAATCCGTCGCGGGTGGACTTGAGGTTGGACCGATACTGATGGGAATGGGCAATCGGGTGCACATCGTTACCCCTTCAATCACCGTGCGCGGATTGCTGAACACCGCGGCATTGGCCGGATCGGCGGTGTCCAGCTATGGCTGATCAGCCGGTTTTCAAGCCGCACTAAAAGAAAAGGGCGCGCCGAGATGGGCGCGCCTTTTTTGCTTGCCCCGTCAAGCGTCGGATCACTTGCGCCGTTTGCGTGGCGGGATCAGGTCGGTGATCGTGCGGCATCTGCCCACATGGTTTGTGTTCAATTCGTGAGAGGAGGGCGAAACGGAAGCATACGTCCCCATCAGGGGCAGCAGTTTGCAGCGGTTTCAGTCCGTGATTGCGGTCATCTTTGGTGGCCCGGACGCCCCCCTAAGGGGACGACCGAAAATCATTTCTTAACCCTAGTCGTCGCGTGACAGTGACCCGCGACCATGTCCGGCCATACCGCCCGAGACTTCCTCGGTCGATTCCCCGGCCAGTTCTTCTGGCAGGATCAAGTTCAAGACGATGGCGATCAACGCGGCAGGCAACAGGCCCGACGTCAGAAGAATGCGCGCGGTGTCGGGCATGTGCTGAAGCGCACCCGGCTCCAGTTGCAGACCCAGACCGATCGACAGGGCAATCGCGAAGATCACCATGTTGCGACGGTTCCAGTCCACGTCTGACAGCATCGAGATACCGGCGGCCACAACCATACCGAACATAACGATCACGCCGCCGCCCAGCACCTCGATGGGCACTGTGCGGATGACACCGCCGACTTTCGGGACAAGACCACAAATGATCAGGAAGATTGCGCCGCAAGTCACAACGTGGCGGCTCATCACGCCGGTCATGGCGATCAGGCCGACGTTCTGGCTGAACGAGGTGTTCGGGAACGCGCCAAACATACCAGCAACAGCAGTGCCAATACCATCGGCATAGGTCGCACCCTGAATTTCCTCGTCTGTCGCTTCGCGGCCTGCACCACCTTTGGTGATCCCGGACACGTCGCCAACAGTCTCAATCGCCGAAATGAATGCCATCAGGCAGAAGCCGATGATGGCCGCTGCCGACAGTTCGAACCCATACTTGAAGGGCATCGGCAGGGCGAAGGCGCTGGCGCGGCTCCACGAGGTGGCGATGGCCTCAATCGACAACATGCCAACCATGATCGAATAGATGTAACCAACAACCAGACCAATCAGCACGGCCGAGATCGACAACATGCCTTTGGTGAAAAATTTCAAACCCAGTGTCACGAAGATCACCACCAGTGCAGCCGACCAGTTCAGTAGCGAGCCATATTCAGGGGTGCCAATCGCTGGAACGCCACCGGCAGCGTACTGAATGCCAACCTTCACCAGCGCCAGACCGATCATGGTCACGACCAGCCCGGTCACAAGCGGCGGCAAGGCGAAGCGTATCTTGCCGATGAATGTGCCAAGGAAGGCGTGGAACAGGCCACCAATGATCACACCGGTAAACAGCGCGGCCAGCGCGTCAACGCCTTTGCCCGCCACAAGCGGGATCATGATGGGCAGGAACGCGAAGGACGTCCCTTGCACGATAGGCAGTGCCGCGCCAACTGGGCCAAGCGTGATGGTTTGCAGCAAGGTTGCAACCCCGGCAAACAGCATCGACATCTGGATCAGATACAAGAGCTCAGGAAAGTCCGGGCTGTTCGATCCGAAGCCGAAACCGGCGGCACCTGCGACGATGATCGCGGGCGTGACGTTCGAGACGAACATCGCCAGGACATGCTGGATACCCAGCGGGATGCCTTTGGCAAGCCCCGGAAAATAGTTTGGATCCCGCAGTTGTTCTGCGGTTCCTATTGAGTTGTCAGCCATGTGGTTTCCTCCCATTTAGACTGTTCGCGCTAGGCCCCTGTTTCTTTGTCAGGGTGCCTTAGTTACTGTTTCGACAACAAAAGGGTCGTCGAACCAATGTTCTTGCAGGTTGGGTCCGTCGCCTATGCGGTCAATGACGATGAACCGTCCTGGTTTTTCGACGGGGGCGAGCACACCGTGCCAAACGCCCCGTAAAAGATTGACGGATTGGCCGGGCTGCGACACGAAGGCCTTCAGGTTCACCGGCGATCCATCCTGATCCTCGGCGACGATAACCAGCATCGGCACGCCGGACACGGGAATGAACGCCTGACTTCCGTCGGGGTGACGTTCGACCATGTCGACCACATGCGGAAACTGCCGCGCCTTGGCGTCAAACAGACTTATCCCGGCGCGCCCGTCGGTAAAATCTAGACGCGCCAGATCGTGATGACGCCCGCACATGCCTTGATTGATCAGCTTGTCCGGCACGCCTGAGACCTCGATCACATCACCGAACGGGGCAAAAGCGGCAGCAGTCAGGGGCTGCGAGGACAACACACGGCTCATGGCAGCAGGTCCTTCAAACGGAACTGGGCGATCCGCTCGACTTGTCGGCAGGCCTCGGCAAATTCGGTGTCGCGGTCATTGTCGATACGCTGTTGGAAATTCGCAACGATCGAAGCCTTGTCATGATCGCGCACCGCAATGATGAAGGGAAACCCGTGCTTGCCCACATAGGTGGTGTTGAGCTTGGTAAAGGTCTTGCGCTCTTCATCCGTGAGGTAATCCAACCCGGCACCAGCCTGCTCGGATGTGCTTTCCGCCGTCAGCTCGCCCGCGGCAGCCAGCTTCCCCGCCAGATCGGGGTGCGCTGTTAGAACACCAAGGCGCTCTTCTTCGGACGCGGTGCGGAAGATACGGGATAGGGCGTTGTGGACGCCCGCCGCACTGTCATGGGCGGGGCCAAGCTCCAGATCAAAGGCGCGTTCGGCGATCCAGGGGGAATGCTCAAAAATCGAGCCGTAAAGCGACACAAACCGCGCCTTGTCCATCTGGCTCGGGCGCTCGAAGCGCTTGGGCGGATGGGTTATCGCCCAGTGGTCAGCAATGTCGATCCGGCGTGGACACCAGACGCTGTCATGGGCCTGAATGTGGTCGATAAATCGCTTCAATCCGGCGATTTTGCCCGGGCGACCCACAAGCCGACAGTGCAGTCCGATGGTCATCATCGCAGGACGTCCGGCTTCACCTTCGGCATAGAGCGTATCGAATGCGTCAGTCAGATAGCGGCCAAAATCGTCACCTGTCACCCAACCCGGAGCGGTGGCGAACCGCATGTCGTTGGCTTCCAGCGTATAGGGAATGATCAGTTGATCACGGTCGCCGACCTTTAGCCAATAGGGCAGGTCATCGTCATAGGTGTCAGACACATAAGCAAAGCCACCTTCTTCGGCAGCCAGTCGCACAGTGTTTTCCGAACAGCGCCCGGTATACCAGCCGCGCGGACGTTCGCCCACAACCTCGGTGTGCAAACGGACAGCTTCGGCAATGGCGGCACGCTCAGCGTCTTCGGGCATGTCTTTATGTTCGATCCATTTCAAGCCGTGGCTGGCAATCTCCCAGCCCGCGTCTTTCATGGCCTGTACCTGCTCTGGGCTGCGCGACAGGGCACGCGCAACGCCATAAATGGTCAGCGGAATATCCGCGCCTGTGAACAGGCGGTGCAAACGCCAGAAGCCGGCGCGCGCGCCGTATTCATACATGCTTTCCATGTTCCAGTGACGTTTGCCGGGCCATGGGGCAGCGCCGGGAATGTCGGACAAAAAAGCCTCGGATGCGTCGTCGCCGTGAAGTACGCAATTCTCTGCGCCTTCTTCGTAGTTCAGCACAAACTGCACCGCGACTTTGGCATCGCCCGGCCACTGCGGATGGGGCGGGGTTGGGCCGTGGCCGCGCATATCACGAGTGTAGCGTGTCAACTCGGGGTCTCCTCATTTTCTTTCTTATACCTCAGAACAATTCTGGCGACTTTCTCATTATTTTTGAAAGAGCTTTTTGTCACTTCTCTATGTATTGATTACAAAGCGCAGGACATTAATGGGATATCGCACAAGGAGACGCCGCATGACCGGATATTTGACGACACATGTTCTGGACACCGCCCGGGGTTGCCCGGCGGAAGGGCTTGAGATCGACCTGTATCGCATCGATGGCGACAAGCGCGTTCATTTGCGCAGCCTCAAGACCAATGATGATGGGCGGACCGATGAGCAAATTCTGCCAGCCAGCGAATTTGCCCTTGGGACGTATGAACTGGTGTTCCATGCGGGCGCGTATCTGGATGCCACCGGAACCGCGCCAGAAGAACCGCGGTTCCTTGATGTGGTTCCGCTGCGCTTTGGGATGTCGCAAGAGGCGCATTACCACGTGCCGCTTCTGCTGTCGCCCTTTGGCTATTCGACTTATCGCGGCAGCTAGGCGGGCGTGACTAGTCGGGCATTGCCGCTTGAATGTGATCTACCATGAAGTCGATGAACAGGCGGGCCTTCGGGTCCTGTCTGCGCCGGTGCATATAAAGGCACGCCAACTGAATGGGCAGCGGCGGTTCATCGACCAGCACCGGCACCAGTCGCCCTTTGGCCAGATGATCCGAAATCTCAAACACCGCCTTCAGCACAATCCCCTGACCATCCAGCGCCCAACGGGTCAGTATCTCACCATGGTCGGATTCGAACGGGCCCGAAACGGTGACGCGCTTGACGCCATCCGGGGTTTGAAGTGGCCATTGGAACTCGGGCGCGCCCGGATAGCGCAGGTTCAGACAATCATGTTTATCGGTGCGCAACTCGTCGCTGGATGTCGGCATCCCGTGGGTTTTGATATAGTCCGGCGAGGCACACAACACCCGCGGGCAATCCGTGATTTTGCGAATGCGCAGATTGCTGTCTTCGGGCACACCCAAGAAGAAAGCGGCATCCAATCCTTCGGCTGCCAGATCAAGCTTTCGGTCAGAAGACCGTAAGCGGATGTTGATAAGTGGATAGGCTTCTTTGAATTTAGGCACGGCAGGCGCGATGAACCGTTGGGCGATGCCAATAGGTGCCGCCACGTGCAGCGTGCCGCGCGGCGATTGCGTGATATCGCTGATATCAGCCTCGGCCGCCTCGACGGCCTCAAGAATTTTGCAGGCGCCTTTGTAAAACGTGTTGCCCTGTTCGGTTGGGTTAAGAAGCCGCGTCGTTCGTTGAAACAGCCGTATTCCCAGATGCCCTTCAAGTTGCGATATGCGCGACGAAGCCACGGCCGCTGAGATGCGTAGATCGCGCGCGGCAGCTGACATGCTGCCCAATTCATAGACCCGCACAAAGGTTCTGATATTGTCCAGATAGGCCATAATTTTATTCTTCGATTTTTTTTGAAGCAGCTAGATACTTTTTCCTAATATACGATAATCAGGCAGTGAGCTACCTTTTGTAAAAGCTCGGAGGAACACCCTATGCAAGATCTTGCAATCATGTGGGACTGGCTGGCCTTTGCGGTCCGTTGGTTGCACGTCATCACAGCGATGGCCTGGATTGGCTCGTCCTTTTACTTTGTCGCGCTTGACCTTGGGTTGCGCAAAGCGCCGGACCTGCCCGTGGGTGCCCACGGCGAAGAATGGCAAGTGCATGGGGGCGGGTTTTACCACATCCGCAAGTTTCTTGTGGCCCCGGAAAACATGCCCGAGCATCTGATCTGGTTCAAATGGGAAAGCTATACAACATGGTTGTCTGGTGCGGCGCTGTTGATGATCGTCTATTGGGTCGGGGGCGAGCTTTACCTGATCGATGCCGCAAAGGCCGATCTGGCGCTGTGGCAAGGGATCGTGATCTCGGCAGTCTCGCTGTCGATCGGCTGGCTGGTCTATGACTTCTTGTGCAAATCGCAACTGGCCGAAAATCCGACCGTGCTGATGGTGCTGTTGTTCGTGCTGCTGGTGGCAATGGGTTATGGCTATAACCAGATCTTCACCGGCCGCGCGACGATGCTTCACCTTGGGGCTTTCACTGCGACGATTATGACCGCGAACGTGTTCTTCATCATCATGCCCAATCAGCGCATCGTGGTGAAAGATTTGCAGGAAGGCCGCACGCCGGATGCGAAATACGGCAAGATCGCCAAGCTGCGCTCGACCCATAACAACTATCTGACGTTGCCGGTGATCTTCCTGATGCTGTCCAACCACTATCCGCTGGCATTTGCCTCTGAGTACAACTGGATCATTGCTGCATTGGTGTTTCTGATGGGTGTGTCGATCCGCCATTATTTCAACTCGAACCATGCAGGCACAAGCGACCCGAAATGGACATGGCTGGTAACAGCGGTGCTGTTCATCCTGATCATGTGGCTGTCCACAGCGCCTTTGGAAAATGACACACTGGAAGAGGCCGAAGCCCGTCCGTTGACTGCCACTGAGCAAGTCTTTGCAAACGCCGAAGGGTTTGAGGAGGTGCAGGACATCATTCTGGGCCGCTGCTCCATGTGTCATGCGCGCGAGGTGTATTATGACGGCATCCGCCGCGCGCCAAAGGGCATCCATCTGGAAACCACAGGCGATATTACTCGCGCCGCACGTCAGATTTACATTCAGGCAGGTGTGACGGTTGCAATGCCGCCTGCGAATGTTTCGTTCATGGAAGACGAAGAGCGTAAGAAGGTTGTCGCGTGGTACCGCAATGCCGCCAAGGATTTGCCGTTCCATATCGCGTCGAACTGAGACCGTTCCGCCCAAATATCACCTTAGAGCAAGCCTCTGCACGGGCAGGGGCCTTTTGCGTGTCCGGAACCCGGGCCGTATGGTCAGGATATGAAAGAATCAACGAAACGCGCGCTTGTCATTGGATCCTCCGGCGGGGTCGGTCAGGCCTTGAACGTCGCCCTGCAGGGGCGGGGCTTTGACGTCATCGGCCTGTCGCGGGCAGGTGATAGATTGGATATCACCAACGAGGACAGCGTGTCCGCTGCGCTGGGCCAACTTGACGGTTCCTTTGACTTGATCATCGTTGCCACCGGTATTCTGGCCGCGCAGTCCGGCCCCGAGAAATCGATAGGCGCCGTAACCGCCGAGGAACTTGCTGCGGTGTTCGCAGTGAACGCCATAGGACCGGCGCTGATCCTGAAACATGCCAAACACCTGTTGGCGCGTGACAGGCCTGCGGTGTTCGCCGCCTTGTCTGCCCGCGTCGGCTCTATCGGCGACAATCGATTGGGTGGGTGGTATTCCTATCGGGCCTCGAAAGCGGCGCTAAACCAGTTGATCAAAACCGCCTCGATCGAGATGCGTCGGACACACAAACATCTGATATGCGTTGCGCTGCACCCGGGCACTGTGGCTACCCCGTTCACCAAGGACTATCCCCAGCACAAATCGGTGCCACCCGACGCGGCCGCTGAAAACCTGTTGGGCGTCATCGAAAAACTCACCCCGGAAGACAATGGCCGCTTCTTTGATTGGGCCGGTAAACCTGTGCCGTGGTGACGGACGCGATAAACGGCGCGAAGGCTTAGGATTGGGCCTGTTTTGGGAAAATTGGCGCCACGCCCAACAGGGGCTTGCTGTTTTCAATGACGAAATTGACGAACAGGCGGACCTTGGGGTCTTGCAGCTTCTTGTGCGGATAAAGGCAGCCAAAAATTGTTGGGGCGGGCGGGGTTTCGGGAAGCACCTCGACAAGCGTGCCATCGCGAAGGTGCCCCGCCACTTCAAAACGCGGTTTGTTAACGATGCCGCGCCCGTCCAACGCCCAAGCCGTCAGGACATCACCGTCATCGGCGTCATATTTGCCAGCGACCTCCAGTTTCCGCGCCCCTTTGGCGGTTTGCAGCACCCAGAAATATTCGGGCGAGCGCGGATATCTGAGAAGCAGGCAATTCGCGGTGTCTTTCATCAGGTCGTCAGGTGTCTGAGGTGTGCCGTTCTGCGCCAGGTACTCGGGCGAGGCGCACAACACCCGCTCGCAGTCACTGATCTTGCGCAGTTTCAGGTTCGAATCGCTGGGTGTTCCGATAAAAAAGGACACGTCTAATCCGTCGGCCAGAATATCCACTTTGCGGTCAGACAGCCGCATTTGCAGTCGCGTGTCAGGATATTTCTCGACGAACTTTGGCACCAAGGGCGCGATAACTCGGCGTCCGGCCCCCAGCGGCGCGGTCACGCGGATCGTCCCGCGCGGCGCGTGAGAGAAGTTGGCGACCTTCGACTCCGCGATATCAACCGTCTCAAGCACTGCCTTCGCCTCGTCATAGAACAGCTTGCCAACTTCGGTTGGTGACAATGAGCGTGTGGTCCGGTTGAACAGGCGCACACCCAGGTGTTTCTCCAGCTCTTTGATGCGCTTACTGGCAACCGCCGGGGTCAGGCGCAGGTCGCGACCACCTGATGTGATGCTGCCAAGATCAACCACGCGAACAAATACGCGAAGGCTTTCGATATAGGACATGCGCTTCCCACTTGGCTTTGGCGTTAGGGCAGAGCATGACATGGCACAAGTTAATTTTCAACAATCTGTTGAAAGTCTTTACCGACTACGCCTCTATTTGAAAGCAATTGGCCGCTCTATGCTGACTATCGAAAGGTCCCTCTAGACCCAGGTTTTCAGGAGCGCACATGACATATCGCAACAACATCCATTTTCTTCTCAATGGGAAGCCTGTCACCGTTGCGGATGCCGGTGCGGACCAGACGTTGTTGGACTTTCTGCGCCTGACCAAGCGCCTGACAGGCACCAAGGAAGGGTGCGCCGAAGGGGATTGCGGGGCCTGCACCGTGTTGGTGGGGCGGTTGACCGATACCGGTTTGACCTATGAGCCTGTGAATGCCTGCATCCGCTTTCTAGTCTCGTTGGACGGCTGTCATGTCGTCACGGTCGAGCATCTATCCGGCCCCGAAGGCCGCCTGCACCCGGTGCAACAGGCCATGGTCGACCACCACGGAAGCCAATGCGGTTTCTGCACGCCGGGCTTCGTGATGTCGCTTTACGCGCTGTGGATGGCGACGCCAGAGCCGACCGAGGTGCAGGTCGAAACCGCGCTGCAAGGCAACCTGTGCCGCTGCACGGGGTATGAGCCGATCATTCGCGCCGCCGTTGCGGTCAGCCGCTATGGCACGCCGACGGCAGACCACCTGAATACCGAACGCGATCAGGTGATCAGCCAGCTTCGCGCTCTGCGGGATGGCCAGCGCGTTGTTACCGGACCGGCCGACAACCAAGCCATTCTGCCCGCAGATGTCGACGATCTGGCCGAGGTTCTGCTGGCCCACCCAAAAGCGACAATCGTCGCAGGGGCGACCGATGTCGGCCTGTGGGTCACGAAGTTTCTGCGCCCGATCAGCCCTGCCATCTTTATCGGCCATCTGGACGGTTTGAAATCCGTGCGTCAGGACACCGACGGTTTGGTGATCGGCGCCGCCGCCACCTATACCGACTGTCAGAATGCTATCGCCGAGATATTCCCGCATCTGACCCCCTATTGGGACCGGATCGCCGGTTGGCAGGTGCGCAATATGGGCACGGTCGGCGGCAATATTGCAAACGGCTCGCCCATTGGCGACACGCCGCCCGTGCTGATTGCGTTGGGGGCCGAAGTCACGCTGCGCCATGGTGCCACGCGTCGCACCATGCCCTTGCAAGACTTCTTCATTGATTACGGCAAACAAGACCGTAAGCCCGGCGAGTTTGTCGAAAGCATCCGCGTTCCTCGCCCTGCGCCGGGGCAGCGCGACGCGGCCTATAAAATCTCAAAACGCCGCGACGAGGATATTTCCTCAGTTGCCGTTGGGATCAGCGTCACCTTGACCGAGGGTGTGATCAGCAGCTGTTGCATTGCCTTTGGCGGCATGGCGGCCACCCCCAAGCGCGCCGCCGCTGCCGAGGCCGCGCTGCTGGGTCAAAGCTGGTCCGAGCAGGTTTTTGACAAAGCCGCGCAGGCCCTGCCGCAAGACTTTGCGCCGCTGTCCGATTGGCGCGCGTCGGCAGATTACCGAATGCTGTCGGCCCAAAACCTCTTGCGCCGGTTTTTTCTGGACGATGACGACGCGACCACAACCCCTGTTCGACTGACAACCGCATAAGGAAGCTTTGATATGAAAGATAGTGCCTCCATTCGCGGCGCGGCCCACACCGACCGCATTCATGACAGTGCCACCAAACATGTCACCGGGTCAGCGGATTACACCGATGACATCGCCGAGCCCGTGGGGACGCTTCATGCCTATCTGGGCGTGTCGGATGTGGCCCATGCCAAATTAGGGCGCGTTGATCTGTCCGCTGTTCTGGCTGCCCCCGGTGTGGTCGGTGTGCTGACCGCAGACGATATTCCCGGCCATAACGACGTCAGCCCCACTGGCCTGAACGACGAGCCGGTGTTTCCGACCGACACGATCCAGTTTTACGGCCAACCGCTGTTTGCGGTCATTGCCGAAACACGTGATGATGCACGCCGTGCCGCCGAGCTTGCGCAGGTCGATTACGAGGTCCTGCCGCACGCGTTAGACCCTATTGCCGCGCAGGAAGCGGGTTATCCACATGTTACCGCGCCATTGAAGCTGGAGCGTGGCGAGGTTGACCCAGCCATTGCGACAGCGACCAACCGTATTCAAGCCCGGATGACTGTCGGCGGACAAGATCACATGTATCTGGAAGGCCATATTGCCTTTGCCATTCCCGGCGAGGATGATGACGTGATCGTCCACTGTTCCACCCAACATCCAAGTGAGGCGCAGCATATGGTCGCCCATGTGTTGGGTGTGCCGTCCAATGCGGTCACGGTGAATGTGCGCCGCATGGGGGGTGGGTTTGGTGGCAAAGAAAGCCAGATGAACCTGTTCTGTGCCGTCGCCGCCATCGCCGCCAAGAAATGGAACCGTGCGGTGAAAATCCGCCCCGACCGCGATCAGGACATGACCGCGACCGGCAAGCGCCATGACTTCGTGATCGACTATGACGTGGCCTTTGATGATGCAGGCCGGATCGAAGCTGTGGACGGCGTCTTTGCGGCGCGCTGCGGGTTTTCTTCGGACCTGTCTGGGCCTGTGACGGACCGTGCGCTGTTCCACGCCGACAATGCCTATTTCTATCCGAATGTGCGGCTGGTCAGCCATCCGATGAAGACCAACACAGTCTCGAACACAGCGTTTCGAGGCTTCGGCGGGCCACAAGGCGTGATCGTGGCCGAACGCATCATGGAAGAGATCGCCTATGCCACCGGCCAAGACCCGCTGGATGTACGCAAGGCGAATTTCTATGGCGGCGCGGGTCGTGATCTGACGCCCTATCACCAAGAGGTCGAGGACAACATTCTGGATCGGCTGGTGAGCGAGCTAGAGGAAACCGCAGGCTATCGCGCGCGTCGCAAAGCCATCATCGACTTCAACGCAACCTCGCGCGTTCTGAAAAAGGGCATCGCACTGACGCCGGTCAAGTTCGGCATCTCGTTCACCGCAACCTGGTACAATCAGGCGGGCGCGCTGGTCCATGTCTATAACGACGGTTCTATCCATCTGAACCATGGCGGCACCGAGATGGGTCAGGGTCTGAACACCAAAGTGGCGCAAGTCGTCGCCGAGGCGTTTCAGGTGGATTTCGAGCGGATCAAGATCACCAAGACCACGACCGAAAAGGTGCCGAACACGTCCGCGACTGCCGCGTCCTCAGGCACCGACCTGAATGGTATGGCGGCCCTGAATGCGGTCGAGCAGATTAAGGCGCGGTTGGTCGAATTTGCCGCCGGAAAGTGGGAGGTGTCACCTGACGCTGTTTCGTTTGAGCCAAATCAGGTGCGTATCGGTGACGTTGTGCTCTCCTTCGACGCTTTCGTTAAAGAAGCCTATATGGCGCGGGTGCAACTCTCGGCTGCGGGCTTCTATAAGACGCCGAAAATCCATTGGGATCGCGCCGCCGGAAAGGGTCGCCCATTCTTTTACTATGCCTATGGCGCGGCCTGTTCCGAGGTGACGATCGACACATTGACTGGCGAATACCGGGTCGAGCGGACGGATATCCTGCATGATGTGGGCCGCTCGCTGAATCCAGTTCTGGACAAGGGTCAAGTCGAAGGCGCGTTCATTCAGGGCATGGGCTGGCTGACCACCGAAGAATTGTGGTGGGACGACGCGGGTTGCTTGCGTACCCACGCGCCGTCGACTTACAAGATTCCGCTGGCCTCGGACCGCCCGCGTGTGTTCAACGTCAAGCTTGCCGACTGGTCCGAAAACCGCGAGCTGACCATCAAACGGTCAAAAGCCGTGGGTGAGCCGCCCTTCATGCTGGGCATCTCGGTGTTCGAAGCGCTGTCGATGGCGGTTGCCTCGGTCGGGGATTATCGCACCTGCCCGCGTCTTGACGCGCCCGCCACACCCGAGCGCGTTCTCATGGCCGTCGAACACCTGAAAGCGGCTGGTTAAGCGATGAGCCTGGCCGCGCATCAATTTGACGGTTTCCTGTCTCAGAACAGGCGGGTGATCCGTGTCACCCTGACCCGTGTGCGTGGATCATCACCGCGCAACGAAGGCACCGAAATGTTTGTCACGCGTGATTGTCTGTGGGGCACCATTGGTGGCGGTCAGCTGGAATACATCGCCATCGACCGCGCGCGTGAAATGCTGCGCGACGGCGTTCTGAACCTTGATCTGGACGTGCCCCTTGGACCAGAGATCGGCCAATGCTGCGGCGGTCGGGTCGAGCTGTCATTGGCGCGGATGCGCAGGGCCGACAAGCGCGACGCTGTCGCGCGGGCGCAGGACCAGGCCGACCAATTGCCCCATATCTATGTCATGGGCGCGGGTCATGTGGGCCGTGCTTTGGCCGATCTGTTCCAGCACATGCCGGTGCGCTGCATCCTGATCGACACCCGCGAAGACGAGCTGAGCCAATGCCGTGCCGACGTGGAAACGCGGCTGAGCGCGATCCCGGAGGTGGATATCATCAACGCTCCGGCGGGCAGCGCCTTTGTCGTGCTGACCCATGATCACGCGCTGGATTTCCTGCTGACCCTCGCTGCTCTTGAAAAGGGTGACGCGACATATGTCGGCATGATTGGGTCTGCCACCAAGCGGGCCAAATTTCGCAATTGGGTCCGCCTGCATGGCGACGACCACAGCACCGAACAATTGATTTGCCCCATTGGGGCAAGCGGCAGCCGTGACAAACGGCCCAGCGTCATCGCGGCCTTGGTGGCAGCGGAAGTGATTGCTGATTTGACCTCTGAAACTGCCGCACACACCCAGCAATGGGACAAGGGAGCGCCCATCCTGGGCAATCAATCAGACCGAAAGAGCAACCGCGCCAGACTGGCCCGGGACTAACTTCTGGTCACATTGGAGGAGGAGACCGTCATGGACGGTGGAACTTACAACTACAAGCTTTTTGCGCGCAGTGACTTCAGCGCGTTCTGGGCACTGTTTACTGATAACCTGATCAATTTGATCGTGCTGGCAGGTGTCTGTCAGTTCGTCTTCAACATGCCGGCCGCGATTGTCTTTGGTCGCATCCTGCCGGGCGCGGCCGTTGCCATCATGGCCGGTGTTGCCGTCTATACATGGCTGGCCAAGCGCGCCGCGCAAAAGCACGGGCGCGACGTGACCGCCCTGCCATACGGCATCTCGACACCCGTGATGTTTGTCTATCTGTTCGGCGTGATTGGCCCGATTTACTGGTCCACCAATGATGCGATGCTTGCATGGCAAGTGGGTATTGGTGCGGGCTTTATGGGCGGGATCGTTGCGGGCCTTGGGGCGATCGTCGGCCCGTGGCTGAAACGCGTCACGCCGCGCGCAGGTATGCTGGGCACCCTGTGCGGCATCGCGCTGGTGTTCATCGGCACCGTGCCACTGGCCACAGTGTTCGAGGACCCGTTCATCGGATTTGCCTCGATGATCATCATCCTGTGGGGTCTGGTCGGACGTTTCCGCCTTCCCTTCAACATTCCTGCCGGTCTTCTGGCCCTGATCGTCGGCACCGTGGTCGCGCTGGGCATGGGCAAGGCGACGATCAGCTTCGAAGGCGTCGGGTTCTATCCGCCTTTGCCCTATATCGGAGACCTGATTGCAGGAATTCAACACCTGATCGCCAACCCAGAGCTGTTCCTGGTTTTGGTTCCGGTACAGATCTATAACTTCATCGAAACCATGAACAATGTCGAAAGCGCCGAAGCAGCGGGCGACCATTATCCGGTGGCCACCTGTCAGGTGACGGACGGTGTCGGCACGATGATCGGCGCGGTCTTTGGTTCGCCTTTCCCCACCACCGCCTATATCGGCCATCCGGCATATAAACGAATGGGCGCGCATACTGGTTATATCATTGCCGTTGGGTTGGTTATTCCCTTCGCCGCATTCTTCGGATTGCTGGCTTTCCTGAACAACCTGATCCCCGTGGCCGCCGCCGCGCCGGTTCTGGTGTTCGTGGCGCTGAGCCTGATTACCAACACGGCACATTCGGTGAAGACCGAGCATATGGCCGCTGTGACCATCGCGATGATGCCGCATGTGTCATCCTTCCTTGTGACCAAATGGGGTTCGCTGATGGGGGCACTTGGTGCAACGGGGGTTGAAGGACTTCCGCGACTGGGGGACGAAGCCCTGACCGCTGCGTTGCTGCAACAAGGGGCGCATTTCGAAGGCCACCTTGCGCTTAGCCAAGGTGCCATCCTGACCGGCCTGATCTGGGGTGCCATTGTGGCCAGCGTGATCGACGGACGGTTCCGCAACGCGGGTGGGTTTGCCCTTGCGGCTTGTGGCATGTCGTTGGTCGGCATCGTTCATTCGGCCAGCCTGCATTGGCCCAGCCTCAGCGGGGTCAGCATGGGTTATCTAATCGCGGCGGCCTTCCTGTTCATCTATCCGCACTTCCACAAAGAAGGCGAATTGGTGAACGAGAATCTGCCGACGGAAGAACCACAAATCACACCGGGCGAATAATTCCTCCCTTTGCCCGAACTCAGCACAGGGCGCGCCCGCCGCGTCCTGTGCCTTTTCTTGAACGGAATATGCAATGACATCGCCGCAAACCCTTCTGCGTGGCCGCACGCTCAACTTCACCGCCGAACCGAACGGCCCTGACGACACCCAGGCCTATGAGTATTGCGAGGATGGCGCGATCCTGATTCAGGACGGGTTGATTGTCGCTTCGGGCGACTATGTCTCGGTCAGCGCGCAGGCGACCGATGCTGTGGTCATCGACCACCGTCCCCATCTGTTGATGGCCGGTTTCATCGACACGCATATCCATTTTCCGCAGGTGCAGGTCATCGCGTCCTGGGGCGCTCAGCTGCTGGACTGGCTGAACACCTATACTTTCCCCGCCGAGACCCAATATGCCGACCCGGCGCACAGCGCCACGATGGCAGGTAAGTTTTTTGACCAGATCACGGCGCATGGCACCACAACGGCGGTCGCATATTGCTCCGTTCACAAAACCTCGGCCGATGCATTTTTTACCGAGGCCGCGCGTCGCAACATGCGGATGATCGGTGGCAAGGTAATGATGGACCGCAACGCCCCCGACGGTCTGCGCGACACGCCGCAATCCAGCTATGACGATACCAAGGCCTTAATAGAGACTTGGCACGGCAAGGGTCGCGCTACTTACGCGATCACACCACGCTTCGCGATCACGTCAACACCCGCGCAAATGGAGATGGCTCAAGCCTTGGTGCAACAGCATTCCGATTGCTATGTGCAAACGCATCTGTCTGAAAATCACGACGAGATCGCCTATACCGCCGAGCTCTACCCCAATGCCCGCGACTATTTGGATGTCTATCAATCCTACGGTCTGCTTGGCCCGAAGATGCTGCTGGGTCATTCCATCCACCTGAAACCCCGCGAAATCGACGCGCTGGTCGAGACCGGGGCGCATCCCGTTTTTTGCCCAACCTCAAACCTGTTTCTGGGTAGCGGACTGTTTGATGATGCGGGTCTTCGCGGGCGTGGTGTCACCAACGCAATCGCGACCGATGTTGGGGCGGGCACCAGCTATTCGATGCTGCAAACGCTGAACGAAGGTTACAAGGTGCTGCAATTGCAGGGCCAATCCTTACACCCGCTGCGTGCCTTCCACTGGATCACGCGGGGCAATGCGCTGGCGCTTGGATTAGAGAACAAAATCGGCACGCTAGCCCCCGGAAGCGAAGCCGACATCGTGGTCCTGAACGCTGCCGCCACCCACGCTATGGCCCTGCGCTTGGAGCGCGCCACAACTCTGTCAGAAGAACTTTTTATTCTGATGATGATGGGCGACGACCGGGCAGTAGATTGTGTCTATTTAGGCGGAAAAGCGTCCGAAAATACGTAAGCTCAGTAACGCAGATGTCCGAGCTTAGCGCATCCCGTTTTGGCTTTGCCCCTTGGCTACAATAAGTTGTTGAAATCACGATTGGCACAAAACGAAAGCAAATCGAATGGTGACCCCGGCAGGATTCGAACCTGCAACCTGCCCCTTAGGAGGGGGCTGCTCTATCCAGTTGAGCCACGAGGTCGCCTGGTTGGAATAAAGTCAGTGAATTGGCTTGTCCAGCAGGCTTTAGCGCCGTCTTAAGGTGTCGCCGGGTTGGATTTTGGGGGTCAGTTCGATGCGCTCGCCACCGCCGGTGTCACCAGCTTCTGTGCTGCGATCAGCGACGATGCGCGCGGCCGCACGGCCGATTTCCAAACGGCAGGCATCCATCGTGGCAAGTTGTCGGGGCAATCCGTCCAGAAGCTCGACACCATTAAAACCTGCCAATCCGACCTGTCCGGGCACGCTGATCCCTTGATCAAGGCAATAAAGAAGGCCACCAGCTCCGATCATGTCGTTGGAATAATACAGAAAATCGATCTCGGGCGTGCGTTTCAGCATGGCTTCGGTCATCTCGCGCCCTTTTGCCAGCGCTGATCCGCCTTCGTAAAACTCGCGATCTGCGATTTCGATCCCTTCTTTCGCCAAAGCTTCTGTAAAGCCTTCAAAGCGTTTGCGGGCACGATGATCCAGCGGCATTTTGGTGCCGAGGAAACCGATATTCTTATAGCCCGCTTTCATGATCGCTTGGGCCATTTTTCGGCCCGCGCGCCGGTGCGAGATACCTACGCAAGCGTCGATGGCCTGGCCGTCTGTATCCATAATCTCGACCACTGGAATTCCCGCGGCCTTGAGCATCGCTTTTGCGGCGTCCGAATGCTCTAACCCGGCAATAATCACACCGGAGGGACGCCACGACAGCATCTCATAGAGCACTTTCTGTTCGCGTTCGGGATTGTAATTGGTCACGCCCACAACCGGCTGCAAGGGCGTTTCGTCTAGCACCTCGTTGATTCCGGTCAACACCTCTGGAAACACCATGTTGCTGAGCGATGGAATAATGACCGCCACAAGATTTACGCGTTGCGACGCCAGCGCACCGGCGATCTTGTTGGGCACATAGCCAAGTTCCTTTGCGGCCTCCAAGACCCGTTCACGGGTGGCCTGGCTTACATCACCCCTGTTTCGCAACACGCGGCTGACCGTCATTTCACTGACGCCAGATGCTTCTGAGACGTCTCGGAGGGTGAGGGGGCGGCGATTTCGGGCAGGGGGTGTTTCGGTCACGAATGAATCCTTGAACAAAAATTTCTGCCCTCATGTTAGCGATAAAGCCAATCTTGGCAATGACCTCTTTTCGCTAAGTTGTTAGGCTAACAACGTCATGCCAGCCGGGCAATCAAGGCGCTGTGAATAAAGCCGCCCCCCGCTATCATCCCTGAAAGTTTGGGCACGGGATTGTTGAAAAGGGCGGGCTTGTTGGTCCGATCGCTCACGGCCCCGCCTGCTTCTTCAACGATCAGGCTGCCAGCTGCGACGTCCCATTCCCATGTTGGGTGCAATGTCATCATCGCGTCAAACCTTCCTTCACCCACAAGCGACATCCGATAGGCAAGCGACGATCGGAATTTCCGGGTGATCGGCGGCACGTCTGCGTTGATCCAACGCGACGGATCAAAATTGGGTTTTGCTGCCAACACGGTTGCGCCGACCATTTCCTGTTGCTCGCTGACGCTGAGGGGGACATCATTCAAGCTTGCCCCTTTGCCAAGTGAGGCGGCATAGAGCTTGTTGCGCATCGGCAAATAGACCACCGCGGCTTCAACCCGCCCATCTCGTGCGATCGCAAGCGAATGAGCCCAAGTTGTCGAGCCTTCGATAAACGACCGCGTTCCGTCAATCGGATCGACGATGAATACCTGTTCGGCGTGCAGACGATCCGGACCGTCTTCTGTTTCTTCTGACAGCCAGCCATAGTCTGCCCGCGCGGCAGTCAGTTCTTCGCGCAGCATCTTATCCACGGCCAAATCTGCTTCGGTCACAGGACCTTGGCCGCCGGGTTTGTCCCACCGGTTTGCCGAGCCGTGGAAATAGCGCGCGGCGATCTTCCCGGCTTCTAGGGCCGCGTCTTTCAACAGGGCAAGGTCATCAGTCGCCGGCAATGGTCATACCCTCAATCAGCAAGCTGGGAACCATCCGGCTTAGGTGCGGTTCAGCGTCATTGGCTGGGATGATCCGACCCAGCATGTCGCGTAAGTTGCCCGCAATGGTGCATTCGTTGACGGGATAGGCAATCTGCCCGTTCTCGACCCAAAACCCCGACGCGCCGCGTGAATAATCCCCGGTCGTAGGATTGATGGTCGAGCCGATCATCGAGGTGACGATCAACCCTGTCCCCAACTGCGCAATCAAATCGTCACGGGTCGAACTGCCTTGAGTTAGTGTCACATTTGAGATCGAGGGCGACGGTGGCGACGACGTGCCGCGAGACGCGCTGGCGGTGCTGGTCATACCCAGCTTGTTGGCGGTCGCGATGTCCAGCGTCCAACCTGTCAGCATGCCGTTGTCGATGATCTTTCGAGGCAGAGTGGCCAACCCTTCACCGTCAAATGGGCGTGAGCCGGAAATGCGCGGCCGATGTGGGTCCTCGATCAAATCGATGCCGTTGGGTAGAACCTGCTCTCCCAACGCGTCGCGCAACCATGATGAACCGCGGGCAATCGCGGCGCCATTGACAGCGGACAGCAAGTGACCAATCAGCGATGAAGAAATGCGTTCGTCATACAGCACAGGAAAAGCGCCGGTCGGCGGTTTGCGCGCCCCAGCACGTTCGACCGTGCGCTGGCCTGCTTTCGTGCCAATCTCGGCGGCGGACGGTAGGTCAGCCTGAAAGCTGCGCATCTCGCCGGCATAGTCACGCTCCATCGTGGCCCCTGCGCCGGTGATCGCGACGACCGACGTGGCGTGGTGCGTGCGCCCATACCCGCCGGAAAACCCATTGCTGGTGGCGAGGTGGAACTGGTGCCGTCCATAGCCTGCCGAACTGCTTGAGACTTGCGTTACGCCGGAGACGGCCAGCGCGGCAGCTTCGGCCTCTGCGGCATCGCGTTCCAGATCAGCAGGGTTGGGTTCGGCCGAAGGATCCTGAAGCTCTAGTTCGGACAAATCCCATTCGCGGGCAAATGCATCGGCTGTCGCTTGGGCGATATTAGGGTCTTCGGGGGCTTCTTTCGCCATGGCGACGGCGCGTTCTGCCATCGTTTGGATGGTGTGTGCGGATGTATCTGACGCAGAAACGCAGGCCTGCCGATGTCCAATCAACACGCGCAAGCCGATATCGACGCCTTCTGATCGTTCAGCATGCTCAAGCCTACCGCCAAGTACGTCGATCGAAATCGATGTGCCATCTATGGCCAAGGCGTCTGCCCCATCAGCGCCGGCCTTCCGGGCAGCCTCGAGCAATTGCTGTGTCAGACTGTCTAGCGCATTTGTCATATTGGTCCCTTTCGCGGTGGTGCCATTGAGGTAACGCTCAGGACGCGCGGTCGCAAGATGTGACTCTGGTCTAAGAGCTCTCGCTGGGCTAGCAATTAAGCAATGGAGGATCGACAATGACAGACATGACTGGAAAAACCGTGCTGATCACCGGTGCAAGCCGCGGGATAGGCGAGGCTGCCGCGCATATTTTTGCCCAAGCGGGCGCCAATGTTGTGCTGACGGCGCGCGGAAGATCGCAGATCGACGCGATCGCCGCATCCATAGGCGCGCGCGCGCTGGCGGTGCCGGGTGATGTGTCGAAATGGACCGACGTGAAAGTGGTCGTTGATGCGGCCGTTAAGAAATTCGGTACTGTCGATGTTCTGATCAACAACGCGGGTGTGATTGAGCCAATTGGGCCATTAATTGACTCTAATCCAGACGAATGGGGTCATGTAATAGATGTAAATCTGAAGGGCGTGTATTACGGCATGCGGGCCGTCATGCCGATTATGGCCGCGCAAGGTGGTGGGACAGTTCTGACGATCAGTTCAGGCGCGGCGCATAACGCTTTGGAAGGCTGGGCCCATTACTGCGCATCTAAGGCCGGCGTTCACATGATGACCAAGGCGCTTCACAAAGAAGGTGCTGGCCGCGGTATCCGCGCAATAGGGCTTTCACCCGGCACTGTTGCCACCCAGATGCAACGTGAGATCAAGACCTCGGGCATCAACGCCGTGGCACAGCTGGCATGGCGAGATCATGTCCCACCGGAATGGCCCGCCCGCGCGCTTCTTTGGATGTGCAGCGATGACGCAAACGAATTTCTGGGGGAAGAGATATCGCTTAGGGACGAAGCCATTCGTGATCGCGCGAAGGTGCGCGGATGATTGATCTGCAAAAGGACAATGGGGTCTGGATTGTGACCCTAAATAGGCCCGAGAAGGCTAATTCCTTAACCAAGGCGATGTTGGAGGACCTGGCGCAGATCGCCATGAGCGCAGCAGGCGATGCACGTGTGCTTATTTTCACCGGCAAAGGCAATGTGTTTTCTGCAGGGGCCGATTTGGACGAAGCGCGCGCTGGACTTGCCGTCGACGATGTATGGGAACGCTTGTCAAACGCAGTTTCCGCCGCGCCGTGTCTGACGATTGCAGCATTGAACGGCACGTTGGCAGGTGGCGCTTTTGGCATGGCCTTGGCCTGCGACATTCGCATTGCTGTACCCGAGGCGAAATTTTTCTATCCCGTGATGAAGCTGGGGTTCCTGCCACAGCCATCTGATCCGCGCCGAATGGCGGGTCTGATCGGACCAGCGCGCACCAAGATGATTTTGATGTCCGGACAGAGAATATTGTCGGACGAAGCCCTTCGGTGGGGCCTTGTCGACCGGTTGGTAGCTCGGGACGCCTTAGTTGAAACGGCGTTGGAGCTTGCCGATGATGCCAGATCACAAAGCGCCGAACATGTCGCCGAAATGAAGCAGATGATCTCAGAAACACGCTCTATTTCTGCCTGATTGGCGTCGCAGCGGCGCTATCGATTACCAAACTGCAGCCTCATCAACGGTTTGACTTTGCGCCGCGCAAGATCGGCGCAATCGGGTTCTGGTCTCACGGACTCTGTCCACCACGCCGGGCGAAACGGGGCACAGAATGCTTGCCCTTTGGGGCCAAACCGCTATCCATGCAGCATAGTTTTGCATCCATTCATGTTTGGATAAGGGGATGAACGTGGAGACCCGACCGGAAATTCTGGATCAAGCGATCGAGTATTTTAATCAAGCAAGAGAGATCGCTGAAGGTTGGCTTCTTTCGCCTGCCGCGTGGTCGCAGCTTGGTCTATTGGTCGCAGCTTACCTTTTGGCGCGGCTAGCAGATCGAAAGCTGAAACCGTTTTTTGAGCGCCTGTTGACGCCTGCTGGCAAAAAGAAATCGCTCTTATCGAAACTGCGCCTGTTCGTGCTGATGTTCCTACCGCTGATCCTGCCACTATTGGCGTGGGCATTCACAGGTATAGGCGAACAGGTCACCCGATCCCTCTTCGGTTCCGGCGCAGTCATCGCATTCGGCAAACGGATTTTCCTATTTCTGGCCGTTCGTGCCTTTGCACGCAAAATTCTGAAGGATCCTTTCCTGAAACTGTTGGGCAGATATGTCCTGATTCCCATTGCTGCCCTTTACACAATAGGGTTGCTGGATGCGGTCATCACCAAGCTTGACGAAACTATCGTGCCGCTTGGAAACATGAGCTTTTCGATCCTGTTTGCGATCAAGTTTGCGGTGTTGGGAGGAGTTATCTTCTGGCTGGGTCGTTGGTCACACGAACAGACAACGCAAGTGATTAAGCAGCAGAAGGAAATGCCACCGGCGACTCGCGAGCTTGCGGCCAAGGCGGCCGAGATCGGGATTTTCGGTGTCGCGTTCCTTGTGCTGATGAACATTATGGGCATCAATCTGACTTCGCTTGCGGTTCTCGGCGGCGCGATTGGTGTGGGTCTTGGGTTCGGCTTGCAGCAGATCGCCGCGAACTTCATATCGGGTGTGATCCTTCTTCTTGAAGGGCAAGCGACGGTTGGCGACTACGTTGAACTGGATGGGGGCGAAGCAGGGACAATTGTCAGAATGACTGCCCGCGCCGCCATATTAGAGACTTATGACGGTCGCTGGATCGTCGTTCCGAATGAGCATTTTATTACGACACGCGTGATCAATTACTCGGACGCGGGCAGTGCTAAACGGTATGAAGCGCCGTTTTCCGTAAGCTACAACTCTGACATTGAAGCTATCCCGGCGATTATCGAAGACGCGGTGGCAGAACTGGATTTCATCCTGACCGATACAGAAGAGCACAAACCAGATTGCGAGTTGCGTGCTTTTGGCGATAGCGGTGTCGATTTCGCCGTGGAGTTTTGGGTGAATGGCATCGATGACGGGCGCAACAAGTTCACGCCTCGCGTGATGATGCAGGTCTGGAAAACGCTCAAGGCTAACAATATCGAAATTCCATATCCGCATCGTGTGGTCGAGATGAAGACCGCCGATCAGGAAGCCGTGTGAAACAGGCATTGGTAATCGGGGCTGGTCCGGCCGGGCTTATGGCGGCGGGCGAGTTGGCAAAGGCTGGTCTATCTGTGACCATTGCCGAAGCGAAACCATCACCTGCGCGCAAGTTTTTGATGGCGGGCAAGTCCGGGCTGAACCTTACGAAGGCTGAACCGCTTGATACATTTCTTGCAGCGATTGATGGCCCGGATGTGTTGCGTGATATTGTTGCCAACTTCGGACCCACGAATGTACAGGCCTGGGCCAGTGACCTCGGGCAAGCGGTGTTTACCGGCTCATCTGGCCGGGTATTCCCCAAAGCCATGAAAGCATCACCTTTGCTTCGCGCGATGCTGGCTGAACTGGCGACCTTGGGCGTTGTCCTGAAGCGAAACTGGTATTGGACCGGGATGAGCGGTCGCGACATGAGGTTTCAGACCCCTGACGGCGAACAAATGATCACCCCCGATGTGGCCGTATTGGCGCTGGGAGGTGCCAGTTGGTCGCGATTGGGTTCGGACGGTAAATGGGTGTCTATTCTTGCCGAAAACGGTGTTGAGTGTCAGCCATTCAAACCCAGCAATATGGGCTTCACCGTGAATTGGAGCGAGCACATGCGCCGCCATTTCGGAGCGCCGATAAAGGCTGTGCGTTTGTATGCTGGTGATGCTTCGGTGTTGGGCGAATTTGTGATTTCGTTACAGGGCGTCGAAGGGTCCGCGATCTATGCCGTTAGTCGGCAGATGCGCGAGGGTGCTGAACTGCGTCTTGATCTGACCCCAAACCGCAGCGAAAGCGATGTGGCGGATCGATTAAGCCAAGGGCGCGGAAAGTCCAGCCTGACCAACCATCTGCGCAAGGCCCTGAAGCTCGACGCGGCGAAAATCGCCTTGCTGCAAGAATTTGGACGCCCGCTGCCGGCAGATCCAGCAGCGCTTGCGAAGGTTATCAAGTCGCTGCCTCTCCAGCATGACGGACCAAGGCCGATGGATCAGGCGATCTCGACCGCAGGCGGGTTGCCATTTGAGGCCCTCGACGAAGGCTTGATGATCAAAAAATTGCCGGGCCTGTTTGCCTGTGGCGAAATGCTGGATTGGGACGCGCCGACCGGTGGCTATCTCTTGACAACCTGTTTGGCGACAGGGCGGCACGCGGGCCAAGCCGCGGCTAGGTGGGCGCTGGATCAGGCCGCCGATGCTCGCACATAGGCGGGGCGATTGCGCAGAGACTTGGCGTATGCACGGAAGGCCGAGTTTTCCATTGGAAAGCCTGCAGCGACCGCCCAACTTCCACAATGGATGGCCAAAATATCTGGAACAGTCATGCGGTCGCCCGTCAGAAAGGGGGCGTCGCCTTTGCGGCGCATCAGCTCAGTGACGGACTGTTCAAATTCCCATTTTAGGCTCTGTTTCACCTCAGGAATGCGTTTTTCTTTGGGTAGCACAAAAGTGTGGCGTGCAGCGGTCCACAGCGTTGCATCCAATTCGTCCAGAATGAAATGGGTAAATCCATCCTGACGGGCACGGTCAATTGTACCTGCGGGATAGGTCAACGCGCCATGCTTGTCAGCGAGGTACTGTATGATCGCGGTGCTATCTGTCAGGGCGGCGTCGTCTTCCAGCAGAACCGGGACTTTGCCCGCCGGATTGAACTTTCGCAATTCTTCGGTCTGCGGGGCGTGTGTGAAGCGGTCATAGCTCTGACCCAACTCCTCCAGCATCCACAGAACACGGAATGTACGGGTCGTGGTTGGGCCGATCACAGTGTATGTCATCTTTTACCTCCCAGCATGGCCAATCGGATCAATGTGCGCTCCATCAGCGCCATGACAGGTGCCTTTTGTGCGGATCGGAGCGTCAGGTCTGTTTCGACCAACACCTCTAAGGCTTGCTCCAACCGTCGCAGCCCCCATTGCTGGGCCTGCCGCACCATCCGGTCGCGGCTTTTGAAATGTACCGGTGGGCGCAGGCGATTGATCCCTTGGGAGGGTCCGCCCGGATCCGAACTGGCCGCATGCAGCGCGCGGAAATGACGGGTCGCACCGATACAAAGGCCAACAGCCTGAACGCCTTGAGCTTGAAGACGCGCCAAAACAGGCCCTATTTCACCAGAGCGGCCCTCTGCGACTGCGTGCAGAAGCTCGTCCAATTCAGCCTCTGTCGAGGCGGGCGCAACGGCCAGAACGTCATCTGGCGTTACTGGGGTACTGTCGCCAAGCTTGTAAAGCCCAAGCTTTTCGATGGTCTGCCGAAAGTCGCCGGGATCAAGAACACGCGACAATCCGGTCAGATCGTTCATCGCTTCGGGTTGCACATCCGCGACGCCAGCGCGCTTCAGATCGGCTTCGATCTCGTCCCGGGAGGGTGGATCGTCATAGATACCAACGGCAAAGGCATTCGGGTGCGTTTCAAAAAGTTTGCGCAAAGCGCCGCGTGCCTTCAGGTTTCCAGCCGTCACGATGACCTGCGCGTCGCCGTCCTGCCAGTCGTCCAGTGCGATGGTAATAACCTTTACGGCCGTTTCGGTCGCATCTTCGACAAACGCCACACGAGCGCCGGGGAAGAATCCTTGCGACTTTATGGCATCGGAGAGCAAAGCAGGGTCTTTGCGTAGATCACCTGCTGGAATGCGGGTCAGGCGCATTTCTTCTTCGCCTTGCGGGCCAATCAGGTTTGCAATCAGCTCCTGCCGTTTCAGGGCGACGCGCATGGCGTCCGGCCCATAAATCAGAACGCCGGTGCGGCTGGGGTCAGGCTTGGCGAAATATTTTACGGCGTCGCGGGTTGCGAGCTTCATTTGCCCCAACCTGCAAACGTAGCGGTGAATCGCGTGACCATCATATCGGCCAGCGACACCATCAAACGCCGCTTTGCGTCCCGTTCGACCGAGGCAGTCGATACGGTGGACCCCTCCGTCGAATAGGATGTGAAATTCGACAGGCTGCCGCTTTCGACCACGTCGCCCGATGCGACCGACGTCACGGAAAACTCTACGGCACCAAGGATTTGCGTGCGGGTAATCTCTTGCCGCGGGGTGACGCCTACATCGACCGAACGGGTGGTGATGGTATAGTTCAACTCATATGGGGCCGACAGGTTTCGGCCCAACCGTTCTTCCAACCGTTTCACAAGCTCATAGCTGTTGGCGTCGTTTGGGGCCGCAGCGGTCACACCGCCACGCAGACCATCTGCCGATCCGCCAGGGGCATAAACCGGGGTGAACCCACAGGCCCCAAGCGCCGCCATGGCGACCAGTGAGGTCAGGAAAACTCGGCGATCAGACCACGACATTCACAATGCGCCCCGGGACAACGATAACTTTTTTGGGCGTCGATCCATCCAGCGCCCTGATGACAGCATCCTCGGCCAGCGCCAGTTTTTCAACCTCCGCTTTATCCATGTCTTTCGGCACGCTGATTTCCGCACGGCGTTTGCCATTGATCTGGATGGGCAGGGTTACCGTATCCTCGACCAGCATGGCTTCATCTGCCTGCGGCCAAGGGGCCTGTGCAATCAAGCCCTTGCCGCCCAGCATCGACCAAATCTCTTCGGATAGGTGCGGAGTCATGGGCGACATCAACTGTGCGAGCGTACGCATCGCCAGTTTTTGCGCCCTGCCACCCGCTTTCGATTTCGAAATGGTGTTCTGGAAGGCATAGAGCTTGGCGATGGCGGCGTTGAAGCCGAAGCTTTCAATCCCCATGGTCACATCATGTATGGCCTTGTGCATCGCGCGCAACAGGTCTTGGTCGTCCCCGTCCGCCCCCTCCAATTCGCTGATTTTCAAGGCAGTCGCGTGAACGCGTGCCAGGTGCTTGGCAGCGGCTTCTGCGCCCGAGGCCGTCCATTCGACATCGCGCTCGGGGGGCGAATCGCTGAGCACGAACCAACGAGCGGTGTCAGCACCGAAAGCCGAGATGATGTTCGCCGGGTCGACCACGTTCTTCTTGGACTTTGACATCTTGGCCGAGGGGATGACTTCCACCTCGGATCCGCAAGCCCCAAGCCGTGCTCCGGTTTCGGTCCACTCGATGTCTTCCGGCAAGTGGTACACGGGCCGGTCATTTTCATCACGGGTGACATAGATTTCATGCGTCACCATACCTTGAGTGAACAATGCGTCGAACGGCTCGATCGCTTTGTCAGGCAGGTGGCCGCAGATATTCATCGCGCGGGCAAAGAAGCGCGAATACAGCAGGTGCAGGATCGCGTGCTCGATGCCGCCAATATATTGGTCGACATTCATCCAATAAGCGGCGTCTTCCGCATCCGTGGGTGTTGTCGCATTCGGAGACGTGAAGCGTGCGTAATACCAGGACGAATCAACAAACGTGTCCATCGTGTCGGTTTCGCGCTTGGCAGGCTTGCCGCAGGAAGGGCAGGCGCAGTCGCGCCATGTCGGGTGACGGTCCAGCGGGTTGCCGGGCACGTCGAATGTGACGTCCTCGGGCAGTTGGACCGGCAAGTTCTCTTTTTTCTCGGGCACCACGCCGCAATCCGGGCAGTGCACGACAGGAATCGGGCAACCCCAATAGCGTTGGCGGCTCAGGCCCCAATCGCGCAGGCGGTAATTGGTGACGCCGGTGCCCCAACCCGCTTTTTCGGCGAAATTGATGGTTGCGGCGATCGCTTCGTCACCCGTTGCCTCGTCCAGTTCGGCGAAATGATTGATCCACTTAACTTTTTCGGCCTTTGGCGGAACGAAGGCCTCGTCTGTAACGGGGGTCGGTTCATCAATAGATAAGAAGGTATCGATCACCGGCAAATCGTATTTGCGGCAGAAATCAAGGTCCCGCTGGTCATGCGCCGGGCAGGCGAAGATCGCACCGGTGCCGTAATCCATCAGGATAAAGTTGGCGATCCAGACCGGCAGCTCCCAATTCGGGTCCAGCGGATGCTTAACGCGAATGCCAGTGTCGTAACCCAGCTTTTCAGCCGTCTCGATTGCTTCTTCGGTCGTCCCACCCTTGCGCATCTCGGCGATTTTGGCGGCGATCTCGGGGTTTTCAGCCTCAAGCGTCTTGGAAATCGGATGATCGGGCGAAATACCAACGAAGGATGCGCCCATCAGAGTGTCAGGACGTGTGGTGTAAACTTCGATCTCGCCGCCATCAGTGCGTTCAAAGCTGAATTGCAGACCTTGCGATTTGCCAATCCAGTTGGCTTGCATGGTGCGCACTTTCTCTGGCCAGTTGTCTAACCCGTCCAGCGCGTCCAGCAATTCGCCGGAATAATCCGAGATCTTGAAGAACCATTGCGTCAGCTCGCGCCGTTCCACCGGTGCACCCGAACGCCAACCGCAGCCGTCAATCACCTGTTCATTGGCCAAAACGGTCATATCGACCGGGTCCCAGTTCACGGTCGCGTTCTTACGGTACACCAGACCCTTCTGCATGAAGTCGATGAACATGGACTGCTGTTGACCATAGTATTCAGGATCGCAAGTGGCGAATTCGCGGCTCCAGTCAATCGACAGGCCCAGTGGCCGCATCTGACCTTTCATGGTCGCGATATTGCCGTAGGTATAATCTTTCGGGTGGCCACCTGTTGCCATTGCTGCGTTTTCGGCGGGCATACCGAACGCATCCCAGCCCATCGGGTGCAACACACTGAAACCACAGGATGATTTGTAGCGCGAGATCACATCACCCATCGTGTAGTTGCGCACGTGCCCCATATGGATACGGCCTGACGGGTACGGAAACATCTCAAGCACATAATACTTAGGACGGCTTTCATCGCGCTTTGCGGTGAAAATTCCGGCCTTATCCCAGGCTTCTTGCCATTTTGGCTCGATATCGGCGGCGGTGTATCGCGACATGTGGTCGTGGTCCTTGATGTAAAAACGCCGGGCAGTTGGCCCGGCGTATGTCTTAATCTTGTGGTCGGTCCGGGTCTAGAGCTTGCCGTCACGAATACGTAGCTGACGCGCGCGGGTCAGAATCGCATCTTCGACCTTGCGCACCGCTTCGGCGCTGGCTGGGCCGGACCGAGTATAGAGTGCAACCGACAGCGAACGCGCGTCCAATGCGGGGTCGCGCACGTATACGGTGGCTTTATACGCTGTTCCGCCACCGGGTGGGCGCCCGAAGCCAAAGACAATTATCCCCGAGAATGGATCAGCTGCCTGAACCGGCATGAAGCTCAGTACATCCAGCGAGGCGTTCCAAAGATAGCGGTTAACTTCAACGGTGGTGTTGGGGTCATCCACATTCGTGAACAGATCCCAAATGGTCTCGCGTGGCTCTTCTGCTTTTGGCGAATGCTGAATTGTCTGGCTTTGGTTCTGACTCCCGCCGAACCCAGCAGAGCCGCTGCCGCCACCGCAGGCAGACAGCCCAAGCATGCCAATCAATGAAATCCCAAATGCGGCAGACTTAAAGATGCGCATAAAAAAGCCCCGTTTCCTCAATTTCCTCTTGTTAGTATATAAGCGCCAAGAGGCGGGCAAGCGTTTTCCCAAATGCCGCCTATGCATGCCAAAACGCTGGAAAAGCCTGTCAATAAAGGGATCGGCGAAAAGCGCCCCGCGAAACTGTGGCATAGAAGCACCAATTCCGGCCACAATCTGGTTTCCGGTTTCGCATTTCTTGCAAACGCCAGCGGAAAGGTAGATTGAACCAACATACTCAATTCGGATTTCCCTGAATTGAGGTGAACTTTTGAAACACATGAGGGAAAACGAAATGAAAAAGATTCTCTTCGCTTCGACCGCGCTGATCGCTTCGGCTGGCTTCGCTGCCGCTGAAATCAGCTTCTCCGGTGAAGCTGGTGCTGGTTTTGTCTATAACGACGCAACTAGCGACTGGACACTGGACCACTACGTAACACTGTCGGTTGCCATGACTGGTGAAACCGATGGCGGCCTGGGCTTCGGCGCAAACTTCGACATCACCACCGGCACAACCGGCGGCGCAGTTGACGGTTCGTCAGCTTACATCGAAGGCGGCTTCGGCAAGTTCTCGGTTGGTAACGTTGGTTCGGCTGTTGACGAAACTCTGGGCCTGTCAGACATCGGTTACTCGGGTCTGGGCACCGACAACGTTGCAGAAGCTCTGGTTGACGCAGCTGACTCGGGCAACCTGATGTACCAAGGTACATTTGGCGACTTCGGCGTTGCGATTTCGCACGACCTGGACGGCACCGAGATCACTTCGGTTGCAGCCACCTACTCGATGGGTGACTTCAGCGTTGGTCTGGGTTACGACGACTGGGGCCTGATCGACACGTCGAGCACCATTCACGTGAAAGCTGGCGCAAACGTTGCTGACTTCTCGCTGAACGCTCTGTACTCGCGTAACGACGACAACGACATCACCGCATACGGCATCACCGCTGGCTACACCATGGGTGCAGTTGCTGTGACCGCTGCTTACTCGGAAGTTGACGTCATGGGCGTTTCGGCTGACGCATACGGTCTGGGCGTTGCATACGACCTGGGCGGTGGCGCATCGTTCAACGCTGGTGTTGGCGAAGTTGGCGGCGTGACCGTTGCTGACCTCGGTATCATCATGCTGTTCTAATCCTAACGGATTATTACTTAGGGAAGAGCGGGCCTTGTGCCCGCTCTTTTCTTTTGGGACACCTGTTTTTGAGACTTTAGATTCTGGGGGTTCCATGCCACTTTCCGACATCATCGACCGTATCGCCAAGGAAGAAGCGCGCGTGGGCCGCGCACCCGGATCGACTCAGTTGATCGCAGTGTCCAAAGTGCAGCCGCTGGAGCGGGTTGTTGCCGTTTTGGAAGAGGGCCACCGTGTCTTTGGCGAAAACAAGGTTCAAGAGGCCGCAAGCAAGTGGCCAGATTTGAAGGAACGGTTCGATGGTGTCGAACTGCACCTGATTGGTCCGCTGCAATCCAACAAAACCCGCCAGGCCATGGGTCTGTTCGATGTGATCCATTCGGTCGACAGACCAAAGCTTGCCAGTGCGATTGCCCGTATTGCCGTTGAAGAGGGCCAATGTCCGAAGCTCTTTATTCAGGTGAATACAGGCGAAGAACCGCAAAAGGCTGGGATCATGCCAGCGGATCTAGACGAGTTTGTTGAGGAGTGCCGCGCGCTGGGCCTGCCAGTTGTCGGTCTGATGTGTATCCCGCCCGTTGAGGAAGAACCGAGCCTGCATTTTGCGTTGCTGGCAAAGATGGCGAAGCGCAATGGGTTGGACCAGTTGTCGATGGGAATGAGCAGCGATTTTGAGAGTGCGATTGCCCAAGGGGCGACCCATGTTCGTGTGGGCTCTGCGATCTTTGGAGAGCGCGAGTACGGGTAAGGGGCTTTGCCCCTCAGCCTGCGGCCTTCACCCCAGGATATTTATAGCCAGAAGAAACATTTAGCGGACAATGATGCGGCTTTGCAGTGTCCAGCGCTTAAGGATCCAGCGCAGATCTTCTGGGGCGAAGGCTAGGCATCCGGCGGTGGGGTGGCGCGGTTTGCGCCATTGATGGATGAAGATGGCCGAGCCCTTGCCAGGTTGGGCGTCGGGCCAGTTCCAATCGCTGATCAGAAAGACATCGTACAGCCGGGGCGCCATGCGCAGTCTTTCATGCCTGAATGGATGGTTGGGGGTGCTGAGGGCGTGATTATAAGCAGGATCTTCGGGGTCATCTGACCAGATGTCTTGCGGGCCAATCGGTTGGAGCGCAATGCCGCTGTTGTTCAATTGCGGTATTACGGTTCGGTCGGCGCGGTAGCCGCCGCCCATGATCCGCCAGATCCCTCGCGGGGTGGCCAGGTCGCCTTCGCGCTTGTTGCCCGTCATGCCGCCGCGCCCGATTGAAACGCGAAACCGCCGCCCCAAGAAGCGCGCATTCCAGCGAGTCACCACCATGTCCGTCCGCTGCGCGATCACAGCAGATGACCGGACTTGGCAGCTTTGGTCGCCAGATACTCTGCATTATGAGCGCTTTTGCCTGCTTTCAGTGGCACGCGTTCCACGACAGAGATGCCGGCTTCTTCCATCATGGCGACTTTTCGCGGGTTGTTGGTCATCAACCTTACGGAGGAAAACCCCAACGACTTGAGAATTTTTGACCCGATGCGGAAGTCACGCTCGTCGTCTTCAAATCCGAGGCGATGGTTTGCTTCGACTGTGTCAAAGCCTTGATCCTGAAGCGAATAAGCGCGCATCTTGTTGGCTAGTCCGATACCGCGACCTTCTTGATTCAGATAGAGCAGCACGCCATGCCCTTCGTCGCCCATCCGCTCCAAAGCGGTGTGCAATTGCGGACCGCAGTCGCATTTTAGGCTGCCAAGCACATCACCGGTGAAGCAGGCCGAATGCAGGCGGGTCAAAACCGGTTTGTCGCGAGGCGGGCGCCCGATCTCGACGGCATAGTGCTCTTCGCTGCCGTCGTCCGGGCGAAAGATATGCAACCGCCCGGCGTCGCTGACCGAGAGAGGCAGCCGGGCATGGATCACGGGCGCAAGGGACAAGCTATCGATCAGTTCGTCATCAATCGACAGGGCGGTAAGGTTGTTTCCGGCGATGAGGTCAGATGCGTTGGGCAGATCGACCACCAAAGCCGCGGGTAACAGCCGTGCGGATTTACACAATGCGATAGACTGTGCCTCTAGTTTGTCATCACCGTCACGCAGTGTACGAAACGGTCCTTTCATCGGGTGCGTCAGATCGTCGGCGGGGTCAGCGGCCGACGCGATCCAGTCGGTTCCGGCATCGCGGGGAAGCTCGATCCGGGCTGCGTGGTCGGAGTAGGCGCGTGCCTTCAATGTGTTCGCTCGTCGTGGTGAAATCGCAAGTATCGGTGCGCCAAGGCTCCTCATCTCTGCCAATCGGCCAGACGACAGCGTCTCGGCCGCAGCGATCAGAACTGCGCGCGTGTCATGCATCAGCACAACCGGCACCCCCATGCGCAGATCGGCGCGGGCGCGGGCCAGAAGCTCGGTCTGATTGGGGGCAAGTGTCATCGGCATCCTTTCACGCCCCATAGTTAAAGTGTTTCGCGAAGAACTTGAATCACCGATTTTCGCGAAGTGCGTCAGGACGAACTGACACGATATGAAACATTTACCGGGCAATTGACACGAGGGCGTGAACCCATTGTTGCAAATCTTGCCAATCACGTGAGCTGGTAACAACTGTTTAGACAACACGACAGAGGAGGGCGAAATGTCCACGCTGAAAAAGATATTGCTGGTTGATGATGACGAAGACCTGCGCGACGCGCTGGCTGAGCAGCTCTTGATGACCGAGGATTTCGATGTTTTCGAAGCCGGGAACGGGTCCGAAGCGCTGACCAAGTCGAAAGAGGCGATCTATGACCTTGTGATCCTTGATGTGGGTCTGCCGGACACCGATGGCCGCGAGCTGTGCCGCGTCATGCGCAAGCAGGGCGTAAAGTGTCCTATTGTGATGCTGACGGGCCATGACACCGATTCCGACACCATTTTGGGTCTGGACGCTGGCGCGAATGATTATGTTTCCAAGCCCTTCAAATTCCCGGTTCTTTTGGCCCGCATCCGTGCCCAGTTGCGCCAGCATGAACAAAGCGAAGACGCGGTGTTCCAGCTTGGACCGTACACGTTCAAGCCCTCGATGAAGATGCTGATCACCGAAGAAGACCGTAAAGTCCGCCTGACCGAGAAAGAGACAAACATCCTGAAGTTCCTCTATCGCTCAAACGACGGCGTGGTGGCGCGTGATGTGCTGCTGCATGAGGTCTGGGGCTATAACGCGGGTGTAACGACTCATACGTTAGAGACCCACATCTATCGCCTGCGCCAGAAGATCGAGCCTGATCCGTCGAATGCGCGATTGTTGGTGACCGAAAGCGGCGGGTATCGCCTGAACGCTTAATATATCCCTTGTGTCCAGGGTTATGGGCACATCCTCCCTGATGGACTGGCCGGGCTTTGCGCCCGGTCTTTTTTTGCCAACTGGCGAGGTTTGCGAGTACACTTCTGTCGGGGGATAGAACATGTCAGCAAATATCATTTCAGTTCGCAGCGCGGAAGAGATCGACCATGTAAGGACATTGGTCTGGGAGTTTTTCGATTTTCTGCGCGTCAGATACCCGGAGATGCTTGCCACGATTGATGAGTATCTTGAGGAGCAGAACGTCAAAGGCGAGCTTGAGAACTTCGAAGACTATTTCCTGCCACCGCACGGCGATAGTTTCCTTGCCCTTCTGGATGACGCTCCGGTCGGGATCGTAATGATGAAACCGAAGGGCGACAATGACGCCGAGATGAACCGGATGTATGTGCGCGATACAGCACGCGGCAAAGGGATTGGCCGATTGCTGGGCGAGGCGTTGCTGTCAGAGGCGCGGGCGCAAGGCGTCGGCACGGTCTGGCTTGATGCGCTTTATCGCCACGCCGAGGCGCTGCCGCTTTATGAGAGCTTGGGGTTCGTCAAGTTTACGGATCCAGAGGCGTTTGGTGGGGATGACGAGCGGGTGATTCATATGAAGCTGAAGCTTTGAGGTGGAGAGGGAGCTTTGCGGGACAAAGCTACAACTGCTGCTTTGAGGTCAAATCACGTTTCCAACCTTGTGCGTGCCTCACTCCGGTTTCCCGTTGCCGGCAACAACTCAGAAGCTTTGCCCAAGCCAAAAGGCGGCATCGCTGAGTAAACAGTCTCGTATTGCCCAGCTTTCACCAGATAAGTTTCGTGCCAAATTCCAACGTCTGCTCGGTTGGTTTTCATGCGCTTATTGAATGCCACCCATGCCGGAAAATGCGCATGATCCTTTGAGCGGGCATAACGCTCAAGATGTTCGAAACTCCTCCAATACTGGAGGGTTACACCAAGGCCGGCACTGGTTGCGCCCAGAAACCCGGTCTCTTCCGAGGGCAATGCGTTCAGCTCCTTCAACATCCTTGGCATCGCCATAACAGCCGGAAGCCACTTGTGAGGCTTCAGAAGCTTGTTAATTCTCATGCCAATCAGAAAGACAACGAAGTCCCCCTCTATGTGGGCGGTCATTCTTTTGTCGTTCACTTCGGACATTTCTGGGCTCCAGCTGTTTTGCTACAAGTCAACACACTACGCTTATGCGGTCTTGGTCGGCAAATAAATCTATCAGTCAATTTTTACTGGTCTGTTTGGGCTGAAAGCTGTCAATGCCAGAGAACTGTGAACTCATTCACCCCTCCGGCCGTACCGTCTCATCCCCCAGCAAATACCGCGGTCCGGCGCCATTCTCGGCCGCCACATCCTCCGGGTTGTAGAGCGCGCATCGGTCCAGCGACAGGCAGCCACACCCGATACAGCCGTCCAGCTTGTCGCGCAGGCGGGTGAGCGCTGCGATTTGTTCATCCAGCTCCGCGCGAAAGTCTTGCGAGATCGCGGTCCAATCTCTCGCGGTGGGGGTTCGGTTTTCGGGCAAGCGGCCCAACACCTCGCGGATACGATCCAGTGTGAAGCCAAACTTCTGTGCGATCATGACGAAGCTCAGGCGGCGAATATCCGACCGCAAGAACCGGCGTTGCCCGCCCGCGTTGCGTTCAGGTGCGACCAGACCTTGGGTCTCGTAATACCGGATGGCGGATACGGCCAGCCCGGTGCGGGATGCCAGTGTGCCGATGGAAATCTCGTTTCTGCGCTCCATTGGACCTCTCAAAAAAAGCTTGAGCTAAAGTTAGCTTTAGGAATTATCAACCGAGTCGCAACGAAGATCAAGGAGGCCAAAATGGCAAATCTAGAGCATGTGAATGTGACTGTAAGCGACCCCAAGGCGACAGCTGCTTGGTTGGGGGCGGTGTTTGATTGGAAAGTCCGTTGGGAAGGCGATGCGATCTCGGGTGGGCACACCGCCCATGTCGGGGATGAGCGCAGCTATGTGGCTCTGTACACGCCCAACCGGCGTATTGACGACCCCCAGCATTCCTATACCACCCGGGCCGGTTTGAACCATGTGGGGGTGACTGTTGATGATATCGACGCGGTTGAAACGCGTGTGAAAGCTGCCGGATTTACCCCGCATAATCATGGGGATTATGAACCGGGGCGGCGCTTCTATTTTGACGACCATGATGGCGTCGAATGGGAAGTGGTATCTTACGCTTGAGGGCATGGGGCGGGGTCAAACTCGCCCCTGTTCACTTTTTGATCCGTCCTCTATGGTCGCCTCAAATGCGCGACAATCGGAGGATAACATGAGCTTCACCCTGGCCACCTGGAACATCAACTCGGTCCGTCTGCGCGAACCGATTGTGCAGAAGCTTTTGGCCGAAGAAGGTCCCGATGTGCTGTGCCTTCAGGAATGCAAAAGCCCGGTTGACAAGATCCCAACAGAAGGCTTTGCGGCACTTGGCTACACCCACATGGTGGCGCGCGGGCAGAAGGGATACAACGGCGTCGCGATCCTGTCGCGCCTGCCGATGAAAGAGGTGGTGAGCTTCGATTTCGCAGGCCTAGATCATGCCCGCCATATCGCGGGGCAGTTAGAGAACGGCGTTACGATCCACAACTTCTATGTGCCCGCAGGTGGCGATGTGGCTGACCGTGTGGTGAACGAGAAGTTCGGCCAGAAACTCGATTACCTGACCGACATGCGTGACCAATTCTTCGCCGAGAAACCCGGCAAATCGATCCTTGTGGGGGATTTGAACATCGCCCCGCGCGAGGATGATGTCTGGTCTCACAAGCAACTTCTGAAAGTGGTCAGCCACACCCCGGTCGAGGTTGAAGCGCTGGCGGAGGTTCAGGATGCCGCGGGTTGGGTTGACGTGACCCGGCAGGACATCCCCGAAGGGCTGCTTTACACTTGGTGGAGCTATCGTGCGAAGGACTGGGATGCAGCCGACAAAGGGCGCCGTCTGGATCATGTTTGGGCCACGCCGGATATTTCGAATGCCGCTCATGGCTCGCGCGTGCTGCGCGATGCGCGCGGTTGGGAAAAACCATCGGATCACGCGCCAGTCTTTGCCACTTTCGACCTTTAAAAAAGGCGGGACAGGGGTCATATAGGCCCTAGAGAATTTGCAGGAGCTAATGACAATGGAACTCGAACTCGGTGGCGCGCCAGCCGCAACTGACCTGATCAAAGATGTGGGCGAAGCAACCTTCATGCAGGATGTGGTTGAGGCGTCTCAGGAAGTTCCGATCATTGTTGATTTCTGGGCGCCGTGGTGTGGCCCGTGCAAAACGCTTGGTCCCGCGCTGGAAGCGGCCGTCACCGAGGCCGGCGGCAAAGTGCGCATGGTGAAGGTCAATGTGGACGAGAACCAGGGGATTGCGGGGCAATTGCGCGTGCAGTCGATCCCGACCGTCTATGCTTTCTGGCAGGGCCAGCCTGCTGATGGGTTTCAGGGGGCAGTTCCGGCTTCTGAAGTGAAAGAGTTCGTCAATCGCGTGGCAGCCTTGGGAGGCGATGCGGATAACGGTCTGGCCGATGCCATTGCCGCCGCCGAAGAAATGTTGGAAGCCGGCGAAATAGATGATGCAGCGCAAACCTTCGTTGCCGTGCTTGAGGAAGACCCCAAGAATGCGGCGGCGTTCGGCGGTTTGGCGCGAGCACATGTCGCTGCCGGAAAACCGGACGAGGCAGAAGCCGTTCTGAACGGCGCGCCTGCCGAGATCTCGGACGCACCAGAATTAGAAGTTGCCCGAGCGAAGATCGAACTGGCGCGTCAGGCGGAAAGCGCAGGGCCGGTGGCCGAGCTGCGTGCTGCCGTGGATGCCAACCCAGAAGATCATCAAGCACGGTTCGATCTGGCTGTGGCCCTGAACGCATCAGGCGATGTGCAGGCGTCGGTGGATGAGTTGTTAGAACTGTTCCGCCGGGATCGGGACTGGAACGACGGGGCCGCGAAGGTGCAATTGTTCACTATTTTTGATGCGTTGGACGCGAAAGACCCGGTTGCCTTGACCGGTCGGCGCAAGTTGTCATCAATGATCTTTGTGTGATCGCGTCAGCCGCGCTACAGTGTGGGTATGATCTCAGCCGCTGACCTGCCAGATTTCTTGCCATTGTTCCCATTGCCTGGGGCATTGCTGTTGCCACGCGGGCGTTTACCATTGCACGTGTTCGAACCGCGTTACCTTGCGATGTTTGACGATGCCCTGAAAACGCCCGAGCGACTGATTGGAATGATACAGCCGATGGGCGACGACGAAGGCGAAAATGCCCGCTTGCACGCCATCGGAAGCGCGGGGCGGATCACCTCGTTCACCGAAACCGAAGATGGCCGCTATATGATTACGCTGACAGGTGTGTCGCGCTTTCGGTTGGGCGCGGTACAGCAGGGGTTCACGCCCTACCTGCGCGCTGAAGTGGATTGGCGCAGTTTTGACCGCGACCTTGGCAAGCCAGAACATGACCAGGGGCTGGATCGCGATGCGTTCTTCAAGCTGCTTGAGCGTTATTTTGAATTGGAAGAGTTGCAGACCGATTGGGACAACCTGCAAACCGCAGAAGATGAGTTGATGATCAACGCCCTGTCTATGTTGTGCCCCTTTGATCCCGAAGACAAACAAGCGCTGCTGGAAGCGCCATCGCTGACCACGCGGCGTGAGACTCTGGTGACGTTGATGGAATTTACCCTGCGCAAAGGCGTGGGTGAGGAGAAGGTACAATGAGCGAAGCCAAGACCACCGAGTTTGACCGCCACATGATCGAGGCACTTGTCTGCCCGGTAACCCAATCAGTTTTGAGCTATGACGCGGACAAGCAAGAGCTTGTGTCAAAGGCGGCGCGGCTGGCCTTTCCAATCCGGGGCGGTATCCCCGTGATGCTGGTCGATGAAGCGCGGAAGATCGAAGACTGACGCGTTAAATCTGGCGGCCCTGCAACAACCGAGGCAAGTCGCCGGTCAATCCGGCCGCTTCCCGGATAAAGCCACGGCGCAGGCTCGGCATCGCATTCACCACCCCCAATCCAAGATCACGTGCGGCACGCAAAATCGGGTTGTCGTTTGAAAACAGCCGGTTGGTGGCCTCAGTCGCGGCAACCATCTGTGCTACGTCAAATCGGCGCCATTGTTGATACCGTTCCAGCACATCCCGCCGCCCGATGTCTTCACCGCGACGGCGGGCATGTGTCAAAACTTCGGCCAGTGCAGCGACGTCTTTCAACCCGGCATTCAAGCCTTGGCCCGCAATCGGGTGCAGCCCATGGGCTGCGTCACCAACCAAGGCCAGCCGATCTGCGAAAAAAGCGTTCGCGACGGTCAGGTTCAGCGGATAGGTAAAGCGCTTGCCAGCAAGGCTGATGTCACCAAGAAAAGACCCGAAACGTGGGCGCAATTCTTCAAGATAACCCTCATCATCCAATGCATGGATGCGAGCCGCTTCGGCGCGGGTTTCGGTCCAGACGATCGAGCATTGATTGCCCGGCAGCGGCAGGATCGCAAGCGGACCCGATGGCATGAAGAACTGGTGCGCCGCTCCGTTATGGGGCAGCTCGTGATCAATGGCGCAAACCAGCGAGGTTTGCCCATAATCATGACCGTGCCGACCGATACCAGCGCGTTCAGCCGTGCCCGACCGTCGCCCGTCGCAGCCCACAACCATTCGACCCGTCAGTTGCTTTCCCGATTCAAGTTCAAGAGTGACCGAGGCGGGGTCAACACGCTGAGCAACCACGGTTTCCTGATCAATCAGCGTAACATTTGGATGCGCCTCAACCGCGTCCAGAAAGGCGCGCGACAAGAAGCGATCTTCGACCATATAGCCCATCGGCCCTTCGTCGATTTCAGCGTGGTCGAATTCCAGCACAAAGGGGCTGGGCCCTTCGCCGGGACGACCGTCCGAGATGCGGATATCCAGAAGCGGCTGGGCGTTTGGGGCCACCGCTGGCCAAACGCCAATGGCTGCCAGCAACCGCTGTGAGGCGAGGGCCAGCGCATAACCGCGCCCGTCGAAATCATCCCCGCCGCGCGCGGCCTTGGGCAGCGCATCGACCATTGTGATGGTGAAGCCGGTATCGGCCAGTGCCAAGGCAAGCGCAGGGCCGTTCAACCCGCCGCCAACGATCAGAATATCGGCATCAAGTTTCATCCGCCCTTTGTGAACCCGTTGCGGGGGATTGTCCATGCGCTGATGCGCCGCTACCGTCATCCAAACAAAGGACAGGAGGGGCGGATGAGGAACCAGTGGCTGACCATGAGCATGGGCGACTTGGGTCGTGGGATCGGGACCGGCGAGATTGACCCGCTGGACCTGACCGAAACCTATCTGGCGGCGATCAAAGCGCATGAGTTCGCGGGCCGCATCTATGCCCGCCTGACCGAAACCCGCGCCCTGTCCGAAGCGGCGGCGGCGTCAAAGCGCGCGGCAGCTGGCCATCGCTTGGGTCTGCTGGATGGCGTTCCGATCAGCTGGAAGGACCTGTTTGATACGGCAGATATCGCGACCGAAGCGGGTTCTGCGCTTTTGAAGGGTCGGGTACCTACCCGCGACGCAGCCGTATTGCGCAACGCAACGGCGCAGGGTCTGGTCTGCCTTGGCAAAACCCACATGAGCGAGCTGGCTTTTTCAGGTCTCGGCCTAAACCCCGTAACTGCAACCAGCCCCTGTGTGAACGACCATGATGCTGTGTCTGGTGGTTCAAGCTCGGGGGCAGCGACATCTGTGGCCTTTGGCTTGGCGGCCTGCGGTATCGGCTCGGATACTGGTGGATCTGTGCGCATTCCGTCGGCTTGGAATGATCTGGTTGGCCTGAAAACAACGTCGAAACGCTTATCATTAAAGGGCGTCGTGCCGCTGGCGGCACGTTTCGATACCGTCGGACCATTGTGCCGGACGGTTGAGGACGCAGCGCTTATGCTGGCCGCGCTGGAAGGCGGCACAGCGGCCGATTTGCGCGGAGCAAGCCTGAAAGGTGCGCGCTTATTGGTTCTTGAGAACGGGCTGGAAGGTGCACGGGACGCACCAATTTCCGGTTTCGACAGTGCCATCGGCCGTTTGATGGATGGCGGCGCTGTGATCCAGCGCGCCCATCTGCCTATTGTTGATGAAGCCTTGGCGATGTCCGGTGTTCTGTTCACCACTGAAGCCTATGCGACCTGGCAGGACGAGATCGAGGCACAACCCGACTTGATGTTTGCCGAAGTTCTGGAGCGTTTCCGCGCAGGCAGTCAATTCTCGGGCGTCGATTTTGTGCGCGCGTGGCAACGGCTTGACGGTATCCGGAAAGAATACCACGCGGCCGTGGCCGGGTATGACGCAGTCGTACTCCCCACCTCACCTATCATGCCGCCCAACGCGGCGCGGCTGCTGGCCGATCACGACTACTATGTTGAGGAAAACCTTTGGGCGTTGCGAAATACGCGAATTGGAAACCTGATGGGATCGTGTGGGCTGAGCTTGCCAACCGGGTTGCCGTCCACGGGGATCATGCTGCTGGGCGCGCCTATGGCCGAAGAACGGCTGTTGCGTCTTGGTGCCGCGGCCGAGGCGGTGTTGGCCTAAAAGCCACAGCAAATTCCTACAAGCATCTAAAAAACCGGCGTTTTTCTGGACCTGCCAGAATTTGCGGGCTATCTTCGGTTCAAACGGGGCGAAATGATCCCGAGATTTGAGGCAGTATAGTGACGTTCCAATGACGTTTCCCGAGCGGTATTCCAGCTTGCCCGAGTATGCATTTCCGCGCCTGCGGAGCCTTCTTGACGCCCATAAACCCGGCGGCGAAGTGATGCATATGACCATTGGCGAGCCAAAACACCCATTTCCTGAATGGGTGCCGCAGATTATTGCCCAACACTCTGAAGAATTTGGGAAATATCCACCGAATGAAGGATCGCCAGAGCTTCTGACGGCGATTGCAGATTGGCTGAAGCGGCGTTATGACGTCCGGCTGGACCCGGAAAAACAGATCATGGCGCTGAATGGGACACGCGAGGGTTTGTTCAACACGCTCATCGCGCTGTGCCCTGAACAAACTGCGCGGGGCGACAAGCCCGTCGTACTGATCCCGAACCCGTTTTACCAGGTCTATGCGGTGGCCGCCGCGACGGTTGGGGCAGAGCCGATTTTTCTGCCAGCAACCGCCGAGACAGGCTTTTTGCCTGATTATTCTCAGTTGTCGCCAGATATTCTGAACCGGACCGAGGTTGCCTATATCTGTTCGCCCACCAACCCGCAGGGGGCTGTAGCTGATCGCGATTACTGGGCCAACCTGATCGCGCTGGCCGAGAAATACGATTTCCAGATATTCGCAGATGAATGTTATTCCGAGATTTATCGCGACAGACCGCCAATTGGCGCGCTTGAGATCGCCAACGAAGGTGGCGCGGATCCCGAGCGTGTTGTGACATTCCATTCGTTGTCGAAGCGGTCGAACCTGCCAGGCCTACGGTCGGGATTTGTCGCGGGTGGACCAGAAAGCATTCAACGGGTTCGGCAGTTGCGTGCCTATGCAGGCGCACCTTTGCCGCTGCCCCTGCAACGCGTTGCTGAAAAGGCCTGGGCGGACGAGGCTCATGTCGCCGAGAACCGCGCGCTGTATCAGGAAAAATACGCAGTTGCGGATCAGATTTTCGCCGGAATTGGTGGCTACAAAGGCCCCGATGCCGGGTTTTTTCTTTGGCTGCCGGTTGAAGACGGCGAACAGGCCGCAATGAAGCTTTGGACCGAGACGGGGGTGCGGGTATTGCCCGGTGCTTATCTGTCGCGGGATGTAAATAATCAAAACCCCGGCAAGGGGTATGTCAGGGTCGCAATGGTGGCCCCAAAACAAGAAATGCAGCGCGGGTTGGTTCAGATCCGCGACTGTCTCTTTACGTAAGGACGTGGTGGTATGGCGTATCAGGCGAAACAACGGGATCCGATCTTTGACAGCAATACGCAGGCTGTGATTGAGCGACGGGGGAAAGAGCTTCTGGGGCTAGGGCTGATCGCCCTTGGCGTCATCGTGGCCCTGATCCTTGGCAGCTATACGCCGGAAGATCCCGGTTGGATGTCCGCCACAGACGCGCCTGCGCAGAACGCTTTAGGACGGATTGGTGCCTTCATCGCGTCACCACTGGCGGTTATTGCCGGGTTGGGAGCGTGGTCCTTGTCTTTGATCCTTGCCGTTTGGGGCCTGCGCCTGACCTTCCACATTGGCCAAGACCGCGTTATGGGCCGCCTGATTTTTGCGCCGATCGCTGTGGCGCTGTGTTCGATCTATGCCTCGACACTGGTTCCGGGTGCGGGCTGGACCCATTCTTTTGGGCTGGGCGGCTTGTTCGGAGACACTGTGCTGGGCGCATTGCTCGCAGGGCTGCCGGTCGGCGCTGGGCTCGGTTTGAAAATTATGTCGGTTGTGTCGGCTATCGCAGCCCTTGGCGCAGTATTGTTCGTAGTCGGGATTGACCGGTTCGAAATTCAACGCTTTGGTCATTTCTTGGTCGTCGGGTTGGTGATGAGCTATGCGGGCGTTGTTTCGCTGCTGGGTAAGGGCGCAAAAGGGGCGGCAAGCGGTGCCGCGATGACGGCCCGTCAAATGCAGGCCCGTCAGGCTGCCCGAAAACAGGAGCGCTTGGCACAAGCCGATGCCGACGGTGACTATGCTGACGGTGATGATGAAGAGTTTACCGCGCCGCCGCCACTTCGTGCCGCGCGGGTCATGCGTCCAGAACCACCGTTGAAAGGGGCCACCGCGCCCAATGACGACGTGATCGAACAGCCGGCCCCTGCACCGTCCAAACCTGGTTTGCTGGAGTCGCTGTTTCGCCGCACGCCCGATCCAGAACCCGAGTTGGTCGAACTGCCCACCTTTGACGGCGATATTCCCGAAGGGTTGGGCGGTGAAGACCGCATTCGCGCCAAGATCGCATCCGCCCTGAAAAACCGCGCGCATCAACCGTCGCTGGGCGATCCGACACGCGCCGAGCCGCCGCTGGCACGTGCTGTCGCGCGCCATCGGCGCAGCCCTGATCCTATGATCCTGAACACCGCCCCGCAGCGGGACGAGGCAGACAGCCAATATCTGGATGAAGCCGCGATGATGGCCCCACATGACGATGTTGTGGATGACGATCTGATCGTTGAGGACCTGATGGACCCGGATACAGCCCCGGCAGAACCGCGCGTTTACACGCCACCTCATGCCGGGCTGTCGCAGCCTGCCAAGAAAGTTGTGCAGCATACCGCGCGCAAAGCCACGCCGACCTCCGCCCGCGCCAAGGCTGAAGCCCAGCCGTCATTGAAGTTCGAAGAAAGCCACCCGGATTATGAATTGCCGCCGCTGAGCCTGTTGGCGAACCCGGTGACCATCGAACGCCACCACCTGTCTGACGAAGCGCTGGAAGAAAACGCGCGGATGTTGGAAACCGTGCTGGACGACTATGGCGTCAAAGGCGAAATCGTTTCGGTTCGTCCCGGCCCTGTTGTCACCATGTATGAACTTGAGCCCGCCCCCGGCTTGAAGGCCAGCCGCGTGATTGGTCTGGCAGATGATATAGCACGTTCGATGGCGGCACTGTCCGCGCGTGTTTCGACCGTGCCGGGCCGGTCGGTCATCGGCATAGAACTTCCCAATGAAAAGCGCGAGATGGTATCGTTCCGTGAAATTCTGTCCACCCGTGATTTTGGAGATGGCAACCACGGTCTTCCGCTGGCGCTGGGCAAAGATATCGGCGGTGATCCGATTGTCGCGAACCTTGCCAAGATGCCGCACCTGCTGATCGCCGGGACCACTGGTTCTGGTAAATCCGTGGCCATCAATACGATGATCATGTCGCTTCTGTATCGACTGACACCGGAAGAATGCCGGATGATCATGATCGACCCGAAGATGCTGGAACTGAGCGTCTATGATGGCATCCCGCACCTGCTGTCACCCGTTGTGACTGATCCGAAAAAGGCGGTTGTGGCCTTGAAATGGGTCGTCGGCGAAATGGAAGACCGCTATCGCAAGATGTCCAAAATGGGTGTGCGCAATATTGAAGGCTATAACGGTCGCGTCGCAGATACTCTGGCAAAAGGCGAGATGTTCGAACGCACGGTCCAGACTGGTTTTGATGACGACACCGGCGAGCCGATCTTTGAGACCGACGAGTTTGAACCGCAAAAACTGCCTTACATCGTGGTGGTCGTCGACGAGATGGCCGACCTGATGATGGTTGCCGGTAAGGAAATCGAGGCCTGCATCCAGCGTCTGGCGCAGATGGCGCGGGCCTCGGGCATTCACCTGATTATGGCCACGCAACGTCCATCCGTTGATGTAATCACCGGCACGATCAAGGCGAACTTCCCCACCCGGATCTCGTTTCAGGTCACTTCGAAAATCGACAGCCGCACCATTCTGGGTGAACAAGGGGCTGAACAGCTTCTGGGCATGGGTGACATGCTTTATATGGCTGGCGGATCGAAGATCACCCGTGTGCATGGGCCGTTCGTTTCGGATGAAGAGGTCGAAGAGATTGTTACATACCTCAAGGGCTTTGGTGCACCGGAGTATGTCGGTGGCGTGGTCGACGGGCCAACTGATGACAAGGCTGACAACATTGACGCGGTGCTGGGTCTGAACACTGGCGGCAACACCAATGGTGAAGATGCGCTTTATGATCAGGCCGTGGCGATTGTGATCAAGGATCGCAAATGCTCGACCTCTTACATCCAGCGAAAGCTGGCCATCGGATATAACAAAGCCGCGCGACTTGTGGAGCAGATGGAAGACGAGGGTCTTGTGTCAGAATCGAACCACGTCGGTAAGCGCGAAATCCTGATCCCCGAACAATAAGAACTGATGGGCCTGCCAAGGTGGGCGCATTCCAAAACAGCAATATCGAGGCATGAAATGATACAACGACGCCATACCACCGACCGGATGAGCCAAAGCGTGACCCACAAAGGCGTTATTTATCTGGCCGGACAAGTGGGCAACGCGGGTGACAGTGTCGCCGATCAGACACGCGAATGCCTTGCCCGTGTCGAAGCGCTGCTGAACGAGGCAGGATCGTCAACCAAGCACATGTTGCAAGCTGTCATCTGGATGTCCGACATGAAGGACTTCGCCGAGATGAACGCGGTGTGGGACGCATGGGTGCCAAAAGGCCACGCGCCCGCACGCGCGACCGGTTCGGCCCATCTGGCAACGCCAGAGCTGAAGGTTGAAGTTATCGTCACCGCAGCGGTCGCGGAATAACACAGCATCTTGTAAAGCGTGTTATCGCCTATCATCTTCTGTTCGGACTTAATCTTCCCATATCAATCGGGATAGAGTACGCCCGAGCAGTAGAGGTAGGATGAATGACCCCCGTACGTATGATGATAGCCGCCGCCGTGGTGGCGCTGAGCGCGGTGCCGGCAATGGCGGAAAAGCTATCGCTGAACACAATTTCGCAATATCTGAACAAGCTGGACACGGCCAAAGCTCAGTTTACGCAGATCAACGACGATGGCACCATCTCGACCGGAACGATCTATTTGAAGCGGCCAGGCCGGGCACGATTTGAATACAACGCGCCGACCGATGCTCTGGTCGTCGCCGGCGGCTCGCAAGTCGCGATCTTTGATGGAAAATCAAATGCGGGCCCGCAGCAGTATCCATTGAAACGCACGCCGCTGAACCTGATTCTGGCAAGAAATGTGGACCTTAATCAGGCCCAGATGGTGGTGGGTCACAAGTATGACGGGACAGCGACCACCGTGTTGGCACAGGATCCGCAGAACCCCGAGATCGGTACGATTGAACTGAAATTTACCAGCAACCCGACCGAGTTGCGTCAGTGGATTATCACTGACAATGCCGGGTCGAAAACGACGGTCATCTTGGGTGAGCTTTCGAAAGGCGCGCCTCTCAAAAGCTCACTGTTTTCGATCACGGCAGCGATCAAACAGCGTTCGCGCTGAGCCAGTTGTCGCTAAACGGCTTGCTGGCTTAGCGACGGCAACTGGCAAGCTGACGTTGATACAGGATCGCGCGGGCGTTTACTTCTGACGCGATCCGCAACAGCCAGGCTTTCGACTGATAGCTGCCACGCAGATAGCCTGTGCGCCCTTCGTGATAAGCCAGATACTGGTTGCGAGCGTCATTCAGGGGGATGCCCGTCTTGTCGCGCGTCTCGTTCATGTACCAGCCCATGAAATCCGCCGCGTCCTTGATGTCAGTGCGCCGCGCGCCTCGGCCACCTTCGGCGCGTTGGTATTCTTTCCATGTGGCATCCAGTGCCTGGGCATAGCCATATGCCGAACTTTGGCGGCCCATCGGAAGAACACCCAGCACATATTTGACCGGTGTTCGGGCGTCTTTTATGAACTTCGATTCCTGATAGATCATCGCCATCAGAACGGGCGTTGGCACGTTCCATTTCCGCTCGGTGCGCTTCAATGCCCGATAGATGTTCGGACGCTGTTTGATAATGCTGCACGCATTGTCCAGATTTCGCGGCGCTTTGGAGTCCCCTCCGCATGATGCCACGAATAACAAGATTAATGCTGCGCGAAGAAGTCTGCTCATCTGCCTCTCGCAATCTTTTATTTTTTTTAGGACTATAGCCGAAAATCTCTGGGCTGGGAAATGAAAGAATGTGAAAAAATTGCGACCAGCATGGACCCGCGCACAAGCGTTCATAAGGGTCACAGGACCGCGCGTTACACAATTTGTTTCGTAAAAACAGGGGCTGTTCGCATAGACAAACACCCCTTGAAAGCGCTAATTATTAGTTTAGGAGCTTTGCTTTATGTTAAAGACACGCGCCAAATATTCGCTTGGGCAAATTGTCCGTCACCGGAAGCACCCCTTCCGGGGTGTTGTGTTTGACGTGGACGCCATGTTTTCGAACACCGAAGAATGGTATGACGCCATTCCTGAAGACAGCCGACCCCAGAAGGACCAGCCTTTTTATCACCTGCTCGCTGAAAACGACCAAAGTTACTATGTCGCTTATGTGTCAGAGCAGAACCTGATCGCGGATTATTCGGGCGAACCGGTGAGCCACCCGGATGTGCCAGAGTTCTTCGGCGATCTTGAGGATGGACAGTATCCTTTGCATGTCCAGATGAATTGATCGCGCTTCAAAAGCCGATCGCACATCCATCTTTGCGGGGGTCAGACGCCCCGATCAGCACCCCACGCTCGTGATCAATGCGAATGGCTTGTGCACCGCCCAACGGTGTTTCGGGAGTTTCGATCTTGTGCCCCATGTCGGCCAACTCTGCGCCTACATCCGTACCGTATCCTCGTTCCAGTTTTAGCACGCCTTTTTCTGAGAACGCGCGCGGGGCATCGATCGCGGTTTGCGCGTCCATGCCGAAATCGACCATGTTGGTCAGGAACCGCACATGCCCGTTTGGCTGATATGCCCCCCCCATAACACCAAACGGCATTGTAACCCGCCCGCCTTCGCGCAGCATTCCGGGAATAATCGTGTGCATCGGACGTTTTCCACCACCCGCTTCGTTCGGGTGCCCGGCGATCAGATTGAACCCCGCGCCACGGTTCTGAAACAGAACACCAAATTTGTCCGACGCCAGTCCCGTGCCGAAGGAATGGAAAATTGAGAAGATCATCGATACCGACATCCTGTCCTTGTCGACGACCGTCAGATAGACCGTGTCGCGATGGGTGGCTTCGCCTGTGTTGGGCGGTGCGGTCATCGCCCGGCTGGGGTGGATAAGATCAGCCAGTTTGGCGGCAAATTCTGCCGACAACATGTCATCTAGCCCGGTGGTTTTATTCGGATCAGCGATGATTCGGTTGCGTGCGTCATAGGCCAGCTTGGCGGCCTCCACTTCGATATGCGCCCGCTGTGCGCCCAGTGGGTCGAAGGATGGCAGATCAAAATGCGACAAGATGTTTGCCATCAGGATCGCTGTCGCGCCCTGGCCATTTGGGGGATGCTCAACCAGATCAATTTCCCTGTAAGTACCTGAAATCGATTTGGTATAGAATGCCTGTGGTGCTGCAAAATCGTCCAGGTCGTGAACGCCACCCATAGCCTGCAAACTGGCCACCAGATCTTCGGCGACCTCTCCCTCATAGAACCCGGCACGCCCTTTTTCAGCAATGGCGCGAAAGACCCGGGCCTGCTTAGGCGACCGAAAAACATCCCCGATCTGAGGGGCTGCGCCATCGTGAAGGTAGTAATTGCGCGCAACACCAGACAAGCAGCCATCACGCGCCGCGATTTTCCAATCTTGTGCGACGCGCGGGGCTACTGGCACACCATTTTCTGCGTAGTGGATGGCTGGAGCGAGGGTTTCTGCCAAAGAGAGCCGCCCCCAATCCGCGGCCAACATGCAGAATGCATCGACCGCACCGGGGATGGTGACAGAGTGGACCGAGCGTTCAGGGATGTTGGTGTGACCTGCGCTGCGCAATGCGTCCGCCGAGAGGCCGCGGGGTGACCGACCGGATCCATTCAATGTGATGATCTCGTTTTGTCCCGGCGCATCCAGCAAGACGAAACAGTCGCCCGCGATACCTGTCATATGGGGTTCGCAAATGCTCAGCAAAACCCCGGCTGCAATAGCCGCATCCACGGCATTCCCACCCGCCTTTAAGATGTCCAATGCGGTTTGCGCCGCAAGCGGATGCGACGTCGCGCAAAGCCCGTTCGTGGCAATGACGGGCGAGCGCCCGGGCAGGTGGAAATCTCTCATGGATCCTCGCGGTGTGACTTTCGCGAAGACTAGGTGGTGACGCAACCTTTGCCAACTGAGTGAATCGGGTGAGCGCGTGATTTACCCGTCCGGTCTGTGCCGCGGTGTCAGCTGACCCGCGTATTCGCCAAAGCAATGGTGAAATTCAACTTGTTTCGGACGTTGCTGCGTATATAGGTCAGGTCTTGTGTCAGTTCTTTTATCAAGAACCATCCAAACCCACCTTCGGGAAGATCGGCAACGGGGCCTTCAAGTTTAGGCGCAGGCCCCTTCAGCACGTCGTCACCCTGCAACGGCACACCATCATCCAGAACCGTGAAAACCAAGTTGTCCGACATGCGTTTAACCTGCAGTTCAACGACGCCTTTTTTATTGTTCGCATAGGCGTGTTCGACGACATTATTCAGAACTTCGGCCAAAACAATCTCGATCACTCCCTTTTCGTCCGAAGTCAGGTTTAGGTGCATCAATCCTGCCATTGAAGCTTTAAGCGCCTTTCGGACAGCCATCGGCTCAGCTGGGAAAAAGAGCTGCATCTCGTTCTTCTGTGGCGTGAGTGCCGATTGGTGAAGGTCAGTTGCTTGCCCCATGAAACAAAGCGTCTCAGCTGGCATCGGCGAGGCCGCCACCCAAAGCGGTGTCGACATTCGTGTGGATCGAGAAGACGGTATCCATCCGGGTCAGCTTGAAAACCTTCTGAACGGTTGAAGACAGGCTCGCCAATTCGAAAGACTTGCCAGGCCCAACTTGTTTCATCGCGGCGACGATTGCCCCCAACCCGCTGGAATCAATGAAGTCGACTTGCGCCAGGTCGACCAAGATGCGGTCGGGTCCGCCTTCTGTCAGTTCGCGCATGCGGTCTTTGAAGCTGATGGCGATGGCGGCGTCGATTCTGTTCTCGTTCACCGTGATTACACGCGCGATGGCAGTATCCTTATGGGTCAGTTCCAACTGTTGTCTCCTTCAGGCGAATGGTAGAACTACAGTCTAGACGGCGATCGTTACCATTCGGTAAGCGTAGTCAGGATTTTGCATTGGGACGGAGAAGACGATGAAGAACGTAGTAATCGCAGGTGCCGCGCGCACACCGATGGCAGGTTTCCAAGGCGCGTTTTCTGGGGTGGCAGCGGCCGACTTGGGTGGTGCCGCCATCAAGGCCGCGCTTGTGGATGCTGGCGCCGACGCTGGGGATATCCAAGAGCTTCTGATGGGGTGTGTCTTGCCAGCCGGGCAGGGTCAGGCCCCAGCGCGCCAAGCCGGGTTTTCAGCGGGTTTGGGCAATGAAGTGCCCGCCACCACGCTGAACAAGATGTGCGGCTCGGGTATGAAAACCACGATGATTGCCTACGATCAAGTTGCATTGGGTGGCACTGACATAATGGTTGCCGGCGGGATGGAAAGCATGACCGAAGCGCCGTATATCCTGCCCAAAATGCGCAGCGGCGCGCGGATTGGTCATGGGGCCGTGATCGACCACATGTTTCTGGATGGGCTTGAAGATGCCTATGACAAAGGTCGCCTGATGGGCACTTTTGCCGAGGATTGCGCAGAAAGTTTTCAGTTCACCCGCGAAGCGCAGGACGAATATGCACTGAAATCCTTGTCCAATGCGCTGGACGCCCAAAGAACCGGTGCTTTCGATGGCGAGATTGCTCCGGTAACCATTCAGACCCGCAAGGGCGAGGTCGTCGTGTCGGAAGATGAGCAACCCGGCAATGCCCGGCCCGAAAAAATTCCAACCCTGAAACCTGCCTTCCGCAAGGATGGCACGGTAACGCCCGCCAACAGTTCCTCGATCTCGGATGGGGCAGCGGCATTGGTTGTTGCGTCCGAAGATGCAGCCAAAGCAAAAGGCTTGAAAATTCGCGCGCGAATACTCGGCCATGCCAGCCATGCACAGGAACCCAACCTGTTTCCAACAGCGCCCGTGCCGGCCGCCAAAAAACTGTTGAAGCAGTTGGGCTGGTCGACCGATGACGTTGATCTGTGGGAGGTGAACGAGGCATTTGCTGTCGTGCCGATGGCTTTCATGCACGAGTTGGGCCTGACCCGTGACAAGGTGAATGTGAACGGTGGCGCCTGTGCGCTGGGCCATCCGATTGGCGCGTCTGGCGCGCGGATCATCGTGACGCTTCTGAACGCTCTTGAAAAACGTGGGTTGAAACGTGGTGTTGCCGCGATTTGTATCGGCGGGGGCGAAGGCACAGCTATCGCGATTGAACGAGTCTGATCACCGGCATATAGAGCAAAGGGCGCGGGTGGCCGCGCCCTTTTGCATTGGAGCCCATATGTCGCAGGTTGACTATGACAATCTCGCGCAGGTGATTGCGTCACTGACCGAGAATGAACGCGATCACGTGGCGTTGATGGCAACGATTGCCTGCGAAGTGCATCATGCCGATGATCGCTTCGATTGGACCGGCTTTTACCGTGTAACAGAGCCTGGCATGTTGAAAATCGGCCCTTACCAAGGTGGCCACGGGTGTCTGCAATTTCCGTTCTCGCGCGGGGTTTGTGGTGCCGCGGCGCGTACAGGTCAGGTTCAACTTGTCGATGATGTGGACGCGTTTCCCGGCCACATTGCATGCGCTTCCTCGACGCGCTCCGAGTTGGTGTTGCCCGTCTGGAACGGCGCGGGTGGCTTGATTGGCGTTTTCGACATCGACAGCAATCAACCCAGCGCTTTCACGCAGGACGATGCGACCCACCTGACCAATATCCTGAACGCGACTTTCCAGCGCTAAGCAGAGCGGGAAGAGATTCCGCTTGCCTCGAATCACGATTGCGGCCCATCGTGAAAAAATGCGTGAAAATTTCACGCGCCGTTTCAAGCCTCGCGATGGACGACCAGCATGCTACACAGCGATCCCGCCTCATCCAGAAGCTTGGGCGCAGATATTCGCGCCCTGCGCAAAGCGCGTGGGATGAAGTTGACGGATCTGGCCGCAGCACTGAAACGTTCGGTTGGCTGGTTGAGCCAAGTTGAGCGAGACAAGTCAGCGCCATCGATCACAGACCTACGAGGTATCGCCCAAGCGCTGGGGGTGCCGATGTCGATGTTGTTCGTGAATACCTCTGCGCCCGCACAAGAGCTTGGCTATGTCGTACGCGCCCAAGATCGGCGATCAATGGGATCTGGTGACGACGGCCTGATCGAGGCACTTTTGTCCCCCGACCTAACCGATGATTTTGAAATGGTGCATTCCACCTTCAAGCCGCATTCGAAGATCGAGAAACCCACACAACGGCCGACGCAAGAGGTCGGGTATATGGTGTCTGGCAAGTTGGATCTGATCATAGGCGGGCGACGCTTCACCGTCGGGCAGGGCGACAGTTTTCGGATAAAGGGCGAGCTGCATGAATGGGCAAATCCCTATGACGATCCCGCCATTGCAATCTGGGTCATCGCCCCGCCAGTCTATTAAGGAGAGCACCATGCTCAAAGGAAGCTGCCTGTGCGGTAATATCCAGTTTGAGACCAACGCGTCGCCAAAAGGAGTTTCGATGTGTCATTGTTCGCAGTGCCGAAAACAATCCGGTGGCGTATGGTCATCTGCCTTTGTGCCAACGAGTGAGCTGACCATCAAGGGCGACGTCAATTGGTATGCCGCAAGTGATATCGCCGAGCGTGGCTTTTGCCGCAACTGCGGGTCGTTTCTGTTCTGGAAAGCCCATGATGAGGACGCGATCAGTTTTGCGCTTGGGGCCATTGATGGACCGACTGGCCTGACCCTCGAAAAACACATCTTTGTCGCTGACAAGGGCGACTATTACGAAATTGCTGACGGCTTGCCACAAAGTGCTCAGTAACACCTTAAAAGACGGAGACCCGAATGTCTGACTTCCCCATCAAAGCCCGCGTTGTCATTATTGGCGGCGGCGTCGTCGGTGCCTCGACGCTGTATCATTTGGGTCTGAAAGGTTGGACTGATTGTGTCCTTTTGGAAAAGAACGAACTGACCGCCGGGTCGACGTGGCACGCGGCAGGTAACGTCCCCACCTTCTCGACTTCGTGGGCGATCATGAACATGCAGCGCTATTCGACCGAGCTTTACGCGCGGCTGGGTGAGGAAGTCGACTATCCGATGAACTATCACCAGACCGGCTCGATCCGTTTGGCGCATACGAAAGAGCGGATGCAGGAGTTTGAGCGCGCCTGTTCCATGGGCCGCTATCAGGGCATTGAGATGGAGATCTGGACGCCAGAGCAAGCGAAAGAGCATTATCCGTTCTTGGAGATCCATGATCTCGCTGGCGTTCTTTGGGATCCGTCGGACGGGGATATCGACCCGGCGCAGGTCACACAGGCACTGGCCAAAGGCGCGCGTGACATGGGGCAGAAAATTCTGCGCTTCACCCCGGCGACTGGAGTCACCCAGAAGGACGACAAGACATGGATTGTGCACACCGACAAGGGTGACATCGAATGTGACTATGTGGTGAACGCAGCCGGGTATTATGCCCAGCGCGTTGGCGAATGGTTCAAGCCTTATGGCGGCCGCACGGTGCCAATGATGGTGATGGAGCACCAATACCTGCTGACAGAACAGATCCCCGAGATCGAAGCCCACAGCAAAATTACCGGCAAAAAGCTTCCCCTGATCCGCGATGTGGATGTGTCTTATTACCTGCGTCAGGAAAAGAACGGCTATAACCTTGGTCCCTACGAACCGAACTGCAAGGCGCATTGGGTCGACGCTAGCGACCAGATGCCCGACGATTTCAGCTTTCAGCTTTGGCAGGAAGATCTGGATCGGATCGAGGATATCGTGGTTGACGCCATGGCTCGCGTACCACTGATGGAGACCTCTGGCGTGTCCAGCGTGATCAACGGCCCGATCCCCTATGCGCCCGACGGGCTGCCTCTGATGGGGCCAATGCCGGGCGTCGCGAATGCGTTTGAGGCCTGCGTCTTCACCTTCGGCATCGCGCAAGGCGGCGGGGCTGGCAAGGTCATGGCCGAATGGATCGTCGATGGCGCGACCGAGTGGGACATGTGGGCGGTGGATCCGCGCCGTTACACTGACTACACCGACCAGGATTATTGCGATCAGAAGGGCATGGAGGTTTACGGCAACGAATACGCCATGCACTTCCCGCATCACGAATGGCCCGCCGCGCGCGACAAGAAACTGTCACCGGTGCACGACCGTGTGATCGCTGCAGGCGGTGTGATGGGTGCCTATAACGGTTGGGAACGTGCCAACTGGTATGCGAAAGAAAGCGACGATACATCGCTTGAGGCGACCCATACATGGGGCCGTCAGGGTCCGTGGACCCAACGCGTAAAAGAAGAATGCGAAGCGGTGCGCGACCATTGTGGCGTTCTGGACCTGCCGGGTTTCTCGCGGTTCAAAATCAAGGGTCCCGGCGCAGACGAATGGTTGCGCGGGCTGGTCACGGGTGCGCTGCCAAAGATTGGCCGGGTCGGTTTGGTTTACTTCGCGGACGAACGTGGCCGGATCCAAACCGAGATGTCGGTCACCCGAGAAGCTGAGGACCAGTTCATCCTCGTCACAGCTGCGACCGCGCAGTGGCACGACCAGGAATGGCTTCAACGCCACATGCCAGCAGACCGCGCCTTTACACTCGAGGATTGGACCACCCGGATGGACACCCTGATTGTCACAGGTCCAGCGTCCCGTGATATTCTTGAAACGTTGTGTGACGCTGATCTGTCGCTGCCTTGGCTTAGTCTTCAGGAAAGCGAAATCGCAGGGGGTTGGGTGGCACTGCTTCGGGTGTCCTTCGCCGGGGAACTTGGCTGGGAAGTCCATGCAGAGAATGCCGATATGCCCGCCATATATGACGCCATCATCGCCGCGGGTGCCAAGCCGTTCGGCATGTATGCCTTGAACTCCTTACGTCTGGAAAAAGGGTATCGTGCGTGGAAGGGCGATCTATCGACTGACTATTCAATGTTCGAAGGCGGTTTGGATCGCTTTGTGAAGCTGGACAAGCCGCAGGACTTTCCTGGCAAAGCGGCGCTTCAGGCCGAGAAACAGCAGGGATCGAAAAAACGTTTCGTCACCCTTCTGGTCGACGCTGGCGACTGCGACGCGCCCTACATGTCCTGCATCTGGTCGGGTGATCAGATCGTCGGAGAAACCACTTCGGGCGGGTGGGGCTATCGGATCAATGCCTCGATCGCGCTGGGCATGGTGCGGTCGGATTTGGCCTTGCCTGGGACTGTGCTGGAGGTCGAGATCTACGGCGAAAAATATCATGCCGTGGTTCAGGAGGACCAACCGCTGTGGGACCCCGACAACGCAAGGCTGCGCGCCTGATTGCTGGATGGGGGATCGTGTGACACCGTTGAAGGAGCATATTCCGATCCAGGTCGATATACTGGTGGCAGATGGCTTTGTGCTGACCGAGTTTTCCGCCATTGTCGAAGTGTTACGCACGGCAAACCGTGTATCGGCAAAGGAAGTTTTTCGTTGGCAGTGGTATTCGCGGCGGGGCGGCCCGGTTACCTGTCGCGCTTCGATTACAATCGACACACTGCCAATCAAGACAAAACCAAGGGCGGACTATGTATTCGTGCTGGGGAATTCTGATCCCGACGCAGCGGATTTGTCACTGCGCAAAGAGATCAAGGCCTACCAATGGGCCGGGGCGCGGGTGTTTTTGCTGTCTGAGGCTGCAAGTCGTTACATTTCTGAAACCGGTGAACAGTTGATGAACCACACGACACATTGGGAAAATCGCGCGCTGCTGAATGAACGAGGCACGCCGGGTGTCGGGTCATACGCGCTGGCTGCAGAGGATGGGAAGATCACCACCAGCGCAGGTATGGGTGCGAGCTATGACCTTGTGCTGGGGATGCTCAATGGCCACATCAGCGCTGCGTCGGTGGCGACCGTGGCAGACATTTTCCTGCACGAGACGATCCGAACATCGTCGACCCTTCAGCCCTTTGGCGGCAAAGAGATGGCGCGTACCGGGAAGCGGTCGCTCGACCAGTGCCTTGAGCTGATGCAAGCCAACCTTGAGGAACCGCTGCTGATCTCAGAGCTGGTCCGGTATCTGGCCGTTTCCGAACGGTCTCTGGAACGGCAGTTCCGTAGCTTCCTGAACACAACACCCAAGGCCTATTACCGCGAGCTGCGTTTGAACTACGCCAATACGCTGCTTCTGAAAACGTCGATGAGTGTTCGGGACGTCGGGCTGGCAAGCGGATTTCCCAACGGGTTCTCGAGCTTGTTCAGACGGCATTTCGGCGTGACGCCAATGACGCTGCGGCGATCACGGACATCAGCCGGATGATCGTTTTCCGTCAAATATGTCGGATCGAAGGGGTTTCCCCGCCGGCAATCGTGCAACCCTCGGCCAAACCCACATGGAGTGAGATGCTATGAGCCTTCCTACCAATGCCCGTGTTGTCATTATCGGTGGCGGCGTCATCGGATGTTCTGTTGCTTACCACCTGACCAAACTTGGTTGGACAGATGTCGTTTTGCTGGAACGAAAGCAACTGACGTCTGGCACCACTTGGCACGCGGCGGGCCTGATCGGGCAGCTGCGATCTTCGTCAAACATGACCAAGCTCGCCAAATATTCGGCCGATCTGTATCGCGGGCTAGAGGATGAAACCGGCGTTGCAACAGGATTACGCCAATGCGGGTCGGTATCGGTGGCCTTGACGGATGAACGGCGCGAAGAGCTTTTCCGAAGCGCTGCGATGGCCCGCGCTTTCGGTGTTCCATGTGAAGAACTGTCACCTGCCGAGGTGAAAGAGCGCTATGAACACATCAATCTTGAGGGTGTGACAGGCGGCATCTGGCTGCCAACGGATGGGCAGGCTGACCCCGCGAATATCGCACTGGCACTGGCGAAAGGAGCGCGTCAGAACGGCGCCGTCATCAAGGAGCGCACAAAGGTCACCGGCGTAGAACGGGCTGGTCGCCGAGTTACAGGTGTGAACTGGGCATCGGATGACGGGTCGGATCAGGGAACGATTGCCTGTGACATGATCGTCAACTGCGCGGGTATGTGGGGCCATGAAGTCGGCAAGATGGCCGGCGTGAATGTGCCGCTTCACGCCTGCGAGCACTTCTATATCGTGACCGAAGGCATCAAAGGGCTAAGCCAGATGCCGGTGCTGCGCGTTCCGGATGAATGCGCCTATTACAAGGAAGATGCGGGTAAAATCCTGTTGGGCGCGTTTGAGCCCAATGCCAAGCCGTGGGCGATGGACGGCATTCCGGACAAGTTCGAATTTGACCAGCTGCCAGAGGATTTTGACCATTTCGAACCTATCCTCGAAGCCGCCTGTAACCGCATGCCGATGCTGGCCGAGGCGGGTATCCACACGTTCTTCAACGGTCCTGAAAGTTTCACGCCGGATGACGCTTATCACCTTGGCCTAGCACCCGAGATGGACAATGTCTGGGTGGCCGCCGGGTTTAACTCGATCGGCATCCAATCGGCAGGCGGCGCAGGTATGGCCTTGTCGCGGTGGATGGACAGTGGCGAAAAACCCTTTGATCTTGGTGACGTGGACATCAGCCGGATGCACCCATTCCAGGGCAACAAGCATTACCTCTATGAGCGCTCGAAAGAGACTCTGGGCCTGCTGTATGCCGACCACTTCCCGTTCCGCCAGAAAGCCACAGCGCGCGGTGTCCGGCGCACGCCGTTCCATCAACACCTGTTGGATCAAGGTGCGGTCATGGGGGAAACCGCTGGATGGGAACGTGCCAACTGGTTTGCACGTGAAGGGCAGGTGCCCGAATACGAATACACGTGGGGTCGTCCGAACTGGTTTGAAAACGCAGCGGCAGAGCACAAAGCCGTGCGCGAGAACGTGGGCATGTATGACATGACGTCGTTCGGGAAGATCCGGGTTGAAGGCCCGGATGCCGAGACATTTCTGAATAGGGTTTGCGGGGCAGACATGTCGGTGCCAGCGGGCAAGATCGTCTATACGCAGTTCCTGAACAAACGCGCCGGGATCGAGGCGGATGTAACCGTCACGCGCCTGTCAGAGACAGCCTATCTGGTGGTGACACCCTCGATCACGCGATTGGCGGATGAAACATGGATGCGCCGCCATGTCGGGGATGCTCGCGTTGTTATCACCGACGTCACCGCTGGCGAAGGCGTGCTGGCGATTATGGGTCCAAATTCGCGCAAGCTGCTGGAACGTGTCAGCCCCGCCAATTTTAGCAATGATGCGAACCCATTTGGCACTGCGCAAGAGATCGAGTTGGGCATGGGCCTGGCCCGCGCCCACCGTGTGTCCTATGTCGGCGAATTGGGTTGGGAGATCTATATCTCGTCCGAGATGGCCGCCCACGCGTTTGAAACTCTGTTCGAGGCCGGGCAGGATATGGGATTAAAGCTTTGCGGCATGCACATGATGGACAGTTGCCGGATCGAAAAGGCGTTCCGCCATTTCGGCCATGACATCACGTGCGAGGATCATGTGCTTGAGGCCGGGTTGGGATTTGCGGTGAAAACCGACAAACCTGACTTCATCGGGCGTGACGCTGTGCTGGCGAAGAAAGACAGCGGGCTTGAGAACCGCTTGGTGCAGTTCAAACTGACCGACCCTGAACCGCTGCTGTATCACAACGAACCACTGATCCGGGATGGTGAAATCGTGGGCTATCTGAGTTCCGGTGGCTATGGGCACCATCTTGGGGCAGCGATCGGCATGGGTTATGTGCCCTGCAAGGGCGAAAGCGCTGCAGATGTTCTGGCGTCCAGTTACGAGATCGATGTGGCCGGTACGCGTGTGAAGGCAGAGGCTTCGTTGAAACCGATGTATGATCCCAAATCAGAACGCGTGCGTGCGTGAGCTTTGACGACCAACCAAGATTGGAAGGCGAAACGCTGATCCTGCGTGGGATAACCGGGCAGGATCGCGAGGACTTGCACCGCGCAGCCAACGCACCCGAGATCTGGGCAGGTCATCCCAGCAAGGACCGTTACAAGCGCGAGGTTTTTGATCCCTATTTCGACATGCTCTTGCGGGAAGGCGGGACGCTTGTTGTGATCGACAAAACGTCGGCCAAGATCATTGGCTGCTCGCGGTATTATGTTGGACCCGATGCGCCCGAAGATATCTCAATCGGCTTCACCTTCCTGAACAATCTGTATTGGGGCGGAACGGTGAATTTTCACATGAAGCAGCTGATGCTGGATCATGCGTTCCAAACGTTTGATCGGGTTTGGTTCCACATCGCGCCCGACAATATCCGTTCGCAAAAGGCGACATTGAAGTTGGGAGCGGAATTCGTGGGTGAAGATGAAATTGACCTTACTGGCAACCCCGCGCCATGGAAGCGCTTTCGGTTGGACAAGGCGGTTTGGCAAAAGGTCAAGGCGGCCCAGTAGGTCAATTAAGGTCCATTGCGTTTGGTGATGGGGCACCCCACAAATTACGCCCTGTGCAACGCGACGATTTGCCTGTCATATGGCCCGGTAAGGAACGCGCGATGTTGGATATGACGAAATCTGAGAACACCGATTCACTGCAGGGTCTTGCCTTCGCGACCACGGCCTATGTGCTGTGGGGGTTTCTGCCCTTATACCTGAAGGCGCTCAGCCATATCCCTCCGACCGAGGTGCTGGCCCATCGGGTGATCTGGTCGGTTCCCGTTGCCGGTGCGGTGCTGGTTGCCACAGGACGCACGCGCGATCTGCGCACCGTGCTGACCAATCCCCGAAATCTTGGTCTGGCTCTGATCACAGCGACGCTCATCTCGATCAATTGGGGGATCTATATCTGGGCGATCTCGGTCGAACAGACGGTTGAGGCCGCATTGGGATACTATATCAACCCGCTATTTTCGATCCTGCTGGGCGCGTTGCTGCTGGGGGAAAGCATGTCGCGTGCGCAGTGGGTTGCGGTTGGTTTGGCGGCCATTGCCGTTCTGATCCTGACCGCCGATACAGGCCGGCTTCCCCTTGTGGCGCTGAGCCTGATGCTGACCTGGGGCTTTTATGCGTTGTTCAAGAAATCGCTGCCCATCGGACCGAACCAGGGTTTCCTGCTGGAAGTTCTGATCCTGACACCTCCGGCGCTTGCATATGTCGTGTGGTTGGGCATGACAGGCAAGGGGCATTTTCTGACCTCGGTCAATGATACGTGGATGCTGCTGGGATGCGGCGTGGTCACGGCAGTGCCGCTGATGTTCTATGCCAACGGGGCCAAGCTTCTGCGCCTGTCGACCATAGGCATCCTGCAATATATCGCGCCAACGATGATCTTCCTTGTGGCGGTGCTTGTCTTCAAAGAGCCGTTCGGAGGGGCCAAGCTGATTGCCTTCCCGCTGATCTGGCTGGCGCTGATAATTTACACCACGTCGATGTTCAGACAAATGCGGCGAAATCGCTGAGCCTTGCTTGCCTGCGCAGCGCAGGCTATCTGGCGCACATGTCAGATGAATACGCGCCCCCCAACGATCCGCTGGTGATCGTCCATCAGGACCACGAACTTTTGCTGGTTGATAAACCTGCGGGCCTACTGTCGGTTCCGGGCAAAGGCGAACATCTGGCAGATTGTCTGTTGTCGCGCGTACAGGCCGTGTTTCCCGATGCGCTGCTTGTTCACCGGCTAGACCGGGATACGTCTGGCATCATGGTGTTTGCAATGACACCCCATGCGCAGCGCCATCTTGGGCTTCAGTTTGAAAAACGACAGATGAAGAAGGCCTATGTGGCACGGGTGTGGGGACGTGTGGCCGAGCGGGAAGGCACGGTTGACTTGCCACTGATTGTTGACTGGCCAAACCGCCCCAAGCAGCACGTTGATTTTGAGAATGGAAAACCGGCCGTTACCGACTGGAAAGTACTGAAGTATGAGGAAAAGACCACACGAATGCGCTTGTTCCCGCAGACCGGGCGCAGCCACCAACTACGGGTCCACATGAAGGAAATCGGCCACCCGATTTTGGGGGACCCCTTTTATGCAGAAGGTGACGCCCGCGACGCCCCACGGCTGATGCTACACGCCGAAAGCTTGCGGCTGCGTCATCCGGATGGTGGAAAAGGGCTGACGTTCAAGGCGAAGTGTCCGTTCTGAAGGGGATGACCTAGGGGCAGTTCCCCTTGCCGCCTACTAAGCTTCCTGATTGACTGGGCCAACTTTCGAGGAGATCCACATGATCCAGCCAGTAATCTCTGGGACCGGGGTGTTTACCCCCGAACCCACCATCACCAATGCCGAACTTGTCGTGGCCTTTAACGCCTATGCCGACAAAGAGAATGCTAAGAACGCAGACGCGATTGCGGCTGGCGAGTTGCAGCCTGTCGGCCATTCGAGTGAAGAGTTTATCGTGTCCGCCTCGGGTATCCACCAGCGGTATGTGATGGATAAAACCGGGGTGCTGGACCCGACTATCATGCACCCGACGTTGCGCGAACGCACCGATGACGAGTTGGGCATTATGGCCGAAATGGGGGTGGACGCCTGCCTGAAAGCGCTGGTCAAGGCTGGGCGCGATGCCAGCGAAGTTGACCTTGTTATCTGCGCGGCCTCAAACCATGAACGGGCCTATCCGGCAGTTGCGATTGAAATCCAGCAGGCGCTGGGCGCGGGCGGCTTTGCGTTCGACATGAACGTGGCCTGTTCCTCGGCGACGTTCGGCATTCAGGCGGCGGCAGACATGATCCGGTCTGGGTCGGTCAAGCGCGCGCTGGTGGTGAACCCCGAGATTTGTTCGGCCCATCTGGAATGGCGCGACCGCGACTGCCATTTCATTTTTGGCGACGTGGCGACAGCCACTCTGCTGGAACGCAAAGAGGACGCGAAGGGCGATCATTTTGAGATCCTGTCGACCAAGTGCTTGACCCAGTTTTCCAACAATATCCGCAACAACAACGGCTTCCTGCGCCGCACCCGTGAAGCAGCGGATACTCTGCCGGATCGCCGCGATATGCAGTTCATGCAAAACGGGCGCAAAGTCTTCAAAGAAGTGCTGCCGATTGTATCCCAGCACATCCTTGAGCACATCGCCGAGATTGGCATCACACCTGACGATCTGAAGCGGCTTTGGCTGCACCAGGCGAACAAAACCATGAATGATTTTATCGGGAAGAAGGTCCTAGGTCGCATCCCGGCAGAGGGCGAGCAGCCCAATATCCTGCAGGATTATGCCAACACCTCATCTGCGGGATCAATCATTGCATTCTCTAAGCACTCTGATGACCTGCAACCTGACGACACCGGTGTTATTTGTTCGTTCGGCGCGGGGTATTCAGTCGGGTCGGTGGTGGTGCGGCGCGCATAACCTCCGGAAACCAAGACCGGTAATGTGATCCGAAAACACCCGGGCCGCGTATCATTCAAGAATGGTTTGCATACAAGCAGACCGGAAATGACACGATACCAATCCAGAGGTGAACCATGAACCTGAAACTATCAGCACTTGCCTGCGCTTTTTTGATCGGCTGCAGTGGAGCGCCCGATCTGGATGATGCCAAACTGAGTTCGCGCAACCTCAATCTTGAAGAGTTTTTCGAAGGTAAAACTGTTGCGCGCGGCCAGTTTCAAGACTTGTTTGGGAATGTGCAGCGCCGCTTCGACGTCAATATTCAAGGCAGTTGGGATGGCCAAACCCTGACGCTGGTCGAAGACTTCGTCTATGCCGATGGCAGCACGGAACAGCGGATCTGGACCCTAGACAAAACCGGCGAAGATACGTGGTCTGGGACAGCCCCTGGCGTCATTGGCAAGGCCAATGGAACCGAGAGCGGCGATACCTTCAACTGGAAGTACCGGATCGACCTTCCCGGTCGAGACGGGAAAACCATGCGCGTGGATTTTGACGACTGGATGTGGCTTCTGTCCGACGACCGCCTTTTGAATCGCGCCTATGTGAAGAAATACGGTGTGACGATCGGCGAGGCGATTATTGTGTTCGAAAAGGGCTGACGCAACGAAAACAAAAAAGGCCCGCAGAAGCGGGCCTTTTTTGCTTATTGCCGCTGATTAAAGCGTTTCGCGCGTTTGGCCAAAAACCGGTGCGTCAGGTTTTTCACGAAACGCTTTAGTCGTTCGACCAGCCCGATACGGCTTTGACCTCAAGGAAATCCTCGATCCCTAGAATGCCGCCTTCGCGCCCGTTGCCGGACTGCTTATAGCCACCGAAGGGCGAGCCTGCGGCGCGGGATGTGCCGTTCATCTCGACCATGCCAGACCGCATTTTACGGGCGACGCGGTTGGCGCGTGCGCCGTCTTGGGTCTGCACATAGTTGGTCAACCCATAGACCGTGTCATTGGCGATCTCGACGGCTTCTTCTTCGGTGTCGAACGGAATCATCGCCATTACCGGGCCAAAAATCTCCTCGCGTGCGATGGTCATCTGGTTGTTGACGTCCGCAAAGATGGTCGGTTTGACGAAATAGCCTTTGTTCAGACCCTCAGGCCGCCCGGTTCCCCCGGCGATCAGGCGCGCACCTTCGTTGATGCCGACCTGAATCAAGTCTTGAATCTTGTTCCACTGAAGCTCGCTGACCACCGGGCCGATGTGGCGGCCTTCTTTGCTGGCCGGGCCAACCTGAACCTTCTCGGCAGCCTCGCGCGCGGCTTCGACGGCTTGGTCATAAACCCCGCGCTGTACCAGCATGCGCGACGGTGCGTTACAGCTTTGCCCGGTGTTTTGCATCATGTGCATCACACCCCGCTTCACGGCCTTCTCATCCGCATCGTCAAAGACAATGTTGGCACCCTTGCCGCCCAGCTCAAGGCTCACGCGTTTCAGGGTGTCGGCAGCTGCTTTGGAAATCGCGATGCCAGCGCGGGTCGAACCCGTGAAGCTGACCATATCCACGTCAGGGTGGGTGGACAGTTGCGTGCCAACACCCACACCGTCGCCGTTCACCATGTTGTAGACGCCGGCGGGGAAGCCAGCCTCGTCGACGATCTCGCTCCAGACAATCGACGACAACGGCGCGATTTCGGACGGTTTCAGAACCATCGTGCAACCTGCCGCCATTGCTGCCACGACCTTCAGGGACACCTGATTCATCGGCCAGTTCCAAGGCGTAATCAGCGCGCAAACCCCGATGGGTTCATAAAGCAGGCGATCGTTCGGGGCATGTGCACCCAGCATCTTGTCAAATTCGAAATCTTTGAACGCGGTGATGAAGTTCTGGATGTGCCATGTGCCCGATCCCGCCTGTGACGTGCGGGCCAGATCAATGGGGGCACCCATCTCGATGCTCATCGCTTCGGCCAGATCATCCGAGCGTGTCTGATACACTTTCAAGAGCTTTTCGATCAGAGCCAGCCGGTCCTCTTTCTTCGAAAAGCCCCAGTCGGCAAAAGCGGCCTTGGCGGCGGCGACGGCAGCATCAGTATCAGCCTGATCGCCCAGCGAAATGACCGCGCAGACCTCTTCGGTCGACGGGTCGATGACATTCAGGTCCTTGGGTGCCGCAGGGGCCACCCACTGGCCGTTGATATAGAAATCGCGCTTCTCAATCATTCCAGTCTCCTTGGTCGGATTTGCGTGCACTCTGGCACCGGGAATTGTCAGGCGCAACCCACGGAAACAAAATTTGATCAAATTTTTGAGTGCGACGATTTAGACGCAATTGGTCTCGTTCTGGGCCTTTAAAACCGTGAAATAGGTCGTAACTTACTTCCAACCGAAACGTATGGACAGGAGAGACCCTATGGGACTTCGCATCAACGACATTGTACCGAATTTTACAGCCGAGACAGATCAAGGAGAGATCACCTTCCACGATTGGATTGGGGATAGCTGGGCGATCCTGTTTTCGCACCCGAAAGACTACACACCTGTTTGCACCACAGAATTCGGCGCGGTTGCGCAGTTGTCAGACGAATGGGCCAAACGCGGCACCAAAGTCATCGGCCTGTCCGTAGACAGCGCCAAAGAACATGTCAGCTGGAAAAAAGACATCGAAGGGTTTTCGGGTGCCAAGGCGGGCTTCCCGATCATCGCTGACGAGAACCTCGCCGTTTCGAAAGCTTTCGACATGTTGCCGGCAGAAGCATATCTGCCTGACGGACGCACCGCGGCTGATTCTGCATCGGTGCGGTCTGTCTTTATCATTTCGCCGGATAAGAAAGTTCAGCTGATCATGACATACCCGATGTCTGTTGGCCGTAACTTCGCAGAAGTTCTGCGTGCTCTTGATGGTCTGCAAGCCACATACGGCACACCGATTGCCACACCGGCGAACTGGGTGAAAGGACAGGATGTGATCGTGGCTCTGTCCCTGTCGGATGACGAGGCGCGCGCCAAATTTGGCGATGTTGACATCAAGCTGCCTTACCTGCGTACAACAGCTGATCCCAGCTAAAATCTACGCGTCAAAAATAGCAAAGAGCCCGCGGCATATATCGCGGGCTCTTCTTGTTTTCGGGGTTAGGCTTTAGCCATTCTGCTTTGCAGCCTCGACCGCTTGCGACAAGACATCACGGTCGCCGACATGGTTCGCCAGCACAAGGATCAGCCGTGCATTAAGCGCGTCGCTGTCATCCTTTGACAACCCCTCATGCGCCGCCAGAAGCTCGGCATAGAAATCATCGGCGCGATTGATATTTGGCGTTAGGATAAGGTCGGTCATCGGCATTACTCCTTGCCCGTGGCGCGGCGGATGGCGGCGCGGAATTGGTTTTCATCAAAACTGGGGCGCCGGGCAGCCACATGTTGGTCGGGGCGGATAAGGTAAACGGCGCTTTCCGCATTGCCCAGATAACGTTCCTTCAACGCGCCGGTCCTGTCATCTTTGACGGACAAAGCCAACCGCGTGGCTTTGACCCCGCCTTCTTCAATGAAATCTGGCGCATCTGCGTCGATGGTCAGAAGAACAAACTGGTCACCCAGCTTGGGCAGCAGGAACTCGTCACCGAGTGGTGCGTCGGGGCAAGAAGATCCTGGTCGTGTTTTGATCGGGCCATCCAGTGCGTCGGCTGAATTCAGCGGCGATCCGTCATAGGTGCACGGCACCGACAGGCGGCCGGAGTTCACCAATGGACGGGCAAACTCATATTGTTCTGCCAGATCCAAAACAGCGTCGCGCAGAAGGCGGCTCGTATCAGATTTCGGTGTGATGAAATCGGTGGAGCGCGAGGAGTTCAGAATGTTCTCGTCTGCACCGTGGATGCGTTCGATATCATAGCTGTCCAGCAGCGTCTCGTCCGCCTTGCCATCGATCACCAGCTTCAGCTTCCAGCCAAGATTGTCGGTGTCTTGTAGGCCTGAGTTCGCGCCGCGTGCGCCAAAGGGGGACACTTGGTGCGCGGCGTCGCCGGCAAACAGGACGCGGCCGTGGCGAAACTTCTCCATCCGGCGGCACTGGAAGGTGTAGATCGAAACCCATTCAAGATCGAACTCAACATCCTCACCCAACATGGCTTTCAGGCGTGGGATGACGTTTTCGGGTTTCTTCTCTTCTTCCTTGTCGATGTCCCAGCCCAGTTGCAAATCGATCCGCCAAACGCCATCGGGCTGCTTGTGCAGCAAAGCTGACTGGCCACGGTTGAAAGGCGGGTCGAACCAAAACCAACGTTCCGATGGAAAATCTGCTTCCATGATCACATCGGCGATCAAGAAGTTGTCTTCGAACACGCGCCCGACAAAGTCGAGCCCAAGCATCTGCCGTGTAGGCGAGCCTGCGCCATCGCAGGCAACCAGCCAATCAGCCTCGACGTTATAGGGCCCTTCGGGCGTGTCGATCTCCAGCGTTGCATGATCGGGGTGGGTGCCGATCGCAGTGACTTTATTGCCGCCCCGAATTTCGATCGGTGCGCCTTCCGCTTCCAGTTCGCGCACCCGGTTCACCAGGTATTCTTCAAAATAGTATTGCTGAAGGTTGATGAAGGCGGGGCGTTGGTGGCCTTCTTCAGGCAGCAGGTCGAACTTATAGACCTCGCGGTCGTCAAAGAAGACCTTGCCCACATCCCATTCGACGCCCTTGTCCACCATCGGTTGGCCGCAACCAAGGCGGTCAAGAATTTCAAGCGGGCGTTTGGCAAAGCAGATCGCACGAGAGCCGAAGCTGACCTTGTCGTTGTCGTCAACGATCACGACTTTTACACCCTGTTGTGCTAGGTCGATCCCCATGCCCAGACCAATCGGACCCGCACCGATAATGACAACTGGATGACGCACAGGCGTTGTTGCGTCTTGGTCAGGGCTGCGCTCATAGGGGTAAAGCGGGACTTCGAAAATCTTGTTCATGTTGTTCTCCTCCGGCTGGCGATCCGCACCGCACCTAGTGTAGCGTAATTCATTGCGAAAGCAACGAATTTGGGTGGGATGCGCTGATATGCCGTCACCGCATCCGCTAACTACTTAACCTTGCAAGGATTCCCACATTTCCAGATCGCGCTGTGCGGTCCAGATGCGAGGGGTGTCGATGCCGCGGGCCTCGTCATACGCGCGGGCAACGTTGAACGGCAGGCAATGCTCATAGATCGCGTAGTCTGCAAATTTCGGGTCACACTCGGCGCGGACGGCGTCCCAAGCTTCTTTCAACGAGCCGCCACGCGCTGCCACTTTGGCGGCCGGGGCGTAGGTGCTGTAGACGAAATCGCGGGTGCTTTCGATGGCGCGTTCGACGGCTTCCTTGCCGATCAGTGCACCGCCACGACCCGGCGCAATGGCGTCCACGTCGAAGGACGCGATGTTGTCCAGCGTATCGCCCCAGTCCGAGAAGTGACCGTCGCCGCAATAGCAGGCCGAGTGATCTTCGACGATGTCGCCAGTGAACATGACGTTCTGGTCCGGCACGTGGATCACGATATCGCCTGACGTGTGGGCGCGGCCCAGATGCATCAGGTCAATCCGTCGGTTGCCTAGGTAAACGGTCATGTCGTCCGAGAATGTGGTGGTCGGGAAGGTCAAGCCGGGGATCGACTCGTGGCCTTCGAATAGGCGCGGGAAGCGTTGGAATTCACTGTCCCAGTCTTCCTGACCGCGTTCCACAACCATCGCACGGGCTTGGTCGCCCATGATGATCTGATCGGCGCCATAGGCCGACGCCCCCAACACGCGGACCGCGTGATAGTGCGTCAGCACCACGTGGCTGATCGGCTTGTCTGTCACAGACCGCACGCATTCGATTACCTTATTGGCCAGACGTGGCGTGGCCTGAGCTTCGACGATCATCACACTGTCATCGCCAATGATAACGCCCGAGTTCGGGTCGCCTTCGGCGGTAAAGGCATAAAGGCCGTCGCCAATTTCATCGAAGGTGATCTTTTTCTCGGTCATGTCCCCTTGGGACGCAAAAGCCTTAGCCATGGTCAGGTTTTCCTTTCTGGACAGCGGGGTGGGTTCATGTTCCCTTCGCCCCATGTTTGATCGTCAGTATCTGCCCTATTGGGCTACGTTTTTTGTCACTACCGCCACGCTTGTTACGCTGTTGGCGATGGGTCGTTATTTCTCATGCCCCTGCGGATACACTTTGCTTTGGTATGCAGGTGATGACAGCGGGCAGGGGTCGCAACATCTGTTTGACTGGTATTCGCCCAGCCATCTGATCCACGGGTTTCTGTTCTATGGCGCAACTTTTCTGTTGATGCGCCGTTTTGCCCTTGGCTGGCGTCTGTTGGTTTCGACCATCATCGAAGGCGCGTGGGAAGTGGCAGAGAACACCGAAGCTGTCATCAATCGCTATCGCGAATTCACCGTGTCGGGCGAGTATTGGGGTGACAGCGTGCTGAACTCGGCGGTTGACCTTGGCGCGATGTTTGTTGGCTTTTGGCTGGCCTTGCGTTTGCCGATCTGGGTCAGTTTCCTGATCGTCGTCGGTTTTGAGGTTTTGACCACATACCTGATCCGCGACGGGTTGGCCTTGAACATCATCATGCTGCTGATGCCATCCGAGGCAATCCTCGAATGGCAGTCTGCAGGGGGATGATGCGCAAACGCGCATTTATTTGGGCCACTTAACGGCGGGCAGGATTTTTCCGACGCAGTCGCCAAACCCGATCTGGAAGCCATCGCCTTTGGCCGTGCCCCGCAGGGTCAGTGTGTCGCCGTCTTCGATGAATGTGCGTGTCTCGCCAGTGTCGAGCGTGAAGGGCTCTCGGCCCGCCCAGCTCATCTCCATCAGTGAACCATATTCGGTTTTGGTTGGGCCAGAGATGGTGCCGGAGCCGAGAAGATCACCCACGTTCATCCCGCAGCCACCAATGGCGTGGTGGCACAGCTGCTCAGCAGCCGAATAATACATGCGGGTGTAGTTGGTTTCGCCAACAACCGACGCTGTGTCGCCGCCTTCGGGCTGCATCAGCACCTGAAGCTCGATGTCGTACAGACCGTCCCTTGAGCCATCCAGATAGGGCAGCAGCTCTTTCTCGCGTTCCGGTGTGGGCGCGCGGAAGTCTTCCAGAGCGGCGGCGGTCACGATCCATGGGGAAATTGAGGTGCCGAAGGCTTTACCCTGGAACGGGCCAAGCGGTTGGTATTCCCAACCCTGGATATCACGGGCAGACCAGTCGTTCAGAAGAACATAGCCAAAGATCATGTCATCGGCTTCGTCCACGGTGATCGGCTGGCCAAACTCGGACGGTTTGCCAACGATGGCCCCCATCTCAAGCTCGATATCCAAACGCATCGAGGGGCCAAAGCTGGGCATCTCGGCGTCGGGCGCTTTGCGCTGACCGTTCGGGCGGTGGATCGGCGTGCCCGAGATCACAACGGACGACGCACGACCGTTATAGCCGATCGGGATGTGCAGCCAGTTGGCGGGCAGATCGGGCGAGCCGCGCAGGATCGCGCCCATGTTGGCGGCGTGCTGTCGACCGGCGTAGAAGTCAGTGTATTCCGAGACAGCAAAGGGCATCAGAAGCTCGGCGTCTGCCATCGGAACCAGATGCTCTTCGATTTCACTCTGGTAGGGGGACCCCTCTGCGAGCATCTCGTTCAGTTTGCTGCGAAATTCAGCCCAAACCTCAGACCCCAAATCCATGAATTCGTTCCACATGCCGGATGTGAAAACAGGCTCTGCGCTGTACTCAAAGTACTCATCTTCCAGAGCAGTCACATCAAGGATCATATCCCCGATGGCCACACCGCAGCGCGGCTCTGACCCGGCGGTCGAAAACACGCCGTAAGGCAGGTTGTTCAGCGGAAAGGGTGTCTCGGCGGAGTTCGCGCTGTCCACCCACGACTTTTTTAATTGGCTCATGTGATCCTCAAACAGGTTAGCTCTGGGCGTCCGGCTGTGCCTCAGGCTTTGCGGCGGCAAAGGCGGGCAAGGCCAAACAGGTTTCTTCGATTTCGGTCAGGCGCGGATATGCGGTCAGGTCCAGACCCCAGCGCCGTGCGTTATAGTACTGCGCAACAATGCAGATGTCCGCCAGAGACGGCGTGTCACCAAAGGCGAATTTCGTGTCCCTTTCGACCATCTGTTCAAGGGCGGTGAAACCCTTGGCCATCCAGTGACACATCCATTGGCGCTTGGCGTCCGCATCCGCGCCGAATTCATCAGCCAGATGGGCGACCACACGCAAGTTGTTCACGGGATGAATGTCCATCGCAACGACATGCGCGGCAGCCAAAACCTTGGCGCGGGCAATCGGATCTGACGGCAAAAGCGCCGGGTCCGGCTGCACCGCCTCAAGGTAGTCAATGATCGCCAGAGACTGGGTTAGGACAATCCCATCTTCCAGCTCAAGCGACGGGACCAGATGGGCTGGATTTTTGGCGACATAGTCCGCCATGTGCTGCTGCCCGCCATCTTTCACAAGATGAACAGACACATGCTCGGCGCTGATACCCTTAAGGTTTAGCGCGATACGCACGCGATAGGCCGCTGTGGACCGCCAATATCCATACAGCGTCATCATTTTTTACCGGGTTTCCCATCGAATTTCTTCTCAAGGCTGTCCCAGCAATCGATATAGTCGTCCTGCAAGGGCGCTTCGTTTGCAGCGAAGGCCGTCAGGTGCTGCGGGAAGCGGGTTTCGAACATGAAAGACATGGTGTTCTCCAGCTTCTCGGGCCCGAGATTTGAATTCGACGCCCCCTCGAACGCCTCCCGATCCGGCCCGTGCGGCAGCATCATGTTGTGCAGCGACACGCCGCCGGGAATAAAGCCCTGCGGCTTGGCGTCATACTGGCCATAAATGTTGCCCATCAGCTCGGACATGATGTTCTTGTGATACCACGGCGGGCGGAATGTGTTCTCGGCAACCATCCAGCGGTCGCGGAACAGGACGAAGTCGATATTCGCGGTGCCGGGCTGGCCAGACGGTGCGGTCAGTACCGTGAAGATCGAGGGGTCCGGGTGGTCAAACAGGATCGCGCCAACCGGGCAATAGGTCGTCAGGTCGTATTTGTACGGCGCGTAGTTGCCGTGCCATGCAACCACGTCCAGCGGAGACTGTCCGATCTCGGTCTTATGGAACTGTCCACACCATTTGATGGTGATGGTCGAGGGCACTTCGCGATCCTCAAACGCCGCGACTGGCGCTTTGAAGTCACGCGGGTTGGCCATACAGTTGGCGCCGATGGGGCCGCGGCCCGGAAGCTCGAATTTCTGACCATAGTTTTCGCAGACGAAGCCACGCGCCGGACCTTCCAGAAGTTCGACCCGATAGACAAGACCGCGGGGGATAACGCCGATTTCCTGCGGGGCAAGGTCGATGATGCCGAGCTCTGTAAAGAAGCGCAGTTTGCCTTCCTGCGGTACAACAAGCAGTTCGCTGTCAGCCGAAAAGAAGTAGTCATCTACCATAGATTCCGTGACCAGATAGATGTGCGATGCCATGCCGACCTGCGTGTTCACGTCGCCCGCCGTTGTCATGGTGCGCATTCCAGTGATCCAGTTCAGACCCTCGGTCGTAGGTACCGGATCCCAGCGATACTGACCCAGACTGATCACGTCCGGGTCCACACAGGGTGCGGACTTCCAGTAAGGCATATCAACCTTGGTATAGCGCGCAGAATGTTTCACAGATGGACGGATGCGGTAACACCATGTGCGTTCGGGTGGGTTGGCCGTGAACGCCGTGCCAGACAGCTGTTCGCCATACAGCCCATATTCACATTTCTGCGGGCTGTTCATGCCTTGTGGCAGCGCACCGGGCAGTGCCTCGGTCTCGAAGTCATTGGCCCAACCGGGCATATAATGCGTTTCGGTGCCCACAGAGGACACCGCGCGCGTCATTTCGCGCGCAGAGCTGTGCTGGTTCATGTGAAACCTCGTTTCAATACCCTTTGCAGGGCTCATCCTGTTTGCAGCGCAATGGTATCGTTGCGAATGAAACGAAGTCAAGAAAAAGTGACACTTCACAGGTGAAGTATTGAATTGCCAACAATTTGAAAGGTTAAGCCCCTATCAACTTCGGCCGGCTAACACTGATCCCGGGTGAAGTATGAGGTGGTGAGATGCGCGCAAATGCAAATGCGCCTGTAATCATCAAAAGGGTTAAGAAAGTCAGTGGTGGCGGACACCACGGTGGTGCATGGAAAGTGGCCTATGCCGATTTCGTGACAGCCATGATGGCGTTCTTCCTTCTGATGTGGCTTTTGAATGCAACGACGGAAAAACAGCGGAAGGGCATCGCGGACTATTTCAGTCCAACCATCCCCGTGACACGTGTGTCGGGTGGTGGCGACGGCTCGTTTGGTGGCGATAGCGTCTTTGTCGAAGAGACTCTGTCGCAGACCGGAAACGGTGGGCTGCCGCGCGATCCGACCATGCAAGGCGGCGGCGCTGCGGCTGACGTCGCCATGGAAGACGCGCATTTGGAAGATGTTGAAAAGATGCTTTTTGCCCGCAGCGGGGACAGCATGGCCAGCGACGGAATTGCGCGCCACATCGTGACCCGCGTTACCGATGAAGGCCTGCTTGTCGAGCTGTTTGATCTGCCGGACGCTCCGTTGTTTGAACCGGGGACCAGTACGCCGACCGGACTGCTGACAGAATTGGTGGCTATGGTCGTGCGTGTTTTTGCACTGGTCGAAAACAGGGTCGCGATCGAAGGGCACGTCGCCACGCAGCCGGTCGTGGTCAAGGAGAACACCGCTTGGCCCTTGTCCACCAATCGCGCAAGCCAAGTGCGAGTGATGCTGGAAAGCGAATCGTTTCCGCCTGTGCGTATCGACCGTGTAACCGGTCACGCAGATCGTGATCCGACCGGGCAGAACATCATGGCGGTGCGCAACAACCGTATTGAACTGATCCTTCTGCGCCACGGGCATTGATCCGCTTCTTTAGCTTTGCCGGGACCGTATTCGCTGCAAATTTTAGCTGTTAGCGGCCTGTTAAGGTCAGGTGGCTAAGCATGGTGTTCGACATAGAGGTAGATGCAGCAGAAAGGCGCACCATGACGATTTCCTCCTCACTAAGTGCCGGCGTCGCCGGTTTGAACGCGCACGCAACCAAACTGGCCACGATTTCGGACAACATCGCGAATTCTTCGACATTTGGGTATAAGCGGGCCACAGCGGACTTTCAGAACCTTGTAATCGGCGGATTGGCTGGCGCGGGTACCTACTCTGCCGGTGGTGTCCGCACGACGACCCACCGCATCATCGATGAACACGGCCCCCTGATCTCGACATCAAACCCGATGGATATCGCGATCAGCGGACGCGGCATGCTGCCGGTCACGCAAGAGGTTTACCGCGATGCCAATCCCGGCGCGCGCCCGATGATGATGACAACGACCGGCTCGTTTCGGACGGATTCTGAAGGTGTGTTGAAGACCGAAACAGGGTTGGTTCTGCTGGGTTGGCCCGCGGATGCCGACGGAAATGTCGCCACGTTCCCTCGGGATACGGGAGTAGGGCTGGAGCCTATCGTTATCAACGCAAACCAAACCGCGGGCGACCCGACCACGACCATGAAACTGGGTGTCAACCTGCCCGCCGTTGAAACCGAGGCTGGCTCGGCTGGCACAGCGCGGCCTTTGTCGGTGGAGTATTTCGGCAATCTCGGCACCTCTGAAACACTTGATTTCTCGTTTACACCGACAATCCCCGCCACCGGCTCTTCAAACCAGTGGACCATGGTCGTCACCGACAGCGCGTCTGGTGGCGCGACGATTGGTGAATATACGCTGACATTCGACGATTCGCGCACGGATGGCGGGTCGCTCGCTTCAGTTGCCGTGGTGTCTGGTGGGACCTACAATGCCACGAACGGTACTCTTGATCTGACCGTTGCTGGAGGGCCGCTCTCGCTCACAATCGGGAAAATTGGTGACCCCAATGGGCTGACCCAACTTTCTGACAGTTTTGCCCCTGTCTCGATCACCAAAGACGGCTCGCCTGTAGGCAATCTTACAGCGGTGCAGGTGGACGAGCATGGCTTCATCAAAGCCACTTATGATACCGGCTTCATTCGCACCATTTATCAGGTGCCCTTGGTTGATGTGCCAAACCCCAACGGCCTGATCTCGATATCGAACCAAGCATACCAAGTGTCCCCGGAAAGCGGATCGTTCTTCATGTGGGACGCTGGGGATGGCCCCACTGGCGAAGTTGTCGGCTTCGCCCGCGAAGGGTCAACCACTGACGTTGCAGGCGAGCTGACGAGCCTGATTCAGACACAGCGTGCCTATAGCTCGAACGCCAAGGTCATCCAAACCGTGGATGAAATGCTGCAAGAAACGACCAATATCAAACGTTAATGACGGATCGGAAACCAAGGCCTGACCCATGAGCATATCTGGCGCCTTTTCAAACGCCCTTTCGGGCCTCAGCGCATCGTCGCGCGCGGCAGAGCTTGTCTCGTCCAATGTCGCAAACGCGATGACCGAAGGCTATGGTGCCAGATCATTGGAGTTGTCGACCCGAACCTTGGGGCAATCCGGGTCGGGTGTGAGGGTTAATGGAGTTCAACGACAGACAGATGAGGTTTTGATCGGAGACAGGCGATTGGCGGATGCCGCAATCGGCTACCACGGCACGCAAGAGCAGTTTTTGAAGGGGCTGGGCGATACTATCGGCACACCCGACCAACCTGGTTCCTTGTCTGGACGGCTAGCACAATTTGAAGCCTCGTTGATAGAAACTGCCGCGCGGCCGGATAGCGATGCCCGCTTGTTGGCTGTGCTGGACGCGGCCGAAAACCTGACGAGGCACGTGAAGAACACAGCAGATTTCATCCAGAACGCCCGACTCAACGCGGATCGCGCGATTGAAAACCAAGTCGCAACATTGAATGCGGGGCTGGACGACGTCAGGTCCCTTAACATCAAGATACAAGAGGCGCGCGCGCGGGGTGTTGATCCGTCCGGATTGATGGATCTGAGGCAACAGAAAATTGACGAGTTATCGCCAATTGTTCCGCTGAAACAGCTTCCGCGTGAACATGGAATGATTGCCTTGATCACAACCGGCGGTGCCGTGTTGCTCGACGGCAAGGCGGCGCAATTGGGTTTCACATCCGTCAACATGATTGTGCCCGAAATGACTCTCGCTGGTGGCGCTTTGTCCGGACTGACCATCAACGGCCAACTCGTCGAGACCGGCGGTGATCGGAGTCTGATTGCTGGCGGCGCTTTGGCAGGCCAGTTCGCTGTGCGAGATGACTTGGCGATAACGGCACAGCATCGGCTCGACGGATTTGCACGGGATATTGTTGAAAGGTTTCAGGATCCGTCTCTGGATTCGACGCGCGCGCCGGGGGGTCCGGGCTTGTTCACCGATGCAGGGGCAGCATTCGCCGCAACAGACGAGACTGCCTTATCTACACGATTGTCGCTTAACGCGGCTGTTGATCCCAAGCAAGGCGGCGCAGCTTGGCGGTTGCGCGATGGACTGGGCGCGGCTTTGCAAGGCAATGTGGGATCCGCGACATTGCTCCATCAACTCGCAGACAGGCTCAATGCATCGCGCGTTCCCGGCTCGATTGGGTTTTCCGGTGCAGCGCGCACGTCCGCCGGATTGGCGGCGGATGTTCTGTCACTTGCAAGCTCTGATCACTTGCAGGCGGAAACGCGATTGGGATTTGCCACCGCTCAACATCAGACCTTGCGGCAAATGGAGTTGTCGCAAGGTGTCGATACAGATGCAGAGTTGCAAAAGCTGATGCAGATCGAACAGGCCTACGCAGCCAACGCCCGAGTTATCTCGACCGCAGACGAGATGATACAGACAATCCTCGCCATTTAGGAGATGAGACATGTCATTCGCGACATACGGTGATCTCGCCAGCACGTTTCACACGCGCCATCAGACAGCCAAGCTCAAACAAGATATGGAGCTTTTAGGTATGGAGCTGTCTTCGGGCCGCAAGGCGAATTTGGCGACACATGTATCCGGAGATTTCGGTCCAATCGCCGGGATCGAACACAGCCTAAAACTTTTGGCTGCCCAGACCCAAGGGATAAGTGAAGCGCAGACAATGGTCAGGGGCGCGCAGACCGTACTTGGAAACATCCAGGATCAAACGCAAACACTTACCAGCGGTTTGATCAGCGCGATTAGCTCTCAGAACACTGGTCTAATCCAATCAACGGCTGTTACTGCGCGCGAGATTTTTTCATCAACAGTTTCTAATCTGAACACTAGCCTCGGCGGGAGAAGCCTTTTTTCCGGTGCCGCAACGGACGGTTTGGCGTTGGCCGATGCCGAAACGATATTGGCCGATTTAATGTCGTTGGTCTCTGCTGAAACTACGGCCGCTGGTGTGTCGTCCCAGATTGATGACTGGTTCATGTCACCCAGCGGCGGGTTCGAGTTGTTCGGGTATCTCGGCGCGGACGAAGAGCTTGGCCCGTTCCGCCTGCGCGAAGGTGAGGAAGTATCCCATCCTGTCAAGGCAAATGACACCGAGATCCGAAACCTTATGAGTGCGCTTGCCAAATCTGCGGTTCTTGCCGAAGGGGCTCTGTCTGGGGATGCGGCATCCCAAAGGGACCTTGCAAAGATATCGTCGAATGAATTGCTCGCAGCCAGCGACAACCTGACATTCGTGCGTGCCCGCGTGGGCAGCATAGAAGCGCGGATCGAAACAGCGTCTGTCAGGAACACTGCTGAAAAATCCGCGTTACAGCTGTCCTACAATCAGCTAACGGCGGCGGATCCGTATGAGACGGCGACTGCGTTGCAGGCGCTCTATGGTCAGATGGAAAGCCTCTACACAGTGACCGCCAGACTTTCGAACCTGAACTTCACGGATTATATGCGATGACCCGATTTCTCATCTTTACCTTCACGCTGCTGCTTTCTCTGTCCGCGGCGCAGGCAAACTCTGTCCGAATCAAGGACCTTGTTGAGTTTGATGGCGTGCGCGGAAACGATTTGATCGGCTATGGTCTGGTGGTCGGACTGAATGGCACGGGCGATGGGATCCGCAATGCACCTTTCACAGAAGATATCATGTCTAATATTCTGGAGCGGTTGGGGGTCAATATCACCGGCGAGCAGTTTCGCCCCAAGAATGTTGCGGCCGTTTTTGTGACCGCCTCGCTGCCACCCTTCGCGCGCGCTGGGTCGCGCATTGATGTGACGGTGTCGGCAATAGGTGATGCGAAAAGCTTGCTCGGGGGGACTCTTATCATGACCCCACTTAACGCGGCGGATGGCGAAATCTATGCCGTCGGCCAAGGGACAGTCATCGCGGGAGGCGCAGAGGCCGAAGGGGATGGCGCCAAGGTCATCCAAGGCGTACCAACAAGTGGTGTCATCCCGAATGGTGCTCGCGTAGAACGTGAGATCGATTTTGACTTTACCAAGCTGAAATCAATCCGCTTGGCGTTGCGCACGCCCGACTTCACCACTGCAGAGCGCATCGAGCGTGCGATCAACGGCAAATACGGCCGCTTGGTTTCGCGGATGCTGGACAGCGGCACTGTGATCGTTGACATCAGCGCAACACGCGCAGTTTCCCCCGCGCATGCGATAGGTGCGATTGAAAACCTGGGCGTCGAACCGGAACGAAAAGCCAAGGTCGTCGTTGACCAAAGATCTGGGACAATCGTGATGGGGTCCGATGTTCGGATCAGCAGGGTTGCCGTGTCGCAGGGAAATTTGACTCTTAGGATACAGGAACAACCGATCGTTGTGCAGCCCAATCCTTTCTCGAATGGAGAACCACTTTTGGTCCCACGTACCAACGCAGCCATAGAGGAAGAGCCCGGCATCGGCCTGGCTGAGGTAGAGGGCGGCACTTCATTATCCGAAGTCATCGCGGGCCTGAACGCCCTGGGTGTTGCGCCGCGCGATATGATCGACATCCTAAAAAGCATTAAAGCCGCAGGTGCACTCCATGCGGATTTCATAGTGCGCTGAGGCAGAACGCTGCTTGAATCGCGAGCGGTCAATTGCGGGCGATCCCCAAACCTATCTGTTGGCTAAGGCTAAAATCGCGCGTTTCGACGTGGGCACATGTGCCCTTCCCGAGGTTTTCACCGCAACAGACCAAAGAGCCTGGTTGTTGGACAAAGCCAAGTGGAACTGCGTCGGGTACGATCGGCTACCGCAGTGTTTTCTGGAATGGCGTGGGTATTCGCAGATTAAAATTTCTGACCGCTCTCTCGAATTTGACTTGCAAACTCCAATAAAACGGTCAAAAATCCACAAAACTGTGAATAACTGTGGTATACGCTTCAGTTAAAGGCCTAATAAATGTGTGCTTTTGGGGGCGTCGTGGCAGAAGACACCAAACATTCTTACCGTGAACTGGAGTTGCTGGATGCAATTCGAAGGGTGGGTGGTTTTGCGAAGAATTCTGATCTTGCTGGCGCATTAGGCGTTTCGGAAGAGACTGTGCGACGGACAATCAAGTCGCTTTCCAAGTCGGGGGCTGTCGCGCGCGTCCACGGCGGTGCCTATCTGGTGGGAACACAAAGTGACCCCAGTTTTTTCAGACGGATAGAGCAATATGCCCGCGAAAAGCGTATGGTAGCGAAGGCCTTGGTGCGTGATGTCGCCGACGGAATGACACTTTTTCTGGACGTCGGAAGCACCACTGCTTTCGTTGCAGAAGAGCTTCGTGCCCGAGGTAAACTGTCGATCACAACCAATTCGGTGCAGGTTGCGCAGACATTGGTGGGTCACAACGACAATCGCGTTTATCTGTTGGGCGGAGAGATGCAGGTGGACGAACTTGGTGCATTTGGCCATGTTGCCGAACAGCAGGCGCGGAATTTCTGCTATGATTTGGCCGTGCTCAGCGCGGATGCGCTGCATCCAAAATATGGATTTCTGTACCTCAACCGAGCGGAAGCAGATTTAGCCTCAGTCGTGATCGACTGTGCGGATACGACAGTTGTGGCGATGACCCATCATAAATTTGGCGCCAAAGCTCCCCATCAAAGTTTCTTGCCCGAAAAGATCGACCATGTGGTGGTGGATCAGATGCCGGATCGAATACTCGCGCGCCAAATGTCCTCTTGGGGCATCACACTCGTTTCAGACCATAAGGAATTGTTGGAATGCTGACCGGCAACGATACGCTGATATCTCATGTGGATCGGCTTGCGGATTTGGCCGGCAGTGCCGCAATGGGATATTTCCGCAATTTGCTTGAGATTGAGCTTAAGGATGATGAAAGCCCCGTCACCCAAGCTGATCGCGGTGTGGAGCTGCAAGTGCGCGCGTATCTCGACCGGCACTTTCCGGATGATGGCATTCTTGGTGAGGAGTTTGGCCAATCCGATATATCCCGCGATCATGTCTGGAGTATCGACCCTATTGATGGAACGCGGTCTTTTCTTTCAGGTCACCCACTATTTGGATTTTTGTTGGGGCGGCTGAACAATGGCGTCCCGCAGATTGGCGTTATCGGTATGCCAGCTTTAGGCGAAAAGGTGATCGGCGAGCGGGGTGGCGATGCCACTTTGAACGGTTCAAAAATCCGCGTTTCGTCGCAAACCTCGCTGGACCAAGCCATTCTATTCGTGAACGAGGGCGAAAAGGTTCTTGCCCGTCACCCTGAGGTCTTCAGCCGCCTCATGACTGTCGGGCAGACGCGGCGGTTTGGTTACGATTGTTACCCCCATGCGCTGGTCGCGATGGGACATGTCGACGCCGTGGTGGACGAGGATTTGCAACCTTACGACTATCTGCCATTGGTGCCCATCATTGAGGCCGCCGGGGGTGTTATCACCGACTGGACCGGTCGCGCCTTGACCTTGGATTCCGGCACCTCGGGTGTGGTGACGGCGGCAACAGCGGAGCTTCACGCTGACCTGCTAAACGTGGTGGGTTCTTAGCATGGCGATTATCAGTTTTGTCATCAGCCTTGCTGGCGCAACGATGCTTTTGCTATTTGCCGTGCGGATGGTTCGCACCGGTATCGAACGCAGCTTCGGTGCTTCGTTCCAGCGAATGTTAACCGGCAGTCAAAGCTTGATAGGCGCAAGTGTGACGGGCCTTTCACTTGCGATTGTTTTGCAAAGTTCAGCAGCGGTAGCGCTTTTGGCGGCCGGATTTGCGTCGAGTGGTTATTTGGCGTTCCCGACTGGCCTTGCGATTGTTTTGGGCGGCGACCTGGGGTCTGCGCTGATCATCCAGATACTGTCATTCAAGTTGGATTGGCTGGTCCCAATGCTGCTGGCAATGGGCGGCTGGTTGTTTGTGAAAGTTGAAGACAAGCGGGGCCGTCAACTGGGCCGGATCTTGATGGGCGTCGCATTTATCCTGATTTCGCTTCAGTTTCTACGAGAGGCGGTCTCCCCAATCCGCGACAGTTCCTTCCTGCCTGCTTTAGCTGACTACTTGGCACGCGACTTCCTGACAGCGTTCATCGTGGGCGCCGCATTGGCATTCGTCATGCATTCCAGCGTTGCAGCCATCTTAATGTGCGTGACGTTGGTGCAGATCGACGCGATCCCATTTGCCGCGGCGCTTTCTTTGTTGCTTGGTGCGAACCTTGGCAGCGCGTTCATACCGATTTGGTTGACCCGCGGAATGCTGACAAAGGCGCGGCGTATCCCTTTCGCAAATCTGATGTTGCGTGGCGGTTGGTCGCTGCTTGTCCTGCTTGGCATCAACCTGCTGGCCGATCCAAACCACCTTCTTTTGGTTAGTCCGGGTCAATCGCTAATCTACGCGCATATCGGTTTCAACCTGTCCTTGTTGCTGTTGGCGTTGCCTATTTGCGGCCTGCTGGAACGACCGATCTCGATTATGTTTCCAGGCGAAGCAAACGGTCAGGTGATTGCAAGCGAACAACCGGGCAGCGCATTGGACCACGCCGCACTTGACAACCCACAGCAAGCTATCGCCAGTCTGAAACGCGAACTTCTTCGGATGATCGGGTTGGTCGAACACATGTTTCGGACCACGCCACAGTTATACGAAGCGTCCGACAATGCTGTGTTACGGGCAACGCGCGCCCAAGATGAAAAGGTGAACGAAGCGCTTTCAGGCATCCGATCTTATGTCGCCAGCATGCCGCAAGACACATACTCCAAAGCTGATAACAAAACCGTCCGGGGATTGATGGAATTTGCCATTCGTCTGGAAGCTGCCGGGGACGTGATCGCGATCAAATTGACCTCGGTTGCGAAAGAGAAGCTGGATGGCCAATTCCGGTTCTCAGAAGAAGGCTGGACAGAACTTGTCCGTATGTACGACGCCGTTTGTGCAAATTTCCATTTGGCCAGCAATGTATTGGTATCAGACGATCTGGAAAGCGCGCGATTGTTGGTGGAAGAGAAGGCCGATCTCAAACGAACGGAGCGTAAAAGCCGCAAAAACCACCTCGCCCGACTACAACATGGTCGCGTTGAAAGTTTCGAAACAAGCGACATTCACTTGGAGACGCTGCGCGCCTTGCGCGACATCAACAACCACATTGCTGCGATTGCCTATCCGATCCTGTATCGAAATGGCCAATTGTTAGAAACGCGTTTGATTGAAGATTTGGACCCCCAGGAGGTGTCTAGCTGACCGATGAGCAAGGCCGGCCGCAGGATGGATAAGCCGGCCCTACGAAGGAGGAGCCCGCTTTGTCATAAAACATTGATAGAGTCATGGCACGAGGCGCGGTGTGCGAGTTGCATTTCGGAAGGCCCTGCTGAGTGTGCAGTTGAGCGGGGCATGGTTTGTATAAGGTGAGCTAATTATATGGTAGGTATAATCGATTTTTCTTGTCGACAGAACCTGCCAAACTGGCTCGAAAAGGATGGTGTGGAAAGTGATCAGTCCCGCCAACAACAAGAGAAGATCAACAGAGGAGAAGACTATGAAACACACAGCAAAAAGGCTTACGTCATTTCTGGCCGGCGTCGCCTTTGCCACAGCAGCGGTCGCCGAGACCGAACTGACAGTCTATACAGCGGTAGAAGCGGAAGACCTGGCCCGCTACGCTGAGACCTTCAATCAAAGCAACCCCGACATCAAGATCAACTGGGTCCGGGACTCTACCGGGATTATCACCGCCAAGCTGCTTGCAGAGCGTGATAACCCGCAAGCCGATGTGATCTGGGGCCTGGCCGCAACGTCGCTTTTGCTTCTGAAATCAGAAGGCATGCTTGAGCCCTATGCGCCTGCAGGCGTCGAAAAACTTGATCCGAAATTCGTGGATGGGGACAACCCGCCCGCGTGGGTCGGCATGGACGCATGGGTTGCGTCGGTTTGCTATAACACCGTTGAAGCTGAAAAGCTTGGTCTGACACCGCCCACATCATGGAAAGACCTGACCGACCCGATGTATGCGGGCCACGTGATTATGCCGAACCCGAATTCATCCGGTACCGGTTTCCTTGACGTATCCAGCTGGCTGCAAATGTTCGGTGAAGAAGGTGGATGGGAATTCATGGACGCACTGCATGAAAACATCGCGCGCTATACCCATTCCGGTTCCAAACCCTGCAAACTGGCCGCTGCTGGTGAGATCCCGATCGGTATCTCGTTCGCCTTCCGCGGCGCCAAGTCGAAGGCCGATGGAGCACCTTTGGAAATCATCGTTCCGTCCGAGGGCGTAGGTTGGGATATGGAAGCCACGGCGATTGTTGCGGGCACTGCCAATCTTGAGGCCGCTCAGGCGCTGGTTGATTTTACCGTCACCAAAGAGGCCAACGAGATGTACAACACCGGCTATGCCGTTGTTGCTTATCCCGGTGTGGCCAAGCCGGTTGAGCACTTCCCCGAAGGTCTGCTGGACGCGATGATCGACAACGATTTCGAGTTTGCGGCAAACAATCGGGCTGCGATTCTTGAGGAATGGCAAGGCCGCTATGACGGCAAGTCTGAACCCAAGTCATAAGCTAAGAGAGCGGGGGACGGATCCTGTTCCCCGCTTCTTCACCGTGCTCTCCCCAGAACTGAAAAAACCATCCAGTTGCGACTGGACTGGATTGGCGCATCTGCCAACCGCATATGTAAGGACAAGCCTGTGACAAAAGAAACCGCTCTAGGCCAGAACACCTATCTCAGTATCGACAAGCTGTGGAAAGCCTTCGGCACATTTCTTGCGCTGAAAGATATCTCGCTGGACATCAACGACGGCGAATTCGTCTGCTTTCTTGGCCCATCGGGTTGCGGTAAGACGACCTTGCTTAGGGCGATCGCTGGGCTTGACCTGCAAACCAAAGGCACGGTCATGCAGGACGGAAAAGATGTTTCGAACCTGCCGCCGTCCGAGCGAGACTTCGGCATCGTGTTCCAGTCCTACGCTTTGTTTCCAAACCTGACGATCGAGAAGAATATTGCCTTCGGGCTTGAAAACACCGGTCGGAGTAAATCCGAAATTGCCGTTCGGGTCAGCGAGTTGCTGGAGTTGGTCGGTTTGCCGGATCAGGGCACCAAATACCCGGCGCAACTGTCTGGCGGACAACAGCAACGGATCGCGCTTGCCCGAGCGATCGCGACCAATCCGGGTCTGTTGTTGCTGGATGAACCGCTTTCCGCGCTGGATGCCAAGGTGCGCGTCCACCTGCGTCACGAGATTAAAGAACTTCAGCGCAAGCTGGGTGTGACCACTGTGATGGTGACACATGATCAGGAAGAAGCCTTGGCAATGGCGGACCGGATCGTGGTGATGAATCATGGTGTGATCGAACAGGTTGGGTCACCCACCGAAATCTATCGCGAACCTGCAAATCTTTTTGTCGCCGACTTCATTGGCGAAATGAACCAGATCAAGTCAGTCGTCGCCAAGGGCGGCAGGCTCAGCGTCGGTGAAAAGACCTTTGCGTGCCACGATCACAGATTCAGCGATGGCACCCCCGTTGTGGCCGCCATCCGACCAGAAGATATTATTCCACATGAGGAAGGCTATTCCTCGGACGACCCGAACCGGAACTGCATCGACGTGCTGCTGCATGAAATGGAGTTTCTGGGATCGTTCTGGCGGTGCCGACTGCGCAACGAGCGGTTCGGCGATTCCGAGTTGATTGCAGACTTTTCGATCAATGCCGTGCGACGACTTGGGCTTGGTCAAGGTAAGCAGATGGTCATCGAACTTCCAACAGATCGTTTAATGGCGTTTGATCGGCCGGAGGCAGTCTGATGACCGATACGACCAATCTTTCACAAATGCCCGCAGGCCCGGTTGTCAAAGGCAAACTAAGCCGCGACGACATAATGATGCGCGGTGGGATGTTGGTAATCGCCCTATATCTGGTGATTACCCTGGCCTTTCCACTTTACGCGATGTTGTCGAAATCTTTTTCGACCTTCCGTTTCGAATTGTCGCAGTACGAATTCCAGGTCAGTAACGAGGATGGCGTTTTTGATGGCACCATCCTGAACGGCGCGGCTCTGAACCAGCAAGTAAGCGCAATCGAGGAAGCGGATCTGAATACCGGATCAGATGGGCGACTGCCCGTCACCGGCTTGTTCCCGGATTTCAGCTTCCGAAGCCCGGTGATGTACCAGGTTCGCAACACGAGCGACGACGGGAGGTTTTTGGTTGGGTCAACTTTGCAGGACAGTACCGACTGGGTAACGCTTGACAGCAATACGTTTCGGCGGGTGCAGCTTCGACCTCTAAAGGCGACGGGATTTGATAACTTTATCAACTACTTCTCAACGCCAGCCTTGTTTAATTCGATCAAGAACTCGATGTGGATCGCGGTGGTCAGTACGATTGTGACGGTGACGCTCGCGTTCTGGTTTGCCTATGCACTGAACCGCAGTTGTATGCGCTACAAGGGTGTCTTCCGACTGATCGCCATGGCACCCATTCTTGTGCCGTCGCTGTTGCCGGGGATCGCTCTGGTCTATCTGTTCGGCAATCAGGGTATGATGAAAGAGCTTCTGTTCGGCGCCAGTATCTATGGCCCGATCGGGATCGTCATTGGCTCGGTCTTCTTCACCTTTCCACATGCTTTCATGATCATCTCGACAGCGCTCGCGATCTCGGACGCGCGACTTTACGAAGCGGCGGCCAGCTTGCGGGCCACGCGGTGGCGCACGTTCTGGACCGTCACAATTCCCGGCGCGCGCTATGGTCTGATCTCGGCAGCCTTTGTGGTTTTCAACCTTGTGATCACCGATTTCGGTCTGCCGAAAGTCATCGGTGGTCAGTTCAACGTACTAGCTGTCGACATCTATAAGCAGGTGATCGGTCAGCAGAATTTCGAGATGGGCGCGGTGGTGTCGGTTGTACTGGTCATCCCTGCGATTTTTGCCTTCGGCATTGACCGATTGGTGCAGTCAAAGCAAGTGGCGTTGCTGTCGGCGCGTTCGGTTCCTTACCAACCGCAACCCGACAAGCGTGCAGATACAATCTCGTTCATCTATTGTGCCTTTGTCGGCCTGTTTATCGTCGGCATTCTGGCCGTCTGCCAATACGCTGCCCTGATCAAGTTTTGGCCCTACGACCTGAGCCTGAGCTTGAACAATTACCAATTCGACAAGATGGATGGTGGCGGCTGGGGCTCCTATTACAACTCGATCAAGCTGGGCTTGCTGACGGCTGTGTTTGGGACAGCAATTGTGTTCTTCGGTGCCTATCTGGTTGAAAAGACCAACGGCTTCAAAACAGGCCGCGCCTTGTTCCAGATGTTTGCCATGCTGCCCATGGCCATTCCGGGCATGGTGCTTGGCTTGGCGTATATCTTTTTCTTCAACAATCCATCCAACCCGCTGAATGCGATTTACGGGACGATGGCGATCCTTGTGATCTGTTCGGTGACACACTTCTATACGGTGTCCCACCTGACGGCGGTCACCGCGCTGAAACAGATGGATCGCGAGTTTGAATCCGTATCGGCATCGCTGAAACAACCGACTATGAAACTGTTCAGCCGGGTGACCGTGCCCGTGTGCTTGCCATCAGTTCTGGACATCTCGATCTATCTGTTCGTCAACGCGATGACGACGGTATCAGCGGTGGTGTTTCTGTATTCGCCCAAGACGTCCTTGGCGTCGATCGCGGTGTTGAACATGGATGATGCCGGTGACATTGCCCCTGCGGCAGCGATGGGGATGATGATTTTCTACACCAACGCGGCGGCGCGGATCATCCATTTGCTGGTGTCAAAAGGCGTGTTGACCCGCACACAAGCCTGGCGAACGCGGTGATCGCTGTTTGACAAGCAATTGAGAACGCCAGCCTAACCGCTGGCGTTTTTTTCGTCCTGTGCCTTGCGTGCGAAATCCATGAAGGCCCGGATCACTTTGACATCGCGCCTTTGGCCCAAATGAACAAGTGTCTCGCTCATCTCGATATCAGCGTCGGTCAGGGTAATCTGCGTCAGCCTGTCATCGTGCCCGTATTCCGCCTGAGACACAAACCCGATGCCAGCACCCGATGCAACAACTTCGCGCACCGCCTCACGGCCTTCAGCAACAATTGCGGGGGTCAGGCTCAGACCTTGTTTTTTCGCGGTCTCTTCAAGCTTCTGCCGGGTTTTTGATCCTTGCTCGCGAAAGATCAGCGGCAACGCGGTCAGTTCTTTTAAGCTAAGCGACGGTTTTGATGCCAGTGACGACCCGTGCGCTGCAAAGGCCGTAATCTTGGTTGTTCCAAGATTCAGCGCCTCCATATCCGCACCGGGCGTCAGGCTGCCGACGATGCCGATCTCAGCGTTGTAGGCACGAAGCTCTTCCAGAATTTCCTCGGTGTTGCCGGTCCGCAAAGTGACCGAGATATTGGGGTAGCGGGCGCGAAAGTCACCCAGAAAATGGGTGATGTGATGCGCGCTGTCCGCGACGATGCGCAGCTCGCCGTCGATGGCGGCACTGGTCGAGGACATGTATTCCTCGATCTGTTGTTCAATTTCGAAATACTGCTTTGTAAACCGGAAAAGGTGCGCACCTTCCTCAGTCAGTCGGACGCGCTTGCGTTCGCGGTGAAATAAAAGCGTGTCGTGATCCTGCTCCAGTTTCTTAACCTGTTCCGAGATCGCAGGCTGGGTCAGAAAAAGCGCTTCGGCAGCACGTGAAAAACCACCCAGAAGGGCAACATGGTGAAAGGCTTTCAACTGACTATGACGCATGCTAATCCAGTATTTTTAGTGCATAAGTAAAACCTATGCTTTGATCGTTAATTGCAATTTCACATATGGATCAATCTGCTGCAATGCTGTTTTCAAGTTCCCCCTTCCGGAGACAAGAAATGACCGCTGCAGACATCAAAATCGAACCGCCGCGTTTGGGCGAACCTTACCTTCTGACACCCGGCCCCTTGACGACGTCGTTCGCTGTGAAAGAGGCAATGCTGCGCGATTGGGGAAGCTGGGATGACGACTTCCGTGCCATGACCCGCGACATGCGTCAGCGCCTTCTGGCCCTGCTTGGTCCCGGTTCGGAAAATTTCGATTGTGTGCCCATGCAGGGCAGCGGGTCATTCTCGGTCGAGGCGATGCTGGCCTCTTTTATTCCACGTGATGGCAAAGCACTTGTTTTGGCAAACGGCGCTTATGGAATGCGCTCGGCGCAGACGCTGGAATATCTTGGTCGCGATCATATCGTTTTAAACAAAGGTGATTACCTTCCGCCACGTGGCGAAGAGGTGGCGCAGATATTGGCGGATGATCCAGCGATCACCCATGTCGTCGCGATCCATTGCGAAACCAGTTCCGGCATCCTGAACCCGGTCGAAGAAATTTCGGAAGCAACATACGCTGCCGGACGAAAACTTTTGATCGACTCTATGTCTGCTTTCGGCGCGATAGAGTTGAAGGTCGCTGATATCCGTTACGAGGCCATGGTATCCTCGGCCAACAAATGCATTGAAGGCGTGCCGGGGTTCGGCTTCATCATCGCGCGCACATCCGAACTTGAGGCGGCCAAAGGCAACAGCCATTCGCTGAGCCTGGATGTTCATGCGCAATGGGCGCATATGAACAAAACCGGCCAGTGGCGGTTTACCCCGCCCACCCACGTGGTCGCTGCCTTCCTGGAAGCGCTGCGTGGGCACGAGGCCGAGGGTGGTGTCGCTGGTCGTGGTGGGCGTTACACACGCAATCGCGATGTGATGGTCGACGGCATGCGCGAACTGGGGTTCGAAACCTTGCTGAAAGACCGCTGGCTGTCGCCCATCATCGTGACCTTTTTCTGCCCGGCGGACGAGAATTTCGTCTTCGATCGGTTCTATGAGCTCATGAAAGACAAGGGCTTTATCATTTATCCCGGCAAGCTGACGGTCGTTGACAGCTTCCGTGTAGGCTGCATCGGTCAAATGGATGAACATGTCATGCGGCAGGTCGTCACCGCCGCCAGAGAAACACTGGACGAGATGGGCGTTAAAAGCGCTGCTCCTCCTGCAATTGCACTTGAAGAACGCGCCAAGCTGGCCGCCTGAAAAATACGAAGGAATACTCTATGACCATTCAATCTCCCGTCGTTGCGAACGGGCGCGCTTATCCTGCCCCGAAAACTTGTGCGATTGCGATCTGCCTTGATGGGTGCGAGCCGGAGTATCTGGATAAAGCGATCGCCGATGGGCTGATGCCGACCCTGAAGCGGATGCGGGCAGACGGCACCGACCGGTTGGCCTATTCGGTCATTCCATCCTTCACCAATCCCAACAACCTGTCGATTGCAACTGGCCGCCCGCCGGTCGTGCATGGCATTTGCGGCAACTATCTGTACGAGCCGGAAACCGGCGAAGAAGTGATGATGAACGACGTGCGCTTCCTGCGTGCGCCGACGGTATTCAAGGCGTTCTATGACGCGGGCGCTCGTGTGGCCATTGTGACCGCCAAAGACAAACTGCGCGCGCTTCTGGGCGCTGGGCTGGAATTTGGCGACGATCGCGCCAAGTGCTTCTCGGCCGAGAAATCGGACACTTCGACCCAAGCCGACCATGGTCAGGCGGAAGCCAGCAAGTGGTTGGGTATGGCCCAGCCCGATGTTTATTCTGCCGAACTGTCCGAGTTCGTGTTTGCCGCTGGCGTCAAACTGCTGCGCGAATGGAAGCCGGATGTCATGTACCTGACAACCACGGATTACGTGCAGCACAAATACGCCCCCGATCAGGCTGAGGCCAAAGCGTTCTATGAAATGTTCGACAAATATCTGACCGAGCTGGATGCGATGGGCGCTACGATCGTAGTGACGGCTGACCACGGCATGAAGCCCAAGCATCACGCCGACGGCTCGCCCTCGGTTGTCTATGTTCAGGATTTGCTGGACGAATGGCTGGGCGAAGCCGCCGCGCGGCTGATCTTGCCGATCACCGACCCCTATGTGGTACACCATGGCGCGCTTGGCTCTTTCGCGACAGCCTATTTGCCAGACAGCGCTGATCAGGACGAAATCATGGCGAAGTTGCGAGCGACGGATGGGATCACCGACGTGTTGACCAACGCCGAAGCCGTCGCCCGCTTTGAATTGCCTGCGGACCGGATTGGTGACATCGTGCTGGTATCGGGCGAAAACATTTGTATTGGCACGTCCGAACATCGCCACGATCTGGCCGCGTTGAACGAACCATTGCGCAGCCACGGTGGTCTGACGGAACAAGAGGTGCCGTTCATCTGCAACCGCGTTTTGCCCTTACCGGAACGCCCAGTGCTGCGGAACTTTGACGCCTTTTTCTATGCCACGACAGCAGCGGCGACTTGATATGAAGGATAACGTAATGAGCAAAGACGACATCCGGCATGAAGGCATGCGTATCGGGGGCGAGATCGTGTTTACCGACGATGTCGTGCCGGTGAAGTATCCCTATACCGACGAGGTTATTGGCACCGTTCCTGCCGGTCAGGCAGAACACGCACGCCGGGCGTTTGAAATCGCTGCGAACTACAAGTCCAAATTGTCGCGCTATGAACGGTCGCAAATCCTGCAGCGCGCAGGCGAACTGATCGGTGAACGCCGTGATTTTCTGGCCAAGTGGCTGACGCTCGAGTTGGGCATTTGCCACCAGCACGCCATTTACGAAACCAAGCGCGCGCAGGATGTTTACCAATTCGCCGCGGCTCAAGCTCTGAACGATGATGGCGAGATTTTCTCGTGTGACCTGACCCATAACGGGAAAGAGCGGAAGATTTTCACTAAGCGCGAGCCCGTTAAAGCGATCTCGGCGATCACTCCGTTCAATCACCCACTGAACATGGTCAGCCACAAGATTGCGCCGTCGATCGCGACCAACAATTGCATGGTGTGTAAGCCGACCGAGCTGACTCCTCTGACCGCGATCGCTTTGGCGGACATCCTTTACGAAGCCGGGCTTCCCCCCGAGATGTTTCAGGTTGTCACGGGATGGCCGCAAGACATCGGCGAAGAGATGATCGTCAATGAAAATATCGACATCATCACCTTCACCGGCGGCGTGCCGGTGGGTAAAATGATTGCCGAGAAAGCATCTTACAAACGTCAGGCACTGGAACTTGGCGGCAACGATCCCCTGATTATCTGCAACGATCTGAACGATGCCGATCTGGACAAGGCCGCGACCATTGCGGTGGCTGGCGCGACGGGTAATTCCGGCCAACGATGCACAGCGATCAAACGCATTCTGGTGCAGGAGAGCGTGGCGGACAAATTTGTGCCGCTGGTGTTAGAGAAGGCCAAGAAGATCAAGTTTGGTGACCCGCAGGACCCGGACACCGAACTGGGCTGCGTTATTCATGCGCAAGCTGCCGAGCTGTTTGAAAAGCGTGTTTTTATGGCCGAGAAAGACGGCGCAGAAATTCTGTATCATCCCGGTCGCGACGGCGCACTGTTGCCGCCTATCGTAGTCGACCGTGTGCCCCATGACAGCGAATTGGTGATGGAGGAAACCTTCGGCCCGATCATCCCGATCGTCCGGGTGCCCGACGATGACGACGAAGTTATGCGGATCTCAAACTCCACCGATTTTGGTCTATCATCGGGTGTTTGTACCAACGATCTGAACCGGGCGATTGCCTATATCAACGGGCTGGATGTGGGCACCTGCAACATCTGGGAACAACCCGGATATCGCATCGAAACATCGCCATTTGGTGGCATCAAAGACAGTGGTAATGCCGTCAAGGAAGGCGTCACCGAAGCGATGAAGTTCTTCACCAATGTGAAGACCTATTCGCTGCCTTGGCCAAACTAGGGTGTACCGTAAGCACGTAATCTCTCCCTGACTGTGAGGCCCGGTCACCGGGTCTCACCTTTTCTTTCTGAGGAATCATGGCCACGAAGATCGTTCACACCGAAGGCGAATCCAACACCTCAGATGCGCGACGTTCGTGGCTGAAAAAATCCATTGGACCGAAATCTGAGCCTCTGCTGAAGCGTGACGCCGACGCGTTCATGCACCAAAGCCTGTCGAGCCCATGCGTCAGCACCATTGCCAAGGCTGATGGCATTTGGATCGAGGATATGGACGGGCGCCGCTTCATGGATTTTCACGGCAACTCGGTACACCATATCGGCTATGGCCACCCCAAACTGATCGCTGCGATCAAGGCTCAGCTTGATGATTTGCCCTTCGCGCCCCGCCGGTTCACCAATGATCCCGCCGTTGAACTGGCCGAGAAGCTTTCCCAGATTGCGCCCGGCGATCTTGGCAAAGTCCTGTTCACAACAGGGGGCTCGGACGCCAACGAGGTGGCGCTGAAAATCGCCCGCGCAGCGACGGGCCGTTACAAGACAATCTCGTTCTGGGATGCATTTCACGGCGCTGGTATGGGTGCCGCCAGTGTTGGGGGCGAGGCAACGTTTCGCAGCCACATCGCAGGCCCGCTGCTGTCGGGCACGGAGCACGTCGCGCCGTTCGCCTGCTATCGCTGCCCTTACAATCACGAAAGCCCGGACACCTGCGGTTTGGCCTGCGCCAAGATGGTCGACTACGTGTTGGAACGCGAAGGCGACGTGGCGGCGGTGATCGCCGAGCCGATGCGTGCGGTGCCGTATGTTCCGCCCCCCGGTTTTTGGAAAGCCGTGCGCGAGGCCTGCAACCGTCACGGCGCGCTGTTGATCATGGACGAAATTCCGACGGGTCTGGGCAAGACCGGCAAGATGTTCGCGTTTGAGCATGACGAGATAATCCCTGACATCGTCACCATGGGCAAAGCGCTGGGTGGGGGTATTCTTCCGATCGCAGCGTGCGTGGCAAGGCGCGAACTGGATGTCTGTGGCGATTTCGCTATTGGGCATTATACGCACGAGAAAAACCCGGTCACGTCCCGCACCGCCCTGACAACCATCGAAATTATCGAGGAAGAGGGGTTGGTCGAACGGTCCGCAGCACTTGGCCAACACGCGATGCAGGTACTGCAGGATCGTCTGCAAGACGTCCCGGTTGTCGGCGATATTCGCGGACGCGGTCTGATGTTCGGGGTCGAGATCGTCGAAGATCGCACCCTGAAAACCGCCGGCAATGCGCGGGCTGAACGGATCTATTATGCCTGCCTTGAAGCGGGGCTGAGCTTCAAAATCAGTCAGGGATGCGTGCTAACCCTGTCGCCGCCCCTGACAATTTCGCGTGACGATCTGGACCGCGCTCTTGATATCGTGGTGACGGCGATCAAAGACGCGGCATGACGGCTCAGGTCGCCCTGATCGTTCTGTCGGCGGCATTCCTGCATGCGCTGTGGAATGCACTGGTCAAAGGGGCAGGCGACCGGGTGATTATGCTGGGCATGATTGCTTTGGGCCACGTTGCTTTCGGTCTGGCGTTCATTGGGTTCGTGCCGATCCCGGACAGCTCTGCTTGGCCCTACATGGTTGCGTCCATCGCGATCCATTGGCTCTATTTCTACTTTCTGAATGTAGCCTACCGGCTGGGAGATCTGAGCTTCATCTATCCTGTAGCTCGGGGTTTCGCCCCGGTTCTGGTCGCCTTGGGCGCGCAATTTTGGGTGGGCGAGGTGCTCCCCATTCAAGCGTGGATAGGCATCTTCTGTGTTTCGGCGGGGATCATGTTTCTGGCCCAAGGCGCGTTCAATGCGACAATGTCCAGAAACGCGCTTCTGGCGGCGCTGGCGATAGGTGGAACAGTGGTGGCCTATACGTTAGTCGATGGGTTCGGCGTGCGGGCTTCCGGCAACGCGCTTGGCTATATCGGTTGGTTGTTCCTGTCGAAAATCTTGATCGTCTTGTTCCTGTTCCCCTCCCGAATGGACCGGCTGCGTACACAACCGCCACGAACGCTTTTGATCGGGTTCATCGGGGGTGTTGTATCGGGCACCGCCTATGCGCTGGTGCTGTACGCGAAGACCATCGCGCCGCTTGGCATCGTGTCTGCGCTCAGGGAAACATCAGTGATTTTTGCGGCCCTGATTGGGGTTCTGTGGTTCGGTGAAGGACCGCGGGTGCGACGCCTTCTGTCTGCCGGGGCTGTTGGCGCCGGGATCATCTGCATCGGGTTGGTGCGTTAGGCCGTGCGCTATTCCGCAAAGACCACGCCCTTGCGTTGTGCGCGCAGACGCGGGTCGTGCGATTTGATCAGCACATCGCGCCCCGCCAGAACCTCCTGACACCGCTCAATCGTTTCGTCTTCCAGACGTTGCATCGCGTCTTCTGTGTAAAAGGTAAGGTGAGGCGACAAGATCACGTTCGGATGCTTAAACAGTTCGCTCATCGGGTGGCCTGTTTTGGCCAGCGGCTCTTGGCTGAACACGTCCAGCCCGGCCCCGGCAATCCAGCCTTCGCGGATCGCCTGGACAAGCGCGGCCTCGTCCACAATTGCACCACGCGAGACATTGATCAGAAACGCAGAGGGCTTCATTGCCCGAAGTTCATCCGCGCCAATCATGCCACGGGTGTCGTCATTCAAGACTGAATGGATGGTCACGAAGTCGCTTTGCGCCATAAGATCATGCAGGTTTTCGATCTTCGTAACACCCAGTTCGGCCATTTCGGTGGCTGAGGCATGCGGGCTGTAGGCAATGACATTCGCGCGAAACCCCTGCCCAGCCATCCGCGCCATACTGCGCCCGATCTTGCCCAGCCCGATAATCCCGACGGTCTTGCCGGCAATGTCTGACCCCAACCATGTCGGTTCGGGCCATGCCCAGCCCTCAGCCGTCATATGGGTGTTGAGCGCGGTCAGTTTCTTGGCCAGTGCAATCAAAAGGGCAAACGCGCCTTCCGCGACTGTTTCTTCCGCGTATTCCGGTACGTTCACCACGGCAACACCCGCTTCGATGGCGGCAGGAATGTCGATGGCGTCAATCCCGACGCCATACTTGACGATGCCCCTAAGCTTGGCGGCATTTTTGATCACCTGCCGGGTGATCGGCGTATAGCACATCAGAATCAGGTCGGCGTCGCTGGTCGCCTCCAGCAACGCGTCATCCGCGATCCCATCGGGCAACAGCACCAGATCATGTCCCGCGGCTTTCAACGCCGCATCCAGTTTAGGTGTCTGAAGTTCGCTGTCTGTGCGCACAATTTTCATGGGGCGTCCTTTGTTCCAGTCAGCGCCTGTCAGCGGCGTATTGTTGAAAAGGCTACCGGGTGCGGCGTTGAGATGCCAATGCAAACAAGCCCGTTTTGCGGGTTGATCAGAGGTGTTGCTTTGTCGGCGCGGCGGTCACAAACTGCGGATGAATGATGCCAACCTGAAAGGACATATCATGTCATCCTGGCTTCCATCCCTGATCACTGAAAATCCGGAACAAGGCTATGAACTGGCCGTCAAACTGTCGCGCGTGGCGGTCAAGATGACCCAGCCCGATGCGGAAGCCCGCGAAAGGATGCGGCCCGAGTATGCAGAAGACGCCGAGGCATTGATCGCTGTCAGCCAAGTGGTCGCGACCCATTTCGCCACTGTTGCCGCGGCCAACGGGTATTGGCGGTAGATCAGCTGAGGTAGGGCGCTAGGGCGAAAGCGCCTAGGTCACATCGTGCGCCACACCTTCGAAGAATGCGAGCCCGACCTCTTTGGTATTGTGATCCGAGTGCCGCTTCACGGACTCTGTCCCCAGGCTGGTGCCTCGTTCTGCGTCCCATAGAAAGAGATTGATAGGTGAAGTCTTTTGTGCCTAAATCCAGATATTGGCGATATTAAGTAGAACTTTATGTTGCTTTATGTTGCAATGATCACGAATTATTGCACGTCATCGGGATGGCAATGAATGTGCACACACTCTGTCAAACACCTCATTATTGGTGGTGGGATTATTGGTTGTTCGACGGCTTATCACCTTGCGCGTGGCGGTGAGAAAGACGTTGTCCTGCTCGAAAAAGCGGGTCTGACTGAAGGGGCGACCTGGCATGCAGCCGGACTGGTCGGCCAGTTGCGATCATCACGCAATACAACTCGCATGCTGAAACGATCGGTTGCGATGTATGACAGGTTGGAAGAAGAAACCGGTATGGCATTCGACTGGAAAAAGGTCGGAAGCCTGCGGCTTGCTGCAACGAAAGAACGCATGCTGGAAGCCAAGCGGCTGACAACAATGGCCCGCAGCTTCGACCTTGAAATGGAGATGATTTCGGCCAGCGAGGCCAAACAACTTTTCCCTTACATTGACGAAACCGGTATTTTGGGCGCGGCTTTCATTCCATCCGACGGACATGTTGACCCCGCAAGTCTTTGCCAAGCGATTGCAGCGGGCGCCCGCAAATTTGGGGCCCAAATCCGTCAGGGTGTGACGGTGCTGGATTTCGAAGTGAAAAACGGCCGGATCACCAAGGTCATGACGTCCGACGGGGATTATGAGGCGGAAACCGTCGTCATGGCTGCGGGCATGTGGAGCCGCGAACTTGGCGCTAAGCTTGGCATCCAAGTGCCGGCTTGTGCCGTTGAACATCAGTATATCGTGACCGAGCCATTGCCCGATGCCGACCTTGTTCGAGGTTTGCCAACGCTGCGCGACCCAGAGCGGCTGGTTTACTACAAACCCGATGCGGGTGGGCGTCTGGTGATTGGCGGCTACGAGGAAGGTACGCTGCCTTTCGGCGATCGCGGGATCCCCGGCGAATTTGTCCGCCAACTTCTGCCTGATAACTTGGATCGGTTCGGCCCCCTTGCCGAGTTGGCCGCCGAAGTCACACCGGTGTTGAACGAGGTTGGTATTCGTTCGGTCATCAACGGGCCGATCCCCTATTCCGCCGATGGTGATTTCGTCATGGGTTGGGCGCCGGGTTTTGACAATCTGATGATGGCCACCGGCTTTCTGTATGGCATCGCCGCTGGCGGCGGTGCCGGAGAGATGATTGCAGAATGGATCACAGATGGCCGGCCGGGGCTTGATCTGTGGCCGTTGGATTGTCGACGTTTTGGCCCGCATCATGGAACCCGTGCCTTCATGTATCCGCGAGCCGTCGAACATTACGCCCACCATTACAAGATGCGATACCCTGGTCAGGAAGCTGAAAGCGTGCGCAATCTACGGCTGTCGCCCCTTTATGAGGTGCTGAAAGAAAATGGTGCTGTCTATGGCTCGAAGAACGGGTGGGAGCGACCGCTTTGGTTCGCACCTGACGGGGTCGAGCCGGTCGATCAGCTCGATTTCCTTGATCCCGGATGGCATACCTTTGCAGCGGAAGAGCATAAAGCGGTGCGTGAAGGAGTAGCGCTGATTGATCAGTCCAGCTTTGCGAAGTTCGAAATTCTCGGCCCCGGCGCACTGGACTTCCTGCAACGCCTTGCAGCCTGCAACATGGATAAACCGGTTGGCGCGGTGATCTATGCCCAGTTCTGCAACGAAAAGGGCGGGATCGAGGCCGATGTCACCATCACGCGGCTTGGGCGCGATCACTTCTATCTTGTGACCGGCTCTGGCTTCGGCACACATGATGCGGACTGGATGCGCCGCCATATGCCAAAAGATGGCTCGGTTCATCTGATCGAAGTGACTTCGGCGCGTGCTGTGATAAACATCTGTGGCCCCATGGCCCGCGATGTCCTTCAGGTGGCGTGTGAGCAGGATGTTTCAAACGCGGCGTTTCCCTTTGCCACCGCACGAAACATTACGATCGGCTGTGCGCCTGTGCGCGCGGTACGCATTGGCTTTGTTGGTGAGTTGGGGTGGGAGCTGCATGTACCAACCGAGTTTGGTGCCCATGTTTATGGAGTTCTGCGCGAGGCGGGTGCGGCCCACGGTATCCGGGATGTGGGATATCGCGCGATCGACAGTTTGCGGCTTGAAAAAGGGTATCTTTACTGGTCGGGTGACATCTCACCCGACTATACGCCCATCGAGGCCGGGCTGGGGTTCCGCGTGCATTTGAAATCCGGCGGCGATTTCATCGGCCGCGACGTGCTGAGCCAGCAAAAGGCGGACGGCCCTGATCGGTTGCTCTGTACATTCGTGACACCGATGAAACTTCCGCTGTTTGGCGGTGAAACAATTTTGCAGGCTGGCGAAACGGTATCGCTCGCCACAAGTGCTGGGTTTGGTCATACCGTCGGTCAGACGATTGTCTTCGGGTACCTGACCCGAAAGCAATCCCAGTCCACCGATTTTGAGATCGAAGTGTACGGTGAGCGGCACCCGATTACCCGGATCGAAGGTCCGATCTATGACCCGGACAACACCAGATTGAAGTCGTGAGGTAGGACAATGACTGAACATGCCAACAAGGTAGTATCCGTATTGCGCAATGCACCCGGTTTTAAAAACCTTGGTGTCGGTGATTGTACCATTACCCGCTTGGGTGGGCTGACAAATCTGGTTCATCTTGTGGATACCGGGCACGAGCGCGTCATCGTACGCATCCCCGGTGAAGGGACCGAGGAATATATCGACCGGGCCGTGGAAATCACCAATGCAAAAGCCGCCTGGCGGGCGGGTGTTTCCGCTGAAGTCCTATGGGCCGACAGCGCAACCGGCGATATGGTGACACGCGCCATTGACGATATCACCACGATGACGCCCGGCTTTTTTGCCAGCCGCGACGGCGCCGCGCTGCGGGCGGGCCAAGCCCTTGCCAAACTGCACAATTCCGGCGAGCGGTTCGAATTTCGGTTCGAGTTGTTTGCAATGATCGACGACTACCTCAAGGTCCTGTCGACCCGGGATGTGACCTTGCCCGAAGGGTATCACGATATCGTCGATGCGGCAGACCCAGTGAAACAGGCTCTTGCGGCCAATCCGTTGCCCTTGGCCCCATGCCATTGCGATCCACTTTGCGAGAACTTTCTGGACGACGGAAACATCATGTGGATCGTCGATTGGGAATATTCCGGCATGAACGACCCGTTGTGGGATGTCGGTGATCTGTCGGTCGAAGCCGAGATGAACGCCCAACAAGAGGCCGAGCTGCTGCAAGGGTACTTCGGGCGCGCACCCACAGGGTCCGAGATGGGGCGGGTGGTGATCTATAAGGCAATGTGTGATTTGCTTTGGACGTTGTGGGGTCTGATCCAGCATGCGGATGATAACCCGGCAGAAGATTTCTGGGCTTATGCGACAACCCGATTTGATCGATGCAAAGCGTTGATGCGTGACCCGGATTTCGATCGTCACGTGGCTGCCGTGAAGGCTGGATAAAACCTACCTACTTCTTAGCCCTGAACGCTCTACCGCCAGGACTGCGACGTCAGCTTTTCACCCGCTGCATTTTCGGATCGTAGAGAGGTTCCATATGTATCTGCGCCGGAACCCGTTCAGTTGCGACCTCAAGCTCATACGCACCGCCCTGTACATAATCGGCGTCAACACCATCCGGGTTCCGCACATAGCCATATCCGATGGATTTACCGACGGTATAACCAAAGCCACCAGACGTTAGCCAACCAACGCGTTCGCCATTGCGGTAAATCGTCTCGCGACCCTGCAGCACAATGTCTGGATCGACTGTGAAACAGGCCATCAGTTTTTTGACACCCGCTGATTTCTGCGCCTCCATCGCGGCGCGGCCTTTGAAGTCGGTGTTTTTGCGCAGCTTGACAGCCCAGCCCAGCCCGCTTTCGAAAGGAGTATGATCCGGCCCGATATCCGATCCCCACGCACGATAACCTTTTTCCAGTCGCAGCGATTCAATGGCGCGGTATCCGGCATTCACCAAGCCATGATCGGCGCCCGCCTTCATCAGCGCGCTGTAGACCGAGGTGGCGTATTCCACGGGCAGATGTAGTTCCCACCCCAATTCGCCCACATAGGTCACACGCAGAGCCTGAACCGGACAGCCTGCAATGCCGATGGTGCGGATTGTGCCGAACCTGAACCCGTCATTGGACACGTCGTCGCGCGTGACTTGCTCAAGGATCTCACGCGCTTTGGGCCCCATAAGTGACAGCACCGCGTTGGACGAGGTGATGTCGAACAGCTGACAATTCATGCCTTCGGGAATATTGCGCTTGATCCAGTCAAAGTCATGCGTGGCAAAGCCCGTGCCGGTGACGATGTAGAATTCATCATGGGCCACACGCCCGACGGTCAGGTCACATTCGATACCGCCGTGATCGTTCAGCATTTGCGTATAGGTCAATGAACCGACGGGTTTGTTGACGTCATTGGCGCATATCCAGTCGAGAGCAGCCACCGCATCCGGACCCTTGAGCGAGAACTTGGCGAAGGAAGTCTGATCGAACAGCACCGCGGCCTCGCGCGCCGCCACATGTTCGCGTCCAACGGCGTCGAACCAGTTCTGACGGCCAAAGCTGTATTCATCCTTCGGGGTCTCGCCCCGGCGCGCATCAGCGTACCAATTTGGCCGTTCCCACCCAAGTTTTTCGCCGAAACACGCCCCTTGTTCCTTGAGGACTTCATAGAGCGGTGACTTACGGCAAGGGCGGCCTGAATCATGCTCCTCATAGGGCCACGCCATCGTATAGTGTTTGCCATAAGCCTCGACCGTACGGGTGCGTATCCAGTCGGTATCGAAATGCGGCCGCCCGAAGCGGCGGATATCGGCGGACCACAGATCGAAGGGCGGCTCGCCTTTGCGCACCCATTCTGCCAGCGCCATACCAGCCCCGCCACCTGCCGCAATACCAAAGGCATTGAAGCCAGCGCCAACAAAGAAATTCCGCATCTCTGGCGCTTCCCCGATGATGAAATTGCCATCGGGCGTGAAACTTTCAGGGCCGTTGGTCAGGGTTTTGATGCCTGCATTTTCCAGTGCCGGGACGCGGCCCAGCGACAGTTCCATCAACTGCTCAAAATGATCGAAATTGCTGTCCAGCAGGCTGTAGTGGAACCCTTTGGGAATACCTCCGACCGCCCAAGGGATCGGGTTGGGCTCATAGCCGCCCATCACCAGCCCACCGACCTCTTCCTTGTAATAGGTAAGCCGATCGGGGTCACGCAATGTAGGCAGGTTGGGGGGTACGCCGTCAAAAGGCTCGGTGACCATATACTGGTGCTCCATCGGCACAAGCGGCACGTTGACGCCAAAGCGAGAGGCGAAGTCGCGCGTCCATTGTCCGGCGCAGCAGATGACCTTTTCGCATTCGATGCGGCCATGGTCGGTGATCACGGCGCGGATTTTGCCGTTCTCAATCTCAATGTCGGTGACTTTGGTGTCTTCAAAAATCTTCGCGCCAGCCATCCGTGCACCCTTGGCCAGAGCTTGCGTGATGTCGGACGGGTTGGCCTGGCCGTCAGTTGGCATGAAGGCAGCCCCGATCACATCCGAAACGTCCATCAGTGGCCACAATTCCAGCGCTTCCTGAGGGGTCAGCAATTCCATTTCCAGCCCAAAAGAATGTGCGGTCGTGGCCTGACGTTTCACTTCGGTCCAGCGTTCTTCGTTACACGCCAACCGCAGGCCGCCATTCATCTTCCAGCCGGTGCCCAGCCCGGTTTCTTCTTCGATCTTGTTATAAAGATCTACCGAATAGCCCAGAAGCTGCGTGATATTGGCGTTCGATCGCAGCTGACCGACCAGACCCGCCGCGTGAAAAGTTGTGCCCGAGGTCAGCTTCTTGCGTTCCAAAAGAACAGTATCCGTCCAGCCCAGCTTGGCCAAATGGTAAGCCGTCGAGCAGCCGATAATGCCGCCGCCGATGATGACCGCTTTGGCGGTGGTTGGAAGTTCCATAGTGTCGGTCCTCAGGTGTTTTTTAAATCAGTTAAGGCCGCGCGGAACCGCGCGAGGTTTTCGGATGTGTAGGCGCCATAATCGAAGTCGATGTCCGAGGTGAGTTCGGACACCATGCTCCACATCGTTTCGCGCAGAAGCGAGGCGCATTTCATCGCCGTGTAACGGGATCGCAGATCGTCCGTTATCGGGGCTTCGAAGTATGTCTCTAACATCCAGTCTTCTTGTTCTGGTATCAGGCCGTTGTTGGACGCCAAACCGCCAAGATCGAACAGCGGGCTATTGAACCCGGCATAGTCAAAGTCGATCAGCCACAACCGCACGCCGTCATCCAGAAAGTTGCCGCACAACAGGTCATTGTGGCCAAACACCATATCGAACGGTCCGGCTGACTGTTCCAATTCGTTGCCGGTTTTTACCAGTTCGGGGATTAGGCCTGAGTGCGGACTTTCGCGTTCGATCAACGTGGCGCCATAGTCGCGGATCACGTGGAATACCCAAAAGACCAATGCCGGTCCGCGCAGATGAGCAGGAACCTCGCGGTGGCAGCGGGTGATCAGATCCAGCGCGCGCGGCAACATGTCAGGGTGGCGCACATCCGCTTCGCTCAGCGTGCGGCTTTCGATATAGTCCAGAACAGTCAGGCCGTTATCGGCATAGACTACCGCTGGCGACAGCCCGGCAGCATGGGCCGCACGCGAGGCCGACAGTTCATTAAACCGCATCACCTGATGCAACGGAATGTCATCACCTACGCGCACGACATAGCTGCCAGCATCGTCCGTGACACGGTAATTCACATTGGTAATCCCGCCCGTCAGGGGCGTGGCGGCAATCTCTCCTTGCCAGAGTGGAAGGGCGCGAATTCGGGTCAGAAGGTCATTTTGGTTCATGCGTCAGCCCTCCAACCCAAAGCGTATACGCGCTTGCCGGGCACTGGCCTTGATCAGCCGGTCTGCAATGATGGCGATAAAAGCGATGGCCAGACCGGCCACCAGACCCCGCCCGGTATCGGCTTTGGTCAGGGCGATATAAACCTCCTGTCCAAGGTCGCGGGTGCCCACCAACGCTGTAATTACCAACATGGACAGCGCCAGCATGATGGTCTGGTTGATGCCCAAAAGGATCTCGGGCAAGGCCATCGGAAGGCGAATAAGTCGTAGCATTTGGAAGCGGGTACATCCCGAAACCTGACCCGCCTCGATCAGATCTTGACCGACCGATCGGATGCCGTGAGCGGCGTAGCGCACCGCCGGCGCCAACGCGTAAAGGACAATCGCGATCATAGCCGTGAAATCACCGACCCGGAACAGCATTACCACCGGGATCAGGTAAACAAAACTTGGCAGCGTCTGAAGCGTGTCGATCAGCAGGTTGATCACCACCCCGGCACGATGGTTCAAGGCGGCCAGAACACCCATGGGCACACCAATCACCGTTGCAAGGATCACCGAGGCACCACACAGATAGACCGTCACCATCGCCTTGGCCCAAAGGCCCGTCATGGCAATCAGGCCTGACATCACAGCGCACATCACCGCGAGCCGCCAACCGCCTGCATACCAACCAAGCAAGGTCAGCATCGCAATGACCCAGATCCAAGGAATACCTAGCAACGTCCTCTTGATCGGCAGCAAGAACCAATGCAGGAAGAACACTTTCACCGCCTCGAAGCTGTCGAAATAGTTGACGTTCAGGTACTTCACCAGATCGTCCCAAAAAGCACCGGTTGTGATGGTTTGTTCTGCTGGATAATCCAGCAACAGCGGCGAAAACCGGCCCAGACCCCAGGTGAGGATTAGCAAGACCAGCACCAAAACCACTCGTTTGTGCCGTGCATACCATGGCCCCCTGATAGGTTTGTGTACTTGGCCGACCCGCTCGGCAAAGGCTTGGCTCAGCCGATCCACGGCGATGGCCAGCACAACGATTGCAATCCCCGCTTCGAAACCGGCGCCGATATCAAGCCTGCGCAGGGCTGCCAACACGTCAAACCCAAGACCGCCCGCGCCGATCATTGAGGCGATGATCACCATGTTCAGCGTCAGCATGATCACTTGGTTGACGCCAACCATCAGGCTTTGACTGGCGGAGGGCACAAGAACGCGCCACATCAACTGGCGCTTGGTGGTGCCAGTCATGCGGCCAAAGTCGAGGATCTCCGGATCCACCGCTTTCAGGGCCAGTGTCGTGACCCGAACCATTGGCGGCGTCGCGTATATGATCGTGGCGACCAGTGCCGAGACGGGGCCAAATCCGAACATGAACAGGATCGGCACCAGATAGGCAAAAATCGGGATCGTCTGCATCAGATCCAGTACCGGGTTCAGCAGCCGTTCAAACAATGAATGGCGATATGCAGTGATCCCCAACAGCAACCCACCCCCTGCGCCAATCGGCACTGCGATCAGAACCGAGGCCAGCGTTACCATTGCGCTGTCCCATTGGCCGAAGACCGCGAGGTAAAGAAAGCACGCCCCTACGAGCGCTGCCAGCAACCAATCGCGGCAATAATGCCCAAGCGCGATCACTGCGGTGGTGACAACAATCCAGCTGACGGCTGGCAGATAGGTTTGGGCGGTGTTGCCCTGACCGGTGACAAACCCGGCGGACAGCAGCGACAGCACCAGTTGATAAGGCTGTTCGATGGCCCAAGCGATGGCGCGGGTGAAATCTGTGAACGAGATCGCACCGATTGCCGCATCTTCGACCAGCCATGTCATTGCGGCAGAAATGTAGTCTTTAAACGGGAAGCTCCATCCTGATGGGAATTTGGTTAGCCAACGCGCATCCAACGCCTTGGACAGATCGGGCCCGACTTGGCCAAGCAGGATGGTGATCACCACCAAGGCGATTATGACAATTCGTTCGCGTGTCGCCGTCGGCATCACAACGCACCCCCGTCCCCGAACAGCACGCGCGCGATGGCTGCACGGTCGACGCTTCCGACGACCTTGCCGGCTTCATCAGCAACTGGAAACGGTGTGTCAGAGGTTATGATACGTTCTGCCTGTTCGGCCACCAGACAGGACTTGCGGATTGGCTCGCCCGTGCCGTCAAGCGCATCTGACATGATGCCTCCTATGGTCAGAACCTTCGACCGGGGAATGTGGCGCGTAAATTCCGCGACATATTCGGTGGCTGGGTTCAGAACCAGCTCTTGCGGGGTGGCGATCTGAATGATCTTGCCGTCTTTCATGATGGCAATTCGATCAGCCAATCGCACAGCCTCTTCGAAGTCATGGGTGATGAAGACGATGGTCTTATGCAAGCGAGATTGCAGGCGCAGAAATTCGTCCTGCATTTCTCGGCGGATCAGCGGATCAAGCGCCGAGAAAGGTTCATCAAGAAACCAAATCTCGGGCTCTGTCACGAGCGAACGGGCGATGCCGACCCGTTGTTGTTGTCCGCCCGACAGCTCACGCGGGAAATAATCCTCGCGGCCTTTTAGACCAACCAGATCGACGACCTCCCGCGCTCGGACCTCGGCTTCGCCTTTGGATACGCCTTGCACAGTTAAGGGGAACATCACATTTTGCAGAACACTCAGATGTGGCAACAGCGCAAAATGTTGAAACACCATTCCCATCTTGTGACGGCGAAGCTGGATCAACTCAGCCTCGTTTGCTGCCAGCAGATCAACATCATCGAACAGCACTTGCCCGGCTGTGGGTTCAATCAGGCGTGACAGGCAACGCACCAGCGTCGATTTTCCTGATCCTGAAAGACCCATGATGATGAAAATTTCCCCCTCGGCGATCTCGATGCTTGCATCGCGGACCGCGCCGATCAGGCCGGCACGTTTCAGATCCTCTTGGGTCGGTGCTGGATTTCGCTGCAGAAGCGCGTCAGCACCGGCGCCGTAAAGCTTCCAGACATTACGGCAGGCGAGTTTGATCTTAGGGGGCATCGTTGTGGTCCAAAGCTGACAGAAGCGGCGTACCGGCGCGGGCTGGTGTTAAAGCGCCCGCGCCAACCAGATTAAGTTACTCGGCAATCCAAGCAGACCAACGATCCTTGTTCGCAGTCATCCAATCTGCCACGACGGTGTCAATTTCGACCCCATCCAGATCGGCTGTTCCAACCATCGCGCTCATCTCTTCGTTGCTCAGTTTGTAGTCTGCAACGATGTCGTAAGCGCCTGGCCATTTCTCCTGCATGCCAGCCCAAGCGGCTTTCCAGATCGGACCGCGTGGCTTGCCACAGTCGTAAGCCATATCGGGATTTACGCCGACGGAGGGGTCAGAGTAGCATTCCGGCGAGTATGCTGGGAACTCGACAAATTCGCCTTCATATTTTGCGGTCGCCCAATGCGGGACATAGACCCACAGGACGATTGGGTCCTGCCGCTGATAGGCCGATTCCAACTCAGCGAATAGCGCGGCATCTGTCCCGGCATGAACCACTTCGAACCCCATATCCAAAGCTTCGACGCGCTCGTCATCAAATCCGCCCCACGTTACAGGCCCGCCAACATAGCGGCCATTCGGTGCTGTTTCAGCGGTGGAAAACTCCTCGGCACAATCGCGTAGGGCTTCCCAATTGGGAAGGCCAGGGCAGCGCTCTTTCATGTACATCGGGTACCACCATTCCTCGATCGCCTGCAGGCCGGTTTCGCCCACATTCACAACATTGCCAGAGCCGGTCGCGTCATCCAGAGCTTCGCGCCCGGTGGTTTCCCAGATTTCCATGGCCAGATGCAGGTCGCCGGATTTCAGCCCCGCAAACTGGGCGATATAGTCCGCCTGCACGTATTCGACGTTATAGCCAGCTTCCTGCAAGATGCTGCCCATGATCTTTGTGTTGATCAACTGGCCGGACCAATCATGCAGAGTCAGCTTGATCGGATCAGTCGATTCGACGGCGTAGGCCATCGTTGACGAGGCGGCAAGCGCAAGGACCATCGCGCTGGTTTTCAGGTGTTTAGACATGTGAATTCCCCCCACATTTGGTTTTTTTTGGTAATTTCGTGTTTGTGACTAAAAATTTGCGGAATAAATCGAAAATAGTCAATAAAAAACACATTAAGCCAAAGAATGGTGCCATGTTTCAGACTTACACCTAGCTGACGCTTCATTTCGTTGCATTATGTGGATATGCTGGATAGGTGAGACACCAAATCTGTCAGTTCGAGTAGGCTTTTATGAACCACATTACGACCAATCAGCGGGAAGAAGAGATTCTGCGGGAACTCAGTCGAATTGGCGGATCTTGTCGCATTAGTGTTCTGGCAAGAGAACTTGGTGTGACCAATGAAACCATCCGCAGAAACATCAGGAACCTGGAAGACAGGAATATCGTGCGCAAGGTGCATGGCGGCGTTCATCTGATCGAAGACCTTAAAGAACCCACCTTTGAAAGCCGGCTGGAGAACAAAGCCGAATCCAAAGAAGACCTTGCCCGCGCCGTTGCTGAGACCATCAACGATGGCGACTCGCTGTTTCTCGATATTGGTTCAACTACCGCCTATGTTGCGTTGGCGTTGAAAAACCACAGCAACTTATTTGTCGTAACAAACTCTGCCTTCGTGGCCAGCACGCTTGCGACCCGCAATAATAACCGGGTCTTCATGGCTGGCGGCGAGCTGCGACCGCATGATGGCGGCGCTTTTGGCGTGGAAGCGCATGACCTTGTCCGGCGTCTGAACGTTCGCTTTGCGATCTTGTCAGTTGGTGCCATCAATGCAGAATTCGGCCTGATGCTGCATGATCTGCAAGAGGCCAACCTTGCGCAGCTGGCGATGGACAATGCCCAAGTTTGCGTGGTGATCGCAGATAGCGAGAAGCTAGGCAAACGCGCGCCCGTAGTCATGGAAAAGATGTCACAGATTGACCTGCTCTTTACCGACAAGACCCCAACGCAAGAGATTGCCCAGATGCTGGAAAAACACGAAATCGAAGTAGTCGTAACCGCCTGACTGCCTGACTGCCTGACTGAGGAGAGTCGGCGTCCTGGCGAATTAACTGTGTAGGTCGACGCTGGTTCTTTTGAACCGTTGCTATTTGCAGCCAGCGCGATGCACAGCGACTTCGGCGGTAAGCGCTTCATAGGCGTGATAATCAGCCGCCCCGATCCACCCGTCACTTTGGTTCGGAAACGCGAAGTGAAGATCTATGCTACCTGACGTCTTACAAAAGGAGGGAGCGTCACGAACATTTGGCTCTTTTGGCAGTCAAAACTTCAGGAGACAAGAAATCACGTCATTCAGTTCTAACCTATACGTCATGCATTTCGGACCCTGCATGAAAATCGGACCTTCGCCCAAGCAGCAGCGAATAGTCTGATTTGAGTTCATTCTGCAGAATACAGCACCGTACACGAACTACGGCAAACACCGCAGGAACCAGCCTTTGGCAGAGGGGTCGACATTGGACTGGCGCGGTGTGACGCGCCGAACAGGAAAAAATACTGAAACCTGCAACACAGCTTCAGGTTCCGTTTCGGGCCAACCAGCTACAGCACATCTAACGACACTTTCACCCGGTCCATCACAACGGCCGTTTTGAACCGGCTGATATTGCTTTCGTCAAAGAAATACTCCTGCGTGAACGCCTCGTATTCCTGAATGTCCTTCACGGTGAGGATCAGGAAAAAGTCACCTTCCCCGGTGGTGTAGTAACACTGCTGCACACAGGGCGCCTTGCGCATCTTGCGTTTGAACGCGTCCAGATGGGCACGATTCTCGCGTTCTAAAATGACCTCGACGATGATCGTCATCTCGCGACCCAGCTTGCCGGGCGACAGTACCGCGATCTCTTTCTCGATTACGCCGCTTGCGCGCAACTTCTGCAGCCGTTTTTGCACGGCGGGCGGGGACAGTCCAACATCCTGACCGATCGCCTCGGCGGTCAGGCGCATGTTGGATTGCACAAGGTGCAGAATCTCAAGGTCTTTGGTGTCCATCTTCCGAATCCAATCGTCGCTGTTAGGAATTGCGATGAATTTCATCGCCAACTGCAAAATTGATACCACAAACGGATCAATTTCTGGATATTCTTGCGCAATAAGGACCACGAGGACCCCATGAGCGATTTTGCCGCCCGACTGACCGCGTTGCGCCGGGAGTTTCACCAAAATCCCGAACTTGGCTTTGCGGAGACCCGCACCAAGGCCGAGGTGGCAAAGCGTTTGCACGAAATCGGTATCGAGGTGCATCAGGGCGCAGGCGTCGTCGGCGTTTTGCGCATGGGCCAGGGCAACCGCGCCATCGGCCTGCGCGCCGATATGGATGCACTGCCGATCGTTGAAACTTCGACACATGATTACCCTTCGAAGACGTTCGGCGCGATGCACGCCTGCGGCCATGACGGGCACATGACCATGCTGCTGGGCGCGGCCCTACGGTTGGCCACCGAAGGTGGATTTGACGGCAATGTGGTGTTCATCTTCCAACCGAACGAGGAACACGGGCTGGGTGCCAAGGCGATGATCGAAGAAGGCATGCTGGACGCCCACCCGATGGACGAGGTTTATGCCATTCACAACCTGCCCGGTGCGCCACTTGGGCAGGTATCCTCACGCACCGGTCAGATTTGCGCCAGCGAAAGCCTGTTTGAAATCACGATCACAGGTCAGGGCGGCCATGCCTCGATGCCGCAGGTTGGGGTTGATGCCATCACCGTCGGGGCCGAGATGGTCACCGCCCTGCAAACCATCGTGTCGCGCAAACTTGCCCCTGATGCAGGTGCCGTGGTGTCCGTCACCGAATTCATCACCGACGGTCAGCGTAACGTTTTGCCCGGTCAAGCGGTGCTGAAAGGTGACGTGCGCACCCGCCAACCCCAAGACCGCAAAACCGTGGATCGTTACATGCGCCAGATTGTGGGCGGCATCGCGCAGGCACACGGCGTCGAGGTATCCGTCACCTTCAACACCGAGTTTGTAGAGGTGATCAACGCCCCCCATCCGACCCAAGCCGTCTATCGCGCCGCCGACGCCGCCGGGCTGGATCTGATCCGCGAACGCCCACCGATGAGCTTTTCTGAAGATTTCGCCCATCTTTCAAACACCGTTCCCGGCTGTTTTCTGTTGATGGGAAATGGACAGGACGGGCCACATGGCCAGCCGCTCCATGCCTCTGACTATGATTTCAACGATGATTTGCTGCCCATCGGCGCAAATTTCTGGGTCGAGCTTGTGCGCGACCGCTTGCCCGTTCGATAGGGCCCGCTCGAAAGGACAGACCATGACAGACGCTTTTGCCACCGCCCACCTGAACCACATTGCTGTAACCCCGGCCAGCGGCGATGCCGCCCAGCGGGTGTTGTCGAAACTGGACTTCGCTGACAGTTGGGCCGAGATCACCCAATGGGAGGGGTATGAACCGACCCCGCTGGTGTCCCTGTCCGGTCTGGCCGCGCAAATCGGCGTCGCGCGCATCGACTATAAACACGAAGGACCGCGGTTCGGTCTGGGCAGTTTCAAAGCGCTTGGAGGTGCCTATGCCGCGATGCGTGTGTTGCAACGCGAGTTGGCCAACCAGCTGGGCCACGCGGTGACGCTCGAAGATATCCGCAAGGGTGTTTATGCGGAGGCCTGCCACCACATCACCCTCAGCTCAGCTACCGATGGCAATCATGGCCGGTCACTGGCCTGGGGCTGCCAGCGCGTCGGCGCGCCGTGCAAAATCTATATCCATGCCGAGGTCAGCGAAGGCCGCGCGCAGGCGATGCGCGATCTGGGCGCGGACGTTGTGCGGATCGACGGCGATTACGACGACTCGGTGAACCTTGCCAAATCTGAAGCCGCCGATAACGGCTGGTTCGTGGTGTCCGACACCTCATGGGAGGGTTATTCCGAACCGCCCCGCGATGTGATGGCCGGATATGGTGTGATGACCCGCGAAGCCTGCGAGGCTCTGGACCAAGCACCCACTCATGTCTTCTTGCAAGGCGGCGTTGGCGGCTTGGCAGCCTCGGTCGCTGCATTTCTGCGTCAGTATTGGGGCGACAAGGCCCCGCGTGTTGTGATCGTTGAACCTGACCTGGCCGCCTGCCTGTTTGAAAGCGCCCGCAAAGGTGTGCCGACCGCGGTGCAAATCGACGAAGAAACCATCATGGCGGGCCTGTCCTGTGGCGAGCCGTCGGAAATGGCGTGGGAGATCTTGCGCGAAGAAGCCAGCGACTTCGTGACCATGCCTGACAGCATCGTCGCCCCCACCGTGCGCCTGCTCGCCAATGGGGAAAGCGGCGACGCAAAAGTGGACGCGGGCGAAAGCGCGGTGGCTGGCTTGGCCACGCTGATTGCCGCCATGCGTGACGTCCACATGGCCCGTGCCCTTGGGCTCGACAAATCGTCGCGTGTGTTGCTGATTGGGTCAGAAGGCGTCACCGACCCCGCGATATTCGAGGCGATCATGAGTGGGGCGGATCACATCTGAACCGCAAATGTGGACCAAAGGACGAACGAAATGAAACTGGACTTCGACACAGATGACGGCATCGGCACCCGCGCCAATCTGGGTGTGATCGTTTTGGAAACCGACGAAACGCTGGAAAGCGAGTTTCGCCGGATGACCGATCTGGACGGCGTCGCGCTTTATCACTCGCGTATCCCGATGGTACCCGAAGTCCGGCCCGAGACATTGGCGCGGATGCTGGATGATATGCCTGCCTCTGCCCGTCTTTTACCACCGTCGCTTGATTTCGACGTGATCGGATATGGCTGCACCTCGGCCTCGACCGTGATCGGGTCGGAAAAAGTGGCTAAGGCGATCCAATCCGTCTGTCCTTCGGCGAAAGTGACCGACCCGCTGGCCGCCATCATCGCCGCCGGTCACCACCTTGGCGCAAAGCGGCTTGGGTTCATCACGCCCTATGTCGCGTCCGTATCCGAGCAGATGCGCGACAGGCTGGAGGAGGCCGGGTTCCAGATTGTCGGCTTCGGATCCTTCGAAGAAGGCCGCGATCCGGTGGTTGCGCGGATCTCTGAAGCCTCGATCATCAAAGCCGCTGACCGCGTGGCAGCGCAAGCCCCCTGCGATGCCATCGTCATCTCGTGCACCAACCTGCGCTGCCTTTCGATCATCCCCGAGATTGAATTGCGCACCGGCGTACCCATGCTGTCCAGCAATCAGACATTAGCTTGGCATATGCTGAAGCTGGCGGGCGTCGATAGCACGCGAAAGAATATGGGCCGGTTGTTTGAGGATTGTGGTCTTGGTTGATTTAATGGCCGCTTTGATACGATTCTCTCTCTTGTCTCAACGTTACCAAGAAGCTCTGTCCAAAGTGTTTCGTTGATCCACAATTTTACAGATCAAAGTGGCGATGAGAGACACTTGCGGCGGTCCAGAGATCAGCAGCGTTCAATTTCGCTTAGAGAAGATGTCACACCCGGTGGAGGGCTTTTGCGTGTGTTTGGCTGGCATGACAACGAAAGGGGCTTTTCACATCGGATATGGGATGCGTCGAAGATGGTTGCAAACGCGGTTCAAAGTCACAGAAAATCGGTGTTCTAAGCCGAAACTCGGCGTTGATTGACGTGTGGGCAATTGTCCACACCCAACTCTATTATGCAGAGAACGTGAACAATGGTTAATCTGTCTGTTGTCTAGGTAGAGCTTTCTTACTAACAATTCCTAAAGCAAGTAGTTTTTGGCGTGCAAAGGTGTGTTTTGTAGATGGCCGTCGCCACTACTACCCAGTTGGACCGAAGAGAAGCCAACAGAAAAACGCGCAGTTTCGAGGTTGTGAGCAGATGAATGAGTCCCGTGATAGACAGACGAGTAATCGGCTTGGACCCGTCTTCCGTGCAGCCGCAGCGATAAAGACTGCCCTGCTTGCTATTTTCATGGTTGCGTCGTTTGCGGGTGAGGCTGATGCATCCGACTTCACCCTGACCTCTGTGCCCAACAATTTCACCGCGATCCTTGAAGACGGCAACGGCAACTCGATTACGGTCACTGTTTCGCCGCAAAACACGTCTTGCGCCAGCATTAGCGGTGCTGGCCGCATAACGCTGTTTCCCAGTCAGAACCGCGCTGCCTGTAACCAATCCTCGATTATGACCTATACGACCAATGGGTTCTTGCTGGATCGGGCTGTCTTCGAAGATATCGACGATATGGACGGCACTGCGCCAAGGGATTCCTTCGCGGCAAACGTGCCGGGCACATGGACGTCGCCTACCATTGAGATTTATCCGCTGGTCGGACCGCTCCCCCCCTGGCTGTCAGCCGCCAATGATCAGCGCGGCCGATTGATCGCCTCGGGCGCTGTCGGAAGCTTCTTGGCAAACGCGAGCGGCAATAACCCGACAAACGAGTCTGCGACTTTCACGTTGGATACGCCGACCACATCTTTCTCGATCATCATGGATGATGTTGAAGGCTCACGGAATGCGCGTGTTCAGTTTTCACTCGCCTCCATCACCATCGATATTTCACCTGAGCTGACGTTGCAAAAGGTCGTCGACAATTCGCTTGGCGGCGATGCGGGGCCGGGTGACTTTACCTTGTCCTATACAAATGGCGGCACGGCATCCGGCAGCGGTGTCACCGGGGCTGCGTCCGTCACCGACGTCACGGTGCCGGTTGGCACATACACGATTTCAGAGACGAACGACCCGGACTATGCCTTGACGGCTACCTGTTCGGGCGGGGCGGACAGCAATCCGCTGGATGGTCTGGCTTTGGGGGACGCTGAAGATGTGACCTGCGTTCTGACCAACACCTTTGTTCCCGCCCCCGCGCTGGAGGTGACCAAGACCGTCCCGGCGACCAATCTGTCAAACCCTCCATCGGTGGGCGACACGATTGCCTATCAGGTGGTGGTTGAGAATACCGGCAACGTGGATATGTCCAGCGTGGCCCCGGTTGATACCGGCCCGACCTTTGACGGAAATGCCCATGCGGGTGCTGATCTAAGTTGGGTGACGGGCGACAGCACGACACTTGCGCCGGGTGATACGGCGACGTTCACCGCGACCTATACGTTGGCGGCGGCAGATGTCGCAGCACTGACCAGCGCGGCGGACCCAACCAACGCAATAGCCAACAGCGCGACCGCAACCGGCACGCCTGCGAACGGAACGCTGCCCCCCGTGACGCCCAGCACGGCCACGACCGGATACAGCGCCGCCCCGGGTTTGAGTGTTGCCAAGTCCGTGCCAGCCACCAACCTGTCGACACCGCCCACGGCGGGCGACACGATTAACTATCAGGTGGTGATTGAGAACACCGGCAACGTGGATATTGCTGGCGTGGCCCCGGTTGATACCGGCCCGACCTTTGATGGAAGCGCCCATGCGGGTGCCGATCTAAGCTGGACGACCGGTGACAGCACGACGCTGGCCCCCGGCGCCTCGGCGACGTTCACGGCAACCTATACCTTGGTGGCGGCAGATGTGACGGCGCTGACAGGTGCGGCAGACCCGACCAACGCGATTGCCAACAGTGCAAGTGCAACCGGCACGCCGACCTCTGGCAGCTTGCCTCCGGTCACGCCGAGCACCGCGACGACGGGTTACACGGCCGCGCCCGGTATGAGCGTGGCGAAAAGCGTTGGGGCCAACAATCTGTCCACCCCACCCGTTGCGGGCGACACGATTGAATACGAGGTTGTCGTCACCAACACCGGCAACGTGAACATCGACGGGGCAACGCCGGTGGACACCGGGCCGACCTTCGATGGTGATGCTCATGCCGGGGCAGATTTGTTCTGGTTTACGGTTGGCAGTACGACACTGGTGCCGGGCGAGGCCAAGACCTATTTCGCGACCTATACGCTTGTGGTCGCCGACGTCGCTGCGTTGACCAGTGCGGCAGACCCGACCAATGCGATTGCCAACAGCGCAACCGGCACCGGCACGCCGACCAGTGGCACCTTGCCGCCGGTGACGCCCAGCACGGCGACAACGGGCTATACAGCCGCGCCGGAACTGAGCGTTGCGAAGTCCGTGCCTGCGACCAACCTGTCGAACCCGCCCGCGATTGGGGATACGGTCGACTATCAGGTCGTTGTGACGAACAGCGGCAATGTGGACATCTCGGGCGTTGCCCCTGTGGATACCGGGCCGACCTTTGACGGTAACGCCCATGCCGGTGCTGATCTTGTCTGGACGACAAGCAACAGCACGACGCTAGCGCCCGCCGACACGGCGACCTTCACCGCGACTTATACGCTGGTGGCGGCGGACGTAACTGCTTTGACCTCGGCCGCCGATACGGCGGCCGCGATAGCTAACAGTGCGACGGCGACCGGCTCGCCGACCTCTGGCAGCTTGCCTCCCGTGACGCCAAGCAGCGCGACCACGGGGTATACCGCAGCGCCCAGCATCAATGTTGAAAAGACAGCAGACACATCAGGGTTCAGCACGCCGGTCGCAGCGGGCGATCAGATCATCTTTACTATTCAGGTCGCCAACACCGGCAATACGGCGCTGACCAATGTGTCGCTGAATGACAGTCTGACCCGGCGCGACGGCGCGACGCTGACCTTGTCGGTTCCCGGCACGCCCAGCTCCGGCGATGGGGGCGTGACTGGCACGCTCGATATCGGCGAGACATGGGAATATCAGGCGACTTACACGCTTGTGCAGGATGACATTGACGCAGGTGGTGTGCAGAACACTGCAACCGGTAGCGCTGATGTGCCGGGCGGCGGAAACGTTTCGGATGTATCGGACGATGGCGATGATGGGGACGGCAACACCACCGACGACCCAACGCAGGTGAATATTGCCGCAACGCCCACGATCACACTGGCCAAAAGCCTTGCCGTTAGCAGCCCCAACCCGTTTGATACGGTGGGGCAGGTGCTCGCCTATGAGTTCCTTGTTACCAACACCGGCAACGTGACGATCACCGCGCCGGTCTCGATTAACGACCCCCTGATCGCCGGGCAGGGTAGCGGACCTGTCACTTGCCCGACCGGACCGATCCTACCAACTTCCAGCATCACCTGCACCGGCAGCTATCAGGTCACGCAGGACGATCTGAACGCAGGGCAGGTCGTGAACGCGGCCACCGCAAGTGTCACCCAGCCGGTTGTGCCGGTAACCCCCGGCGGGCCAACATCAGTGACCGCGACCGATGGGCCGTCCGGTGTGACAGTTCCGGCCGACACGACGCCATCCATCAGCTTTGGCAAGGCGTTGGCATCCTCATCAGCCCTGACCTATGCGGCGGTTGGCGATCAACTGACATATGAATTCACCGTCACCAATGACGGCAACATCACTTTGGATGGGCCGTTTACCGTGGATGACGACCAGATCGGTAATGGTCTGGCCTGCGGCACCGGCCCGCTTTTGCCCGGCGCAAACGTGACCTGCACCCATGTCTGGACCGCCGCTCAGGAGGATCTGGACGCGGGATCAGTGACCAATATCGCGTCCGCTGCCACAACGCAGGGTGGCAGCCCGGTTCAGTCGCCAACCGACACGCTGACGGTCAATGCCTCGACCAGCCCCGCGCTGACGGTTGACAAAACGCTGCAATCCGCCACGCCGGACGTGTTCGATGAAGGCACCGTGCTAAGCTATCAGTTCGAAGTGACGAACACCGGCAACGTCACCATCGACGGGCCAATCACCATCACCGACAACAAGGCTACGGGCATCACCTGTGCGCCGTTGACGAATGGAGAATTGCTGCCCACCGAAAACGTCATCTGCACCGGTTCCTATACGATGGTTGCGGGCGATGTGGGCTTTGGGTCCGTCACCAACGTCGCCACCGCGACGGGTGATTATAACGGCACCCCCGTCACCTCGCCGTCTGATGATGCGATTTATCCGGTCAGCGCGGCGCCTGCCATCTCGTTGACCAAGGACAGTGACCCGACCGATGTGACCTTTGCGGCAGCGGGCGACGTGATTACTTATTCTTATGAAATCACCAACGGTCCGACCGTCGCCCTGTCGGAAGACATCTCGATTGATGATGACAAGATCGGCGCGCCTTTCGTGTGTTACGATGCGTCGGTCAGTGGTGTGTTTGGGGTGAATGAAACCGCGACCTGTACCGCGCAATATACCGTCACGCAAGATGATGTGGACGCGGGCGAGGTTACCAACCTCGCCGTCGGCTCGACCACCTTCGCGCCGGGCACGCCGGATGAAACGCTGGTGTTGTCGGGTCAGGCCACCAAAACCGTTCCCGCAGTGACCGACCCGTCGCTGTCGATTGCCAAGACCATCTCGAACGGCCCGCAACCTGCCGCCGCGGGTGATGTGATCGAATTCACCATCACCGCGACCAATGATGGCAACCAGACCATCGCGAATGCTTCGATAAGCGACCCGGATGTGGCCGCGCTGACCTGCACCCATCTTGGATCGACCGTCACCGGGCCTGTCACCCTGTTGCCGACCGAGACGATCACATGCGTTGGTGACTATACCGTGACGCAAGACGACATTGACGCGCAAAGCAAGATCAACATCGCGAACGTGTCTGGCACCGATCCCACCGGGGCGACGGTTTCGGTTGACGGGCAGGTCACTGTTGCGCTGGTGGACAATACCGCAGCGCTTGAGTTGGAGAAATCCGTCACCCCCGCTGTGGCCCCCGGCACGCCGGTCTTCACGCAGGCAGGCGATACCGTCACCTTCTCGGTTCTGGCGCGCAACACGGGCAACGTGTCGCTGGAAAATGTGGTGATCACCGATGACCTTCCCGTGACGCCGACAAGCTGCACGGTGGGCGACCTTGCCGTCGGTCAGGCGCTGACCGTTTGCACCTTTACCTATACCGTGACGCAAGATGACGTGGATGCCGTGAACGGAGCCGCCCCGACCTATGGCGGGTTCACCAACATCGCGCGTGCCACGGCCAATGACGTGACGCCGGATGCCACGCCGATCACTGCGCAAGACGACGTGTTCGTGCGCGGCCCGGATCAGGCGCCCAGCTTCTCGCTTGCCAAATCGGCAGATGCGGCGCAGATCGCATCCGTTGGGCAGGTGGTGAATTACAGCTATCTGGTGACCAACACGGGCAATATCACGCTGACCGCCTTGCCGATCGTGGCGGACGACAAGATCGCCAGCGTTTCCTGCCCTGCGCTGCCGGGTGGAGAACTTGCACCGGGCGACGATCTGACCTGCACCGGCAGTTACACGGTGACGCAGGCCGACCTGAACGCAGGCAGCCTGACCAATATCGCGCGCGTGTCCTCGCCCGAAGTGCCTTTGCCTGTCACACCGGGTCCTGAAACGGACACCGTGACCTTGCCCGCCAACCGCACCGCGTCGGTGGATTTCGCCAAAACGGCCTCGATCACCTCAGGCGCGGCTGTTGGCGATGTGATCACCTATACCTACAGCGCGACCAACACCGGCAATGTGACATTGACCGATGTGGCGGTCAGCGACCAGCACACAAGCGCGGCTGGCACCGTGGCGCTGAGCGTCGGTGGTGATGCGATTGATACGGATGTCGCACCAGCCGGGGACAGCACAGATGCCGCCGCCGATGGCAGCTGGGATACGCTCGCGCCGGGCGACAGTGTGACCTTCACGGCCAGCTATACCGTCACGCAGGATGACGTGAACCAACAGGGGTCGCTGGACAACACAGCAAGCTTGACTGCCACACCGCCCGCAGGGCTTCCCCCTGTTAATGAAACCGACGGGCTGTCGATCCCGGTCACCGCCCCGACGCCGGGGATTACTGCGCTTAAGACGCTGGCGACCGGTGGGTTGTCTTCGCCCCCCGTGGCGGGCGAGACACTGGATTACACCATCACCGTCACCAACTCGGGCAATCAGGATCTGAGCAATATCAGCCTGATCGACGTGTTCCAACGGCTTGACGGATCGACCATCACCCCCGCCGCCCCGCCGCAATATGTCAGTGGCGATGTTGGCACGGCCAATGTGTTGGATGTGGGCGAGGCATGGACCTATTCCTTCCAACACGTGCTGACGCAGGCGGATATCGACGCAGGTGGCGTCAGCAACCAAGTCACCGCGCGCGGCCAGTCGCCCAGCAATGCGCTGGTGTCGGATGCGTCCGACGATGGCAACCCGGCCAATGGTGACGACAACCCGACCGTTTTGCCAATCGCCGTGACACCGGGGATCGAGGGGCAGAAAACCCTGACTTCGGGCAGCGGCGTGGTGGGCAGTCAGCTGGTCTTCCTGATCGAGGTGACGAATACGGGCAACGTGACGCTGACCAGTACCGGCATCCAATCTGACACGCTGACGCGAGTGGATGGCACACCGCTGACGCCCTCGGCCCCGTCGTTCGTTGGATCGACGCAAGGGTCTGGCGCAGGCACTCTGTTGCCCGGCGAGGTTGCCAGCTACGAGGTCCGCTATACGCTGATCCAAGACGATATTGACGGCGGCGGCGTGCGCAACAGCGCGACCGTCACCGGCACCCCGCCCAGTGGCGTGCCGATCACCGATGTAACCGATGACGGTGACGACGGTGACGGCAACACAACCAATGACCCGACCGAGGTTCTGATCACCCCGACCCCGGCGCTGTCGATGGTCAAGACGGTTGGGGCGGGATCGTCCAACCCCTATGACACCGTCGGCCAGCAGATCAATTATGACTTCGCCGTCACCAATGATGGCAATGTCACCCTGACCGATCCGATCACCATCGCGGATGATTTGATTGACGGGGCAGGGGGCAGTGTCACCTGCGATCCTTTGCCAGTTGGCGGTTTGGCTCCCAACACGACGCTCAGCTGTGCCGGCAGTTACCTTGTCACACAAAACGACATCGACGTCGGGTCGGTGGTCAATACCGCAACGGCCTCTAGCGGAGTGACGACCTCAGCGCCTGACAGTGTGACCGTTCCCGCCAGCCAAACCGATGCCTTGACCCTCGTGAAAGTGGCGGACCCATTGGCGGGCGCGGACTTCTTTGTCGGTGCCACTGCGACGTATACCTATACCCTGACCAACACCGGTAATACGACGCAGGTCGGACCATTCAGCGTGGACGATAATCTGATCGACGCAGGCGATATCACCTGCCCGATTCCCGTGGGCAACGAGCTTGCGCCAGGTGATGATCTGGTCTGTGCGGGCACGTATCTCATCACCGCGACAGATGTGGATCTGGGTGTCGTGACCAACCTTGCCAGCGGAAGTTCATCCGCGACCACCTCGCCGCTAACATCCGAGACCATTCCTGATCAAGGTGTGGCAGCGCTGACGATTGACAAGCAACTGGTAGCAGGCCCCGATTTCTCAGAGATTGGTGATGTGATCGGGTATCAGTTCATCGTGACCAACAGCGGCACCCGGACTCTGATCGACCCGATCATCGTGCGTGACAGCATTTTGGGTGATATCACCTGCTGGACCCCCGACCCGCCCACCGATCCCGATTTCCAAGTCGGCGAGGACGCATTCTGTATCGCTGATTATGTCGTGACGCAGGCCGATCTGGACCGCGGTTTCGTTTTCAACGAGGCCTACGGCGAAACTACCTATGGCCCTGGTGACACACCGGTGGTCAGCCCGCCGGACAGTGTGACGGTGGCTGGTGACCTGATGCCGGGCCTGACGCTGACCAAAACGGCCGCGACCTTGCCCGTCACATCAGTTGGTCAGGTGCTGACCTATACTCTGACGGCGGAAAACACTGGCAATCAAACCCTGTCGAACGTGTCGATCACCGACCCGCTTCTGCCCGGTTTCAACTGCGAAACGTCGTCACTTGTGCGTGGTGACACGCTGCAATGCACCGGCACCTATACCGTCACGCAACCCAATGTGGACAGTGGCACCCTGTCGAACCGCGCCGATGTTACAGCGCAGAATCCGCAAGGGGCGCCGGTGGCCACTTTTACCACATTGGACATTCCGATGCCCGCAGCAGCCCCGGCGATGGACTTAAACAAGGTCGCCACGCCATCCCCCTTTGGGGCGGTTGGCAGCACGCTAACTTATCAATTGTCAGTCACCAACACCGGCAATGTGACCCTGACGAATGTCGCAGTGGATGACCCCATGGGCGGCGGGCAGATTTGCACCATTGCGTCGATCGCGCCGGGCGTGACGGCGGGCGGGTGCAATTTTGATGTGACCGTCACTCAGGATATGGTTGATGCAGGCGAGATTGTGAACAACGCCTCTGCCGCCGCGACCGACCCTTTCAACACGCCGGTAAGTGACACCGTCGAACTGACAACCCCCGGCGCAGCACGCAATCCGGCGCTTGAAGCGACCAAGGTGGTGCTGGGCGGACAATCGGTGGTTGGCGGGCTGGTGGATTACAGCCTGTCGGTAGCAAACACCGGCAACGTCACGCTGCGCAATGTCAGTGTCGTTGACCAGATGCAATCGCTTCTGGGTGCAGTCACCGCGTTGGATGCGCCCTTTGCACTGGACCCTGCCAGTGACACCGATAGTGATGGCGAATTGGATGTGGGCGAGGTCTGGACCTATGCCGCCTCGGTCACGCTGCGCCAGATTGATCTGAACCATGCGGGCTTGTCCAACCAAGTCACCGTCACCGCCGATGGCCCCGCTGGCAGCGGGCAGGCAACCGATGTGTCCGATGATGGCGATGACAGTGACGGCAACACGGTCGATGACCCAACCATTTTCAATGTGGTTGTGGACCCGCAACTGACTGTTGTCAAAGCCGTTTTGACCCCCGGAACCCGCGCTGGTGATCAGGTGGTGTTCGAGATTACGGCGACCAACACCGGCAACCAGGACCTGACCGATCTAAGCGCCAGTGACACGCTGCTGCGCGCCGATGGCACGCCGATTCCGGCCATCGCCACGCCGTTGTCGGTGCCCGCGACGCTATCGCCAACCGAGGAAGCGGTTTGGCGCGTGACCCACAACCTGATCCAAGCGGATGTGGATGCTGGCGGGTTGCGCAACAGCGCGGTGGTCAGCGGCCTGTCGCCCGATAACACACCCATCAGCGATCTGTCTGCCGATGATGATCCGTTGGACGGCAACAACACCGACGACCCGACCGAGATGCTGATCCCGCCCGCGCCGGGCATGGAGGTCATCAAGCGCGAGGTCTCAGCCGGGACGCGCGCCGGCGACAGCGTGGACTATGAGGTCACGGTCGAAAACACCGGCAATGTGACGCTGACGGGTATCGCGCTGGCGGACCAACTGACTGCCATTGATGGGACCGACCCGCGCGCCCTGACGCCGGTCTTCAACAGCGCGGATGGCACGCCGCCGTCACCCGCTGGCACATTGCTGCCAGGCGAGACCGCGACCTATAATGTGTCCCACGTGCTGACGCAGGATGACGTGAACAAGGGCGGGGTGATCAACGTAATCACCGCAAGCGCGGCTACGCCGCTTGGTGGCTCGACCTCTGATGTGTCCGATGATGATGGAGTGGGGACGGACGACCCAACCGTCACGCCGATCGCCGCCGCTCCTGCGCTGGATGTGACGAAAACCGCCGGAGCGCCCTCGCGCCTGTTCCACACGGTTGAGCAATCGACCTTCACGATCACTGTGACCAATACCGGCAACATCACCCAGACGGGCATTCAGGTAGTGGACGATCTGGTCACTTTCCTTGCGCCGGCAACACTGTTGTCTGCCGACTATCCGGTCACGACCACAGCAGCGGACTTCACCAGCGGGGCCGCCAGCGCAACCTTTGACGGGGTCGGTGACACGGCGCTTTTGTCTGGCGACCCGACACTCGATCCCGGCGAAACCGGTACGATCACGATCACTATGGTCTATTCCACCGCGAATGGCTTCCCGACCGCACCGAACACGGCCAGTGCGACCTCGACCCAGTTGACCACGCCCAGCATCGGGCAGGGACCGCTGACCCCGAATGACAATGATGGCGACGGGATCCCGGACTATCAGGATTTCGACCCGACCGGCTATTTCTATTGCGAACAGGACGGGTCTGTTCTGACAGGCGGTCAAGTTAGCATCTCGGGTGGCGGATTCACGCAAACCGGTGTGGGGACCAATGGGCCGATTGTCGTCACCGATGACGGGTCGGACGGGTTCTATCAGTTCTTTGTCACTTCGCCGGGGACATACACATTGGCCGTGACCTATCCGCCGATTGGCACGCCGTCGACGACGCGCGCGCCGGGTGGCACGCTGGATACGACCACGCTGTTGCCGGCAAATCCGGCGCTGATCGGGTCGGGGACAACGGCAGACGGATTGACGCTGACCGACTATTCGGCCGGGGGCAATCCGTTCTACTTCACATTTGATATCGAAGCGGGCGATCCCGAGGTTCAGAACAACAACATCCCGTTGATGGATTGCCGCCCCAGCGTGCCGATTGTCGCCACCAAATCGGCAGATCGTGATACCGCGGTGTTTGGCGAGACTGTGAATTTCACTCTGACCTTTGAGAACCTGTCCGGCGCGACGTTCCCTGACACGCGTTTGGTAGACGAGCTGCCGCCGGGCTTGCTGTATACCCCCGGCACCGCGAGGGTGAACGGAACAGCAGTGGAACCGAACGTATCTGGCCGCCAGTTGCGCTGGATCGAAACGCTCAGCGCGTCTGAGAAGGTGACGATCACCTTTGCCGCCCGCATCGCGTCGCGCGGAAACTTCGGAACTCTGACCAACCGCACATGGGCGCAGGATGCAAACGGAAACGTGCTGTCGAATGTCGCAATGGCCGATATCGAAATCCGGCCCGAGCATGTGTTCGATTGCTCGGATGTGATCGGCAAGGTGTTCGACGACAAAAACCGCAATGGTTATCAGGATGGACCAGGCACCTTGCCCGAGGCGATCCTTGACGACAACATCTATGACGGAAGCAAAGGCAAGCTTGCCCCGACAATTGAACGCCCCAACACGACCGAGCCGGGCTTGCCTGATGTGCGCCTTGTGTCGCCCAATGGCACGATCATAACTACAGATGAATATGGCCGCTTCTCGGTCCCCTGTGCTGCGCTTCCCCGCACGATCGGGTCGAATTTCATGCTGAAGCTCGACAAGCGCAGTTTGCCGACAGGTTATCGCGTCACCACAGAAAACCCGCGGGTGATCCGCTTGACACCGGGCAAGATCGCCAAGCTGAACTTCGGAGCCGCGATTGGAAATGTGGTCGATATCGACCTGACCCGTGCAGCCTTCGCCAACGGAAAGACGCAGCCAAGCGCAGGGCTTGCGCGGGCTCTGACGGCGCTAATCAACCAGATCAGTGGCACGGAGACTGCGATCGAGCTGACATATGTGCTAGGCGCGGGTGAAGACCCGGCCACAGGACGCGCACGTCTGAGGGCCGTCAAGCAAGTGCTTGAAAGCCAGTGGCACGGATACTATCGCCTTGATGTGGGCACCAATGTGGTGCGCAAACAATGAGCGCGGTGAGGTATAAGATGATGTATCGATTGACCAAATTCACCTTGGCCTGCGGCGCTTCAGTGCTGGCGCTGATCGGGACTGCGCGCGCGCAGGACGGGTACAGCATCACCATCAATGACGAACAATTTGCAGGTGATCCGGCGGTGCAGACTGCCGTTCGCCAGATTGACCAGTCGTTGGCGGCGGCAGACTTGCAGGTTAAGTTCGACGGGCTTGGCGTGGTGCCGCGCTTGACGCTTTTGGTTCTGAACGACACGCTGCCCAAACCCGGTGAAACCGTCGCTGTGCGCAGCCAGCTGAACTACCCGGCTTTTGTGACCTGGGCCGAGCTGCGGGTGATTGACCCGCGCGCTTTGGGAGGAGCGCGCACGGTTTTGGTAGCGCCGATCGCCCCCAATGGGGATGCGAGCTTCACCATGCCCGAGGGACGAGATCTTTTAGTCGTGCATCGCGTTTACGACCAGTTCGGACGCTACGATGAAACCAACCCGATCAACATCGGGCCGCTGTCCGACAGCCGCGCGGAAACCACCGAGGCCGAGGCGGGCGTTGACAATTCCGCGCGCCGCCGCATCCCCGTACGTGGCGGTGCCGTGACCGTCAGCGGCAGCAGCGTTGCCCCCGGTGCGACGGTGCAAACCCTTGGCGAACAAGTCAAAGCCGACCCCTCTGGTAGTTTCGTCATTCAACGCATTCTGCCCCCTGGCGAACACCCGATCGGCGTGCGCGTCGCGGGTGGCGGTACGGGCTATATCGAACGCGAGATATCAATCCCCAACACCGAATGGTTTGGCACGGGGTTGATCGACCTGACCTTCGGGCGCAAGCTTCAGGGCGGGGTGGGTGCCGCAGGTGGGCCGTTTGAGCGCGACTATGGTTATGGGCGCATCGCGGGCTATGTCACCGGTAAAACTGCGACCGGGTGGGACCTGACCGCACGGATCGACACTGGCGAAGACGAGTTCAAGAACCTGTTCAGCGGGCTGGACAAGAAAGACCCGCAATCGCGGTTGCGCCGGATGCTGATCGAAGACGGCTATCCGACCTATGGCGACGACAGCACGCTGATCGACGGCGCGCCGTCAGACGGCAAGATCTATCTAAAACTGGCCAAGGCTGGCAGCCACATCCTATGGGGCAATTACAAAAGCCAGATTGAAAACAGCACCTATCTGCGCAATGAGCGCACGCTATATGGGGCGCAGGCGGTGTATCGGTCGCAGGCGCAAACCTCCGATGGCGAAAGCCGACTGGCCGCCGAAGTCTATGCCGCCAGCCCCGACCGTCTGCCCGGACGCGAGTATTTCGACGGCACTGGCGGGTCGATCTATTTCCTGACGCGCGATGACCTGACGCTTGGGTCTGAAACTGTCTCGGTCGAACTGCGCGACAAACGCACGGGGCGGGTGATTTCTACAACGCAACTTGTGCATGGCGTGGACTACGAGATTGACTATAGCCAAGGCGTCGTCACCCTTTCTGCGCCGTTAAGCGGATTTGGAGCGTCGAGAAATCTGGTCACCGAACCCGGCGGGGATCAGGTTCTGCGCCTTGCCGTGCAATATGAATACACCCCCAGCGCCACCGAAATCGACGGTGTTTCCTATGGTGGCCGGGTGGAGAGCTGGGTCAGCGACAGCGTGCGCGTTGGGCTGACGGGCATGGTTGAACAGACCGATATCGCCGACCAAACCGCGATCGGTGGCGATGTGCGTCTACAATTCGGCGACGACAGCTTTGTCGAGGTCGAATACGCCGAAACCAAAGGGCCGGGTTTTGGCTCGTCGATCAGCTCGGACGGTGGGTTGATCGTGACGACCTCGACCACCGCGGGCACTGTCGGCGGTACCGGCGAGGCATGGCGGTTGCGCGGACAGGCCGAGTTTGCCGATCTGGGTGTAGATACGCCTGGCCGCGCAACCGGCTATTACGAAAAGCGCAGCGCGGGTTTTTCGACGCTAGATTACCAGATCGTCAATGACGAAGAACTTTGGGGCGTCACGCTAGAGATTGAACCGACCGAAAGGCTGGCCTTCCGGCTTTATGCCGATGACTACAAGGACAGCACCGGCAAGACTTTGACCGAGGTCGGGGCGGAGTTGACCTTCAAGGCGACCGAGCGGATCACGCTGGATTTCGGGGTCGAGCATCTGGATCAGGTGACGCCCGGCGGCGACGCGGATGAAACCGGAACACGCACAGATGCAGCGGTTCGTCTGACCTATAAGGTCAGTGATGACCTAAGCTGGCATGTGTTCGGCCAGCACACGCTTAGCCGCGCGGGCGGGCTGCGCCGCAATGACCGGTATGGTGCCGGGGCCGCGCTGCGGTTTGCGCAGAACTGGACCGTTGAAGGCGAAGTGTCAGACGGCACCCTTGGCATCGGTGGAAAGCTGTTGCTGACCTATCAAAGCGATGGCTATGACAGCGCCTATTTTGGCTACGAGCTTGAACCGGGACGAGATCTTTCAGGTATTACCCTGAACGGAGCGGACAGCGGACGGTTCGTGCTTGGCGGCAAGCGGCAGGTAAGCAATTCAGTCAAGCTCTACGGTGAAAATACATATGATATCTTTGGCCGCCACCGGTCGCTGGTCAGCGCCTATGGCGTCGAATACGCCTATGACGAAGCGCTTAGCTTTTCGGCTGGGTTCGAGACAGGCCGCATAAATGACAGGACCGAAGGCGACTATGACCGCAATGCCTATTCCGTGGGTGTGCTGTATGACGACGGCAACGCGCTGAGCTTTGCGGCCAAGGCCGAATACCGTCGCGACCGGGGCGTTAGCGGGGGAACGGTCCGCGATGCGGACGCGTGGCGCGTTGCGGCGTCGGGACAATACAAGTTCAACGAAAGCCACCGGCTGGTTTTCTCGGCCGACCACACCAATGTGGACAGCGTTAGCCCCACGCTGGACAATGGTGTCTATACCGATGCCGTTTTGGGCTATGCTTACAGGCCTGTTGATCATGACCGGCTGAACATGTTGTTCCAGTACCGCTATTTCCACGACTCGCTGGGGCAGGTGATTGACCAGACCGGCGAACGTGGACAGCGTCAGGAAAGCCATATCCTGTCGTTTGACGTAGAATATGACCTGAACCGGTTCTGGACAATTGGCGGCAAGTTGGGCCTGCGCAAATCGGTATCGTCACCCAGTTCAGGCGTCGCCTTCCAACAGAACGATGCAGGTCTGGCGGTCGTAAACGCCCGCTATCACGTTGTGCACAAATGGGATTTGTTACTGGAAGCCCGCCATCTGGAAGCCAAACAGGCGGGCCTGTCGGAAACAGCGTTCTTGGGGGCGGTCTATCGTCAGATCGGGGACAACGCTAAAATCGGTGTCGGGTATAATTTCGGCAGTTTTAGTGACGATTTGACCGACCTGACCTTTGACGATGAAGGCGTGTTCATCAATGTGATTGCCAAGTTCTGACAGTTTTCAGTTGTTCTGGCTTCCAATGATTGGATTGGTATTTTTGATCCTCAGCATGTTTTTCGCGGCCATCATGCTCTAGGTCTGCATCGATTGCGATGAGCGCGTTCACGAATACTTTTTTCTTACCACATAGTGATTGGCGGCTTTTTTGGCTGCAACCGCAGGCTTGAGACACAGTGTTCAAATTCTGAATTAGGCCGAGTGACGCCATTCGGATTAGATGAAACGGTCGATGCTGAAAAGTGTAGAAAGTCGTCGTTTAGCCTTTACTGGACCTTGTTTTTCGTGCCGCAAGCGCTCGCGGCGGTAGAACGCTGCACATGCAAGGGTCGGAGTGCTGTCAGTGGCGGGGAAAACCGACTATTCGATCAAAACGCAGCGAGATTTGCTGCACGAATAGACCGGCCGCGGATGAAGTAGTCGTTTGCTGCGGCTTCGCCAATGACAGCTTTCGGAAAAACACCAAATCCCCAAGCAACGGTGACGCTATGGAAAACACGTGCTACGGTTTGGGACGACATTCTGAAAGGCTCTGCGCGATGGCAATTAATCAAGGCGCTTTTCCTGCAGCGAGTGCCGATTTGTTTTTGGTATATGTGGGTATGGAAACAGATTTGATTTTCAACCGCGGCGTGGAATTGCCCGGCTTTGCTTCATACCCACTGTTGGAAAGCGCCGGCGGTCAGGAGTTTCTGCGAGGCTACCTGACGGACATGGTGACTTTGGCAAAGGACACTGGCACAGGTGTAATTCTTGAAAGCCCGACCTGGGTTGCAAATCGAGACCGTGCGGCTGCCCTTGGCTATACCCCCAAAGCTTTGAAAGAGCTCAATCAGCGAGCCATCGCCTTGATGCAAGACGTTCGGACGGCCAACAGCCATATGCCGACCATCATCAGCGCCAACCTCGGACCACGTGACGATGCCTACAAGCCTTCGGAACAAATGACTGCCGAAGAGTCAGAGCGTTACCATTCCGAACAGATCTCGTTTTTGGCGGAGACGGATGTTGACGTTATCAGCGGTTACACGATCGCCTATCCGGCTGAGGCGGTCGGAATCGTACGTGCGGCGCAGCGTTTCGAGCTGCGTGTTGTGATTGCGTTTACAGTCGAAACCAACGGCAGGCTGCCGACGGGGATTAGCCTTGAGGATGCTATATCTCAGGTCGATGCCGCAACCGACGGTTACCCCGCCTATTTCATGATAAATTGCGCGCACCCTGAGCATTTCAACTCCGTTCTTGAGGATGCGCCTTGGATGCAACGTATCAGAGGAATTGTCGCTAACGCGTCACGCTGCAGCCATGCAGAGCTTGATGAAGCCGAGGAGCTTGATGACGGCAACCCAACCGAGTTGGGAACGCAGTTGGCTGAAATCAGGAGGCGGTTCCCACACATTCAAGCCTTGGGAGGGTGTTGCGGAACGGATATGCGACACATGGCTCAAATTGCGAAAGCCGCGCGCGCAACCTAAGCAGGCGTTCGTGCAAAGCGCAGCATTGGCAGAAGCGGGCTGTTCGCTGTCATGCGGTACCGAAGTTATTGGCCACAAGAACACAAACTCAATCCGGACAAAGGCTGTGAAAATCAAAAAAGCTTATGAGAGCGCAGGAATCTGCTCCTACCGGCATTCGACCCTCTGAACACCATATTCACCAGAAAACCATTACCCGTTTTGTCCACCCCAGCACCAACCAAATGGCCTTGGTATGCGTCCTGAGTTACTCAAACTAGATGTGAGTTTACATCCCAATCATCAAGCGTCGCTTTTGGATTGGTATTCTGCCGTCCGCTTGGCGACGAACTCGCTCAACGAGCCGGTTTGATCGCTCGGCATCGGCGGCTGGACGTAATTCTCAATCATTTCTTTAGCCGCTTTACGGCCGACTTCATCTGCATTCGCGCTGCCTTCAATTTCCCATTGTTCGAAGCTGTCGTTATTTTGCAGCGGATTCATAACCATAGGGTTTTCCCGCGTGTGGTCCGTTCCAAGGAAATGCCCACCCGGGCCGATATTTGAAATATCCTCAAGGATCGCGTCGATGTTTTCTTCCTGCAAACCCGAGAAGAAACGATGAAAGCTCTCTAATTGATAGCTGTCATGAATCCATTTCGAATAGCTTACTCCCAACGCGCCCTCTACAAAACCAGCAGAGTGCACAACGAAATTGCAGCCCCCCAGCAAGACCGGCCACATTGAGTTGGCGCTGTCAAACCCTGCCTGCAGGTCCGGTGATTTCGAACCCGACCACATGGTACATGAGCGCCAGGGCACGCCATAAAAACGCGCCATCTGACCTACAAGCAAGTTCATGAGTCCGGGTTTAGGCGACCCCATCATCGGCGCGCCGGTTTTCATGGACACCCCCATGATTGCCACACCCAGCACCATCGGGCAGCCTCGACGGATGATTTGCGAGTAGGCCATTCCGGCGAGGCTCTCGGCGATGAGTAAAGCAACCCCGCCCGTTGGGCTTGCCGGTGTTGACGCCCCTGCCAGTACGAAAGGCGATAACAGGCAGGGTTGATTGGCCGCCGCATAAACCCGCAGGCTTTGTAGCATCGTGTCATCCCAAACGAGCGGCGTATTGCAATTCAACAGAGCCGCGACAACTACGTTCTCGTCCACAAATTGCTCACCATGGACAATGCGTAGCATATCCATCGTATCCCGCGCCGCAGTTTCAGACAGCACCGACCCCTTGATAGGTTTGTCGGTCAAAGTCAGCGCAGCGCTTACCAATTCAAGATGGCGCAAAGGAACCGGCACGTCCTGCGGCTCAGCCGGCAGGATGCCGGGCACGTGCATGCTTTGGCTCATTTGTGCGAGCTTGAAGAAGTTGCGAGCGTCCTCGAGCGTAGAGGGGCGCCGGACGCCGTCGAGGCCATAGACAAACGGCGCACCATAGGCATTTGCGAAAACCGTGTCGCGCCCGCCAACTTTGGTTGACCGGTTGGGATTGCGGCCGTGATAGGCCCAATCGGTGGGCACTGTGGAAATCAAGTCCATCAACATTTCTCGACCTATGCGCACCCGCTGATCGTGCACATCCGCACCAAATTTCTTCCATTGTGCCAGCGCTACAGGATCGCGGAATTCGATCCCAATACTCTCGAGTATGGTTATTGCGGCGTTGTGGATTTTTTCGACACCTTCTGGACCTAAAAGGTCCATCGGCCCAACGGAACGGTGCAACGTCGGAAGATAGACCGGTGTCGGATTTGTACGGGCCGCAACACGGGCAGAGCGCCCGCCACTACGTCCACCACGACGATTTTTCGTCTGATCCTTACTCATAGTACTGGCCTCTCTCTACATGCGAGTGCGGATGCCCTTGGGGTCGTAGGCACATATGTCGATCACTTCGCCATCTCGTATCTCATTGTGGATTTTGACCTGAAGCTGCGTGCCCGAGACTGAAAGTTCTTGAGGAACCAGAGCCATGGCAATGTCGTGCTGCAAGTAATACGAGAACCCGCCCGAAGTCACACGACCTACAAGGCGGTCATTCTTATAGACAGCCTCATCCGCGATGACGGACGTGTCACAATAGGGAAGTTTTAGGGTGACAAGGACCCTATGGCCCCCCTTCTTTTTCTGTTCAAGTAACGCTTCTTTGCCAATGAAATTGCGATCTTTGACAACACCCTGAACCTTTTCGGTCAAAGCAACGAAGCGACCAAGGTCGGCCTCATATGGCGTCATATCCTTGCGTATTTCTTTGTTAATTGCGCGGTATGATTTCTCTAGCCGCATGGATTCAAGTGCCAGCGCCCCGAAGGGCCGAACGCCAGCTTTCAGCAATTGATCAACGATGTGGCGATTGTAGTTTGCCGGGTGGTGGATTTCCCAGCCGAGTTCACCAGTGTAGCTGACCCTGAGCAGGCGCACGCCCTTGGCATATCCAACCTCACCCATTTGGGCGGAAAGCCAGGGAAATGCCTCGTTCGACAGTTCGTTATCCGTCAGGTTTTGCAGGATTTCACGCGATTTCGGTCCGGCCAAGGCGACGACGCCGAACTGTTCCGAGACATCTTGCATCTGCACAGAGCCATCTGTGGGCAACAGCTTGGACAGCACATCCCAATTGTAGACCTGTCCGTTGGGCGTGGACACCAAATAGAAATCGTTCTCACCTTCGCGGACGATTGTGAATTCGGCGTCCATGCCGCCACGGGTGTTCAACATCAGCGACAGTGTCATACGCCCGAATTTGGGCAGTTTGTTTGCCATCAAGCGGTCGAGCCATGTCGCAGCACCCACACCGCGCACATTGAACTTGGTCATCGGCGACATCTCGATGAAACCAACTTCCTCTCGGGTGGTTCTTACTTCTTGCGTGACATAGTCCCAGGCGTCAGTGCGTCGGAAACTATGAACCGGAATCGCCTCCTCTGGCGTTGGTGCGAACCATTTTGGAAATTCGTAGCCGTTATAGAGCGTCCAGACCGCGCCTTTTGCGTTCAACAAATCGTAGGATCCGACAGTGCGCATCGGCCGGGCTGACGGAAAATCTTCACCCGGAATGTGCGCATGCATGTGGTTGCCCCATGTTTCGCGCACCTTGTCCATCGTCCAGCGCTTTGCGGCATAATCACCAAAGCGACGCGGATCGAGCTCGGACATATCGATAGAAGGCATTCCTTTGAGTATCCACTGCGCCAGTTGATTGCCAACGGTTCCCCCCCACAAAATTCCGCCGGGCATACCTTCGGCTAGCCAAAGATTGTCGTGACCGGGGGCGGGGCCTGCCAGCGGCAATTCATCTGGTGTCATCTGGAACGGACCGCGGGTATTAGCCTTGATGCCCACCTCGCCCAGCACAGGCACACGCTCGATTGCGCGTTCCCACTGGGTTTCCACCGCGTCGAAATCTTCGGGCAATAAATCTGCCCCGAATTCTGGCGGGACCCGATCTTCGGCAAAGAGTTTCAGGTCTTTTTCAAATTCATAGGGGCCAAATTGGAGTCCACCCACATCTTCGCGCAAATATGCGCCATAATCCTCATCCCGAAGGATCGGATACTCTCGCAGTCCCCGTTTCCTGCGTTCTATGAGCTGTGGCACATGGTCTGTGGTCCAGTATTGGTGAACGATCGGAATACATGGCAGGTCAAGCCCAACGCGCCGGGCGTTTTCGCGGGCATAGTTTCCGGTTGCGAAGATCAGATGCTCGCAGGTGATTTCACCCTGAGTGGTAAAAACTTTCCAAAGGCCATTGGGCAGCTTTTCATACTTTTGTGCTTCAGTGTTTTGATAGATTTTCGCACCCTGATCGCGCGCAAGTTTGGCCATCGCCTGTGTTATGTCTGCAGGGTTCACATAGCCGTCTTCAGTGTGCAGAATTCCACCTTCAATATTCTCATTTTGATTAAGGAGCGGGTGGACCTCAGCGACTTCTGCGGGGGTCAGAAGCTTGCAAGGCACGCCGGCCGCTTCAGCCACGGACAGATAGCTCTGAAACTCATCCCAACGTTCGGGCGTATTTGCGACCCGCAATTGCCCCACTTTGCGTAGCCCTACGGAGCTACCAATCTTTTCTTCCACCTCGGTGTAGATTTGAATCGTCTCGAGGGTCATCTTCGAGACGTTGTGTGATCGAACAAAAGTGACGAGTAGACCCGCAGCGTGCCAAGTAGAGCCAGCGGTCAATTGTGTCCGCTCTAACATGACAGCGTCCGAACAACCATGTTGGGTTAGGCCGTACAATATCGACGCGCCCACGCACCCTCCACCAACGACAACTACCTTTGCGTGTGACTTCATAAGACCCTCCGTTCAAATCCATGCCATTTTCGACTGAGTTGATCTTGGCTACCCCAACACGATCACCTCCCTCAGCTTTCTTATGCGGATATCCTGTCTGTTGCATGGATATGTTTCTCAGACGCTAGTCTGCCCTCGATCTATTACAATAGCGTCATGAAATTCTCAGCCAGCTCTCTACCCTGCAATCTTTTTGAGCCGGATAGTCAGGTAGGTCACACAACCGGAATATGGGGCCATTGCTCGCCGCGAAAAAAAGCGGCCATTGGCGCAACTGCAGCGAAAACTCACTTGGCCCGTGTCTCGTTCGCCTGATTTGCCCCCAGCGAAATGTCAGTTTGAAACTCGCCAGAATTGACACTGCCGAAGGCTCGGTTTGAGGACAATTGCTGCATCGTTGAAATTTATCAGCCGCAAGTGCGAAGCGATGCTTTTTCAGCGAGGGTCGAATAGCCAAGGTCGATTTTGCCCGCAGTGCAGTCAAACGAAGAGTCCGGGATGTGTGGCGTCTTCCGGTCGTAAGCGACCGCGCAAGGCTGACGCCATAACCCGACATCGTGTCCTATTTGACGGTATGTCGCAGAATGGAACTTATCAGAAAGTGGAGCAAGGGATTTAGCTGATCCAGCTCCAAGCTGAATTTTCTCAATGAAAAGTTAAAATAGTGGCCCAAAAGGCAACTTACGTTGGTGTCCGACAAAAAGTGTGGGGCGACACATAGTTTTGCCATTGGCACGCGGCCAAGTCATTGATTTTGAATCAACTGTATTTTCCTCGGTGCACTAGTATTACCTTTTGCGACTCAAAGGTTTTCCATCGCATCAGAGCAGCGTGATAGCTGCCATTGGCCCCGGGTGCAGAGAACGATCGGAAAGAGCCCAATATGACCGATGCAGCAAGAAACACGAATGGCTGCTTCAGCAAAAGCTTTTCAGTTAAACCGTCATCCCAACACTGGCCTGCATCATGAATTGGGCACCAATAGGCCGCGTTGCTGCACCAATGGCCCTTGCCTTCCCGCCGATGCTACCACCTTCGATCCGGGGTTGGATCAGACCGCGTGTGTCTTGGGTCACGACATATCGGCGGACTCGACTGACAAGATCGTCGCGGACGCTGGCAGGGAAGGCACCGTCGATCAAGATCGCTTCAAAATCAATGACCGAACAAGTGGAAAGGGCAGCCTTAGCCAGTTCTTGGGCGGTCTGTCCAAGCCATGGATCAACGTAGCGGGACAAGTTGTGCCAGCTACCAGGATCAGACCAGAGTTGCTGTGGATCGAGGTCAACTTCACGTAGGCGCAATTCCAACTGGTGGATCGACGCCATATCGACCAACTGCATACTCTCACCGTGGGGGCCGATGCTTCGCAACGATCCGAGTGCGCCCGCATTCCCTTGGCGTCCTTCAAAGACAGAGTTGTTCAATACAATGCCACCGCCGATGAATGCCCCAATAAAGAAGTAAGCGTAGTCCCGAAATTCTTTACCACGACCGTAGGTGTGTTCGGCCTGACAGGCGGCAGTCGCATCGTTCAGCAGGAGCACTGGCAGTTGCGTTCGTGCCTGCGCCTCTGTCTTTAGATCAATGCCTTTCCATGGCGCGAACGCTGCCGACATGTCCATGGATGGGTCTGGCCAGTTCCACATCTCAAAGGGTGCCGCAATTCCAATGCCGCAAATACGCTCAGCATGATCAGGGTCCATCGCGTCGGTGATGCTCCGGACACCCTCCTCAAGAAAGGCAAAAATGTCTGCCGGTACTGGAAACGGGTAGGTCAACTGCCGTTCTTCACGCAACTCGCCATTCAGGTCGATCAACACTAAATCGGTAGATCTGCGCCCGATCTTGAGGCCAAATGAAAACACACCATTTGATGCCAAACGCATCGGGATCGAGGGCTTGCCCACCTTGCCACGCACTGGGTCTCCACGTTCAAGAATCCCTTCACTTTCAAGGCGTCGAAGGATGCTTGAAACCGTTGGTGGAGATAGCTCTGCCAGCTTTGACAGATCGCTTCCCGGCATAGGACCATTGCGCTGCAACAGCGACAGCAAAAGCCGTTCGTTATGATCGCGAACGCCCTTCTGGCTTAGGCCAGTGCTGATTGATCTGATGAGTCCGTCGTCCATAGACTGCACCATAGCAGCCTTATAATACAGGTAAACCAATTAATAAGAAAAGTTAACTAACTAATTGACAGGTGATTGAGAATCACGTCACTTAGGGTCAAGCGGCTGGCAAATGCGGGTCGTATCAATGTCGGGGTGGAGGCTCTGACCTATCAATTGTCTGGGAGGACATCATGAAAAAGTTGCTCATCGGCACTGCTCTTGCGGCCATTACATCTGCTGGTTCCGCTATGGCGCAGGACGTATCCGCCTGCCTTATTACTAAGACGGACACCAACCCATTCTTCGTTAAGATGCGCGAAGGCGCTGAAGCTGCCGCGGCTGAGGCTGGCATCACGCTGCGTTCCTTCGCAGGTCAGGTTGATGGTGACCACGAAACACAAGTTGCTGCGATCGAAACATGCATTGCAGACGGCGCGTCCGGCATCCTGCTGACCCCGTCCGACACATCGTCCATCGTTGGCGCTGTGACACAGGCCCGCGAAGCTGGCCTGCTGGTTATCGCATTGGACACGCCGCTTGACCCGATCGACGCGGCTGATGCGACGTTCGCAACTGACAACTTCCTTGCGGGTGAATTGATCGGTCAGTGGGCTGCGGCGCAATTGGGCGACGACGCTGCAAACGCAAAAATTGCCATGCTTGATCTGGCTGTCAGTCAGCCAACTGTTGGCGTTCTGCGCGATCAGGGCTTCTTGCAGGGCTTCGGCATTGATCTTGGCGACCCAAACAAATGGGGCGACGAAGATGACGCGCGCATCGTCGGCAACGACGTGACTGCAGGCAACGAAGAAGGCGGGCGTACCGCGATGGAGAACCTCCTCGCTGTCGATCCTGAGATCAACGTTGTTTATACCATCAACGAACCAGCAGCAGCGGGCGCATACGAAGCCCTGCGGTCTATCGGTCGTGAAGACGATGTTCTTATCGTATCGGTCGATGGCGGTTGCCCCGGTGTTCAGAACATCGCTGACGGTGTGATCGGTGCAACGTCCCAGCAGTATCCACTGCGCATGGCGGCCCTCGGCATCGAAGCAATTGCCGCTTACGCCGCAGATGGGACATTGCCAGAGAACACACCTGGCAAGGACTTCTTTGACACGGGCGTTGCCTTGGTCACAGATCAGCCAGCAGACGGTGTGGAAAGCATCTCCGTCGCTGAAGGCACTGAACTTTGCTGGGGCTAATCTAACCTCCCGCATCTCATCGTAGGTGCAACTCAAGGGGCGGGTCATTTTCCCCGCCCCTTATTACAAAGTGGGATAAGGTCCTACTGACATCCAATTCAAGACAAGGGGATCGAACAATGTCTGGCAACGCCGACGATTTTGAAGCCGCCATCAAGCCACCAGCAGCCGACACCGTGGCTTCGTTCGCCGAACGCAAAGGCTTTCTTGCTAGGCTGCAACACGCCCTGCATGTGAACCCTGCACTTGTGCCGCTGTTCGTCCTTCTCGTCTCTATTACCCTTTTCGCTCTCTTGCTGGGGTCGAGATTCCTCTCCCCCTTTGCGCTGACATTGATCCTTCAACAGGTGCAGATCGTCGGCATCGTCGCCGCCGCTCAAAGCCTTGTTATCCTCACCGCTGGAATCGATCTCAGCGTTGGGGCGATTGCCGTCCTGTCCAGCGTCATCATGGGGCAGTTTACGTTCCGTTACGGCGTCCCCGTCGAAGTTTCTGTCGCACTTGGGCTGGCCTTTGGCACACTCATCGGGTCGATCAATGGCTGGCTTGTCGCGGTGATGAAACTGCCACCCTTTATCGTAACGCTCGGCATGTGGCAGATCGTTCTGGCCGCAAACTTTCTTTACTCGGCTAACGAGACCATCCGCAGTCAAGACATCGAACAAAATGCACCCTTGCTTCAATTCCTCGGATCCACTTTCAAAGTTGGCGCGGACGAGGCAGGGCGCGGCGGTGCGACATTCACCTTTGGCGTCATCGCAATGGTCCTGATCTTTGCCTTCCTTGCTTATGCATTGAAACATACTGCTTGGGGGCGACACATATACGCCGTGGGCGATGACCCCGAAGCAGCACAGCTTTCTGGTGTAAACGTCAAATTCACTTTGATTTCGGTCTATGCCGTCACCGGCTTCATTTGCGCCATCGCGGGCTGGGCCCTGATTGGCCGCATCGGCTCCGTTAGCCCGACGTCCGGCCAACTCCTGAATATTGAAAGCATCACGGCTGTGGTGATTGGCGGCATCTCGCTGTTCGGTGGGCGTGGGTCGATCATGGGGCCGCTCTTCGGTGCCCTCATCGTGGGTGTTTTCACCCTTGGTCTTCGCCTTGCAGGTGCTGACGCACAATGGACATTCCTTCTTATCGGCGCACTTATCATTGGTGCTGTCGCAGTAGATCAGTGGATCAGAAAGGTCTCAGCATGACTTTGATGGAAAACATCGCCAATGGGTCGATTGAACCCATCCTCAAAGGCCGTGGCTTGGTCAAGCGTTATGGCAAGGTCACAGCACTCGATCACTGCGATTTCGATCTCTACCCCGGTGAAATCCTCGCGGTGATTGGCGACAACGGGGCAGGTAAATCATCCCTGATCAAGGCTGTCTCCGGGGCTGTTATCCCTGATGAAGGAGAAGTGTTCCTCGAAGGCAAAGAGGTGAACTTTGCGTCCCCCATCGATGCCCGCAAGGAGGGGATCGAAACGGTTTACCAGACCCTTGCTATGTCGCCCGCTTTGTCCATCGCGGATAATATGTTCATGGGGCGAGAAATCCGCAAACCGGGTTTTCGCGGAAAATGGCTGCGCCAGTTGGACCGCCCAAAGATGGAGCAGGTTGCCCGCGACAAGCTGTCAGAACTTGGCTTGATGACGATCCAGAACATCAACCAAGCGGTTGAGACGCTTTCTGGTGGCCAACGTCAAGGTGTGGCCGTGGCCCGTGCTGCGGCGTTCGGATCAAAGGTCATCATCTTGGATGAACCTACGGCGGCCCTTGGTGTTAAAGAATCTCGTCGTGTGTTGGAACTCATCCTTGATGTTCGATCTCGCGGCATCCCGATCATTCTGATCAGCCACAATATGCCTCATGTGTTTGAAGTCGCGGATCGCATCCACGTCCACCGTCTTGGCAAACGTCTCTGCGTGATCGACCCAAAGGACTACACTATGTCAGACGCGGTCGCATTCATGACGGGAGCGAAGGAAGCACCGGCCTGACGCGACTAGACTTGGATCGCTCTGCGCCAATCTTCAAAACCGGTCATTGGCGCAGACGCAGCGAAGGTCTGAAGAGTCCGCACCATGCTAGATGGTGGCCGACGCAGCGAACGGCGGGTGATTTGGGACTTGCCATTCATGACCGGCGCGGCGAAAGTGTCGGGAGAGCCCATTGCTGACCCTATCAAAACTCTGCTGCGCGCGCTCGCAGCGAAATCCATGCTACTTCGGAGTGATAATTCATGCTGTTCGGCAAAAACCAATGCAGCCACTCAAATCAGGCGCGCATGTCTTAAGTCATTGTAATTGGAACAGAAGAGTGTAATTAGAAACGGAAAGCTTCTGGTTCATCGTAAGCTTCACGGTGTGAAGAAAAATAGAAAGCCTTGTAGAAGCCAAGCTTCCTGTAGGTGAGTTGGTAAAGAAAACCCGTCGTATAAACACGGCAAGCAAAAGCGGCTAATGAGAAGTTCCACATCGTTTTAGTAGGGATGCGTTGTGGTGAAAGCATTTCGGATTGGTACGAATATAGCCTTGTGCTCTTGATCAAGAGTGATCGTGCAGATCATGAGCACGTCTATTGTTTTGGCGTTGAAGCGATCGCAATTGCTGCTTCGCCACCCGGAAAGGCTTCGAACACCTTACGTTCCTGCCTGAGCGGCGGTCACGGCAATCATATGAAGGATATCTTCGGAACTGCAGCCACGCGACAAATCATTGGCGGGCTTCTCTAGTCCTTGAAGCACTGGGCCAATGGCCACTGCCCCGCCAATGCGCTGTGCAATCTTGTAACCAATATTGCCGCTTTCCAAATTGGGAAAGACAAAGACGTTCGCGTCTCCGGCCAGTGGGGAGTCTCCGGCTTTAGATGCTGCAACGTCAGGGACAAACGCGGCATCAAATTGAAGCTCTCCGTCAATCAGCAGTTCTGGATCAACCATTTTGGCTATCTTGGTTGCTTCCACAACTTTAGATACTTTTTCATGTTGCGCACTTTGCCGGGTCGAGAAGGACAACATGGCTACGCGCGGACACTCTCCAGTAAGCGTTGAGAAAGACGCAGCTGAATCCAGAGCGATTTGCGCCATTTCTTCAGCCGATGGGTCCACCACCAAACCGCTATCTGCGAATATATGCGCGCCCTTCTTGACGTGGTGGGTTTGACAAAACAGCATCAGAAAGAAGGACGAGATAAGTTTCGAACCTGGTTGGGGCCCAATCACCTGAATGGCTGTTCGCACTATCTCGGCAGTGGTCGCGACAGCACCGCCAACGGTCCCATCGGCATGACCGGTTTTGACCAGAAGCGCGGCAAAGACTTGTGATTTGCGCGCTTCACGCACTGCGACATCCATTGAAATGCCCTTGTGCTTGCGGAGTTCAAAATAGGCCTGAACCAACTCATCCGAGAGAGGAGATATGGCAGGGTCGTGTAACTCGACGCCATCGTCGGGTTTGGCGTCGAAAGCAGCATATTGATCGAGGATATCTTTCTGTGGACCAATCAAGATGATACGCGCGATACCTTGCTCTCGTGCGTCAATTGCGGCCTGTACAACGCGTGGATCACTTCCTTCGCTCAGGACAATTTTCTTTTGTGACCGGGCGGCGTTCTTCAAAAGCATTTCTAACGGCTTCATGAGACTTCCTTTTAGTGGCCCAGAAGGGCGACGCCTGCCAAAACAAACAAGGCGATGAAAACTGTTTCGACGACAATCAGCGCAATCGCCTGCCCACCAACCTCAAGAATGCGTTTGAGCGATGTTTTCATGCCGACCGCAGCGATTGAGATCAACAAAGCCCACCGGCTGAGTGACGACATGGCTTCAACGATAATCGTTGGGATAAGACCGAAAGAATTCAGGGCAGCAAAGATCAGAAAACCAATAACAAAGGTGGGCAGAATTGGAGGGCGCTTGCCGTCTGTGCCACCGTCCTCTGCGTGACGGCGAACCAACATAGAAATGATCAAAACCACCGGTGCCAGCATGGCAACACGGATCAGTTTGACCAGCGTCGCGACCTCTCCAGCCTCATCCGACACCGAAAACCCTGCACCGACAACTTGAGCAACGTCGTGAATCGTGCCGCCAAGAAATACTCCCGAGACTTCGTCGTTAAAATCGAATGTCTCGGTCAGGATCGGATAGACGATCATCGCAATTGTAGACAATACGGTGACTGATAAGACGGTGAAAATGAGGTTGCGTTCAGAGTGCTCGTTTTTGGTGCGTATTCCGGGGTGATCCGCCCACCTATTCCGATTTGATGCGCCCACCCGTTCCGATTTTATCCGCCCACCGATTCCGGGGTATTCGCCCACCCCTGTGACGTGCTGCTGCGAGGCAATCTGTAACCGGCTACCCTTCGTCTTTTTGGCATGAAGGAAGCCCGATGAAGAGATTGCCGATGCGGAAGATACGAGATGTTTTGCGGCTCTCAGCCGAGGGCCTATCAACCCGCCAGATCGCAACGAGCCTGGCGATTGGGCGGACAACCCTTCGGGGCTACCTTGATCGCGCTACTGAGTTGGGTCTGGGCTGGCCGCTGCCAGCGGAGATGTCTGATACGGACCTTGAGCGATGCCTATTTCACCGAGCTCACCAGAACACCCAACGGATAGAGACGCAGCCTGACTGGTCGTATATTCACCGCGAGTTGCGTCGGAAGGGTGTGACGCTGTCACTCTTGTGGGAGGAACATCGCGCCGACCACCCCGAGGGATACGGCTACTCCCGATTTTGCGAACTTTACACGCGGTGGGAGGGCAAGCTGTCGCCTGTGATGCGACAGCGTCACCCGGCGGGCGAGCGGCTGTTCGTCGATTACGCGGGGCACACCATCGACGTGATTGACCCCGAGACCGGGGAGGTGCGCACGGCACAGCTGTTCGTCGCGACGCTTGGGGCCTCAAGCTATACCTTTGCGGAGGCGACCTGGACGCAATCGCTGCCGGATTGGATCTTGAGCCATGTGCGTGCCTTTGGCTTCCTTGGTGGTGTGACGGCGCAGGTCGTGTCCGACAACCTGAAGGCCGGGGTCACCAAAGCGTGCTTCTACGACCCTGTGATCAACCGAACCTATGCGGATCTCGCCACACATTACGACACAGCCGTTGTGCCCGCGCGGCCGCATAAACCAAAGGACAAGGCAAAGGTCGAAGGGGCGGTCTTGCTGGTCGAGCGCTGGATTCTGGCGCGGTTGCGCAATCGGCAGTTCTTCAGTCTCGGGGATGTGAACGCTGCCATTCGCCCGTTGCTTGATCGGCTCAACGACAAAGTCTCGCGACATCTCGGGGCCAGCCGCAGGCAGCTGTTCGAGCAGTTGGATAAGCCCGCTCTGAAGCCGCTACCGACGGCTCCCTACGTGTATGCGGAATGGAAGAAATGCCGCGCGGGGCTCGATTACCACGTCGCAATCGACAAACATTACTACTCCGTGCCCTATCAGTTGCTGAAGAAAGAGCTGTGGGCCCGCATCACCGCCCGCACGGTCGAAGTCTTTCACGTTGGACAGCGTGTTGCTTCCCATATGCGCACCTCTGGAAACGGCAAACATTCGACACAGCGCGACCACATGCCGGCGCACCACAAGTTCCGCGAGGATTGGACACCACAACGTATTATCGCACGGGCCGCTCGTGTCGGGCCGAATGTCGCCACCTTCGCAGAGGTTGTGATGCGCGAACGCAAGCACCCCGAACAGGGCTACCGGAGCTGTCTGGGCGTCATCCGGCTGGCCGACAAGTTCGGTGCCGCCCGCCTTGATGCGGCGTGCCGCCGCGCGCTCGAGATCAACGCCCGTTCTTACTCGTCACTCCAATCCATTCTCAAGAATGGGCTGGAGAGCAAGCCCCGCACCCGCGCCACGGAGGAGCCTGCCATCACCCATCCCAACATCCGTGGCGCCGATTATTTCCATTGAAAGGAACACAATGCTTGATCACCCAACCCTCGATCATCTGAAGGCCCTGCGGCTGGACGGTATGGCCGAAGCTTTTGCCGAGCTGCAGGCGCAGGATGCTGCAGCAGACTTCAGCCACGCAGAATGGCTTGGCTTGCTGGTTGACCGTGAGGTCGCCAGCCGTGAGACCAAGCGGTTTGAAGCCCGGATGCGCTCGGCCAGGCTGCGCCACGTCGGCGCCTGCCCGGAAGATGTCGATTACCGCGCGCGCCGTGGTCTCGACAAGGCGCTGTTCCAGAGCCTGCTCACCGGTAGATGGATCACTGACAAGCGCAATCTGATCATTACCGGCCCCTGTGGTGTTGGCAAAACTTGGCTCGGCTGCGCATTGGCGCAAACGGCCTGTCGCGACGGTGTCACTGTGGCCTACAAGCGGATGCCGCGTCTCTTCGAAGAACTCGAACTGGCCCATGGCGACGGGCGCTTCCCCCGCCTGTTCCGCAGCATCACCAAAGCACAGCTGCTCATCCTTGATGACTGGGGCCCAGACCGACTGACCGCCACGCAACGCCGGGATCTCATGGAGATCGTGGAAGAACGCTACGGCCGCGGCTCAACGATGATCACCAGCCAATTACCCATCAAGGCTTGGCATGACGTCATCGGCGAACCAACCTTCGCTGATGCCATCCTCGACCGCATCGTTCACAACGCTTACCGCCTCGAACTCGAGGGGCAGTCCCTCCGAAAAACCGTCACAAAAATGGATGACGAAAACCCTCAAACCTGATAACCGAAATCCACTGCCTCACGGCAACGCGTCACAAGTGGGCGGATACCCCGGAATAGGTGGGCGCATGTTGTCGGAATGAGTGGGCGGATCCTCCGGAATACGCATTTTTGGGTAGTACGGCAGAAATAGCCATGGCAGCAGACGCGCCGCAAATGGCAACAGATCCGCCTGTGAGCAACCCAAACCGCCATCCGCGTCCCAAGAAACGGGCGCACAGAATTCCGAACAGAATGGTCAGGATCACACCCAAAATAACAACGGCAATCAGTCGCGGCCCCAGGCCAATCATCAACTCAACAGAGATACGCGCGCCAAGCAGCGCCACGCCAATCCGCAATACTGTGCGTGCGGTGAATTCGACACCAGGTTTGCAGGCTCCTTCTTCGGCAAGAAAGTGGAAAGCAATACCCAACAGCAAGGCCATCAACATTGCCGGAGCACCGTAATGCTCTGAAAGGAATTGTGCGGCGGCGGCCACAACAATCGATACGAGGAAACCTTTCCAGTTTTCCTGCGCAAACTCCGCTGCGCGAGGAAAGCGCTCCGTTAACGTGTATTCCGACATGATTTTGAAACTCTTCGTGGGAGAAAGTGCCTCCTCTCTCAAAAGGTGGAAGAAAGAGGAGGCGTGGACGCAACAGGAGCGTAGGCCAGCTCCGGCTGCAGTCGTTTTTTTAAGCTGACCGGTGATTGGTTCGCATGTCGCTTGCGTTGATCCCTGCCACGCTGACGGGTTTTTTCATTGCGTCACGGCGGAAGGGCTCTCCCAGTTCTTGATTCAGAAGAATTTCGATGAATGTGGTTTTACCCTCGTCCATCTGGCGCTTGACGGCCTTATTCAACTCGTCGGTCAGTTCTTCCATCGTGGTGACTGCGATACCTTCGACACCGCAGGCACGTGCGATCCCGGCATAGCTCACTTCTTGCGACAATTCGGTTCCGACAAAGTTGTCTTCAAACCACAAAGTCGTGTTCCGCTTTTCAGCACCCCACTGGTAATTACGGAAGATCACCATGGTTATGGCAGGCCAATCATCACGATTGATGGAAACCATCTCATTCATCGAGATGCCGAATGCTCCATCACCTGCAAACCCAACAACAGGCGTGTCAGGGCAGGCAATTTTTGCACCGCAGATTGCTGGAAATCCATATCCGCAAGGACCGAACAAGCCTGGTGCCAGATATTTCCGAGTTTCTTCGAAAGTTGGGTACGCATTGCCGATCGCGCAGTTGTTACCAATATCAGACGAGATGATCGCATTTTTGGGCAAGGCCGACTGAATAGCGCGCCAAGCCATACGAGGGCTCATTTTTTGTGGTTCACGCCCACGCGCGCGTTCGTTCCAAGTGGTGCCTGGGTCATCATCCTCGTGATCCATCGACGTTAGCTCTTGTGCCCAACGTGATTTCGTTTCCGATATCGCTGTTTCACGCGCTTTGCGACCTTCGTCGCCCGCACCATCGGTAAGTTGCGCCAAGATACTCTGAGCCACTTTCTTGGAATCTCCAACGATGCCCACAGAAACGGTTTTGGTCAGTCCGATGCGGTCGGGATTGATATCAACCTGAATGATCTTGGCGTCACGCGGCCAGTAATCGATCCCATAACCCGGAAGGGTCGAAAATGGACTAAGCCGAGTACCTAGGGCCAACACGACGTCTGCTTTCGAAATTAGCTCCATCGCAGCTTTCGACCCGTTATATCCCAGAGGGCCGGCAAAAAGCGGATGCGAACCCGGGAAAGCATCGTTGTGCTGATACCCCACACAGACAGGAGCGCTCAGACGTTCGGCAAGGGCCATTGAATCGTCGATCGCATCGCCCAAAACAACGCCAGCACCGTTTAGAATTACTGGGTTTTTCGCATTCTGTCCGTCGTCAGAGTTTTTCGGAATGCTGAGGCGTTTTCGTAACGGAGGCTCTGGTTCGGTTTCTGTTTGAGTTTAGGCGGCCGCGGCTTGGTGCTGCAACCGGCGTTTTTGGATTGTCTGTTTCTTGATCTCCTCTCTCCTCTTCAGGATCTTCGCGCCTCGTCCTTGGTAGACATCGGCGGGCGTCAGATTTTTCAGGCTCTCGTGGTAGCGGTGGTTGTTGTAGTGATCGACGAAGGCGCTGATCTGGCGTTCCAAGTCGCCGGGCAGGAAGTAGTTTTCCAAGAGAACACGATTCTTCATCGTCTGGTGCCAGCGCTCGATCTTGCCCTGGGTTTGGGGATGGTGCGGCGCACCACGAACGTGAGCCATGCCTTTACCCTCGAGATAATTAGCCAGATCGGCGGCGACATAGGATGAGCCATTATCACTGAGCAGCCGTGGCTTGTGCACGACGTTCGCGCTGTTGCAGCCAGATGCATCCAACGCCAGTTCCAGCGTGTCGGTGACATCAGCCGCTTTCATGGTGGTGCAGAGCTTCCAGGCGATGATGTATCTGCTGTAATCGTCCAGGATCGTGCTGAGATAAAACCAACCCCAGCCGATGACCTTGAGATAGGTGAAGTCGGTCTGCCACAGCTCGTTCGGTCTGGTTGTCTTGTCACGGAACTCATCGGCGGCGCAGATCACCACATGGGCTGGTGCCGTGATAAGGTCTTCGGCCTTGAGGATACGATAGGCCGAAGATTCCGAGACAAAATACCGTTTCTCATCGGTGTATTTGACCGCCAACTCACGCGGCGTTAGGTCCTCGTGGTCAAGTGCAAAGTCGACAAAGGCCTTGCGGATGGTGTCCGGGATGCGGTTCCATACCGACCTTGGCCGGTGTGAGCGGTCTGCCAGTGCGTCAACGCCACCTTCGACCCACCGCGCATACCAATCGTAGTAGGTGCTGCTGGGGATACCGATCATCTTCAGGGTCTGCCGGGTCGGCAAATGCGAGGCCTCGACCGTACGGATGATCTCAAGCTTCTCAGAGGCGGGGTATCTCATTCGTCGAACTCCCCATCCCCGATCATGCTTTTTTTGAGCAGGCGGTTCTCAAGCGTCAGCTCAGCAACCACCTCTTTCAGAGCGGCAGATTCCGACCGCAGGTCTTTGACTTCAGGAGATGTCGCTTGTCGCGCCGTGTCACCCGCCAGCCGGTTCTTGCCCGCTTCAAGGAACTCCTTCGACCAGGAGTAATACAGGCTCTCTGCAATCCCTTCGCGACGGCACAGCGCGGCGATGCTCTCCTCACCACGTAGACCAGCAAGGACGATCCTGATCTTCTCTTCGGCTGAGTAGTGTTTGCGTGTTTTACGTTTGATACCCCTGACCAGCTTGTCAGCGGCATCCTTCGATGTTCCGGACTTCTTGTTCATCTTCGCTCCTTAATAGCTTCGATGAACCAGAATTCCTCCGTTGTTCAAACCCTCAAATCTGTCCGGTAGGCGCTGACGTCAGACATGTGGCACTGAGCACACCTCCATGAGCTCTTCGGTATTCGATAGCCTTGATGGTCATCTGCAAGATGCCGTAATGGAATCGTCCTACTGGGCACAAACCCACGTGCAGGCAGCAAACGAGGCAGCACTTGTAAAAACAGTTGGTCACTCTGATCCGCAACTGCCTGGTACAATCTTTGCTGAAAACAACGTCCGCAATGCTTTCCTGGCAGATGATCAGATCAAGATGGCAGAAGAGATGTGTTCGCCAGAGTTCCAACCACAACTTTGGGAAGATTGGCGCGAACGTCTGAACGGCTGGGCCGGTGGCATCGACACTTATCAGGAAATCTATGACATCGCGCGTCAGGTTCCCGCAGATATGAAACCTGAAAATGTCGAACCCCGCCGCTGGTGGAAAGGGTAACCAAAGCTGCATTACAGAGGCTGGCGCCGATTTGTGCGTCAGCCAACCAATTTGTGTCTTAGTCAAGATCAACTGGCAGGCACGTCAGGGAGGAAAATATGGCAATCTGGTCAGAGATCGGAGAAATCCTTAGTGCATTTGCATCACAGGATAGCTTCGAAATCCGTAACGCACTGAAATCAGATGCTGCTTGGCTTTTCGGAGCTTTCGCTACGGTGGCAAGTGGACTGCTTGTTTTGTGGATCTACAAAAAGGTACCTTGGCTTGATCGTCATCTGGAACGCACGATCATGGTATACAGCTATCTTGCGATTGCGTTTATCATTTTTTGGGGCGTTATCGATAGGTTTGTATTTGCCAATCAACAGCCTTGGTCGACAACCATCCCTCCTTTGTTGTTCATGATTATGGCGTGGTTTGGCGCAGCCTTTAACGTGCGTCTTAGGACCCATTTGAGCTTTGCCGAATTCAGATCCGTTATGCCGCGCGCTGGCCAGATGGCCTGTCTGACTTTGGATGCGGTGCTGTGGTTCATCTTCTCTGTCATCGTTTTGGTGACAACCGCTCGGGTCACAGCGCTGTCAGCCTCTAATTTCCAGATCGTTCTGGGAACTGACAACATCATGCAGTGGTGGTTTCTTATTACCGCTCCCATGGCATTTGTGCTGATGGCTTCACGTGTTTTTGAAAACTTTTTTGAAGACATCAGAAACTTTCGCAGCGGCGAGCCGCTGATAAAACAAGCCGTAATCGGAGGAGATGTGTGATGACCGATGGAACTCTTGTAACACTGATTTCTCTGGGCGTGACTGGCCTGTTCATGTTAGGGGTGCCGGTTCTGCTGGTCATTGCCTATTGGGTAATTGGCTGCTCCTTCGTGCTTGGTTTGACTCTCGATAACATGGGGGCTGAGTTGCTCAACGTGTTTAACAAAGGCTTTGCGCTGCTTGCGATGCCGCTGTTCATTCTTACCGGAGATCTGATCAACCAATCTGGCATCGCGCGTCGGTTATCGGACTTTGCCTATTCGTGTTTGGGGTGGCTGCGAGGTGGGCTTGCCATGGCTTCGCTTGGCGCATGTGGGTTGTTTGCGGCCATATCAGGTTCAAATTCTGCAACAACGGCCACTATCGGCTCAATGCTGCACCCCGAGATGGTCAAAGGGGGGTACGATGAGCGATTTTCTGCGGCAACAGCTGCAGCGGGCGGAACCGTCGGGATCATCATCCCGCCATCAATTATCTTTATCGTCTATGGTTTCTTGCTAAATCTGCCGATCTCGGATCTGTTTGTTGCGGGTATTTTGCCCGGCACGTTGATGGTTGTCGGAATGCAACTCGCCTGCTGGATCATTTGTCGCATCAATGGTTGGGGCTACCTGATCCCTCTGCAGCTGAACCGGGTTTTGAAAACCGCCTTTGGCGCATGGCTAGGTTTCTTTGCCATCGGTCTTGTCCTTTGGGGGATCTACACTGGCAAGTTCTCTCCAACCGAAGCGGCGGGCGTGACCGTTGGTTTCTGCATTATCGCCGGGCTTATCAGTTATCCACTAAACAAAATACTTGGGACGGATCGGGAAAAGCCCGCCACCGAAAAGAGCTATCTCGAGATGTTCGTAGTCGAAGGGTTCACCATTCCGCAAATCCCATCGATTGTAGTGCGTTCTGCACAGATCAGCGGCATCCTAGCACCTCTGATCGCGGTGTCTGTGGTCATGCAACAGATCCTATCCCTATTAGGCGCTCAGCAAACCATCGGAGATTTTGTAACTGGTATGGGAGGGTACTACGCGGTGTTGTTTACCTCCATGGTTATCGTGTTCTTCTCAGGCATGGTTCTGGAAAGCTTGCCTGTTACAATCATCCTTGCACCGATCCTTGCACCAATTGCAGCATCGGTTGGCATTGACCCGATACACTTCTCAGTAATCTTCCTTGTTGGTGCATCCATTGGGTTTATTACACCCCCATATGGATTGAACCTCTATGTGGCTTCCGGTGTAACAGGTGTTCCCTACTTCCGATTGCTACGTTATACGGTTCCTTACCTTGCAGCGTTGATCAGCGTTTGGGTCCTTGTTTCACTGGTTCCAGAGCTTGCGTTGATCCTATTGCCTAACAGATAGGTGTCGTAAATGCCCAATGATCAGGCTTCTTCAAAAGACAGTCAAATCCCGACCAACCTTCGGCTTTTGATGATAATTGAAGAAGTCGTCAAACGGGGTGTGTCAGTAAGGCCAGTCGATCTTATTGATGTGATAGAGCTTCCAAAACCGACAATTCATCGGCTTCTGCAGACTGCAGAAGCCGAAGGATTCTTGCAACGCGACATTGATGGCCGTTCCTACGGTCCGGGTGACAGATTACGCGCTCTAGCGATCAATACCATGTCGTCAGAGCGCGTGCGTACAGCGCGTCTTGCTATCCTGAAAGGCTTGACCGAGGAAATTGGAGAAACCTGTAATCTGGCCACTCCCGACAGAGAAGGCATGACCTATCTCGACAGAGTTGAAACCAAATGGCCGATTAGAGTTCAACTACCTCGAGGCACACAGGTTCCATTCCATTGTACCGCAAGCGGGAAATTGTACCTATCTTCTCTGCGCTCGAACACACTAACGGGCGTGTTGTCAGCCAGGCCTCTTGAGAAATTGACCGAACACACGATTACATCGCCAGAAACTCTGCGCGATGAATTAGCCAAAACACGCCAAAGGGGATACTCGACAGACAACCAAGAATTCATGACTGGGATGATCGCAATTGGTGTGCCTATTCTAAGTCCCAACGGTAGGCTTTTGGCCACGCTATCTACACATGCGCCAGTTATGCGTTGCTCGCTTGATCATATGAAAGAGTTTCTAGAGCCGCTTAGATTGGCGGCTAAAAAACTATCGGAACTCAACGGCAATCAATAGATAATGCAAGCAGAAGTGAGCTTGTAGCGGTAATGCGAGCGCAGTTTTAAACCGCGTATGCTTTTGCCGTGAACACTGAATTTTTTCACGGTCTGTTTAAAGCCCTTGCAACTGGTTGTAACGTCATCAAAAGGCCGCCGCGCTATCTGAAACTCGGGGTGAGACATGGCCGCTCGCAGCAGAAAACTCGTGGCGGAGCAGCGCCGCAGAGAAAGATTGGTTGATACCTCGTTCAGGTTGGTCTTAGGCAATGATCGGTCCGGCGGCTTCAGCTGAAATGCAAAGCAATCTCTGCTGCGCGGGCGAAGACTTTCTGCATCAGCGAACGCTGCAAGCGCGAGAGGCAGCTAATCCCGCGTAGCCGACTTCCAGACGCGCCCAGCTCAATGTCGGCTTATAAACCGCCCCGGACAACCGTGGCTTGAATTTACCGATCGCAACAAACCAGGAACGTCGCGGAACGGGTGTTATGTTAACCGCCCTGGGGTTGAATCGCTCGGCGCAGCCTGCGCCGTGATCCGCCCTAGTCATCCCCCCACATTTCGTCCAGATAGGCCTTCATGTCGAAATCCGGATCCCCCGGTCCAAGCGCGTCAGCGCGGTCCAGAATGGGTTTTAAGCGTTCCATTAATGGCCTTGGGTTTTCAAGGCACCTGAGCTGGAAACGGACCGCTCCCAGGATCGCTTCGGCTTCGCTTTCAGCCCAGAACAATCGCATTCGCAGTGAACTTCCGGTTCTCGCCCGACAAGCTAAGCGAAGAGCGGAGTATTCTTCATATTGACCCAATGGGATTTGGACAAGCCAAACGCCATTAGACGTTAGGGGGAAGGCGCTGCCTTCCCCCTCGGGCAACCCCATTAGACAAAACCGTGTCCTCGGCTGCGCCTGCGGGCCGCACCACTTTTGTCGAATAGCATTGCCTCGCCCCCATCCGCGTTCGCCACGTGGCAGATCAGCAGGAACAGGCGGCTTCGCCGTCTGACCTGCAAATCAGCCCTGATTTTCCGAAAAGGAACTCAGAAAACTCGAAACCAAAGGCAATGCGATGTGGCGTTCAGGGACACAAAAAAGGAAAGGTTCTGTCGCAAATGGAAGTACTATGTGTCGCCTGACAAAAAGGAAAGTGGCGCTCTGGGGAGGATTCGAACCCCCGACCCCTTGATTCGTAGTCAAGTACTCTATCCAGCTGAGCTACCAGAGCGCGGTAGGCGGGGATTTAGCGGTCCCGTGCAGGGTTTGCAAGGGGCAAATTGGGAATCTGGGAAGTCTTTGTGGCGATCGCTGGGCCAGTGCCATGACATGGGTTTGGTCGAATGCGCTGAACCGAAGCGTCATTCATCTCGACAATGCAGATCGCGGTCTAAGACCATCGCGTCAGCACGTTTTTTGCTGTTTCTGGCTTTTGTTCATCCCCGGCAACAGCTTGTCCAGCCGACGGTGACAGTTTCGGAGCGGCTTCGGGCTGGATTACGGTTTGGATATTGGTAAATGCACTACGCGCTTTGTTGTGCGGGTGATTGGGTGCCTCCTCTAACGACAAGACAGGCGCGCAACAGGCATCTGTGCCTTCAAGTAAGGTTGCCCATTCATCTCGGGTTTTGTGTATGAAAGCGGCAGCAAAAGCGGCGCGCAACTTCGGCCAACCCTCAAGATCCATCTGGTCGGGTAGATCCGTTTTTTCCAATCCCAACCGGGATAACAGTTCTGCGTAAAACTGGGGCTCCAATGCGCCAACCGACATGTGGCCACCGCAGGCGCACTCATAAACAGTATAGAAGGGTGCGCCACCATCCAGCAGGTTCGCCTCGCGTTGGTCGACCCATATCCCTGATCCGTGCATGGAATAGATCATTGCCATCAGATGCGCTGTGCCGTCAGTGATAGCGGCGTCGACCACCGATCCATGACCTGTTTCGCGCGCAGCGTGAAGGGCGGCCAGCATTCCGGCGACAAGATACATGCCGCCGCCTCCAAAATCACCGAGCAGGTTCAGGGGCGGCACTGGGTGGTGCCCCCCTATGGCGTGCAGGGCGCCCGTGATCGCGATATAGTTGATGTCATGTCCGGCAGCGTGTGCCAGTGGACCGGATTGCCCCCATCCTGTCATCCGCCCATAAACCAACCTTGGGTTCGATTGACGGAACGCGTCAGGGCCAAGGCCCAAGCGCTCCATCACGCCGGGTCGCATCCCTTCGATCAACATATCGGCGCGTCTGATCAGCGCGCGGGCGGTGGCGCGACCAGCTTTGTCTTTCAGGTCCAGTTCGACGAAACCACGTCCCCGGTTCAAGACATCAACGTTCTGTGGGATCAGCGGTTTGAGGTTTGGGCGCTGGATGCGCACAACGTCTGCCCCCATATCCGCCAGCCACATTGCGGCAAAGGGGGTCGGGCCAAGACCTTGAATTTCAATGACTTTGACGCCACACAGAGGGCCGCGTGCCGCTGCCTTACTCATCGATCGACCGCGCGATCAGTTCCTTCATGATCTCGTTGGTGCCGCCGTAAATCATCTGGACGCGCGCGTCAGCGTACAGTCGGGCGATGGGGTATTCCATCATGTAGCCATAGCCGCCGAACAGTTGCAGGCATTCGTGCATGACTTCGTTCTGCACCTCACTGCCCCAATACTTCGCCATCGAAGCGGTGGGCGCATCCAACGTGCCGTCGATCAACCGCGCGATCCCATCATTGACGAAGCTGCGCAAGACTTCGGCTTTGGTTTTGCATTCGGCCAATTTGAAACGGGTGTTCTGGAAATCCATCACCCGCTGGCCGAAGGCTTTGCGTTCCTGTGTATAGGCGATGGTTTGTTCCAACGCGAAATCGATCGCACCCAAAGCCTGGATCGCGATCAACAACCGCTCCCACGGAAGTTGTTTCATGAGTTGATAGAAGCCTTGCCCCTCTTCCGAGCCAAGCAGGTTGGTTTGGGGAACTTTTACGTCTTCATAGAACAATTCCGACGTATCGTTCGCTTTCATACCGAGCTTCTTGAGGTTCTGACCGCGCTTGAACCCTTCGCAGTGTTCCGGTTCGACCACGATCAGGGACACGCCCTTCGACCCGGCATCTGGGTCCGTTTTACATACTGTGATGATCAGATCGGCAGCTTGTCCATTGGTGATAAAGATCTTCGAGCCGTTGATCTTGTATTGGTTGCCATCTTTCTCGGCACGTGTGCGGACGGCCTGAAGGTCGGACCCGGTGCCCGGTTCGGTCATGGCGATCGCGCCGACAATCTCGCCTGAGGCAAGGCCGGGCAGCCAACGGGCTTTTTGCTCTTCAGTGCCGTACGCTGTGATGTAGTGGACCACGATGGATTGGATCCCATAGCCCCAACCGCAGTCGCCTGTCCGAGTCTGTTCATAAATGACGATACTTTCGAAACCCATATCTGCACCGGCGCCGCCAAAATCTTCGGGAATGGCGCCGCCCATGATGCCAGCTTGCCCGGCCAAACGCCAAAAATCGCGATCGACGATGCCTTGTTCGACCCAGCGCTCAATGTTGGGTGTCAGTTCATCGGCAAAGAAGCGGTTTGTCATATTGGCGAACATGCGATGCTCGTCGCTGACCCAAGCAGCAGAAGGTGTGAAAAGGCTCATTATCGGCTCCGAATATAGAGGGCTTTTCTGAACTATACCCGACCGGGAATTGTTAAGGCTGGTAACGTCGCGTTACAAAGGATAGACGATTTGCGAAGCAATCCGTGCATTTGCGCGACAATCCACTGCAAACCGTTGTTCCGTGACGGTTTTGCGTGATTTGTCCGCAAGGATCGCGTATTTGAACAAAAAAAGATGTTGAACGGAGATGGCAGTGAGCATTTCTCGGGTGGATTTTTGTAAATTGGCAGCCCTTGGTCTGGCAGCGGCGGCGACGCCCGCAGCGGCAGAGGTTGGCACGTTAACAACAAGCTATACAATTTATGGCACGCCCGGTCTTATCGCGATGCCAACAGCCGAAGCCGCAGCAGATAGTGAGCTGGCTTTTACCTATTCGCAATTCGGACCGAATGCGAACGGCACGTTGAGCTTTCAGATCACCCCGCGTCTTTCAGCCAGTTTCCGTTATGCCAAGATCGCCGATTTCCATCCCGTGGTTGGGGATTACTTCGACCGTAGTTTTGATCTCCGGTATCGGGTGCTAAACGAAAGTAAATATTTCCCGGCAGTGTCAGTTGGTATTCGCGATTTCATCGGCACCGGCATTTATTCCGGCGAGTATGTTGTTGCAACCAAATCCATCGGTGAACGCCTGCGTGTCACAGGCGGCATCGGCTGGGGGCGGCTAGGCAGTTACGAGCCTATCGGCAATACCGGTTCGCGGCCCCCATGGGATTTTGGCCAGGGCGGCACCGTGAATGCAAGCCAATGGTTCAAAGGCGACTTGGCGCCGTTTGCCGGCGTGTCCTATAAAGTTAACGACAAGCTGACGCTGAAAGCTGAATACAGCTCGGATGCTTATGTGCAAGAAGTCGCGGCTGGAGTGATGGAACATAAGTCGCCGTTTAACTTCGCGGTCGACTATCAGGTCTCTCCCGCCATTCACGTTAACGCCTTCTATTTGGCAGGTGATACGATCGGGGCAAATGTCGTCATTCGACTGAACCCGCGCCAACCCATTTCACGTTCCGGAAACGAACGGGCGCCATTGCCGGTCAAACCAAGACCCTCGCGCAGCAATGCAGATGCATGGAGCACTGGCTGGATATCTGATCCAACCAACGAAACCGGTATTCGCAAGGCTGTGGGTGATGCGTTGCACAAAGAAGGGATCACGCTACAATCCCTTGCGCTGGGCTCAACCCGCGCCGAGTTGGAAGTCGACAACCGCAAATACCATTCACAAGCACAGGCTATCGGGCGCACTGCACGGATTTTGACTCATGCCATGCCGCCCTCGGTCGAGACTTTCGTCATAACGCTGGTCGACAAAGGGATACCTCTTTCGACTGTCACCATGCGGCGCAGCGATATTGAGCGTTTGGAACACGCCCCGGCCATCGATATGTTCGATCGCGTGTCTATTGATGAATCCACACCGCGTGCGGTGCGCAGTTCTGAAATGGTTCGCACCGACAGTCGGTTCCGTTGGGCCTTGGCCCCCTATATGGGCTTGAGCTTCTTTGACCCGACCAGCCCCATCCGCGCAGATTTCGGACTGAAGCTGAGCGGGTCATATGAGGTCGCCCCGAACATTTTCCTTTCGGGGGCAATTTCGAAGAGCCTGTGGGGCAACTTGGACGAAGATACGAATGGCAGCTCCTCGGCACTGCCGCCTGTGCGGACGCAGGCCGGGCGATATGCAGCGGAGGGTGATCCTGCGATCTCTCATTTGACCGCAAGCATGTATGGCCGTCCGGGCAAGAACCTCTATAGCCGCGTGACCGTTGGTTACCTTGAAAGCATGTTTGGCGGTGTCTCGGCCGAGGTGCTTTGGAAGCCGGTCGACAGCCAACTCGCGATAGGTGCTGAAGTCGCTTGGGTGAAGCAACGCGCGTTCGATCAGCTGTTCAGTTTCCAAGATTACAGCGTCGTAACCGGGCATGTGTCCGCGTATTATGATTTTGGAAACGGGTTTACCGGCCAAGTTGACGTGGGTCGCTATCTGGCTGGTGATTACGGTGCCACATTGTCCATCGACAGAACCTTTGACAACGGGTGGAAGATCGGCGGCTTTGTGACCAAGACGAATGTTTCGGCAGAGGATTTCGGCGAAGGGTCATTTGACAAAGGCATCCGCCTGTCGATCCCGTTCGAGTGGGCATTCGGCACGCCCTCACGCGGGGCATCAAACGCAGAGCTACGGTCTTTGTCACGTGACGGTGGCGCGCGATTGGAAGTGGATGGCCGCCTGTTCGAATGGGTGGACGAAGGCCACGGAGATGCTTTGGCGTCCCGTTGGGGCAAGTTCTGGAGATGAGCGTGAAAGATCGTTTCACTAAGCAAGCCATGCGTGTGGCCGGCTGCGTTCTTGCCACCTCGCTTGTGCTTGGCGGATGCGGGTCGGACACGGATGCTGTTGAACTGCCGAAGATTACCGCCAGTCTTTTGAAAAACTCAGGCAAACAGCTGGGTGCAAAACTGGGCGGCTCGAAAGAAACTGCACCAACCGCAGAGACGACCGCGCCGACCGATCCCAATGCCGTTGTGAGCAAGGCATTGGCAGCGACAAAGGGGCCAATCGCGCTGGTTGTACGCATCGAGACCAAGGCGGTCTTGGCAATCAGTCCGGTCGGTCGGAACGGCGACTACGTCACCTGGGGCAGCGCCCCTGGTCAGGGTCTGACCTTCAAACGTGGGGTTTTGGCAAACACGCGTGGTCTTGGCGAAGACCTGATGGCATCACGTATTGATGCCGCTGTGTCTGCGATCACTGCGCGCCGCAATGCCACCTACAAGCGCGAACATTTCTATCTTGGTAATTTGGGACAAAGCACAAGTCTTGTGTTGGACTGCTCGCTAACACGCGGCAAATCTGAGCAGGTGAAACTGGGCGCGATCAATGCGAATGCCGTCATCATGAAGGAAAGCTGCAAGCGCGGCGAGATTGCTTTCAGCAACGTCTATTGGGTTGATGGAAACGGCCGCGTCCTGAAGTCCAGCCAATGGGTTGGTCAACGGATCGGCAGTCTGGCCATTCAGAATCTGCGTCTGTAAACCGCGCTGGCACTATTTACTAACTGCGCGAATAGGCGTCCTCGTATCGGACAATATCATCCTCTCCCAAGTAAGGGCCGGTTTGGACTTCGATAAGAACGGCATCAGTCTGGCCATTGTTTTCCAACCTGTGAACCTCACCTGTTGGCACGTATGCGGACTGGTTTGCCGACAACTCCACTGTATTGTTCCCGATAGTCACGCTTGCAACCCCCTCGACCACCACCCAATGTTCGGCGCGATACTCGTGTGACTGAAGTGATAAAACACCCCGCGGGTGCACAGTGATAAGCTTCACTTTGAACCCCGGTCCAGAGACCAGTTCTTCGAACCAGCCCCATGGCCTGAAGTCTTGCGGCCGAACAGTGGCTTGAGGCGTACCCCTGCTTTGCAACATCTCAACCACCGCGCCGATGTCATTAGAGCGCCCGCGATCTGCCACCAGCACAGCATCCCTCATCGCCACGGCAACCAGATCGCGCAGCCCCAAGCCGACAATTGTTTGCTCGGGACTTTCGGACATAAGCAAGCTGCCTTCGCAGTCGATGCTGTGCGCATTCCCAATCGCCACAACACCTGTTTGGGTGTCATCCGACACTACCTTTTCGCGCCAAAGCCCTTGCCAGCTTCCCAGATCGGACCAGTGACCCTTATATGGCACCGCGTAGATATTGTCCGCGCGCTCCATTATCGCGAAGTCCAGCGAGATATCAGGAAGCATCTCCCACGCCTTTTTTTCGAGACGCGAGAAGCCAAGGTCCCGTTCCTTGTGTTCAAGCGCGGCGGAGACATGGGTGACAATTTCTGGCGCATAACGCGCAAACGCCTCTTTGATGGCGGCGCTTCTAAACATGAAAATTCCGGCATTCCACAGGTGCTTGCCGCTGGCCATCATATGTGTTGCGGCTTTGAGGTTCGGTTTTTCAGTGAAAGACAAAACAGGCGCGGGTTGATTGGCGGGCAGATTGTCATCGCATACTTCAAGATAGCCGTAACCAGTCTCGGGCCGATCGGGGGTGATGCCGAACGTCACCAACTTGCCGGAGTTCGCGACGGCAATGCCCTGCTTGACGGCGGCAAGAAACCCATCGGGAGCAGAAAGTAGATGGTCAGACGGCGCGACAATACAAAGTGCGTTGGCGTCGCGATTGGCGAGCTCTGTGGCCGCAGCCAGGACGGCACCAGCAGTGTTTCTTGAAAACGGTTCGAGCAAAATGAGCTCGGGCAGGGTGCCTATTTCCCCCATCTGTTCGACGATATGGAAGCGATAGTTTTCGTGGGTTACGACGATTGGCCGCGCGAAAATTGGGGAGTGAAAGCGAAGCACAGTTTGTTGAAACAGGCTTGGCGCATTATCGATTTTCAGAAACTGCTTGGGGTAGCTTTCGCGAGATATTGGCCAAAGACGCGATCCAACGCCGCCTGCCAAAATGATCGGCGTAATTTTTTGCAATTCAGAGCGCCCTTCGCACCGACGGGTGATAATTCATCCGATGGTGGAATCATGACCTCTGAAAACAAAAACGGCAAGCCCCGAGGACTTGCCGTTTCAGTTTGAACGCTTCCTTAGAAGCGATCAAATTAGTTCGATGTGTCGGTCGAGTCGTCCGAAGCAGCGATGATGCCAGCCACAACAGCCAGACCCAGCAGAGCCAGACCGGTGTTGCCCAGCGAGCTACCAGCTTCTTCAACTACAACTACTTCTTCTTCCACAACTGCGTCGCCGTATGCGCCAGCGAAAGCAGGTGCGGACAGAGCGATCATGCCAGCAGCGGCAAGGGTCATCACTTTTTTCATGTTTCATACTCCATAATTAATTAGCGGGCAGCGCCAATTCAGCGAGCCGTCCATGTTTGTTTTGCATACCACGAACACTATTGGAAGTCTGTTCTTGCATTCAACACCTCCTAAACGCAGAACTTTGCCGCCCTGTGGCAGCGATGCAATAGTCATCATTATCCAGCGAAGATATGGGTAAGGAAAACCGAACCGCAGTACTTCGAACCCGGCTGAACGCCTGCGCCTACGCCACTATAGCGAAGGTTTTTGCGAAGAATATTTTTTCTATGTCCGGGTGATTCCATCCATTTTCGAACAATCAGGCTGGCAAGGCTGTTATAGCTGTGGCGGCCAATTCTGCGACCTCCATTTGTGGTGAAGTGGCATTGTTCGGACGAGCGAATCATGAACCGATTTCCGTCAATTCCATACAAATGCACCCACCCGATGTTCTCGGCTCCGGTCCGAAAGCGCACGCCAGAAGCCCGCAGGCGGTCGGTAAGCGAGCGATTGAACGATCCACTCGCTTTGTGGCTGAGTTTCTGACTGCGAGCCATCCACTGTGAATGTCGTGCCGCCTGCTTTCGAAGACCGGACGCCGTGGTCAGAGCGGGAAGGCCGCGTCGACACCGTTCGGCATTCACCCGCGCAACAACCGCTTTATCGAGCAGGCCCTGATTTAACCCTTTGACAGGAATTACTTTTTCTGCACCTGAAGCCTTTGCAACAGAACAAGAAGTGGCCGCAGCGCTGGTTGGGTTGGCAAGCGATAGAAGCGCAGCGACGCTTAGTGTTTTAAGTACATTCCCAAACATGCTTCAGTCCTAAACATCCAGTCTCACCCCGAAGCGTACAAACTTGCCATGGCAAAGGCATGACGGGAATAGGGCGATGTCAGGATGGGCGGAGGTTCGCCGTCCGTTGACAGTGTTTGCGTGATGCATCATCTCGGCGTAGATTATTTAAAAAAAGAGGTTTCGAGCCAATGAAGATAGCGATGATCGGCACCGGGTATGTGGGCCTGGTCTCTGGCGTGTGCTTTTCAGATTTTGGTCATGACGTCGTCTGTGTCGACAAAGATCCCAGCAAGATCAAAAAACTGGAGGCGGGGCACGTACCAATTTACGAGCCCGGCCTTGAAGAACTGATGGCGAAAAACGTCGCTGCAGGCCGACTTTCCTTCACCCAGAACCTAAAAGAGGCCGTGCAGGGTGCGAAAGCGATTTTTATTGCTGTTGGCACGCCGACTCGCCGCGGAGATGGCCATGCGGACCTGTCTTTTGTTTTTGCCGCTGCGGAAGAGATCGCTGATTCGCTCGAAGATTATGCCGTTGTGGTGACAAAATCGACAGTACCGGTTGGAACCAATCGCAAGGTTAAACAACTGATCCAGAAGGCGCATCCGAAGCTTGAATTTGACGTCGCCTCGAACCCGGAATTTCTGCGCGAGGGCGCGGCAATCGACGATTTCATGCGACCTGACCGCGTCATCGTTGGCGTCCAGAACGATCGCGCCACCGACATCATGGCCGAGATTTATCGGCCGCTTTTTCTTAGGGACTTTCCGATTGTCACGACCGATCTGGAAAGCGCTGAGATGATCAAATATGCAGCGAACGCTTTCTTAGCGACCAAAATCACCTTCGTGAACGAAATTGCAGCTTTGTGCGAACGTGTCGGGGCGGACGTCAAGCAGGTGTCGAAAGGCATTGGTTTGGACGGCCGAATTGGCAACAAGTTCCTACATGCCGGACCGGGCTATGGCGGAAGCTGTTTTCCGAAAGACACCAAAGCCTTGGCGCGGATCGGCCAAGAAGCCGGAATGCCGATGCAAATCACAGAGACTGTGATTACCGTCAATGAAGAAACCAAACGCCGGATGGTCGACAAGATTACTGATCTGTGTGGTGGCTCGGTCTCGGGCAAAACGATTGCAGTTTTGGGTGTGACTTTCAAACCCAACACAGATGATATGCGCGATGCACCCAGTTTAACGATTGTTCCAGCGCTGATCGGCGGCGGCGCTAAAGTGCGCGTCGTGGACCCACAGGGATTAAACGAAGGCGAATCTCTTTTGCCGGGTGCACATTGGTTCGAAGATGCGTATAAGGCTGCTCAGAATGCGGATGCTGTTGTGATTTTGACAGAATGGAACGAATTTCGCGCCCTTGATCTGAAACGGTTGTGTAAGCGAATGGAAACTCCAAGAATGGCGGATTTGCGCAATATTTATTCGCCAAAAGATGCAAAAAAGGCTGGCTTTGTCTCATACTGCGCTGTTGGTCGGCGTGGATTTGGACCGGATGGTTGGGATGGTTGAAGTCACGTATTCGAAGACCGTACAGAGCGAACGGGAAGCACTGGGGATGAAGCGTCTTTTTGATATAGTTCTGGCGTTGATGTTGTGCATCCCTGTCATCCCAACGCTGCTTGTTCTGTATGTGGTCGTGACAATTCGTGACGGCCGACCATTTATTTACCGCTCGGAGCGGAACACCACGTTCGACAAGACCTTCGATCTTTTGAAAATACGGACCATGCGCACTGTGCCCGATCATGAAAATGTCGGTATTACCGGGGGTCACAAACAAGATCGCATAACACCTATGGGAAAATTTCTGCGTGCCCATCGTCTGGATGAGCTGCCACAGGTCTGGAATGTGCTTAAAGGCGAAATGAGCTTCGTTGGTCCTCGCCCACCCGAGCCACGCTATGTTCAAGCGCGCCCGAACATCTACAAGCAGGTTTTGACGGACCGCCCCGGCATCACCGGACTCGCGTCGATCGTTTTCCACAGCCATGAAGAAAAAATGCTGGCGGCGTGTGAAACGCAGAAAGAGTCAGAGGGCGTTTACCTACGTCGTTGTGTTCCCCGGAAAGCCGCGTTGGACCACATTTATCACAAGAATAAATCGCTGCGTTTGGATATCTATATCCTCTACCTGACCGCCGCCAAGTTGTTCCCTTTACCCGGTCGACGCGCAAAACGCATTCGGGGTTAAAACCAGTAACTTCCTGACTCCGCAGCCGATATCTGTCGGCATGCGGGGTCACAAAAAATTTGATGGAGCCGCATCCATGAAGGTCGAAACAACCAAGCTAGACGGTGTTGTGATCGTGACACCAGCGCGCCACGGCGACAATCGAGGTTTCTTTAGCGAAACATTTTCGACCAACGCGATGGGGCAGGCAGGCTTGCCGTCAAAATTTGTGCAGGACAACCTATCGCGCTCGGCCAACAAGGGCACTGTGCGCGGGCTCCATTGCCAAGCACCGCCGCATGCGCAAGCCAAGCTTGTGCGTTGCCTTCGGGGCGCCATTTTGGATGTCGCCGTTGATGTGCGACACGGTTCGCCAACTTATGGCGATTGGGTTGCGGTCGAACTGTCAGACGATAATGGCTCGGCCTTACTGGTACCCGAAGGGTACCTGCACGGGTTTATCACGCTAACTGACGATGTGGACGTATTCTACAAGTGTTCTGATCACTACGCGCCCGAGACCGAAATGTCGGTTCGGTTTGATGATCCGGACATCGGTATAGAATGGGGGATGCCGTCGGACCAGACCACGCTAAGCGGCAAGGATGCCGAAGCGGGATCGTTGTCCGCGTTTGCGACACCCTTTGGCCTAGATGGCGGCCCACGCACATCATGACGAAAACGCCCGCAGAGTTAACAAGCGGGCGTTCGTTTTTCGATTGCGGAAACGTATGATCAGACCGCGCTGCCATCACGGACCTTCAGCCATGACGTTCCATCGCTGTAAGCCAGCTGCGCGCCACCCGTGGCGTCAGAGACAAAGGCGATACCACCCGAGCCAACCGTGTTTGCTGCCGGCAGACCAGCGATCGCAGTCGGTGTCAGTCGTAAGACACCATTCACGTCAAGTTTCGCCACGGGGCTTTTCCCGATGCCGACATCGCCCGCACCGGTCGCGATAATCGCTTCGTTCCAACTGCTACCATCGGCACTGGTTTTGACGCGAAAATTGTCGTCCCCGGTCAAGCCGAATTCAGCGCGTCCAGACCAATTCGATTGAAACAACAGGGACGCGGTGTCGCCCGTGTTCGCCTTGTTGATCTTCACTTGATGCGATGTCCCATTATGCGAAAGAAGTGTAGCATCCGCCGCGACGGCCAGCTTGTTGGTTGCGTCTGCCGTCGTGTTCACGCCGACAAGATCCAGGTTATTTGTTGTACCCGCAGTGTCGACCCATTCGGTTCCGTCAAAGCGTATCTGTTGCGCAGTGCCTGTAATGTCTGCACGCCAACCATCCAATGGGGGGATGAATTGCCACGACCCATCCTGCAGCCAAGTAACGCTCTTCTCTTGCCCGGCCCAATCCCCGGTAGCTCCTGCCGGCACGATGTAACGATCGCCTTCATTTGCCGCAGGGGGCGGGTTGAGTTCGTTGGCAGAGGTGACAGACAATTGCACAAGGATGTCCAATATCCTCACAGCTTCATTGTGCGTGACGTGCTTCTGCGCCTGCGCGGCTTGGATCAGGGGAAGGGATAAAATGGGCGACGTGTCAGGCATATCGGAATCTCCGTTGCAAAAATTGCTCGCTACGATTGATCGCCCCAAAGGGTTTACGTTTACTAACGTCAGCGTTCGCGCACGATTTGATGAGTTTTAATGTCCGACTGGTTATCACATCAGGAAGACATTGTTGTGCAGATATTCGATCTGATCGATATCATCGACCGTCAAAATGTTGCCATTGCCAAAATCGAACACGGCATCTCCATCAATGATATTTGCGTAGGAGAGGATTTCCTGCTGCGTTTTATGCCCGCCGCCCCAGAGCTCTGACGAGAGCAAAATAGTTTCCTGGTCGTGGTCAAAATCAGTGATGCAGTCCTGCCCATCGGTGAAAATGAAGGTGTCGACCTGTTCGCCGCCCGTCAGCAGATCGTCACCATCGTCACCTGAAAGCACATCCATCCCGCTTCCTCCTGACAGGATATCCGCGCCAGAATTACCATTAAGGCGGTCATTCCCCGAACCGCCAAACAACGCGTCGTTTCCCGCAGCACCCCACAATATGTCATCACCGTTTAGGCCCAGTAAGCGGTTGTCGGCTTCATTGCCGACAAATTTGTCGTCGAAGTCGGTACCGATCAGGTTCTCGACACTAAAAAAAGTGTCGCCAACCATACTTCCAAATCCTTTTCCAAGCGCGAGTGAGACCACAGCGCGCGAGGCGGCACCAGACATCAAAACGGTATCCTCGCCGTTTCCCCCGTCATATTTTGCTGTGCCCTGACCTGCAGCAATGAAGATGTCATCGCCATCACCGCCATACAATTTGTCGTTGCCCCCCATGCCTTTCAACTTGTCATTGCCCTGGCCGCCGAACAAAGAGTTGCTTCCTTTGCTGCCTATTATCGTGTCGTCGTGTTCCGATCCAAAAATATTCTCGATGGAAAATAGTTTGTCGCCAAACGCGCCCCCCGCATGCACGTTGTGGATAAGATTGATGATCACTGCCGCGTCCGCGGTTGCATAGCTGGCTGTGTCCCAGCCAGTGCCTCCGAAAAGCCGATCATACCCGGCTCCGCCATCCAGAATATCGTGACCATTGTCGCCTTTCAGGATGTCGTGGTGGTCACCGCCAAACAGCCGGTCGTTTCCGGTGCCGCCGGAAAGCCGATCCTGCCCGCCGTCGCCGTAAAGTTGGTCTGCACCGGCTTGGCCGCGAAGGTCGTCGTTTCCGCCGCGACCTTCGATACGATTGCTACCATTGCTCCCAATGACTAGGTCGTGAAAATCCGAGCCGATCGCGTTCTCGATCGAGTGGAAACGATCAGTCGAACTTGCGGCCATGCCCTTGCCATGAGCAAGTAAAATTTTCACTCGCGTGGCCAATGCCGAATAGTCGACGTAATCCCAACCGTTACCGCCCAGATATCGATCGCCGCCGCCGCCGCCGATAAACCTGTCGTGACCATTCCCGCCCCAGATCACATCCTGTCCAGATCCGCCAACTAGTTGGTCATTGCCTTCCCCGCCGCTGATTTTGTCGTTTCCGTACCCACCGTAAATCCAGTCATCACCCGCGCCGCCAAGCAAGCCGTCATCACCGTCGTCCCCGAACAGCCTATCATCTCCACCGTCGCCTTGAATCCGATCCAAACCAGTGCCGCCATAAAGGGTGTCGCGACCATCTCCGCCGACAAGGGTGTCGTTTCCGCCACCGCCTTGCAGGTTGTCGTCACCTGCCATGCCTCGAATATGGTTTGCCGCTGCATCGCCAATAATGGTGTCAGAAAAAAGCGAGCCCGTTACATTTTCGATCGAGATCAAGGTATCGCCAGGGACTACGGAAAACGATGATGTCGGTGCCAGATTGACCGAAATCGCGCTCGTATCACTGCGGAAATCAACCCAATCGAACCCCGACCCACCATCAAGAATATCAGTGCCCTCGCCACCGATCAGGGTGTCATTGCCCGCCCCGCCCAGTAGATGGTCATCACCGGCCCCACCAATCAGGGTGTCATCTCCAGCAAGACCGATAAGGGTGTTGGCATGAGCATTACCGGTTAGAGCGTCGTGGAAAGAAGAGCCGGTTACGGCCTCGATATCGACCAGTGTATGGCCATGGGCCGCGCCGGCTGCCAGGTTATCCAGCAACGAGATGATGACTGCCTGATCCATGGTCTCGTAACTGACGGTGTCCCAACCCGTCCCGCCATCCATCATGTCGGCACCGAGGCCACCGACAATGGTGTCGTCGCCAGAACCGCCATAGATTTCATTTGCCAAATTATTGCCGATCAGTATGTCGTCGAAGCCTGACCCGATGAGGTTTTCGATCGAGATGTATTGATCGCCAACAGCTGCGCCGTTTGAATCGTTTCTGGTCAGATCCACCGTAACAGCCGCAGGTGCAGAAACATACGACACCGTATCCTCGCCATTTCCGCCGTCAAAAAAGTCGGCGCCTTCAGACCAAAGAAAAGTGTCGTTACCGCTGTGCCCTTTCAATGTCTCGACGCCTTCGTCACCGGCGAGGATATCGTTACCTTCAGTGCCTTCGATGACCTCGGGAATGTAGTTGAAACCACTCGGAGGCCGATCCAGGGCCAATGTGTCTTTGGTTGTGAAATGCTGTGCCGTTAACGCAGCGCCAGAGGCGCTGAAAACGTGTACAACCTCGTTTCGATAGGTAATGTCCGCCCCCCAGCTGCGTGAGGTAATGTTAAGTTGACTGGCATCATACAGCATGAAGAAACCGGAAAGGTCCAAGCGGTCAATGCCGGGCTCGAAATCCTTTATTGTGTCAGGCACATCATCGGCGGTGAGTAAGAAAATATCCGCGCCAGCGCCACCGGTCAGCTGGTCCTGTCCTGTACCATCGTGCAAGATATCGTCGCCAGCTGCGCCATTGATCTGATCATTGCCAGAACCACCGTCTATCAGGTCGTTTTGGGCGGTGCCGGTGACTTGGTCGGCTGATCCATCAGCTTGCACTGTCAAGCCAACCGCACCGACGTCGACTTCAAACTGCGTAATCCCACTTTCAGTTTCGCTTGTTGCATAGACTTGAATCTTGCCTCCGACGAAACCGGCCGAAAGAGAGGCGATATTCTGTAGCGCTGTCGCGTGGCTGTCCGCAATAGTATCGAGCAAAACCAGTTTACCATCCGGCAGCAGTGTAAAAAGCGACAACCCGTCATCAGCGCCACCAGCGATAACATACATGCGGTCGCCAACTTGCACCGAGGTGATTTCCGACGTGTTTTGAAAACGAGTCCACAGGTTGTCGATAACGTGATCAACTGGTTCGAGCGTGCCGTCAGCATGGACTTTTAGAACTGTAAGGGACGAGCTTCCGCTACTTGCAACTACTGCAAAGGTCTGACCAGCGACAGTGCCAGTCGTCAGCGCGGTTGGTACCGCGACGGGTAGCATTTCACCAGACGACAACTCCGAGACTTGATCCGGGTTGCCATCGTTGTTCACAGCATAGCTCTTCAGCCCGTCAAGCTGTCGCGATAGCGAGAGAAGCACTTGGCTTCCTTCTACCATGACAACTTCAAGGGCGGCCATGTCTATTGCGCCGGCCGACGAAGGTGCGCTGAGGTTGTTCTGAACGACAAGCTGAAGCGACCCGTCAACCGTATAATGGGCGAAACCAGTGCTGTTGGCGTTGGCTGCATAGACATGAGTAACACCATCTATCGAGGTAGATCCTAGCGCCGACAGATTGCCCAACCCGCCGGCACCCCAATTAAGCTGGACGCTGCTGCCAAGCTGTCCGCCGCTGTCGACCGGAAGACCCTCTAACAACCAATCATACCTGCCGTAGGCGACAAACTGCGTTTGGCCTGCAATTTCCAGAAACTCGATCTGAGCCGATGGGGATGCCATCAGGTCGTAAGAATATTCAACCTGATCGACGACCTGCGTGATACCGCTGGACGCGATAGAAAAGACGGTTGCTCCGCCTCCATATCCGGTCGTCGAATAAAGGTATGCCGCCCCACCGCGCCATGAAACCTCTAGATCAGTCACACCCGATACATATTGCAACCCGGGGCCCATCAGGGTTCCGGACAATACAAAACTGGTCATGCCAACCACCCCACGTGTCAGCCCCGCAAGAAATACTTGCTTGTTCAGGGTGGCGAACAGACTCTAACAAGTGCTTTGCAAATTGCGGCCAAGGTGGGGAAAGAACTGAAAACTGAAAGTTAACGCTTACAGTTTGACTGCTGAGAAACCGAGCCGCTGCTGCGCCCGTTCAATACGTCTGATCTGAAAATCCGGTTGTCAGATCCGCTTGGTCAGTGTTGCAAACCATAACGCTAAGGTGCCAACCAAAGTCTGCCGGTATATTCCAATACGCCAAACCATTCTGAGGCGCTGCCCGGCAGGGAGTTGTGTTAAACGCGCGAAATCATCAAGGACTGCGCTGTTTTCGGTTAGAAGGCGATGCTTGGAACAGCGCAGTGCGGCGATGTTAGTCTTATTCCAGACAGCATAGTTTCCGCTGAGCAGCATAGAAACGCGTTTTAACTTGGCGCGAGCGCCGTCGTTTGCTCCGATTTCATTGTCGTCATGTTGCCGATACATCAGCGTTGGCTCGTTATCATGTATCAGCTTCCCGCCAACCCCAGAGATAATTTGGTACACCCACCAATCATGGACAACGACCGCTTTAGGTTCATGTGACGCGTCGGCCACCAGTTGTGATGCTGCAGGGTTCAGAAGGATCGTGTTACCGGAGGCCACGTTTTGAACGAGAGCATTGCGAAAGCTCAATCTTCGCGGACGCGGCGCGGACATCCGACGCACGTTCAGTCCAGCATCGGTCAGCCAAGTCCGGCTGCAATATAATGTCGGAACATTTTCTTCTAAAGATCCAAGCGCTGCGATACCGCGCGAAAGGCGGTCGGGAAGCCAAACATCATCTTGGTCGCAAAAAGCCAGGCAGGTTTGCGTCGTGATGTGATCGCGATATCGCTTGAGCAACGACATGAAGTTTGCGCCAGCGCCATGGTACGGACCGTCCAGTAAAGTGACATCGTGCCCTTCGCCTGCAAACTCTTCGATTATCTTGCGAGTGTCATCTGTCGAATTGTCATCGCTTACGATTAGCGACCAGTCAGAGAAGTCCTGTAAAGCGATGCTTTCCAACTGTGCCTGTAAGTTTTTCGCGCCATTATGCGTGGCAAGCAGGATGGTGACGTGAGCGGTTTGCGCCATTTGCAGTTCTCGTTTCAAGCGTTAGCGTTTGCTATTTGCAAGGCGAAGCAGATACCGGCCATAGTCATTTTTTGCGAACAGATCACCACGTTCTTGCAAAGCGCGTGCGCTTATCCAGCCATTCTCGAATGCGATTTCTTCCAAACAACCAACTTGTTGTCCTTGCCGCTTCTCCAGCGTGCGAACGAAGTTACCTGCATCAAGCAAACTGCCATGCGTGCCAGTATCCAACCAGGCATAACCTCGGCCCATCAGTTGAACCGACAGCTGGTCTTCTTGCAGGTACATCTCAAGTAAGGACGTTATTTCAAGTTCGCCGCGAGCAGACGGTTTCACCTTCTTCGCGCGCTCTGGCGCGGTTCCATCAAGAAAATATAGTCCCGTAACAGCATGGTTGGATGGCGGCACCTCTGGTTTTTCGATGATAGATACGACCTTACCGCTATCGTCGAAATCCACGACACCATAACGTTCCGGGTCTGCCACTTGATAGCCGAAGACTGTTCCACCAATTTCCCGTTCGCTGGCTTCAGCCAGCAATTGGGGAAGTCCGTGACCGAAGAAAATATTGTCACCCAGCACCAGCGCTGAAGGCGCGCCGTCCAGAAAGTCTTCGGCCAGGATATAGGCCTGTGCCAACCCGTCCGGTGAAGGTTGTTCGATATAGGTGAAAGACATGCCAAGCTGGCTGCCGTCACCAAGGACGCGGATGAATTGATCCTGATCCTGTGGCGTCGTGATGATTGCGACCTCGCGAATTCCAGCCAGCATCAACGCACTAATGGGATAGAATATCATAGGCTTATCGTAAATCGGCAGCAGTTGCTTCGAGACCGACATGGTAATCGGATACAGCCTTGTTCCCGAGCCGCCGGCGAGAATAATACCTTTTCGGTTGGTCATAATTGTTTTCCTTCATAAAAAAGGGGGGCGGCACTTTTTTGGCCCAAATCTGTTAAGACCGCTGCCAAAGCGTGTTTCCAGTCGGGCGCGTTTATCCCAAAATCCTGAACCAAAGTTGAACAATCCAGTCGGGAGTTCAGCGGACGCGCTGCCGGCGTCGGATAATCAATTGTTGGGATGGCGCTGACTTTGGTCGGTCGACCCGCCTGTAAAAAGATCTCGTTGGCAAATTCGGCCCAGCTTGCGCTGGGTTTACCAGAAAAATGGTAGGTACCGCCTGTTTGCCCAGAAACCATGGCTTGGGCCATAACCAATAGTGCATTTGCGATGTCCGCAGCCGAAGTCGGACCGCCAACCTGATCGCCTACGATGTTCAATTCGGTGTGACTTTCAGACAGGCGCAGCATCGTCTTGACGAAATTGTTGCCGTGAGCTGAAAAAACCCAACTGGTTCGCAGGATCGCATGATTTCCGCCACTTGCCCGCACACCGTTTTCACCAGCAAGCTTTGAGCGACCATAGGCGTTTGTCGGCGCGACCGGATCGCTAGTTTTCCAGGGTTGATCACCGGTGCCGTCAAAAACATAATCAGTTGAGACATGTAGAAAGGGAATGCCTCGCTTAGCCGCAGCACTTGCCATTGCGGCGGGTGCTTCCCCGTTTATTATCGTGGCTAATTCTTCGTCCTCTTCCGCCTTGTCGACAGCCGTGTAGGCGGCGGCGTTGATCACCACATCGGCATCACATGCAAGAATGGCATCGGCGCAAGCCTTGGGGTTCGAAAGATCAGCGTGTTCGCGACCAAGCGAAATCACGTCAGCTTGCCGCTGAAGTTCAGTTGCCACTTGGCCCGTCTTCCCAAACACAAGCACCTTCATTTCAACGTCTCCTGCTTGTTTGAGCTAGCCCGTACCGAGCCGCTTTCCTACACCATCGCGGTTTAGAAGCGCTTGCCACCAATCCTTGTTTTCCAAATACCATTGGACGGTTTTCTTCAGGCCTTCCTCTACCGTGACGGAAGGACGCCAACCCAATTCGTTTCGAATGCGTGTTGGATCAATTGCATAGCGTGCATCATGACCCGGGCGATCTTTTACAAACTCGATCAGATCACCATACCGACCGCTGTTGCGGGGCTGCATTTCGTCCAATATGGCGCAAATAGTCTCGACCAGTTCCAAATTGGTGCGCTCGTTCTCGCCGCCGATATTATAGGAGCGGCCGAGCTCGCCTTTGTTGAGCACTGTCAAAAGCGCATCTGCATGATCTTCGACAAAAAGCCAGTCGCGCACGTTCTTGCCGTTGCCGTAAATCGGAAGCGGTTTCCCAGCCAACGCGTTGATGATGACCACCGGAACCAGCTTCTCTGGGAAATGATATGGACCGTAGTTGTTTGAGCAGTTCGTCAGGACAATCGGCAAGCCATAAGTCTCATGCCAAGCACGCACCAGATGGTCCGACGATGCCTTCGACGCCGAATAAGGGCTGCGCGGGTCATAGGGCGTATCTTCTGTAAATTGGACGGATGGATCATCGGGCAGGGACCCGAAAACCTCGTCTGTTGAAATGTGGTGGAACCGAAACCCGTCGGGTCGACCTTGCGTTTCCCAATATTTGCGGGCCGCTTCCAACATGTTGAACGTGCCGGTGATGTTGGTTTCCACGAAATCGGCTGGCCCGTCGATCGAGCGGTCGACATGGCTTTCGGCAGCAAGATGCATCACGGCATCGGGCTCATGTTCGGTGAAAATTCGGTCAAGCGCATCTCGGTCGCGTATGTCGGCGTGCTCAAAACAGTAAAGTGGGCTTGCAGAAACATCTGCCACATTTTCTAGGCAGGAAGCATAGGTTAAAGCGTCGAGATTAACGACCTCAATGCCCTGATTAACCGATTGGCGAACCACAGCCGATCCGATGAAACCAGCGCCTCCGGTGATGATGAGCTTCATATCTGCACCTCTTATACGCGACAAAACAGCTAGAAAGTCTTGCCCCTTTTGCCAAATGCGCGACCAAGCCGCCAGAACAAATCTACGAATGAGCGCTGGCAGGGTCGTCATGCGATCCGTCCAACACAGCTAGCTGTCACTAGGCGTGTGTTACTGTTTGTTCCTTTTGAACACTTTTCTAAGATTTGCCGAGATTCCGATGTGTTCTTTGCGTAAGAATTCGAACCGCGCGTCGGCTACAATCCGAGCGTGTTCATCAAGCTGTGGTTTGAGTGCAGCGAAGATGTCACCAGACTGTTGGCTGACCAGTTGCTCGACGCGACGATCAAGGTTTGCTGCGACCTGATCCAGACCGAACTGGGCTTCAACATCGCGGGCAGATTCTAAGGCGACGCGCTGCAGCCCACGCGCGAACACGTGCTCGTTGCCAATCTCACCGCCGTTTCGGGTGATCAGTTTGGCCTCAAATGTGGTCGACTTTGTTACCCGCTCGCCGGCAAATGTCATGACGTCTCGCAATACACCGGCCTCAACAGCGCCAAGCGAGCTAAGGTTGCGAAAATCACCATTTGTGCTGGTCCCAAGACACAAGACACCCAAGCCGTTTGAGTGGGTAAAATTGAAGCAGCGCCCAGAGTATTCTTGTTCAAGCTCTTCCCAGAACTGCCAGACACCAAACCCTTCTGTTTTTACCATAGTGTCATGAAACAGAACGACGCCATCCGCTGCCATTTTTGGAAGCCAAGTTTCGAAATCTTCGCGGACCGAAGCATAGTCATGGGCCCCATCAATGTGCAGAAGGTCGATGGAGTTAGCCTTGAACTGCTGGGCGGCATTTACAAAGAAATCCCGAATGGACCGCGCCCGCGGATCCTTGCGGCTGTCAAGTTCAGTATGAAACTGCTTGTGCACGTCTTCGACATAAGCGCCGGTGTGCTGATCGCCTTCCCACGTGTCAATGGCGACGAGGTCCTCAAGCTCTGAAACGCTCTGCGCCGCTTGCAAGAACGAAAAAAAGCTGTCGCCTCGATAAGACCCCAATTCGACTACACGGCGCGGTTTAAGGTCTATGATTGCCCAGGCTGCGATTGGCGTCAGACCTTGCCAGGCTATCTGCGTGGACCGGTATTCAGGAAAAAACTCAATGATCTGCTCGGAAGGAAGGAACATTTTTGGGGACTCCTATTTGCCAACAAAGCGGTCAAGCGCTTGATTATAAAGTATGATGTCGTCAGCACAGTTTTCTTCGATCAACGGATAGGCCGCTGGATCAAGCGGGATAGCCTTAGTGTCCCAAGCCCTGTCTTCACGTGAATTTATGGGTTTGGCGACCAAAGCCTGAATTTTGGGGTGGTTTGGATCAAAACCAACCCCTTCGCAAAAGGCTTCTACGGTCTCGGCAAAATGTTCCTGAATAATGGCATGGGCGAGACGTTCGATTGGCATATCCTTTAGGAACTCGGACTGGGCATTTCCGATAAAGCGGATTTTCGAGAATTCAACCACATCCATTTCACCATCCATAATCTTACGGTGCCGATCATTGTTTCGATCTCCATTCAAAGCGACATGCCGGTACTGCGAGACGACGCGAGCAACAGGATGCCGCAAAGTTGCGAGAACCGGTACGTCGCCAAACACTTCAGCGTATTTAGGATAGTGAAAGTGGCCGTGAATAACGTCGAATTTTTTCCGAAACTTCTCGGGCTTGGCAAGAATGCTTGGCGCACAGGTGCGTGCGGCGGTCAGATCCCGTTCGGTGCCATAGTCAAAATGGATGCGCTTGCCATAGATCAACCGAAGTGTCTCGGTGAAGTTGGTGCCTGCCGTTTTCGGGACATGAATGGAAATGAGTGAGAGCATAGCGTCTTTCTTTGCAATATCGTGTTGGGATCATTCGATCCACAAGTCGACAAACGAGCGTGTGATTTGTCCGACAAGATCTGACTTGACGTGGATTTCATCGTCTTCCCAAGTGTGTTCACGCGGAGAACTCATGACCATCTCATAGGACGGGAAGTAGTCGACGTGATCGAAGCTGTCGCGCGCATCTTCCGCGACGACGCGAAGAAGGCTTTTCGACAAAGTCGACGACGCGACGACATCGTCTGAGGTCATAGTGGCTTGCAACGGCACAGGCGACACAGAGATGACAATCTTGGCGTTGGGCGCATGGGTGCTGATCGTTTTGATCAGGTGATGCATCTTGTCCCGCAGGAACGCGAAGTTTGGACGCATGTGAACGAAGCGATTTGGCTTTTTCTTTATCCAAGACGCCTTCTCACGCACTATTTCAAGCTTCATCGCGCGTCCATGAGGCGACGTGTTGAGATACAGACCGGATGCGCGGTCAAACCATGCTTCGACAAGGCCCAGCGTGATAATCACGCAGTCCGCATCGGCGAGGCGCAAAGTCGTTTCTTTGATGCAGTCGCGAACAATTGCGTGTTGATCGAGGGTTAGAAGCCCCAATCCCGATGTCGCAGGATCAAAGTATTTGTTTAGTCCGACTTCGATATAGCGACCCGGTTCTTTGTGTTCCGGATTAAATGTCCGCTCCACTTCATCGATCATCGAAGGGATATTGAACTTGTTCATCGCAGCCCGCGGGTCGCGCTTGGCGGTGTAGAATTCCTGTGGGATGTTGGTGCCTTCTGTCAGGCACGTCATACCTTGTGCGGACAGTTCTCGTTCGATGTTGCGCGCAAAGCAGGACCCGATACCAAAGAATTTGTCGGTGCGCTTCAGCTTGAACTTGGGAAGGCTTCCGACGAAGAAGAAGTCTTCCTTAAAGCGCTGCTGGGCCGCACGTTCGTCGTTGCCGGTATCAATCCAGCGATTGTACTTGTTCTGCCGCCTGTTCTCTCGAATTTTGTCGTAGGAGGTGATGTGCGGCTCCGGTTTCTGATCATCAGAACTGACCACATAAATCGGCGCGAGATCTTTTTCGACTTTGGTCATTTGCAGGACTCCATTCCTACGAACGTCGCTTGCCATAGATCAACCGAAGTGTCTCGGTGAAGTTGGTGCCTGCCGTTTTCGGGACATGAATGGAAATGAGTGAGAGCATAGCGTCTTTCTTTGCAATATCGTGTTGGGATCATTCGATCCACAAGTCGACAAACGAGCGTGTGATTTGTCCGACAAGATCTGACTTGACGTGGATTTCATCGTCTTCCCAAGTGTGTTCACGCGGAGAACTCATGACCATCTCATAGGACGGGAAGTAGTCGACGTGATCGAAGCTGTCGCGCGCATCTTCCGCGACGACGCGAAGAAGGCTTTTCGACAAAGTCGACGACGCGACGACATCGTCTGAGGTCATAGTGGCTTGCAACGGCACAGGCGACACAGAGATGACAATCTTGGCGTTGGGCGCATGGGTGCTGATCGTTTTGATCAGGTGATGCATCTTGTCCCGCAGGAACGCGAAGTTTGGACGCATGTGAACGAAGCGATTTGGCTTTTTCCTTATCCAACCCTTCTTTTCGCGCCGGATTTCCGCTTGCATCGCGCGAGGGTGCGGCGACGTGTTGAGATACAGACCGGATGCGCGGTCAAACCATGCTTCGACAAGCCCCAGCGTGATGATCACGCAGTCGGCCTCGGCAAGGCGCAATGTGGTTTTCTTAACGCTCTCTCTGACAATTGCATGTTGGTCGAGTGGCAGAAGTTTTACGCCTGACGTCGCTGGATCAAAATATTCGTCTTGCCCGACTTCGATATAGCGACCCGGTTCTTTGTGTTTCGGATTAAATGTCCGCTCCACCTCATCGATCATCGAAGGGATGTTGAACTTATTCATTGCCGAACGTGCGTCACGGTCGCCAACATAGAATTCCTGTGGGATGTTGGTGCCTTCTGTCAGGCACGTCATACCTTGTGCGGACAGTTCTCGTTCGATGTTGCGCGCAAAGCAGGACCCGATACCAAAGAATTTGTCGGTGCGCTTCAGCTTGAACTTGGGAAGGCTTCCGACGAAGAAGAAGTCTTCCTTAAAGCGCTGCTGGGCCGCACGTTCGTCGTTGCCGGTATCAATCCAGCGATTGTACTTGTTCTGCCGCCTGTTCTCTCGAATTTTGTCGTAGGAGGTGATGTGCGGCTCCGGTTTCTGATCATCAGAACTGACCACATAAATCGGCGCGAGATCTTTTTCGACTTTGGTCATTTACTCGGTTCCGTTCTTTGAAAAAATAGCGTGGCCCAATTGCGCAGGTAGATCGGCAAAACTTTCGTCCCAATTGCTTGGGTGATAAGTCTCGGTTGCCGCAAGTCGCGCGTCAATATCGCCCACGCGCGCCGTCGCGCGCTTGATTGCATCAGCAAGCCCGTCCACCGACGGTTCGCCGGGCTCGAAATTCGCAGAAATGCTGCGATACCATTCATCTGGTCGTCTGGGTGTAGTGTTGACCACCGTTACCATGCCCGATCGCACCATCTCAAAGGGCGGGACGGATGGATGTGGGGCATACATAAGGCTTAATCCCACGTCGAAGCCTGCGAGCGTCTCGCGGTAGGCGTCATATCCTTGATAGGGCAGGCACTTCACACGCACACCTTCCAGGTCGAAAGATTTGCCCATGCGTGGTGAACCCATCATGCAAAACTCCCAAGGCTCGGCGTCGAATGCTCCAGACTTCTTGGCTTTGGCGATCGCCATCATAGCAATCGACATCAGATTTCGCTTTGCGTGGTCTTCTGGGCGACCGTAGAAGACAAATCGTCGTGGCGACCGTTTTTCCATGGCTTCGCGGCTCAGTGAGGCCGGGGCGGGAAGGCCTTGCTCGAAAACGCCGACAACTGTTTCATCCGACACCAGACCTTCGGCCCGGTAGTGATCAAGAAGCTTTGCTGAATTGCAGATCAGTCTCGGCTTTGGGTCGTTTAGAAAAACACTTTCCGCAAGAAAGCGGTGACTGTCATTGGAATAGAAGCAGCGCTCGTCTTCCTGCACGAAATAGTAATAGGCCGGATCGTCAAGATGGCGGGACATCGTTGCGGCGGCAATCGATGTCGTCCAATTGTAGGAAACTATCATGTCCTTAGGTGACATTCGCATAGTCTTTGTGGCGTTCATGTCCGATATCTCGCTTTCGGATAGAACTTTGTGCACCAACGCGTTGGATTCAAAAGTCTCAAGAAGCGCTTTTAGGTTACCCACTGGGGTCAGTACAAAGACACCAGTTTTCCAGCCACGATCTTGCAGGAAGTTGGCAAACTGGAATAGCGCCGTATAGCCGCCAAAGATCACTGAAGCATTCAGTTCAGGCAGCAAAAATCGAATTCGGGGTGTCAGATCTGGGTCGATATCAACTTTTATGTCGCGACACACATAGCTGAGAAGGTGATAATCCGCCCACGCGTCAGCGGCAACGGACTTGTCCGATACAGCGCTGGCGTTGCTCCGCAGTCTGGACCTCAGCGCAACCTGCGACAGCTGGCGAAAAGTGCTGATTTTCCCACGTAACCCCGGAGCTTGGTTCACTCTGACAAGGCCTGCGCCGATCTTGTTCCACAGTTTCAAATTGTATCCTTTATTTTCCGGGCTGGCTGGCTTGTTGGTCAACCTTACCTGCTTGGGTCGCAGGCGGAAGGGCATTGCGCGATGCGTAGTAGCGGGCGATCTTCTGTTTGTCGGCGTCTGACATCGCAAGCTTCTTGTTGCCCCATGATAAACGTCGAAGCGGTTTTTCGACCTTTTGCCAGAAGGGTGTATCTCCCAAGTATTCCGGCTTCTCGTCTATTTTTCCAAAAGGCAACCTGTTCCATAGGCGGATTGATTTCTTGGCAGCGCGGTGCAGCTCTGACACAGCGCGGTTTTGCGATACGTTAAGCGGTTGGTTAGTCACAGCCGCAAATTGATCGATTTCGTCGGAGTCGGTATCCAATAACTGGCGTAAGAATTCGGTACTGTCTTTGCGCAACAAAGAGAAATCGACCGCCCGCACCGTTTTGAAATGCGCGCCAAAACTATTTTCAATCAACTGCCAATCGTAATAACGAACAGCGACGTCCCGGTGGTCAAAAGTTGGATTGAACAAAACCTGATCAAGCCACTTTGAGAAACTCAAGTTGGTCCACGCCCTAGCGTATAGCCACCGATGCGAGCTGCGAAGCCCTCCGACTGGATCACGTCGCACGTAGACCACTTCGCTATTCGGGAAAAGAACAGCGAGGCGGCGCGCTATTTCGCTATAATCAACATTATCTGTGATGCAGAGGCGCTCTTCGGACAGAAATCTGGGTAAATAAGAGCCATCGGACTGCTTTTGTGCATCGGGTGCGTGCTCTAACCATTCTGCCACTGCTTGTTTAGCCGCCGTTTCATCAAATGAGGATCGATCCGTCTTTGTGACACTGTCGATTGCCCGATGCAGTCCGACACACTTGTCATACGGTATTTCTGGATTCCACCATGGCTTTCCCAAGAAACAAATGGACGATAGCTTTGCCAGCACATTCTCTTGTACAGTGGTTGTCCCTGTCTTGGGGGGGCCGATGTGGATAATAGTCCGAGGGGAGTTGGCCTGATAGACTTCCATTTATTGTTCGCCTCAACATACTTGACCGCACACAAGGCGATGCCTCCCGCTTTCAGGGCGCACTAATACGTGAGTGAAAGCAGGGTTAAAAGGTATTTTTGGGTCGTTAGTGCAGCTGGCGGGTATGTGTCGTGGTGAAGGCCGCGACTCAAACGGCGAGGTTGGCAGCTCAGCCACGCGGGTTGTGCTGCAAAAAACCTCCTAGCGCGGCAACCAATCGGGGACATTTCCCTTCATTGCGGCTTCGTGGACGTCGATCGCCTTATCAATATCCTGGTAATATTTGGCGTGGCCGTTGATCATGACGATTCCGACGTCGCAGAGCTGTTTCATGAGCGGCATGGAATGAGAAACGATGATCGCCGCGCTATTGCCGATGCGTTGCTTCAGCAACTCAGTGCTCCGCGCACGAAAGGCTGCATCACCAACAGACGTCACCTCGTCGACCAAGTAGGTATCAAACTGAATGCCCATGGACAGACCAAACGCCAGCCGTGACCGCATACCAGACGAATAGGTGCGAAAGGGGGCGTGGAAATGCGCCCCCAGTTCGGCAAAATCTTCGACGAAAGCGATCAACTCATCAGTGTCGACCCCATATACCCTTGCAACAAATCGGGCGTTCTGAGCACCAGTGAGTTCGCCATGAAAACTGCCCGAGAAACCAACCGGCCAAGATATCGTGCCATCAGAGGCGATCGAACCTTTATCGGGATCCTCCACCCCCGCGATCATCCGCAGCAACGTCGACTTTCCTGCACCGTTTCGACCAAACAGCCCTACAGACAGGCCGGAAGGGAACGTAAGGTTCAGGCCGTTTGCGACAACTTTGGGAGTCCCCTTAACATAATAGGTTTTCCACAGGTTGCGGATTTGGATCATCAGCGGCGATCCTTGATGGCATAATAAACCAGCGCGGCGATGGCCCATGAGAAGAACAGGAACAGCCCGACCAGTGCAAGTAGCAACCCCCGTTCGGGATATTCAGCCCGCTCGGCGAGGGTAGGCTTGATGTAGGCCGCGAGATATTTGCTTTTTCGCTGCGCCTCGGTCAGCGCGGCATCATGTGCAGCAAGTGCGGCCAGATAGGTCTGCTCGGCAAATTCTCTATCCACTGCAAGGCGCTCGTACTCACCAACAAGGGTGGGGTAATCTACTTCCCCGTTGCTGCCGACACCGAATTTCAAACGCTCTTCGTCAATGCGTTGCCGAATGACTTCAATTCGCAACTCGGCCTGCGCTATACGTGGGTCATTGGTATTCGCACTTTCACTGAGCAGATCGAAAGCGATCAACGCGTCTGACAGCTTTGTCTGTAGCGCAATCATCATGCCGGTTTGCGCCCCAATTTCTGCTTCAGGATCAACAATTTGATTGCGGGATCGATACTCGGTTACAGCTTGCCGGGCCACTTTCAGGCGTTCGACAGCGCGGTCAAGCTCCTCGCGCGCATAACGCGTCGCATCCTCGCGGGCGATTGCACTGAGGTCGTTGATCATCGCGGAGCTGTTGGTAAAAATACTGTTAGCGATGTTTTTCGCGTCCGTCGGCGTAAACGCATGGACCCGTAACTCGATCAGGCCTGTGCCGCTGTCATAAAAGATTTTGACCATGCGCCCCCAATATTTGGTCAAATCTTCGATAGTGCCGTCATTCGCATATGCGAATACAGGGTCGGTCGAGTAGGGCGCAGAAAACATGCTTCGCAGGTCGAGCTCTTTGTCGATCACGTCCACCAACTCTCGACTCTGAATAAATTCATACAGAATATCTGCGTCTTCCGAGCCACCCGACCCGAACGCACTAAGGCCACCCAACAAATCAATTGCCGAGCTTACATCTTCGGATCGCACCGAAAAGGCGACGTATGAAGCATACTGGTCCTTCGCAAAAGCAAACAGATACCAAGCCGAGATCGCCAATGGTGCCAAGACTACAAACAGGAAGCTGCGCACGATGCGGCGGTGCCGTTTGCGCATGCGTGCAGGCTTTGCCATCGGGGCGGTGGGTCCGACATCCGGTTTAGGCGCAGCAGGCGTTTCGGGCTTTTTGTTTTCCTGCGTCGGGTTTTTGCCAGCAGAATCATCAGGTTCACTAGTCCCGCTGCGGAAAAATTTGGCCGACGTGGGCGGCTGAGGCGTATCGGTCAATGTTTTTCCCATCATTACGAAGCAACTCGTCTATAGCATCGAACTATTTCCGGTGAAAAGAGCCTGCCCCGTCGGTCGGAGTCTTATTTCGACTTGCGGTAGTCCGTTCTTTAAGGTCAACAAGGGGGATGAGCTTTTCGGCCGCAGGACTTCACGCGCGGAGTTTCAAAACCTTCCGCACCATTTTCGCACTGATGATGCGGGAAATGGTTACGACCTATGGCCGTTCTCCGGGTGGTTACCTTTGGGCGATACTTGAGCCGGTCGGCGGGCTCACGGTGATGTCGATTGCATTCTCAATGGCGTTTTCCTCACCGGCCTTAGGGAACAATTTCCCTTTGTTTTATGCGACGGGATTTCTTCCGTTTATGATGTATTCCGACCTTGCCGGAAAACTTGGAAAATCACTTATTTTCTCAAAACCTTTACTGTTCTACCCGTCGGTGACCTATCTTGATGCGCTCGTCGCTCGATTTCTTCTGAATGGATTAACGCACCTTATGGTGCTTTACATCCTGCTGTTCTCGATCATCACTATTTTCGATACAGGAAATATCCTGACTTATCCGTCGATCCTGAACGCCGTTTGTATGGCGCTTGCATTTGGATTCGGAGTCGGTGTCTTTAACTGTTTTTTACTTGCGCGCTTCTCAATTTGGGAGCGGGTTTGGGGAATTATCACGCGGCCTCTTTTTATCATCTCGTCGATTTTTTTCCTGATGGAAAGCCTGCCTTCACAAGCTCGAGATATCCTTTGGTATAATCCTCTGGTCCACATCGTCGGCGTAATGCGACGTGGTGTCTATGCGACCTATGATGCCACATGGGCCAGCCCCATATATGTTTATGGCATTTCAATGGTTTTGACATTTATTGGTCTGGTCTTCTTGGCACGATATCATCGTGAACTGTTGAACAGCCGCTAGGCCCAGCCGATCTTTGGTGAAAATATCGCTTTCGGCGGCAAATCGTGTCTTGATCGACTCGAACAGAAGTTTGTCGCGCATTGCCCGCTTGTCGAGCTTGTGAAAAAAAGCGCCACCACTTATGGTGTCGAAAAGTTGGGCTTGGCCAAAATTCGGGGTTTCATGAAAGTAGCGAACATGCGTTTGGTCTTGGTTGCTTTTGCGCTATTTGCAATGGTGAGCTGTGGACTGCCCCGTGGTGGTGCCATTCAAAACGAAGTCATCGGCAAAGAATCTCAAGCTAGGTCCGATATCGCGGTATACCGGGTGTCGCGAGAGACGCTGTCATCAATATCTCGATGGCCGTCGCCAACAATGAACGGTTCCTATGCTTGGCCGCGCCGTGGCAGCCCAGCTGCCGATACGCCAATTCGTGCGTTTGATAAGGTTGATGTTGTTGTTTGGGACAGTGAAGAAAACTCGCTGTTAACTGCACCAAACACAAACACCGTCCGGATGCAGAATATGACTGTGTCGTCCGCAGGCACCATTTTTTTGCCGTTTGTCGGCACGCTTCACATTGCCGGTTTGCCGCAATCAGCGGCCCGCACGCGAATTCAACGTAAATACGAAGAGGTGATTCCATCTGCGCAAGTGCAATTGGATGTTCACACCGGGACACGCGGCGTAATTTCGATGGTGTCTGGCGTCAATCGCCCCGGCCCAATCCAAGTGTCTGACCCCGATTTCACCGTTCTTAACGCGATCTCGGCGGCAGGAGGGCCTTCGGCGCAACTAGAGAACCCACAATTGAAACTGATTCGTGGCAGCAAGACATATCGGCGTCCGCTTGAACAAGTTTTGAGCAACCCACAGTATGATGCGCTATTGCTCCCAGGCGACAAAGTCGCAATTGAAAATGACGAAAGATATTTCCGTTCCCTTGGTGCGGCGAGCCGCGAGGCCATCGTACCTTTTGGTAAGGCTAGTATCTCAGCCCTTGACGCTATGTCGCTGATCGGCGGTTTGTCAGATTTGCGAGCCAATCCCAAGGGCATCCTTGTGCTGCGGGAATACTCACCAAAGGCAGTTCGATCCGATAGTTCAGGCCCGAACAATGCGCGTAGTGTTTTTGTGATCGATCTGACCACGGCTGACGGGTTGTTTAGTGCCGGGAAGTTCGACATTCATCATCAAGATACTGTGCTGGTCACTGAAAGCTCTGTCGCGTCGGCAACGCTTCTATTTAGTCTGATCCGTCAGATGACAGGCGCTGCATTTGATGTCAGTCGCCTTTAATTAGGCCGCCCACGATGGCCGAGCTCTTGTGCGAAGGCGCTATGCTTCGCGTCCCAAGTGCCGTTCGCCGCGCGCGCGTGCCAGTGCCATTTGTTTCTGCCGCTCTCTAAACCGTTCGCGACGGCCCTCATCGAACTCGCCGAGACATTGGTGGCAGCTGACACCGTCTTCATATTCGGGTCGGCTTTTGTCTTCAGGCAGGATGGGGCGGCGGCAGGCGTGGCATAGCTCGTGCGGACCTTCTGACAGCCCATGTTCGACGGACACGCGATTATCGAAGACGAAGCAAGCGCCGTCCCATTTGCTGTCGTCTTCCGGCACGTCTTCAAGATACTGAAGGATGCCGCCCTTCAGATGATAGACATCGTCGATCCCCTGACTGATCAGAAAGTTGGTCGATTTTTCGCAGCGGATCCCTCCGGTACAAAACATCGCCACCCGCTTGTTGTGGAAGCGGTCTTTGTTTTTGTCCCACCACGCAGGAAACTCGCGGAAAGTTTTTGTCTTGGGATCAACCGCGCCTTCGAATGTGCCAATCGCAACTTCGTAATCGTTGCGGGTATCGATCACCACCACATCGTCTTGCGCGATCAGATCGTTCCAGTCCTCAGGATTGACGTAATGCCCGACCGACGCCAGAGGGTCCACATCAGGCACCCCCATCGTCACGATCTCTTTCTTCAGCCGAACCTTCATTTTGCCAAATGGTTGGTCAAGCGCTGTGGATTCCTTCCACGACAACTCAGCACAACCCGGCAGCGCTCGGATAAAGGCGATGATCGTGTCGATCCCTATACGCGAGCCGGCAATCGTCCCGTTGATGCCTTCATGCGCCAACAGAAGTGATCCACTGATCCCTTCGCGCTGCGCAACCTCCAGCAAGGGCGCTTGCAAAGCTGCAGGATTGTCAAAACGGGTGAAGTGATAGAGAGCGGCGATTGTATACATAAACGCGGCATACGCCCATGTATTCAAAGGTTCAAGACTGCCAATTGCTTGACCCGCCCGAAAGCGATCCTTACCCATTGAGTTTCAAGGAGGATCGCCCATGCGTGATGCAAACGAAGCCCTGATCGTGATCGATGTGCAGAACGATTTCTGCCCCGGCGGCGCACTGGCCGTCGCTGGCGGCGACGAGGTGGTGCCACTGATCAATGAAATGTTGCCAGATTTTCAGGTGAAAGTGTTTACGCAGGATTGGCATCCAGCGGGGCACAGCTCGTTTGCTTCGTCGCACGATGGCAAGGACCCCTATCAGACGACAGAGATGCCATATGGCACGCAGGTCCTTTGGCCTGATCACTGCATTCAGGGCAGCATCGGGGCAAATTTTCACGATCACTTGCACCGTGATCGGGCCGACATGGTGATCCGCAAAGGGTTCCGCACCGAAATAGACAGCTACTCGGCTTTTTTCGAGAATGACCGCACCACCCCCACCGGGTTGGAAGGGTACCTGCGAACCCGTGGCGTCCAGAAATTGACGCTTGTTGGGCTGGCCACAGATTTCTGCGTTGCATATTCGGCCATCGACGGGGCGCGGCTGGGCTTTGAGGTGACCGTGCTGGAACCTGCGTGCCGCGCGATTGACCTGAATGGGTCACTGGATGCCGCCCGCGCTGACATGCGCGCCGCTGGCGTGAAACTGGAGGCCTGAATGGTCGATATTGCAAGCCGGGTTTATAACCACCACTGGAAGATCGACCCGATTGTACGGTCGCTGATCGACACGGATTTCTACAAGCTTCTGATGTGCCAGTCGGTGTTTCGCAACAAGCCAGACACCAACGTCACGTTTAGCCTGATCAACCGCTCAAAACACGTGCCCTTGGCCGATCTTGTCGACGAAGGCGAATTGCGCGAGCAATTGGACCATATCCGTTCGCTCAGCCTGTCGCGCGGGGAAAGCACGTGGCTGCGCGGTAACACGTTTTACGGCAAGCGCCAGATGTTCCGCTCGGATTTCATGGAGTGGTTTGAAAGCATGCGCCTGCCGCCTTATCACCTAGAGCGTGTTGGCGACCAGTATGAACTAACCTTCGAAGGATCATGGCCCGAGGTCATGATGTGGGAAATCCCCGCGCTCGCCGTGCTGATGGAGCTTCGTGGGCGTGCCGTACTGCGCGACATGGGCCGGTTCGAACTTCAGGTCCTGTATGCCCGTGCCATGACCCGCATCTGGGAGAAGATCGAACCGCTACGCGAACTTGACGGCCTGCGTCTTGCTGATTTCGGCACCCGCCGCCGCCATTCCTATCTGTGGCAGGACTGGTGCGTGCAGGCGATGATGGAAGGGCTGGGCGACAACTTCGTCGGCACCTCCAACTGCTCGATCGCGATGAAACGCGATATTGAGGCGATCGGCACCAACGCCCACGAACTGCCCATGGTCTATGCGGCCTTGGCCAAGGACGACGCCGCACTGGCCCAAGCCCCCTATGACGTGCTGGCCGACTGGCACGAGGAACACGACGGCAACCTGCGCATCATCCTGCCCGACACCTATGGCACGCAGGGCTTTCTGGACAACGCGCCGGATTGGCTGGCCGGCTGGACCGGCATCCGCATCGACAGCGGAGACCCGGCCACAGGCGCCGAGATTGCCATCAAATGGTGGAAAGACCGTGGCGAGGATCCGACACAGAAAATGGTCATCTTCTCGGACGGTCTGGACACCGACAAAATCATCGAACTGCACACGCAATTCGCAGGCCGCGTGAAAACCAGCTTCGGTTGGGGCACGCTTTTGACGAATGATTTCCGAGACCTCGTCCCCAACAACGCCCTCGCCCCATTCTCGCTGGTCTGCAAAGCGGTCGAGGCGAACGGGCGCGCGACGGTGAAACTGTCGGACAATCCCAACAAGGCGATGGGGCCAGAGGACGAGATTACTCGCTATAAACGGGTATTTGATGTTGGGAATCAATCTGCTATGGAGGTGGTGGTTTAGGCCTCTCGTGTTTCCGAATTGATGCTTTGAGAGCCGGTTTATCTCTTGTTAAAGAATTTGTGTTGACTTATATGGCAACAATAGAAAAGCTCTGTATAGACAAAAAGCTTGAAAAGGTAAGCGGGCTATTGGACCGTGGAGAGATGCCTCTTAGGGCCATCTATCTACTGCCAGCAGCTGCGGAATGGATGAGAAATGTTCTACCCGGTTTGAAGGCAGATGGGTTCAACGATGGCGCTGTGAGCCCTAATCAACAGGCATTTGTACTCTTGCGTGACTTCGTTGTTGGGAGAGATATGTTTGCTGACGATATGTATCCAAAGCCGATGCGTCCAGACGATGTTGATCACGGGATATGGGAGTTGCGAACGGCGGATTTACGTTTCTTCGGTTGGTTTGTTCGAAAAGGTTGCTTTGTAGTGTCGAGCGTAGAGACAAAAGAAAAGCTTCTTTTGCACAAGCTTTATGCAGGGCATCGCGAGCAAGCGATCCAACGTAGAAATGCTTTGGACTTAGATGATCCAAAGTTCTTAAAGAGGAAAAGAAAAGATGTCTTTTGAATTTTCAATATCGCCAAAAGACAAGGCCTCTGCTGAGTTCATGACACGTGTGCATGGGGTTCTAGCGCGAGAAGTCGTTAATGCGGCTAAGTCGAAAAAGATTAGTCGGTCAGACATTGCGCGTTTGCTAGAAGTTGACCGAAGCGTTGTCACTCGCGCACTGGATGGCAAAGCGAATCTAACGTTGCGTACCATTTCCGAACTCTGCTGGGCTTTGGGAGTAGTGCCAGAGTTCGACGCCTGTGAAAAAGAGTACAAGCATGGCTGTAACCATCGTCAAGGCTCCGATCACAAGTTTGTTTCAACTCCTCTTAGAGGAGGTGGGTTTTCTGGCGACGGAACAAAAAATCCTAAGACCGTAAGTCTCATGAGAACTCCCACGAAAGAAATCCAGAATGTCGGCTAGAATCTCGGCAACCATCTGCGACGACTTTCGCCGCGAAGATAGTGGGAAGTTCATCATAGTTGGTGGATACTCTGGAGGCTTAGGGGCCTTTGAATTTCCAGTAGACGACTCGTTTTCCTGCTTGCTCAGGGGAGATTCGCTGCCGTCTGACACAAAGATTCTCACATTATTTTTTCGCCATGTGGGTTACCCGATGGAAAGCAAAGTACTTGATGTCGATGGGTTGGAAGGAGACCCGTTCCTATTTGCTTTGCCGAAAATACCTGTCCGCGCTAAATCACCTGGTGATTTCTTTATCGAGGTAGCATTGGACGACGGCAGGAAGAAGAAAATCGAAAAACTCTCGATTTTTGATGCTAGGGAAGATAGCTGAATCCCCTCTTTAAACCCTTTAAAACCCACCCCAAAATGCCGTTAAAACCTTTAAAACCCCGACCTGTCCCGCGTAAAAAGCCTTAAACATTTCCGCCCACCTCGCAGCCCCTCATCCCCCAAGAAACCCCCGCGCCGCTGCGACAGCCTTCTGGGCGTACCCAGCAACCTCCGGCCCGGTTGGATTGTATCGAGGAACCGCCCAGCCCATCGACGCAAAGCGGCGCATCATCAGGAACATGGGCAGCAGGTCTTCCGCCTCTTGGCTCAGCGCCCGGTGTTCACGATATCCCGCCAACGCCGCCGCTTTGATCGCCTCATAGGCCGGTTCGCCCTCGTTCTGGGTCATCATCACCGCAAGGTCATATAGTCGAAAGCCAAAGCCCGCGTCGTCAAAGTCGATCAGAGTCAGGGTGCCATCGTGAACAAACACGTTCTCACGCAACACATCCGCGTGGATCAGCCCGAAATCTGCGCCGTTGTCCATGAAAGCGGTTGCCCTATCGTGCGCAACGGCACGGGCGCGTTGGATCAAGGCGCGTTCATCTTCCGTCAGCGCGGGGCATTCCCAGAACTTGCCCCAGAAAGGTGCCTCGCCAAGAAGCCCCGGAATGTCCCAGCGGTGGCGCGCGAAATCAACCGGCAGGGTCATGGCGTCGGTCAGATTATGCAGTGTCGCAATCTCTCCGCCGACCTTCCGATACAGGGCCGCCTGCTCAGCCTTGCTGCCCGGCAAAGGCACGCCGCCTTCGCCGATGGGCGCGCCGTCGACCCACGTGACCACGGTCGCGATTTGACCCGCACCCAGATCGGCAACCGTGTCCCCGGCTCGCGTAGGGATGGGGGCGGGGACGCGCATTCCGGCGGCGGCCAGCCCAGCCATCCAGTCCAGTTCCGACTGGATCGCGGCTTTGCTTTGATAGCCGGGGCGGTGCAGGCGAAGGGCGGCAGGACGTCCGCCCACGCGCACTTCGTGAACGATGTTTTCGCGGTTCTTGATCATGCGGATGTCTTGCGCGCCCCACACCTCCAGCGCCTTTTTCAACGCAGTCATGCGGGCAGGGCCTTCAACGCACCGTCCAGTGTTTCCGCCAGAAGCTCGGCTTGCCCGCGATCAAAACACATGGGCGGGCGGATTTTGATGCCGTGATAATAACGTCCAACAGAATGGAGCAACACACCGCGCTGGCGCATGTCTTCCACCAGCAGCTTGCAGAAATCTGCGGCGGCTTTTGTGTCGCCATCAAGGGCGAACTCCAGCCCCATGAACATGCCCGCGCCACGCACGTCAGCAATCATCGGGTGATCCAGTTGTTTCAGCAGCCCCAGCGCGTAGTCACCGGTGTCGCGCGCGTTGTCCATCAGCTGCTCATCCTCCAACACATCCAGAACCGCCATCGCCGCGGCGGCGGAAACGGGGTTGCCCCCAAACGTGTTGAAATAACCGAAGCGGGTGCGGAACTCGGTCATGATTTCGGGTCGGGTGACGACCGCGGCGACGGGATGCCCGTTGCCCATCGGCTTGCCCATCGTCACGATGTCCGGCGCCAGTCCGATCCTTTGGTGTCCCCAGAAATGCCGCCCCGTGCGACCAAAGCCCGGTTGAACCTCGTCTGCGATAATGACGCCGCCTGCTTTGCGCACAACATCGACCGTCGGATCAAGAAACCCTTGGGGCAGGTCGGGAAAGCCTTCGTTGGCGAAGAACGGACAAAGGATCAACGTGCCAAACCCGTGGCCTTCGGCCTCCAACGTATCAATCGCCTTCTGAATTTCGTCTGCAAATGCCTGCGACTGGGCTTTTAAGCTTCCGCCAAGCGGCGCTAGCGTGTCGGGCGACGGCACTTTCTTGATCCAATCCACCGGGCCACCGATGGGCGTTTTCTTGGCAGACAGATGCGATACCAGATCCGTGTTGCCGTGATAGGTATTGTCGGTGCAGATGATCCCCGTCTTTCCGGTCACCGCACGACCCATACGGAGCGCAATATCATTGGCTTCGGACCCGGTGCAGACCATGATCATGGCGTCCAGATCGTGGTCCATTGTGCTGGTCAGACGCTCGGCATAGTCCAGAATGCCCTCGTGCAGATAGCGTGTATGAGTGTTTAGCGTGGCTGCCTGTTGGGTGATCGCCTCGACGACTTTCGGATGGGCATGGCCGACATGAGGCACGTTGTTATAGCAATCCAAAAACTTTTTGCCGTCCACGTCCCACAACCACGCGCCTTCCCCGCGCACAATATGAACAGGGTCGGCATAGAAGGTCGTCATATTCGGCCCAAGAAGTCGTTCACGACGTTTCAGTATGGTGGCGTTGTCCGACATCTTGTGGCTCCGGTCAGGTTAATCTTCGTTAATAGGTCCGCGCAGGGCTTTGACTTGGCCACGGCGAGTTTTGGCATCCAAACGGCGCTTCTTTGAGCCCAATGTGGGCTTGGTTGCGATGCGCCGTTTCGGTGCGACCAGTGCTCTGCGGATCATCTCAGCAAGTCGGTTTTGTGCAATTTCTCGATTGCGCGCCTGACTGCGTGTGTCCTCGGCGCGGATTACGATAGCTCCATCCAGTGTCCATTTGCGTCCCGCGATACGTTTCAGCCGCGCTTTCACCGCTTGGGTCAGATTGGGGGAGCGTGCGGCCTCAAACCTCAACTCGACGGCCGTCGCCACTTTGTTGACGTTCTGTCCACCAGGTCCAGAACTGCGGGTGAAACTTTCGCTCAGCTCCCAATCTTGCAGGGTGATATCGTCAGTTACTCGGATCATGGGCGCACCCTAGCGAATTGGATCCAATTCGGAAATCCCGGAAACGACAAAAGAAAAGGGCCGCCCGCTTTGGGACGACCCTCTCGAGAATTAAGGAGGTGGGACCGGTTAGACCGCCGTAAAATAGGGATCAAAGAGGTCCGCATTCCTCACCGGGGGCTGCCCCAGAAAGTCGCGACCTAGATTGTCCCGGCACCTCGCTCCGTTGTATCTCTTGACATGGACACCTCCTTTCTCGCTGTTGCTATATCTAGGAGGTTGCCACAGATTTTGCGTTTGTCAAAACTTTTCACGCAGGATTTGGTGAAAGTTTCGTAACGATGAGGCGAAATGGGACCAGTGCGATAAGTGCAAGAGCCAGTTTCACCATCCAGTCGGCCATCGCAAGCGATACCCAAAGAGGGGCATCCGGGCCTTGACCCAGCAGGGGCAGAACCTCTCCTGCCCAGCTGACATCGTTGGCCGGTTCCAAAAATGTCAGGCTCGCCGAGAATGCGATCGTGAAAAAGATGACAGTGTCAACCGAACTGCCAATGATGGTGCTGGTGACAGGTGCGCGCCACCATTTCCCGCCGCGCAGACGATCAAAGACCGCGACGTCCAGAAGTTGGGCGGTTAGGAAAGCAAGGCCAGAACCCATCGCGATGCGCAGGGTAACAAGCGGGCCGAATTCGCCCATGATTTGCGTGCCGATGAAGCTGCAGATAACACCTGTGACGAAACCGGCAAAGACCACTTTGCGCGCAGCATTAACGCCGTAGACGCGGTTCATCACGTCGGTCACAAGAAAAGCGAGCGGATAGGTGAACGCACCCCAGGTCAACCATTGACCGAACAGGTGTTGCACCAGAATATTTGACGCCACCACGATGGCGGCCATGGCAATGACGCCAGGAAGTATGCGGTTCATGTTTTTGATCCGTTTTAGCAAGGTTGCGGAGACTTGGTCCCTGAATGTCAGGAACGCGCCGCGTTTAACCGCTCATTGCCCGTTGATCAAGGGGTCTATTTGGGCACCCGCCCCTTCCGGCACTACGTATTCCACGATCTCGGTGACTTGGAAGAATTTGAAATTATCGTCCGATACCATGGTCAAACGGATCAGCCCGTTTTCATCACGCCACACGGCAAGCCCTTCCAAATTGTCATGCTGGCCAGCTTCAGTTTGAAGTAAAACGGTTTCGTTGACCAGGCCCTCTGGCGCAATGTCGAACCGCCGCACGCGATTGGTAAAACCAAAGATGCCGCTCAGGTGTCGTTCCAGCAGATACAGGCGGCCATCCGGACCGAGGTCTGCGCCCACAGGCACATAAGGGCGATAGCGCGGGATCAAAAAGGCTTTCTCCCAAGACTGTGCACCCGCGCGTAAACGATACGCCGGATGCGGTGTCTTTTGGTTCGCGCTGCCTTCGGGGATCATCAAGACGGAGCCATCCGTCAGGACGGCAAGTGCCTCTTGCGCGGCGTTAGGCTCCATTCTCTTGGTAGCTGGGTTTTTCGGTAAGTTTCGTACTCTTGCCTGTCCGGATGGATACTTAACAATTCGATGTCCAACTTCAAAACTGACAAACATCGTGCCATCTTCGGCAATCGCCAGACCTTCACTGTCAGACCAGATCCCACGCACGTTAACACCACGCGGGGTTGTAAGTTTGATGAGCGCACCGTGGGCAACTTTCGTGATCTTGCCATTTTCACGTAGAAATTTACCGCGTGTGATATCGCCTCGATCAGTTATTGCGACGAAAGAAGACCCATCTTCGCTGACCTCGATACCGGAAAACCCACCAAACGCCGGGTCCTCGCCGCCATACCAACGTGTTGCCGATACAAGCTTCGCATCGGACACCGTCTGCGCCCCAAGATCAACGGCTAAGAAGCCAACCAGCGTAATCAGCGCTCCTAGCGCGATGACAAGACGGAACGGCATTGTTTTGGCAAATCGGATAGCGTCAGAGGTCCACGCGGTTTGCTGGGCTTTGGCGGATTGGGCGGCGGCGGCTTGGGATGGAGGATATCATTGACCCAGTTAACCGCATCTTGGCAGCCATCGCCCGGCGGCGGCGGAGCCTGATCGACACAACCGCGCATACCCTTTGGGCAAGTCAAGCGGACGTGGAAATGATAATGGTGCCCCCACCATGGCCGGATCTTCCTGAGCCAGCTTCGGTTACCTTTCTCGTCCTTACACATTTGAACTTTCGCGCCGGGGAAGACAAAAATCCGCGCGACACGCTTGTCTTTTGCAGCGGCTTTCAAAATTTCATGATGTGCGCGTGTCCAAGACTTATTGACGAATGCGCCCTTGGCGCGTCGCATTGAAATGGACGAGATGCTTTCACGGGCGTTCGCCGACAGGTTCAAACGTTTGGCGGGTAACATCCAGATATCGGCATCCAACCCGATCTGGTGCGATCGGTGGCCAGTCAGCATCGGTCCGCCGCGGGGTTGGCTCATATCACCAACATAGAGCCCGTTCCAGCCGGGTTGCTTTGCAGCTTTGCGCGAGAGTTTCTTGACGAAATCTATCAGTTCAGGATGGCCCCAGTTTCGGTTTCGTGACAGGCGCATGGCTTGCCAAGTAGGGCCGGACTGCGGCAATTGCTCAGCACCCGCAAGGCACCCCTTTGAATACGATCCGAAAGGCGCAGATTTTTGCGTTGAGCCGGCGCGCGCTGCGCCGAACAGCTGCTTGGCGGCCGTTTCGGCACCTGCCTTATCAGGCGCGGTCAATACAGTCGCAAAAAGCAATGCGCTGAACGCGAACGACTTTCTAATGATTTTCATACCCATGAACCTATGACCTCTCACTGCTCGCCTTCTGGTTTAACCCAAAACAGAAGGAAAAGCCCTATTGCAAACAATCCGATCAGCGGAGACACGCCGAGCCGGGCGCTGCCCGTCATTGTCGTAAACCACGCAATCAAGGCGGGGGCCATGAAGGCTGTTGCTCGCCCTGACAAGCCGTAAAGCCCGAAGCTTTCGGTTGGGGCTTTGGGGTCGACATGGCGCACCATCATTGACCGACTGGCTGATTGCAACGTGCCGCCCATCCCGCCGATCAGCATACCGCAGCCGAAAAAGATGATATCGGGAATGTTCGATCCTTCTGGCAACCCGATGCCAAACACGGACTCGCGCGTCATGTTCACGATCAGGAAGCAGACTGCCATCAAGACAAGAACAGACCCGATGATAACCGGTTTTGGGCCACGCTTCTTATCGACACGGCCACCCAGCCAACTGAAACCGGCTGCCGCGAGGCCCGAGATAATTCCGAAAACACCAATCAGCACAATGGACCAGTTCAGAACAAGGCTCGCATAGACCCCGCCGAAGCCATAGAGGCCATTCAACGCATCACGGTAAAACATTGAGCTTCCCAGATAGGCCGCAAGGCTTTTCTTGTGCTTAAGTCCCCGCAGTGTTCGGCCCAGAATTGCAAAGGCACCAGAAAGGCTGTGTTTTGAAGCCTGCTTGGGGGTGTCTTTGACCCACAAGGCATAGGGGATCATGAAAACAACAAACCAAAGCGCCACAAATGGCCCGACAATCCGCGTGCCTTCACGCGCGTCGGCATCCAGAAGACCAAGGCCGGGCGCTATCCCAATCAACGTTTTGCCGTTAGGTTGTTCAACAAATAAAGTCAGCATGATCGCCAGCGCGACCAATCCGCCGATATAGCCGAAGGCAAATCCCGAACCGGAAATCTCTCCGACCTCGGCCTGATCGGCGAGGCTGGGCAGTTGCGAGTTGGTAAAAACCAATGCGAATTCTGCCCCGATGAAGCCAATGGCAAACATCAAGATCATGGCCCACATGTTCGACCCATCGGGTTGCGTCCACCACAAGGACCCAGCCCCGATCACATAAAGCAGCCCGAAAAAAGCGACCCAAGGGCGCACCCGCCCGGCTGTATCAGCCAAGGCCCCCATGATGGGCGCGCCAAACCCGACGATCAAACCTGCGGCCGCCAGACCCCATGACCAGATACTTTGCGCCTTCGCGTCGGCCGCTTGCTCGGCAAGTCCCTGACCCATGAAAAATTCGGTCGCGACGGCTGCAAAGAAGGGGCCGAAAATGAAGGTCAAAATCAGGGTGTGATAGGGCTGGCTGGCCCAGTCGAACCAATACCAGCCCCAGATGCGCTTTCGCGTAGAAATGTCTGCCATGCCTGCTCCCTGTTTGCGTAGATCAAACAGCGAAACCTAGGCGTGGGCAAGGGCTGTCATGCCTCGGGCGGCCAAGGACGCAGAGCATCCGCATCGATCCAGGCCTGGATCCATGGCGGCAACTCAGGTCGCGGACCGTCGAAGCCCAGGGCGTCGGCCACGCGCGTGGTTGGAACGATACCGTTGCGATCCGTCACCGCAGAACGATAAACGATCTGGTTTGCACATTCGCCGCCCAGCCACATGCTTTGCTCGACATAGATAAACCGGTCGTCCCAACCCGCCACTCGGCTGCGCATTTCGATCCGAACAAAAGTGCGGACCCGTTTGCGATAGCGCACTGATGCGCCCGCCATGGTCAAACCCCAACGGTTTTTGATCAACATCCGGCTTAGTCCGGTTCGTCCGGCCAAAGGAATGCGTCCCAAGTCGTAAAGCGTCAGGGTGCGCCCGTTGTTCAACTCGCGCCACAGGTCGATGTCCCACGGCCAACACATGTGATGGCTGATATGGGTGCCGGTCATCGGCAAGGGCTTGGCCCGCACGTTAATGATCAGCTCTTTGAACATACGTATGAACGGGTACATGGCGGCTCCTTCAGGTTGTGGTCGACCTGCCCTTGGTCTTTGGAAACGTCAACTGGAACCACGCGTCACCCTTGCCCTAAGGTGCAACCTTCCCTAGATGGAATTGACAACCCAGTAGGAGCCAACATGCAGTCCTTGTTTCAAATCCTGATGCTCATAGTGGATATCGCCTGGTTTATCCTGATCGCGCATATCGTGATGTCCTGGCTGATTAACTTTCAGGTGCTGAACCTGCGGCAACATGTTGTGGCGCAAATCTGGTATGGGCTGAACCGACTGCTAGAACCGGTCTATTCCCGGATCCGAGGTTTCCTGCCACAAATGGGCGGGCTTGACCTTGCACCGCTCGTTGCCCTGATCGTGCTTTACGCAATCCGGATCATCCTGATCAACAACGCGCAGTCCTTTTACTAAATCCCTTGTCCCTTGCGGTTACGCGTGGGATTGTGCTCTCAAAATAACGAGCAGCACACATGCCCCGCGATCTGGACCTTTTGAAAACCGTTTTCGGTTTCGATGAATTTCGCCCCGGACAGGCCGAAATAGTCGACGCCGTGTCCTGTGGCGAAAACACATTGGCAATCATGCCGACGGGCGGCGGCAAGTCACTTTGCTTTCAACTTCCAGCCTTGATCCGAGACGGTGTCACAGTTGTGATATCGCCTCTTATTGCTTTGATGCGTGATCAGGTGCGGGGACTACAAGCCGCGGGTGTGGCGGCGGGCGCGTTGACCTCGGGCAATACGCAAGAGGAAACGGATGCGGTTTTTGACGCACTGTCCCGGGGCGAACTGAAGCTTCTTTATATGGCGCCAGAACGATTGGCGTCGGGCGGCACGCTGAACCTGTTGCGCAACGTGGGCGTGACCATGATCGCCGTGGACGAGGCGCATTGCGTCAGCCAATGGGGGCACGATTTCCGCCCGGACTATCTGCGGATCGGCGAATTGCGTCGCGCACTGGACGTGCCTTTGGCGGCGTTCACTGCCACGGCAGATGAAGAAACCCGCGCCGAGATTATACAAAAACTGTTTGACGGAGCCGCGCCGCGCAGCTTTTTGCATGGGTTCGACCGGCCAAACATTCATCTGGCCTTTGCAGCCAAAGACAGTCCGCGCACTCAAATCCTGAATTTTGCGGCAGCGCGCAAAGGGCAATCGGGCATCGTCTATTCCGCCACCCGTGCTCGCACGGAAACACTTGCCAAGGCTCTGCGTGACGCGGGTCATCCAGCGGTGTCTTACCACGGCGGAATGGAAGCCGATGACCGCCGCGAGGTCGAGCGTCAGTTCCAACAGGAAGACGGTTTGATCGTTGTGGCTACGGTGGCATTTGGCATGGGGGTCGACAAACCCGATATCCGCTGGGTTGCGCATTCCGACCTACCCAAGTCGATCGAGTCTTACTATCAGGAAATTGGTCGGGCCGGGCGCGACGGTGCACCTGCCGATACGCTGACCTTGTTTGGTGCGGACGACATCCGGTTGAGAAGATCCCAGATAGACGAGGGGCTGGCGCCGGCTGAGCGTCGCGTCGCGGATCACGGTCGATTGAATGCGTTGCTGGGGTTGGCCGAAGCACATGGCTGTCGCCGGCAGCAGCTATTGGCCTATTTTGGGGAGGACACGCCGACCTGTGGCAATTGTGATCTGTGCGCTACGCCACCCGATCTGTTCGATGGTACTGTAGATGTCATGAAAGCGTTGTCTGCCATTTTACGAACTGGCGAGTATTTCGGGTCCGGCCACCTGATCGACGTTTTACGCGGCACGCTGACCGACCGCATTCGTGATCGAGGCCATGACGCGCTGCCGACATTTGGTGTTGGCAAGGATCACGACAAACGCATGTGGCAGGCGATTTTTCGACAGATGCTTGGCCTTGATCTGGTGCGGCCTGATCCAGAACGCCACGGAGCGTTGCGGATCACCGAAAAAGCGCATCCGGTCCTGCGTGGAGATGCGCCGGTTGAATTGCGCCGTGATACGTTAAAAAGCACTTCCCGCAGGCCAGCCGCCAAGATGATGGTGTCGGATGAGGATGCGCCCTTGCTGTCGGCTCTCAAGGCCAAACGCCGCGCTCTGGCAGAAGCGGCGCGCGTCCCGGCCTATGTGGTGTTCAACGACAAGACATTGATCGAGATGGCCGAGAAGCGGCCCTTTGATCTGGACCAAATGGCAGCGATCGGCGGCGTTGGCGCCAAGAAACTGGAAAGCTATGGCCGTGCGTTTCTTGAGGTTATCGCAGGTGACGCCCCGGACCTGCACCCACAGCGGCGAAAATTAGCGGGGCGGGCAACAGGCGGCGTGTTTGATCATTTGCACACCATCGCAACAGATTTGGCGCGCGGGGAAGATGGCACCGGAAAGTACTTGACCGTAAACGCTGCTACATTGCGCCAGATTGCTGAACGAAAGCCAATGACGATTGGCGATTTGGGCCGCATATCAGGCATGAACGAACAAAAGGCGGACCGGTTCGGCGCCGCATTCATTGACGCCCTGACAGAAGGAAGCTGACATGTTGGTTGTTGTTTCACCGGCCAAACGGCTGGACGAAAAGCCTGCGAAAACACCCAGGGGGTCGCAGCCAGTTTTTCAGGATCAGGCGTGCCAACTTGCGGCTGTTGCTCGGGATTTATCGAGCAAGGATCTGGAGCGGCTCATGCACATCTCGCCTGCTTTGGGCGCGTTGAATGTCGAACGGTTCGCCCGGTTTGGTACCGGAACGGGCGAAAAGCCAGCAATAGACATGTTTGCAGGCGACACCTATGCCGGGTTGGACGCGGGAAGTCTGGAAGATGACGAGTTGCGTTATGCTCAGGATCATCTTTCCATCCTGTCTGGGCTCTATGGGCTGCTGCGGCCCTTGGATCAGATCGCGCCACATCGGCTAGAGATGGGCACACGTTTGAAGAACCAAGGGGGCAAGAACCTGTATGAGTTCTGGGCCGATCATATCTCGAGCGAGTTGAACCAGCGTGCCAAAGCGACATCCAGCAATGTCCTCGTCAACTGCGCGTCTGTAGAGTATTTTTCAGCGGTGGATAAGGATACGCTCGATTTGCGCGTAATCACGCCACAGTTTCTGGACATGAAGTCGGGCCAACCAAAAGTGGTCAGTTTCTTTGCGAAGAAGGCCCGCGGTGCGATGGCGCGCTTTATCGTACAGAACCGAGTTCGCGATCCTGAGACGCTGAAAAGTTTCGACCTTGGTGGCTATAGATACCGACCAGACATGGGTGATGGTGACGGTTGGGTATTCTTGCGAGACGAGGCCTAGGGGCAGCTTCCGGGCAAGGGGCAACGTGCTTCATCCGGGCAATGCGTTAATATTTCATGCAAGATTTCGGGTTTTTTCAGCGGTTTCGTAAGATGTTGATCAAGCCCGTGCGCCAGAATTTCGCGATCATCGCCGGTCAATGCGTGGGCTGTTAAGGCAACGATGCGCGTCGGATCCATACCTTGATCGCGCTCAAGTGTGCGGATGCGGTGCGTGGCTTCTTTTCCGTCCATCTCGGGCATAGAGATATCCATAAAGATAATGTCGGGCTGGAAATCCAGAAAGGCTTCGACCGCCTCGATACCATTGTTCGCAAAACGTAATTCCATCTCCAACTCTTTCAGAAGTTTGGTAAAGACGAGTTGGTTGGTCTTGTTGTCCTCGGCGGCAAGGATCCGCATTTTTCGAACCCCGGATTTGCCAGTTTTAGGCATAACAAGGGGCACCTCCGGTTGGGCATCCTGCTTGTCAATCGGAAGGCGTGCAGGTGGCTTGTCGATTTGGTCGATGATCTCGAACACCGTGCTGCGGATCAGCGGCATCTGTAAAACCCGCGTCGCGTCTGCTGCGTCCTGGCTATGTTTGGCGGCGGTCGATCGCGGGGCCGCCAGAAAATAGATCGGCGCAGTTTGGTTTTGTTTTCTCAAACTTTCGATAAGGTTGCAGCCATCCTGACTGCGTGCCTTGGCGCTGCATTGTTCGTCCACAAGTATCATGTACGCATTGCGTACCAACTTCTTATCAGGTTCTTGCGGATCAAAAAGTTCTGTTTGCAACCCCGTCGCTTCCAGCCGCTTTTCCAGAATGGCGCGGTTTAGACGATCTTCCATGGCCAATACTACAGTGCCAGGGATATTGGGTAACTTTGGCAACTTGACGGTTTGCTCTACTGGAAGCGTGATATGGAAGCCGAAACATGACCCGGCACCCTCTTGGCTGTCGACCCAGATCTCTCCACCCATCAACTCTACCAACTGGCTGGAGATGGCGAGCCCAAGTCCGGTGCCTTCGAATTTGCGATTGCGGTCAGAATCGACCTGATTGAATTCCCCGAAGATGTGACTCTGCATGTCCTCTGGAATACCGATGCCGCTATCTTCTACGGTGATGTGAACCTTTTGCTCATCGCTCTCGCCCAATGGCAACCCAATGGCTCGCACCAACACGTGCCCTTCAGACGTGAACTTGACCGCGTTACCGATCAGGTTGGTTAGAATTTGGCGAATTCGCACGACATCGCCAATGAATTTTGACGGCATGAACAAATCGAAATCCAGAATCAACTGAATGCCTTTATCTTGCGCAGCAGGCTGCAACAACGTCACGACATCCAAGATCACCCGCTCAAGGTCGAAAGGTTCGGGTTGTAGAGTCAATTTTGCCGCTTCGATTTTCGAGTAATCGAGGACATCGTTGATAATGGTGAGAAGCGCCTCGCCAGATTGCCGGATCGTGTTCACATAAAGGCGCTGCTCGTCATCCAGATCGCCCTCAGCCATGATTTCTGCCATCGAGACGACACCATTCATGGGTGTGCGTATCTCGTGGCTCATGTTGGCAAGGAATGTGGATTTCGCGCGATTCGCAGCTTCCGCCCGCTGTCGCGCTTCGCTCAGTTCAGCCTGATACTTGACGGTCTCAGTAATGTTCAGCCCTAGGCTGACCATATCGCCATCACGTGATCGACGGTCGACCAGTTTGATATGGGTGCCGTCCCATAACCGCAGCACGACCGGTTCACATGACGGTGCGCGCCAGCGGTCCAGCATCATGTCACGCCAAGCAAGCGGGCGCATGTCGCCAATATCGACGATACCTTCATCGGTCGCGATGTGCAGGATGTCGGTATAGGGGATGCCGGGTGCCACACAGCTTAGCCCGTCAAAAGGTTCAAGATAGGCGCTGTTGGCTGCGATCATTTTGTCCGCTTGATCAAAGACCGCAAAGCCATCTTCGATGGTTTCCAGCGAGTCCCAAAGGCGGCGTTTGGCAATAACGATTTCTTCGTTGGCCTTTTGCAGGTCGGCGCGCACTTGGAAATTTTCGCCCTTGATTTCCTCGACCGCTACGCGCGTCTCAAGAATTTCGTCCGACAAGGTCAGGGCATGCTGCGACAACACGCGATTCGCGCTGGTCAACTCTGCTTGCTTCTGTGCCAAAAGGCGTTCGGCGGCCATTCTGGCACGCCGCTCTTGCGCAAGAATATCTTCGATTTTCATCCCCGGTTCTCCGAGTCCTATGTCCTATGTGACACAGCATTGCGGAACAGGGTGAACAGGGTCTTAACGACCGGACAGAAAACCATCGTGCCAATCAAAAAAGCCCCGGCGCTGGGCCGGGGCTTTGCTGGATCGGGTTTGGATCAATCCTATTTGCCGTCATCCTCGTCGTCTTCGTCATTGTCCGGCAGATTGAAGAAGCTTTCCGCGTCTGGAACAGCTTCCTCTTTATCGTCGTCCGGTGCGCCCGACAGAGTGAAAGTTTCAAGACCCTCAATGGCACTTGGCATTTTCGGCTCTGTGTCCATGGCAAGGCTTTGCTCGGTCGACACCAACTTACGACGCTCGTCATCCGACATCACGCCGCCTTCTTTGGCTTTCTTGGCGGCCGCCTTCTGAACGGCAAGGTCCAGTTCGCTTTGTTTACACAGGCCCAATGCAACCGGATCAATCGGCTCCATATTCCCAATGTTCCAGTGGGTGCGCTCGCGGATCGACTGGATGGTTGGCTTGGTCGTGCCAACCAGTTTCGAGATCTGGGCGTCCGCCAACTCGGGATGGAACTTCACCAGCCACAGGATCGAGTTCGGACGGTCCTGACGTTTGGACAGCGGGGTATAGCGTGGACCGCGGCGTTTTTCTTCGCCGGTGGCGGCCGCATAGAATTTCTGCTTCAGCTTGTGCAGCGGGTCTTTTTCGGCCTTTTCGATCTCGGCCGCGTCCAACTGGTTGTTGGCAACGGGATCAAACCCTTTAACACCAGTCGCGACATCGCCATCGGCAATGCCCTGAACCTCAAGCTCGTGCAGGCCGCAGAAATCTGCGATCTGTTTGAAGCTCAGTGTTGTGTTGTCCACCAGCCAAACGGCAGTGGCTTTTGCCATGATCAGTTTGCTCATCTGAACACTCCTTAAGATATGACCCCGGATACATCTTTCCCGTGCCCTGGCTGGGCTGCCTGGGTCGCTTGGACTGTCTCAGGCCGGTTTCCGTTGTCGGGGAACTTGGGGCCTATATAAGGGGGAAGCGTAAAAGAGGAAAGACAAAATGCGGCAGACCCTTTTTGGCGGCATTCTATGGCTCGCATCGGCGCTCATTGGCTGGGCAGATGGCGAACAGGCGGGCGATTTCGACTATTATGTTCTGTCACTCAGCTGGTCGCCCAATTGGTGCGCCGTTGAGGGCGATCGGCGTGGGTCAGAGCAATGTGATGCGGAGCGTGACCTTGGCTGGGTCGTGCATGGGTTGTGGCCGCAATACGAACGCGGTTGGCCAAGCTATTGCCGCACATCTGCGCGCGCACCGTCGCGTGGCCTGACAAATGCGCAAGCGGACATCTTCGGAGCAGGTGGCGCTGCGTGGTATCAGTGGAAGAAACACGGCGTATGTGCCGGGCTTGAGGCAAAGGACTATTTTGCTTTGGCGCGCGAGGCTTTTGAGCGCGTGAACCGCCCCGAAGTGCTGCGCAAACTTACGAAACCCGTTCGTCTGCCTGCGTCGGTGGTAGAAGAGGCGTTCTTGCAAGCCAACCCAAACTGGCATGCTGATATGCTGACCATCACTTGCCGAAGCGACCGTATTCAGGAGGCGCGGTTGTGCCTGACCAAGGACCTAGAGCCGAGAGTTTGCGCGCGCGATGTGCGAACGGATTGCCGGGCGCAGAAGGCGTTGATGGATCCGATGAGGTAGGTGAAATAGCGAGGCCTCAGGAAGATAACAAAACATCATCTTTGATTGGAACGTGCTGCAAAGTCAGCTTCGAGCCCGGAGTGGGAATTCTGTTTTCTCGCTGCGAGCGCACGCAGCATGTTATATGCCGCAACTGTCAACAAGTTGATTCAACAATGAACTGGATAACCGGTCATCCAAAAGATGTTAGACTTGGCTGGCTGCAAGAGCGCATAGATCGCCGAGAGATTTACTGCGAAACGACGCCGCCCCGGTACGCCAAACTTGGGAGACGGCACAAGCAACAATAGCGCATGCCAAAAGCGCAATGCTGCCGCAATAAAACTAAGCCAAGGTATCATCAGCCCTTAGCCGTTCGTTCTGATTCTATATTTAGGCGTCAGCGCCGTTCTGACGAATGGGTTTGGAGGGAGGATTGGAGGGCATGTTATGCCAAGAGTTCAACGTCCTGCAGTCACCCCAAAGCGTAAAGCCCGGAACAAAGGGCGGATCATCGGCCAGAAACAACCTCTGCTTTCGAAACAGGTCTGGGCCATTCGTGCCCGGCTTGAACCAGCGGGCTATTTCCGCGCTTTGCTGCTTTTGCTTGGCCATACCAAAATCGACAGCACAGTGCGTTACCTTGGTGTTGAACTGGAAGATGCCCTCGGTATTGCGGAGAGCATCGACATTTGAAGCATGTTGTCGGACGGCTCTCGCCGTCCGACACGCTTCATCACAACCTAAAGCGTAAACGCCGCACGGAAGGCTTCTAACGCTGCGACTTCGTCGCCTTGCGCAAAGGCTTCCATACCGACAGGGCCTGAATATCCCAGTTTCGACAACGCTTGCGCCACACCGGAGAAGTTGATCTCTCCGGTGCCGGGCTCACATCGGCCCGGATTATCGGCGACCTGCACCTCACCGACCCAAGGCAGGCATTTCTCGCACCAGCGGATCAGATCACCTTCGCCGATCTGCGTGTGATACAGATCGAGGTTGATGCGCAGCTCAGGCCGGTCGATCGAAGATACCAGCGCCAGCACATCTTCCGTGGACCCAAAAGGGCAACCCGGGTGATCTAGCAGGTTGAGGTTTTCCAGTGTGAAGACAACGCTTTCTTCCTCGGCCAAGTCACAAATGCGGTTGAGCGTGTCGCGGGCCTTGAGCCACATTGCGCCCGGGGTCACCTCGTGTTGCCAGATAGGAATGCCGCCGTCGCCAAGGCCGGTGCCGTGCAGGTTCAGACGGTCCACGCCCAGCCGCTTGCCGATCTGTGCCGTTTCACGCGCAGACTTCAGAAGCATCTCGGCCCCGTCGTCATCGGCCAGTCTGCCCTCGAGATAACCGTTCATGATCGTGAAATTCGCGCCAGTATTCTCAAGCGCGTCAATGTCCCACGCTGGCCAGTTCCAGAGGCCAACGCCAAAGCCCATCTCGTGCAGCTTGGCCGCTCGCCATGCGATTGACTTGTCTTGCCAAAGCATTTCTGCACAGGCAGCGAGTTGAAAAGGTGCAGTCATTTGGAGTGTCCTTAATGAGAATGACAGGTGCGGAACGCTAGATTGATCCGGCTTCGACCATGAAGTTGTTGGCTGTGCACATCGCAGCGTCATCCGACGCCAGAAACAGGACCATGCGCGCCACATAAACGGGGTCTACAGGGTCGGGAAGGCATTGACGGTCCACCTGCTTGGCAAGCGCTTCGGGCGTCACCCAAAGCTCTTTTTGCCGTTCCGTCATTATCCACCCGGGCACAACAGTATTCACGCGAATGCGGTGCTCCCCCAGATCGCGCGCCATTGTCCGTGTCAGACCATGCACCGCAGATTTTGCGGTCGCGTAGGCCGGAAAACCGCCCCCCGCTTCCCACCATGAATTTGATCCGATGTTGACGATAGCCCCACCGCCTGCGTCGATCATCGCGGGTGCAACGTTCTGGATGGCGAAGAACATGTGGCGCAGGTTGGTCGCCATCCGCTCGTCCCAATAGTCTGGCGTGACGTCCCGCCAGTCATGTCGGTCATCATGTGCTGCGTTGTTTACCAGAACCTCGGCATTGCCAAGTTTTGCCGCCAAATTCCTGAAGGCGAATCGTGTTGCCTCGATATCCCTAAGGTCGCATTGCTCAAAGGCGTGATCACCGCCGATCTCCTTGAGCAGCGCCCCTCCGGCGTCCGCGTTGAGATCAACGAAGCCGACCTTGGCCCCCTGCGCAGCGAAAGCCCTGACGGTTTGCGCACCGATGCCGACAGCACCACCTGTCAGAAAAACGGTCTTGCCGCGAAGGCTGGGATAATTGGCAAAATCTGCCATTAGGCGTCCCGTTCCATGATCCACTCGACCTCAGGTGCCGGGACGAAGCGCCATTTGCGTTTTGGCCCGGCCATCACATTTAGGTAGTACATTTCAAACCCGTAGGGGGCGCCGCAGGGGTGGTGGCCACGGGGGACCAGTACCACGTCGCCGTCGCTGACGGCCATTGTCTCGTCCAGTTGCCCATCGTCCGTGTAGACCCGCTGGATGCCGAAACCATCGGCAGGATTCAGGCGGTGGTAATAGGTTTCTTCCAGATAGGTGATGCGCGGAAAATCGTCTTCGTCGTGGCGGTGGCTGGGGTAGGATGACCAGTGGCCTGCTGGCGTGAAGACCTCTGTGACCAACAGGCTGTCACAATAGTCTTCGTTTTCCATCGCAATGTTGTTGATGTGGCGGGTGTTGGTGCCCTTGCCCCGCTCGGTCAGGCTGATGCCATCGGGCCCGATGCGCCGCGCCTCGTGGCCGCCCATGCCGGGGGCAGAGCAGACAGCAATGACGCAATCTGTTTCCGCGACGGCATCCCATTCGGTTCCGTTGGGCAGGTAAAGGCAATGTGGCGGGGTTTTCTCGAATACATTCATCCGCTCGCCCAGAACGCCCCAGTCTTGACCTGCACCGGTGATCTTGGCCTTGCCTTCGACCATCACAAGAATGACCTCGCGCTCGCCAGTCGCCTCGGCTGCCTTATCGCCCGCCTTCAGGTGATAGAGCGAAAAACCAACGTAGCGCCAGCCCGCGCTTTCCGGTGTGATCTGGTGCACCTTACCACGGGTGCCGAACGGTTTTTTCAGAAGATCAGGCATATTGGGTCCTTTAGGTTTTGTGGCGGTTGGTCAACGCATCAAGTGCATCGTGCAGGGCCGCGTCCTCCCAGCCTTCGGCGTGGGCGCGGCGCAGGATATCCGCTTGGGTTTCGGGTGCATTGCCGCCAATGGGCGGATCGGTATCGAGGTTCGTTGGAAAGGCATAGCCTTCGGCGGTTGAGGCGATCACGTTCCGCGCTTGGGTCTTTGGCAATGCCTTCAACGCGGGGTAGACGGTACGGCACATAGCGTCACGGTTGATCGCCTCCATAGCGCGCCCGAAGGGCGAGGAGACCTGCAGCAGGTTCGCCATCCGATCAGTGTCGGCGCTGCGGTTCTCACCTGCGGCATGAAACAGCGCGGGGTTGAAGAATACCGCATCCCCCTTTTCGAGGGGCAGCTGGATATAGTGGTCCTCAAAGAACGCGCTGTGGCCCGTTTGATGAAACGCGATATAGCCCGGCGCGTAGCGTTGCGAAAACGGCAAAAGCTTTGTCGGCCCGCTTTCAACGGGCATGTCGCAATGGGCAACCGCCCCTTGCAGGGTTAGCGTCGCGGTCAGATCATGGACATGCACGGGATAGCTGGCGGCGGTCTCAGCTGTCTGGAAGCCAAGGTGATAGTCCCGATGCGCACGTTGCGCCTTGCCACCGGGGCGGACCTGATTAACTTGCGCGGTCATCTGGTAATGAGGCCCGAGCCACGCGGTCGATGCCGCCGCGATGGCCGCGTTCGCGTAATAGGCAGCAAAGCCTTCGGGATCGCGCGCGCAGTGCTTTTGCAGCGCGTTCCAGATCCGGTCATTCGCACCTGAGGCTGCGAAATGATCACCCTTGCCAGCGCCCTGCGTGCGCTCGTCTTCGATAATCCGCTGAAACACCTGTGTCGCGCGATCCACGGGGGTAGTGTCCGCATAGGTCCGCTTGAGGCAGATCACCCCTGCGCCGCTGCGCAGGACCCGCGCCCATTCGGCCAACAGATCGGGATCGGTTAGATCAAGCGACGGGATATCATAGACCGGCACATTCTTTTGAATATCCGCGGCAAGCGGTACATCCGCGGGGGCCAGATTCTGTTGGATCAGGGCCTCAAGCGTATGAACGTCACCGCTGTCGATCAGATAATAGCCCGTGTCCATAGGATAGAGCCCCTCTATCCCGCTATTGTCAGGCCGGAGCGGCCGCAGATTTCGGTGATGTGGTCAAAGCCGATTTTGGAATACTCATAGGGCGCGGCCTTGGCGGGGTCTTGCTCTGCCTCGACCACGATCCATCCTTTGTAATCCATCGCCTTGAGCTTGTCCGTGATGGCCTGAAAGTCGATGCAGCCTTCCGGATCGCCGGGTACCGAGTAGACCCCGGCGGCAACCCCGTCGAGAAAGCTTTTGTCCTCGGCGCGCACCCAATCCAGCACCGGCTGGCGCACGTCCTTGAAGTGGACGTGAAGCACGCGGTGGCCCCATTTATCCAATACGGCCACCGGATCAGCACCCGCAAAATGCAAATGTCCTGTGTCGTACAAAAGCGTCAGATCATCGGTAGAGCCTTCCATCAGCCAGTCGATATCCTCGGCGTCCTGCACCATCGCACCCATGTGGTGGTGATAGCTGAGGCCGGTGCCGATATCGCGGGCCCATTTGGCGACCTCTGACAGTTTCGCACCATAGGCCATAACCTCGTCGCGGGTCAGCTTGGGGCGTTGGCTGACAGGCTGGCCGATATTGCCCTGAATGGTGTTGGAACACTCCGCATAGACGATGCAGGGCGCGTTCAGGGCTGCGAACTGTTCGACCTGCTGGCGAATGGCTTCTTTCTCGGTCGCAATGTCATTGACCATCAGGTTGCCCGAACACCAGCCACCGCAGAGCGACACGCCATAGCGGTCCAGATAGGCCCGCAGGCCCTCGGTGTCGCCGGGCATCCGGCGGCCACGTTCGACGCCGGTATAGCCGATGCGCCCCGCATCCTCCATCGCGCCTTCGGTGGTGTAGTCTTTCGTCAGCTCTGGCAGATCGTCGTTCTGCCACGCGATCAGGGAAATGCCGATTTTAACAGCCATCAGTCCGCCCTTTGTGTTTTCTTGTTGGTTTCGTACTGGGCGCGCGCGGCGTTTACTTCGGCACGCTCGCTGACTTCCGGGACACCCACGTCCCACCACGTGCCGCCCGGCTCGGTGCTGGGATAGGGGTCTGTGTCGATCACGATCACGTAAGGGCCCTTGGCCTGCGCCCGCTTCGCCAGTGCCTCTTCCAGCTCGGCAATCGAGCTGACTTTGACGCTGACAGCGCCCATGGCTTCGGCGTGTTTGGCAAAGTCGATGTTGGAGTTCTCACCGCCGATCGAGTGATCCAGCAGGTTGTTGAACTCCGCGCTGCCTGTGCCCATTTGCAGCCGGTTGATGCAGCCATAGCCACGGTTGTCGGTCACGACCACAGTGAAGGGAATGCCCATCATTGCCGCCGTCGCCATTTCCGAATTGGCCATCATATAGGTGCCGTCGCCGGTAAAGCAGATCACGTCCCGCTCTGGCTGGGCCATCTTGATGCCCATGGCGCCGGCGATCTCGTAGCCCATGCAGCTAAAGCCGTATTCCATGTGATAACCGCCCGGCTTGCTGGCTTTCCACAGCTTGTGCAGCTCGCCCGGCATGGTGCCAGCCGCACACATCACAACGGTTTCTTCGGTAGATGCCCGTTGCACCGCGCCGATCACCTGCATATCCGTGGCAAGAGCATTGCCCTCGGGTGCATCGGTCAGCGGATCAACCTTGCCGAACCAATCGGGCTTCAACCCGTCGATTTTGCCCGGCGACGTGTAGCCGTTCAGCGCCTCGCCCAATTCGCCCAACCCGACCAAAGCGTCAGAGTTGAGCGGCACAGCCCCGTGTTTCATCGCATCATAGGCCGCCACGTTAAGCGAGATCAGCTTGCGTTCGGGGTTGGCAAACAACCCCCAGGATCCGGTCGTGAAGTCCTGAAAACGGGTGCCAACGCCGATCACAACATCGGCTTCGGCGCAGACGATGTTCGCAGGCTCGCCGCCTGTCACGCCAATCGGGCCGAGGTTCAGCGGGTGGTCCCACGGCAGCACGGATTTGCCCGCCTGCGTTTCCGTCACCGGAATGTTATGCGCCTCAGCGAAAGACGCCAAAGCCTCGGTCGCCTGCGCATAAAGAACGCCGCCGCCCGCCACGATCACAGGGCGCGTCGCGGTGCGGATCAGTTTAGCGGCATCCGCCAGTTCAACCTCATCAGGGCGCATACGGCGCTGGCGCCAGATTTTGGGCTCAAAGAAGCTCTCGGGGTAGTCATAGGCCTCGGCCTGAACGTCCTGACAGAAAGACAGGCACACAGGGCCGCATTCTGCCGGGTCGGTCATGATGCGGAAGGCGCGTGGCAGGGCTGTCAGCAATTGTTCGGGGCGCGTGATGCGGTCGAAATAGCGGGTCACCGGCTTGAAGGAGTCGTTCACCGTCACGGTGCCATCGCCCCAATCCTCGACCTGTTGCAGCACTGGGTCGGGACCACGGTTCGCAAAGACATCCCCGGGGATCAGCAGCACAGGCAGGCGGTTCACATGGGCGAGCGCCGCCGCTGTTACCATATTGGCCGCACCTGGCCCGATAGAGGAGCTCACCGCCATCGCCTTGCGCCGGCCCAACTGCTTGGAATAGGCGATAGCAGCATGGGCCATCGTCTGCTCATTATGGCCACGCCATGTGGGGAAGTCGTCCTTGGCGCCATGCAGCGCCTCGCCGATCCCCGCGACGTTACCATGACCAAAGATCGCCCAGCAGCCTTCGATAAAGCGCTCGCCGTCGTCGTTCTGTTGCGCCGCGATATAACGCACCATCGCCTGAGCGGCGGTCAGTCGGATTGTTTTGTCCATCGGGTCACTCCACGTTCAGGCGGGCCTCTGCCCGCGCATTGTCCCAAATATTACACAGCGCCGTATAGCGTTCGGCCATCTGCGACACCGCCGCATCATCGGCCATATCGCCCTTCAGCCAAGCCCGCGCGGCATCGCCAAAGATTGTCCGACCGACGGCAAAGCCTTTGACCAGCGGCTGTTTGGCCGCCAGCGCGAAACTTGCCGCCAGCTCTGCCTCGGGCGCATCAAGGCCAAGAACCACGATACCACGGGTGCGCGGATCGTTGCGCTCGATCGCGTTGACAGCATTTTGCCACGCCGCGTCCGTTTTGAACGGCTCCAGCTTCCACCAATCGGGGTAAACGCCCGCGTCATAGAATTGCTGGATCAGCGTGGCAGATGTTTCATCATCCACGGGGCCAACCTTGGATGGAATAATCTCAAGCAGGAATTCCAACCCGTTGCGCCGCGCTGCGGTGAACATACGCTTCACCCGCGTCAGGTGCTTTTGTTGCGTTTCGGCATCATCATCGGGATGCACAAAGACCAACAGCTTAACGATATTTTCACGGGGCCATTCGCGCAGCTGGCCGAGGTCGTGGCCAAGCTCCGGTTCAAACTCAATCGGGCGAGATCCGGGCAGTTCTGTCGGGCGACCGATCCACAGGCCACTGCCACTTGCCGCGTGCAACGCGCTGCGGCCGATCCGGTTGTCACACAGGATGCCGAAACCCGGCTGCCCGTTCTGCACTTTTAGCGCGGCCTGAAGGCACAATTCTTTGAAAGCCCCGCCTTTTTCCAGCGAGTACCCGTCCATCTCTTCCAGTTGCAGACGGTGATCGAAGGCAAAGGTTTTCACCGAAGACCAATCACCGTGGCGGTTCGTGGCCCAGTGCACCTGCTCCAGCTCCACATCGTTGCGCAGGTCGGCCTGTTTCATGCCGCGTTCAAAGAAGAATTGCAGCTCGTCCCAGCTTGGATAGGCAGGCGTGCAGCCATGGCGGCTGACGGCAAAGGCCCCGCAGGCGTTGGCGTATTTCAATGTGGTTGGCCAGTCTTCGCCGTCCAGCCAGCCTTTCAGCAGGCCAGACATAAAGCCGTCGCCCGCGCCCAGCACATTAAACACCTCGATCGGGAAACCGGGGCCGGTTTGCCCGTCGTCCAAAGTATCGGGAATATCACCCTCAAAGGCCACCGCGCCATCGGCGCCGCGTTTGCACACCAAGGTCGCACCCGACACAGCACGCACAGCGCGGAGCGCTGCGATTGTGTCGGTGGTGCCGCCCGCGATGTGGAACTCTTCTTCGGTGCCAACAATAAGATCAAAGTAATGCAGCGCCGACTGCAACTTGGCCGTCACTGCTTCGCTTTCGACAAACCGGCTTTCACCGTCGCCGTGCCCCGCCACGCCCCAAAGGTTCGGGCGGTAATCAATGTCCAGCGCCGTCTGCTGGCCGTTGGCGCGGGCAATCTCTAGCGCCTTGATCGTCGCCGCCTCAACCTGTGGGTGGCTCAGGTGGGTGCCGGTGGCCACGACCGAGCGCGCGGATTTGATGAAATCCGCGTCGATATCATCAACCGTCAGCCCCATATCCGCGCATTTTTCGCGGTAGAAGATCAAAGGAAACTGTTCTTCGTCGCGGATCCCCAAAAGCACCAGCGCGGTCAGCCGGTCAGGATCAGTCTTCACCCCGTCCGTATTGACGCCCTCGCGCGCCAACTGCTCAACGATAAAGCGTCCCATGTGCTCGTCACCGACACCGGTAATCACCGCAGATTTCAGCCCTAGCCGCGCCGTACCGCAGGCAATGTTGGTCGGTGAGCCGCCGATATACTTATCAAACGACCCCATGTCCTCCAACCGCCCGCCAATCTGCGCACCGTAAAGATCCACTGAGGACCGACCGATTGTGATGAGATCGAGTTTTGTCATTGTCCACGCCTTAAACATCATTTTGAAAAAGTGGGGCTGATAAGACTTCTCTCATCAGCCCCACTGACCACTTTTTTCTTAGGAGGAAACTGAGTGGTATTCGAGAACCGTGATCAGACCGTCCCGCCGAGCGAGCCTTCCAACTGCGCGAGTTCCTGACCGCCGGCCATGAGCTCTTGCAGTTCTTCCGGACTGATCTCGCCCCTCTTCGCAGTGCCAAGGGTCTTGCCGCGGTTGAGCACGGTGAACCTGTCGCCCACGGCCAGCGCGTGGCGCACGTTGTGGCTGATAAAGACCACGCCGACGCCCTGTTTGCGCACCTTGTCGATGGTCGCCAGCACGTTCGAGGTCTGGCGCACACCAAGCGCCGAGGTCGGCTCATCGAGGATCAGCACCTTCGCGCCGAAATGCACCGCACGGGCAATCGCGACGGTCTGACGTTCACCACCTGACAGAGTGCCAACCGCTTGATCAGGACCGCGAAGGTTGATGCCCATTTTGCGCATCTCGGTCATGGTGATCTCGTTGGCCTTGTCCACATCAAAGCGTTTCGTGATGCCGCGCCCCTTTGTAGGCTCGCGCCCCATAAAGAAGTTACGCGCCACAGACATCAGCGGGATCATCGCGAGATCCTGAAACACGGTCGCAATGCCGGCCTCCATTGAATCGCGCGGCGTCGCAAAGTGAAGCGGTTTACCCTCGAACAGGATTTCCCCATGGGTTGGTTGGTGCACGCCCGACATCGTCTTGATGAAGGTCGATTTGCCCGCGCCGTTGTCGCCCAGCAGGCAGTGGCATTCGCCGGGGCGGATATCAAAGCTGACGCCCGCCAAGGCGATGATGTTGCCGAAGTGCTTTTCGATGTCCTTCATCTGGACAATTGGCGCGACGCTGTCGTTCACGTCACCGTGGTGGAATTTGCTATCTTCGGTCATATCAACGCTCCCCCGTTACGCGTTTGCGAATGGCATTGTTGAACAGAACAGCGATCAGAAGCATGCCGCCCAGGAACACCTGGAACCAATCCTGATCAAAGTTGGTGTAGGTTAATCCGATGACTACCATTCCGAAGATGATGGAACCGAAGAAAGCCCCGATTGCAGAGCCGTAGCCCCCGGTGAGCAGACAGCCCCCGATAACCGCCGCGATGATCGCTTCGAACTCTTTCTGGAAGCCACGACGTGCATCAGTTGAACCCGCGTCGATCACTGTGATGATTGCGACGAGCGCAGCACAGCAGGCGGTAACCATGAACAACGAGATTTTGATCCGATTAACAGGCACACCAGAATTCGAAGCTGCGATGGAATCGCCACCGGCGGCGAAGACCCAGTTACCCGCAGGGGTCCGCAAAAGAATATATGTGGCGACCAGAGCAAGAACGACGAACCAAAGAATTTCGACAGGGATACCTGTAACCTTCGGAGTGCCATTCCTGAAAGTTTCGACCATTCCTTTCTCAGCAAGCCATGCGAACAAGCCTGGGAAGGCATCACCGGAAAAGAACGGTGCAAGCCAGTCGTTTTCGGTCGCTTCGCGCATGCCGCGGAGTTGAGTTGACCCACCAGATGCCCATTTCAGGCCAACAAGCGACAAGCCTCGAAGAATAAATAGGAAAGCCAGAGTTACGATAAATGACGGCAACCCGGACCGGATCACGATCATGCCGTTAATCGCACCGACAAAAGCGGAAAAGATAAACGTAAGTGGTATGGCAACGATCAAGGGCAAGCCCCAGACCATGATGCAAACCCCGAAGAAAAGTCCCGCGAAAGCAACCATGGATCCGATCGACAGATCAAATTCGCCGCCAATCATAAGCATAGCAGCGCCGATCGCCAGAATACCAAGCTGGGCCGCTGGAGTCATAAAGTTGATGATGCCCGAGGTCGTAAACATCGCGCCATCTGCTGTTATCAAGAAGAAGATCGCGACCAGTACGACGCCCGCGATCGCGCCCAGTTCAGGCCGTTTCATCAAGCGTGATATCAGAGGCTCTTCCTTGATCCGTTCGTCACTCGTTTGATTTGGTGTTGTGTCGCTCATTGCGCCCTCTCCCGTTTCTGTTGAAAGCGGCACCGAATGGTGCCGCTTCCGTGTTCTTAATCGCGAGGTCTAGCGGATGCCTTGTGCGGACAGCTCAATTACCTGAGCAGCCTTGTCAGCTGTGATCAAGTTTGGACCAGAAGCAACGTCACCACCTGGCATCAGGCCAAATTTGGCCTGCAGCGCCATAACGGAAACACCCATGTAACCTTGCAGGTACTGCTGCTGGTCAAGTGCGAATGCTGCGTCGCCATCAACGATGGACTGCAAGAAGCCAGGGGACATATCGAACGTCGCAACGTTCACGTCACGGCCGGAAGCTTTAGCAGCAGCAACAGAAGGTTCGCCAGCTGTAGATGCACCAAGAGCCATCACTGTGTCGACGCTTTCGTCAGACGCCAGCGCAGCAGCAACCTTGGATTCAATCTCGGCAGGGTCGTTGGTTGTCGGCAGAACAGTCACTGTGCCGCCGAAGCCTTCCTCGAAACCGGCACAACGCTGGTCGAGAGAGATGTTGCCAACTTCCTGGTTCACACACAGAGCATTCGTGCCGCCCATTTCAGCGAGAGCTTCACCAGCGGCAACGCCGGCGTCATACTCATCTTGGCCAACGTGCATTGCTGTTCCCAGCTCTGCGCCCTGTGCGCCACCAGCGTTGATGGTGATCACTGGGATGCCAGCGTCAATTGCGCGCTGAACAGATGGCCCAAGTGCATCGGGGTCGGGGAACGATACAATAAGGCCATCGGGCTCTTCGTTCACGGCGGCGTCGATCAGCTGCGCCATCAGAACCATGTCGAAGGTCTCTGGCGAGTTGTAGGACACATTGGCGCCCGTATCGGCAGCAGCCTGATCAACGCCAGCTTTGACGACCGACCAGAACGCATCATTTGCCTGACCGTGCACGACGACAGAAATATCCTGTGCCATTGCTGGGGCCGCGACGGCCAAAGCTGTGGCAGCAACTGCGCCTTTCATAAACATTTTCATTTGGGTTTCCTCCCTTTTGGTTTCCCATTGCCGGTTGAACCGACACTCCTTTCACGTGGCATTAAACCACGCATTCGCATCGCCCGGGTGGGCGGTTGCTTCGTATCAGGCCGCCTCCCCGCGGCCTGAATTTCCAATCACTTGCGCCAAGGCAACAGGCTGTCCTGTTTGCGCCGACTGCGTCGCCGCCTCGGCCATCGCCAGCGCGGCAACACCGTCATGCAAATTGACCGGCATGGCCGACTTACCTTTTGCGGCCTCGACAAACGCAGCCCATTCGACTTTGTAGGCCGGCATGTAACGCTCTAGGAAAAAGTATGTTGGCTTGGCACTGCTGACGCCTGCAGTTGTCGATTTAACGACTGTGTTTTCCAGAACGTTCTGCGCCTGAAGCAATCCTTCAGATCCCAGAACTTCAACACGCTGATCATAACCATAAACCGCACGGCGCGAATTCTTGATTACGGCAATACGCCCGTCCGCGTAGGTCAATGTGACAACGGCAGTATCAACATCGCCCGCAGCGCCAATTGCCGGATCAACGATAGATGACCCCACAGCTGACACGGAAACAGGGGCCTCACCCATGATGAAATTCGCCATATCGAAGTCGTGAATCATCATGTCGCGGAACAACCCGCCCGACACTTTGATGTATTCAACAGGTGGTGGCGCCGGATCGAAAGACGTGATCGACAGCAATTCGGTCTTGCCGATATCGCCAGCATCGATTGCAGCTTTTAGGGTTGCAAAGCTTGGGTCAAAACGACGGTTGAAACCGATCATAATACCAGCCGCTTTGTCACCCACGGCTCTCAGGCATTCGGAAGCGCGCTCAAGGCTCAGGTCCACTGGCTTTTCACACAGAACCGCCTTACCCGCTGATGCGGCAGCTTCAATCAGGTCGGAATGCGTGTCCGTTGATGTAGCAATAAGAACAGCGTCGATTGAAGGATCAGCAATAATCCCTTCTGACGAGCGAACATCGCAACCGTAGTTCGCTGCCAACGCCTGTGCATTCTTCTCGAAAGCATCAGAAACCGCAACGAGTTCACTTGCCGGGTGCGAAGATATCGCCTGTGCGTGAACATTCCCAATTCGACCTGCTCCAAGCAAACCAACTCGCATTTTGATACCTCCCGATTCTTTGTTGACCTGAGCATTGGTGGCTTTGCACGCGGGTGCAAGATATATTTGCACGCGGGTGCAAAAATTTTCCGTCCCTCTCGTAAATAATGGACTTTTGCCCGGGATCGTGAGAACACTTCAAGTGAGGGGGACCAATAATATATGAGAAATCAGGACGGTTCTATTACTGCCGACGATGTCGCGGCCCTCGCTGGCGTCTCTCGCTGGACCGTAAACCGTGCCTTCAAGAAAGACGCCTCGATCTCGACCAAATCACGCGAGAAAGTCATGGAGGCGGCGGAAGCGATTGGCTACGTGCCTGACTTGCTAGCGACAAGCCTGGCGACGGACCGCACCAATCTTGTGGCGCTTCTGGTCGACGACTTCGCCAACCCCCACAAACTCGTCATGATGGAGCGTCTGACACGTATCCTGCGCAAGAGCGGCTACGACACATTGCTTGTAAACACGAGCGATGAGGAGGACGCCTCAGCAGCGCTACTCAACGCCAGCCAAAGGCGGGTCGATGCCGCCGTTTTGATTGGGGTCAGCTTTAATGACCATAGTCTTGAGACAGCGCTGGGTGCAAAGAGGGTGAAGAAGCTCATCGTATTTGCCCGAATGTCGAGGAACGACAACACGGTCTCGATTTGCTGCGATGATCGGGCTGCAATGATCGCCCTAACACAGCACGTCATTTCTTCGGGCTATCGTGTTCCGTTTTTTATCGCAGGCCCGCAAACCCAATCCGCTCATCTGCAACGCAAGGAAATTTTCTTGTCACAATGGGAAGAGAGCACCGGCACGCGACCGGAATTCGCAACAGTAGAGAGGTATGACCCCAAGTTGGCGTATGATCTTGTCGCTGAGCGGTTCGGTGGAATGCCTGTCTCAAGTTTGCCGGATGTTTTGGTCTGCGAAAACGATGCGCTGGCGATGGGGACGATCGATGCGATCCGAAACGAGCTTGGCTTACGCGTACCAGAAGATATCGCGGTCACTGGCTTCGATGACGTGCCCCAAGCCTTAAGTCCGCACTACCAGTTAACCACATACCGCCAACCCCTGACAGATATGGCAAACGCGTTGGTGGATGTCCTTGAAGGCAAGAAACGCACTAAAAAGATGAATGCGTTTCTGGGGAACCTGATCGTTCGCAAAAGCGCGTAGCTGCTTTCGATTAGCTGCCTTGAAGGCATTTGCTGGGATCAGCCTTTCAGTACGCGATCTGGTTTGGCTCATCCAATGTTGATACGAAGCGCGCAAAGCGGATTTCAATGGCTGCTTTGGCGCAGCCCACCCTCCGTCGCTGCATCTGCGAACAAATGCTGCGTCAGCAACATGCCCAAACACCAATGACGGCAAAGTCCGCAGAGCCGCCGTTAGCGACTGGGTTAACAATAGGCCGGAAGGCTGGGCCAGCCCTTGCCTCTAAACCTCCAACACAATCTTCCCAATATGCGTACTGGTCTCCATCCGCGCGTGGGCTTTCGCCGCATCCACTAATGCAAATGTCTGATCCATGACCGGTGCAACACGTCCAGATTCAAGCAGAGGCCAAACCTTTTCGGCCAGTTCCTCAGCAATTCGCGCTTTGGCGAGGTCGGATTGTGGTCGCAGGGTTGACCCCGTCACGGTCAGGCGTTTGGCCATGATCATGGCGAAGTTGATCTCGGCCTTGGGGCCAGACAGGAAGGCGATGTGGACCATGCGGCCTTCGACCGCCAGCGCTTTGATGTTGCGCGCGATATAGTCGCCCCCCACCATGTCGAGGATCAGGTTCGGTCCGCCCTCAGGCTTCATCACCTCAACGAAATCCTCGGTCTTGTAGTTGATGGCCCGTTCCGCCCCCAGATCACGGCAGACGGCGCATTTCTCGTCTGAACCAGCTGTCGTGAAGACCCGCGCGCCAAAAGCATTGGCCAGCTGGATCGCTGTCGTTCCGATGCCGGAGCTGCCACCATGCACCAAGAAACGTTCGCCCGCTTGCAACCCGCCGCGCATAAAGACGTTGGACCAGACGGTGAAGAAGGTTTCGGGCAGGCAGGCGGCCTCTTTCATCCCCATGCCATCGGGCACGCGCAGGGCATGGGCCGCAGGTGTGGTCACGTATTCCGCATAGCCGCCACCGGGCAGCAGGGCGCAGACCTTGTCGCCCACAGCCCATTGCGTGACACCGTCGCCCAGCGCTGCAACCTCGCCCGAAGCCTCAAGGCCGGGCAGGGGGCTGGCGGTAGGGGGCGGGGCATAAGCGCCTGCGCGTTGAAGCGCATCAGGCCGGTTCACACCGGCGAAGGCCACGCGGATCAGAATCTCGCCGGGGCCGGGGGGCGGAACGGGCTGTTCTGACAGCTTCAGAACTTCGGGCCCGCCCGGTTCGGTGATCTCAATCGCGCGCATGGTCTCAATCATTCTTTGTCCTCGTGTCTTCTGGTTGCCAACGACCCGGATAGTTCGGGTTCGGCCCACCCGGCGCTTTAATCCCGTCCAGAATTTTCCCCGGCCCAGACATGAACGCCTTGTAAAGCGCGCTGCCGCGGGCTTGGCCTTTGATCTTCTCGATCTTCATGACGTCGTCTATCCGACGGTCAAGAAAAGCCCATGTGGCTTCGCTGCCTTCTGTCTCATCGCCTAACCAGAAGAGTACCACCGAGGAATAGACAGCCGACAGCGTGGCGCGTTTCGTGTACCAGTTCAGGTCAGTCGATTTGTCGCCCAAGGTTTCCCAGATCAAGCCGCAAGTCTGCCAAAGCGCGGCAGCACCGTCGCCTGCATTTTGAGGAAGGGCAAAGAACGCCATGCCTTTGCGTACAAGCTCCTTATCGGCAACCTCTAACCGATAGCGCACACCGGCCGCGATTCGGTCGCGAAACCGCATACCATCCAGGTCGGCGACTTTCAGACGGGCCACCATGTCCTCGTCCCCCTTGCGGTGATATGCCAGCGCAAGGTCCAGCGCGCCGCGCGGGAACATGGCGCGGGCCTCGTCCTCGGTCAGGTCGCAATCATGTGCGGCGGCGATCAGGGTCGCATCGCTCCACCCGTCAAACGGGACATGAGCAATGGCCGCTTCCAGCATTTTCTCTTTCTCGATCATGTGCGGTCCTCGCGTCTGAGGGTGAACTGGACAAATGCAGTCATGGGTGTTAGATGAGCGCTTCCTGCAATTCTGCAAACTCTAACTTAGAAAGGTGGTGACAACCACATGCAGGTTTCGGTTCGCGATAACAACGTAGACCAGGCGCTTCGTGCGCTGAAGAAGAAACTTCAGCGTGAAGGTGTCTTCCGCGAAATGAAGCTTCGGCAACATTTCGAGAAGCCCTCCGAGAAGAAAGCGCGCGAGAAGGCTGAAGCGATTCGCCGTCAGCGCAAGCTGGCTCGGAAGAAAGCACAACGCGAAGGTATGATGTAAGTCATCCCCAAGCGACCCGGCGAGTGGGTTGTCAACTGCTCGCCAAAAACGACCCCCGCAGCAGCCGCTTCGGGGGTTTGTTTTTTCTGGCGTGGCGCTATTGCGCAGCACGCCACGCGTCCAGAATATATCGGCTGGTCATCAGGTCCAGGTGCGCCCCGCCGCCATTCTTGTAAAGCGTGATGTCACCGGGTTGGCGGGTAAACACGCCGGCCTTTTGGTCGTAAAGGTCCCCCACTACATCGTCGCGGGTGATGACGCCACGCGCCAGAGGGTCTTTGAATTCACCAATATGGTCCAGCACGGTGTCGCGACTGTCCATGAACAGGCGGGCACGGGTTAACGCGGTGTCGTCCGCCTCGCGCATGTCTGCGCGATAAGCGCCGATCAGGTCCAGATGCTGGCCGGGTTTCAACCAATTGCCATTGATCAAAGGATCCGTGGTCATGGTGGCCGAAGTGATGATGTCGGCCTGCGTTACGCCGTCCTCAAGTTCTGCGATGGCGTCGGTCTTGTCACACTCGTCCGCAAATCTCCTGGCGCCATCCGGGCTGCGGTTCCAGACTAGGAATCGAGCTTGCGGAAACAGGGCCTTATAGGCGTCGCGCAGGTTTCGCCCGACCGTACCAGCGCCAACGATCAGGATGACTTTGCTGTCAGGGCGCGCCAGCAACCGCGCGCCAAGCACGCTGTCACCAGCGGTTTTCCATTTTGTAACCAAGTGGAAATCGACGATGGCGTCTAACAGGCCGGTGATGTCGTCGTAAAGGTTCACCGCGCCGTGGATCATTGGCTCGCCCCGTCCCGGATTGCCGGGCATGATATTGGCTGTTTTTACCGCAATACCCAAACCGTCAATCCACGCCGAGCGGGTCAGCATCGTGTCATCGCCGCGATACAAAAACGTGTCGCCGATTTGGGCTTTAGGGCGGGCATGGCCTTGGATAAGGGCGTCAGTCAACCTGCGCCAATCCAGAAGCTCCTCGGCCAGAAATGGGATCATGTCCGGGGTCATAAATCCGACCCTTCGATCAGCCCAAGACCGATAATATGATCGGCCCATTGCTCTGGTGAGACGAAGTGGTGGGTTCGCCATCCACGCTGGGCGGCAGCAGCAATATTATCTGCGCGGTCGTCTACGAACAGCAAACCATCAGGTGTAACGCCGCAATCCGCCTCGACCATCTCATAGATACGAGCATCTGGTTTGATCACGCCCATATGGCCCGAAATATAGGGGCGGTCGAAATCGGACAGAAAGTCGAATTTTGTCTTCGCCAGTTCAAAAGTTTCGCGGCCGAAATTGGACAGCGCGAATACCGGAACATTGCGCGCCTTCAGTGCGTGCAGCGTTTTGACAGATAAACTGATGGCGGGTTGCGCCAAGTCCAGCCAGCGATCATGCCACATCAGAATTTCCGTGCGAAAATCGGTATTCGCCTCGGCCGTTTCATCGATCACCTGTCGAAATCCCTCGCCCCTATCGATCCGGTCATTCATCGCATGAAGGTCAACGGCGCCAAACATCTGTCGGCGCCGATCTGGTCCGATCCACTGGTCATACTGTTCTTCGGGTTGCCAGCGAATAAGCACATTGCCGATGTCAAAGACAACGGCATCGGGTTGGGCGGTTTTGGGGTCGGTTTGGATCATTCCCAGACCCTAGCGCAGCATAATGCGATTGCAAGCGAGGTTTGCAGACCAATGCCCTAGCCGCGATCTGAGCTTCCATGGAAGGCGATGACATTTGCCAAATCCTCGGTCGGGATGTCAGCCGACACGCAGGCATGGGCATTAGCGATGTGATTGAACAGCGACCCGTCAGAGAAGAACGTAGACCTGGTCACAAAGATAACACGGGCGTCCGGCGCCCGGAACGCCGCATAATCCGCCAACGCCAACCCTTTTCCGCCTTCAAGGTCAGAATTCAACACCACCACGTCAAATGGCTGTTGATCGAGCAAATCGGTCGCGTCGCCTGAGGAATGCGCGCGGGCAACGGTAATGCCTTGCCGAAACAAGTGACTGGACCAAAGTTTGGCCAGGTCCGGGTTGGCTTCCACGATCAGAACCCGCATTTGCTACACTCCACCTTTCAGGATCGCACGAACAAGAACGCTTATCTATCTGGAAGCAGCGCAATGGTTAATGGGACATTTCGCGCAGAGTTCTCATGGATGACGTTTTGCGCAGAAGGCTTGCCGCATATGCCTCCGATAGCCATTGTCTTTTGCGCCATTTTCCGCTTCAACCCCTGCAGGACAAGGAAGCGCGCGATGACCACCTGGATAACGATCTGTGACACCTGCAAACGGGAAGATTGGGATGCGACGAGCAATCCATTGACGGATGGAGAGGTTCTGGCTGCGCTGATTGAAGAACGGGCCGAAGGTTCCGTGGTCAAAACCCGACGCGTGTCTTGCCTGATGGGTTGTGACAACAGCTGCAATGTCGCAATCCAAGCCGATGGAAAACTGGCTTATACGCTGGGTAAATTCGATCCAACGGATGAGGCCGCGCAGGGGGTTGTGGACTATGCCAAGGCCCATGCAGCTAGCGCATCAGGCCAGGTGCCCTATCGCGAATGGCCACAGGCTGTGAAAGGGCATTTTGTCACGCGCCATATGCCGCTGCCAGATAGCGAATGACCAAGCCCGCACAGATCCGCGACCACGGCGGCGGTCTTGATGCCGCGATGGCCAAGTATGGTGGGTCACGCAGCGATTGGCTTGATTTGTCCACGGGGATTAATCCAGAGCCTTATCCAGTGGGAACCATCGCGCCCCACGCATGGGCAAGCCTGCCAGACGCGGGCGCGTTCGATGCTCTGCAAGCGGCGGCGCGGCGGTTCTGGTCTGTCCCAAATGATGCGGCCGTTTTGGCAGCGCCCGGAGCCTCCGCTCTGATCGCACGAATTCCGGCATTGCTCCTGCCTTCGCGAGCCGTGATCGCGGGACCAACCTATAACGAACACGCCGCCAGCTTTCGCGCCCAAGGGTGGCAAATTGCAGACCATGGCGACGGCGATGCGCGAGTGATCGTCCATCCTAACAATCCGGATGGTCATGTTTGGGACGCCCCCAACTTTAACCAATCTATCACCGTGATTGACGAAAGCTTCTGCGATGTCGACCCGAAGATCAGCCATATTCAGACAGCAACGCAGCCGGGCACATTGATCCTGAAAAGTTTTGGCAAATTCTGGGGGCTGGCCGGGTTGCGCCTTGGGTTTGCCATCGGCGATCCTGACCTGATCGCGCGACTGCGCGAGGCGATTGGTCCGTGGCAAGTCTCTGGCCCGGCACTGGCCATCGGCGCGCGCGCGTTGACCGATGACCAATGGGCTGAGCAAACACGCGAGCGGCTTGGCGACGATGCTGCTCGTTTGGACGCTCTGATGACAGACAACGGGGCCACGCTGGTTGGCGGCACCTCGCTGTTCCGGCTTTATGATGTCGGGAACGCAGCACATTGGCAGGATCGTCTGGCCAAGCGCCATATCTGGTCACGTGTTTTCCCGTATTCCAGCAAATGGCTTCGGCTTGGCCTGCCGCCTTCGTCCGGTTGGCGCCAGCTAGAGGCCGCACTATGAGTGGTGCCGCTATTCTAGCCCTTGCTCTGCTTCTGGATGCCCTGCTGGGCGAACCAGATTGGGCATGGAAGCGCGTGCCGCATCCGGCCGTTCTGATGGGCAAAGCAATCGGCTGGTTAGACGCAACCTTTAACGATGGTGAAAAGCCTTTGGCGAAGGGCGCGTTGGGCATTCTGTCGTTTTGCGCGGTCGCCGCGATCATCGGACTGGCCCTTGCGGATGCGTCATTCGGTGGCGTGTTTGAGGTGCTTGTGGTTGCCATACTTCTGGCACAGAAATCGCTGACCCAGCATGTGCAGGCGGTCGCGGATGCGCTGCGGAAGTCCGTGGCCGACGGGCGCACCGCGGTAGCTATGATCGTCGGGCGGGACACGGCGGATTTGGACGGTCCGGCCATATCTCGCGGCGCCATTGAAAGCGCAGCAGAAAACTTCTCGGATGGGGTCGTTGCTCCCGCGTTCTGGTTTCTTGTCGCAGGACTTCCCGGGATACTGATCTATAAGCTGGTGAATACAGCCGATAGCATGATCGGCTACCGCACCGAACGTCATGAGGAGTTCGGTAAATTTGCAGCTCGGCTGGACGATGTGATGAATTTGGTTCCTGCGCGCCTGACGGCCTTGTTGTTCATGCTGGCCCGCAGAAACACCGCCGCGTGGCGTGTTGTCCGCCGCGATGCCCCTTTGCACCGATCCCCCAATGCAGGCTGGCCCGAAGCGGCAATGGCCGCGACCCTGAATGTCGCCCTTTCGGGCCCCCGGTCATACGAGGGCGAGACGTGTGACTTTCCGTGGGTGAATGGCGATGGCGCGCATGACATTGGGTCGAAAGAGATAGACCAAGCGGTCGATATGCTTTGGGCTGGCTGGCTGGCTCTGTTCGGTATTGTGATCGTGCTGGCGGTTGTCACCTAGCTCCAATCAGGTAACGTTCACGCCTGTACAGTAAACGAGGGCACACGATGCAGAAGATCCTGACCAGCGCCGTCTTGGCGGTTTTTCTTGGTGCTGCACCAACATACGCAGGGCTCGTGAAATGCGGGGGCGGATTTCAAACCTTTACGTCCGCCATGAAGACCGAAGCGGTCGGACGCGGGCATGCCAAGGAAACTGTCGAGGCGTTCTTTGCATCTGTCCGGCAGGACAATGCCACGCTGAAAGCGGACCGATCGCAGGGTATTTTTCAACGCCCCTTCGTCGATTTTTCACGCCGCTTGATCAGCAATGACCGGATGTCGCGTGGCAAGTCGATGATTAAAAAATACGCCAGCGTTTACAATGAGATGGAGCAAAAATATGGCGTCAGTCGGGGCGTGCTGACAGCATTCTGGGCATTTGAAACCGATTATGGTGCGGTGCAGGGTGATTTCAACACACTGAACTCGCTGATGACCCTGTCGCATGATTGCCGCCGCCCGGAGTTGTTCCAGCCGCAGGTCTTTGCCGCGCTGGAGCTTTTTGAACGTGGCAGCTTCAACCCGAAGACATCAAAAGGCGCTTGGGCCGGTGAGATTGGCATGGTTCAGATGCTGCCCGGTGACATAATCGAAGCAGGCGTGGACGCTGACGGTAATGGCACGGTCGATTTGCGTACGTCACCTGCCGATGCGCTTCTTTCCGGGGCGAATATGTTGCGGCGACTGGGCTGGCGCGCGGGCGAGCCATGGCTGCAAGAAGTGAACGTTCCGCAAAATCTGGACTGGTCAAAAACCGGTTTGGATACAACCGCCAGCGTAGCTGATTGGGCAAAATTGGGTGTCACACCGCGCCATGGATCGTTTGGATCGCAGGATCTTCAAGCGTCCGTTCTCTTGCCCCAAGGCCGAAAAGGCCCGGCTTTCATTGCCTATCCGAACTTCAACGTTTATTTCGAATGGAACAAAAGCTTTGTCTATGTGACGACCGCAGCTTATTTCGCCACGCGGCTGGAAGGTGCCCCGGTCTACAATGCAGGTAACCCCGATCCGGCTTTTTCAGATCAACAGATGAAAGCTCTGCAGAACAAGTTGGCGGCGCGCGGTTATGATGTCGGCAAGGTCGACGGTATTCTTGGTGCAAAAACCCGGGCCGCGGTCCAAAAAGAGCAGGTTCGGCTAGGCCTACCAGCGGATGCATGGCCGACCGCGCAACTGCTAAAGGCGCTTTAGGCTCGGCAAAGGTCAAAAGCGTCGTTCCGTTTGTGACGGAGCTATGCCTTTCCAGGACCTCGCATTTAAGACAGCTGCGCTTCGAAGCTCTTGACCAGTTCTGTCCAGATATCAAACATCTCGTCAAAATCATCCGAGCTGACGCCGGCATGGCCGGTATAGATATCGTATTCCAGCTTTTTTCGTCCGTCCGGGTCCTCGTAGACGCGGCCATATCGTTGGTCCGCGTTCCAGGTGTTTAGGGCGTCGCGTGAGATTTCATTTTCTGCGGTATAGCCCGCATAAAGTTGCAGCGAGTTGCAGTTCTCGTTGTCGTTGCAGCCATAAAAGAAAACGGCAAATGTGGTGCCGTAGTATTGAACTTCAATCAACGGATCGCCAACGCTGTCTTCGCTCAGAGTGGCCGGAGCGCCTATCTCTTTGAAATAGCCCAACACACTTTGTGGATCAGAGGCCTTGACGGGATCGGCAAGCGCGCCCGTCGCTAGACTTGCCGCGAGTGTTGCGGCGGCTGCAAGCAATTGAAACTTCATGGTATCTCTCCGGTTGGTCACTGCCAACAGACCCTAGGCGGGTTTGTCATCCAGCGCAACGGAGTGGTTAAGCCACAAGCGCCTCGGCGTTTTTCAGGTCGACACTAACCAACTGGCTGACGCCCATCTCGGCCATTGTCACGCCGAACAGGCGGTCCATGCGAGCCATAGTCACGGCATGGTGTGTGATGATCAGGAACCGGGTGTCAGTTCGGCGGGTCATTTCGTCCAGCAGGTCGCAGAACCGCGTGACATTGGCGTCATCCAGCGGCGCGTCAACCTCGTCCAGCACACAGATCGGGGCGGGGTTGGCCAGGAACACGGCAAAAATCAAAGCCAGTGCAGTCAAGGTCTGTTCGCCGCCTGACAACAAGCTCAGGGTCGACAGTTTCTTGCCCGGCGGTTGGCACATGATCTCTAGCCCGGCTTCCAGCGGATCATCGCTTTCAACCAAGACCAGCTTGGCTTCGCCGCCACCGAACAGGTGCTTGAACAGGTTGCCGAAGCTATCATTGACTTGTTCAAACGCTGTCAAAAGCCGTTCGCGTCCTTCCTTGTTCAAGCTTGCAATGCCGCTGCGCAGTTTCTTGATCGCTTCTTCCAGATCGGTTTTTTCTTTCAGTAGGGTGTCGTGTTCTTCCTGAACCTCTTTCGCGTCTTCTTCGGCGCGCAGGTTCACGGCACCCAACGCATCGCGCTGCCGTTTCAGACGATTCACATCGTGTTCGATTTGTTCGGCGGACGGCATCTTGTCGGGGTCGGCATCAAGCGTATCCAGCAGGGCTTCAGGTGTGGTCTCCATATCCTCTGCGATACGTTCAACGGCATAGGTCACCGTTTCGCGTGCAGCTTCAGTGCGGGCTTCCGCTCGGGCGCGCGCCTCGCGCGCCTCGCCAGCGGCGCGTTCTGCATCGCGCTCTGCAGTGGTCGCTTCACGCTCTGCGGTTTCGCCCTCGGCCAGCTTGTCGGAGGCTGCCTTGCGCCGGGTTTCAGCTTCGTCGATGGCGTTGGCAAGCTCGCCTCGCTTGGCAGCCAGTTCGTCGGGCGCTGCGTTGGCGTCTTTAAGCTCTGCTTCACTTTCGTCCTTGCGGTCTTCAAGCTCGGCAATCCGCTTGCCAGCTGTTTCAAGGCGGTGCTTCCAGCCCGACACTTCCTTGATGATCTCTTGGCTGCGGCGGGTGCGCGCTTCGCCTTCACGGCGCAATTCATCATGGGCCGAGCGTTTGGCCATCATCGTCATGCGCGCAGCTTCAACGGCCATTTTGACGTCATCAACCTGCGCGCGCGCGGCATCCAGATCGCCCAGATCGGCCACGCCGCGCTCCGCTTCAACCAACCTTTGCCGCGCACCCATTGATTCTTCTTCGTGGCGTTTCAGCGCCATACCAAGGTTTTCCAGTTTGCCACCGGCGATGTTTTGGTCTGCCTCGGCGCGTGACAGGGCGCGGTTGGCTTCGGTCATTGCACGATCGGCGTCGCGGCGCGCGTCACGCGCTTGTTTGTCTGCCTCGGTCGTTTCGATCAGCCGTGCCTTTAGGGTTTCATGGGCGGCGCGCGCGCCGTCGGCGCGGGCCGAGGCGTCTTCAAGGTCTTGCTTGAGTTCTTGCAGGCGGTTTAGCTGCTCGAGCCGCAACGCGGCGGTTGACGGCTGATCCTCTGCCGCTGCACGAAAACCGTCCCAGCGCCACAAATCGCCTTCCATCGACACCAAGCGCTGGCCGGGTTTCAGGTCAGCTTGCAGGCGGCTGGCGTCTGCTGTGCTGACCAGACCAATCTGGCTCATTCGGCGGGCCAGCACCTCTGGCACAGTCACGTAGTTGGACAGCGCGTTGACGCCATCCGGCAGTGATTGTGATTGCGCATATGCTGGCAAAGAGGCCCAGCCGGACGGCGCATCACCATCGATTTCTGGCGCACGCAGGTCGTCCGCCAGCGCCGCGCCAAGAGCCTTTTCATAACCCGGCTTTACCCGAAGATCGTCCAGAACCTGCCCGCCTTCAGACGCGTCACGCTCGACCAATCGTGCAAGGGCCTGCACCTCGGCATGCAGTGCGTTGACTTCGCCTTCGGCCGACGAACGCGCGGCGCGGGCATCTGCTTCGCGGGCTTGCGCTTCATCACGCGCTTCGTCTGCGGCAATCAGAGCGGCCTCGGCGGCGGCAGCGGCTTTGGTCGCTGTGGTTTCGGCGGCCTTGGCGGCTTCGTAATCCGCACCGGCCTTGCCCAGGGCAACCTTCGCCTCGTCCATGGCTGCGCGGGCGCGTTCAGCCTCTCCTTCGCTTTTCTCAAGCGTTTTGCGGCTGTCTTCCAGAAGGCGGTGGGCAGATTGGTGCCGCGCCGACAGGCGGGCCACATCTTCGGTCAACTGGGACAGATCACCTTCGCGCTCCTGCAAAATCGCAGCCCCCTCACGCGCCTCGGCATTGGCGGCTTCCAGGGCGGCCTCATGCCCATCAGAGGCTTTGGCGATCTGCGCCTGTTCCCAGTCCAGCCGTTCGATCGTTTCGCCAGCATCCTTGTTCAGGCCGCTTTCGCGCTCGATGTCGCGCGACAACTGGGCGATCCGCGAGGTCAGGGTTTCAATGCGCTGTCGGGCTTGAGCCTCTTGGTCCGACAACTGGTCACGCTGCACTTGCAGACGTTGCAGGATGGCGGCTGCCACTGCTTCTTCTTCGCGAAGTGGCGGCAGGCGATCCTCAGCCTCTTGCCGCGCTTTCGTAGCGGCGCGCGATGCTCCCTCTGCCGCTGCTGCGGCCTTGACGCGGTCGGTCAGTTGAGCTTCGGCTTGCGCGCGGGCGGCGTCCGCTTCTTTCCAGCGACGATACAGAAGCAGCCCTTCAGCCTTGCGCAGATCATCGCCAATGGTGCGATACCGGGCTGCCTGACGTGCCTGCCGGGCCAATTGGCCCAACTGGGAAGCAAGTTGTTCGATCACATCATCGACACGCGACAGGTTTGTCTCGGTGCCTTTCAGTTTCAACTCGGCCTCATGACGTCGTTGATACAAGCCAGAGATGCCGGCCGCTTCTTCCAGAATGCGGCGGCGCGATTTGGGCTTTGCGTTGATCAGCTCGCTGATCTGGCCCTGACGAACCAAGGCCGGGGAATGCGCACCGGTTGACGCGTCAGCAAACAGCATCTGCACATCGCGCGCACGCACATCCTTGGTGTTGACCTTGTAAGCCGACCCGGCATCCCGTGTGATCCGGCGCACAATTTCAAGATTGTCGTTGTCGTTGAAACCCGAGGGCGCCAACCGCTCGCTGTTATCGAGCAGCAGGGCGACTTCGGCAAAGTTGCGGGCAGGACGGGTCGAGGCCCCCGCGAAGATCACATCCTCCATCCCGCCGCCTCGCATGGCGGTCGGGCGGTTCTCGCCCATCACCCAGCGCAGTGCCTCAAGCAGGTTCGATTTGCCGCATCCATTGGGCCCGACCACGCCTGTTAACCCATCCGCGATCACCAGATCGGTCGGGTCCACGAAGCTTTTGAAGCCATTCAGTCGGAGCTTTGAAAACCGCAAGCGGTCTGCCTCATCGTTGATTCTTTTCAGGCTCCGAGTTTTTCGGGGGATTGGGGGTGAGTCAACGACTGACCGCGACATATGGATAATTTTGCCGGGTTATCCACAAGATATTGCTTTTCAGCTGCTCGGCATGTTGAACATCGCCGCCAAAGAGCGGTTTCAGGTCGGTTTCCGTCTTGACCCTGACAAGCGGCACACGGCAAACAGGGTCCGCATGGTTCCCCACTTAGGGGAGAATAGGGAATGCAGTGAGGGTGACCCAATCCGGGACCCGATGCTGCAGCCGCCCCCGCGACTGTAAGCGGCGAGCGTCCACCTGATGCCACTGGCCACAAGGCCGGGAAGGCGGACGGACGCGTCGACCCGCAAAGCCAGGAGACCTGCCATGCGCAACGAAACCCACCCGTCGGGGAGACGGGGCTTGGAGGACAAGATGCAAAGCAAAATACCGGCCACCGTTGTCACGGGCTTTCTGGGCGCGGGCAAAACCACTTTGATCCGCCACATGCTGGACAATGCAAACGGCAAGCGCATCGCGTTGATCATCAATGAATTTGGCGATCTGGGCGTCGATGGTGACATCCTGAAAGGCTGCGGGGATGAAACCTGTAGCGAAGATGACATCATGGAGCTGTCGAACGGTTGCATCTGCTGTACGGTGGCCGAGGATTTCATCCCGACGCTGGAAAAGTTGCTGAACCGCGACACGCCCCCTGACCACATCGTGATTGAAACTTCGGGGCTGGCGTTGCCACAGCCTTTGGTGCGTGCGTTTCAGTGGCCAGAGATTTCGACCCGTGTCACCGTGGATGGCGTGGTGACGGTGGTGGATGGCAAGGCTGTGTCTGATGGTCAGTTTGCCTCGAATCTCGCGGCGGTAGAAGCGCAGCGGAAGGCGGATGAGAATCTTGATCACGAGACCCCACTGTCAGAACTGTTTGCCGATCAGGTCGCTTGTGCTGACATGATTGTGGTGAACAAATCCGACCTGTTGGGTGACGCCGAAGCCGATGCTTTGGTGGGCAAGTTGTCCGCCGATGCACGTCGCGGTGTCCAAGTTGTGCGTACTTCGATGGGTGCGCTGCCGGTCGAGGTGTTGTTGGGGCAGGGTGTTGGTGCCGAAGGCGACATGGCCGCACGCCATGAAATTCACCACCATCACCACCACGATGATGACCATCATGATGATGACCACGACCATGAAGATGATCACCATCACGATCATGACCACGACGCGTTTGAAAGCTTTGTTGTTACCCGTACAGAAGTTACCGATCCGGCGGCCTTCGCCGAACAAGTGGCCCAAACCATCCGGGACCATAACATCTTGCGTCTGAAAGGCTTTGCGGCGGTGTCCGGCAAGCCAATGCGGCTAACTCTGCAAGCAGTTGGCCCGCGGGTTGATACCTATTTCGACCAACCATTTGGGACGCAACCGCGCGAAACCCGTTTGGTCGTCATCGGGCAAGCCGGTCTGGACCGTATCGCGATCGAAAGGGCACTGGTGGCATGACCATCGAAATCGTCCCCGGTGACCCCCGCGACCCGGGGGCGGTGGCTCTGCTGAAGCAAAGCCATGCATTGATGGAAGAGCTGTTTCCGTCCGAGGATAATTTCTATTTGGACATCGACCAGCTTTGTGCACCCGAAATTTCGTTCTTCATGGCGCGTGAAGGGGACAAGGTGCTGGGCACCGCGGCCCTTTATGAAGCGGGTGGTTACGGCGAGGTGAAGTCGATGTTCGTCTCGACCGAAGCGCGTAGCCGGGGGGTCGGCGAGGCGCTTTTGGCGGAACTTGAGGACACCGCACGGGCAAAGGGGTTAAGCGCGATGAAGCTTGAAACCGGCAATGCGTTGCACGCGGCGCACCGTCTTTATCAACGGGCCGGGTTCACAAATTGTGGGCCGTTTGGACGGTATATGAACGCCGCCAGCTCGATTTTCATGGAGAAGGCGCTGTGACTGTCGCTCAGTCCTTCTTGGATTTTTCGGCGGCAGCTTTCATCCGCGCAAGCAGGGCGGCTTTGTCGTCCTTGCGGTTCAGGGGGTTCTTCTCGGTGCCGCGCGCATTGTGTTCGGAATGGCGCGGTGTTCCTTTGGCGGGCTTGGGCGCGCCGGCTGCTTTATAGTCCATAATTCTACCTTGATCGGGTGACTGTTTGCCCGGTCCATAACACCTTATTTCAAGGGACGCGATATGCATCTTCTTGCAGCCACACCCGGTTCCATCGACGATGGGAAAGAACCCGTCGATCTGGGGCAATCGCCTGCGGATGTCGTGTTCATTTCGGCGGCGGATACCGAACTGGCCGGGCTGTCGCAGGCGCGCGCCGAGATGGAAGGCGCGCCCGGATTGCGACTGGCCAACATGATGCATCTGGCGCATCCGATGTCGGTTGATCTGCATATCGATAATTGCGCAACCAAATCCAAACTGGTGATTGCCCGTGTTCTGGGTGGCGTTGGCTATTGGAAATACGGGGCAGAACAGTATGCGGCGCATTTGCGCGACGCAGGCGTGCCGTTGGCGCTGTTGCCCGGTGACGACAAGCCGGACGCAGAATTGCGGGCGATGTCGACCGTGTCAGACGAGGATTACGATGCGCTCTGGGCCTATCTGGTTGAAGGCGGGCCCGAGAACGCGGTTGGGTTTCTTGCTTATGCGAAGACTATTCTGGATGGCGGAGAAAAACCTGAAGCCGCGCGCCCATTGTTGCGCGCCGGCGTCTATTGGCCGGGGGCGGGCGTCGCCGATCTGAGCGCAGCGCAAGCAGACTGGACCGATGGTGCGCCCGTTGTGCCGATTGTTTTTTACCGTGCGCTGGTGCAGGGCGCGGGCTTAAACCCGATCAACCGGCTCGTGCGGGCGTTGTTGCGGCAAGGCCTCAATCCACTGCCTGTCTTTGTCGCATCGTTGAAGGACCCGGTATCGGTCGCGACGATGGAGCATCTGTTCACCGAAGCCGCCCCGGATGTGATCCTGAACTGCACGTCCTTTGCGGTGGGGTCGCCGCATGTGGGCGACACAGCGCAATCCGCAAACCCCTTCCAGATGCCTTGGTGCCAAGCCGCGCCGGTTTTTCAGGTCGTTCTGGCTGGGTCAAGCGAAGCAGCGTGGGAGGAGGGTCTGACCGGTCTGTCGGCGCGCGACATCGCGATGAATGTGGCATTGCCCGAAGTGGACGGCCGTATCCTTTCCCGTGCGATCAGCTTCAAGGGTGAGGCTTTCTTTGACGAGGCTACAGAGTGCCCCATTGCAACCTATCGCGCGCGCGGTGACCGGGTGCAATTCGTGGCCGACCTAGCCGCAAGCTGGGCAAAGTTGCGGCAGGCTGCACCAGCCGACCGGCGCGTGGCGTTGATCATGGCGAATTATCCCAACAAGGACGGGCGGCTGGCCAACGGTGTTGGGCTGGATACACCCGCCGCCGTGGTGCACGCGTTGAGGTTACTAAAGACCGAAGGTTATCGTGTCGCAGATGCGCCCGCAGACAGCGACGCATTGATGCAAGCCGTGATGAAAGGTCCAACCAACTGGCTGACAGATCGCGCCACCCGCACAGGCGGTGTCACCCTGTCGATGGCGGATTATCAGATCAGCTATGGACAATTGCCATGGGCGTTGCGCGAGGCAATTGAAACGCGCTGGGGCAAACCCGAAGCTGATCCGTTCTATACCCCCGGCGACGTCGACTGCGGGTCTTTCGCCCTGTCGGTGATTGAACATAGTAATGTGGTCGTCGGTGTGCAGCCCGCGCGCGGTTACAACATTGACCCAACCGATACCTATCACAGCCCCGACCTAGTGCCGCCGCACAACTACCTCGCCTTCTATTTCTGGCTACGTCACACCTTCGGGGCGCATGCGATGGTTCACATGGGCAAGCATGGCAACCTTGAATGGCTGCCGGGCAAATCGGTGGCGCTGTCGGGCGAATGCTGGCCCGAGGCCGTGCTGGGTCCAACGCCGCATGTCTATCCCTTCATTGTCAACGACCCGGGCGAAGGCACGCAGGCGAAGCGCCGGTCACAGGCCGTCATCATTGACCATCTGACGCCGCCATTGACGCGGGCAGAAACCTATGGGCCGCTGCGCGATCTGGAAGCGCTGGTGGACGAGTATTACGAGGCGGCCGGGGTCGACCCGCGCAGGATTACCCATCTTCGCCGTGAAATCCTGAGCCTGACCTCTGCCACCGGGCTGGATCTCGATGTCGGTATGGCGGGGGATGATGAGGATCAGGATCTGGCCAAGCTGGACGCCTATCTGTGCGAGTTGAAAGAGGCGCAAATCCGCGATGGTCTTCACGTGTTTGGACAGTCGCCTGAGGGGCGGTTGGAGCGTGACTTGGTGCAAGCTTTGGTGCGGGTGCCGCGCGGAACAGGCGATGGTGGGGACGCGTCGCTGATCCGGGCCTTGGCGTCCGATCTTGATCTGAAGTTCGACCCGTTGGATTGCGAGATGGCCGAGCCGTGGGGCGGCCCGCGGCCTGACATCCTATCTGGTGATGATGCTTGGCGCAGCAACGGCGATACAGTTGAGCGGCTGGAGCAATTGGCCGCCCGTATTCTGGACCGAGAAGCTCCCGCACCGGGCAGCGCCAGCACCGCCGTTCTGAATGAGATCAAAGAACGCGTGCGCCCAAATGTGGCAGCCTGCGGCCCCGGCGAAGAAGCGGGGCTGCTCACCGCCCTTGCAGGGCAATTCGTCGCCCCCGCGCCATCCGGCGCGCCGACTCGCGGACGATTGGACACGCTGCCCACCGGGCGCAATTTCTATTCCGTCGACAGCCGTGCCGTGCCGACCCCGACCGCTTGGGCGCTGGGCTGGAAATCGGCCAGCCTGTTGATTGACAAACACCTGCAAACCCATGGCGACTGGCCACGCGCGATGCTGGTCACCGCGTGGGGCACGGCGAATATGCGCACCGGCGGAGATGACATCGCGCAAGCATTGGCCCTGATGGGCGTGAAGCCGAAATGGGACAGCGCCAACCGGCGGGTGACAGGGTTTGAAGTGATCCCCGTGACCGCGCTGGGCCGTCCGCGTGTGGACGTGACCTTGCGCGTGTCGGGCTTCTTCCGCGATGCGTTCCCTCAGTTGATCTCGTTGGTCGATAGCGCCGCGCGCGCCGTGCAGGCGCTGGACGAACCCGATGACGTGAACCCGGCCGCCGCGCGCGTTCGGGCGGGTGAGGCCGCGCACAGGGTCTATGGATCAAAGCCGGGTGCCTATGGCGCGGGACTACAGGCAATGATAGATGAACGACTTTGGGCCAACAAAGCAGATCTGGCCGATGCTTATCTGGAATGGGGTGGCTATGCTTATGGCGCGGGCGGCGAAGGTGCGCGCGACCGGGAGGGGTTCGAGGCGCGCTTGGGTCAGGTCGAAGCTATTGTGCAGAACCAAGACAATCGCGAGCACGACCTTCTGGACAGCGATGACTATTACCAGTTCGAAGGCGGTGCAGCGGCGGCGGTGTCGACGCTGCAAGGGCGCGACCGGCCGATTTATCACAACGACCACTCGCGCCCGGAACGCCCGGTGATCCGCACGCTGGATGACGAGATTGGGCGCGTCGTCCGCTCGCGGGTTGTGAACCCGAAATGGATCGACGGGGTCAAGCGTCACGGCTACAAAGGCGCGTTCGAGATTGCTGCGACCGTCGATTACCTGTTTGCTTTCGCCGCCACCACGGGTGCGGTGAAAGGGCATCATTTCGATCTGGTCTACTCGGCTTTCATCGACGATGACGAGACGCGCGACTTCATCGATGAACATAACGCACCTGCGCTGAAGGAAATCGCTGAACGCCTGACCGAAGCGATCGAGCGGGGCCTTTGGTTGCCACGCTCCAATTCGGCACGTGCGAGGTTGGACGCGCTCAAATGAAGCCCCGTCGGTTGGATCCTGATGAAGACACTGCGCCGTTCCTTGCGCTGCTTCACAATGCGTTTGCCGATATGGAAGGACGGATTGATCCACCCAGTTCCCTGCACCGTCTGACCATGTCAGGGATCGCAGCTCAGGCGCGCGACGGAGAGGTTTGGGTCATTGGGCATATGGCTTGCGTTTTCCTGACGCCGCATCCGGTTGCGACACCCCCCGAGCTTTATGTCGGGAAGCTGGCCGTTGATCCCGCCGCGCAGGGGCGAGGGTTTGCGCGGACCCTTATGACGCTGGCGGAAAGGCGCGCGAGAGCATTGGGATTTGAGCGGCTTGTCTTGCAAACGCGGGTGGAGCTGGTCGAAAATCACGCGATCTTCGAAAAACTGGGGTTTGTGAAGACCGCTGAAACTGCGCATCCGGGATATGACCGGCCCACGTCATACCGTTTTGAGAAAACACTGCGCGGGCGCTAGCTACAGTCAATCTCGGCCCGCTGGATGGCTTGATCGCCAGACAATGATCCCTCGACGACATTGCAATTGGTGGCTTGTTCAATCGCGGTTTTAGCGCGGGCTAGGATGACCGGAATACGCGGCAAGGCTTCGAAACTTGTGCGATAGACCTCAACCCAGTTTTCGCGCCGATGGACCGAGAAGGTCGACCCTTCCGCAGTCACTTTTCTGACAGAGGTATCCGCTGACATGAATTGCGGGCTGGGGCTGTCACAGGCGGCAATAAACGTCATGAGCGTCAGAAGCGTTGTGCCATGCCGGATGATCTTCACGCTGGGTCTCCCTTTTCGACCAAGTTGCGCGGGTGGTGGTTAACAACCGGTTAAGAACCCAGGCGGCTTAGGTGCGACAACGTGTTCTGCGGTTTGGCTTGCTTTGTGGAAAGGTCAAGGATATAAACATTCATAAATATGAATATGAATGGAGTGATCCAATGCAACCCAATCGCCCAGCGGACAAGTATTCGCCGCTCTACTTCCTTGCCTCGGTCGGGGCAGGTGGCCTGTCGGTCACGTTCTTTATGTATCTGATGTTCTGGGTGTCCCATAAGGGTCAGCCGGTTCCTGTGTTCGAAGACATCTTGGCCGCGTTCAACACCGGCACTATCGGCATGAAGGCCGCCATTGCGGTTGCTTGGGCCGGTATCGCCACATTTGTTTTCCTGAACCTGAAATATTTGGTCTGGAACCTGAAAGCGTTCTCGGCGTTTCGAAAAACCGAGGCGTATACCAAATTGAAAGCCTCAAACGCCGAAACCACAATTCTCGCGATGCCTTTGGCACTTGCGATGAGCGTAAACGCGCTGTTTGTCGCGGGTCTGGTCTTCGTGCCAAATCTGTGGATGATCGTCGAATACCTTTTCCCCTTCGCTATGGCTGCGTTCCTGGCCATTGGTATTCTTGCGCTGATCTATATCGGTGACTTTCTTGGCCGTGTGCTGACCCAAGGCGGCGTCTTCGATGTGACGGCACATAACAGTTTTGCCCAGATGCTGCCTGCCTTCGCGCTGGCGATGACCGCCGTCGGCTTTTCAGCACCCGCCGCGATGAGCACCAATACAGTTGTTGTCGGCGTCTCGTTGGTCGGATCGACTTTCTTCGGGATGGCGTCCATCATCTATGCGGCGCTGGCGTTGTTTACCGCCTTCAACTCGATGCTGCACTACGGCACGTCAAAAGAGACCGCGCCGACCTTGATGATCGTGATCCCGCTGATGACCATCCTAGGCATCATGGCTTTGCGTCAGAACCACGGTTTGCATGCCACTTTCGAAGTACACAGCACTGCTGGTGAAACCATGGTGTTCCTGGCGCGACTGGTGGCCATTCAGGTTCTGTTCGGACTGCTTGGCTTGGTGATGCTCGCCCGGCACGGATACTGGAAAAGCTTCGTGTTCGGCAACGAAACCTCGCCCGGTTCCTATGCTTTGGTGTGTCCCGGTGTGGCGCTGTCGGTTCTGCTGCAGTTCTTCATTAACTCGGGGTTGGTGAAGGCCGGTGTGCTGGACAAGTTCTCGGTCACCTACTGGGTGGTCACCGCGATTGCCATCGGGTTCCAGTTCGCCATGGTGGCCTTGGTGTTCCGCTTGAACAAGCAGCATTTCGGTCGCCCGTCGGCGCACGCCGTGCCAGCTGAATAATCTGAAGAGCCATTGAAATGAACGGGGGCGTGCCAGAAACGGCGCGCCCTCTCTTGCATCTGGCCCTTATGACCCGCACAGTGATCGACGAACAATTCATGAGGATGCCATGACCGTAGATCCCGACCGCCACGCCACCAAGATGGCAAAGAAGAAAGCCGCGCGTGACAAGATCATGGCGACCAAGACCGATAAAAAGGGCTTGATCATTGTGCATACCGGGAAGGGCAAGGGCAAAAGCTCAGCTGCGTTCGGTATGATCTTCCGCTGCATTGCCCACGGAATGAAAAGCGCCGTGGTGCAGTTCATTAAGGGTGGTATGGATTGCGGTGAGCGCGACCTGATCAACGCAAAATTCGGTGACATTTGCGAATTTCATACCATGGGGGAAGGGTTCACCTGGGAAACCCAGGACCGCACCCGCGACGTGGAAATGGCGCAAGCCGCGTGGCAAAAGTCGAAAGAACTGATCCGCGACCCGTCGAATACGATGGTCCTGCTGGATGAAATCAACATCGCGATCCGCTATGATTACGTGGACGTGAACGAGGTCGTCAAATTCCTTGTCGAAGAAAAACCCGAGATGACGCATGTGGTTCTGACCGGACGAAATGCCAAGGAAGAACTGATCGAAATCGCTGATCTGGTGACCGAGATGGAACTGATCAAGCACCCGTTCCGGTCGGGCGTCAAAGCGCAAATAGGGGTCGAATACTAGACCTCTGAGGAGGACGAGAATGCCCAAATTCTATATGGCCTATCATGAACCGAGTGATGTGCCCGATGACAAAAAGGCCGAGATGCAAGCCGCCTATAAGGCGTGGATAGCGAAGTATTCCGATGTTTTTGTCATGCCGGAAACGCCATTCAAGGCACAATGGACCGTGGATGGTGACGGCGCGCGTGAAGGCTTCAAGCAACCAATGATGGGTTTTTGCGTAATTGAAGCCGCTGACGCCGACGCGGCATTAGCGATTGCCAGCGAAAACTCGTTCATCCAGATGGGCACGATCCATCTGGCAGAGCTGATGGAAATGCCGCTGGGTTAACAAAACCCAGCAGCGCGTCGTCAGCGATTCTCTCCAACTGCGCGCAACGCATCCAGCGTCATGTTGGGCGTTGCGACCTGTGGATCCAGAACCAGCTCGATGACCGCCAAGCTGTCTGCTGCTTTGGCCCGCGAAAACGCGGCGGCGAAATCCGCGCCGTCAGTCACTGTTTCCCCGTGTCCACCATAGGCACGCGCCAATGCCGCGAAATCGGGATTGGCCATGTCCGTTCCTGAGACACGACCGGGATAGGTGCGTTCCTGATGCATCCTGATTGTGCCGTAACGACCGTTATTCGCGATGATCGCGATGGGATTGGCGCCGTGCTGCTTGGCCGTGGACATTTCATTCAACGTCATCTGAAACTCGCCATCCCCCAGCCAAGCGACAACCGTACGGTCCGGATGTTCTAGGCTGGCGGCAACGGCAGCCGGAAACCCGTAGCCCATCGAACCGGATGTGGGCGCGAGCTGTGTGCCATGCTGTTTGAAGCTGAAATAACGGTGCAGCCAAGTGGCATAGTTTCCAGCGCCATTGGTGACGATTGCATCCTCAGGCAGATTTTCGGACAGCCACAGCACCACCTCTTCAAGCTTCACCTCTCCCGGCGTGGTTGCCGGCGATTGATGGCTTTCATATTCTTCGCGTGCAGATCTGGTCCAGTCTGCCCAGACTGGGGCATCTGTCCCGTTTGTGTGCACAAGAGCAGCCAGCGCGTCTGGGCCTGTGGCTGCTAACGCCAAATCAGCATGAAAGACGCGCCCCAGTTCGTCCGGGTCTGGATAAACATGCACAATACGCTTGCCAGTGGCGGCCGGGTTTAGCAGTTCATACCCACCCGTCACGCTATCGCCCAATCGAGAGCCCAGCACGATCAACGTATCAGCGTCGACTAGCCGCGCGCCCAGTTTCGGGTTCATCCCAACACCCAGATCACCAACATAGTTGCGATGCCGGTTATCCATGAAGTCCTGCCGCCGGAAGGCGCAGGCGACGGGAAGATCGTGCGCTTCGGAAAAACGGGCGAGGTTTCGCGCCGCCTCGGCGTTCCAGCCAGGGCCTCCTGCAATGACCAGCGGCGTCTTGGATTCAGCAAGCACCGAGGTGATCGCTTGGGCATCACTGGTCGTCACATGACCATTCGTTCTTGGCATTGCGGGGCGGTCCGGCACGTCGGCGCGGGCGCTTAGCATATCTTCCGGCAGGGCCACCACGACCGGCCCGGGGCGACCCGACCGGGCCATATGAAAGGCGCGGGCAAGATATTCTGGCAAGCGTTCGGTTTGGTCTACTTCGCAGGCCCATTTGGCAAGCGTTCCGAATACGGCGCGGTAATCGACCTCCTGAAAGGCTTCGCGATCACGGTGGCCGCGCGCAATCTGGCCGACGAACACGACCATCGGCGTGCTGTCCTGCATGGCGACATGTATACCGGCCGAGGCATTCGTCGCGCCGGGGCCTCGGGTCACGAACAGAACACCGGGCTCTCCGGTCAGCTTGCCATGTGCCTCTGCCATCATGGCCGCGCCACCTTCCTGACGGCAGACGACGTTTTCGACCCCACTGTCATGCAACCCATCCAGGGCAGCCAGAAAACTTTCACCGGGCACGGAAAAAACGCGATGCACACGCTCTGCCTTCAGGTGATCGACCAAGATCTGTCCGCCATGTCGCATAATCGCACCCCTTTTATTCCGTTCAGCCGTTGACCTTGGACGTCGCACGCCGCACCTTTGCACCCGCGAAACAGGAGACTGAATTGTCTAAACATCGATTGCTTGGCATGTCCGGATCACTGCGTAAAGACGCAACGAACCGGTTTATGATCCGAAATGCGGCCCGCCTGTATGGCGACGTCGAATATACCGAGGCTGATTTGAACCTGCCCTTGTTCAACGAGGATGAGGAAACGGCAAATGGTGCACCCGAAAGTACCATTCTTTTGGCGGGGCAAATTAGGGCTGCAGATGCGGTGATTATTTCGACCCCTGAGTATAATAAGATGCTGTCTGGCGTTCTTAAGAACGCTTTGGATTGGGTCAGCCGGGTAAAGCCAAACCCTTGGGTCGGCAAGCCGGTTGCGGTTATGTCGGCCGCGGCCGGACGGGCTGGTGGGGATCGCGCGCAAACCTCTTTGGTTTCTTCGATGACGCCGTTTCAGCCGCGCCTGATCATCGGCCCCGAAGTGTCAGTTGCTGGCAGTCGTAAGGAATTTGATGCGGATGGCCAGCTGACAAACGACCGCTATGAGGCCGCACTTACAACGCTGATGGAGAAGTTGCGGGTCGAGGTGGAGAGGGGCTAAGCCAGCCCGTGTTCAAGCGCGGCTAAAGGCTCGCCTCGACCTTGAAATCCACGGGAATCGTGTCCCGACCTTCGAGCACCAGATCAGCCATGACCTCGCCCACCTTCGGCCCCATACCAAACCCAATCTTGAAGCCGCCATTGGCAATGAAGTGACCGGGGCGGCCAGGATAGGCCCCCAGCATCGGGGCGCGGGACTTTGCGCGGGGTCTGACACCGGCCCAACGCTCAACCACAGCGGCGTCGGCGATGGCAGGGCAGACGATGCGCGCACGCGCGATCACATCTTCCAGCGCTTCGTCACAACTGGTGGGATCATCAAAGTCACGCTCGCTTGTTGACCCGATCGCGACGGTGCCATTGGCGTGTGGAATGATGTGCAGGCCGTCCGCGAAGAGCTGCGGAAGCGTTGCGGCATCGTGCCTGAGAAGTGCACTTTGGCCTTTCACGCCGTTACCGACGGGTTTTCCTAATGTGCTTGAAAACTCCTCAAGCCCACGCCAGCCGGTGGCCCACACAACCTGACCTTCCTCCGTTGCACCTTGGACGATGTTCCCGCCTTTGGCCTGAACAGCGCCCGCCAGAGCATGTGCCGCCAGGCGCGGGTTCATCCGCGCCGTCAATGTGTCATGAATTACATACCCCGTGGCGCTGTCGGGCGCCCAGCCGGGGAAGTCTGCGGCGGGTCTAACCTCCCAATTGGCGTTCCCCTGCCACAAGGTTGCGGCCTCTGTACTTCTGTCGCGGGCAAGCGCCAGTGATCGGTCATCGACAATGGGTTGCAAGCGGCCGGTGCGACCGTAACCTGAGGGCAGGCCAGACACGGTTTCGACGTCGGCCCAATATGCCTCTGCCATGATCAGGCTGTCGAATTGAAAGGCCTTCTTGGCGTTCCAGTTTTCCGGCACATGCGGGGCCAGCGCGCCAACCAAACCGCCCGACGATCCGGCCCCGACACCATAAGGGTCGATCACTCGCACCGTCGCGCCGCGTTTTACGCAACTCCAAGCGACTGACAGGCCAAAAATACCTGCGCCATAGATGGTTACATCCACGATTGCCAAAACACCGGTCCTTCTTCATGGTCGCGCAGTGAACCGAGTTCTAGGGCAAGTCGTGACAAAGAGCCAGATTGCAGAAATCTCGTGGAAAGAAAGCGGCGTGCCGGTGGCGACGCGGTTCGATGATCCGTATTTTTCGCTTGATGATGGCCTGGCCGAAACGCGGCATGTCTTCCTGAGCGGCAACGATCTTCCTGCACGATTTGCACCGGGGTTTCACATCGCTGAACTGGGTTTCGGCACCGGCCTGAATATGCTGGCAACTTACCTGTCTTGGCGAGATGCTGGGTTGCCGACGGGGGTACGCTTCACCTCGTTCGAAGCCTTTCCGATGACGGCGGATGATATAGCAAAAGCGCTTGAGGGTTTTCCGGAAGCGCAGGCAGTCTCGGCGCCGTTCCTGGCCGCTTGGGCAGGTGGTGCGCGTGCCTTTGATCTGGATGGCTTTGGTGTGGACGTGATCGAAGGTGACGCCCGCCTTACGCTGACCGGATGGTGCGAAAAGGCCGACGCTTGGTTTCTGGATGGCTTCTCGCCGGCGAAAAATCCTGAACTGTGGGGTGATGATTTGTTGATGCAAGTTGGTGCGCACACCGCCCCTAATGGCACATTCGCGACCTATACGGCTGCAGGCTTTGTGCGCCGCGCCTTGGACGTGGCAGGCTTTGCCGTGGAACGGTCACCGGGGTTTGGGCGCAAGCGGCATATGAGCCGCGGCACCCTGCGCCCCTAAGGAGACGGCGGATGGAACAAAACACCCGCGCGGGCATTTGGCTGATGATTGGGGCAACCTTCGTCTTTGCCATGCAGGATGGAATATCGCGACACCTAGGCGGCTCTTACAATGTCTGGATGATCGTAATGATCCGGTATTGGTTCTTTGCAGCCTTTGTCATCTGGCTGACCCGCCGAAACGGGGGTTTGCGTAAAGCGCTGCGACCCACGAGACCCTATCTGCAAGCGTTCCGCGGTGCGCTTCTCGCGCTGGAAATCTGCGTGACTGTTTTGTCATTTGTACTGCTTGGCTTGGTCGAAAGCCACGCGATCTTTGCCTGCTATCCCTTGCTGGTCGCGGCATTTTCCGGCCCGGTTCTTGGTGAAAGTGTGGGCTGGCGGCGTTGGCTGGCCATTGGCATCGGGTTCGTCGGCATTCTGGTGATTTTGCAGCCTGGCGTCGGCGTCTTTGCGCCAGAAGCGATCGTGCCGTTGATCGGAGCGTTCATGTTCGCCCTCTATGGGCTGTTAACCCGGCTGGCGGCGAAAACTGACAGCACGCAGACTAGCTTTTTCTGGACCGGCGTTGTGGGTGCCGTCGTGATGACCGCCATCGGTGCGACGTTCTGGGAACCGATGATTGCGACGGATTGGGGCTGGATGGCGCTGCTATGCGTCACCGGCGTTTTGGGTCATTGGCTGCTGATCAAATGCTACGAGTTTGCTGAGGCCAGCGTCGTGCAGCCTTTCGCCTATCTGCAACTGGTATTCGTATCGATCCTCGGCGTGTCGTTGTTTGGCGAGGAAATCCGCACCAACGTCGTTGTCGGTGCGGTGATTGTCGTGAGCGCGGGTATATTCACTTTGATCCGCAGTCGGCGGGCACCTCGTCCTACTGCTTAAGCTCTTTGGACAGCGACAAGGGTTCGGTTTTGCCGGTCAAACGCGCGCGATAGACGGGCAGGCTTTCGGCCACCCGCATGACATAGTTCCGGGTTTCGCGAAACGGGATGTGCTCGATCCAATCAATGATATCGGTGGAGCTTGCGCGCACATTGCCCAACTGTTCGGACCAACGGGTCGCGCGTGTTGGCCCTGCGTTATAGGCCGCGGCCACCAACACAGGATTCATGCCGAAATCTTCAATCAGTTTGGCAAGATATTCTGAACCGAGTCGCGTGTTATACGCCGGATCAGTGATCAGGCGCGATTTGGAATAGGGCATTCCAATCCGTTTCGCCATGTCGGAGGCCGTGCCGGGCATAAGTTGCATCAATCCACGAGCGCCAACGCCCGACATGACGCTGGGGTCGAATTCGCTTTCGCGCCGCGCGATGGCAAGCTCCAGCGCCCGCGGCACTGTCCTGTTACCGCGCCCAATGTCAGGCGTCGGGTAATAGGGGCGTGGGATGGTTATGCCAACGCGGGCAGCTTGTTTTGCGATCATGACCTGTAAATGGGGCTCGTTCACGCTTTCAGCCCATGCACCCAGCTGGCCGATTTCTTCACGGGTCAAACTCTCGGCCAGATGCACGGCAAACCGCTCCGCCCAGTATCCTTCGCCAGCAGATTGCAGCAGGCGGGCGGCCTCCATGACCGATCCCCCCCAGAAACGCGCTTGCTTGAAAGGCGGGAAGGGTTCGATCCCAGTCAGGGTGGGGTCCATCGGCATACCCGCTTTTTCGGCGGCGAGAAGGCCATAGAAACTGGTTTGATATTCGCCGCCCAGCTCATAGGACGCCTTGGCCGCCACTGCGTCACCCGCTGCCTCGTGCGCCCGGCCCAGCCAATAGCCGGCGCGCCCCATGCTGATGGGGGTGTCGACGCTAAGCCGGAAGGTTTGAAAATGCTCAAGAGCGGTTACGGGATCGTTGAGCTTACGCAAGGCGACATAACCCGCAATCCATTCAAGGTCGTTTTGATCCGAGCCGCCTGACAAGTGGTGGAAAGAGGCCAGTTGATAGGCTTGTTGCGCTTTCCCTTCGCGCATTGACCAGCGGGCCAGCACCCGGCGCCAACTTGCCCAACGCTGGGGTTGTCCAAGCTTTGTTGCGCTGTCCGAGCGGGACAAAAGCAAATCGATCGCATCCTGATTGCGCCCTTTAGACGCCCGCCAAAGGAACCTTTCATACGCCAAGCCCGGATCATCAGCCAACCCAGCTGGGACGGCGGCGATCAGACCATCCACCCCGTCCTTCTTTTTCCGCAACGCCAAACGCGCGTTGGCCAGAGCCTGCTGATCTTTCCCGACCAAAGGCAACATGCGCGTGGCTTCGGCGGTGTCGCCCCGCCACAAAAGTGTATCGAGCCTGTCCCAATGATACGGCTTCAGCGTGTCACCATAGCGGGACAGAAAGGCATCATGTTCTTCATCGTCCAGCGACAGGGTGGACCAAGCCAAAATGATCCCGGCGCGCGCGTCATCTGCTGTGCCGGTCGCGGTCAAGGCCTCGGCCAGACGCAAAGCGCCACGTCCGGTTTGTGGAGGTTCCGGTTTAAAGAACTCCAGCACCTTCGACGGTTCATACCGATGTGGAATCGTTTCCTCGGATTGCTTGCGCAGATATTTCAGGCCGGGCCAATCTGGGTGCTTTGCCAAAAAGGCGCGACTATCTTCGAAACTGCCTTCGCCTCGGCGCAACCGATGCCATTCCAGCAAATCACGCACCAACGGACCGCCAGCCTGCGCGTCCGAGATCGCGTCAGACCAATTGTTGGACCGAGCCTGCGCAACCGCCTGTTTTAAAGCGGAAACCGCGCCAGCGTCCTGCGACAGCGCGGCAAGCGGTGTGACCAAAATGGGCGCCAAAGACAGGGACAATGCCCCGAGAATATGTTTTATTTTTCTGCTCATGCAGAAAAACTAGTTATGGATGCGGGATACGCAACACACAAACTTGGCATTTGTGTCGAACCCGGCTAGTTTCCGCCGCGTTTGCGGTTGCGATTCAAATGGTCGCCGCATGTAACCTGGAAACACAAAATTTGGAGCGTGTCATGTTCAAAGGATCTCTTCCTGCCCTGGTCACGCCGTTCAAGGACGGCGCCGTGGATTTCGACACGCTTAAACGGTTGGTTGAATGGCATATCTCCGAAGGCTCACACGGGTTGGTGCCCGTGGGAACGACCGGAGAAAGCCCGACCTTGAGCCACAAAGAACATGAACAGGTGATCGAAGCGGTCGTCACGACCGTTGCGGGCCGCGTGCCTGTGATTGCCGGTGCCGGATCAAACAGCACAGCAGAAAGCCTGCGCTTGGTGAAGCACGCCAAGGCGGTGGGTGCGGATGCGGCGCTGGTTGTTACGCCATATTACAACAAGCCGACACAAAACGGGATGATCGCGCATTATACCGTTTTGGCGGAAGTTGGCATTCCGATCATCATCTACAACATCCCCCCGCGGTCGGTGGTGGATATGTCGCCTGCTACAATGGGTGAGCTGGCCAAACTTGATATGATCGTGGGGGTTAAAGATTCCTCTGCTGATCCGGGTCGTGTTGGGATGCAACGGATGACCTGTGGCAAGGATTTCATCCAGCTGTGCGCCGAAGACCCGGCAGCAGTTGGGTATAACGCCATGGGTGGGGTTGGCTGTATCTCAGTCACAGCAAACGTGGCACCGAAGCTGTGCAGTCAAGTGCAGGCCGCAACGCTTGTAGGCGACTATGCCAAAGCGCTGGAACTGTCAGACAAGCTGATGCCACTGCACCGTGCGATTTTCCTTGAGCCGGGTGTGGCTGGCGCGAAATACGCCATGTCACGGCTTGGCCTTTGCGAAGGAGAGCTACGCCTTCCGATGATTGAGGTCACGGACGGCACCAAAGCGCAGATTGACGCAGCCCTACGCCACGCAGGTTTACTGAACTAAATCGACAGCCCGGTCTGAGTGCGATTTGCCAAAGGCCGGGCTGGACAGTGCTTGATCGAACGCCTACATCCGCGTCATGGCCAAGACGAAAGACGACCCTAACTACAAAGTCATCGCCGACAATCGGCGGGCGCGGTACGATTACGCGATCGAAGAAGATATCGAATGCGGCATCGTGTTAATGGGGTCTGAGGTCAAATCCCTTCGCGAGGGCAGTGCCAACATCGCCGAAAGCTATGCGGCGGTGGAAGACGGCGAGTTGTTTCTCACCAACGGTTATATCGCACCTTACAAGCAGGCGATCACCTGGGGTCATCAAGAACGGCGCAAGCGAAAGCTACTGGCCTCGAAGCGCGAGATCGCCAAGATGTGGAATGCGACACAGCGTAAGGGCATGACCCTTGTTCCGCTGGTGATGTATTTCAATCACAAAGGTCTGGTGAAGATCAAGATCGGTATCGCCAAGGGTAAGAAGGCCCATGACAAGCGGGCGACCGAAGCCAAGCGCGATTGGGGTCGTCAGAAGCAGCGGTTGTTGCGGCACGGGGACTAGGGGCTTTGCCCCTCTGCGCTGCGCGCATTCACCCCAGGATATTTCAAACCAGAAGAAGCGGCGGGTCAGGCCAGATCGAAACCCGAATAGGGTAGAAAGCGGACCAGCGTTCCCGGCGTGATGTCCAGCGCATCGTCGGGCAGTTCGACAAGCCCGGTGGCCCAGCTGAGGCTTGAGATACGGCCCGAGCCTTCGGACTTGAACACCTCGACATGGCCGTCTTCAGTAAGGCGCGCGCGGAGATATTCGCGACGACCAGCTTTCTTGGTTTTGGAGAAGGCAGCGGGCAGTTGGAAGGATTGTCGTTCCAGCCAGTTGCCCCCAGCGAGCAGAGACAGGGCCGGGCGTGCGAAAATCAGTGTTGTGACCAGTGCGGCGACCGGGTTGCCCGGCAGGCCGAAAACAGGTGTGCCGTTCCATTGGGCAAGCGCAAGCGGCCGGCCCGGTTTTATTGCGACGCGCCAGTGATGCAGAGATCCGGCCTCAGCAAGTAGGGCCGAGACGTGATCCTCATCGCCAGCAGACGCGCCGCCAGATGTCAGGATGACATCGGCTGTCTTTGCAGCATCATCCAAAGCGCGGCGTAGTGTGTCCCGATCATCCGCGACATGTCCCAGGTCAACAGGGGTATAGCCCCATCTTTTTGCCAGAGACAGCAACATCGGGCGGTTCGCGTCATAGGTTCGGGCAGCGTCCAGTGTTGTGCCGGGTTCGGCCAACTCGTCACCGGTGGACATTACGCCAACGCGAAGGCGGGTATGAACAACGGTATCGGACAGGCCGAGTGCCGACAGCAGCGCAACGTCTGGCGCGCGCATCTTGTGGCCTGCGGGCAGGGCGCGTTGACCGGCTACCATGTCCTCGCCTGCTGCGCGGGCATTTGCGCCGGGTTTCAGCCCCGCGGGAAAGCTGAGCCGGCTGCCGTCAATCTGCACGTCTTCTTGCATGACCACTGTGTCGACACCGTCTGGCAACAGCGCGCCGGTCAGAATGCGGATAGCTTGGCCCAATGGCACGTTACCGGAAAAAGGTGCACCAGCAGCTGCGCGACCTTTGACAAGCGGCATGTGGACGATGTCTCCTGCTGGCAGACCTTCATAGGCAAACGCATATCCATCAACCGCTGCATTTGCGCCGGGTGGATTGGATCGGGCAGCCACATGATCTGCGGCGAGGATGCGATCGCTTGCGTCTGCAACAGGAATTCGCTCAGTCCCAGCAATCGGTTTTAAACGCTTTCTGAGCGTGCTGAGGGCTTCGTCGACCGGCGTCCAGATTACGCCGGGGGGCAGGGCGAAACAATCATTTGCCAGTTTGGTCTTAGAGCGTGACGCCATGTCGGTGGCGTTTTCAATGAAGGCGGCGATGGACGCTGTATCATCAAGATCAAAGATCGGCAGGTCGATGTCTGGCAAAGGGCAGTCGCTGGCCACGGCAAGGACGGTTTGGTTGTGGGGCGCCAGCAGTGGCTCGCCGGTTGTGGCGCGGTGAGCTTCGATTTTGGGATGAGGCGCGGATTTGAAGCCTTCCACGAGCACCAGATCGCAGGGCGCCAGGCGAGCAATCAGGTCGGCAAGACGTGGTTCATCTGTGTCCCGCAGTTCGTGCAGGATCGAAACACGCGCGGACGACGCCAAAACGACTTCTTGTGCACCGGCTTCGCGGTGGCGGTGGGTGTCGGTACCGGGGCGTTCCAGATCGACGCCGTGGTGGGTGTGTTTCAAGGTCGACACCCGCAAACCTTTTGCAGTGAAATGGGCGACCAACCGTTCCATCAAGCCGGTTTTGCCCGAGTTTTTCCAACCGGTGATACCGAAAACCTTCAAGGCGCAGCCTCCAACAGAGATTGTGCATGGGCAAGGTCTTCGGGTGTGTTGACGTTGAAAAAAGGGTCGAACGGGTCTGGCTCGAAAACCGCTTGGGCAGCCCCGTGTTTGTCAGTCCATAGCACGACTTTTCTCAACCCGCTTTCAAGCGCCTCTCTCAGATCACTTCGCAATGACACGTCCCACAACCCGAAGGTTGGTTGGCGCATTGGCCCGCGTGCGGGATCTCGAGTTGCTGCAAGGGCAATCGGGGCGTGCGCCTCAGCTGCGGCGCGGGTTAACCGATCCACGAGGTCACGGGGGAAAAACGGCGTGTCAGCCGCGGCAGAGACCACATAGCTAGCGCCTTGTGCCGCAGCCCAGTCGAGCCCAGCCAGCACACCAGCAAGCGGCCCTGCGAACCCGTCGATGCTGTCTGGCAGCACGGGCAAGCCCATTTCGTCAAAGCGGGATGGATCGCCATTTGCGTTCAGCGCCAGCGCGCCGACCTGCGGTGACAGACGGTTGATTACATGAGACAGCAGCGTTCCATTCCCCAGCGGCAGCAACCCCTTGTCGCCACCCCCCATGCGTGTGGCCAACCCGCCTGCGAGGATGATCCCGACGGGTTTGGTCATGTGTCGGCCCCCTTGCGGCGGTGTTTTCGTTCTTCATGGGCGACATGGGCGGGGTCAACGTCGCGGATCAGGCGGTCTTCACCTGACAGGCAGATGAACCGTTGACCACGCATGCGCCCGATCAGGGTCAGTCCAACTTCGCGTGCAATCTCGACACCCCACGCGGTGAAACCGGAGCGAGAGACCAGTATTGGAATGCCCATCTGGGCTGTCTTGATCACCATTTCAGAGGTCAGTCGGCCGGTGGTGTAAAGAATTTTGTCAGCCCCTGAGATTTGTTCTGACAACATCCACCCAGCCACTTTGTCGACAGCGTTGTGGCGCCCGACATCCTCCATATAAACGAGAGGCCGATTTTCCTGACACAGCACAGTGCCATGGATCGCGCCCGCATCAAGGTAAAGCGACGGCGTGCGGTTAATCTTCTGCGCCAGGGTATAAAGCCACGAAGTTTTTAGAGGTGCAGGCGGCAGGGTCAGGTCCTCCAACCCCTCCATCATGTCGCCAAACACCGTGCCGACCGCACAACCGGATGTCCGTGTCTTGCGGGCCAGTTTGTCCTCGTAGTCGGTTTCGCGGGCGGTGCGCACAACGACCGTATCGATGTCGGCATCAAAATCCACACCAGTGATCTGATCGTCGTCTGACAGCATCCCCTGATTGCGCAGAAAACCAAGCGCCAGATAGTCAGGGTAGTCGCCAATCGTCATGGCTGTCACGATTTCGCGCTTGTTCAGAAAGATCGTCAGTGGGCGTTCTTCGACAACCGAAATCCGAACCGGCGCGCCCGTTTCATCATAGCCTTCGACCGCGCGAGTCAAGCGTGCCGCCCCAGGATCTGGTGCGATCAGGTAATCGGAAGTTTTGTCTTCGGTGGTCAATTGCAACTCCAGTCGAGACGCCGTAAGCGGGTGAGGTAATCTAGGATCCGATGATGACTTCGTCCAACCCCAAAAGACACTTCTTTCGTGGCACGCGCGACGCCTTGCCTTTCGTTCTGGTAATTGTACCTTTCGCCGCGCTGTTTGGTGTGGTTGCGACCGAGGCTGGGCTGAACGTCGCAGAAGTCATGGGCTTTTCTGTGTTGGTAATTGCCGGAGCAGCGCAGTTTACCGCTGTGCAACTGATGACAGAAAATGCGCCGACATTCATCGTTATTCTGACCGCGTTGGCGGTGAACTTACGGATGGCGATGTACAGTGCATCGCTCACGCCGTATCTGGGTGGCGCGCCAGTTTGGCGACGTGCGATTGTAGCCTACCTGATGGTCGATCAGGCATACGCATTGTCGCAAATTAAATTTGAGTTAGAGCCAGAGCTCTCCCTCACTGAACGCTTTGCCTATTATGTAGGAACCGTCGCTCCACTTGCACCACTTTGGTATATAGCAACCTATTTAGGAGCGGTCGCGGGCACGCAAATTCCACCAGCACTGGCACTTGATTTTGCGTTGCCAATCACCTTTCTGGCGATGATTGCGCCCGCGCTGCGAACGCTGGCGCATGTAGCCGCGGCAACGACATCGGTTGTTCTTGCGTTGCTGATGGCCTGGCTGCCCTACGGATCAGGCCTGTTAGTTGCAGCACTTGGTGCGATGATCGTTGGGGCACAGGTCGAGCTGTTCTTGGCAAGAAAGGTGCAACCATGACAGTTGATCATACCACTGTTTGGATAGTCATTTTCGCACTGGCGATTGGCAGCTTTCTTATCCGGTTCAGTTTCTTGGGGTTGATTGGTGATCGGGCGATGCCTGAATGGGTTCTGCGGCATTTGCGATATACGCCAGTTGCCGTACTGCCGGGATTGGTCGCGCCATTGGTGCTTTGGCCACCCGCGACCGCAGGGTTGACGGATCCTGCGCGCTTGTGCGCGGCGTTGGTCACATTAGTCGTCGGATATTTCAGCCGAAACGTTCTGGTGGCGATCCTGTCCGGCGCAGCCACTCTTTATGGTTTGCTGTATTTGCTGGGATAACGCGCGATCAGATGCCGCGCGTCAGGATCTCGCCGTTTTCTTCCGGGTCATTGTCATAGAACTTGCGTTCGGTCACACCCGGCAGGGCACCGAATTGCTCCATGATTTTCTTGGGAAACATTGAGGGAGAGATGGACTGGAAACCCGGCAGGCTGCGCAGGATTGCTCCGACCGAGGTTGCACATTGTGCCTTGGGGACAGCGCCATAACGTTCAACAGCCCGAATGGCCATTTCTGCCACTTGCGGGCTGACCACGATGTCCTGCCGCACAACGTGATAGGTGATACGCGCGTGGTAATCGATATAGAAATCAACGGCACGGTCGGTCATGCCGTAATGCACATCGTGCCGTTCAGGCAAGTTGGGGTGGTGCCAGGTACCCGCCGGATCGAAGATCAGCCGCTCGGACCCATTGATCAGCAGGGACGAATGTGCCCCGGCACCAGATTTATTCGAGATGACCGAGAACAAAGTAATCGTGGACGGCGCTGAATGGCGGTATTTCGCGCGCGAGACGGCTTCGTCACTTGCCCAGACATTGTCTGCGCCTCCGCAGGCCGTAAGGATCAGCATCAGCGACAAGGCCGTGATCAATCGCAACATAGAAAATTCCTACTCAGACAGCTCGGGCAGCGCTTCAGGCGTTGACAAGGGCCATAAAGACCAAAACCAACAGTATTGCCACGACCGAGCGCCCGGAAAATTTCACAAACCCTTCAAAGGTTTTTTCCTGCGTGCTGGTGTCCATCGTCCCGTGTACGTGATCTTCCATCGTTTGTCTTCCTGTTCACAAAAAAGCGTTGATGTTTCGAATAACCGATTTGAAACCGCCTGTCACGGCCCGGAATGCGCGTTATGTGTCTGGTAGGTCGTCGTCTTCCAACTCGGCAGCGAGACGAAAGCCAATGCGATTAGGTGCCGCGCTTTCCACAAGCTTGGGTAGCGCGCGCAACATGACCGAAAGCTGGCTGACATGCTGGATCAGTTGGGTTTTCATGCCCTCACCGTCAGATCCATAGAATGTCAGAACATCAGGGTCGAAATAACCAATGCCCTCGATCCTAAGGACACCCGCGTCGCCGCCGACAAAACCCATCGCCACTTCGTGCTCGTTGTCCAACTGCTCTTCGAAGGTCTTGATATAAAGAATCAGGCGCTCATAAGCCCATTGCGCAGGGCTTTTCTGTTCAAGCGGCGTTTCTGCGACCTTTTTGGGTAGCGGATGGTCCTTGACCACAACCGGTCCGTCTTCGCTACACTTCGCGGTATGGGCACGCGGCGGATTGCTGCGCGCGGATTGTTTTTTCTTCGCCATTTAGGTCTCACTACAGTTCGTCGCTTGTTGAGCCATTTGTGGCACAAGCGGCGTTTGGCGTCACGTGGCGATCTCGTGATCGGTTCTCAAAGGTCGCAAATGAGCGCGCGATGACCATGCGGGTCAGGATTACTGGTCCGAAATACAGGGGAGAAAAAATGAAAATTGGATTCGTTGGATTGGGAAATGTCGGCGGCAAGCTGGCAGGCAGCTTGCTGCGTAATGGGAAAGACCTAACCGTGTTGGACCTGAACCCTGACTTTGTCAGTGGTTTTGTTGCTCGGGGCGCAAAAGCGGCAGACAGCCCGGCGGGCCTGATGCGGGATTGCGACGTGGTCATCACATGTTTGCCGTCGCCCGCAGCGTCAGACGCAGTGGTCAGCGAGATGCTTGACGAGATGCAGCCGGGTAAGATTTGGCTGGAGATGTCTACGACGGATGAGGCCGAAGTCAAACGGTTGGGGGCGGAAGTGATCGCAAGGGGGGGCGCTGCGGTTGATTGCCCAGTGTCAGGCGGGTGTCATCGGGCAGACACCGGCAACATCTCGATATTTGCAGGCTGCGATCGGGCGACATTTGAGCGTATCCTGCCGCTTTTAACCACGATGGGGCGGCGTGTTCTGCATACCGGCGAACTTGGATCAGCGTCGGTTTTGAAAGTCATGACCAATTATCTGGCGACCGCCAATTTGCTGACCTGCTGCGAGGCTATGGTGACGATGAGAGCCGCCGGGCTTGACCTTGCAACAACCTATGAGGCGATCAAGATTTCGTCGGGCACCTCTTTCGTGCACGAGACAGAAAGTCAGGTGATCTTGAATGGCTCACGAGACATTTCTTTCACTATGGATCTGGTGAAAAAGGACATAGGCCTGTTTCAGGCCATCGCGGACCGGACGAATGTGCCGCTGGAAATATCACCGCTGATGATTGAGATTTTCAATGACGGTATCGCCCGCTATGGCGAACGCGCGCAGTCAGACGACATCATTCGCAGGTTGGAAGAGGCCACCGGGCTGGACATCACCGCGCCCGGATTCCCGGCCGAGATGGTGGATGATGAGCTGGAAGAACCGGGCTATGAAGTTGTTCCGGGCGCGCGCAGTTAGACCCGCTGCCAAAGCCACGCGCCGTCATCTCGGCGCGAGCGCGTGGCGCGGCCTTCGTGCAGCAAATGGTTCAGGTGGCCGACGGCTTCGACCAAGGCCAGCCCATATTCGCCGCCTGAAATCTCGCGCTTGAACAGCGGCGGAAAACAATCACCGGCAACATGCGGGTCGGCCAAAAAAGCTTCCAGCCGGTCCAAAGCGCTGTGGTGGTTGTTGATCAGCTGGCGCATCCGCGTGGGCAGACCGGTGAACGGTAATTTGTGACCCGGCAGAACAAGTTGGCTGGGTGTCGCGTATTGGGACAGGCGTTCGCAGGCTTCCAGCCAGTCACCGACCGGATCGGCTTCGGGTTCCGTGGCATAGACGCCAAGGTTGGGGCTGATCGTGGCCAGTAGCTGATCGCCGCCGATGACCAGCGCTCCATCGGTTGACCACAGTGTCGCATGTTCCGGCGCGTGGCCGTTGCCAATACGCACGTCCCAATCACGTCCGCCAAACCGGATGCGACTGCCTTCCTTAATGCGCTGAAAGCCAAGCGGCATGTCTGCGACGATGTCGGCATAGTTAAACGGGCGCTCATTCAGGCGTTTTTCATAAACCTCAGGCGCCATACCTGCAGCGCGCCAATAGGCCAGTGTTTCATCCACCGGCACCATTTGTTCATCCAGAAGCAGCATGCGCGCAAACAGCCAAGCCGTGCGCGTGGTTACAAGATCGGCCCCATGTTCGCGCTGGAACCAACCGGCAAGTCCGACGTGATCGGGGTGGTGGTGGGTCACGATTACCCGCACCACCGGTTTGTCGCCCATAGGCCCGGACAGGAGCTTTTCCCAGATGCGGCGTGTCTTTTGGCTATCAAAACCAGTGTCGACGATTGTCCATCCCTCTGGGTCGCTGAAGGCAAAGACGTTCACGTGATCCAGTGCCATAGGCAACGGCAGGCGCATCCATAAGACGCCCTTCGCCACTTCGACCGCTTCGCCTTCGCCCGGAGCATCCGGATAGGGGAAGCGCAGGGTGCTTGGCGTCGGCTTGTTCACGATGCCAGATCTTCCGGGCTGAGCGCATAGAGCCCTGCCGCCCCGGTGCGTGCCTGTGCAAATTGCGCGGTATGCTCAGGCAATAAGCGGTTGATGTGGAAGCGCGCAAGGTTCGAGCGCGGGCCTTTGCCACCTTCAGCAATCGCCGCGCGCAGGTGGAAATGCGCGCCCAATACGCGGGCAAACCCCATCAGGAAGGGCACGGCACCGGCGAAGCGATCCTGCATGTCGGATTGTTCAACCATCCATTCGGTGGTTTCGCGCAGGTCTTCTGCGGCCGACCAGACGGCTTCGGACATGTTGGGGAAATCGGCGCGGGCGGCTTCGGCCTGGCTTTCGATCTCATCCAGCAGACGGAATGCGGCTTCGCCCCCGTCCATCATTTTGCGACCCACAAGGTCCATCGCCTGAATGCCGTTCGTGCCTTCATATATCGCGGTGACGCGCACGTCGCGGGAATGCTGGGCGGCGCCGGTTTCTTCAATGAACCCCATGCCGCCATGAACTTGAACACCAAGGTGGCTGACCAGCATCCCGACTTCGGTGCCATAGGCCTTGACGATGGGGGTCAGAAGGGCAGCGCGCGCCTTCCATTCCTCGTCGCCCGTCGCGCGGGCCATATCAATCGCAAGCGCCAGCGACATCGCCATGGAGCGGGCGGCGAAAAGCTCGGTGCGCATTTGGGTCAGCATGCGGCGCACATCGGCGAAATCGATGATTGCACCAGTGCCAGCCTTGCCCAGCGGGGTGCGGCCCTGCTTACGTTCCATCGCATAGGCCAACGCTTCTTGATACGCACGTTCGCCAACGCCGTACCCCTGCACGCCCACGCCCATACGGGCGTTGTTCATCATGGTGAACATCGCGGCCATGCCCTTATGTGGCTCGCCGACCATCCAACCTGTCGCCCCTTCGAAGGACATGACGGCGGTCGGGCTGCCGTGCAGACCCATTTTATGTTCTAGGCTGACCACGCGCAGGCTGTTTTTTTGACCCGGGTTGCCGTCGGCATCTGGAATCAGTTTTGGAACCATAAACAGGCTGATGCCCTTGGTGCCCGGCGCGCCGTCTGGAAGACGGGCCAGTACAAGATGGCAGACATTCTCGGTGATATCGTTGTCGCCCCACGAGATGAAAATCTTTTGCCCGGTGACGGAATAGGTGCCATCGCCGTTGTCTTCGGCCTTAGACGACAGCGCGCCCACATCCGACCCGGCTTGCGGCTCGGTCAGGTTCATTGTACCAGCCCATTCGCCCGAGATGAGTTTAGGCAAATAGAGGTCTTTCAGCGCATCCGACGCGTGATGTTCCAAAGCCTCGATCTGGCCTTGAGTCATCAGCGGGCAAAGTTGCAGCGACAGGCAACTGGCTGACATCATGTCGTTCACCGCAGTCTGCAAAGTCAACGGCAGGCCCATGCCGCCATATTCGGGGTCGGCGGCCATGCCGATCCAGCCCCCTTCAGCGACCGCTTTGTAGCCATCAGCGAAACCGGGCGAGGTGCGCACGACGCCGTTTTCCAGCATGGCGGGGGTCAGGTCGCCGTTGCGGTTAAGGGGGGCCAGGATGTCTTCGCACATCTTGCCCGCCTCGGTCAGAACGGCCATCGCCACATCCGGTGTGGCGTCCGCAAACAATTCGGTTTCGGGCAGTTGGTCATAGCCGATGACATGATCAAACAGGAATTGGAAATCGTCGGTTGTCGCGCGGTAGGTCATGGTTGGTCCTCGGCAAAACTCTTGGCATCTGGGCTGTAGGCCATTAACTGGGCCTTTATCCCCCTTACCGAAGGTAAGAGGGACGGCAAAGGGAAACGCAGCGTCATGAGTGCGGACAGCTTGAATACGGAAATTCTGGCAGCCGATGCAGCCGGCGTCGCGCGGGCGGCTGAATTGTTGCGCGCTGGTGCGCTTGTGTCATTTCCGACCGAGACGGTTTATGGGCTTGGGGCGGATGCTACGAATGATCACGCCATCGCCCAGATATTCGAAGCCAAGGGGCGCCCGCATTTCAACCCTTTGATCGTGCATGTACCTTCTTCAGACGCAATTGCAGAGATTGCGGTGTTGGAGGGGGCGGCGTTGGATCTGGCGCAAGCTTTCTGGCCGGGGCCGCTGACCCTCGTTCTGCCGCTTAAGCCTAACGGCCCACTGTCGGCGCTTGTCTCTGCTGGCTTGCCGACCGTCGCCGTTCGCGTGCCTGCCCACGCCTTGGCCCACAGGCTTTTAGAAGCCGCAGGCGTCCCCATCGCTGCCCCGTCCGCCAACCCATCTGGCCGCATCAGCCCGTCAACTGCGCAGCACGTGCTGGACGGCTTGTCTGGTCGGATCGCGGCTGTTCTGGATGGCGGCCCTTGCGATGTTGGTCTGGAAAGTACGATCGTGGGTCTGGAGCCAGAACCAGTGCTGTTGCGTCCCGGCGGGTTGCCGGTCGAGGCGATTGAGGCAGCGCTTGGCCGCACGATAGAAGGCCGACAGACAGGCGCAGCCGTCAACGCCCCGGGTCAATTAGAATCACACTACGCACCGAACGCGCTTATGCGCCTGAACGCGGATGTTGAGCTACCCGGCGAGCGTTTGTTGGGATTTGGCCATGTCGACGCCGCCCTGAACCTGTCGCCATCTGGCGATCTGGTCGAAGCGGCGGCTAATCTTTTCCGTTTTCTTCACCAATTGGATGCGGACGGAGATGCCCCGATCGCAGTGTCGCCCATCCCTGATCACGGAATGGGTCGCGCCATTAATGATCGTTTGCGACGGGCTGCTGCGCCGCGCGGCTAGGCGTGACCGCCTTCTGCCGACAATAACAACGGATCAACGCCAAGTTTTGCCAGCGCCGCTTTCCATTTTCCGTCACTGTCGTCGGAGAAGACGATGGCTTTTTCGGCGTCACATGTCAGCCATGCATTCTGCTGGATTTCGCTTTCAAGCTGACCGGGTGACCACCCCGCATAACCAAGGGCCGCCAAGGTCTTTTCCGGACCGACGCCGTTCGCCATCGCTTCAAGAATGTCGCGTGTGGCGGTCATGGAAAACTCTGCGTCTACCTTAAGCGTCGAGGCGTCATTGTCGTATTCGCCAGAATGCAGAACGAAACCGCGCGCGCCCTCGACAGGACCGCCGAAAAACACGTTCGTCGCCTTCGTAGTCGAACCAGCGTCGATATCAAGCTGCGTTAGAATATCGCCCAGCGAAACTTCGGGCGCTGGCTTGTTGATAATCAACCCCATGGCCCCTTCCGGCGAATGGGCGCACATGAAGACGACTGAGTGTTCAAATCGCGGATCACCCATGCCGGGCATGGCGATCAGAAGCTTGCCGCTCAGGTCCAAAGCTGTGTTGTCCGGTGCACTCATACCCTCAGCAAAGCGCTGTGGGTGGGGAAACGCAAGACTGAAAAAGGGGAATGGTAACGTTCTCTCCCTGAAATGTGATTTCACATTGGCCGTCCGCCGCCTATGTATCGACATATGAGTATGAGGTCCGCCATATCCGCAGCCCTGATTGGGCTTACAGCATTTGCGACCGCAGCTTTTGCGGGCAACGGTCTGCCTCCTGCTGCAGATGAGGTCGTAAAGATTGATGTCCTACCCGGGTGGCGGGATGAAAATGGACACCACATGGCCGCGCTGCATATCCAGCTTGCAGATGGTTGGAAAACATACTGGCGCGCGCCCGGCGAGGCGGGAATACCACCCAGCCTGAATTGGAAAGGCTCTGGAAATCTGGCCGGGGTCCAATTCCATTGGCCTGTGCCACAAGTTTTCTACACCAGCGGCTTGCAAACCATAGGCTATTCGCACGAGCTGGTGTTGCCGATGACGTTGGTGCCTGAAGCGGACGGAAAACCAATTAACTTGACGGGTACCGTCAATCTTGGCGTCTGCCTTGATGTTTGTATGCCGAAGGACGCGAAGGTTTCTATTGTCTTGCCAGCGCAAGCGAACGGCCCCAAAGCGCCGATAAAACGTGCCCTGCGGCAGCGACCCGACACCGCCAAAGAGGCTGGTCTGCGCCGTGCGGTCTGCGACGTCGAGCCAATTGCAGACGGGCTGCGTGTCACCGTGAAGATTGATATTCCGAAAGTAGGTTCGAACGAGGTCGTTGTCGTTGAAACTCCTGATCCATCGGTATGGGTGTCCGAGGTGTCAACGACCCGCAGCGCGGGCGTCCTGACAACTGTTGCTGAACTTGTTCCCGGTTCAGGCAAACCTTTTCTATTAAATCGATCTGACTTGCGCATGACAGTGTTGGCAGATGGGCGCGGTGTCGACATTCGCGGTTGCACGGGCAGCTAATTCCAACACCACGAGCAGCGCAAGTTTGCGGTAACTGGTCGCCGACGCGCGCCATCTTGCCGTCTTTCCCGTTGCGACTCCCCCACGCTCTGCCTATACGGATGAACGACGAAGCCCATTGGGCCAGAGAGGTTGGCTGCCGAAGATCGACCCATAACGGGGATCAGACGCAGCGTCGTTAATGACAAGGGACAGCCTCTTTGCGCCCAGATTTTGCGTGAAAGGATGTCTGCATGACCCGTCTGATACTTCTTGCCCTTGGCCTGCTGGCTGGCCCCGCCATCGCCCACCCCGGTCATATCGGAGAGATTGCCGGGCATGGTCATGTTGGCGGTATGATCCTGATTGGACTCGCAGCAGCGATTGGCCTTTGGGCGGCGCTGAAAGGCGCGAAAGACGCAAAAGCGCAGCGCGACGACGAAAGTGCCAGCGACGACGCTGACGCCGAAGAAGCGCAGGAGGCTTAGCCGATGACGAAAATAGGTGTGATGATCTGCGGGCATGGCTCGCGCAGCCAGGACGCTGTGGATCAGTTTGCGGTTCTGGCCGAAAAACTGCCCGCGTTGCTGCCGAAAGACTGGATGACAGACTATGGGTATCTGGAGTTCGCCAACCCGGTGATCCGCGACGGGCTGGACCGTTTGCGTGACGCAGGATGTGATCGCATCCTTGCCGTGCCCGGGATGCTGTTTGCCGCGATGCACACGAAGAATGACATTCCGACCGTCCTGAACACCTATGCCAAGAAAAACGGGATAGCGGTTAGCTATGGCCGCGAGTTGGGCGTTGACCCCAAGATGATCGCTGCAGCGGGTGATCGCGTGCGTCAAGCAGTGGACGCGGCAAATGCCGAACATGGCGACGTGCCGTTGGAAGACACCTGTCTGGTGGTGATTGGCCGCGGCGCATCGGACCCTGATGCCAATGGCAACGTCGCCAAAGTGGCGCGTTTGTTGCAGGAAGGCATGGGGTTTGGCTGGCTAGAGGTCGGATATTCCGGTGTGACCTTCCCCTTGGTTGAACCCTGTTTGAACCATGTGGTCAAACTGGGCTACAAGCGTGTTGTCGTATTCCCCTATTTCCTGTTCTCAGGCATCCTGATCGACCGGATCTATGGTTTCACCGACAAAGTCGCCGCCGCCCATCCCGAGATCGAGTTCGCGAAGGCCGGGTATCTGAACGATCATCCAAAAGTGCTGGAGACCTTCGCCGAACGTATCACCGAACAACTTGGCACGGTGCCGCCGCCCAACTGTGGAACCTGTGGCTATCGCACGCAGGTCTTGGCGTTGGATAGCGACGAAGATCGCACAATTCCGGTCGAAGAGCGCGCAAAGCACCCGGCCTATGCCGACGTGCCGCCGCCGACCTGCGTGATGTGCAAATACCGCGTGGAAGTTCTGGGTTTCGAAGCTGAGGTCGGTGCCATCCAGGAAAGTCATCACCACCATGTCGAAGGCCAGGGGGCGTCCGCGCCGGGGTCGAATGTGGCTGATTGCTCGTACTGCGATACCTTCTGCACGGGCGAATGCCGCCTGCATCTGGGGCATCACCACCACCATCATGATCACGACCATCACCACGATCACCACCACCACCATGACCATGATCACGTGCATGCGGAATACCCGCACGCGAAGCACCCGCACGGCCCAGAATCGGCCCGCTCGAAATGAGTGAAGGCGGTCGCTCTTCGGGCCCCAACGGGGCCGCTCCGGCGCGCCCCGCGCTCAGGTATGAGCGCGACCCGTCCGCGATCTATGCGCAGTCTTTTGCAACCTTGCGAAAAGAGGCGCGGTTGGATCGGTTTCCTGGTGGGATGGCAGCCCTCGCAACGCGTGTGATCCACGCTTGCGGCATGGTAGAGGTCGCGGACCGTTTGGCGTTTTCGCAGAACGCCTATGAAGTGGGACAAGCGGCCCTGAAAGCTGGTGCGCCCGTTCTTTGTGATTGCGAAATGGTGGGGGCGGGGATCATCCGCAGATATCTGCCAGCCGGTAATGACGTGATCGTCACCCTGAATGACCCTTCGGTTCCCGACTTGGCGAAGAAGATTGGAAACACCCGGTCCGCCGCCGCGGTCGAGCTGTGGTTGGATCGTCTTGAAGGCGCGGTTGTCGCCGTGGGAAACGCGCCAACGGCGTTGTTCCACCTTCTCGAATTGATCGACGCGGGCGCGCCGAAGCCTGCCTTGATCCTGGGGTTTCCGGTGGGTTTTGTCGGGGCTGCTGAAAGCAAAGCCGAACTTGCGAACAATCCGCGCGGGTGTGACTTTGTCGCCTTGCGGGGTCGGCGTGGCGGGTCGGCGATTGCGTCTGCTGCCGTGAATGCGTTGGCTGCAGGATTGCCGGAGGAAAAATCGTGACCACCCCTTGGCTTCATATCGTGGGCATCGGCGAAGATGGCATCGCCGGCCTGACACCCGCCACCCGCGCTGTTGTGGATGCCGCCGAGGTTGTCGTCGGCGGATCGCGTCATCACGACTTGATTGAGGGGGATGCCGAGCGTCTTGCGTGGCCGTCGCCCTTTGACAGCCTGATTGGCGAACTCACCAAACGTGAAGGTAAACGCGTGGTGGTTCTGGCGACCGGTGATCCGCTTTGGTATTCGGTCGGCGCCAAGATCGGCCGCCACATTGATCCGTCGCATATCGTCTATCACCCGCAGGTTGGGGCGTTCCAACTGGCCGCCGCGCGGATGGGCTGGTCGATGGCCGATCTGGAAACACTGACCGTGCATGGTCGCCCGGTGGAACAGATGATCGCTTTTATCCAGCCCAATATCCGGCTGTTGGTACTGACCACCGGTTCGGAAACGCCCGGTCAGATTGCCCGCTTTCTGACTGAACGCGGGTTTGGCAAGTCGCGCATGTCCGTGTTGGCCCATATGGGCGGCAAGGACGAGGCGCGCTTTGACGGTGTCGCAGAAAGCTGGAGCCACGAGGTGCCAGAATTCAACACGCTGGCCGTTGAATGCGTGGCTGCACCCGATGCGGCCTTGTTGCCGAGGGTGCCGGGACTTGCCGACAAGCTGTTCCAAAGCGACGGGACGATGACCAAGCAAGAGGTGCGCGCGGTCACTCTGGCCAAGCTCATGCCAATGCGCGGTGCGCTTTTGTGGGATATCGGAACCGGCTGCGGGTCAATTGCTATCGAATGGATGCGTGGCGCACGTTATGCGCGTGCTATTGGGATCGAACCACGGGCAGATCGTCGGGCCATGGCGGCAGCCAATGCACTGGCGCTGGGCGTTCCGAAGCTAGATCTGGTGGATGGAGAAGTGCCCGCTGCGTTGGATGGTCTGGAGACGCCGGACGCGATTTTCATCGGTGGCGGGCTGTCAGAAGCTGTGTTTGATGCGGCTTGGGCTGAGTTGAAGCCGTTGGGGCGGTTGGTGGCAAACGCCGTGACCATCGAAAGCGAAATGTGCCTTACCGCACTGCACCGGAAACATGGCGGGCAACTGGTGAAATTATCAGTCGAACGCGCCGAGCCGTTGGGTCCGCATCAAGGGTGGAAACCTTTGCGCCCTGTCACCCAGTGGAGCCTGATCAAAAGATGACCGGAACCCTTTATGGTGTGGGCCTTGGGCCGGGCGATCCCGACCTGATGACGCTCAGGGCTGCGCGACTGATCGGGGCAGCAAAGGTTGTGGCGTATCCGACGCTCGCCGGTGGGGACAGTTTTGCGCGCTCAATAGCGGCGCATCTTATTGGCGATGACGCGGACGAGATTGTCATGGATGTCCCGATGACCGTCGAACGCGCGCCTGCGCAGGCTGCATATGACAAAGGCGCTGCACAGATCGCGGCTCGACTAGAAGCTGGGGATGACGTGGTTGTTCTGTGCGAGGGCGACCCGTTCTTCTATGGCTCGTTCATGTATCTGTTTGCGCGACTTGCGGACCGCTTTCAGACCGAGATCGTGCCAGGCGTCACGTCGGTTACCGCCTGCGCGGCACGCGCGCGCCGCCCGCTTGTGGCTCGAAATGAGCGTCTGACTGTTCTGCCCGGCCCGCTTCCCGAAGACGAATTGCGCGCCCGCATCGAAGGTGCCGAAAGTGTTGCCATCATGAAAGTTGGCCGCCACCTTCTTAAAATCCGTGGTGTGATCGAAGCGCTGGGGCTTGTTGACAAAGCCACCTATATCGAACGCGCGTCGCTGCCTGAAGAAGTGGTTCTGCCCTTGGCCGACGCCCCTGAAAAAGCCCCTTATTTCTCGATGATCCTTCTTGCGAAAGGAAATGATCCATGGCTGTGACGCCCGTTGTTGTCTGCCTTAACCGATCCGGCGAGGCACTGGCCCATCGTTTGGCCAAACTGCTGGATGCCCAAGTCCATGGCCGCGAAATGCGGGTGGATCAAGCGGATGCGTTTTTCCCCAACGCTCTGGATCATGTGCGGATGTTGTTCGCGGCAGGCACGCCGATTGTGGGGGTTTGCGCGTCAGGTATTTTGATCCGCGCGGTCGCTCCAATTCTGGCCGACAAAACCGCTGAGCCGCCGGTCGTGTCCGTGGCCGATGATGGGTCGGTTGTGGTGCCTCTTCTAGGCGGGCATCGCGGCGCGAACCGTTTGGCCAAGCAAATCGCGGATGAGATCGGCGCGATCGCTGCCGTCACCACCGCTGGCGACGTTTCGCTGGGTATCGCCTTGGACGAGCCTCCCGCCGGTTGGCGCTTGGTCAATCCGGGCGACGCCAAAACCGCGATGGCTGCTTTACTGGCAGGTGGCGGTGCCACTGTGGGTGATGACGAAGCCTCAAAAGCAAGTTGGCTTGATGCTTTGCCAGCCGGCGATGCGGTCAAGATTTCCTGCACGATGGAGCCGGTTGAAACGGGTCCTGAGCACCTGCACTTTGCGCCGCAACGTGTGGCGCTGGGTGTCGGCTGTGCGCGAAATTGTCCGCCAGAAGAGTTGGCCGCGTTGGTGACCGAAGTGATGAAAGAGGCTCAGCTAACGCCGGATGCGATCCACTCGGTCAACACAATCACCCTGAAAGCTGACGAACCTGCGATCATCGAACTGGCGAAGTCGCTGGGGGCACCGCTGCGCCTGTTCGATGCTGAAACGCTTGAGGCAGAAACGCCGCGTTTGGAAAATCCATCCGACGTCGTTTTTGCCGAAGTTGGCACCCAAGGTGTGTCAGAGGCTGCGGCTTTGGCGCAAACCGGTGAAGACGGCATATTGTGGTATCCGAAACGCAAGACGGCCAACGCAACCTGTGCTTTTGCGCTGACAACAGAACCAATGGTCGAGGTGAAGGGCCGCACGCGCGGCAAGCTGTCGATCGTCTCAATCGGGCCGGGCCAACATACATGGCGCACGCCCGAGGCCAGCCATCTGTTGCAAGAAGCGGAAGAGCTTGTGGGTTATGGCCTTTACATCGACTTGATTGGTCCGATGGCCGCCGGCAAGACACGGTCCGACTTCCCGCTGGGTGGCGAGGAAGATCGCTGCCGTTATGCGCTTGAGCAAGCAGGCAAAGGCAAGAATGTCGCGCTGGTCTGTTCGGGCGATGCGGGCATCTATGCGATGGGGGCGTTGGTTTATGAACTGCTTGACCGTGACCCCGACGAAAAGGGCGTCAGCGATGCCGCGCGTCGGGTTGAGGTGGTATCGACCCCCGGCGTGTCCGCGCTGCAAGGTGCCGCTGCCCGAGCTGGTGCCCCCTTGGGTCACGATTTCTGTGCCATCTCGCTGTCGGATTTGCTGACTCACCGCGAAGACATCGTGAAACGTCTGCACGCTGCTGCCGAGGGCGATTTCGTGATCGCCTTCTACAATCCTGTGTCCAAGAAACGCCGCACGCTTCTGGCCGAGGCGCGGGATATCCTGTTAAAGCACCGGCCAGCCGATACACCGGTGATGTTGGCGTCTAATCTGGGTCGTCCGACCGAGCAAATTCGTTACCGCAAGCTGTCTGAGCTTGAGGTTGACGAGGTCGACATGCTGACCGTGGTACTGGTCGGATCGTCGAATTCACGCTTAGCCCAACTGGGCGAAGGCCCCCGCATGTTTACCCCGCGCGGCTATGCCCGCCGCATTGATGGAGACCTGTCATGACCGTCTATTTCATTGGTGCAGGCCCCGGCGATCCAGAACTTCTGACCCTCAAGGCGCAGCGGATCATTGGTGAGTGTCCGGTATGCCTCTACGCAGGGTCTCTGGTGCCGCCCCAAGTTGTTGCCTGTGCGCCCGATGGAGCGAAGGTGATGGACACGGCGGCGATGACGCTGGACGACACACATGCCGAGATCAAAGCCGCCCACGCGCGCGGCGAAGATGTGGCCCGTGTGCATTCCGGCGACCCTTCGCTTTACGGTGCCATCGCCGAGCAGATCCGCCGCCTGAAAGCTGATGGCATCGACTATCAGGTGATCCCCGGCGTGCCTGCCTATGCTGCCGCCGCTGCTGCCTTGGGGCAAGAGTTGACCATCCCAGAGATCGCGCAGTCCATCGTGCTGACGCGGATGTCGATGCAATCCACGTCGATGCCCGAAGGCGAAACGCTGGAAAACTTCGCCAAGACTGGCGCGACGCTGGCCATTCATCTGGCTGTTCGCAACATGCGCGAGATCGAGCGGGTGCTGACGCCCTATTATGGAGCGGATTGCCCAGTAGTCGTTGCCTATCGCGTGGGCTGGCCGGACGAGTTGTTCATTCGCGGCACTGTCGCCGATATCCGCAAAAAGGTGCGCGCCGAAAAGATCACCCGTACGGCGCTGATCCTTGTCGGGCCAGCGCTGGACCGTGGCCGTGATTTCAAAGATTCTGCGCTTTATGATCCCGCCAAGCCGCATGTGCTGCGACCGGTGGTCGGCGTTGATCTGGTCGAGGATCACAATACCTGACCTGAAAAGCTGATCCAAAGCCGGTTGTTGTGCGTATATTTCCTTAGACGCGGCCCAAAATAAGGACATGGGATGAGCACACCCGAGCCCTCCAACGCGATCTTGCTGTTTCGCGACGATTTACGGCTGTCGGATCATCAAGCTCTGACTGCTGCCGTGCAAGCTGGGCATCGGTTGACCTGCGCGTTCATTCACGATCCCCACGCGCCTTATCCGCCCGGAGGAGCGCGTCGGTGGTGGCTACACCATGCGTTGGACGTGCTTGCAAAACATCTGGCAGGTCACGGCGGGCAATTGGTGGTGCGTCATGGCGCTGCGGCTGACGTGTTGGCGGACCTGCGCGCAGAAACTGGAGCGCAGCATGTGTTTTGGAGCAGGCGGTATACACCCGATGAAGTCGCCGCAGATACCGCCTTGAAGGCTGCTCTGACGTCGCAAGGTTGCACGGTGCACAGTCATGCTGGTCGTTATTTATTAGAGCCCTGGCATGTCACGACCAAAGCCGGCACCCCATTCAAAGTGTTTACGCCTTTCTGGCGGGCCAGCCGCGAACACATCCGCGCCACAGGTTTAGGTGATGCGTTGCCTGTGCCAAAAAGCATTACGTTTGCCGATACCATTGCCACCGCGCCGCTTGAAGAATTCGACCTGCTGCCCACGTCCCCGAACTGGGCCGAAGGGTTTGAACCGCTCTGGCAGCCCGGTGAGGAGGGCGCTCTGGCCCGGCTGGACGCGTTTCTGGAAGAGGGTGCGCACGGCTATGCCAAGGGGCGCGATTTTCCGGCAGAGCCGCATACCTCGCGCCTGTCGCCTTACTTGCAGTCCGGCAATATCAGCCCGCGTCAGATCTGGGCGGCACTGGATCGGGCCGAGCATCTGGGCCAGATGTCGGGCCGCGATGCTGACAAGTTCCGCGCCGAACTGGGCTGGCGTGACTTTGCGGCCTATCTGCTGTTTCACAATCGCGACTTCGAAGACATCGAATTCCAACCCCGGTTCCGCAGCTTTCCATGGCGGTACGACACTAACCACCTGACAAGGTGGCAGCGCGGCCAAACCGGATATCCGATCGTCGATGCCGGGATGCGCGAGCTTTGGCAGACCGGTTACATGCATAACCGCGTGCGCATGGTGGTCGCGTCGTTTCTGGTGAAACATCTGCGCATCGACTGGCGCGCGGGGCGCGATTGGTTTTGGGACACGTTGGTTGATGGAGATTTGGCTTCGAACGCAGCCAGTTGGCAGTGGGTAGCAGGGTGCGGCGCGGATGCGGCGCCTTACTTCCGCGTGTTCAACCCGATGATGCAGGCTGCGAAGTTTGATCCTGACGGGAAATTCATTCGCCAGTTTGTGCCAGAAATAGCAGACCTGCCTGACAAATACCTAGCCGCACCGTGGACTGCGCCACTGGATGTGTTGTCGAAAGCGGGGATAAAACTGGGCGAAACCTATCCATGTCCCATGGTCGATCATGCCGACGCCCGGCGGGCTGCGTTGACGGCGTTTGATGAATTGTCCGCCAACGAAACTGGCGCAGACTGAAACTGGCCTCCGGCTTGATCGGACCCGCTACACACGCAAAAGCTTTACTTGACCGTTACACTTTCCATGCCATCATGTGCTGGGTTTGGAGGTGGTGCATGCTGGAAATTTTGCCAAAAGAGGTGCGCGAGGGGCTGGAAGCCGCGCGAAAAAAAGACCTTAAAACAAGAAGCCGACTGCGGATCAGGGTGAATGAAGAAGTGTTTCCGGTGCTGAAGTTCTGGGAAACAGGATTCGCACTCGATGCCGAACGCGCACCGCATTTGCGCGGACTTGTCGATCTTTATGACGGGTCACGCCACCTGTATCAGTGTCTGATCATCGCGTCCGAAGAAGAAGACGGGCAGATGAAATACGATTTCAAACGCAAGGCCGAAGCGCACGACCGCCCGCCATTGGATTTCGCAATGGAAGAAAATGCGCCCGTTGCATTGATTGAAAGGCAAGGTTAAGCGCCTTCGTGCGATGGCCTCAGGGCCTTATCTCTACCCTTGTGCCAATGGGAGTGACGGACCAAAGCTCCTCCATCTCAGTGTTGGACAGCGCGACACAGCCATTCGTCCAATCGTTCGCGATCGGATCACGGTTTTTGCGCCCATTGGGCTGGCCGTGTATGAAAATATCTCCGCCGGGATCGATGCCGTCAGCAGTTGCGCGGGCGCGTTCCTCGGGCAAGGGGTAGTCAATCCCCAGCGACAAATGAAACGCGCTTTGACCATTGCGGCGATCAATTTTGTACACCCCTTCCGGAGTTTTTCCGTCGCCCTGCATGACCTTGTCGCCGTCGGGGGCAAACCCCAAGGCGACCGCGTAGGTACGAACGGCCGTTTCCCCCTGAAATACCGACATTCTGCGTTGGGACTTTTCAATGATGATTCGGTCAATCTGGCCGATGATCGGATCCAACGTCGCAGGTGGAGCGGACGGTGAATACCGATCCCAAAGAAAGAAGACCACCACGCCTAAAAGGACCAGAAGTGAGAGCCGGGAGGTGAAGCGCTTTTGTCTTTTCATGGCGCGCTTGTTTGCGAAGCGCGCCATGTGTTCAAGGAAGAAATAGCACGCCGATTCCCGCTGGGCGGTTCTCTGCCGGCAGTATTGCTACTGCAGGTCGCTGAAAGCTTGCTGCATACGCGCCACTGCGTCTTCAACCCGCGCGCCCTGCGTCGCCAGATTAAAGCGCTGAAAACCGTCGCCACCTGTGCCGAAATCAGGACCAGGGCTGACGGCAATCTTTGCGTCATTGCGAATGCGTGCTGTCACTTCTTCATGCGACATGCCTGTGGCCGAGAAATCGACCCACGCCAGATAGGTGGCTTGAAGCGGCATAGAGGAAACGCCGGGAATGCTATTGATCCCCGCATCAAACACGGCCTTGTTTCGGGCTAGATGCGCCATTTGTTCATCAACCCAAACCGCTCCTTCTGGCGAATACGCGGCGGTTATCATGGCCACGGCCAGCATACCGGGCGCATAGTCCAGTTTGCTGAGTTGATTGTGCATCTCTGCCCTAAGCCGGCTGTCTGAGATGATCATGTTGCCGGTTCGTTGGCCCGCGATGTTGAATGTCTTCGATGGGGCTGTCAGTGAGACCAACCGCGATCTTGCGTCCGCCGCAGCCACCGCCATTGGAACGAAAGTGTTTCCGGGATAAACCAGATCGTGGTGAATCTCATCTGACACGAGCAGCAACCCGTTTCGGGCGGCAAATTCGGCCACCGCCCGCAGTTCATCTTCCCTCCAGATCCGGCCCGAGGGGTTCTGTGGCGAACACCAAATGAGTATCTTTTCGCTGCCGGTCAGGCGCGATTGCGCATCGTCCAGATCAAGCTCGTACTGATCACCCTTCAAGGCCAGCGGGCATTCTACGACCTCACGGCTGTTCTTGCGGATCTTTATCGCGAATTCATGATAGACGGGTGTGAAGATCACGACGCCGTCACCCGGTTTGCTCCAGACATTCAGACACAGGGCAATTGCGTTGCCCAACCCTTGGCTGGTCAGAACCCATTGCGGATCGACGTCCCAACTGTGCCGGGTCTTCATCCACCAAGCAACAGCGTTCCGATACTCGGGATATTCCCATGAGTAGCCAAAGACACCATGGTCGGCGGCGCGTTTCACAGCGTCAATCACACAAGGCGCAGTAGGATAGTCACTGTCGGCAGTCCACATCGCCAGACCGTCGTCAGGGGATACGCCAAACAGCTTTTCCATCTTGTCCCATTTGGACGCATTGGTGCCGCGACGGTCGATGATCTTGTCAAAATCCATGAGGTCTCCTTCCGGATCGCACGGTAGCGGATTGGGCGTCAGGTGCAAGTCGAGTTGCGTCTTGGATGACGTACCGTTTCGGGCCAGCGGGGCACGCACCCATTGCGCAGCGGCGACCCATACCCTAAATCGACCGCATGAGCATTAAACCGATCCTGATACACCCCGATTCACGGCTTAAGAAAGTCGCGGATGCGGTACCTGATTTGTCCGACGAGCTTCGCCAGTTGGCGGACGATATGTTGGAAACCATGTATGACGCGCCGGGCATTGGTCTGGCGGCACCACAAGTTGGTGTGCTGACACGGTTGATCGTTATGGATTGCGTCCGCGATGACAGTGAACCGCCGCAACCCCTGATCATGTTCAACCCCGAGGTCATTCTGTCCTCAGACGATCTGAACACCTATGAAGAAGGCTGCCTTTCGATCCCTGAGCAATATGCCGAGGTGACGCGCCCGAAAGAGGTTTCGGTCCGATGGGTCGACCGGGATGGGAATGTGCAGGAACAGGATTTCGATGGGTTGTGGGCCACCTGCGTGCAGCACGAGATCGACCACCTGAATGGCAAACTATTCATCGACTATCTGAAGCCGCTGAAACGTCAGTTGATTACGCGCAAGATGCAAAAGCTGAAACGAGAGCTGGCGCGCGCGTGACCCATCGCACCTTTCTCAAGTATCCGCATAAATCCCTGCGCACGGCCGCAGCGCCGGTCGAAGCCATCACTGATGAAACGCGGGCAATCTGGGACGAAATGATCGAGGCGATGGACGCAATGCCAGGCGTAGGGCTTGCTGCCCCGCAGCTTGGCATCATGCAGCGCTTGGCGGTTGTGGATGCGTCGGACGAGCGCGGCAAGGCGGTCAGGATGGCCAACCCTGAGATCCTGCACCGCTCGATCGAGTTTCGCGACCATGAAGAGGCCAGCCCGAACCTGCCCGGCGTTTCCGCTGTGATCAGCCGTCCGCGCGCGGTGACGGTGCAGTTTCTGAACGCTGACGGCGTCGAGCAGCAACAGGACTTCGTCGGCATCTGGGCCACATCGGTGCAGCACCAGATCGACCATCTGAATGGCCGCATGTATTTCGACAACCTGTCGAAAATGAAGCGGGACATGTTGATCAAGAAGGCAAGGAAATTGGCACGATGAGACTTGTGTTCATGGGATCCCCTGACTTCTCGGTGCCGGTGCTGGAGGCCTTGGTTGAGGCCGGTCATGACATCGCCGCTGTGTATTGCCAGCCGCCCCGGCCCGCCGGCCGCGGCAAAAAAGATCGCCCCGGTCCTGTCCATGCCCGCGCCGAGGAGTTGGGATTGGAAGTGCGCCACCCCGTATCCTTGAAGGGTGTGGATGAACAAAAAGCTTTTGACGAGTTGAATGCTGACGTGGCCGTGGTCGTGGCCTATGGGCTGATCCTGCCACAGGCGGTTCTTGATGCGCCCAAACATGGGTGCCTGAATATCCACGCATCATTGCTCCCGCGTTGGCGTGGTGCGGCGCCCATTCATCGGGCAATTATGGCGGGTGACACGGAAACTGGGGTCTGCATCATGCAGATGGAGGCGGGACTGGACACTGGCCCGGTGCTTCTGCGTGAAGCTACGCCAATAGGAGAGCAGGAAACCACCGCGCAACTCCACGACCGCCTGTCTGTGATGGGCGCGCGGCTGATCGCCGATGCGCTTGCGCAACTGGGAAACCTGACGGCCAACCCCCAGCCCGAAGACGGCGTCATCTATGCCCACAAGATCGACAAAACCGAAGCAAAGATCGACTGGACGCGTCCAGCGGTTGAGGTTGACCGGCTGATCCGCGGACTGTCCCCCTTTCCGGGTGCGAAATGTGACATGGAAGGCGAGCAAGTTAAGCTTTTGGCCTCACGCGTGGTGGACAAGACTGGCGCGCCGGGTCAGGTGCTTGATGGGCTGGTGATCGCCTGTGGTGAAGGCGCAATTGAAGTGCTGCGCGCCCAACGCCCGGGCAAGCGCGCGATGGATGCGGACGACTTCTTGCGAGGCTTTGATTTGCCTGAGGTCGTGAAATAGCGCCTTACAATCCGCACCCGCTGCCCCCATATTACAAGCATGCCAGTAATATTTCTGATCATCATTGGCGCTGCAGCTGGGTTTCTAGCAACCCGTATTATGGATCTGCATACCGACGTTCCAACCACCATCGCCATTGGCGTGGCGGGTGCCTTGATTGGTGGTCTTTTGCTGCGCTTCATCGCGATGATCGGTGGGCTTGCTTTTGGCTTTGTTGGCGCTGTTCTGGGCGCGATTTTGCTAATTTGGTTATGGCAGCGATACAGCGGACGCTCCTGACGCGCCGCCGCGCCACTTAACACTTACTTAACCAATCGCAGCGAAGCTCGCGATTATGGTTGTCCGACTTCTTATCCTTTCTCTGATGATGCTCTGTGGGACGGGTGACCGCGCCCACGCGGGCGCATGGCCGCGCGAAAAAGGTGAGGTCTTCGTATCAGGTCAGGTGAGGCAGAACGCCGATACATTGGATGATGTGCCGATGATCAGCGCGTATGGCGAATACGGACTGACCGATCGTTTCACAGTCGGCACCAAGTTGGATTACGCACTGGCCACAAAAGAATTCACCGATATGAAAGTTTTCGGGCGATGGCACATGCAAGACAGTGGCGGACCTTGGTTGGCCGCGATTAGTTTGGCAGTTGAAGGGACCGAGGACGATCCCTATTTGTCGCCCGCTTTTCATTTGGGCCGTGGGTTTGACAGCGCTATTGGCCCTGGTTGGTTGGATGTTGAGGTTCATGCCAATGTGTCGATCCTTGATGCCAGCGTTGACGTTGGCGCGTTCGCGTTGGTCGGGGTGAAACCGCATGCCCGCTTGATGGCGATGATGGCGCTGGATGTGACACCGATGGACGTGGGAACGCAGGTCGATGTGATCCCGTCCGTGGCGTGGCAGTTCAAACAGGGCAAGCATCTGCAGCTGGAATGGACGCACGCGCTGGACGGCGCCATCAAAGATGAAGTCGCGGCGGGTATCTGGTTGGAGTTCTGAGGCGGGAGCTAGCCCTTGAATGGGTCCATGCCGGCGCGGGCTAACTCGTCGGCGCGCTCGTTTTCGGGGTGGCCAGCATGACCCTTGACCCATTCCCAAGTCACGTGATGGCGCGCTTGAGCCGCGTCCAGTCGTTGCCAAAGCTCAACATTTTTCACCGGCTTTTTCGATGATGTCTTCCACCCGTTTCGCTTCCACCCATGAATCCAGCCAGTGACGCCGTTTTTCACATAAGCGCTGTCGGTGATCACTGTAATCGCGCAAGGCTTGCCAAGGGTTTCCAGCGCCATGATGGCGGCCATCAACTCCATTTGGTTGTTGGTTGTTTCAGCCGCGCCGCCGTTCAGCTTGCGTTCCTTGATAACGACGCCGTTCTCATGGGCCTGCAGCAATGCGCCCCAGCCACCCGGACCGGGATTGCCTGAACAGGCACCGTCTGTATATGCGAAAAACTCAGCCATGCGCCAATACCACCATCCAATCTGAAACCGTCCCTTCCAACCCGCGCCCAGCACCAAGTGTGCGTGAGTAGGTCGTGAACCCACTTCGCCTCAAAGCAGATTCAAGATCGTCGGGTTGGTAATAGGTATAGAAACGGCCCAACCGGTCGCGGCCCTCGCCCTTCCCCAGTTTCATGCCGATATGAAAAAGCCCGCCGGAGCGAAGCGCCGCCTGCAATCGGGTTAGCGTTGGCTCGAACTCTGAGCGAGGCAGATGCAGCAAACTGAAATTCGCCCAAATCCCGTCATACGCATTGGTCGCATCAATGTCCGAGAACAGTGCTTGCCGCGCGGGGACACCATTTGCACAGGCGCGTGTCACCATCGCGGCTGACCCATCAACGGCATCAACACTATGGCCAGCAGCTTGTATCGCCACAGCCGACAGGCCGGGACCACATCCCAGATCAAGCACATGGGCATAGGCTGGCAAATGGTCAAGAAAAGCCTGCAGGCCAGGGGACGACTTTTCGGCCACTCGCTTTTCATAGGCGTCCGCCTCGGCGTCATAGACAGCCAGCGTTTCGGAGTCTTTGCTCATGCGGTTTCGCGCAGGACGCGGGGGACTTTAAATTCGATGTCTTCCTTGGCGGTCTCAACCCGTTCGACAGTGACGTCAAAACGATCCCGAAAAGCGTCGACGACCTCGTCCACCAAAACCTGTGGTGCAGACGCGCCAGCTGTCAGGCCAACCGTCTGGATGCCGTCGATGGCGCGCCAGTCAATCTCGGTCGCACGTTGCACAAGCATGGCATAGGCGCAGCCATTGGCCCGCGCCACTTCAACCAGCCGGCGTGAATTCGAGCTGTTGGGTGCACCGATCACCAGCAACGCGTCGACTTTGGGTGCGACGGCTTTAACGGCCTCTTGCCGGTTCGTGGTTGCATAACAGATGTCTTCTTTGTGCGGCCCAACGATCTGTGGAAAGCGCGCACGCAATGCCTCGACCACGCCAGCGGTGTCGTCGACCGACAGGGTGGTTTGTGTGATATAGGCCAATTGCGCCGGATCGCGCGGCGTCAGAGTAGCAACATCATCGGCTGTTTCCACAAGCAGAACCTCACCATCAGGCAATTGACCCATTGTGCCAATTGTTTCTGGGTGACCTGCGTGGCCAATCATGACCATCTGCAGCCCATTTTGGTGATGGCGTTCAGCTTCGATATGAACCTTGGATACCAAAGGACAGGTTGCATCGACAAAAACCATCTCGCGGCGGTTGGCTTCGGCGGGCACAGCCTTTGCAACGCCATGGGCCGAAAAAATTACCGGGCGATCATCTGGGCATTCGTCCAGTTCTTCGACAAATACCGCGCCTTTTTCGCGCAACCCATCCACGACGAATTTGTTGTGCACAATCTCGTGGCGCACATAGATCGGCGGTCCCCACTTCTCAATCGCCATTTCGACGATCTTGATGGCGCGATCCACACCGGCGCAAAAGCCGTTAGGTGCAGCGAGATAGAGCGTGAGAGCAGGCTTGGTCATGGCATCCTCCGATTGGGGGGATGGGTAAGCATTTTGTGCGGCGAGGTCCAGTGCGAAGCGATTGAACGCACGGGACGAAAAAAGGCCGAGCCCAAGGCCCAGCCTTTCTTGTTCTTCTATTGCGGAGCTCTTAGTCCTCGGTTGGTTCGGGACGATCGAATTCCCGCGGTGGTCGACCCACCACGTCTTTTAGCTCTTCCAACTCGATAAAGTTGTCCGCTTGGCGACGCAGTTCGTCTGCAATCATCGGCGGTTGGCTACGTATGGTCGACACGACCGACACGCGCACGCCCTGCCGCTGCAACGATTCGACCAGCGGGCGGAAATCGCCATCGCCGGAAAACAAAACCGCGTGGTCAATATGTGGTGCAAGCTCAAGCGCATCCACGGTCAGCTCGATGTCCATATTGCCTTTGACTTTGCGCCGACCCATCGAGTCGGTGTATTCTTTGGCAGGCTTGGTTACCATCGAGAAGCCGTTATAATTCAACCAGTCCACCAAGGGACGGATCGGCGAATATTCCTCGTTCTCAAGAAGGGCCGTATAGTAGAAAGCCCGGAGCAGTTTGCCCCGGCGCATGAATTCCTGACGAAGAAGTTTGTAGTCGATGTCAAAACCCAGCGATTTGGCGGCCGCGTAAAGGTTTGAACCATCGATGAACAGCGCAAGCCGTTCGTCTCGGTAGAACATAATAATTCCTTTCCAATTCGCTTCGCCGAACAATCCCGTGAGTGGTATTTAAGAAATTAACCAACGAAGAAACATCTTAAGCAATCTAGGGAAACAGTGCCGTGTCGCAAGCAGATAATTTGCATCAAACCTGTCCAAAAGTGCTGGTTTCACTCGGGAGTAACGCTACGTCAACTTTACGGGATTCGGCGAACTTAATACGCGACGCTATCGAACACTTGGCTGAACAAGATTTAAGAATCACTAGAATAAGCCACTATTATAGCACGCCTTGTTTTCCGCCCGGCGCAGGTCCCGACTTTGTGAACGTTGCGATTGGGATCGAAACCGATTTGCTGCCTGATGATATCCTAAAATTTTTGCACATAGTCGAAGCTGAATTTGGGCGCGAAAGACCATCGCGTTGGGCACCGCGCACATTGGATTTGGACCTGATCGCATATGAGGACATGGTTTTGCCGGACAAAGCCAAGCTGAAACACTGGATGAGTTTGCCGTTGGACGACCAAATGCGTTTGGCGCCTGATCAACTGATCTTGCCGCACCCGCGGATGCATGAACGTGCCTTTGTACTGATTCCCCTCGCCGACATTGCCCCAAGCTGGCGCCACCCAATCGTTGACCGAACAGTACAAGAATTGGTCAACGACTTGCCTGATGCGGAAAAAATGGGGGTAAAGCGCTATGAGACCCCTTAAACCGCCCTTGTTTTTGCTTGTATCTGTCCGACAACGGCCCTAGATAAGCCTTTCACATCCCCTTGCAAGGAATGGAGTTTGATCATGGCCCGCGTGACGGTTGAAGATTGCGTAGATAAAGTACCGAACCGGTTCGAGCTTGTAATGCTCGCCTCGCACCGCGCCCGCGAGATTTCAGCGGGTGGCCCGATTACCGTGGACCGCGATAACGACAAAAACCCTGTTGTTGCGCTGCGCGAAATCGCGGATGAAACTCAGACCGCCGATGAACTGCGTGAACGCATGATCGAAAGCAACCAGACTCAGATCGAAGTTGATGAACCTGAAGAAGACAGCATGGCGCTGTTGATGGGTGCCGAAGCTGCCGACAAACCAGCTGATGATGACCTGTCAGAAGAGAAGCTTTTGCGTGCATTGATGGAAGCGCAAGGTCAGGGTTAAACGGATCTAAGATCCCCGCGGGGTGGCGGACCGGATGAACGACCTTCCAGATCTAGACCTTGATCTTGACGGGCTGATCGAGCGGATCCGCCGCTACAATCCCAAATCCGACGGCAAATTGCTGAGCGCGGCGTATGAATACGGCGCGCGTATGCACGACGGGCAGACCCGCCATTCCGGCGAGCCCTATTTTACGCACCCTTTCGCTGTCGCCGAGATTTTGGCTGATATGCGGCTGGATGACGCCACCATCATCACAGCCCTTTTGCATGATACGATCGAAGACACCCGGTCGACCTATTCCGAAGTTACAAATAAGTTTGGAACAGAGGTCGCTGAATTGGTTGATGGCGTCACCAAACTGACCAATCTGCAGCTCAGTTCGTCCGAGACCAAGCAGGCCGAAAACTTCCGCAAATTGTTCATGGCGATGTCCAAAGACCTGCGAGTGATTTTGGTCAAACTGGCTGACCGCCTTCACAACATGCGCACGATCCGCGCGATGCGTCCTGACAAGCAGGTGCAAAAGGCCCGCGAAACCATGGATATCTATGCGCCGCTTGCGGGCAGGATGGGTATGCAATGGATGCGCGAAGAACTGGAAGACCTCGCGTTCCATGTCTTGAATCCGGAGGGCCGCAATTCAATCATGCGCCGGTTCTTGAGGCTTCAGAAGGAAAGCGGCGACGTGATCGAAAAGATCACAAGCGACATTCGGCTGGAACTGGACAAGGCCCAGATCACCGCAAAAGCGTTTGGACGCGCCAAGAAGCCGTATTCGATCTGGCGCAAGATGCAGGAGAAAAACCAAAGTTTTTCCAGGCTTTCTGACACTTACGGCTTTCGTATCATCACGGGAAGCGAGGCTGACTGTTACCGTGTTCTGGGCGTGATCCACCAACGTTGGCGTGCCATTCCAGGGCGGTTCAAAGATTATATCAGCCAGCCTAAATCCAACGGCTATCGGTCGATCCATACAACGGTTTCGGGTCGGGATGGCAAGCGGGTCGAAGTGCAAATTCGCACCTACGAAATGCATGACGTGGCCGAGGCCGGTGTTGCGGCGCATTGGTCATACCGGGACGGTGTCCGCGCCGAAAACCCATTTGCGGTGGATCCCGCCAAATGGATTTCATCTCTGACCGAACGGTTTGAGGCGGCGGAAGATCACGATGAATTCCTCGAGCATGTGAAGCTCGAAATGTATCAAGACCAAGTGTTCTGTTTTACCCCGAAGGGCGAGGTTGTGAAATTGCCGCGTGGTGCGACACCGTTGGATTTTGCCTATGCGATCCACACCCGCATTGGCGACAGTTGCGTCGGGGCCAAAGTTGACGGGATTCGCGTCCCCCTCTGGACGCGCATCAAGAATGGCCAGTCGGTCGACATCATGACGGCCGAGGGGCAAAGCCCGCAGGCCACATGGATCGACATCGTGGTCACAGGCCGCGCCAAGGCCGCCATTCGCAAAAGTCTGCGCAGCGTTGACCGAGACAGGTTTGTGCGGTTGGGCAAAGAGCTTGCAAGGGTGGCATTTGAACATGTCGGTCGGAAATCGACCGATAAGGCTCTGGCGACTGCGGCAAAACAGCTGCGCTTGAAGGGCGTGGAAGAACTTTTGGCGCGATTGGGTTCGGCCGAGTTGCAGGCGCGCGATGTTGTCTCCGCGCTCTATCCCGAAAGTGTTGAAGCCGAGGCCGAAGTCGACCGCGATGCGGTCGTGGTGGGCCTTGAAACCGGGCAGGACTTCGCTCGTGCACAATGTTGCCAGCCCGTTCCGGGTGAACGGATTGTCGGGATCACCTATCGCGGCAAGGGTGTCATGGTGCACACCATTGATTGCGATGCGCTTGCGGATGTCGCTGAAGACAGCGCCCGTTGGGTCGATCTTCATTGGCATTCCGGACAGCATCCACCGATCCATACCGTCAGCATTGAACTGACAATTTCGAACGATGCGGGCGTCTTGGGGCGCATTTGCTCATTGATTGGCGAGCAAAAGGCCAATATCTCGGACTTGAAGTTTATTGACCGAAAACCAGATTTTTATCGCCTTCTTGTTGATGTCGATTTGCGCGATATTGAACATCTGCATGCCATTATGCTGACATTAGAAGCAGATAGTGACGTTGCCGAGGTTCGCCGGCACAGGGATGTAGACCGTAAGCCGTAACCTGCCAATGTTGGCCGAAAGGGATCATCCGTGTTCAAGAGAAATCCGCGCTCATACCTGCGTACTACTGCGGAATTTTTCTATCCACGCGGCGGTTGGTATCGGGCGTCTCGCTATGTGATCTATCGGGTCAGGCGTTTGCCGGATCCTGCACACCGGATATCACGCGGAATTGCAGCGGGAATATTTGCCTCGTTCACGCCGTTCTTTGGGATGCACTTTCTGACAGCGGCAATCATATCCTGGGTTATGCGTGGAAATGTTCTGGCGGCACTGCTGGCGACTTTTGTTGGCAACCCGTTGACCTTCCCCTTGATCGCAGAAGTGTCGGTCAATCTGGGCAATGCAATGTTAGGCCAGCCTTCAAACGTCCACCTTCCAGAGATTATTTCCCAGTTCGCAGCGGCAACCACGGATTTCTGGTCGAACATCAAGGCACCTTTTACCGATCATCTCGTCGATTGGTCCCGCCTTTCCGAATTCTTCCATCGCGTGTTCATTCCCTATTTGGTGGGGTGCATCATTCCCGGCATTATTGCGGGTACGATCGGCTACATTCTGTCCAACCCCGTTATTCATGCCTATCAGCGCCGGCGCATTAAGAAACTTAAAGATCGATATGAAAAACGTTTGAAAGTTCGGCGAGACGAAGCTGGCGATGCCAGCAAAAACCCTTAAGACTTGGCGCGTCGACAGATCGAATAGAACGAGAGGGACGCGACATGAACAACCCGACTGGAAAATTGCGTCTGGGCATCAACATTGACCACGTGGCGACGGTTCGCAATGCACGCGGGTCGGCATATCCTGACCCGGTGCGTGCGGCGAAACTGGCGGAAGAGGCTGGCGCAGATGGTATCACCGCCCACCTGCGCGAAGATCGTCGGCATATTCTGGATGACGATATCGAACGGCTGGTCGCTGAACTGAAAACACCTTTGAATTTCGAATGCGCCGCCACGGACGAGATGTTGGCAATTGCCCTTCGCCACAAACCCCATGCGGTTTGTCTGGTGCCCGAGAAGCGCGAAGAACTGACCACCGAAGGCGGGCTGGAAGTGGCGCGTCAGGACAACAAGCTGGCCGAGTATGTCGCACCGTTACGCGACGCGGGTTGCCGCGTGTCGCTGTTCATCGCCGCAGACCCCAAGCAGATCGAAGCGTCTGCCCGCATAGGCGCAGCCGTGGTCGAATTGCACACAGGCGCCTATTGCGACTTGCACGCTGCGGGTCGGTTTGACGAACGTGACGCCGAACTTGAACGGCTGCAAAAGGGCGCAGCGCTTGCGCACTCACTGGGGCTCGAGGTGCACGCTGGCCACGGAATAACCTATGACACGGTGAAACCCATCGCCGCGATGCCCGAGGTGGTCGAGCTGAACATCGGACATTTTCTGATTGGCGAAGCCATCTTCCGCGGCCTGCCCGATGCCATGTCCGACATGCGCCGCTTGATGGATGAGGCGCGGGGATGACGAGCGCGACGCTCATTGCGGTGCTGGTCGGCTGGATTGTTGCAGGTGGCAGCCCCGGTCCAGCAACGCTGGCTATCTCTGGAACTTCTATGGAGCAAGGCCGCATCGCAGGCCTTTCTCTGGCGTTTGGTATTCTTGCCGGGTCCGCGATGTGGGGGATCGCTGCGGCCTTCGGGTTCAGCGCCTTGATGCTGGCGCATTCCTGGATGTTCGAGGTGGTACGATATGCTGGCGCCGCGTACCTATTGTATCTTGCGCTGAAGTCACTGAAGTCCGCGTGGCAGCCGAAGCCACTTGCGGCGTCACAAGCCGCGAATGGGCACGTGTTTTTCAAAGGGTTTTTGATCCATCTGACCAATCCCAAAGCGGTTTTGGCTTGGGGCAGTATTTACGCAATCGCATTGCCCGCATCGCCCGAACCCGTTCAAATCTGGAACCTGTTCGCCTTGCTGATAATCGCGTCCGCTTTGGTGTTTTTGGGATATGCAGTTCTGTTTTCCAACCCGGCGATTGCGTTTGGATACCGGCGCGCCAAACGGGGGTTCGACCTTGTGTTTGGCCTTCTGTTCGGCGCGGCTAGCGCGAAAATTTTGACGGCAAAGCTGGAGGTCTGAATGATCCTTGGTATTGGCACCGATCTTGCAAATATCGACCGGATCTCTGGCACGCTCGACCGGTTTGGGGACCGTTTTCGCAATCGGGTATTTACCGAAATAGAGCTTAAGAAGGCTGCGCGCCGAAAAGACGAGGCGGGCACGTTGGCCAAGCGCTGGGCAGCGAAAGAAGCGTGCTCCAAGGCATTGGGCACCGGGCTTGCGATGGGGATCAGTTGGCGCGACATGGCAGTCAGCAATCTGCGCACCGGGCAACCTGTTATGGCGGTCACGGGTTGGGCGGCTGATCGGTTGGCGCAAATGACACCTGATGGGCACGAGGCGATCATTCATGTCACCCTGACCGATGATCACCCTTGGGCGCAGGCCTTTGTGGTGATCGAGGCGCGACCTGTCGAAAAGGTGCCAACATAAGGGCGTCGTTACCTTGCAAACTTGACACTTCCCGCGCATCCGCCCATATCGCCACACATCCCCAATGGGCTGGCACAGATCAGTCCGATGAAAGAGGCAGACGTGAATATGGCTGAAAAGAAACAAGATGGCATCTTGGAAACGATCAAGACGATCTTCTGGGCGCTGATCATCGCAGGTGTGTTCCGCACTCTGTTCTTCCAGCCCTTCTGGATCCCGACCGGTTCGATGAAAGACACGCTGCTGATTGGCGACTTCTTGTTTGTGAACAAGATGGCATATGGATACTCCCGCCATTCCTGCCCGTTCTCAACCTGTCCTATCTCTGGCCGCCTGTTCGGATCAGAGCCGGAGCGCGGAGATGTGGTTGTGTTCCGCCATGCGACCCTGGGCACCGACTACGTTAAACGGCTTATCGGCCTGCCAGGTGATAAATTGCAGGTCAAGAACGGCATCCTGTTTATTAATGGTGAGGAGGCCAAGCAAACACCCAACGGGACGTTTGAGGAAATTAAACGCGCGCAGGGCCGGTTTGGAACGTTCCCACAATGTACCAACAGCCCGGTCGGCGAAGGCGGCACCTGCATTAAGGAAAAGGCCATCGAGACGTTGCCAAATGGCGTCAGCCACTCGGTGCTGAATGTCCGCAACACACGGTTGGACAACACGAACGTATTCACTGTGCCGCAAGGCGAGTACTTCTTCATGGGTGATAACCGCGACAACTCGACGGACAGCCGGGTTAGCCCGAACGCTGGTGGCGTGGGTTTCGTTCCGGCCGAATACCTTCTGGGCCGCGCGGATCGCATTATGTTCTCGGCGGCGGGCAAGCGGTTGTTTTATTTCTGGACGTGGCGGTCTGACCGTTTCTTCAAGGCGATCGAGTGAAGCTGTCGAGTGATCTTCAAGCCTTTCAGGGCCGTATCGGGTATGAGTTCCAAGATCCCGAATTGTTGATCCGCGCGCTGACACACGGCTCGTTTTCGTCCCCAACCCGCCCCGATAATCAACGGCTGGAATTTCTGGGTGATCGGGTGCTGGGGCTGGTGATATCCGAAAAGCTGTTGCGTGACGATCCAGATGCGCCAGAGGGCACTCTTGCGCCGCGCTACAATGCGCTCGTGCGCAAGGAAGCCTGCGCCGATGTGGCGCGGCAGGTGGATGTTGGGGCGGTGTTGAAGCTGGGACGCTCCGAGATGAAAACCGGTGGCCGTCGTAAACTGGCCCTTTTGGGTGACGCGATGGAGGCGGTGATTGCCGCGGTTTATCTTGATGGCGGTTTGGAACCAGCGCGCACGATGATCGTGACGCTTTGGGGCGATCGTATCGACCAAGTAGAAGATGACGCACGAGATCCCAAAACTGCGTTGCAGGAATGGGCGCAGGCACGAAAAATGCCGCCGCCAGAGTATATCGAAACCGGTCGCGAAGGCCCTGATCACGAGCCGATGTTTACCATCGAAGCAAAACTGTCCAATGGACGGTCGGCCGAAACCAAGGCCAATTCAAAACGCGCCGCTGAACAAGCGGCTGCCCGCGCGCTGCTCAAGCAGCTGGAGAGCAAACAATGACTGATCAACCGCAACGTGCCGGTTTTGTCGCCCTGATCGGTGAACCCAATGCCGGAAAATCAACGCTGACCAACCAGATGGTCGGGGCCAAAGTCTCGATCGTGACGCATAAGGTGCAGACGACACGGGCGCGTATTCGTGGCGTGGCCGTTGAAGGTGACGCGCAGATCGTGTTCGTCGATACCCCCGGCCTGTTCCAGCCGCGCCGCCGTCTGGACCGCGCGATGGTTGCCGCAGCGTGGGGCGGAGCGGCGGATGCCGATATCACTGTCTTGCTGGTCGAGGCGCATCGCGGCGTGACCGAAGGCGTGAAGCGCATTCTTGAAGGGTTGGAAGGGATCGGCAAAGGCCGCACGGTCGCGCTTGCCATCAATAAAATTGACAAGGTCAAAGCCGAAGGTTTGCTTGCGTTGACCAAGGAGCTGAACGAGCGTTTCGACTTTGCCGAGACATTCATGATCTCGGCCGAGAAAGGTCATGGCGTCCCCGCCTTGCGTAAATGGCTGGCAGAACGTTTGCCCGAAGGACCGTGGCTGTACCCCGAAGACCAGATTGCCGATTTGCCGATGCGGATGATTGCCGCCGAGATGACGCGCGAAAAGCTGACCCTCCGGCTGCATCAGGAATTGCCATACCAGTTGACGGTCGAGACTGAGAACTGGGAAGAACGCAAAGATGGTTCGGCCCGTGTGGACCAGATCATCTATGTCGCGCGCGACGGTCACAAAGGCATCATCCTTGGCAAGAAGGGTGAAACCATCAAAGCCGTGAGCCAGTCCGCTCGCGCCGAGTTGGAAGAATTCATGGGCCGCAAGATCCACCTTTTTCTGCAGGTCAAAGTGCGACCGAACTGGTTGGACGAAAAAGAGCGCTATTCAGAAATGGGCCTTGATTTCAAGGACGGGAACGCTTGACCCGGCTGACGGCTGATCTTTGGGTGGCGGCGTATCTGACGCGGCTTCGCCTGTCCGACATACCTGCGTTTATTACCCAAAAAGGTGATGCGACTGCCGGGGCGGTGTTGGTGAAGATGAACACGCTGGACGGCAAAGCGGCTGCATATCAACGCAGTTTTGACCTTATGACCGGGGACCGCTGTTGGGTCATTCTGGCTGAGGGCGATGAGAGTGATGTCGACGCGGCACTGGGTCGGCAAAAAGGCTTCGATCCAGACCTTTGGGTGATTGAAGTCGAAGACCGCGCAGGACGGCACTTGTTGGACGAGCCGGGATTGTCAGACTGACGCCATTGCCAACCTCGTATTGAGGGCTAGTCTGACGGCAGGAGGTTAAGGCGTATGGATTGGCGGGACGAAGGCGCGCTTTTGTCAGTGCGCAAGCACGGCGAGACCTCGGTCATTATCGACGTCTTTACCGAGAAGCACGGACGACATGCAGGTGTCGTGCGCGGCGGGACCAGCAGAAAAATCGCCCCAATCTTGCAGCCCGGTGCACAGATTGATGTCGCGTGGCGCGCGCGCCTTGAAGAGCATATCGGCAGCTTCAGCGTCGAGCCGATCAGAAGCAGAGCGACAATTCTGTCCGATCGCACGGCTCTTGCCGGTTTGAATGCCGTGACCTCGCTGTTGACTTTTTCACTGCCTGAACGTGAAGCGCACCCCGTGCTGTATCGCCAAACGCTGGCGATGCTCGACCTGTTGGGTGTGAATGAAGCTTGGCCAACAGCCTATCTGAAGTGGGAACTTGCTCTGCTTGAGGAGCTGGGCTTCGGGTTGGACCTGTCCACCTGTGCTGTGACCGGGGCGTTAGACGACCTTGCTTACGTCTCCCCGAAAACCGGCAGGGCGGTGTCGGTCGAGGCGGCAGGTGAATGGGCAGACCGGCTGTTGCCGCTGCCGCCCGATTTGATTGGTGCAGGACGTGGTGCGCGGGAAAGCGTGATCGCAGGTCTGCAGACCACTGGCTTTTTCCTTACACACTGGTTGGCGCATTCCTTGGGCAACAGGCCGCTACCAGACGCGCGAGAACGCCTGATTGATCGCCTCAAGCGCGAGGCGCGCGACGAACAAAGCGGACAACCTTAGCGCTGTGCCAGGAACACCATCTGCCGCCCGGCCTCGTTCGACATGATCAACATGTCGCCCGATGTCTCGACTTGGCGCATTTGCCCTAAAGCTTTGAAATACTTGTTTTCCTCAGCTTGGGCGTCGCAGGTCATTCGGGTCGCCGCAATGGGGCCGATTTCGAACCAAGGATAGGGTGCTTTTTGCTCGCTTGAATACCTGTTGCACGGCGCGTCGCCGACGATCTGGCCGAGCTTCGGGAACGATATTGTAGCGTTGGCATCAAAGGGCTTTCTGTCGATCTCAAGCAGTTTCCAGACGGCTTTCCGATCAGCATATCCCGATATGGTTTCATCCTTGCACCCCATCAGCATGAGGGACGCGGCTGTCGCGGTTATTAGCAAAGCATTTTTCATGGGACCAACTTACGCCTGAAGTGCCGCCATGCCAACGCGATTAAGCGTCGCGGAGTGCGAGAATTGCCGCCATTAGGGTCGACATAGCGTTCTTATTGTCAATTTCGTCGGCGGCAGACAATGTGCCCATCCCAACATAAGCGCCATAAATGATCCGCGCGAAATCTGGGTTGGTCAGGTCAAGCTGACTTAGAATCTCTTTGAGAAAGGCCGCTCGTTTTTCGTCTACACGCTGAACGGCCAATGACACATCCGGATCACCATACGCCCACGCACGGATAGCAGGTTCGGCTGCGTCTCCACCATATTTCGGGTTTGCTGAGGCGGAAATGTCGCCAAGTTGATACAGTCGTTTTACCGGGTCGTTTTCCTGCGTCAGTTTCCGAGTAATCGCGTCTATTGACTGTTCTTCCCATAGGGCCAGCATGCGCCGGTGGAAGTCGGGAACATCTTTGAAATGCCAGTAAAATGAACCTTTTGTGGTTTTTAAAGCGCGTGCAAGTGGCTCTGCCTTGAGGGCCGCAGGGCCGCTGGACGCCAAGGCGCGAAAGCCAGCGAGGATCCAGTCTTCTGCCGTCAGGCGCGGCTTTGTCTCTGACATTTCTCAGCTCCAGATAACCATACGGTAGCGTACTGACAGCTATCGTCATTGCATTCCATACGCAAGCGTATAGTCGCGAGCGACTTCCGGTGCTACTCTAGCCCAGCAAGCGACGCGCGATCACCTGCGCCTGAATTTCCGCAGCCCCTTCGAAGATGTTCAGGATGCGGGCGTCGCACAGCACACGGCTGATCTGGTATTCCAACGCGAACCCATTGCCGCCGTGGATTTGCAGCGCATTGTCTGCACAGGCCCACGCGACACGGGCCCCCAGAAGTTTCGCCATACCCGCTTCCAAATCGCAGCGCTGGTCGTGGTCCTTCTCCCATGCCGCGAAATAGGTAAGTTGCCGGGCGACCATGATTTCGACGGCCATCATCGCCAGCTTATTGGCAACGCGCGGGAAGTTGATCAGCGACTTGCCGAATTGCTTACGGTCCTCGGCATATTGCATACCGATTTCCAACGCATTCTGCGCGACCCCAATCGCGCGGGCTGCGGTTTGGATGCGGGCGGCCTCAAAGGTTTTCATCAGTTGCTTGAAGCCCTGACCTTCCTCGCCACCCAGCAAGTTTTCGCCTTTCACTTTGAAGCCATCAAAGCCAAGCTCAAATTCCTTCATGCCGCGATAACCCAGCACTTCGATCTCGCCACCGGTCATGCCCTCGGTCGGAAACGGGTTTTCGTCGTCGCCGGGTTGTTTTTCGGCCAGAAACATCGACAAACCACGGTGGTCGGTCGAATTCGGGTCGGTCCGCGCCAAAAGTGTCATGACATGCGTCCGCGCGGCATGGGTGATCCAGGTCTTGTTGCCGGTCACTTCATAATCGCCATCGGCGGTCTTGGTGGCGCGGGTGCGCAAGCTGCCAAGGTCCGAGCCTGTGTTCGGCTCGGTGAATACGGCAGTGGGTAGGATTTCGGCTGACGATATTTTGGGAAGCCACCGTTCCTTTTGTGCGTCAGTGCCGCCCGCAAGGATCAGTTCTGCTGCGATTTCAGACCGCGTACCCAACGAGCCGACGCCGATATAGCCGCGCGAAAGCTCTTCGGATACAACGACCATCGAAGCTTTCGACAGACCCAGCCCGCCGTATTCTTCTGGGATGGTCAGGCCGAACACGCCCATTTCTGCCAGTTCTTCAAGGATCTCCATCGGGATATAGTCATCGTTGAGGTGCCATTCATGCGCGTTGGGTGTGACCCGTTCGTCGGCATAACGACGGAAGGTTTCGCGGATCATCTCAAGTTCTTCATCAAGGCCGGAAGTGCCGAAGGTCGCGTGACCCGCATTGTCGCGCATCAACGCGACCAACCGCGTGCGCGCGGCTTGGCTGTTGCCACCAGCGATAAGCGTGTTAACGGCGTCGGTGTCCAAGGCTCTCGTGTCCAAGCCCATATCCGACAGGCGCGCCATTTCATTTTGGCTCATCATGATGCCGCCGGTCATCTGCGCAAGGTATTCTCCGAAAGCGATCTGCAGGATAAGCTTCTCCATCTCGCCCAACTGACCGGAGTCATTCAGGCGGTTGGCCCATGCGTTCATCTGGCGCAGGCTTTCGGTATAGGTCGCAAACCAAGACAGCGCGTGCGCGGCCGCCTGTTGTTCCTCGAGCTTCGAGCCGGATATCCGATCGCCATCTGCAACCATTTCGCGCACCGATGTCTTAGCGGCCTCGAAAACGGTTTCGACCGGCACCAGCGCATCCGTCGTGAGGGTCATAAGATTGTCGATCAGAGCACCTGTCATCACTGTCTCCTGTTACAGCTGCGGCCGGGATTCGTTCGACCATTTCGCACCTGCAGAGAAATAATCCTTTTGCAGGTGCAGCGCAATAAAAAGACGGAAAATATATCGAAAACGAACAAAAGTGACGCAAGGATTTAGCTGCTGCATCCGCATATCCGCTCCGATACAAAGAATGCAAACAGGATTGGATCCCATGGGATTAGTGTCAGAGCTTCCGCTAATTACGCTTCTGTTCGCAGCGCTGGTTGCTCTTTTTGCAGGCTTTGTGAAGGGAACGGTTGGATTTGGGATGCCGTTGATCATGATTTCGGGCTTGGCGACTATGTTGCCAGCCGAGGTGGCTTTGGCCGGACTGATCGTGCCGACGCTTGTTACCAACGGATACCAAGCTTTCCGCCATGGGTTGGTTGCGGCTTGGCAAGCTGTAGGGCAGTTTCGCGTGTTCCTGATTTCACTCCTGGCGTTCCTGGCGCTCAGCGCCCAACTGGTTACGGCGCTTTCGCAGTCGTTGCTGTTTATCATCATCGGCGTGCCAGTTGTGGCGTTCTGCCTACTGCAACTCAGTGGTTGGCAACCCAAGCTGAGACCCGCAAACCGGGTTCGGGATGAAAGTCTGATCGGGGGCTTAGCGGGCGTGTCTGGTGGCATCTCGGGAATATGGGGCCCACCAACCATTGCCTACCTGACGGCCATTGATACCCCGAAATCCGAGCAGATGAGGGTACAGGGCGTCATTTATGGGCTGGGCGCGGTGGTGCTATTCTTCGCGCATATTAAGTCTGGTGTCCTGAACGCCGCAACAATCCCACTATCAGTCTCAATGCTACCACCATCGCTTGCGGGGATGGTTCTTGGGGGATTGGTGCATGATCGGATGCCGCAGGCGACTTTCAAGCGGGTGACGTTGATCGTCTTGACCGTGGCGGGTCTGAACTTGATCCGCAAAGGTCTGTTAGGATAATCCCAGATGTCAAAAAAACGCGCCCCAGTTCGGAGCGCGTTTTGACTGATTTGTAGGGCGTTCTATCCGATTGCGACGGCTTTGACGTCGTCGTCAATGTCACTTTCGTACTGAACGAAGTTTTTCGCGAACATATCGACCAGCTTTTCGGCCTGCGCGTCGTAAGCCGCTGCATCCTGCCACGTGCGGCGCGGGCTCAACAGAAGGTCTGGCACGCCTTCAACGGTCACTGGCACCTCAAAGCCGAAGTTGTCGTCTTTACGGAAGTCCGACTTGGCAAGCGAACCGTCCAATGCTGCAGTCAGCAGCGCACGTGTCGCGCGGATCGGCATGCGCGATCCGGTGCCGTAAGCACCCCCGGTCCAACCGGTATTGACCAGCCAGCAGGTTGCGCCGTGTTTGGCGATCTTGTCACGCAGCAACGCGCCGTATTCGGCGGGACGACGCGGCATGAAAGGCGCGCCGAAACAGGTCGAGAATGTCGGCTCGGGTTCGGTGACGCCCTTTTCGGTGCCAGCCACTTTGGACGTGAAGCCTGACAGGAAGTGATACATCGCTTGTGCCGGTGTCAGGCGCGCAATCGGCGGTAATACGCCAAATGCATCACAGGTCAGCATGATGATGTTTTTCGGATGGCCGCCGATAGCCGTCTTCGACGCATTGGCGATATAGTGCAGCGGATAAGCGCAACGCATGTTGGCCGTCAGGCTGTCATCTTCGAAATCGAGTTCCTTGGTCTCTTCGTCAAAGACCATATTCTCGATAACTGTCGCAAACTTTTTGGTCGTGGCGTAAATTTCCGGCTCGGCTTCTGCGGACAAGTTGATTGTCTTCGCGTAGCAGCCACCTTCGAAATTGAAGGTGCCGGTGTCTGACCAGCCGTGTTCGTCGTCACCAATCAGCGTGCGTTCCGGATCAGCGGAAAGGGTGGTCTTACCGGTACCCGACAAGCCAAAGAAAATCGCAGTGTCGACGGGGTTCCCGGTGGCATGGTTGGCCGAGCAATGCATGGGCATCACGCCCTTTTCCGGTAGCATGTAGTTCAGAAGTGTAAAGACCGACTTTTTGTTTTCGCCCGCGTATTCAGTTCCGCCAATCAGGATAAGTTTCCGATCGAAGTTCATTGCGATGACGGTTTCTGACCGACAGCCGTGCCGTTTTGCGTCGGCTTTGAAGGTCGGGCAGTTGATGACTGTGAACTCGGGTTCGAATTCGTCCAATTCTTCACGGTCAGGGCGGCGTAACATGTGGCGAATAAACAGGTTGTGCCATGCGAGCTCGGTCACAAGGCGGACGTCCAACCGGTAGGCAGGGTCTGCGCCGCCGAACAGATCCTGAACGTAGTAGTCTTTGCCCTTCATATGCTCGAGCATGTCGTCATACAGAACATCGAACTTGGAAGGGTCCATCGGCGGGTTATTTTCCCACCAGATGTGGGGCTCGACGCTGGGCGTTTTGACAACAAACTTGTCCAGCGGTGAGCGGCCGGTGTGTTTGCCGGTCGTGACCAGGAATGCACCGCCCTGACCCAGAGACCCTTCGCCACGCTCCAGCGCGGCTTCGATCAAAGCAGGCTCCATCAAGTTGTAATAGACATTGCCCAACCCCGTGATGCCTTGATCTTCCAAGCGGCGTTCTGGGTTTACCCGTCCAGTGGTCATATTTTGCTCCTGTCACCGGCACGTCATTCACCGGCGTATATAGGTTTCACATGAGACCGCGTGGCACCCACCACGCGCGCCAACCCTCATGTGAACGAGGGCTGATAAGCGCGCTATAACATGGTGGCTTTCAAATGGAACAGGTCGCTTTAACGCAGTTAGCGCAACCAAGCACGTGTTTGCGCAATCATCTTGCGGCAGGCGTCGGGAAATAATGCCTTAAATTCGCCAGCATTTTGCGCAAAACGTCTGACGCACACACACTTCGATGGTCGATTCGCAGTTCGTTGTTGATTCGCATGACCGAAAACAGGACAATGACGCAAAACAAAATTGAAACGAGCAGCGCAAGGAGACCCCTATGTCGAGGATCGCATTGGTGGACGATGACAGGAACATCCTGACATCCGTCGCAATGACACTCGAGGCCGAGGGCTTCGAAGTCGAAACTTACAACGATGGTCAGAGTGCATTGGATGCGTTCATGCAGCGAATGCCGGACATGGCCGTTCTGGACGTTAAAATGCCCCGGATGGATGGCATGGACCTGTTGCAGCGTCTGCGCCAGAAAACCAAAACCATGCCGGTGATTTTTCTCACGTCGAAAGACGATGAGATTGACGAGGTTCTGGGTCTTCGCATGGGCGCCGACGATTACGTGACCAAGCCTTTCAGCCAGCGGCTTCTGGTTGAACGCATCCGCGCGCTTCTGCGGCGGCAAGAAGTGATTGCCAAGGATGACGCGGGCGACGTGGAAGAAAGCAAATCGCTCATTCGCGGAGAATTGACCATGGATCCACTGCGCCATGCCGTGTCCTGGAAGGGCAAGGATGTGTCGCTGACCGTGACCGAATTTCTGCTGCTACAGGCGCTGGCGCAACGACCGGGCTTTGTCAAAAGCCGCGATCAATTGATGGACGTCGCCTATGACGATCAGGTCTATGTCGACGACAGAACCATCGACAGCCACATCAAGCGTCTGCGCAAAAAGATGCGCACCGCGGATGATGATTTCTCGGCGATCGAAACGCTCTATGGCATTGGCTATCGGTATAACGAGGAATAGCGCGGCGTGCGTTTGACAAGATGGTGACAAAGGTGAAGGACACCAAAGCCACATCCCGAAGTGATCTTGTTCTGGGCGAAGACTGGGTCTCGCCAAGCGGCGAGATGGACTTTGAACTGCGTGACAAGCGTGCGCAACGGGGTCTGATTTCGATCAATCGGTCGCCACTGGCGCGAAAAATCATCACCTTCAACCTGCTGGGTTTGGTGGTTTTGGTTGCCGGCGTGCTGTATCTGAATCCGTTTCGCGATAGCCTTCTGATCCAGCGGGAACGCGGTCTGGTGGTTGAAGCTGAATTGATCGCGGATGTGTTCGAAGCCCAACTGGAACAAGTCAGCGATATTCAGGCTGCCGCCACCACAGAGGCTGACGACGTGTTGTTGCCTGAGGGCGAAGTCGCGCCAGAACTTGCCCCTCCGGTCGAGCAGGTCGCACCCAACTACGCTGAAACGCTTTCTGATTTGCAGTTGCCAGTCGGGCTAGAGGTCTTCGTTTTCGATGCAGGCGGGGCGTTGCTGGCGCGGTCCGTTGGGGTGCCGCAAGCCGAGCCGACGCCTGTTGATGGGCTAAGGCGCGACGTGGGATCGACGATCATCACCGATCTGTTGAACGCGGTTTGGGAAGGAATTTCCGGCATCATCGCAAAAGGGGATGGTCAATCCATGCCCTTGGACACCGAAGTGATGGCGCGGACGCTGTATCCCGGTGCCATGAACGGCTCGACGCGGGTGTCGAACGGTGTGGACGAAAACGGCGGCACGGTCTTTTCTGTCGCAACACCGATTTTGCAGGGTGGCGTGCCCGCTGGCGTGGTGGCGATCACCAGCGCCACAGGCGAATTGGACCAACTGGTCCGGGCTGAACGCGAGCAGCTTTTGCAGATGTTTGTCATCGCGATCCTTGTTTCGATTGGCTTGAGCCTAGTTTTGGCGTCGACCATTGCTAACCCTTTGTCGGATCTTGCAGCCGCGGCCGAGTTGGGGCGCGATAAAGATACCAACAGCGTGCGCACTGGACGTGTCCGCATTCCCGACCTAACTGCCCGCCCTGATGAAATCGGCCGCCTGTCTGGCGCGCTGCGCGGTATGGTCGCCGCACTGTATGATCGGATCGATTCAAACGAACAGTTTGCGGCGGATGTGGCGCACGAGATCAAAAACCCTTTAGCAAGTTTGCGCTCTGCCATCGGCACACTTCGTCTGGCCAAGAAAGACGAACATCGCGGCAAGCTTCTGGATGTTATTGACCATGACGTGCGCCGGTTGGACCGTCTGGTCAGCGACATTTCAAACGCATCGCGTTTGGACAGCGAGTTGGTGAAGGAGGAAGAGGAAGAGTTCAACCTTCTGAAAATGCTTCACAACCTGACAGAATATCTGGGCAACGAAGGCAGCGACAAGGGCGTTGAGTTCATTACTGATCTGCCACCTGATCCGATTTTCATCCGGGGACTTGAGGCACGGCTAGCGCAGGTTTTTGTGAACCTGATCACCAATGCGCTGAGCTTCTGCGACGAAGGGGACGCCATCCGCGTTTGGGTTCGCCGACGTGAAAACCGCGTATTGGTGGTCATCGAGGATACCGGACCAGGCATTCCCGAGCAGGCATTGAGCAAGATTTTCAAGCGCTTCTATTCAGAACGCCCCGAAAACCAATTTGGCAACAATTCAGGCCTTGGTCTGGCGATCTCAAAACAGATCGTCGAGGCGCATGGTGGCGTGATCTGGGCAGAAAACATCCGCCCGACTGACGCTGATGTGACCTCGGATCCGCTGGGTGCGCGTTTTGTGGTTGGTTTGCCGGTTTGACCGTCGAAGGCATGGCCGAACCGCACAGCTTCCACGCCACCACAGTCGCCGTCGGAAATTCGGCAGCAATGATCACTGGCCCTTCAGGATCAGGGAAGTCGTCTTTGGCATTGGAACTCATCGGACTTGGCGCAAAACTTGTCGCGGATGACCTGAGCAGAGTGGTGGCAGAGAACGGTGTTGTGCAAGTGCTGGCCCCGGATCGTCTGCAAGGTGTGATCGAAGCGCGTGGTGTGGGGCTGATTCACGTGCCCTGGGTGCCCTCTGCCCGGCTACAGCTTGTCATTGATATGTCAGAAAGCGAACTTGAGCGTCTTCCGCGATCACATCGGGTCACAACTGTGGCCGGATGTGATATCGACCTTGTTTTGCGGGTTGACGCGCCCTATTTCACCAGTGCCATATACCATTTGCTGCAGGGCGGCAGGTATGCCGCGCCGAAATAGGCGACGATGATGACAGATGATAAAACCAATACCGGACAGAAAGTTGTTCTGGTCACCGGGCCTTCGGGCGCGGGCCGGACGACAGCAATTCGAGTGCTGGAAGATATCGGATATGAGGTCATCGACAACTTGCCGCTGTCGTTGATCGGTCGGGTCCTGAGCGGACCAGCTTTGGACCATCCTTTGGCGCTGGGCGTCGATGTGCGAAATCGGGATTTTTCGACCGAGATGATGCTGCAGACGATTGAAGATCTGCGCGAAGACCATACGCATGACGTAGAAGTGCTCTATCTGGATTGTTCGCGCGATGTGTTGATCCGTCGCTATTCGGAAACGCGCCGCCGCCACCCGCTGGCACCTGCGGAAACACCTGATCATGGAATCACCCGCGAGATTGAGCTGCTGGTTCCTGTTCGGGGACGCGCGGATGTGCTGATCGACACCTCGGAACTGTCACCGCACGATCTAAAAGAAGAGCTTATGCGATGGCTGTCGCAGTCCGGCGCAGAAAACTTGGCTGTCTCGGTTCATTCGTTTTCATATAAACGTGGCGTGCCGCGGGGGCTCGACATGGTGCTGGACGCACGCTTTCTGCGCAACCCGCATTGGGAGCCGGCGCTGCGTCTGTTGGATGGGCGCGACGCGGAAGTTGCTGACTATGTTTCTAAAGATGAGCGGTTCGAAGAATTTTTCACGCGCGTCTCTGAACTGGTCGAGTTTTTGATCCCAGCATATGGGGACGAGGGGAAATCGCATCTGGCGATTGGGTTTGGCTGTACCGGAGGGCAACACCGTTCTGTTGCCCTAACGGAAAGATTGGCAAAGGCGCTTGCACAGAAGGGCTGGCAAGTGTCAATTAGACATCGGGAATTGGAACGCCGGGCCGAAACGGGGCAGGCGTCAAAGCAGTTGGGGTAACGAGCGTGATCGGTATCGTGATCGTCGCGCATGGCGGGCTTGCTAGGGAATATCTGGCCGCTGTCGAACATGTCGTCGGCAAGCAACCGGGTGTGCGCGCCATATCAACTGCAGCGGAATGTGATCGAGACGACAAGCGCGACGAAATTTCGGATGCAGCAGATGCGGTTGATCAAGGCGACGGCGTGGTGGTGGTCGTCGATATGTTTGGCGGATCGCCTGCCAATCTGTCGCTTCCGGCCTGCAGTAAAGCAGACCGAAAAATCCTATATGGCGCCAACCTTCCCATGCTGGTGAAACTTGCCAAGACACGACATCTTCCGATCGACATGTCTACAAGCAAGGCGCTTGCAGCGGGTCGCAAATACATCGACTGTATTGATGGTATACAGGAGGCGTAAGGTATGAGCACGAGCCGCGATTTGGAGATCATCAACGTAAAAGGGCTGCACGCGCGTGCATCCGCCAAATTTGTTGATACAGTTGAGAACCACGACGCCTCTGCGCGCGTATCAAAAGATGGGATTGATGCAGAAGGTGACTCGATCATGGGTCTTTTGATGCTGGCCGCTTCGCAGGGCACCAAGATACATGTTGAAACGTCAGGTCCACAAGCCGCCGAGTTGATGAATGCCCTGAACGACCTGATTGCCGATAAGTTCGGAGAAGGCATGTAAGCCGCATGCTGCGTGTTGAGAATGGGACAGAACCTAGTGAACAATACTGAAAGCGATGTGGTCGATGGTGGGCAGGAACCCCTGTCCCACGACCAATATGATCGCAGCAGTCTTAGCTATGCCAACTCTCTGAATAACCCGCTTCAGTCGTGGATAATCCGGGTCTTGGAATGGTTCACGGGCAAGATATCCATCTTGCGCATGGTCCGCCGCCTTGAAAAGCGTGGCGCGCCCAAAGGCCAAGCATTTTGGGGCGCCTGTTTCGAGGTGATGGGTATTGCCATCGAAACGCCGGAAGAGCAGCTTCAAAATATTCCGGACGATGGTCCCGTTATCGTGGTAGCCAACCATCCACACGGTTTGGTGGATGGCATGGTTCTGGCAGAATTGATCGGGCGTCGACGCAACGATTACCGCATTCTGACCCGGTCTGTTCTGGATGGGTTGGATGAGGTTGCATCATCTTACATGATCCCGGTGCCTTTCCCACATGAACCAAACGCGCAACAGAAGATGGTTGTGATGCGGGCCCAAACGATGGCGCATCTTAAGGCGGGCGGCTTGATCACACTTTTCCCGTCCGGTGTTGTCGCGTCATCTGACACGCTTCTGGGGCCGGTGATCGAACGGGAGTGGAATGTATTTACCGCGCAGTTGATCCGCCGGTCAGGCGCAAAGGTCGTGCCGATCTTCTTCCCGGGCGCAAATACACGTTGGTATCAGATGGCCAATTACCTGTCGGCTACCCTGCGGCAGGCATTGCTGCTGCACGAGATCGTAAAAAGCTGCAACCGTCCGCAGCGCCCGGTTATCGGCAAGGTACTGACGGACGAACAATTGGATAGCGTGCAAACCAACCCGCGTGGCTTCATGGCTTGGCTGCGTGCGCACACGCTCTCGCTGGGCGATGGCAAATAGGGGCGACCCCGCGCGACACGGCTAACGTGTTGGCACAGGAGTTTCACCGCGATAATCATAAAAACCGCGTTTCGATTTGCGACCCAACCAACCGGCTTCCACATATTTGGTCAGCAATGGGCAGGGACGGTATTTCGTGTCGGCCAGTCCCTCGTGCAGCACGTTCATAATGGCAAGACAGGTGTCCAGCCCGATGAAATCGGCCAGCTCAAGCGGCCCCATTGGATGATTGGCACCCAGTTTCAATGACGTGTCGATACTTTTGACCGAGCCCACGCCTTCGTACAGCGTATAGACGGCTTCATTGATCATCGGCATCAGGATGCGATTTACGATGAAGGCCGGGAAATCTTCGGCGCTGGCGGCCGTTTTGCCAAGCCGCTCAACAACACCGTGACACGCCTTGAAGGTCGGTTCGTCCGTAGCAATGCCGCGGATCAGTTCAACAAGCTGCATCACAGGGACTGGGTTCATAAAGTGAAACCCCATAAACCGTTCCGGGCGATCCGTGCCGCTGGCCAGGCGCGTGATCGAGATAGACGAGGTGTTCGATGTCAGGATTGTGTCCGGCTTCAAGTGGGGCAGAAGACCGTCGAAGATCTTCTTTTTCAGGGCTTCGTTTTCAGTTGCCGCCTCGATGACAAGATCAGTCGATCCTATGTCGGGCAACTTCATGGTGGTCGAAATGAGACCCATCGCCTTGTCGCGATCATCCGAGGAGATTACCTCGCGCGAAACTTGGCGTTCCATGTTCTTCGCGATCCGGGCCATCGCCGCATCCAGACTGTCCTGACTGATGTCATTCAAGCGGACTTCGTAACCAGCCAGTGCCATCACATGTGCGATTCCGTTGCCCATTTGCCCGGCACCCACAATGCCAATCGTCTCGATGCTCATCTCGTCCCTTTCGTTGTCTGCCAGCAGAGTATGCGGCGGTGCGGCGGGCGTGCAAGGGTTAAGCGCATCCTAAGGAAATTTGCTGCATTTGAAGATTAGCCAATTGGAAACCGCTTTGTGCGAATCATCGGCTTGGGTGAGAATTACTGGAGTGGGTGGAATGGCTTACGACACCTTGGGCAAGGGCCCCTTGAACTATCAATTGTGCCGATATGGCACGTCGAAAATCTTGTTTCGTGGTCCCAAAAAGAAACTAGCTGCACCCTTCATTGCGGTGTTGGGTGGGACTGAAACTTATGGCAAGTACGTTGAACACCCCTATCCCGACTTGTTGCAATTGACCTTGGGAACGCAAGTGGCCAATTTTGGCTGCCAGAATGCCGGTGTGGATGCATTTCTGCATGATCACGGGGTCCAAACCCTTAGCAACAAAGCCAAAGTAACGGTCCTTCAGGTACTGGGCGCGCATAACATGTCGAACCGGTATTATGCTGTCCATCCCCGGCGCAATGACAGGTTTCTGCGCGCCTCGAACCAGTTGAAAGAGCTGTTTGGCGAGATTGATTTTACAGAGTTCAATTTTACGCGTCATCTTCTGACCGCACTGCATGACACATCAGCAGACCGATTTGCTTTGGTCGTCAAAGAATTACGCACCGCGTGGGTCGCGCGGATGAAGCTTCTGATCTCAAAACTCGACAGCGACATCTTATTGCTTTGGCTTGCTGATCACCGGATCAGGGATGGGGGCTTAGGTGGCATTCACGGCACCGACCCCCTGTTTGTCGATCAGCAGATGATGCAAGAAATTGCGCCGTTCGTACGGGAAGTGGTTGAAATTGTACCAACTGAGCAAGAGTTGAAGGACGGACGGCAAGGGCTGGTTTATGCTGATATGGAAGAAGGCGCCACGCGCGATATGCTTGGAACCTTTGCCCACCGCAGGGCCAGCCTGGTCCTTCATGATGCAGTGGATCGCATTCTCTGAAGATGGGGGTGTGAAATGAAAAAAGGCCCGCCGGTTAGGGCGGGCCTTTGTCTGATTGCGACAGAAACGATCAGAGCTTTTCGGTCAGCGCCGGGACGGCATCGAACAGGTCAGCAACCAGTCCGAAATCTGCAACCTGGAAGATAGGTGCTTCTTCGTCCTTGTTGATTGCAACGATGATCTTCGAGTCCTTCATACCGGCCAAGTGTTGGATGGCGCCTGAGATACCAACCGCAATGTACAGATCCGGCGCGACAACCTTACCGGTCTGACCCACCTGCCAGTCGTTAGGGGCATAGCCCGAGTCAACGGCAGCGCGCGACGCGCCAACGGCGGCACCAAGCTTGTCGGCAAGTGCTTCGATCAGTTTGAAGTCCTCTTCGGATCCAACGCCACGACCACCGGATACAACGACGCCAGCCGATGTCAGCTCGGGGCGATCACTTGCGGCAACCTTGTCTTCAACCCATTCCGACAGACCGGGATTGTCGGCAGCTGAAATGGTTTTGACTGAGGCCGAACCACCTTCGCCAGCAGCGTCAAACGTTGAGGTGCGGAAGGTGATAACCTTCTTCGCATCCGACGACTTCACGGTCTGAACAGCGTTACCGGCATAGATTGGACGCTCGAACGTATTGCCGTCGACAACGCCGGACGCGTCCGAGATCACCATAACGTCCAAAAGTGCGGCCACGCGGGGCATGACGTTTTTGGCGTCAGTGGTGGCCGGGGCGACGATATGCTCGTAATCTCCTGCCAGCGACACGATCAGCGCCGCAGTTGATTCCGCAAGGCGGTGACCCAGCGATGCGTCCTCGGCTACCAGAACTTTTGACACGCCATCGATTTTCGCGGCGGCGTCACCAGCGGCAGCGGCGGATGCGCCAGCGGCCAGAACAGTCACGTCACCCAAAGCCTTGGCGGCGGTGACAGCTTTGGCGGTGGCATCCATCGCCAGTTCGCCATTGTTGACTTCTGCGAGAAGAAGAACAGCCATTATACAGCCCCCGCTTCTTTGAGTTTCTCTACCAATTCGTCGACCGAACCAACGATGATGCCGGCGGCACGGGCTGCGGGCTCGGTGGTGGAAACGATCTCAAGGCGCGGCGTGACGTCGACGCCGTAATCGGCGGCGGTCTTTTCGTCCAGCGGCTTTTTCTTCGCCTTCATGATGTTTGGCAGCGACGCATAACGCGGCTCGTTCAAACGAAGGTCGACAGTGATGATCGACGGCATGTTGACCTTGATGGTCTGAAGGCCGCCGTCCACTTCACGGGTCACGACGGCTTTGTCACCGTCAATGTCCAGCTCGGAGGCGAAAGTGCCTTGCGACCAACCCAGAAGTGCCGACAGCATTTGGCCGGTGGCGTTCATGTCGTTGTCGATCGCTTGCTTACCTGCTAGCACGAGGCCCGGCTGCTCTTCCTCAACGACCTTCGCCAGAATCTTCGCAACCGCCAGCGGTTCGATGTCGTTATGAACATCTTCAGCCGCGACCACCAGAATGGCGCGATCTGCGCCCATCGCCAAAGCCGTGCGCAACGTTTCCTGCGACTGCTTCACGCCGATCGACACGACGACAATCTCGTCGGCCTTACCAGCTTCTTTCAGGCGAATAGCCTCTTCGACGGCAATCTCGTCAAAGGGGTTCATCGACATTTTTACGTTTGCAAGATCGACACCGGATCCGTCCGCTTTCACACGAACTTTCACGTTGTAGTCGATCACGCGCTTCACAGGCACAAGCACCTTCATTGGCGTGTCTCTCCCAATTAGGCCCCGGATGGGGCGGTCTCAGTTCTTCTCCCGTTTACCGGGTCGGGGTCGCTGAAAACAGCGCAAAATCGTCACGTTCTGCGCAAAGGACGCCGCGTTTTTCTGTTTTGGCGGTGATTCATTGCGAGAATGTTTCCGCTCTGCGGCATTCCGGGTGTTTTGCATTGATGAGCGGCGAGGGCTCAAAATGACGGGAATCAGTGGAATGGCTGACAGGCGCAAGTCGGGTTAGCGATTGGCCCCCGGCACCCACAGCACATCGGCTTTGCCGTCGTCATTTGCGACCCGCGCTGCGACAAAGCACCAATCCGAAAGGCGGTTCAGGTATTTGATCGCTGCGGGATTGACGTCTTCTTGTGTTGCCAGCTCTGTCGCCATCCGCTCAGCGCGGCGGCTGACGGTGCGCACAAGATGCAAATGCGCCGCCAATGCAGAGCCACCCGGCAGGATGAAACTGCGCAGCGGTTCCAGCACTTTGTTCATCGCGTCAATCTCTGACTCCAGCCGGTCTACTTGCGCGTCGATCATGCGAAGGGGCGGATATTCCGCGTCGTCGTCTTTTTCCATATGTGGGCGGCACAGGTCTGCGCCCAGGTCGAACAGATCGTTTTGGATGCGCGCAAGGGCTGCGTCCATGTCACCTTCTGCGTGAAGGCGAACCAGACCGATTGTGGCGTTGGTTTCGTCGACTGTGCCATAAGCGTCCACACGGGCGGAATGCTTGGCCACGCGGGACCCGTCGCCCAAAGCAGTCTCACCTTTATCACCGGTGCGGGTATAAATCTTGTTCAGGACAACCATCAGCCGTTTCCTCCCCTCAGCCAGACGAACAACAGGATCAGCGCGATCGCAATCGCTTGTGCTGCGACCCGCCAGCGCATCATCTTGTTTGAATACTTGTGGGCGGTCTTGCCGCCGACCCCAAAGGACCCGATGCCCAACATAAGGATGATCAGAACCGCGGCGCAAGCCACGACAACAAGGGCAAAAAGAGGATCGTCAAACATGCTGTTTCCTTGGGCCAATCGGTGCGTTCCAGATAATACCCAACGCACCAAATAGCGAGGGGCAATCCGCCGCGCCTAACCCTTTGGCGTAAATCGGTCGCCGATGCGCGTCGACAACAGCCTGCGTCCTATCCCGGCGATGCGGGTGGCTGTTGTGACGTAGTAGCGCGGCTTTGGGTTGCTGCTTTCCAGTGCGTGGATCAGCTTGTCGGTCACGGCTGAAGCGGGCAGTTCGAACGTGTCCAGTGTGCCGCTGTCATCATAAAGCCGTTCGCGCAGCTTCGTGTAAAGCCCGCGCCGTGGGCTGTTTTCCCAATCAATCCAGCGTTCGAAATGCGGCTGTGCGTTTTCACGGATCTTGGTGGTGATCGGACCCGGCTCGATCAGAATGATATCAATTGGCTGTCCGCGCATCTCAAGCCGCAGGGTATCGGTTAACCCTTCCAACGCGAACTTTGTGGACACATACGCGCCGCGCCACGGCATAGCGGCAAATCCCAGCACCGAAGAGTTGTTGATGACCCGGCCATGACCTTGTGCGCGCATGACCGGAAGGGCGAGGCGCGTCATATGATGGTAGCCAAAAAAATTGGTTTCGAAGATGGCGCGCAATGCATCCGTCGGCAGGTCTTCCACCGCGCCCGGCGTGGCAAAAGCGCCATTGTTGAACAGGGCATCCAGCGTGCCGCCGGTGCGATCCAAAACCTCGGCCATTGCGGCTTCCATGCTGGCTTCGTCGGCGTGGTCCAGTATGAAGCTTTCCAACCCATCCGCGCGCAGACGTGCGCAGTCCGCCTCTTTCCGGCAGGTTGCAAAGACACGCCAGCCACGTTTGGCAAGCGTATGCGCTGCATCATAGCCAATGCCTGACGAGCAGCCGGTGATTAGAATGGATTTGCCTGAAACGTTCATCGAATTACCCTGTTTGTGCGCAAACGACACTAAGTCGGCAGAACAAGATGGGGTCAACGAAAAACGACGCGCCGTTGTTGATGGGGCGCGTCGTCGAATGCTGTTTGTATTATGCTGCTGGGTCGCTCAGAGTTGCGGCGCGAGGAACCTTGAAGCCATAAAACCGCGCGCTCCAGTGTCCACAACTTTGATTTGGCTCCAGCCACCGCCAGCAGGGCCCATGTCGATGACTTCGGTGCCCCGCGTGAGCTTTGCGACCACGCCGTGACTTGTGGTTGGCCCCGCACGCATGTTTACAGTGTTGCCGCTGACAAAGACAGTTTGCTGGGTGTTCGACGCGGCGTTCGATGCGGCAGCAAGTGTTGGCTTAGCCACTTTCGACGCCATCTGACGGGCGGCAGCCTCTGCGATTTCGGCTGGTGACTGCGGCGCAGCTGCACTTGCCAGCGTGACGGGCACGACAGACAAACCAGATGAAGACGCAGGCGCGGCAACAGGTGCAGCATTTGCCGTCGCAATCACTTCGCCAACCGCAGTTTCCGGCGATGCGGCAATGCCCGCATCCAGCGTTGCAGAAACCGGCACGATTGTATCTTGCGCGATTGTTGGCTCACGTCCGATACGGTCGGCGGGCAGATCGCCATCCCGTCCAAAATGCATCATCGACGCGCCGACGATACCAATCGTCAGGCAGCTTAATTTCAGTATCCCCACAATTTTCCCCTTCAACCAATTACTCTTGACGAGATCTTTTCGATCTTCTGTTCGATTTATTAACGCTCAAACCCCCAAGCAGTTCCGATTGAAACCGCGCTTCAATAAGAGGGTCGTGATTTGGTGTTAAAAAATACACCATGCCTTCTAAAATATTAGGGGAAAGATTGGCATCCCTTCCCGCAGTAGCTTTACCCTTCCGACAGCACTCGATACACATCAATTATGACCGATTTGACCGATGACAGCAATATAAAGTCCGCCTCTATTTCAGAGCCACTTCGCCGTGCCATCGGTGATCGCTATCTGACCTATGCACTGTCGACAATTATGCATCGGGCCTTGCCTGACGCGCGTGACGGGTTGAAACCGGTGCATCGCCGCATCCTTTATGCGATGTCACGGCTGAAGCTGGCATCTGGCGGTAAGTTCTTGAAATCGGCCAAAATCTCCGGTGACACGATGGGGGATTTCCACCCCCACGGCGACGCTGCGATCTATGACGCCATGGCGCGTCTGGCACAGGATTTCGCGGTGCGTTACCCGCTGGTCGATGGGCAAGGCAACTTCGGAAATATTGACGGAGATAACCCCGCGGCAAGCCGTTACACCGAAGCCCGGATGACCTTCGTTGCAGAGGCAATGTTGAACGGTCTTGACGAAAACGCCGTTGATTATCGCGACAATTACGACGGTCGCCTGACCGAGCCGCTGGTCTTACCCGCCGAATTTCCGAATCTGTTGGCTAATGGGTCATCGGGCATTGCCGTTGGCATGGCCACCAATATTCCACCTCACAATATTGCTGAACTGATCGACGCCTGTTTGCATCTGATCAAAGTGCCGGATGCGCGGGACGACACGCTTCTGAACTATGTGCCGGGCCCTGATTTCCCAACTGGCGGCATCATTGTCGAGCCCGCCGAGAATATCGCACAAGCCTATCGCACAGGGCGCGGGTCGTTCCGCCTGCGTTGTAAATGGGACGTCGAGGATTTGGGCCGCGGGCAGTGGCACATCGTCGTGACGGAAATCCCGTATCAGGTTCAGAAATCGAAACTGATCGAGAAAATTGCCGAACTGATTCAGACCAAGAAGGTTCCTATTCTTGGTGACATTCGTGATGAAAGCGCCGACGACATTCGCATCGTGCTGGAGCCGAAATCAAAGAATGTGGATGCCGAACTTCTGATGAACTTGATGTTCCGCAACTCGGATCTGGAAACGCGGTTCAGCTTGAACATGAACGTGTTGATCGACGGTGTGACGCCAAAAGTATGTTCGATGAAAGAGGTGCTGCGCGCCTTCCTTGATCATCGGCGCGATGTTCTGTTGCGCCGCTCTGTTCATCGGATGGAAAAGATTGATCACCGTCTTGAGGTGTTGGAAGGCTTCATTGTCGCTTTCCTGAATCTCGACCGCGTGATCGACATAATCCGCTATGATGACGACCCCAAAGCCGCGCTGATGCGCGAGGATTGGGGCCGGGAGCACGTTCGCGCCATGAACGAAACGGACTATGTCAGCCCCGCCCCCGGTGAGGGTGAACTGTCCGATGTTCAGGCCGACGCGATCCTGAACATGCGGCTGCGCAGCTTGCGGCGCCTGGAAGAAATCGAGCTTGTCCGTGAACGTGACACCTTGATGGAAGAACGTGCGGCGCTCGAAGATCTTCTGGAAAGTGGCGACCTGCAATGGACCCGGATTGCAGAGCAGTTGAAAGAAACCAAGAAACTGTTTGGCAAAAACTACGAAGGCGGCGCACGGCGCACACAGTTTGCGGAAGCGGGCGAAGTTGAAGATGTGCCCTTGGAAGCGATGATCGAGAAAGAACCGATCACCGTTGTGTGCTCGCAAATGGGTTGGATCAGGGCAATGTCGGGTCACATTGATCTGTTGCGGGAACTGAAGTTCCGCGATGGCGATGCCCCCCGATTTGTTTTCCATGCAGAAACTACCGACAAATTGTTGGTATTCGATTCCAACGGCAAGTTCTTCACGCTTTCGGCGGCAAACCTGCCGGGCGGGCGTGGCATGGGCGAACCGCTGCGTCTGATGGTCGATCTGCCCAACGAGGCCGAGATCGTGGACCTGTTCATTCACCAGCCTAAACGGCGATTGCTTGTCGCGTCGACTGAAGGGAACGGTTTTATCGTCAACGAAGACGACGTTCTGGCGCAAACCAAGAACGGAAAGCAGGTGCTGAACGTAGGGGATGCGCGGGCCAAGATCTGCAAGCCGGTCGAAGGTGATCATGTTGCGATCGTGTCCGAGAACCGCAAGCTGCTGGTGTTCCCAGTGTCTGAGGTCAACGAGATGACGCGCGGCAAGGGTGTGCGGCTTCAGAAATACAACAGCGCGCGGGGCAAGCAGGGCGTGCTTGAGTTGGATGGCGGCCTGTCGGACCTCAAGACTTTTGATCTGGACGTTGGCCTGTCGTGGCCCGCTACCGGTGACCGCACCAGAACCGAGGCCGACATGTCACCTTGGCTGGGCAAACGCGCTGGCGTTGGCAAGGCCCCGCCTCACGGCTTCCCGCGCGACAACAAATTCGATTGATCGATGCCGGCAAGTAGATTGAAGATATCCTATTCGGGTCGAAAGGGCCCAATGCTGGGGTTGGCGCTGAAGACAGGCGTTTTGACAATCCTGACGCTGGGCTTCTATCGCTTCTGGGCCAAAACCCGTTTGCGCCGTTATTACTGGAGCGCCATTCGCCCCGGCGGCATCCCCTTGGAATATGTTGGCGACCCGCTTGAAAAGCTTCTGGGGTTTTTGGTCGCTGTGGTGTTCATGGCCTTTTATATCGGCGTCGTGAATCTGATCCTGATGTATTTCAGTTTCGCGTTGTTCAAAGGTAACGTCGCAGCCTATTTCCTGAGTTTTGTCGGTTTGGCACCGATCATATTTTTCGCGCAGTATCGCGCGCGCCGGTACATTCTGGCCCGCACGCGCTGGCGGGGCATCCGGTTCGGATTAGAGCCGGGCGCCTGGGGCTATGCTTGGCGGGCCATATTGCATTGGGTGCTGGCCGCGTTGACCGTGGGCCTGACCTGGCCACTGACCACACTTTGGCTGGAGAAATACAAGGTTGGCCACACCTATTATGGCGATCAGGTCTTCGTTCAAGGTGGGCGTCGCGGCCTGCTATTTGGGTCGATGAAGCACATCTATTACCCTCTCGGTCTGTCAACCGTGGCTGGCGGGATGGGCGTGATGGCCGAGAACCCGGCTTGGTTCGCGATGTTCGCGCTGACTGGGCCTTGGTTGGTTTATGGGTTGGCCTATTGGCAGGCTGACAGCTTCAAGCGCATGACCGAAGCCAAAGAGCTTGGATCGATGCGATTTCAAACTGCGCCGCAACCCTGGACCATTGTGGGCATATATGCGCTGGGTTGGTTCCTAATCTATCTGGTTTTTACCGGGCTAATTCTGGTGATTATGGGCGTTGCCGTTTTTCTTATCGCCGGAACAGGGTTCGACGTCGAAAACATTGAACAAATAGAACCTGTTCTGGCTGCCAGCGCGCCGATGCTGGTTCTGGCCTATTTCTGCATCTTCCTTGGCTACCGGGCGATGACCCATGCCTGGATCACGCTACCCATCGCGGCGCATTTCGCCGAGGTGACGCAGATCGTGAATGCTGAAGATCTGCACCTGATCACGCAGCGTGACCGGGATGAGTTTGCCGAAGCCGAAGGATTTGCTGAAGCCTTGGATGTGGGGGCAGCGATTTGACCCAAACGCTGAAGCAGCCATCGGGTTTTGCCGATTTTGTCGCCGGGGAGCGTGCCGTGCTGACGCGGGTATCGGTGCGTGTGGTGCCTGACGGGGTAGAGTTGTTGTTGCCGGATGGTCAGCCACTTGTCTGGCGATGGGCCGACCTGAGACGCTTGCCAGATCAGGCTGAAAAAGATGCGCTGGTAATCAGGCGCGCGGGAAACATGGTGGCAAGACTTTATCTGCGAGACAGCGAATTGCGCACGCAGATCCAATCGCGTGCGCCCCACCTAAAAAAACGCGACCGATCCATTCCGATGTCAATGCTTGCAGTGTGGGCTGGCGGCGCTGCGGCGGCTGTCGCGGTGATCATCTTTTTCCTTGTTCCTGTGATGGCTGCGCAGCTTGCGGTATTGCTGCCCGCTGAAGGCGAGAAAGCCTTGGGTGACACTACTTTCGAACAAATCCGGATGGCACTGGATGAAACCGGGTTGGGCAGCACAGCGATCTGCGAAGGGGATGACGGCAATGCGGCAATGCGGGCGATGTATGATCGTCTGAACCCGACGCCTGATTTACCTTATGACGTGCAGATCCACATCCTTGACCACGATATGGTCAATGCTTTTGCCTTGCCGGGTGGTCGCATTGTCTTTTTCCGTGGATTGATTGACCAAGCCGATAATCCAGAAGAGGTTGCCGCCGTGCTGGCCCATGAAATTGGGCATGTTGTGAACCGTGACCCGACCCGTGATGCACTGCGCTCGGCGGGTTCGCTTGGCGTCCTGGGCCTGTTGTTCGGCGACTTTGCAGGTGGAACAATTACGTTGTTTTTGGCGAACCAGTTGATCAACGCGTCCTATAGCCAATCGGCTGAAACCACTGCGGATGACTATGCACATGACCTTCTGGATACGGCTGGTGTTTCACCCGCCGCGCTGGGCACGATGTTTGAGCGCTTGCTTGACGAACACGGTGACGCAGAAGGGATCATTGCGCATTTTATGTCCCATCCACAAATGGGGGCACGGATTGCAGCTGCGCAGGCGGCTGTCGTAGATGGCCGCGACTACGGCTCTGTTCTGAACGATGTGGAGTGGCAGGCGTTGCAGACGGTATGCGGAAGCGCTTCCCCACGGCAATCAGACCCCGACAGTCTGGACAAGAAAGTCTGGCCTGACGGCGAATAGGCTCCTGTTGTAAGGCTTTGCAGCCGTTTCGCGAATCCCAAATGAAACAATAGTTGCTTTCCCGCCAATCCACGCGAGGGAAGTCTTGATTTTCTTTGCGTGAACGAGTAGTCAGCGCGCGATATTGAACCCGGGTTCGGCGGAACCCGCCCAGACAAGAGGCTTTTGGCACATGGCTAAGGAAAAGTTTGCGCGTAACAAACCGCACGTCAACATTGGCACGATTGGCCACGTTGACCACGGCAAGACGACCTTGACGGCAGCGATCACCAAGTATTTTGGCGATTTCAAAGCGTATGATCAGATTGACGGCGCGCCGGAAGAGAAAGCCCGCGGGATCACGATCTCGACGGCGCATGTTGAGTATGAGACCGACGCGCGTCACTACGCCCACGTCGACTGCCCCGGCCACGCTGACTATGTGAAGAACATGATCACCGGTGCGGCGCAGATGGACGGCGCGATCCTGGTTGTGAACGCTGCTGACGGCCCGATGCCGCAGACCCGCGAGCACATTCTGCTGGGCCGCCAGGTTGGTATCCCGACCATGGTTGTCTACATGAACAAGGTTGATCAGGTTGACGACGACGAGCTTCTTGAGCTGGTTGAGATGGAGATCCGTGAGCTTCTGACCGAATACGGTTACCCTGGCGACGACATCCCTGTCATTCCGGGTTCGGCTCTGGCCGCTCTGGAAGGCCGTGACGAAAACATTGGCGAAGAGTCGATCCGCAAGCTGATGGCGGCTGTGGACGAGTTCATCCCGACCCCGGCCCGTCCTGTTGACGGCGCGTTCCTGCTGCCGATCGAAGACGTGTTCTCGATCTCGGGCCGCGGTACGGTTGTCACCGGTCGTATTGAGCGTGGCGTTGTGAATGTTGGCGACGAGATTGAAATCGTTGGCATCAAGGCGACCCAGAAAACGACCTGTACCGGCGTTGAAATGTTCCGCAAGCTGCTGGATCGCGGTGAAGCAGGCGACAACGTTGGCGTTCTGTTGCGCGGCATCGACCGTGAAGCGGTTGAGCGTGGCCAGGTTCTGTGTAAGCCAGGTTCGGTGAACCCGCACACGAAGTTCGAAGCCGAGGTCTATATCCTGACCAAGGAAGAGGGTGGCCGTCACACGCCGTTCTTCGCGAACTACCGTCCTCAGTTCTACTTCCGCACGACCGACGTGACCGGGACTGTTGAGCTGCCGTCGGGCACCGAGATGGTTATGCCGGGCGACAACCTGAAGTTCGGCGTTGAGCTGATCGCGCCGATCGCGATGGAAGACGGCCTGCGCTTCGCGATCCGCGAAGGCGGCCGCACCGTCGGCTCGGGCGTTGTGTCGAAAATTATCGAGTAAGACCGCCACGCGTTCTTACAGCGACCGGCGATTTGGCAGCGACGCCAAATCTGCCGAGCGCTTTACTGCAAAGCAGAAGGGCCGCTCAATCGAGCGGCCCTTTGGTTTTGGGGTCTTTATGTCAACTGGCGTTCTATCTATGGTATAGCAATTGCCCCAACATATATTTTAAGGCGCTCAATCTTGCTGTTCTTGTTCGTTGTTTCATTTCTGTCTTTTTTCTTCACAATTTTCGCATTTCTAGAGCCGGCTTGGACAGACTTCGTCTTGATCTCGCTGCCAATCGCGCTGGCAAGCTTGTTTTTGCTGCTCCAGCTGTATCAAAAACAGGCGCAACCAAAGCCGAAACAATCAAGGCGGCCGAAGCAACCGAAAGTCTGGGCGATCATCGACGGATCGAATGTTATGTATTGGGTTAACGGCGAACCTAGTGTTGATCCATTGCGCGCTGTTACACGACGATTGTCAGAACTTGGCTTTTCTCCCCGCGTCTTTTTTGATGCAAATGCAGGGTACCTTCTTTGCGGACGATACTTACACGATCGCGATTTTGAAAATATACTGAGGTTGCAGACCGCGTCAGTCACTGTCGTGCCCAAAGGAACAATCGCGGATGAAGCAATCTTGCGTGAGGCCCGCAAACTAAAGGCCATAGTGGTGACAAACGACCGTTATCGAGATTGGGCCGAATTGTATCCAGAGGTGCAGTCAGACGGGTTTCTAATGCGCGGCAAATATCACTCAGAACGGTTGTTTCTGGATGCAGATGTTAAGGTTGCGTCTTAGGGCCCCACTCAACAACGAAAAAACCGACTACTTATCAGGATCGCCCATCCTGTGACCCGTCCGCACCCCCGGATTGGCTTTGATAGCTCGTTTCATCCGATAGATACGCTGTTTCTTGCGCCAACTTCGGGCCAGCGGCTGAACTTCGGTCAGGTAGTCTATGAGCGCGTCATCGTCTAGGTTGCTGACTTTGCCAACCCTCAACGCTTCGTCATCTATCTGTCGGGTGTTCTGAAAGATCACAGTATCATCCGGGCAGAAAGCCACCGGTCGGAACCAATCTTTCATCAAATGCATCTGAACCGGGATCCAGGGCAACCGCCAATGAAAATAGTCCTGCTGCACAACCAATGACTGGCCGGGTATCAAGGATGGAAAGAACCTTTCGGCAATGCCGTCGGTGGCGTCAGCAGATTTGGCCGCATCCATGACCAGCAGTTCAATGGGTGAACCGTCCCATGTTTTGGTCATGATGTCACCGCGATGCAGGGTGACACAGTCTTCCCAAGGCTCTAAAAGGTCGCGTGCCAACCAATAAGTGTTCGTGCCTTTGAACTCGGCAATGCCCTTTCGATACAATTCGGATGCTTTTGTTCGCTCATCTGCTTTGAAGCGGTCGTAGGCGTGGATCCAGTTCTTTTTGCCAGCGTCCATATGCCCGTCAGCCAGACGGGCAGTCGATCCGCCAACGAAACATCCCAGATCGACCACAGCGCCAACGTCATTGGTCCAGTGCGACGTCAGCCAATAGTACAATTTCTGCTCACGTGGGGCCAACATGGTTGGCACGCTCATGGACTGCTCCATCTCGGCACGACCGATCACGCGCCAGGGGGCGGCCTTAAACTCGTTGATGTCTCGTATCATCTTGTTTCCGTGTTACCGCATCGCTTGGTAGGTAAACAGCCGAAGTTTTAAGCTTGGATTGATTTCTTCGCCGACAGCCGCTGAAAGCGCTTGAAAATCGCCGCGCCTTGCCGTAATCCCACCCTCGGTCCTAGGGGTATAGCTCAGTTGGTAGAGCGACGGTCTCCAAAACCGTAGGCCCACAGTTCGAGTCTGTGTGCCCCTGCCATTTCCACCGCATCGTTGACCCTGACCGCGTCTTTTCGGCTTAATAGTTGAGGCGCAGGACCGACGAGGCTTGAAAACCCCGCGCGCATTGCGTAATTGACCGCCTGACTCATGAGAGGCTGAGAGACGATATGACCAATCCGCTGCAATTCATCCAGCAGGTGCGCGCCGAAGTGTCCAAAGTGACATGGCCAACCCGCCGCGAGGTGCTTCTGACCACAGGTATGGTCTTTGTGCTGGCCGCTTTGACGGCACTGTTCTTCTCGCTCGTGGATTTGGGTATTCGCAGCGGCCTGTCTGCTGTGCTTGGCCTGTTTGGCTGAGTTTTTGCCTGACCCCTTGAAATGAACACGTATCAGGGGTAGTTCGGGCGACACTTCGGGACGGGCGTGTGGCGATTCGAGTTACACGCCGCTTTTTTGTTCCCGGAAACGGATTTTGAATGGCCCATTGGGCGCAAGAAGGCAGAGGCTGATATGGCGAAACGGTGGTATTCGGTGAGCGTGCTCTCGAACTTCGAAAAGAAGATTGCCGAGCAGATCAAGACCTCGGTCGAAGAAAAAGGTCTTGGCGAGGAAATCGACGAAGTTTTGGTCCCCACCGAAGAGGTGATCGAGGTTCGTCGTGGCAAGAAGGTGACCACTGAACGCCGCTTCATGCCCGGCTATGTACTGGTGCATATGGAAATGTCGGACGAAGGATATCATCTGATCACATCGATCAACCGCGTCACTGGCTTTCTGGGTCCGCAAGGTCGCCCGATGCCGATGCGCGATGCCGAAGTGAACGCGATCCTGAACCGCGTTGAAGAAGGTGTCGATGCGCCGCGCACCCTGATCCACTTTGAAGTGGGTGAGAAGGTTGCCGTAACAGACGGACCGTTCGAAGGCTTCGACGGGATGGTCGAGGATGTGGATGATGACAACCAGCGCCTGAAGGTGACGGTGTCGATCTTTGGCCGGGCAACCCCGGTCGAACTGGAATACACGCAGGTCACCAAACAGGCCTGACGCGTAAATCGCCCAGTCGGGCGGGCGTGGGAGGGGCAGGGATCGCGATCCCTAATCCAGACCACGACAATGGAAGGCTGCGGGACGCGTCCCAAAGCTGTTGTTAAAGGAGAAGCCAAATGGCTAAAAAAGTAGCTGGCACGATGAAGCTGCAGGTTCCTGCAGGTCAAGCCAACCCCAGCCCCCCCGTCGGCCCCGCACTGGGTCAGCGCGGCATCAACATCATGGAATTCTGCAAGGCGTTCAACGCCAAGACGCAGGAAATGGAGGCCGGTGCGCCGTGCCCGACCGTGATCACTTATTATCAGGACAAGTCTTTCACCATGGACATCAAGACGCCACCTGCGTCTTATTTCCTGATCAAGGCTGCTGGCCTGAAATCTGGTGCCAACAAGCCCGGCCATGAAACCGTAGGTTCGGTGACCGCTGCTCAGGTGAAAGAAATCGCCGAAGCAAAAATGAAAGATCTGAACGCGAATGACATCGAAGCTGCGATGTTGATCGTTCTGGGCTCTGCCCGGTCTATGGGCATTGAGGTGAAGTAAGATGGCAAAACTGGGAAAACGTACCACTGCCGCACGCGAAGCATTCGCCGGCAAAGATAACCTTTCTGTTGAAGAAGCTGTTGCGCTGGTTAAAGGCAATGCGAAAGCTAAATTCGACGAAACCATCGAAATCGCAATGTCGCTGGGTGTTGATACACGCCATGCAGACCAAATGGTCCGCGGTGTGATCGGCCTGCCAAACGGCACCGGCAAAACCATGCGCGTTGCTGTGTTTGCTCGTGGCCCGAAGGCTGAAGAAGCTCAGGCAGCTGGTGCAGACATCGTTGGTGCAGAAGACCTGATGGAAGCCATTCAAGGTGGCACAATCGAGTTCGATCGTTGCATTGCAACACCGGACATGATGCCGATCGTTGGTCGTTTGGGTAAAGTTCTTGGCCCACGCAACCTGATGCCAAACCCGAAGGTTGGCACCGTAACGATGGACGTTAAGGAAGCTGTTGAAGCTGCTAAAGGCGGCGAAGTCCAGTTCAAAGCTGAAAAAGGAGGCGTGGTTCACGCTGGCCTTGGCAAGGCGTCGTTTGACGAAGCCAAACTGGTTGAGAACGTGCGCGCCTTCGTCGAGGCCGTTCAGAAGGCCAAACCAACCGGCGCCAAAGGCACCTATATGAAGAAAATCGCGCTGAGCTCGACCATGGGTCCGGGCATCACCATCTCGGTGGACAACGCGACTGGCAACTGAGCCGCAATCAAACCAAGAAATTCAAAAGCCCCGCGATATACACGCGGGGCTTTTTGCTTTAGACGGTTTGGGGTTGAGTTTACCTAGTGTATCTGCTGGCCTAGCCTTCAGGCAGCGCACTTGGTCAATAGCAGTTGATGGGGTTCGATTGAGCATTACTCTTAGCAGAGCGCAGCTTGCCCAGCTGAATAAGCGGGGAATAAAAATTCACGCTTCAAAAGGTGCTGAAGAAATCAGGCTTCCCGACACGCCCCATCCGCTAGAGAGGTATTCCAATCATTCCCCATCCGGCATCATGCCATTGGGTGCCTATAGTTATTCGCATAGTTTTTGCCGGGGCATTTCATGGATAGGTCGCTATTGCTCGATTGGGACCGGACTGAACCTGATCACCAATACTCACCCGACTGACAGGGTTTCCAGCAGTCCAGTTTTCTATTCCAACAGAAAATTTCGCGAATGGGGCGGAAGCCGTGAAGGGTTCGAACACGTGGTCCCATTCGAAGAGGAAAGCGCCGACGTGACCATCGGTCATGATGTCTGGATCGGCGGAAATGTCAGCATTCGAGCTGGCGTTAGAATTGGAAATGGCGCTGTGATCGCGGGTGGTGCGACCGTAACAAAAGATGTACCGCCCTATGCGATTGTCGGCGGATTGCCGGCAAAACTAATTCGCATGAGGTTTGATGAGCAAACAGTGGAGGCACTCCTGGCTACAGAATGGTGGCAGTACCCCGCGCCACAGTTGATCGAGCTTTCACCTCATGCTCCGCATATCTTCATAGAAAAATTTGGCCACGCACTTGCGGAGGGGAAGTTGAAAAAGCAGCCAGAGGAAAGGCTAGCTTTTCGCACCATTGTCCGTAATTTGGGACGTTCGAAGTGAGCAGATTTTCAACCTCTTTTTTGCGACACGCGAACCGATTGAATTCAGCAAAGAAGAGCCGAAATGATTTATCCCGCCTACGCAGGCTGGTATAGTCTTGATGGCAAACAGATGTGAAATTAGTAATTCAGGAGTTGATATGAGTAGAGAACGCCGTCAAATGCGGCACCAGTTTAAACAGCTGGTGGCAGAACGCTTGGCCAATGCCGAAGTTGAAAGCGCCGACGGCATGAAGTTGCTGAAATATGAAACGGATGGCAAATTCGATTACGAGCTCTACAAAGAAGCTCAGACGTTGGGCAATAAAATCAAGATCCAAAACCAATGGGTTCCTGAAGAACACATCGAAATACTGGCGAAGTATTTGAAGGCGAATGGTGAGGAAACAAAGAATGGTATCTGCCACGGCACGCGCCAAGGCTATGAACAAACATGGTTTATGGCCCATTTGGGTGATGGGTCAGACGTTTTTGGAACCGAAATTTCCGATACAGCGACCGAGTTTCCACATACGATCCAGTGGGATTTTCACGAAGTGAAAGACGAATGGGTGAGCGCAAAAGACTTCGTTTACTCCAATTCATGGGACCACAGCTTTGATCCGAAGATGGCATTTCGAAATTGGGCGAGTTGCTTAAAGCCAGGCGGTTTCTTATTGCTCGACCACGGCTGGAATTATCAGGTTGATCGCGTCAATCCGTTGGATCCATTTGGAATCAGCGAGGAGGGTCTTGTTGATCTTTTAAACGCCGAACTTGCCGACCTTGGTGTGGTCGTCGAAGTGATAGACGGCGGACGCCACAAGCGCTTTCCTATCCGGACTGTGATCTTCCGGAGAAAGAAGTGACAGACAGGGTCGGTTCGCCGGTTGCAGATCCAATCAACAGGGTCGTTGTCTATTCTTGCTACTTTGGGCAGCATGAACCTTTGAATGTCAAAAGTATGGGGGTCGGGGGTGCCTACGACAGGGTGATCTTTACCGATCAGCGCGACCTTATTTACCCTGGGGCCAAAGTTGTTCATTTGGATGACTATGGTCTGGGACCAGCCCTGATATCCCGCAAGCCCAAGATTCAACCCCATCTGTTTTTCGCCGAATACGACTGGGTAATGTATGTAGATAATAGGGCGCAGCTCAAATGTGACCCGAATGAAATTGTTTCGGATATCGACGACCAACATAAAGGCAATGCGCCTGCTGGCCGTTACTTGTTCGAGCATCCCAACCGAGATTGTGCATGGCGTGAACTGAGGGTGTGTTTTGACAAAAAAATGGTCAGCAAAGAACAGCTAGAGCATTTGAGAGCGCTGTTTCGTGAGCAAGGTTTTCCGCGACGACAAGGTCTATTTGTGAATACGATGATGATCCAAAAGATGGGGTGTGAACATACGGACAAGTTGAATAGCGCATGGTGGGATCTTTTCCTTACCCATTGCCCGCGTGACCAAGTGACGCTGGGATATATCGTGTGGAAGTTGGGTATCGAAACGCACCGGATGCATATATCACCGTACGATCTGATCGATTGGCCCGTATACTCGTTTCGGGACAGACGACGGTTTCAGCGCCAATTGCGTGCTTCGGATGGTTGAGCGCAGATATAGGCACGCCTATATCACTTGATTGAGCGCTTGCCCTGCTGGCGGTTATCCCGTGCACTATTATTCGCTTGGAAATCCCCCCCAAACATCCTAAGTAACCCCTGCAGCTCAGCGTGCGATTCGTCGTGCGCTGTTTTGCGTTTCGTCCGAGACGGTGGGTGACGCTGGTGGGCCAAGCTGAAAAGCGACCGCGCACATGGGTCATAATTCCTGCCTGAGATGGGAAATGAACAAAAGAATTCTCGCGGCCACTTGGCCTTGAGGCGATTTTGCGAAGGACCCGTACAACGGACCCGATTGCCGGGTTTTCTCTGAAAATCTGGTGAAATATGAGCCGGAGGGTCTGACCCTCCACACTTGGAGTAAAACTGTGGATAGAGCCCAGAAAGAGAAAGTGGTCGAGGAACTCGGCCAGATCTTCGAAAGCTCTGGCGTAGTAGTGGTTGCCCACTACGCGGGTCTCACGGTTGCCGAGATGCAGGACCTGCGTTCGCAAATGCGCGAAGCTGGCGGGTCGGTGCGTGTTGCCAAGAACAAGCTCGCCAAAATCGCCTTGGAAGACAAGTCGGTCGCTTCGATCGCTGAGCTTCTTTCGGGCATGACTGTTCTTGCCTATTCCGAAGACCCTGTGGCTGCGGCCAAGGTCATGGATAAGTACGCCAAAGATAACGAGAAGCTCGTGATCCTTGGTGGTGCTATGGGCGAGACCACTCTGGATCTGGCCGGTATCAAAGCCGTTGCCGCCATGCCGTCACGTGACGAGCTTATTGCTTCGATCGTTGGCTGTATTGGTGCACCTGCTGCGAACATTGCCGGGGCCATTGGCGCGCCTGCTTCGAACATCGCATCCATCTTGTCCACAATCGAGGACAAGGCTGCTTAAGCAATCTGAGCCCCGTGTAGCGGAACACCGCCTCACGTTGGAACACATCTAATAACGGAAAGAAGTCAAATGGCTGATCTGAAAAAACTTGCTGAAGAGATCGTGGGTCTGACCCTTCTCGAAGCACAAGAACTGAAAACCATCCTCAAAGACGAGTATGGCATCGAGCCCGCCGCTGGCGGCGCAGTGATGATGGCTGGTCCTGCTGGCGACGCTGGCGCAGCTGCTGAAGAGAAAACCGAGTTCGACGTCGTTCTGAAGAACGCTGGCGCTTCGAAAATCAACGTCATCAAAGAAGTTCGCGGCATCACCGGTCTTGGCCTGAAAGAAGCCAAAGAACTGGTCGAAGCTGGCGGCAAGATCAAAGAAGGCGTGGACAAAGCCGAAGCAGAAGACGTCAAAGCCAAGCTGGAAGCAGCTGGCGCTGAAGTCGAGCTGGCCTAAGCCCTGCGCTTTTGGGCCGGTTCAGGCCCGCAAAATATGGCTGGGTCCGGAGAAATCCGGGTCCAGCCGAACCTGTCTTGGAGAGGGCCTGCGCGTCAATGCGGGCTCTTTCCAAGGAAAGGTTCACTGGATCGGGAGGAAGCCTTTGGGATGGCTTTCGGGAATTGGTCCGAACCCCCTCTCTCGGACGAGGCGTCGCCGGTGACCCAACGGTTGGCGCATCAGTTGAGAAATGAAAGGTAATTACCTTATGGCGCAGTCCTATCTTGGCCAGAAACGCTTGCGTAAGTACTACGGTAAAATCCGTGAAGTGCTTGAGATGCCGAACCTGATTGAGGTTCAAAAAAGTTCATATGATCTTTTCCTGAACTCGGGCGATCAGCTCGAGCCGATGGATGGCGAAGGCATCAATGCGGTTTTCCAATCGGTTTTCCCGATCAAGGATTTCAATGAAACAGCAATTCTGGAGTTCGTAAAATACGAACTGGAAGAGCCGAAATTTGATGTCGAAGAGTGTCAGCAGCGCGATCTGACATATTCAGCACCGCTGAAAGTGACGCTTCGCCTGATCGTATTTGATATTGATGAAGATACTGGCGCGAAGTCGGTCAAAGATATCAAAGAACAAGACGTGTTCATGGGCGACATGCCCCTGATGACGCCGAACGGCACCTTTGTCGTGAACGGCACCGAGCGTGTGATCGTGTCCCAGATGCACCGGTCGCCCGGTGTGTTCTTTGATCATGATAAGGGCAAGACGCACTCGTCAGGCAAACTTTTGTTCGCCTGCCGCATCATTCCATATCGTGGCTCGTGGCTGGACTTTGAATTTGACGCCAAAGACATCGTCTTTGCGCGCATCGACCGTCGCCGCAAACTACCTGTGACCACGCTATTGTATGCGCTTGGTCTGGATCAGGAAAGCATCATGGATGCTTACTATGATACGGTTCAGTACAAACTGAAGAAGAACAAGGGTTGGGTTACCAAGTTCTTCCCCGAGCGTGTTGCGGGTACACGCCCGACGCGTGATCTGGTGAACGCCAAGACTGGTGAAGTTATTGCCGAAGCCGGCAAGAAGATCACACCGCGCGCCGTTAAGAAGCTGATGGAAGATGGTAAAACCATCGAGCTGCTGGTGCCGTTTGATGCGATCATTGGCCGCTATGTTGCCAAAGACATCATCAACGAAGACACCGGTGCAATCTATGTTGAAGCTGGCGATGAGCTGACGCTGGAGCATGACAAAGACGGCGAACTGATCGGCGGTTCGCTGAAAGAACTGATGGATGCGGGCATCACCGATATTCCGGTTCTCGATATCGACAACGTCAATGTTGGCCCCTACATCCGCAACACGATGGCGGCAGACAAAAACATGGGCCGCGACACCGCTCTCATGGACATCTACCGCGTCATGCGTCCGGGCGAGCCGCCCACCGTCGAAGCAGCGTCGGCCCTGTTCGACACGCTGTTCTTCGATTCAGAGCGCTATGACCTGTCCGCTGTAGGTCGTGTGAAAATGAACATGCGTCTGGATCTGGACGCCGAGGACACCCAGCGCACGTTGCGTCGCGAGGACATTGTCGCTTGTATCAAAGCGCTGGTTTTGTTGCGGGACGGCAAGGGCGACATCGACGACATTGACCATCTGGGCAATCGTCGTGTGCGTTCGGTTGGCGAACTGATGGAAAACCAGTACCGTGTTGGCCTTCTGCGAATGGAGCGCGCGATCAAGGAGCGTATGTCGTCGGTCGAGATCGACACCGTGATGCCGCAAGACCTGATCAACGCCAAGCCGGCTGCGGCGGCTGTCCGTGAATTCTTCGGCTCTTCACAGCTGTCGCAGTTCATGGACCAAACAAACCCGTTGTCGGAAGTCACCCACAAACGCCGCCTTTCGGCGCTTGGGCCGGGTGGTCTGACCCGTGAACGTGCTGGTTTTGAGGTGCGCGACGTGCATCCGACCCACTATGGTCGCATGTGTCCGATTGAAACGCCGGAAGGACCGAACATCGGTCTGATCAACTCGCTGGCCACTTTTGCCCGCGTCAATAAATACGGCTTCATCGAAACGCCCTATCGTAAAGTTGTGGATGGCAAGGTCACGGACGAAGTGAACTACATGTCCGCGACGGAAGAAATGCGCCACACGGTGGCTCAGGCCAACGCACATCTGGACGAAAACGGTCGGTTCGAGAACGATCTGGTGAACACTCGTAAGTCGGGCGAATACACGATGGCGCAGCGCGAAAGCGTTGACCTGATCGACGTGTCGCCCAAGCAGCTGGTCTCGGTTGCTGCGTCGCTGATCCCGTTCCTTGAAAACGACGATGCTAACCGTGCCTTGATGGGCTCGAACATGCAACGTCAGGCGGTTCCGCTTCTGCGCGCCGAGGCGCCTTTTGTCGGCACCGGTATCGAAGGCAAGGTTGCCATCGACTCTGGCGCGGCCATTCAGGCCAAGCGTGGCGGCGTCATCGACCAGGTTGACGCGACACGTATCGTTGTGCGTGCAACCGAAGACCTTGGTCTGGGTGACGCTGGCGTCGACATCTATCGTCTGCGCAAGTTCCAGCGGTCGAACCAGAACACCTGCATCAACCAGCGTCCGCTGGTGAAAGTGGGTCAACAGGTATCGAAAGATGAAGTCATTGCCGATGGTCCGTCTACGGATATGGGTGAATTGGCTTTGGGTAAAAACGTGGTCGTCGCGTTTATGCCTTGGAATGGCTACAACTACGAAGACTCGATCCTGATTTCCGAGCGCATCGCGCGTGACGACGTTTTCACTTCGGTGCACATCGAAGAATTCGAAGTTGCGGCCCGTGACACGAAGCTTGGGCCGGAGGAAATCACTCGCGACATTCCAAACGTCGGTGAAGAAGCGCTGCGCAACCTCGACGAGGCTGGCATCGTTTACATCGGTGCGGATGTAGAGCCGGGCGATATTCTGGTTGGTAAGATCACACCGAAGGGCGAAAGCCCGATGACGCCGGAAGAAAAACTTCTGCGCGCCATCTTCGGTGAAAAAGCATCGGACGTTCGTGACACCTCGCTGCGTGTAAAGCCGGGCGACTTCGGCACGGTTGTCGAAGTGCGCGTCTTTAACCGCCACGGTGTGGAAAAAGACGAACGTGCCCTGCAGATCGAACGGGAAGAGGTCGAAAGCCTTGCCCGTGACCGCGACGACGAGCTGCACATTCTGGAGCGCAACATCTATGCGCGCCTGCGCAGCATGATCGAAGGCAAGGTTGCGGTGAAGGGGCCGAAAGGCGTCAAAGCCGGATCGAAAATCAATGACGAGCTTCTGGAAAGCCTGAGCCGCGGCCAGTGGTGGCAGCTTGCGCTGGAAGACGAAGATGATGCCAAGATCGTCGAAGCCCTGAACGACCAGTTCGAAGCACAGAAACGTGCGCTCGATGCTCGTTTTGAAGACAAAGTGGAAAAAGTCCGTCGTGGCGACGATCTGCCGCCGGGCGTCATGAAGATGGTCAAAGTCTTCGTCGCCGTGAAGCGCAAGCTTCAGCCGGGTGACAAGATGGCCGGTCGTCACGGGAACAAAGGTGTTATTTCCAAGGTTGTACCGATGGAAGACATGCCGTTCCTTGCGGATGGTACCCCGGTCGACTTCTGCCTGAACCCACTAGGTGTGCCGTCGCGTATGAACGTTGGTCAGATTCTTGAAACCCACATGGGTTGGGCCGCGCGCGGTCTGGGTCTGAACATCGACGACGCGCTGGGTGAATACCGCCGTTCTGGCGATCTGACCCCGGTTCGCGAAGCGATGCGCATCGCTTATGGCGACGATGTCTATGAAGAAGGCATTGCCGGCATGGACGAAGACACGCTGGTCGATGCCGCTGGCAACGTGACCCGCGGTGTGCCGATCGCAACGCCCGTCTTTGACGGCGCGAAAGAGGCTGACGTAAACGACGCGTTGACCCGCGCGGGTTTCGACACTTCGGGCCAATCGGTGCTGTTTGATGGTCGCACGGGCGAGCAGTTCTCGCGCAAAGTGACGGTGGGTGTGAAATACCTGCTGAAACTGCACCACCTTGTGGACGATAAAATCCACGCGCGGTCGACCGGTCCGTACTCGCTTGTTACTCAGCAGCCGCTGGGTGGTAAGGCGCAGTTCGGTGGTCAGCGCTTCGGTGAGATGGAGGTCTGGGCCCTTGAAGCGTATGGCGCTGCCTACACGCTGCAGGAAATGCTCACGGTCAAATCGGATGACGTTGCCGGACGGACGAAAGTCTATGAAAGCATCGTCAAAGGCGAGGACAATTTCGAAGCCGGCGTGCCGGAATCGTTCAACGTGCTTGTCAAAGAAGTCCGCGGCCTCGGCCTTAACATGGAACTCCTGGATGCGGAGGGCGAGGAGTAAGGCGCTCGCCTTACCCCTCCCACCCAATCCTCTGATGTAAGGAACGCAAAATGAACCAGGAACTGACAACAAACCCGTTCAACCCGCTGGCGGCCCCAAAAACCTTTGATGAAATCAAAGTGTCGCTGGCCAGCCCGGAACGGATTCTTTCGTGGTCGTACGGCGAGATCAAGAAGCCCGAGACCATCAACTACCGCACGTTCAAACCCGAACGCGACGGTCTGTTCTGTGCCCGTATCTTTGGCCCCGTCAAAGACTACGAATGCCTGTGCGGTAAATATAAGCGCATGAAGTATCGCGGCGTTGTCTGCGAGAAATGTGGTGTGGAAGTTACCCTTCAGAAAGTACGCCGCGAGCGTATGGGCCATATCGAGCTGGCAGCCCCTGTCGCTCACATCTGGTTCCTGAAGTCGCTGCCATCGCGCATCGGCCTGATGCTGGACATGACGCTTCGTGATCTGGAACGTATCCTCTATTTCGAAAACTACGTTGTGATCGAACCGGGCCTGACGGACCTCACCTACGGTCAGTTGATGACCGAAGAAGAGTTTATGGACGCCCAAGACACCTTCGGCATGGACGCCTTCACCGCCAACATTGGTGCTGAAGCCATCCGTGAAATGCTGTCGGCGATTGATCTTGAAGCCGAAGCCGAACAGCTGCGTGCTGATCTGGCCGAAGCGACGGGCGAGTTGAAACCCAAGAAGATTATCAAGCGTCTGAAGATCGTTGAATCGTTCATTGAATCGGGCAACCGCCCGGAATGGATGATCATGACCGTTATCCCGGTTATCCCGCCCGAGTTGCGCCCGCTGGTGCCGCTGGATGGTGGTCGTTTCGCGACCTCGGATCTGAACGATCTGTATCGCCGCGTGATCAACCGGAACAACCGTCTGAAGCGTCTGATCGAACTGCGTGCACCTGACATCATCGTCCGCAACGAAAAGCGGATGCTGCAAGAGTCGGTTGACGCTCTGTTTGACAACGGCCGTCGTGGCCGCGTCATCACGGGGGCCAACAAGCGCCCGCTGAAGTCGCTCAGCGACATGCTGAAAGGTAAGCAAGGTCGCTTCCGTCAGAACCTTTTGGGTAAACGCGTCGACTTCTCGGGTCGTTCGGTCATTGTGACTGGCCCCGAGTTGAAGTTGCACCAATGTGGTCTGCCGAAAAAGATGGCTCTGGAGCTATTCAAGCCCTTCATCTACTCGCGCCTCGAAGCCAAAGGCCTGTCTTCCACGGTGAAGCAAGCCAAGAAACTGGTGGAAAAAGAGCGTCCCGAAGTTTGGGACATCCTGGACGAAGTGATCCGCGAACACCCCGTCATGCTGAACCGTGCACCGACGTTGCACCGTCTTGGCATTCAGGCGTTCGAACCGGTTCTGATCGAAGGGAAAGCCATCCAGCTGCATCCGCTCGTTTGTTCGGCCTTTAACGCCGACTTTGACGGTGACCAAATGGCTGTTCACGTGCCGCTCTCGTTGGAAGCCCAGCTGGAAGCACGTGTTCTGATGATGTCGACGAACAACGTTCTGTCGCCAGCAAACGGCGCGCCGATTATCGTTCCGTCGCAGGATATGATCCTGGGTCTTTACTACATCTCGATGGAACGTGAAGGCATGAAGGGTGAAGGTATGGCCTTCGCTGACGTTGACGAAGTACAGCACGCGCTGGACGCTGGCGAAGTGCATCTGCACGCCAAGATTCAGGCCCGAATGAAGCAGATCGACGAGGAAGGTAACGAAGTGACGGTTCGCTTCGACACCACGCCGGGTCGTATTCGTTTGGGTGCCCTTCTGCCGCTGAATGCGAAAGCGCCGTTTGAACTGGTGAACCGTCTTCTGCGGAAGAAAGAGGTGCAGCAGGTCATCGACACCGTTTATCGGTATTGCGGTCAGAAAGAGAGCGTCATCTTCTGTGACCAGATCATGTCTGTGGGCTTCAAAGAAGCGTTCAAGGCTGGCATCTCGTTCGGCAAGGATGACATGGTTATCCCGGACAGCAAATGGCCGATCGTGGACGAAACCCGCGATCAGGTGAAAGGGTTCGAACAGCAGTATATGGACGGCCTGATCACACTGGGCGAGAAGTACAACAAAGTGGTTGATGCTTGGTCGAAGTGTAACGACAAAGTCACTGACGCCATGATGGACACGATCTCGTCTTCCAAGCGTGACGAGAACGGGGCCGAAGCGGAACCGAACTCGGTCTATATGATGGCCCACTCCGGTGCGCGTGGTTCTGTCACTCAGATGAAACAGCTGGGCGGCATGCGTGGCCTGATGGCGAAACCTTCGGGCGAGATTATCGAAACGCCGATCATCTCGAACTTTAAAGAAGGTCTGACCGTGCTTGAGTACTTCAACTCGACCCACGGTGCCCGTAAGGGTCTGTCGGATACTGCTCTGAAAACCGCGAACTCGGGTTATCTGACACGTCGTCTGGTTGACGTGGCACAGGACTGCATCGTCCGTATGGTCGATTGTGGCACCGAGAATTCGATCACTGCAGAAGCAGCGGTCAATGACGGTGAAGTTGTTGCGTCGCTGGGCGAACGTGTTCTGGGCCGCGTGGCCGCCGAGGACGTTCTGGTTCCTGGCACCGAAGAGGTGATCGTCGCCAAGAACGAACTGATCGACGAGCGTAAAGCGGACGAGATCGAGAACTCGGGCGTTGCAACTGTGCGTATGCGCAGCCCGCTGACCTGTGAAGCCGAAGAAGGCGTGTGCGCCAACTGTTATGGTCGTGACCTTGCGCGCGGTACGCGTGTAAACACTGGCGAAGCCGTTGGCATTATTGCGGCGCAGTCGATCGGTGAACCTGGCACACAGTTGACGATGCGGACTTTCCACATCGGCGGTGTTGCGCAAGGTGGTCAGCAGTCGTTCCAAGAAGCAAGCCAGGGCGGTAAGGTCGAATACCGCAATGCAAGCGTTCTGGAAAACCGCGATGGTGAAATTGTTGTCATGGGCCGTAACACGGTGCTGGCAATCATCGACGAGAATGGCGCGGAGCGTGCCACATTCAAACTGGGCTATGGCACCAAACTGCACGTCAAAGACGGCGCAAAAGTGGGTCGTGGCGACAAACTGTTTGAATGGGATCCCTACACTCTGCCAATGATCGCCGAGAAAGACGGGACGGTTAAATTCGTTGATCTGATCAGCGGCATCTCTGTCCGTGACGAAACCGATGATGCAACTGGCATGACCCAGAAGATCGTCACGGACTGGCGTTCAGCCCCGAAAGGCAATGAACTGAAGCCCGAGGTGATCCTGGTTGGTGAAGATGGCGAGCCTGTGCGCAATGACGCTGGTAACCCTGTGACCTATACCATGTCGGTTGATGCCATTCTGTCGATCGAAGAAGGGTCGAATGTTCAGGCTGGTGACGTTATCGCGCGGATCCCGCGTGAAGGCGCCAAGACCAAGGACATCACCGGTGGTCTGCCGCGAGTGGCCGAATTGTTCGAAGCCCGTCGTCCGAAAGATCACGCGATCATCGCCGAAATCGATGGTTACGTGCGCTTTGGCCGCGATTACAAGAACAAGCGTCGCATCTCGATCGAGCCGGCCGATGAAAGCATGGAGCCCGTCGAATACATGGTGCCAAAGGGCAAGCACATTCCGGTTGCGGAAGGTGACTTCATCCAGAAGGGCGAATACCTCATGGACGGCAACCCCGCGCCACATGACATCCTGTCCATCATGGGTGTCGAAGCGCTGGCTGACTACATGATCGACGAGGTTCAGGACGTCTATCGCCTGCAAGGTGTTAAGATCAACGACAAGCACATCGAGGTGATCGTTCGCCAGATGCTGCAAAAGTGGGAGATTTTGGACTCTGGCGAAACAACGCTTCTGAAAGGCGAGCATGTCGACAAGGCTGAGTTCGAAGCTGCAAATGAAAAAGCAGCTGCCGAAGGTCGTCGTCTGGCTTCGGGTGAGCCGATCCTGCTGGGGATCACCAAGGCTTCGTTGCAGACACGGTCGTTCATCTCGGCGGCATCGTTCCAAGAGACAACCCGCGTACTGACCGAGGCGTCTGTCCAAGGTAAGCGCGACAAACTGGTTGGCCTTAAGGAAAACGTCATCGTTGGGCGCTTGATCCCGGCGGGTACTGGTGGGGCAACCCAACGTGTGCGTCAGGTCGCTCATGCGCGTGATCTGAAGGTCATTGAAGAAGCGCGTGCCGAAGCTGAAAAGGCAGCGGCACTTGCTGCACCTGCCGATGATGTTTTCGGAGACGTGACCGAGGACGACAGCGGGTTGGTCGAAACGCCAGAGTTCGGCGGATCAGAACAACCCTGATCGACCGCAAAGCAATGTTAGAAAGCCCCGCCATCTGGCGGGGCTTTTCATTTGCCTGACCCATATCTCTTTGACTAGTGTCCAGACTGTGGTGTTGACCAATTTGAACGACCAAGCACGCATTTTTTAAAGATAAGAGACAGTTAACTTGATGCCAGTTTCAGACAACATGAAAGGCGCTGCGCTGATGTCTGGCTCGATGGCGGGCTATACGTTCAACGACGCCTGTTTGAAAGCAATGTCGGGGGACCTTCCGCTGTCACAGGTGGTCTTTCTGCGCGGTATAGTGACATGCATCCTGCTGTTTGGTCTGGGCTTGGCCCTTCGCAAGCTGACATTCCGGCTTGGCGCGCGTGAATGGAAACTGATGTTCTTGCGGTCTCTTGCCGAGATGGGCGCCACCTATTGCTTTCTAAGCGCCCTGTTCAACATGCCGATTGCCAACGTAACAGCCGTTTTGCAAGCGCTGCCGCTGACAATTGCCTTGGCGGCCTGGGTGTTTCTGGGCGAACCGCTGGGATGGCGTCGACTGCTTGCCATTCTGGTCGGCTTCCTCGGCGTGATCCTGATTGTCAAACCTGGTGGTGACGGGTTCACAGCGTGGTCTGTTTACGCGTTGTTCGCTGTTGGATTCATCACCTTTCGTGACCTCGTGGTGCGCAAGATGTCGCGCGACACGCCGTCCATGACGGTGGCTCTGGTAGCGGCTGTAATGATCACATTCGTCTTTGGCTGCGCGTCGCTGGGCGTCGAGTGGGCGCCGGTCTCACCAAAAAATTGGGGGCTTTTGCTTCTGTCGGCTGTGTTTATCTTCCTTGGTTATCTTTTTGCAGTGATGGTTATGCGGGTGGGTGACATCGGCTTTGTCGCACCCTTCAGATACACCGGGCTGATCTGGGCGCTTCTTATCGGGTTGGTCGCCTTTGGTGAATGGCCGGATGCCATGACCTTTGCGGGGGCGGTCATCGTGGTCGCAACAGGCCTGTTCACATTGGTTCGGGAACGGCAGCTCGCGCGGCGTTCAAGAGCGCCTGCATTGCCTTAATACCATATCAGCCAGCTGACGTTGTAATGTCTTGGCCAGCAGTTGACAGGGCGGGCGACTCCTCATATACGCGCCCCATCCAGCCGGGATACTTCCGGCACAATCAGAATTGAGGGATCAAGGTCGGCGCTACTTCGAAGCACTGATCCTCTGTGAACCAACCGCGTCGCTTGCCTCGGAATGGAAGCGGTCGCGGATTTTCGCTTTGCAGACGTGCTGAGCGAGGAAATGCAAACCGCACGGGGACACTCGTGCAAACACATGTGTTGAGAAACGGGAAAAGAGCCCTATGCCAACGATTCAACAGCTGATCCGCAAACCGCGCCAGCCTAAAGTAAAACGCTCCAAGTCTATGCACCTGGAGTCCTGCCCGCAGAAACGTGGCGTTTGCACGCGCGTTTATACAACAACACCGAAAAAGCCGAACTCGGCCATGCGTAAGGTTGCCAAAGTGCGCCTGACCAATGGTTTCGAGGTCATCAGCTATATCGGCGGCGAAAGTCACAACCTTCAGGAGCACTCGGTGGTTCTGATCCGTGGCGGTCGTGTAAAAGACCTTCCGGGTGTGCGTTACCACATCCTTCGCGGTGTTCTGGATACTCAGGGCGTCAAAGACCGTAAGCAACGCCGTTCGAAATACGGCGCCAAGCGTCCGAAGTAAGGAGATCTCGGAATGTCTCGTCGTCACGCTGCTGAAAAGCGCGAAATCCTGCCCGACGCCAAATTTGGCGATCGCGTGCTGAGCAAATTCATGAACAACCTGATGATCGACGGTAAGAAGTCGGTCGCAGAAACAATTGTCTATAACGCACTGGATCGCGTTGAAGACAAAATCAAGCGTGCGCCAGTGGAAGTGTTCCACGAAGCGCTGGACAACATCAAACCGACTGTCGAGGTTCGTTCGCGTCGTGTTGGTGGTGCCACCTACCAGGTTCCGGTCGAAGTGCGCCCTGAGCGTCGCGAAGCCTTGGCAATCCGCTGGCTGATCAAGGCTGCCCGTTCGCGCAACGAGAACACCATGGAAGAGCGCCTTGCCGGTGAACTTCTGGATGCTGTGAACTCGCGCGGTACTGCCGTCAAGAAACGCGAAGACACCCATAAAATGGCCGACGCTAACAAAGCGTTCAGCCATTATCGCTGGTAACGCCAAGGAAGGAAGAAAACCATGGCTCGCGACTATCCACTCGAACGATATCGTAACTTCGGTATTATTGCGCATATCGATGCAGGTAAAACGACCTGCTCGGAGCGCATCCTGTTCTATACTGGCAAATCCCACAACATTGGTGAGGTGCACGATGGTGCGGCCACCATGGACTGGATGGAGCAGGAACAGGAACGTGGGATCACCATTACTTCGGCTGCGACAACCACATTCTGGGAACGCACTGAAGATGGCGTTACTGCGGACAGCAAAAAGCACCGCATGAACATCATCGACACCCCCGGCCACGTTGACTTCACAATTGAAGTTGAGCGTTCGCTGGCGGTACTTGATGGTGCTGTTTGTGTTTTGGATGCCAACGCTGGTGTTGAACCCCAAACCGAAACTGTGTGGCGTCAAGCTGACCGTTATAAAGTTCCGCGTATGGTGTTCATCAACAAGATGGACAAAATCGGCGCTGACTTCTTTAACTGCGTTCGCATGATCGAAGACCGTACCGGCGCACGCGCTGTTCCGGTTGGTATCCCAATCGGTGCAGAAACCGAACTGGAAGGCCTGATCGATCTGGTCACCATGAAAGAGTGGCTGTGGCAGGGTGAAGACCTTGGTGCATCTTGGATCCAAACCGACATTCGCGACAGCCTGAAAGACATGGCTGACGAATGGCGTGGCAAAATGGTCGAAGCCGCCGTCGAAGAAGACGACGACGCCATGATGGAATACCTGGAAGGCAACGAGCCTGACGTGCCGACACTGCGCAAACTGCTGCGTAAAGGCACGCTGGCTCTGCATTTCGTTCCGGTTCTTGGTGGTTCGGCCTTCAAGAACAAAGGTGTTCAGCCGCTGCTCAACGCAGTGGTCGACTATCTGCCCAGCCCGATGGACGTTGTTGATTACATGGGCTTCAAGCCCGGTGATGAAACCGAAACCCGTAACATCCCGCGTCGTGCGGACGATGAAATGGCGTTCTCCGGCCTGGCGTTCAAAATCATGAACGACCCATTTGTCGGCTCGCTGACCTTTACCCGCATCTACTCGGGTGTCCTGAACAAGGGCGATACGCTCTTGAACTCGACCAAAGGTAAGAAAGAACGCGTTGGTCGGATGATGATGATGCACTCGAACGAGCGTGAAGAAATCACGGAAGCGTTCGCGGGCGACATTATCGCGCTGGCAGGTCTGAAAGACACCACCACAGGTGACACGCTTTGCGCCGTCAACGACCCGGTGGTTCTGGAAACCATGACCTTCCCGGATCCGGTGATCGAGATCGCGGTTGAGCCGAAAACAAAGGCTGACCAAGAGAAAATGTCGCAAGGTCTGGCCCGTCTGGCAGCTGAAGACCCATCCTTCCGTGTGGAAACTGACATCGAAAGCGGTCAGACCATCATGAAGGGCATGGGCGAACTTCATCTGGACATTCTGGTGGATCGTCTGAAGCGTGAATTCAAAGTGGAAGCCAACATCGGTGCCCCTCAGGTTGCGTATCGTGAGACGATTTCGAAAGAAGTCGAGCACACCTACACCCACAAGAAACAGTCGGGTGGTTCGGGTCAGTACGCCGAGGTGAAGATGATCATCTCTCCGACCGAAGCTGGCGAAGGGTTTTCTTTCGAAAGCCGCATCGTTGGTGGTGCCGTTCCGAAGGAATACATCCCCGGCGTTGAAAAAGGCATCAAGTCGGTTATGGATAGCGGCCCCTTGGCTGGCTTCCCCGTGATCGACTTCAAAGTTGCCCTGATCGACGGTAAGTTCCATGATGTTGACTCGTCGGTTCTGGCCTTTGAAATCGCAGGCCGTATGTGCATGCGCGAAGGTATGCGTTTGGCTGGTGCCAAATTGCTTGAGCCGATCATGAGTGTGGAAGTGATCACGCCAGAAGAGTACACCGGTGGCATCATCGGCGATCTGACTTCGCGTCGCGGTCAAGTTTCGGGTCAAGAGCCACGCGGCAACGCGATTGCAATTGACGCAAACGTGCCGCTGGCAAACATGTTTGGCTACATCAACACATTGCGCTCCATGTCTTCGGGCCGCGCGCAGTTCACGATGCAGTTCTCGCATTACGATCCGGTTCCGCAGAACATCTCGGACGAAATTCAGGCGAAATTCGCCTAACTGAAAATGCCGGGCAGGGGATCTTCTTGCCCGGTGCATAGATTAATAGGAGGCCACCATGGCTAAGGAAAAGTTTGCGCGTAACAAACCGCACGTCAACATTGGCACGATTGGCCACGTTGACCACGGCAAGACGACCTTGACGGCAGCGATCACCAAGTATTTTGGCGATTTCAAAGCGTATGATCAGATTGACGGCGCGCCGGAAGAGAAAGCCCGCGGGATCACGATCTCGACGGCGCATGTTGAGTATGAGACCGACGCGCGTCACTACGCCCACGTCGACTGCCCCGGCCACGCTGACTATGTGAAGAACATGATCACCGGTGCGGCGCAGATGGACGGCGCGATCCTGGTTGTGAACGCTGCTGACGGCCCGATGCCGCAGACCCGCGAGCACATTCTGCTGGGCCGCCAGGTTGGTATCCCGACCATGGTTGTCTACATGAACAAGGTTGATCAGGTTGACGACGACGAGCTTCTTGAGCTGGTTGAGATGGAGATCCGTGAGCTTCTGACCGAATACGGTTACCCTGGCGACGACATCCCTGTCATTCCGGGTTCGGCTCTGGCCGCTCTGGAAGGCCGTGACGAAAACATTGGCGAAGAGTCGATCCGCAAGCTGATGGCGGCTGTGGACGAGTTCATCCCGACCCCGGCCCGTCCTGTTGACGGCGCGTTCCTGCTGCCGATCGAAGACGTGTTCTCGATCTCGGGCCGCGGTACGGTTGTCACCGGTCGTATTGAGCGTGGCGTTGTGAATGTTGGCGACGAGATTGAAATCGTTGGCATCAAGGCGACCCAGAAAACGACCTGTACCGGCGTTGAAATGTTCCGCAAGCTGCTGGATCGCGGTGAAGCAGGCGACAACGTTGGCGTTCTGCTGCGCGGCATCGACCGTGAAGCGGTTGAGCGTGGCCAGGTTCTGTGTAAGCCAGGTTCGGTGAACCCGCACACGAAGTTCGAAGCCGAGGTCTATATCCTGACCAAGGAAGAGGGTGGCCGTCACACGCCGTTCTTCGCGAACTACCGTCCTCAGTTCTACTTCCGCACGACCGACGTGACCGGGACTGTTGAGCTGCCGTCGGGCACCGAGATGGTTATGCCGGGCGACAACCTGAAGTTCGGCGTTGAGCTGATCGCGCCGATCGCGATGGAAGACGGCCTGCGCTTCGCGATCCGCGAAGGCGGCCGCACCGTTGGCTCGGGCGTTGTGTCGAAGATCATCGAGTAAGAACGCCTAGCGTTCTTACAGCGACCGGCGATTTGGCAGCGACGCCAAATCTGCCGAGAGCCTGATAGATAGAAGATGAAGAAGGGCCGCTCAATCGAGCGGCCCTTTGCTTCTTGAGGCGCTAGGTAATGGGAAGCGCAGTTTCGAACCTGTGTCGATGCCACGGGAAGGTGGAGTACATTAGGAATTACAGGAAGCTATTTCGAAAAACGTGCGCGCACTGTTTCGATATCGAGCTGGTGTTCCGTCAACCCTTCGGCCTCCCATTCGCTTCTTTCCGCTTCGAAGAAGTCTCCACCGTAGACGTGCAACGCCGCGGTTAGCCGTGGAATTGGGTTGGTGACGGAATGGATGATATCTTCGCCCAAAGGGCAAACATCGCCAGTCGAAAGAGCCTGGGCGCCAGCCGCCTCGATGAGCCCGTCTGGATGGTCCTTAATGCGGCGCCAGAATATGTTATCCTCACGCCCCCCCAAAATACCAATGACCGCCCACATTTCGTGGTTGTGAGGCGGTATCGTCGTGGATGGCTTCCAAGCGAGGCTTAAAATAGTCAATTTTGAAGATTGATACAACGGCGTGATCCCTGGCTCGGCCGGTTCTCCGATAGCGTCGAGGACTTTTGAAGGTTCAGCCATTGCCCGCCGCACTACCTCCGCAGCCGATTTGTGGGTTGGGTCGTTTTCTACTGCATCACAGCAGTCAGATACAAATCTATCTATGTCGAACATGTCATTACCTCCCTGCCCAGCACATTACCACAAATTGGGGTTCCAGTCTGCCGTGCGTGCGAAGCAGCCATTGACCCATTTCCCAACATTCCCCCTTGCCACCCCCCCTCAAACCCCTGTAAGACGCGCGAGTTCGCTAAGGAAGCGGCCAAGCGGGATTCGGTCCCGCTTTTCGTTTTCCTTGGGGTTCGACGAGGGCAGGGGGAATGAGCTTCCTGTCGTCCTATCAACTCTCTGCCTGAAAGGGCGAATGCTATGACAAGTCAAAACATTCGTATCCGTCTTAAGGCGTTTGACTATCGTGTGCTGGATGCCTCCACACAAGAGATCGTCAACACTGCCAAACGGACCGGTGCAAACGTTCGCGGCCCCATCCCGCTGCCGAACAAGATCGAGAAGTTCACGGTTCTCCGTGGTCCTCACGTTGACAAGAAATCCCGCGACCAGTTCGAGATCCGCACGCACAAGCGTCTGCTCGACATCGTCGACCCGACACCACAGACCGTGGACGCGCTGATGAAGCTCGACCTGGCTGCTGGCGTTGACGTTCAGATTTCGGTCTAAGGAGGGTATCACAGATGCGCTCTGGTATTATCGCAAAGAAAGTCGGCATGACCCGGCTTTTCATGGAAGACGGAAAGCAGATCCCTGTGACCGTTCTTCAAATGGACAACCTGCAGGTCGTGGCCAACCGCACCGCTGAGAAAGACGGCTATACGGCTGTTCAGCTCGGCGCTGGCGAAGCCAAGGCAAAACGCACGTCGAAGCCTATGCGCGGCTACTTTGCCGCTGCGAAAGTGGCACCGAAGCGTAAGCTTGTGGAATTCCGCGTGTCGGAAGACGCTCTGATCGCCGTTGGCGAAGAGCTGTCGGCTGAGCACTTTCTGGAAGGCCAAAAAGTTGACGTAGCCGGTACCTCGATTGGTAAAGGTTTTGCCGGTGCTATGAAGCGCCACAACTTTGGCGGCCTGCGTGCCACGCACGGTGTGTCGATCAGCCACCGTTCGCACGGTTCGACAGGTCAGTGTCAAGACCCCGGTCGCGTGTTCAAAGGCAAGAAAATGGCCGGACACATGGGTTCGGTTCGTGTGACCACGCAAAACCTGGAAGTCGTGAAGACCGATGCCGATCGTGGCTTGGTGTTCATTAAGGGCGCAGTCCCCGGCTCGAAAGGTGGCTGGGTCACCGTAAAAGACGCCGTGAAGAAAAAGCTTCCCGAGAACGTTCCGTTCCCGGCGGCGCTGAAATCGGCTGCAACTGCTGCAACGGAAGCACCTGCGGAAGAAGTAGCCGCGGAAGGTGGTGAAGCATGAAATTTGACGTAATCAAACTGGACGGCAAAAAAGCCGGTTCGGTCGAGCTGGACGAGGCCCTGTTTGGCCTTGAACCGCGCGCCGACATTCTGCACCGCGTGGTCCGCTGGCAGCGTAACAACGCACAAGCCGGTACCCACAAGGTGAAAACGCGGTCCGAGGTCAAATACTCGACCAAGAAGATCTATCGCCAAAAAGGCACCGGTGGCGCACGCCACGGCGCACGTTCGGCTCCGATCTTCCGCGGTGGTGGTGTCTATAAGGGTCCGGTTGTTCGCAGCCATGGCCACGACCTGACCAAGAAGTTCCGCAAACTGGGTCTGAAGCACGCCCTGTCCGCCAAAGCGCAAGCTGGCGAACTGGTTGTGATCGATACGGCTGACGCCAACGGCAAAACCGCTGTTCTGGCGAAGGCAGTCAAGGACCTGGGCTGGAAACGCGCTCTGGTTATCGACGGTGCAGAAGTGAACGAAATGTTCGCCAAAGCCGCTCGTAACATCGAAGGCCTGGATATCCTGCCGTCGATGGGCGCCAACGTCTATGACATCCTGAAGCGTGACACACTTGTGCTCACCAAAGCTGGTGTCGAAGCTCTGGAGGCTCGCCTGAAATGACCGATAAAGCTGCACTCTATGACGTGATCCGCAAGCCGCTTATCACTGAAAAAGCAACCATGGCGTCAGAAAATGGCGCAGTTGTTTTCGAAGTGGCTATGGAATCCAACAAGCCGCAGATCAAAGAAGCTGTTGAAACCCTGTTTGGTGTGAAGGTGAAAGCCGTCAACACCACCATCACAAAGGGTAAAGTCAAACGCTTCCGCGGCCAGTTGGGCAAGCGTAAAGACGTCAAGAAAGCCTATGTAACCCTGGAAGAGGGCAACACGATCGACGTGACCACCGGTCTCTGATCGTCAGGCTGAATTGAGAAACAGAAAAGCCCCTGCCGAACGGTGGGGGCTTTTTCATTTTTTGGGCGACTGTTTGCTTTGATCCCAGGCAACCCAAAGCTGCGGAGTGCATGAATGATGTTTGTTGGAATGTCGCACCTACAACTCAGAGGTTCTTGGGCCGTACCCTGGTGTCTTGTAGCATTGCTTTTGCCAGTTCGACAAATCGATCAACTTCATCGCGTGTAAGCGCTTCGGTGAAGTTGGCGTTCACGGCGCGCGAGCATTCCTGCATCTCCTTCGCAAGTGCCTCGCCGCGAGGCAGAACTTGCAAGACGATCGACCGCCTGTCTCTTTTATCTCGGGCTCGGGCAATCAACTCTTGAGCTTCGAGCTTGTCGAGCAGCCGTGTCACAGCAGCCCTGTCCACACCTATTGAATCGGCGATGCCTGACGGGGTCACGTGGCCACCAAACGCCATGGCAGCAAGTACGGCATACGACATGCGCGTCAATCCATGGGGTGCCAGGTGGCGACTGAACTCCGCCTCCATGGTGCGCGACAGCAGGCTAACCCAGTAGCCTAGGCTCTTGTGAATGGATGTCTTGGGGTCGGTTTCGAGGTCAGTCTCCATATCTAGTTGATATCCACAAAGATTGCCATTATCAATTAAATAGTGATTGATAGCAACAACTACCGTGACTGGGCAGATGGGCGACAGCCGAAGCTCAGTAACAGGGGGAACTGAAAGGAGAACCACGTGAAACATAGCCACAAAATCGCAACCGTTATTTGGGTACTATGGGGCATCTTGCACGCAGCAGGAGGGGCATTTCTTCTTTACAATCTCTTGGGAACTGGCGCCGCCTTTATTCTGTCACGCTTCAGCGGAACCGACGTGCCCGCCAGTTCATTTCCTGCTGAAATTTATGATATTGCCGGTGCCATCTACAGCCAGCATGCATGGAACCTGATCTGGATTGGTCTTCTGGGGATCGCCGTTGCTGTTTTGCTGAACTGGAGAAATAGCAAACTCGGTTTCTGGTTCAACCTCGCGCTCATAAGTTCCGCCGACATGGGTCAGGTCCTGTTTCTTCAGGTGCCTGGTCATATTGGATGGGTGGATGGGAGTGCCGGGCCAATTCTCTGGATATCGGGTGCGATCTTTGCCGTCCATGCGTACCTGAACAATGCCAGGACAAGCTAGGCTTCGCACCTTACAGAGCGACCCGGTCAATAGCGGGATTAAAGGCGGTTGGTTTCTGGTGGGCTGGCTGAGAGCGGACCTTGCTAGCCCAACGAAGCGATGTCTGCTCCGCCCCGCAACGATGCCATCGCATGCTTAACCAATGGGGTTATTCGGTCACGTTTTTAGGTCGCTTTACTCCGCACACCGGAAATTGACTCGCGATTCGCGCCCACATGAATAAATTGGAACGGTTCGATGATCTGCTCATCTGGAAATGAGGTTTGTAATAATGTTGACCCGACGCCATTTTGTAATCACGTCTGCCGCGATGTTTTCGGCGCCTATTGCCACACCAGTCTGGGCACAGGATACGACACCTACGCCTACACCGGCAGCTGCGCCTGCGCCGACGAAAACCAAACGGCGCCCGGTGTCAGACAGCTCAAGATGGGCGGCGTATGACGCGCAGGTGACGCCGGCAAACTACGACCCCAGCACATCAAACCCGTGGGGTCTGCATCCGCGTTTCCTTCCGAAACTCGTGCAGGCAAATTCCGGACTCAAGCCGGGTGACATTCACGTCGATGCCGTCGCGCGCTATCTTTACCACATCCGGGACAACGGCACGGCCATGCGCTATGGCGTGGCGATTGCACGTGGGAATTTGTATGAGCCGGGAAATTACACGATCCGCCGCAAGGCCAAGTGGCCAACTTGGATCCCAACCAAAGAGATGGTGGCACGTGACCCAAAGGTCTATGGACCGCTAGAGGATGGCATGGATGGTGGACCGCGCAATCCGCTGGGTTCGCGCGCGTTTTATCTGTTCCAGGGTAATCGCGATACGTATCTGCGCATCCACGGCTCGCCCGCACCACGCTCCATTGGTGGGCGTGCAAGCTCGGGCTGCGTGCGCATGGTTATGGCGCATATCATCGGGTTGTATGATCAGGTCGAAACCGGCGTCACAGCACATCTTTATCCGGCTGAAAGCATCACGGCGCGCAGCTAAGGCGCGCCGTCTGGACGTTACGCTGCCGGTGTCTCTTCACGCTTGGCGCAGATCGGCTGGCCTTTGCGATTGCGTAGGGGCAGATAGGTCGTCTCGACCGGGCCTTGATAGCGATAAACAAAACAGCCATCCGTGTTGTTGAGCCGCACATCGCTGAGGTCTTGCCCCGGCGCTGCAATCGCGCGAACGTTCTCTGGCACCGCACCCATCGCCCGCGTGTTTGTATTGCCGCTTACACCTTCCGAGCTGACGCAGGCCGACAGTGAAACCACAACCGCACTAGACAGAATACTCAACTTCTTCATCGCAAATGTCCCCATAGACTTCTTTTGGGGAGGATGGGGGATTTTGGTGCAGAGGGGAAGGGGGTTGTTGAGCGTCGCCGCGTTTGTGCTCTGTTTACGAGTAGCGGCTAAGGGATAGATGGCAGTTGCTTTTATTTGGGAAATTCGTAACAAAAACAGAAACGGCCAATGCTACACACTGGCCGTTTCAGGTTTTTTCTATTAGCTAGGTTATGCGGCGTTTTCACGCTTCCGCCGCCATCCTGCAAATCCCAAAAGGGCCAACGCGCCGCCCATCAAGGGCAAGGCAGCCGGAACAGGAACTGCTGCGACATGGATGTTATCCAAACCGATATATTGGTCGCCTGACCCAGCCAAAGAGTTGAAAACAACGCTGCTGAGGCCAGTCCAATCCAAATTGTAAGTCGAAAAACCACCCAGTGCCAAAATCACTGAAGTCGCTCCGCCTCCGGTCATATAGCCATCGATTTGCACAGATGTGGATGGTTCGAACCACCCCCCTATATCTAGGCTAGCAAGGCTGAAGGATCGGCCATCGACCCGCGACATTGTCAGGGTGCTTAGTCCTGCAAAGTTATCGAAGCCAAAAAATGTCGAGCCGCTGTCGCCGCCGCCATAATTATTGGCGAAATGCGTGTGATTGGTCGAGGAGTCGAACAAGTACCCCATCGATGTTACATCGCCCAAGGTCACTGGCGTTGCACCTGAGACCGCTGGTGTTTCTTCAAAGTCGATTACAGCTGCACTGGCTGCCCCAACCGCGAGACCATATAAAAGTCCGGCAATAAGTAATTTACGTTTCATAAAAGGTATCCCCCTCCAGAATGTTGTTGTGAAATAGGTAATCGTGATAAAAATGGTTAACGTGAAACCTAGATTACACCAATATGGCGAAAAAACCAAGATTAGAGCACTTTTCACCTTAAAGAAGAGCAAATTTCACCTTTAAGGGAAAAAATGATCTTTTGATGCGCGAACTGAGTGCATGGTATGTTCTCAGTGCTTGGCTGGCCTTGAAGCCTGATAGCGAAGTCCTTTGCGCCCACTAGACACCCCTAACCTTCCCTGATACATCCCCCCAATCGCGTGGCCTCGGATTCGTTCTGGGGCCTCTTGATATTTGAAATTTGGGGACCTTCGGGGCCCTTCACACACAGGCAGGTGACTGCCTCAAAGCAACGGAAGACAGAAAGCATGGCACTCAAGTCGTATAAACCGACGACGCCAGGCCAGCGTGGGCTGGTTCTGATCGACCGTTCGGAGCTTTGGAAAGGTCGCCCGGTTAAGTCCCTGACAGAGGGTCTTACGAAATCGGGTGGTCGGAACAATACCGGACGGATCACGTCGCGCCGCCGTGGTGGTGGTGCAAAGCGTCTCTATCGTATCGTGGACTTCAAACGGAACAAGTTTGACGTCGCCGCAACAGTTGAGCGGATCGAATACGACCCCAACCGCACAGCCTTCATCGCACTCGTGAAATACGAAGACGGCGAACAGGCTTACATTCTGGCCCCGCAGCGTTTGGCTGTTGGCGACCAGATCATCGCATCGGCCAAGGCCGACGTGAAACCCGGTAACGCGATGCCCTTCTCGGGCATGCCGATTGGTACCATCGTCCACAACATCGAGATGAAACCGGGCAAAGGCGGCCAGATCGCCCGTGCAGCCGGCACATATGCTCAGTTTGTTGGTCGTGATGGTGGTTACGCCCAGATCCGTCTGAGCTCGGGTGAACTGCGCCTTGTGCGTCAGGAATGCATGGCCACCGTTGGTGCCGTGTCGAACCCCGACAACTCGAACCAGAACTACGGTAAAGCCGGTCGTATGCGTCACAAAGGCATCCGCCCCAGCGTTCGTGGTGTTGTCATGAACCCGATCGACCACCCCCATGGTGGTGGTGAAGGCCGGACCTCGGGTGGTCGTCACCCGGTTACCCCGTGGGGCAAGCCGACCAAGGGTGCGCGCACCCGCAACAAGAACAAGGCGTCGTCGAAGCTGATCGTCCGCTCGCGTCACGCCAAGAAGAAGGGTCGCTAAATATGGCACGCTCTGTCTGGAAAGGCCCTTTTGTTGACGCTTACGTCCTCAAAAAAGCCGAGAAAACCCGCGAGTCGGGTAAAAACGAGGTCATCAAGATCTGGTCGCGTCGTTCGACCATTCTGCCCCAGTTCGTGGGTCTGACCTTTGGCGTCTATAACGGCCACAAGCACATCCCTGTGAATGTGACCGAAGACATGATTGGCCAAAAGTTCGGTGAATATTCTCCGACACGGACCTACTATGGTCACGCGGCTGATAAAAAAGCGAAGAGGAAGTAAGCCATGGGTAAGGATAAAAATCCCCGCCGCGTGGCCGATAACGAAGCTATGGCGAAAACCCGTATGCTCCGTACGTCCCCGCAGAAACTGAACTTGGTTGCTGGAATGATCCGCGGCAAGAAGGTTGAAAAGGCCCTTACGGACCTGACCTTCTCGAACAAGCGTATCGCTCAGGACGTGAAGAAATGTCTTCAGTCTGCCATCGCAAATGCCGAGAACAACCACAACCTGGACGTCGATGAACTGATCGTCGCCGAGGCTTATGTCGGTAAAAACCTGACCATGAAACGCGGTCGCCCTCGTGCCCGTGGTCGTTTCGGCAAAATCATCAAGCCGTTCTCGGAACTCACCATCAAGGTGCGTCAAGTTGAGGAGCAAGCGTAATGGGTCAGAAGGTTAATCCAATTGGCATGCGTCTTCAGGTCAACCGCACCTGGGACAGCCGCTGGTACGCAGACACGAAAGATTACGGCGATCTTCTTATGGAAGACCTGAAAATTCGTGACTTCATCAAAACCGAATGCAAGCAGGCTGGTATCAGCCGTGTGATCATCGAACGTCCGCACAAAAAGTGCCGCGTGACGATCCACACAGCGCGCCCCGGTGTGATCATTGGCAAGAAAGGTGCAGACATTGAAACTCTGCGCAAGAAAATCGCCAAGATCACTGACTCGGAACTGCACCTCAACATCGTTGAAGTTCGCAAGCCCGAGCTGGACGCTGCCCTGGTTGCAGAATCCATCGCTCAGCAACTTGAGCGCCGTGTGTCCTTCCGTCGTGCCATGAAGCGCGGCGTGCAGAACGCAATGCGTATGGGTGCCCTTGGCATCCGTGTGAATGTTGCTGGTCGTCTTGGTGGTGCTGAAATCGCCCGTACCGAATGGTATCGCGAAGGCCGTGTGCCGCTGCACACCCTGCGCGCTGACATCGACTACGCCCACGCCGAAGCAATGACGCCTTACGGCATCATCGGCATCAAAACCTGGATCTTCAAAGGCGAAATCATGGAGCACGATCCTGCTGCTCGTGATCGTCGTCAAGCGGAACTCCAGGAAGGTCCCGCGCCCCGTGGCGCTGGCGGCCGTCGTTAAGGAGGGCTGAGACATGCTTCAACCAAAGCGTACAAAATTCCGCAAGATGCACAAAGGCCGGATCAAGGGTGAGGCCAAAGGCGGCTCTGACCTGAACTTCGGTTCTTACGGTCTTAAAGCTCTCGAGCCTGAGCGTGTGACAGCACGCCAGATCGAAGCTGCACGTCGTGCCATGACGCGTCATATGAAACGTCAGGGTCGTGTTTGGATTCGCATCTTCCCTGACACCCCGGTAACTGCCAAACCCATCGAAGTTCGTATGGGTAAAGGTAAAGGTTCCGTGGACCGTTGGACCTGCAAAGTGAAGCCGGGCCGCGTGATGTTCGAGATCGACGGCGTCAATGACGACGTCGCACGCGAGGCCCTGCGCCTTGCTGCGATGAAACTGCCGATCAAATCACGCGTCGTCCTTCGCGAGGACTGGTAAGCTTCAATTTGCCGTTGGCAAACTGAAGCAACGCGGTGTAGCGAATTTCCGAAGGAAACTCGCGGGCCGCACCCTGGTAGAGAAAAAGAAGCCCCCGTCGAGAAATCGGCGGGGGTTTTGTGTCTTGCTTGCAGCAGGCATCGCCTTGCCGAAGAACTAAGATGAAGCTCAAACGAATATGGCGATGGGCAGGATGTGGATAGCTGGCCCTTCCAGTTCGTGATCACCTTCTGGTACCGTGAAATCGCCCGATTGCAGTAGGCTATCACTCATTTCCTTCATGGCATCTATAAAAACTGGGAGCTTCGAAACTGGAGTTTTGCGAAGTAAGCTAAGTGGCGCGTCGTTAGATGTGATCGCTCGGCTTACCTTGCCGAGTATTTTGTATTCGCCGTCGATCAAGTTGGCCATCTGGGCGTCATCTAGATATCTTTGATCAACGGTGATAATCGTTTTGGTCCCATCGCCAAGCTCTGAAAATAGATCAATGGTATTACCCTGTGTTAGACTTTCCCGGACTGCGTTCATCTGATTAAGCAGTTCTTTGACTTCCTTTTGTTTCGACGTGGCTATTTTTTTGTTCCCGACTTCTTGGCTCGCAAATTGCATAGCAAGCGGCAGAATCCCTAGCATCGTATCCATTAATTCAATGAAAGGATTGCGCTTCAAGATCACGGTGATTTCGATTAACTCGCCAGCTTTTGGCAGGTGTGTTTGGTCGCGTTCATATGCGGAAAGAAGGTCCGCTTCGCGTAACTCCTGCCGCAGCGATTGCAGCATAGAAGCGGGTGTATGAACACGTTCTTGCGTTGATGTCTGTTCGTTCCCGGTGCTTTTGGAGTTCCCCCTTCGCGCGGAAAGGTCGATCTTCAGCAGGGGCGTAAGCATGCTGCCCAAACCTATGTTCCCTTGTGCCTCACCTGATGAACTCGCTTTTGAACTACTTGTTTCGGTGACAGAGGTGACGGTCGATAATCCATCCTTGAGCATGGCCAAAAGGTCAAAGACGTAGTTCTGATTAAGATAGATAGGAATGATCGGGCTAAGCTTTTCCATGAAATTCTCTACTGTGAAATCTAAGGGACTTGTTTGCTCCATTATCTACCAAAGATAGAAAATGCTGTGAAGTCTCAGCCTGGTATTGTTTAGATTTTTAGTGGTTGAAGGTTCGTTACAACCCAACCCCCAAAACCCCAATCGCCTCTTCCAACTGCGTTTCTTCATACCCGAAATGCGAGCGCACCACGGTTTCCAACTGCCGGAACACCGCGCGGGCCTCGTTGAATTTCTCTTGGTCCACTTCGAACATCAGCGCCATTGCGGCACGTTCCAGACGGACCAGCAGTTCGTGCACGACTTTATGTTCCTCCATCAGCCGCGCAACGACCGCACGCAGGGCGTCGTTGCCGTTCTGGGCCAGTTGGGGGAACAGGCTGAATTCCTCGGCGTCGTGGTGGTAGGTCAGCACTTTACATTCCCGTCCGCAGAGCGACCCGAATTGCCGGACATTCTGCGCGAACTCAGCCGAGGACAGAGCGTCTGTCAGATCACTGCCTGATGCCTCGCCCGCCTCGATCTGATCCAACACGATGCCGATCCGGCCCACATCGTTCAGGTGCATCCTATGGATCGCCGCCAGCCGTCGTCCCATACGCCGATCCGCATCGGTTGCCTTGGGCATTGCGGGCATTTCCGGGCGCGTGCCAAACTCGACCGTCAGGTCGGCAAGGGGTGTGTCGCTAAGTGGGTTCATTGTGTCCTCATTCGTGCCGCGGACAACAATGCCCGGGGACCCTTAGCGCAGCAACTCATCCATCAACCCGATCACCTCTAGCACTTTGAACGTGGTGGGATCGGCGCGATAAATCATTTCGCCCACACGATAATAGCGATAGTTCGGGTCGAGCCGATAACGGTCATAATCAGTGAAGTGATAATGCTCATAATCGTCCAGATCATCGCCAATCCGCGGTTTCGCGTGTCCCGGTGGAATGCAGGGCGGGTTCTTTTTGGCCAGTCCGGGCGGGCACCACTTTGTGGCTACGCCCTTGTGGTTCGCGTTGCCTTTTACCTTACCATGGCCCTTGCCGTTTCCGGCAAGACTTGCCGTCGCCATCAATGGGACCATAACAAGGACCAGAGCGACCTTCGTGATGGTTTTCATCATTCTCTCCATGCGTTCGGTGAGGCGGTCCTTAAAAACGGTCCGCCATCTTTCAGCTTACAATCGGAGTGAAATTGCGCGGGACTGGATTGATATACAATATCACGCGCCAGCCCGCTAACACGGGTTGCGGTTTTCCGCCGTAGAAGGCTCCGATGAACGCGCCTAATCGCCCCACTTATAGTTAAAGCTCACCGACAGGCGTTCTTCGTCGCCGGTGTTTTGCATCACCTCGTGGCGCAACCAACTTTCCCACAACAGAACGTCGCCCTCGGCGGGGCGTTTGGTGATGAAGCTTTTCAGCTCCTCACGCGCGTTTTTGCGACGCGGGGGCGCAGCCATCATCATGGCGTGGCGCGGGTCTTCATAGCGCAGCGCCCCCGCGCCTTCGGGCAGGGCCAGATATGTGGTGCCAGAGATCACCGAATGCGGATGGATATGGGCCGAGTGGTATCCTCCGGGCGGTAGGATGTTGATCCAAATATCCTCAAGCTCCAGCTTGCGATCATCCAGATTGAACTCCAGATCTTCGGCAAAGGCGGCAACATGCTTGTCCAGCGCGTCCACCACATCCTTGAAGATCGGAAAGCGCCACGGCAGGTCGGTCAGGGACGCGTAAGAGGTATAGCCGGGATAGCCCTCGGCCTCGCACCATTCCTGCCCCGCCTCGTCATCCTCGGCGATGGAATAGCAGCTGTCATAAAGCTCATCCTGGCTGACCTTGGGGTCAAACTCGGACAGTTGAGCGTGGTAAAGGCGGGTCACGAAGAGGGAAGATATATTGGGCATGGGGCAGGGATAGCGCACTTGTAAAAAAGGGGCGAGCCTTAATGCGACAAATTTGCACTCTAGTTGAAGGCACATCGCGGACACTTATGTAATTTAGGAACACAGAAAAAAAGGAATTCGACATGACCAATGCCGCGATTTGTAAGCACCTGAATACCGCGCTCCAAATGGAAATGACGGCAGCGCACCAGTATCAACTACACGCACATGTGCTTGAAGATTGGGGGCTGGACAAACTGGCACAAACCATGCGCGGCGAATTTGAAGAAGAGCTGGTCCACTCCGGTCGATTCATGGCGCGAATTCTGGAGTTGGGGGGAGAGCCCGAAGTTGCCTTTGCGGCCACGCCCAAAGTGTCCAAGACGCTCAAAGAGATGTTTGAGTCAGATCTGAAAGACGAAAAAGAGGCCATCGTTTTCTATACGCAAGCCTCCAAGGCGGCCTATAAGGCAGACGATCTTGCGTCGAAAGCCTTGTTTGAAGAGATTGCAATTGATGAGGTTGGCCACCGCGGCTGGCTTGAACTTCAACTCAGCTTGATCGAGCGGATCGGTGAACAGCGGTATGCTTCCAAATTTGTTGGCGACATCACCCAAGACGAAGCATAGGAGCATCTAAAGAAAACAGTTGCTTTCCTGTTGCCATGCGGTCTGGGGTCACCTATAGACGCACATCTCGCGGATTCCCGGCAACGGGATTCGTGTGTATTGCATATAACCCACCAGATTTAGGGTGACCTGCCAGCAACGACGGGTAGAGCTCTCTGGTGCAAGGAAAGGAATAGGCGAATGAACGCCAAGGAACTGCGTGATCAGTCTCCTGACCAGCTGCGCGAAAAGCTGGCAGAGCTGAAAAAAGAGGCTTTCAACCTGCGTTTCCAGCAGGCCACTGGTGCCATCGAAAACACAGCCCGTATGCGTACAGTACGTCGCGACGCCGCGCGCGTTAAAACCGTATTGAACGAACAAGCCCGCGCTGCAGCTGAGTAAGAGGAGCCAGTAGAATGCCCAAACGTATCCTGTCAGGCACTGTAACCAGCGCCGCCAACGAACAAACAGTCACCGTATCCGTAGAGCGTCGCTTTACGCACCCGGTTCTGAAGAAAACCATCCGTAAGTCCAAGAAGTACCGGGCTCACGATGAAAAGAATGCCTATAAGGCAGGCGACACCGTCCGCATCATCGAATGCGCGCCGAAGTCGAAAACCAAGCGTTGGGAAGTTCTGGAAGGCTAAGTTTTGCCTTCCCGGACGACTTAACAAGTCGAAACCCTGGGGGTTCCGCCAAGCATCGGCGCCCCAAAGGTCGGGAGAAACCACATGATCCAGATGCAAACAAATCTGGATGTAGCTGACAACAGCGGCGCGCGCCGTGTTCAGTGCATCAAGGTTCTGGGTGGTTCCAAGCGTAAGTACGCATCCGTCGGCGACATCATTGTCGTCTCGGTTAAGGAAGCCATTCCGCGCGGTCGCGTTAAGAAAGGTGATGTCCGTAAGGCCGTCGTCGTTCGCACCGCCAAAGAAGTCCGTCGTGATGACGGCACTGCCATCCGGTTTGACCGCAACGCAGCGGTTATTCTGAACAACAACAACGAGCCTGTTGGGACCCGTATCTTCGGCCCGGTTGTTCGCGAACTTCGCGCGAAGAACTTCATGAAGATCATCTCGCTGGCTCCGGAGGTGCTGTAAGATGGCTGCTAAGTTGAAAAAAGGCGACAAGGTTGTCGTTCTGGCCGGCAAAGACAAGGGTAAGCAGGGCGAGATCTCGTCGGTTGACCCGAAAGCTGGCAAAGCCGTTGTTGACGGCGTGAACGTTTCGATCCGCCACACCCGTCAAAGCCAGACCAGCCAAGGTGGCCGCATCCCGAAAGCGATGCCGATCCAACTGTCGAACCTGGCTCTGCTGGATAAGAACGGCAAAGCAACGCGCGTTGGCTTCCGCGAGGAAGACGGCAAAAAAGTGCGTTTCGCCAAAACCACAGGGGAGACTGTCTGATGCTTGATACTGCAAACTACACCCCCCGCCTGAAAGCTCTTTACAAGGACAGCATTCGTGCCTCCATGAAAGAGGAATTCGGTTACAAGAACGACATGCAGATCCCGCGTCTGGATAAAATCGTTCTGAACATCGGTTGTGGTGCTGAAGCCGTTCGTGACTCGAAGAAAGCCAAGTCGGCTGTTGCTGACCTGTCTGTGATCGCTGGCCAACAGGCTCTGACGACCAAAGCCAAGAAATCCATCGCTGGTTTCCGTGTTCGCGAGGACATGCCGCTGGGTGCGAAAGTGACCCTGCGCGGTGACAGGATGTATGAATTTCTGGACCGTCTGATCACCATTGCGATGCCCCGTATCCGCGACTTCCGCGGCGTTCCGGGCACGTCTTTTGACGGCCGTGGCAACTATGCCATGGGTCTGAAAGAGCACATCGTGTTCCCGGAAATCGACTTTGATAAAGTTGATGAAAACTGGGGCATGGACATCGTGATTGCCACCACCGCGAAAACCGACGCGGAAGCAAAGAGCATGCTGAAGCATTTCAACATGCCCTTTAACAGCTGATCCGCGGGAAGGAATAGACATGGCTAAAAAAGCAATGATCGAACGCGAGAAGAAGCGTCAGAAGCTGGTGGAAAAATACGCCGCCAAGCGTGCTGCGCTGAAAGAGATCGCAAACGACGAGAGTAAGACGATGGAAGAGCGTTTCACCGCCCGCCTGAAGCTTGCAAAACTGCCGCGCAACAGCTCGGCGACCCGGCTGCACAACCGTTGCCAGCTGACCGGTCGTCCGCATGCTTACTATCGTAAGCTCAAAGTGTCGCGGATCGCGCTGCGGGAACTTGGCTCGAATGGCCAAATCCCCGGCCTGGTGAAATCAAGCTGGTAAGGGAGAGATAGATATGAACGATCCTATCGGCGATATGCTCACCCGTATCCGCAACTCGCAAATGCGCGGCAAGTCGGTTGTTTCGACACCGGCCTCCAAACTGCGCGCTTGGGTTTTGGATGTCCTTCTTGATGAAGGTTACATCCGCGGCTACGAAAATGGCACTGACGAGCGTGGGCATCCCACACTCGAAATCAGCCTCAAATACTACGACGGTGTTCCGGTTATCCGCGAACTGAAGCGGGTTTCGACCCCTGGCCGTCGCGTCTATATGGGCGTGAAAGACATTGCACAGGTCCGTCAGGGCCTTGGCGTTTCTATTGTCTCGACCCCCAAAGGCGTCATGTCCGATGCAAACGCTCGCAACCAGAATGTTGGTGGCGAAGTGCTTTGCACCGTATTCTAAGGAGGCTCTTGAATGTCTCGTATTGGTAAAAAACCGGTCGAGCTGCCCGCTGGCGTAACTGTTACGCAATCGGGTCAGTCCGTCGAAGTTAAGGGGCCGAAAGGTGTCCTGAACTTCACCGCAACCGATGATGTCACCATCACCGTTGAGGACAATCAGGTTAACGTTGCGCCGCGTGGCAAGTCCAAGCGCGCCCGTCAGCAGTGGGGCATGAGCCGCACGATGGTTGCCAACATGGTCACCGGTGTTTCTGACGGTTTCAAGAAAGAGCTGGAAATCAACGGTGTTGGTTACCGGGCCCAAATGCAGGGCAATGTTCTGAAACTGAACCTCGGCCTGTCGCATGACGTCGACTATGTTGCTCCGGAGGGCGTCACTGTGACCGCTCCGAAGCAAACTGAAATCGTCGTTGAAGGCATCGATCCACAACTCGTCGGTCAAGTCGCGGCCAACATCCGCGCTTGGCGCAAGCCCGAGCCCTATAAAGGCAAAGGCATCAAATACAAAGACGAGTATATCTTCCGCAAGGAAGGTAAGAAGAAGTAAGGACCAGACAGATGGCAAACAGCAAACGGACCCTGTTCCTCAAGCGCCGCCTGCGCGTCCGGAACAGCCTGCGCAAGCACAACGTAGGCAAGATGCGCCTGTCGGTGCATCGCTCAAACAAGAACATCAGCGCTCAGCTGATCGACGATGTGAATGGCGTCACCCTAGCTTCGGCTTCTTCCCTCGAGAAGGATCTGGGCGTGGTTGGCAAAAACAACATCGACGCAGCCACCAAAGTGGGTGCAGCGATCGCAGAACGTGCCAAGAAAGCCGGTGTCGAAGTATGCTATTTCGACCGCGGCGGCTTCCTGTTCCACGGCAAAGTGAAGGCTCTGGCCGAAGCTGCGCGTGAAGGCGGCCTGAAGTTCTAAGAACCCTGCGGAGGGCGGTTGCGCCCTCCCGATGATCCGGGGGCCATGTGCCACGTCATGTGGCCCACCTGGATTGAAGTTTTACGGCGCCAAGCAGCGCCACCATGAAAGGATTGCCTGATGGCAGAACGTGACAACCGCCGGGGAAACCGTCGTGACCGCGACGAGACACCCGAATTTGCAGATCGCCTGGTCGCGATCAACCGCGTTTCCAAAACCGTAAAAGGTGGTAAGCGCTTTGGCTTCGCCGCACTTGTCGTTGTTGGTGACCAAAAAGGCCGTGTTGGCTTCGGTAAAGGTAAAGCGAAAGAGGTCCCCGAGGCCATCCGCAAAGCCACCGAGCAAGCCAAGCGCCAAATGATCCGCGTGCCGCTGCGCGAAGGCCGCACCCTGCACCACGACATCGAAGGTCGTCATGGCGCTGGTAAAGTGGTCATGCGCACAGCACCAGAAGGTACTGGTATTATTGCCGGTGGTCCGATGCGTGCCGTGTTCGAAATGCTGGGCGTCAAAGACGTGGTGTCCAAGTCCTTGGGTTCCGCAAACCCATACAACATGATCCGCGCCACCATCGACGGGCTGCAAAAAGAAGCCAGCCCCCGCATGATCGCCCAACGTCGCGGCAAGAAAGTCGCCGACATCCTGGGTGCAAAATCTGAAGCTCCGGCAGATGCCGAAGCTGCAGACGCGTAAGGAGACTGATCCATGGCTAAAACCATCGTCGTCAAGCAGGTCGGTTCGCCGATCCGCCGCCCCGCCAAACAGCGTCAAACGCTGATCGGCCTGGGCCTGAACAAGATGCACAAAACCCGCGAACTCGAAGACACCCCCGCCGTCCGTGGCATGGTCTCGTCGATCTCGCATATGGTAGAGATCATCGAAGAGAAGGGCTGAAGTCAGCCACCTTCTTGAAGATTTGAAGCACCCCGGTCGGAAATGGCTGGGGTGTTTTGTTTTTGGAACCTTGATCGAAGCTTTGATGTGCATTTATCAAGTATGCGTCCGGCTTCGGTGTCGTAACTTTCCAACTCTTTCCCGAGTTCCAGATTCTGAAACCGAGACAGTGATTGCAGTTTGTTTGGTTCTCTTTTCGATTGGCAAAGTACTATCTTCGAATAGCTGATTTCACCTCTAACAACATAGCAGCTTTTAGCTCCTTGCATGTGATTGGGGTGGCCAGCAACGAGATGTCTAGTTTCTCTTAACCTGTACCATGCAGGGTAATCTGCTTTCCTCTGACACGGTTCGCGATTGTTGAAGAGTGAGAAGTTTAGCTCTCTCAATGCGTCTTGATCAATTAGGAGAGTTTGAAGAATGCCAATAAGCTCAAGATAGGCGAGATTTGTCGAGCGAGAAAAACCGCGTTTTCGGTGCACTAACAACGCCTCCCCGCTGTCTTGAAGAAGGCTCATTGCTATACAGTAAGCAGAATAGCTGTCGTCGCTATCAAACCCCATGTTTCGGTGTTCTGCGACTACTGTCCGATTTCCGTCGAACAGTCTGTACAGGTCGTCCCGTTTCTTTACGAAATTGTAGGTGGTTGTGTTCATCTCGTTTCTCCGATTGGAAGCAGTAGAAGTAACTTAGATGCGCTGTTTTTCGGTGCCTATGCACGTTGTTCGCTTCACGCCCACCCAGGATCGAGCGCCGCTCTTTGTAGAGGGCACGTGACAACCCCAACCCATGCACTCCCCGCAACCCAGCCTTTCTCAATCAGCTATGGTCGCCAACGCAAACCCCTCATATGAGGGCGCAAACACCATATTCCCTTTTTAGGACCACTGACATGAACGCCATCGTAAGCCCCGTCACCCCTTTGGCAAACGCCATCGCCGAGGTGATCATTGCTGCTCTATCCGCGACCCGTCGCTTCCTGTCGTCGGATCCCATACCGACCCGGACCGAGTATTTGCGCGGCCGCAACAAGTAAGCCAGCCCCACATCGCATGACGAACCCCGGCTGCAACGCTGGGGTTTTTCGTTTCGGGATGGCGCGAAGGTGATTGGCAGGGTGGTACCCGCGGCGGTATGGCTGGGACACCTCGAAAAGGCCGATGACTTGAGACTTCTTGCCCTGACCACTCTGACCATGGTGGCTTTTGCCGCCAACTCGCTTCTGAACCGGGCGGGGCTTGCGGGTGAACATATCGGCCCCGCCAGTTTCGCGCTTGTGCGGGTGATCGCTGGCGCGTTGGTGCTTTGGGTGCTGATCGCGGTGAACGCGAAAGGGCTTCCGCAGCGGCGCAAGGTTGATTGGACTGCCGTCCTGTCCCTTGTTGTCTATCTGGTCGGGTTTTCCTTTGCCTATCTGGCCTTGGATGCCGGGCTTGGTGCGCTGATCCTATTCGCCGTGGTGCAGGTCACCATGTTCGCCGGCGCTGTTCTGGCGCAGGAAGTGTTGCCGACCAGACGCTGGACCGGGATGGCGGTGTCTCTGGTGGGTTTGACCATTCTGGTGTGGCCGTCCGGTGGCACGCGTATGGATCCAACTGCAATCGTTCTGATGGTTCTGGCCGCAGTGGGGTGGGGCGTCTATTCACTGGTTGGTCGGCGCGCTGCTGCTCCGCTGACGGCCACCGCCTGGAATTTTGTCTATGCTGCGCCTTTCGTGTTGGTGGCAAGCCTGCCCTTTGTGGCCGCTGAAAACGCGTCAGCCATCGGGGTCGTGCTGGCCGTAACCTCTGGCGCGCTGACGTCGGGATTGGGGTATGCGCTCTGGTATCGCGTGTTGCCACAGCTCGGGGCTAGCACCGGCGCGCTTGTGCAGCTTTCGGTTCCTGTGATTGCCATGCTGGCAGGGGTGCTGCTGCTAGGAGAGGTCCTGAGCCTCCGCGCGCTTCTTGCCTCAGCACTGGTTCTGGGCGGGATTGCCATCGGTCTTCTGCCCCGCAGATAGCAAGGACAGGCTTGCACGACAGGCGGCTTGGGTCTATACGCCCCCGGTGGCGTCTCGCGTCACAGAATCAAAACCAAGAAAAGCCGTGTTTGGCCCCTTCCGCTTCATGGGTCAGTTCCGGCAAGGAGAAGCGAAATGAAACTGAATGAACTGCGCGACAATCCTGGCGCAACAAAACCCCGCAAACGCATTGGTCGTGGTCCGGGTTCCGGCACCGGTAAAATGGGTGGCCGTGGTATCAAAGGTCAGAAATCCCGTTCAGGTGTGGCGATCAAAGGTTACGAAGGCGGCCAAATGCCTTTGTACCAACGTCTGCCCAAGCGCGGATTTAGCAAGCCGAACCGTAAAAAATTCGCTGTTATCAATCTGGGCCTGATCCAGAAATTCATCGACGAGAAAAAGCTCGACGCAAAAGACATCACCGAAGACACATTGGTTGCTTCGGGTCTTGTTCGTCGCAAGCTGGACGGTATTCGGGTGCTGGCAAAGGGCGAATTGTCCGCCAAAGCCACGATCACCGTAACCGGCGCGTCGAAATCGGCTGTTGAAGCTGTCGAAAAAGCTGGCGGTAAATTGACCGTCGCTGCTCCGGCTGCAGCTGAATAAGACCTTGTGAGGGGCGTCGCTGCCCCTTACATATCTTGCTATGTTTTCAAGCGCCGCCGGAGCCGGGAACGGTCCGGCGGTGTTTTACTTGAATAGGGGGCCTTATGGCATCTGCAGCAGAACAAATGGCCGCAAACATGAGCTGGGGCGCCTTCGGTAAGGCGACCGAGCTGCGTCAGCGGATCTTCTTCACGATCGGGCTTCTGATCATTTATCGCCTTGGCACGTATATTCCCATTCCGGGGATCGACGGTGCCGCGCTCCGCGAGTTTATGGAGCAAGCCCAGTCCGGCATCGCGGGTGTGCTTGGCATGTTCACCGGCGGCGCGCTGAGCCGGATGGGTGTTTTCGCGCTTGGGATCATGCCGTACATCTCGGCCTCGATCATTGTGCAGCTTCTAAGCTCCATGTGGGAGCCCTTGAAGCAGCTGAAGAAAGAAGGCGAGCAAGGCCGCAAAAAGATCAACCAATATACCCGTTATGGCACGGTTCTGCTTGCCACGGGGCAGGCTTTCGCGCTGGCAAACAGCCTGCAAGCTGGTGATTTGGTCACAAACCCCGGTAGCTTTTTCATCGCCGCCTGTGTGATCACTCTCGTCGGCGGCACTATGTTCCTGATGTGGCTGGGTGAGCAGATCACTGCACGTGGCATCGGCAACGGTATCTCACTGATCATCTTCGTTGGTATTGTCGCCGAGATCCCCGCTGCTATGGCACAGTTCTTGGCTTCGGGCCGTTCTGGCGCAATCAGCCCTGCCGTCATCATCGGTGTTCTGGTGATGATCGTTGCTGTCATCGCCTTCGTTGTGTTCATGGAACGCGCATTGCGCAAGATCCACATTCAGTATCCGCGTCGCCAAGTGGGCATGAAGGTCTATGACGGTGGCTCCAGCCACCTGCCGATCAAAGTGAACCCTGCCGGGGTTATTCCTGCGATCTTCGCGTCTGCGCTTCTGCTGCTGCCGACGACGATCTCAACCTTCTCTTCTGGTCAGGCTGGACCGGTCATGTCGACCATCCTTGCCTATTTCGGACCCGGCCAACCGCTTTATCTGTTGTTCTTTACGGCGATGATCGTGTTCTTCACCTTCTTCTACACCAAAGAAGTTGCGTTTAAGACGGACGAGGTTGCCGACAACCTGAAGAACCAAAACGGGTTTGTGCCCGGCATTCGCCCCGGAAAGAAAACCGCTGAATATCTGGATTACGTGGTGACACGCCTTCTGGTTCTTGGTTCGGGTTATTTGGCCGCTGTGTGTCTGTTGCCAGAAATCCTGCGCAGTCAGCTGGCTATTCCGTTCTATTTTGGCGGCACATCGGTATTGATCGTCGTTTCTGTGACGATGGATACGATCCAGCAGGTGCAATCTCACCTTCTGGCCCACCAATATGAGGGTCTGATTGAGAAGTCGCAGCTTCGCGGCAAGAAACGTGCCAAGAAAGGACCCGCGCGTAGATGAATATTATTCTGCTTGGACCGCCGGGAGCCGGCAAAGGAACGCAAGCCCGTTTGCTCGTTGAAGAGCGTGGCATGATCCAACTTTCGACAGGTGACATGCTGCGCGATGCGCGATCATCCGGCACCGAGATGGGCAACAAGGTTGCAGCGATCATGGATGCGGGCGAGCTTGTCACGGACGAGATCGTTATTGGCCTGATCGAAGAAAAGCTGGAAGGCGATAACGGTGGTGGGTTTATCTTTGACGGCTTCCCCCGAACTTTGGCCCAAGCAGATGCACTAGGTAATCTTCTGGACAAGCACAGTGCCAAGCTGGACGCTGTTGTTGAAATGCGTGTGGATGACGAAGCTTTGGTGTCTCGGATCACTGCACGTTCGACCTGCGGCAACTGTGGTGAAGGTTACAACGACATTTCGAAGCCGATTCCCGCAGACGGGAAATGCTCGAACTGTGGCGGCACCGAATTCAAGCGCCGCGCAGATGACAACGAAGAAAGCCTTCGGACCCGTCTTATGGAGTACTATAAGAAGACCTCGCCCCTGATTGGTTACTATTATGCCAAGGGCGATCTTCAGTCTGTGAACGGGCTGGGAGAGATCGACGAGGTCAAGGCCGAGATTGCTGGCGTCTTGGATACCTGATCCGGCCTGATCGATAAACTTCAAGCGCCGTTCATCCGTTCCGACGCTTGTTCTTTTCGGGATTGCGTGCCGGATATCCTGACCTAGTCGCCAAGATGGGTTGACGCCCGCGGCATTCCCTTCTAAGTCACCCCATCCCTAACGGGAATCGGCGGTTTGTCCGGGGTCGCTCCCTAACACCGCCAGACCAGAAATTCAGCGCGGCCCGCAGGAATAATCCGGCGGGCTTCCGTTGTGAAAAAAGGTTCCGGCGTTACGGAACCGCAACGAAAAGGAAAGTGACACGTGGCACGTATTGCCGGCGTAAACATCCCGACCCATAAACGGGTCCCGATCGCCCTGACATATATCACCGGAATTGGTCATACTTCGGCCAAAGCCATCTGCGAAGCTGTGAAAATCGACCCGTCCCGTCGTGTAAACGAACTGTCGGACGCCGAAGTTCTTGCGATCCGCGAGCACATCGACGCGACGTTCACCGTAGAAGGTGACCTGCGTCGCGAAGTGCAGATGAACATCAAGCGCCTGATGGATCTGGGGGCCTATCGTGGTCTGCGTCATCGCCGCAACCTTCCCGTACGCGGTCAGCGTACTCACACCAACGCTCGTACTCGCAAAGGCCCTGCAAAGGCCATTGCTGGTAAGAAGAAATAAGGGAGGGTTTGACCAATGGCTCGCGATAAGACTCGTACGAAGAAAAAAGAGCGCAAGAACATCGCCTCCGGCGTTGCTCACGTGAACTCTTCTTTCAACAATACAAAAATCCTGATTTCTGACGTTCAAGGCAACGCAATTGCCTGGTCGTCGGCTGGCACCATGGGCTTCAAAGGTTCGCGCAAGTCGACGCCTTATGCTGCCCAGATGGCCGCAGAGGACGCAGGCAAGAAAGCTCAGGAACACGGCGTCAAGACGCTGGAAGTCGAAGTTCAAGGCCCCGGTTCGGGTCGTGAATCGGCTCTGCGCGCGCTGGCTGCTGTCGGTTTCAACATCACCTCGATCCGTGACGTGACTCCGATTGCACATAACGGCTGCCGCCCCCCGAAGCGCCGCCGCGTTTAATTAGATTTTTCGCCGGGCTGCGGTTGTCGCAGCCCGGTTTCCGTCATTTTAACCTCGGGCGTCCTGCCCTTTGGACATGGGGACAGGACAAGTATGGAGGGACGCATGATCCATAAAAATTGGGCAGAACTGATCAAGCCGACTCAGCTGGACGTAAAGCCGGGCAATGACCCAGCGCGTCAAGCGACCGTGATCGCCGAACCGCTGGAACGCGGCTTTGGTCTGACTTTGGGCAACGCCCTGCGCCGCGTGCTGATGAGCTCGCTGCAAGGTGCCGCTATCACGTCGGTTCAGATTGACAACGTTCTGCATGAATTCAGCAGCGTGGCAGGTGTGCGTGAAGACGTCACCGACATCGTTCTGAACCTCAAAGGTGTTGCAATCAACATGGAAGTCGAAGGCCCCAAGCGCCTGTCGATTTCGGCCAAAGGCCCCATGGTTGTGACAGCTGGCGACATCTCGGAAACCGCAGGCATCGAGATCCTGAACAAGGATCACGTGATCTGTCACCTGGATGACGGCGCGGACCTGTTCATGGAGCTGACTGTTAACACCGGAAAAGGCTATGTCGCGTCTGACAAGAACAAGCCGGAAGATGCGCCAATTGGCCTGATCCCGGTTGATGCGATCTATTCGCCGGTCAAGAAAGTTAGCTACGACGTTCAACCAACCCGTGAAGGTCAGGTTCTGGACTATGACAAGCTGACACTGAAGTTGGAAACCGACGGTTCGGTCACCCCGGAAGACGCCGTGGCTTTTGCCGCGCGCATCGTTCAGGACCAGCTGTCGATCTTCGTGAACTTCGACGAGCCGGAAGCCGCTGGGCGTCAGGACGAAGATGATGGTCTTGAGTTCAACCCGCTTCTCTTGAAGAAAGTGGACGAGCTGGAACTGTCTGTGCGTTCGGCAAACTGCCTGAAGAACGACAACATCGTTTACATTGGCGATCTGATCCAGAAAACCGAAGCCGAGATGCTGCGCACCCCGAACTTCGGCCGCAAGTCGCTGAACGAGATCAAAGAAGTGCTTTCGGGCATGGGTCTGCACCTAGGCATGGATGTCGAAGAGTGGCCGCCTGAGAACATCGAAGAGCTCGCTAAGAAATTCGAAGATCAATTCTGATCATCGGCGGGGGCCGGATTTCTGGCCCCCTCAATGCCCGCCTGATGCGGGGAACATCTGGGCAATCCTGCCCCAAGGAGAGGGACCGACACGCATCGGTTCTCGGACAAAGCACCGCTCGTTCAAGAGCACCAAAGAAGGATTAAGAAAATGCGTCACGCTCGTGGTTACCGCCGCCTGAATCGCACCCATGAACACCGCAAAGCGATGTTCGCCAACATGGCGGGTTCGCTGATCGAACATGAACAGATCAAAACGACCCTGCCGAAAGCCAAAGAACTGCGCCCGATCATCGAAAAGATGATCACGCTGGCCAAACGTGGTGATATTCACGCCCGTCGCCAAGCTGCGTCGCGTCTGAAGCAAGACCAGCATGTTGCCAAACTTTTTGACGTGCTTGGCCCGCGCTTTGCTGAACGTCAGGGTGGATACGTCCGCGTTCTGAAAGCCGGCTTCCGCTATGGTGACATGGCACCGATGGCAATCATCGAATTCGTCGACCGCGACGCAGACGCCAAAGGCGCTGCTGACCGTGCCCGTCTGGAAGCTGAAGAAGCTGCCGACGCTGCCGTCGAATAAAAATTGACCGACATTCGGTCAGAATTGACCCCGCGCGATTTGCGCGGGGTTTTTTTGTCGGCGGAGCCCGAATTATTCGACGATTGAGAAAATCCACCTATAAAACGCAGGCGATCAATTTAAGGTTGTTTGACTTCGGCTCTACTGTCTAAAAGGATAGGTGCGGGGAATGGGGTTAGAAATATGGTCGAAGATTTTGGCCTGGATCAAGGGTTGGCCAAGTTGTCTGACTTGGCGCCGAAAGGCTATGCGCTGGGTTTGCACATTCGTTACGCATCTGCCCACATCATGATTCAAACCTATGACCCGCGGTGGAGTCAGATTTACACTGAAAAGGGTTACATGTTGGCGGACCCGATGGTGTTTTGGGGGTTTGGCCACGAAGGCACGATAAGGTGGAGCGCACTTGATCTGCCAGACCCGCATGGGATCTTGTCGCAGGCAGCGGGTTTTGGATTGAAGTATGGGGTGGCGGTTTCGCATGGTTCCACCGCGTCGCGCACAATCGGTGGGTTCGCCCGAGAGGATCGAGAGTTCACCGATGACGAGATCGACAAAATCCACCAATTGGTTATCGAGTTGCACGACAAGTCCACGCCGCCCGAGCAGCTTACCTCGGCGCAGCGTATGGCGTTGCGCCTGATTGCCAAGGGCAGCCGACATGCCGAAGCGGCCTCGCTTCTGGGTATCTCGGAAAGCGCGCTGAAAGCCAGATTGCGAAGTGCCCGTGAACGTTTGTTTGTGCGCACAACCGCCGAAGCAATCCAGCGCGCGCAAGAATACAATCTGCTTTGAACCGGTGTCTTTGGTCTTTTCGCCTTTTAACGACCGCGCACCCCCCTTAGATTTGTCTTATGGCAGATCTGTTTGACAGCAATCCCCCAGCCGCTGGCATAGGCAAAGACGCGCCACGCCCATTGGCTGACCGGCTCAGGCCCCGCACCTTGTCTGAGGTGATCGGGCAGGAGCAGGTTCTGGGTCCGGACGCCCCCTTGGGTACCATGCTTGCCGCAGGCAGTCTTGGGTCGCTGATTTTCTGGGGTCCACCGGGCGTTGGCAAAACGACCATTGCGCGGCTTCTGGCGCAGGAAACCGACCTGCATTTCGTACAGATCAGCGCGATTTTCACTGGTGTTCCTGAACTTCGAAAAGTGTTCGAAGCCGCGCGCCACAGGCGATCAAACGGGCAGGGCACCTTGCTGTTCGTCGACGAAATCCACCGCTTTAACAAAGCGCAACAGGATGGCTTCTTACCTCATATGGAGGACGGGACCATCCTTCTGGTCGGGGCCACAACCGAAAACCCGTCGTTCGAGCTGAATGCTGCTGTGCTTTCGCGCGCGCAGGTTCTTGTGCTGACCCGTTTGACGCTCGCGGATCTTGAACGCTTGGCCCAAAGGGCTGAAAAGGAAATGAACCGCCCCCTGCCGCTGACCGCTGAGGCACGCGCCGCGTTGCTGGAAATGGCAGACGGCGATGGGCGCGCACTTCTTAATCTCGCCGAACAGGTGTTCGCATGGAAGGCCGACAAGAAGCTTGATGTCGAAGGGCTGTCATCGCGTTTGATGAAGAGGGCCGCTGTTTACGACAAGTCGGGTGATGAGCACTACAACCTAATCTCTGCCCTGCACAAATCTGTGCGCGGGTCAGACCCCGATGCCGCGCTGTACTGGCTGGCGCGGATGCTGACGGGTGGCGAAGACCCCCGCTTTCTGGCGCGCCGCATTACCCGAATGGCAGTCGAAGATATCGGTTTGGCAGACCCGCAAGCGCATCGTGTTTGTCTGGATGCATGGGAGACATATGAGCGGCTAGGCAGCCCCGAAGGGGAGCTGGCATTGGCACAGGCGATCACCTATCTGGCGCTCGCGCCGAAATCCAACGCGGTCTATGTGGCTTATAAGGCCGCCATGGCTGCAGCGAAAAAAACCGGTTCGGAACCTCCACCCAAGCACATCCTGAATGCGCCGACCCGATTGATGGAAGATCAGGGATACGGTGCCGGATATGCCTATGACCATGATGCGCCGGATGGGTTTTCTGGCCAAAACTACTTCCCGGACAGCGTCAAACGCGGTGTCTATTATGTCCCCGTTGAACGAGGATTCGAGCGCGAATTGAAGAAGCGCACCGACTATTTCGCGCGCCTACGGTCCAAACGATCTGACTAGTCGCGTTTTCCGACACTGATTGCATTGGTTGAGATGTAATAGCGATGACAAGCAAGCCGCAGAAACGACGGATTTGAGACCCGTGCCCCCAACTTTTTCACTGGTTGGGGTGGTCGCTGGGCGGTTTGATCAGGCGATCCTGACGGCACCTTCTTATCCGCGCGACTTGGTGGCTGCACCGTTGGTCTTTACAATGCTGATCGTTCAGGCTTTGCAGGCCGCAAAGAGGTGCGCCGGTCACCACCCCAATACAAGGCGTAAAACAGATGCAATGCTTGACAACTGCCCCTGTGCATCCGAGTTAGACCCCATGATGACACCCCTTCTTCAAGTCGCTCTTGGTGGCGCAATCGGCGCTTCGGCTCGGTATCTGACTGGCAACGCGGTGACGCGGATGCTGGGGCATGGCTTCCCGGCGGGCACGATGGTTGTGAATGTGCTCGGGTCGTTTCTGATGGGCATTCTGGTGGTGGCCTTGGCCCGCAAGGGCGGCAATGCCGCGGCACCGTTTTTGATGACGGGGCTGTTGGGCGGCTTTACGACCTTCTCGGCCTTTTCGCTGGATGCCATCACATTGTACGAGCGCGGCCAGATTGCGGCAGCCGGTTCCTATATTGCCGGGTCGGTCGTGCTGTCGCTCGCGGGGCTTTTTGCGGGGCTCCTCGTAGCTCGAATGGTGCTGGCATGAGTGGGGTGCAGGTTATCACCGTCGGTCCGGATGAGGCTGAACAGCGGCTGGATCGATGGGTCAAACGAATGTTCCCGCATGTCGGGCAAGGTCGGATCGAAAAGGGATGCCGAAAAGGCGAATTCCGTGTGAACGGCACCAAGGTTAAAACGTCGACCCGGATCGCGCCCGGTGACGAGGTACGGGTGCCTCCGTTGCCAGTACCGGAAAATGGACCGGAACGACCGCAACCTCAGCCGCGTGTGTCAGATGCCGATGCCAAGCTGATTCAGTCCTGTGTGCTTTACCGTGATGATCACATCATTGCGCTGAACAAACCGCCAGGTTTGCCAAGCCAAGGTGGCAGCAAACAGACCCGCCATGTTGACGGGCTGGCGGAAGCGCTGAAATTTGGTCGCGACGACAAACCGCGGCTTGTTCATCGGTTGGACAAGGATACATCCGGCGTTCTGTTATTGGCGCGCAGCCAAAAGATGGCGGGCGAACTGACACAAGCCTTCCGCGCACGTGATACCCGCAAGATCTATTGGGCCGTCGTCGCGGGTGTGCCGCAACCCCGCTGGGGCACCCTGCGCTGGGGCTTGGTGAAGGCACCCGGTCACGGAGGCAAGGGCGAGGGTGAAAAGATGGTTTGCGTCCACCCCCGTCATGTCGATGAAACGCCCGGTGCCAAGCGCGCGACCACGGATTATGCGGTGCTGACCACGCTGGCCAGTCGTGCGGCATGGGTCGCACTTGTGCCTGTCACAGGCCGCACCCACCAGCTTCGTGCCCATATGGCCGAGCTTGGCCACCCCATAGCAGGTGACGGAAAATATGGCGGATCAAGTCAGGAAAACCTTGGCGACGGGTGGGGCGCGCAGCTTGGCGGTGAGATATCTAAGAAGTTGCACCTTCATGCCCGCTCGATCACGTTCACGCATCCTGTCACTAAGAAATCTATGACCATCACTGCGCCGCTGCCTGAACATATGCAGCGGACGTGGGACTATATGGGGTGGCAGGACGGAGACGTGCCCGCCGACCCGTTCGAGGATCTGGAATGACCGACACGCCTTTGCGTCTGGTGGTTTTTGACGTCGACGGCACGCTGATCGACAGTCAGGATTTCATTGTCGAGGCGATGAATCGCGCCTTTGGCGAGATGGGCGTCGCCTGTCCCACACGTGCCGAAGTTCTTTCGATCGTTGGCCTGTCACTGCACGACGCAATTGAGCGCCTCGTGCCCAGTATGTCGCAGACCGAAGTTGCCGAGGCGACCCGGAAATATAAAGACATGTTCATCAAACTGCGCGCCGAAAAAGGGGGCGAGGCTGCGGCCCCGCTTTATCCCGGCGCGCGACAGGCTTTGGACGCGCTGCACCAAAAGGACGAAGTGTTGCTGGGTGTCGCAACCGGCAAAGCGCGGCGCGGACTGGACCACGCCTACGACGCGCATGACCTGCGTCATTACTTTGTTACCAGTCAGACCGCCGACAACCATCCGTCAAAACCACACCCGTCCATGTTGCGCGCCGCTTTGTCCGAAACCGGGGCAGAGGCCGCGCAGGCGGTGATGATCGGTGACACCAGTTTTGATATCGAAATGGGCCGGGCAGCAGGCTATCGCACCATCGGTGTGACGTGGGGCTATCACCCCCGTGAGGGCCTGCTGGCAGCTGGCGCGGACCTGCTGATCGACACATATGCCGAATTGACTGCGGCACTGGACGAACTTTGGGGGAAAGCATGAGCGACTGGGCGGCAAAACGCTTCTGGAAAGAGGCGAAAGCGGTCAAGGCCGACGATGGTTACACTGTTGAACTTGACGGACGCTCGATCCGGACACCAGCAAAGACATTGCTTTTGGTTCCAACCTTGGCGCTGGCAGAGGCGATCGCGCAGGAATGGGACGCGCAGGAGAAAAAAATTGACCCTGCAACCATGCCTGTGACCCGCATGGCAAATTCGGCATTGGATAAGGTCGCGCATCAGTTTTCGGAGGTCGCCAATATGTTGGCCGCCTATGGCGACAGTGATCTTTTATGTTATCGCGCCATAGACCCGGAAAGCCTTGTCGCGCGCCAATCCGAGCAGTGGGATCCAATATTGGATTGGGCGTCCGATTCTTTAGACGCGCGCTTGCGGCCCGTCGCGGGAATCATTCATCAACCGCAGGATAGTGACGCGCTCGCCCGGCTCTCCGAACGGGTGCATGCGTTGTCCGATTTCGAACTTGCGGGCTTCCACGATCTTGTTGCAATCAGTGGATCGCTTGTGTTGGCGCTGGCTGTTACGTCCGAAAGGTTATCTGCGGACGAGGCGTGGCAATTTTCCCGTCTGGATGAGACCTGGCAGGCCGAACAATGGGGAGTCGATGAAGAAGCCTCAGAACTTGCAGAGAAAAAACGTATCGAATTTGTGAACGCCGCTTGGTTCTTCCACGCAAGTGGTCGTGAAACATAATGCAACCAATGTGTTAGCTTCGATAATATTCTTGCTTTCCCCTAGGTTAAGCATCGCATTTGGCGATGTAACCCTTGACGATAACTGATCAATTCTTTCAAACTCCACCCCATGCCGAAAGGGTTCAATCCTTTCGCTAACATCTTGTGGCCACAATGGCTGCGAATTTAGCCCGAAACTACGGGTAACTATCAGGAAGAGGTAAACATGAAAAAATCCGTTTTTCTTGGCGCACTGACTATCGCCAGCATTGCTGCTGGCGCTTCGGCAGCTGCGACCCTTGATGACGTCAAGGCGCGCGGCAAGCTGAACTGCGGTGTGACCACCGGTCTTGTCGGCTTTGCCGCACCGGATGCAAACGGCAAGTGGGAAGGTTTCGACGTCGATTTCTGCCGCGCTGTAGCAGCTGCGGTGCTTAATGACGCAAATGCGGTCGAGTTTGTTCCGACCACCGGCAAAACACGCTTCACCGCCCTTGCTTCGGGCGAAGTTGATATGCTGGCCCGCAACACCACATGGACGTTGTCGCGCGATGTCGATCTGAAGTTCGATTTCATTGGCGTCAACTATTATGACGGCCAGGGTTTCCTTGTCTCGAAAGAGATGGGTGTAAGCTCAGCCAAGGATCTGGACGGCGCAACCGTTTGTATCCAGACCGGCACCACAACCGAGCTGAACCTGGCGGATTTCTTCCGCGCAAACAACATCAGCTACGAGCCTGTGCCGATCGAAACCAACGCTGAGGGTCAGCAACAGTACCTTGCTGGTGCTTGCGACACCTACACCACGGACGCTTCTGGTCTGGCTGCAACACGCGCCACGTTCGAAGATCCGTCGGCGCACGTTGTTCTGCCAGAAATCATCTCGAAAGAGCCGCTGGGCCCGTTGGTCCGTCACGGCGACAACGAGTGGGGTGACATCGTTCGTTGGACGCTGAACGCTCTGATCTCTGCTGAAGAGATGGGCATCACTTCTGCAAATATCGGCGAACTGTCGGCAGCTGCTGGTGATAACCCGGAAATCAACCGGATCCTTGGTACCGAAGGCAATTTGGGCGAAATGCTCGGCCTCGACGCTGACTGGGCGAAGCGCGCCATCATGGCGGGCGGTAACTACGGTGAAGTGTTCGCCAAGAACATTGGCGAAAGCACACCGATCGCTCTGGCCCGCGGCCTGAACGCACAGTGGAAAGATGGCGGCCTTATCTATTCGCCTCCCTTCCGCTAAAACTTCTGAGGAAAGGGCGTGGTTTATCCACGCCCTTTTCGTATCTATCTGAACGCACCTTGGCACCGCAGCAAAAGCCGCGATCTAAATAAACAAAGCCAAGGGCAACGGGGACGTCTTCTATGACAACTATAACCGACCCTCATCAGGGCCAGTTCCGGCTATCCATGCTGTTATATGACAGCCGGTATCGCTCGATGACCATTCAGATTATCGCCTTGATTGGCTTTCTGATGCTTATCTTTTGGTTGCTGTCAAATACAGCACAGAACCTCGCGGATCTTGGGAAAGAGCCCAGCTTCAACTTCATGTTTGAACCCGCAGGTTACGATATCAACCAACGCCTTCTCGATTATAATTCTCAAGATTCGCATTTGCGCGCGTCGCTCATGGGGCTCTTGAATACGCTTCTGGTCGCTGTGATGGGATGTGTTGCGGCAACGATTATTGGCGTAGTCGTTGGTGTTTTGCGCCTGTCGCCAAACTGGATCGTGTCGCGCCTGTCTGCGGTGTATGTCGAAGGTTTCCGCAACGTGCCGGTCCTGCTGTGGATCGTGTTCATAATGGCGGTGCTGATCGAAACCCTTCCGCAACCCAGTGCATTCCGAAAAGGCGAGGCTACTATGTCCCTTTGGGACAGCGTGGCAATCACCAATCGCGGGATATACGTTCCCGAGCCGCTGTTCTCGCGCACGCTCGGGGATATTCATCTTCTGGGCAACTCCAGCCTGCGATTTGATGTCAGCCTTGATTTGCTGGCATTGCTGGCTGTGCTTATTGCCGGCGTTCTGACGTCGCTGCTGATCAAGCGCCGGGCAGATAGTATTCAGGAAGCCACTGGTGATCGGCCGCGGACATGGCATGTGCGCCTTGCCGCTGTCGTCGTACCATTCTTACTGGTTCTTTTCGTGTTAGGTTTCTACCTTGGCTATCCCGAGCTGAAAGGGTTCAACTTCTCGAACGGAACACATTTGCGCAACTCGTTGATCGCCCTGTGGCTCGCGTTATCGCTCTATACCGGGGCGTTTATAGCCGAGATCGTGCGAGCGGGTATTCTGGCCGTGTCGAAAGGGCAAACCGAAGCTGCCGGAGCATTGGGTATGCGTCCAAACCGGACGATGAGCCTCGTGGTCCTGCCGCAGGCACTGCGCGTGATTATCCCACCGCTGATCTCGAACTACCTGAACCTCACAAAGAACAGCTCATTGGCGATTGCCGTGGGTTACATGGACATCACGGGTACTTTGGGCGGCATCACAATGAACCAAACAGGCCGCGAGCTTGAGACGGTTCTGCTGCTCATGCTGGTGTATCTGACCATCTCGCTGACCATTTCAGCGGTGATGAACTGGTACAACGAATCCGTAAAGCTGAAGGAGCGCTGATATGTCTGATATGTCTTATGTTCGCTCTGAAATGTTGCCCGAACGCGCCCCGCCCGCATCGCAGGTTGGTTTCGTCGGATGGGCAAGAGCAAACCTTTTCAACGGGATCGGTAACTCGATTCTGACAGTTCTGGCCATCGTGCTTCTGTGGTACGTTCTTGCCTTCCTTCTGCCTTGGATATTTTCACCGACTTGGAACAGCGGATCGCTGAACGAATGCCGTGAGATCGTAGGTGGCGGGCACGGCGGCGCCTGTTGGGGCGTGATCAATGAACGCTGGCAACAGCTACTTTTTGGTTTCTATCCAAATGGATCTGAAGAAGGAACGGTCGACCAGAGGTGGCGTCCGATACTGGCTTTCGCATTGCTGTTCGTGGCGGTGATCCCGGTTTTGTTCAATATGATTTCACGTCGTATGAACTGGGTGATATTGTTGGCTGTTCTGGGCGTAACTGCACTGTATCAGGGCGGAGGCTTCGGCATCGTTCTGGGTCTGGCGCTTCTGGGTGCAGCTGCTTTTGTCGGCTTCAAAGCGTTTTCGACTTCGAAACAGGATCGGGCCGCTGAGATAGCCGCGGGTGCAAAACGCCTGCCAAATCCGCTGATCTTCTCGGCGATCTATCCCTTCATAGCGCCTTGGCTTTTGTGGGGCGGTTCGATCTGGTTGCCGGTCAGTGCGGCGTTGGGCTTTGTGGTGGGCTACATCGCCTATCGTTTTCTCGCGCCGATTGTTGGCAGCCTGTTGGGAATGATCATTGCGGTGGTTGCGTCCCTGATCTGGTGGCTCTTCCTCGTGGGTGGTTTTGCAAACCTAATGCAAAGCATCATCCCAATTGGATTGGATGTCGTCGAAAGTCGTAACTTTGGTGGCTTTATGCTGTCGATCACCATTGGTGTTGTCGCCATTGCCTGCTCATTGCCCATCGGCATTGTTCTGGCATTGGGGCGTCAGTCAGATTTGTTGATCGTGAAAGCGCTTTGCGTGGGCTTTATCGAGTTCATTCGCGGCGTTCCCCTGATCACACTTCTGTTCGTGGCCTCGACGCTGTTGAACATCTTCCTGCCACCCGGCACCAACTTCGACATCATCTTGCGTGTACTAATCATGGTGACCCTTTTTGCAGCGGCTTACATGGCCGAGGTTATTCGGGGCGGGCTTGCCGCACTTCCAACAGGTCAATACGAAGCTGCAGATGCGCTTGGTCTTGATTACTGGAAGGCACAACGCCTGATCATCATGCCACAGGCGCTGAAGATTTCGATCCCTGGGATCGTGTCGACGTTCATCGGCGTGTTCAAGGATACGGTGTTGGTGTCGATCATCGGTCTGCTCGACCCGCTGGGCTTGTCGAATGGTATCCGTGGTGACCAAAACTGGAACGGTATCGTGTGGGAGCTTTACGGCTTCATCGCCCTAATGTTCTTCATCTTCTGCTTCTCGATGTCGCGTTATTCGATGTATCTCGAACGCCGGCTTCGTACGGACCACCGTTAAAGGAGAGACTTATGTCTTCTATTACTCTCGACCATCACGCCGATCGCTCCAAAATGGAAGTGTCGGACGAACTTGCCATCGAAATTCGTGGCATGAACAAGTGGTACGGTGCATTCCACGTACTGCGCGACATCGACCTGACCGTGTATCAGGGCGAGCGGATCGTTATTGCGGGACCTTCGGGGTCCGGTAAATCGACGCTGATCCGTTGCATCAACCGGCTTGAAGAACATCAGGAAGGTCAGATCATCGTCGACGGGACCGAGCTCACTTCGGACCTGAAAAACGTTGATAAAGTGCGCTCGGAAGTTGGGATGGTGTTTCAGCACTTCAACCTCTTCCCGCACCTGACCATTCTGGAAAACTGCACGCTCGCCCCCATCTGGGTGCGCAAAACGCCCCGGAAAGAGGCGGAAGAAGTTGCGATGCACTTCCTTGAGAAGGTGAAGATCCCGGAACAGGCCCACAAGTATCCGGGCATGTTATCGGGTGGTCAGCAGCAACGTGTGGCCATTGCCCGCTCGCTGTGCATGATGCCGCGCATCATGCTGTTTGACGAACCTACGTCAGCGCTTGACCCCGAGATGATCAAGGAAGTTCTGGAAACCATGGTGGAGCTTGCCGAAGAAGGCATGACCATGCTCTGCGTGACCCACGAAATGGGTTTCGCGAAAGAGGTCGCCAACCGCGTGATCTTCATGGATGCCGGCCAGATCGTGGAGCAGAACGAACCCAACGAGTTCTTCAACAACCCGCAGAACGAACGGACCAAACTGTTCCTCAGTCAGATCCTCTGATCCGGCTCACATTGAACGAAAAGAAAGCCCCGCCAACTGGCGGGGCTTTCTGTTTTTGGGTTATTGGATAACTGTAAGATGTGAATAAGGCCAACAACGATTGCAACTCGAGCCTGCGGCGCCAATGTCGGTCAGGGCATCAGTAAGTGGATGAACTTTGGGTCATCCGATGTGGGTTCGAGAACAACGTAAAGATTGGCGAACTCAGTCTGCTTGATGGTGACGGCTTCAAACACACCAAGGTGTTCTAGAATTCGCGGAATGGTTTCAGCATGGGCGACAATCAGTGCTGTGCCTTCGCTGTGACCGAATTCTAAAGTGTCAACCAGACCAGCAACATCGCCTTTGGGCAAGGCGCTCGTTTGAAGACTTAGAGCGTCGGCAATTATTCCACCAGTTTGTTGGGTTCGCAGTGCATCCGACGTGATGATGACGTCTAGGCCGACGTTCCGAAGTAACACAGCCCAAGCTGCCGCACGCTTTCTTCCTTCGGGCGTGAGTGCAGGATCAGCCCCAGAGAGTTCTTTTTCACCATGCCTGATCAGATAGACCGCGTCCTGAGCCTCAGCAGGAGACCCCGTTGAAAAAAATAGCAGTAGGCCAGCATAGAACATACGCATGGTTTTTGCCTCCCGGTATTGATCGTAGGTCAATTTTTCCAGTATGAGCCTTGCAGATCAAGAGGGTGGTCGCACCGGCCCCGCAAATCGACATTCACGCCCGTGTTTTCTGGCGTCGATCCATGATAGTTATATCAGTTCACGCGGCACCACGAAGTCCACAACGCGGCCGGTGCCCCAATTCACATCCGCCCAGGAGTCCTCGTCGAACTCGATCACCGCTGTCGCTGCGGTTGGATAGTGGTGGAACCTTTGATGTGGGTATGGCTCGCGCGCCAGACGGCGCGCCATATAGGCTGAGCCTGGGTTGTGGGCGACGATCATAGCGACTGGCGCGTCTGCTTTGCGCACCACGTTTAGCATGACCTCTGGGTCCGCCAAATACAGCTCGCGCAAATAGTGGGCTTTTGGCGCACCTACAAACCTGTCCGCGATCAATGCCCATGTTTCGCGGGTGCGTTCTGCGTCCGAGCAAAAGACCTCTTCGGGGGTATACCCTTTGCTCACCAGCCAACGCCCGATCGCCTTGGCTGACGCGCGCCCCCGCTTATTTAGCGGGCGGGCGTGATCATTCAAATCTGCATCGCCCCAGCTTGATTTCGCGTGTCGGGTCAGGATCAGTGTCAAAGTCATTTCGGGTTGAACGCTTTCATATGGAAGGCCGATTGAGCGGCCAACCTGCCATAAGATCGACTGACGGGGCAAGAGCGGCGAACCGCGCATCCTGCCCCCATGCAATCGGCATTGTCGGCGCCATTCAAGTATGATTTGCAGAGTGGGACATCGTAGGCGTCGGACCCCAGCGCATCGACTGGGCAGGCCGTGCGGCAAGGCGCGTCACAGCCTTCGCAGGGACAGGTAGACCCACGCGGTAGCGTTAGCCGTCCTGAAAGCCGCACCGCACCGCGATAGCTGGCCCATAGCCCTGCAGTGTCATGTACAAGCAGCGCCACGGGGGATTGCCACGCACGACCCGACCGCAACGCCCAATCGAAGAAGGGAGGATAGGGCGGTCCGTCTGACGGAAAAATGGCCGTGCCTTGCCAGCGTTTTGCCAAACCTTCGATCACGGCCTTGGACCAGCGATCCATAGGGTCGGGTGATCCGTCCTGATACGCGGCGCTTTGCGTGAAATGCGCCCAGAAGCCGGGTTCCAGCGGACCGAGCAGAACTATCGTTTCAGACCCGTCATGCAATGCGCCAAACACGTCCAGCTGTTGGGCATGGGCATCCTGCGTCAGCTGCTCAAGCGTCACTTCCGCCGAAACGGCAACATCAGGCTCCAGCCCAGTTTCGATGGTTCGTCGTTTTGCCATTGCAGCCCAATCACCATGTCGTCATGCCCGTCACGGGGCTGATCTGTGTATGTCTTGAACATACGATCCCAGACCGACAGACAGAAGCCATAGTTGCTGTCTGTTTCATCTCTGTGAACGGAATGATGAACGCGGTGCATGTCGGGGGTAACCAGAACCAGCCGTAGCCACCGATCCAGACCCAGCGGCAAGCGCATATTGGCATGGTTGAACATAGCCGAGCCGTTCAGGATGACCTCGAACAGGACCACACCCAAAGCCGGCGCGCCCAACAGATAAACCATCCCGATTTTGATGATCATCGAGGCGGCGATCTCGACCGGATGGAACCTTAGAGCGGTGGTCACATCGAAATCCCGGTCCGCATGATGAACCCGGTGCAACCGCCACAAGACCGGCACTTTGTGAAACACCAGATGCTGCGCCCAGATGGCAAGATCAAGGATGACCATGGCGGCGACAACCTCGACCCAAATGGGCAGGGCAATCACGTTGAACAGCCCCCAGCCCTGTGCGGCTGCATCTATTGCCGCGCCGACTGCCAGCAATGGCATCAGGACGCTCATCAGCCGCAGGGTCAGGCTGTCGATGACAATGATTGCCAGATTGGTGGTCCAGCGGGTCTTGCGCGGCTGGGTGCGCGGTCGCCGCGGAGCTTTTGCCTCAACAATGGCGAAAAGCGCAAACAGCCCGACAAACGTGCCCAAACGGATCAGAAGTTCGTATTCCATGGGGTGAATTTATGGACTACCTGCCCAAGCGCAAGACACATTACCGCGACGGCAATCGCCCGATTGGCTAGGCGCGGATCAGAGAGCCTGCGCCGTGATCTGTGTAAAGCTCCAACAAACAGGCGTTGGGTGCGCGACCATCCAGAATGACCACTGCGCGAACGCCGCCGTCAATGGCATCCAACGCGGTTTCGGTCTTGGGGATCATCCCGCCAGCAATCACGCCCGACGCCGTCATGTCGCGGATCTGCGTTGGCGTCAGTTGCGTCAGCACCGCACCGTCCGCATTTTTCACGCCTTCAACATCGGTCAGCAGAAGCAAGCGATCAGCCTTCAAGCCAGCCGCAATCGCGCCGGCCATTGTGTCGCCGTTGATATTGAACGTCTCACCATTTCGACCTGCGCCCAAGGGGGCAATAACCGGAATAGTTTCGGTGGCGGCAAGGTCGCGCAAAATGGAAACGTCCACCTCTGACGGCGTACCAACATACCCGAGGTCGGGATTGGTTTGATCGCAGGTCACAAGGCGGGCGTCTTTCCCAGACAGGCCAACCGCCTTACCGCCTTCGGCGTTGATCGCTTGAACAATCCGCTTATTGACCCGGCCGGACAAAACCATTTCGACCACTTCGACGGTCGCGGCGTCTGTCACGCGTTTTCCGTTCACAAATTCGCTTTTGATTTGCAGCCGATCGAGCATCGAGTTGATCATCGGACCGCCGCCATGCACGACCACAGGTTTCACGCCAACCTGACGCATCAGGACGATGTCGCGCGCAAAGCTGGCCATCGCCTCATCATCACCCATGGCATTGCCGCCAAACTTGATAACAACGGTGGCACCGGTATAGCGCTGCAAGTATGGCAAGGCTTGTGACAGAGTGCGGGCGGTAGCGATCCAATCGCGATTCATATCTTGAGTCTTCATCTTATTTTCCCAGAGTTACTCTGTGTTAGAGCGTTGGTCGCGCGCTGCCAAGAGGCATTGCGCCCAACCTTCGTGCTGCTAGGGTTGCGACGAAACCAACCGACAGGAATGGCGATCATGGCCGAGCAACAAAAAACCCTTCTTCTGACTGGTGCCAGCCGCGGCATCGGACATGCGACAGTTCGACGGTTCAATCTGGAAGGCTGGCGGGTGATCACCTGTTCACGCCATCCAATACCCGAAGAATGTCCTTGGGGCGGTGCAGGAGAAGACCACGTTCAGGTGGACCTATCCGACCCCAAGGATACGATTAATGCGGTTGGGATCCTTCAGGACAAGTTGGATGGACGTCTGGATGCGTTGGTCAACAACGCCGGCATTTCACCGAAAGGGCCGAATGGTGAGCGTCTGAACACCTTGAACACCGATCTGAAAGATTGGGGAAAGGTGTTCCACGTCAACTTCTTCGCATCTGTGGTCCTAGCACGCGGGCTGAAGGACGAGTTGGCGAAGGCCAAGGGTGCGGTGGTTAACGTAACTTCAATTGCGGGCGTGCGCGTCCACCCGTTTGCAGGCGCGGCCTATGCCACGTCAAAGGCAGCCCTTGCCGCGCTGACGCGCGAGATGGCACATGATTTCGGGCCGCTGGGCGTTCGGGTCAATGCGATTGCGCCGGGTGAAGTCGAAACGTCAATCTTGTCGCCGGGAACAGACAAAATCGTCGAAAAACTGCCAATGCGACGTCTTGGGCAACCAGAGGAGGTCGCCGCCGCGATCTATTTCCTGTGTTCCGGGGACAGTTCATACATCTCTGGGACCGAGATTGAGGTGAATGGCGCTCAGCACGTTTAACCGGGCGGCGATATCAATCCAATGTCGCGATGATCGACCTTAGTGTTTCGATCCCAATGCCCTTTTCCGAGGAGGTCAGGACCAGCTCCGGAAAGGCGGCCGGATGCTTTGACAAGGCGCCGCGCACCTGCGCCAGAACTTTTTCACGATCCTTTTCTTTGACCTTGTCGACCTTGGTCAATACCGCTTGAAACGTCACCGCAGCCCTGTCCAGCAGCGACATAATCTCATCATCGACTGCCTTCACACCATGGCGGGCGTCGATCAGCACAAATGCCCGACGCAGGTTTTGCCGACCTGACAAATAGGACTTCAGCAGCCGCTGCCATTTCTCGACCACCTTAACCGGGGCGTTGGCATAGCCGTACCCTGGAAGGTCAACCAGATAGGGGCCATTCGTTGTCGTGAAAAAGTTAATTTCCTGAGTCCGCCCGGGTGTGTTTGAAGCACGAGCGAGCCCCTTGCGACCCGTCAAGGCATTGATCAGGCTGGATTTCCCAACGTTCGAACGCCCAGCAAAGCACACCTCGATCCGGTCCGGATCGGGTAATCCGTCCATCGCCACAACACCCTTCAGAAAGTCGGTGCTGGCCGCAAACAACAAACGACCTTTTTCGCGATCTTGCGCGTCGGGGTCTTCTGCCAAAGGGAAGGGTAGCTGGTTCATGCGATCACCACGACCGGGCTGTCGACATGCACGATGCCGGGTTTGGTGACATAACCGTAAACGCCAAATTCCTGATGACCCCAGCCGTTTTTCAAGGCCCCCAGAGTGTCGGCATCCCGCGCGCCCGTGCGGGTGCTGGCGGTCGTCGCCAAGCAACGCGTGATCTCTTCCCGGATTTCCATTTCAGCCTGTCCGACCCGAATGCGCTTGCCGACCCAGTTCTTTTCTTCCCAAGCCTCAAGACCTGTCAGTTGCAGGTTTCCGCGCCAGCGTTTTGGGGACAGCTCTCGGTTTAGATGGGTCTCGACGGCCTTGTGCGACGCAAGATTGATCAGCGAAATTGACGGAAAATCAGTATCCGTCATCCCCCGATCCGCCTTCACAAGGCGTGAAGGTGCTGCGCGGTCTGGCGGACACAGCGGGCTCACCCAGTCAATGAACCGCGCATTGTCTTCGGTCCGATCAGGATTGATCGTGATGCCGGGCTGCTGTGGATGGGTCAGCGTAATTGTATTGCTCGCAGGGTCGAAACTTGCCTCTAGCGCCATAAGCAACGGCGCTTTTGACCCGCGCGAGAAATTTGCGCACGGCGCCCACTGGCCAGCTTCGCCCAATTTCGCAGCCTCATGAGCGACCGCCCATTGGCGATCATATGGCAGACATTCACCTGCCTTCAGCATCACCTGAAGAAGAGCTTCACGCCCGTGCGACTTGATGGGATGCCGCCAAATTTCGGCGACATGCGCCATTATCCCGCGTCCTTCGACTTGCGTTTGAAGGTTTTAAACACGTTGCCTAAGACATCGGGTTTGTGCCCGTGACTGCGCATGATGGTGTATTGCTGAATGAACGTGATCGTGTTGTTCGCAATCCAGTAAACCACAAGACCCGATGCAAACTGTCCCAGCATGAACATGAACACCCATGGCATCCATGCAAAGATCATAGCCTGGGTCGCATCGGTGGGCGCTGGGTTCAGCTTCTGCTGCAACCACATCGAGATACCAAGGATAATCGGCAAAACACCCAGTGAAATGATTGCAAGCAAGCTTTCCGGCGCCGGAGGCGCATAGGGCAATAGGCCGAACAGGTTCAAAATCGAGCTGGGATCGGGAGCCGAAAGGTCCTTAATCCACCCCATCCACGGCGCATGCCGCAATTCCAGCGTGACAAAGATAACTTTGTAGAGCGAGAAAAAGATTGGAATCTGAAGCAAGATGGGCAGACAGCCGGAAGCAGGGTTTACCTTTTCCTTTTTGTATAGCTCCATCATCGCCTGTTGAAGCTTCGCGCGGTCATCACCGGCGCTCTCTTTCAGCTTCTCCATTTGCGGCTGCAGCTCTTTCATCTTCGCCATCGAGACGTAGGACTTGTAAGCCAACGGGAACAGGATCGCTTTGATCACCAGCGTCAGGCCGATGATGGCCCAACCCATGTTCCCAATCACGGCGTTCAGCCAGTGCAGTACTGCAAAAATGGGCTTTGTCAGGAAGAAGAACCAACCCCAGTCGATTGAGTCGATAAATTTGTAGATGCCATCTTCGTTCTGGTATTTGCGGATGGTTTCCCATTCTTTTGCGCCAGCAAACAGGCGGGTCTCGACGCTGGCCGAGGCACCCGGCGCCACATCCAACGTGCCCATTCTGATCTGCGTTTGATAGATATCGGCCTTCTCCGCATAGCGCACGACCGAGGTGAAACCCTGTCCGGGTTCCGGGATCAGCGTGGTCATCCAGTAGTGGTCGGTGAAGCCGATCCAGCCGTTTTCGGTGACCTGTGCGACGTCGGCTTTTGCGCCTTCGCGTTCGTCAAATGTCAGGTCGGCCACATCAGAATAATCGGTTTCCTCAAGTTCCTTGTCGACCTGGCGAATAACGCCTTCATGAAGGATGAAAAATCCCTTCTGATTAGATGGTTCGCCATGACGGGCCAGAACGCCATAGGGCGCCATGCGATGGGCGGTAGCGCCAGTGTTCTCGACCGATTGGTTGATGGTAAACATAAAGTTTTCGTCCACCGAGACTGTGCGGCGGAAAATCAGGCCATTGCTGCTGTCCCAACGCAACGTAACCGGCGTTTCGGATGTAAGCTTCGTGCCGCTCTCAATTGACCAAACAGTTGTGGGCCCCGGAACATCTTCCAGCGCAGTTTGGCCACCGGGCGTCCAGCCATAGAGGGCATAGTAAGCCTCGGGCTCGCCGGTGGGGCGCAGCAGCTGAACGATGTCGCTCTCTTTTGAAAGTTCGACGTGGTAGTCTTTCAGTTTGAGATCATCCAAACGACCGCCCAACAGCGAGATGGATCCCGACAGTGCTGGTGTATCGATTTCGACCCGTCCAACTTGGGCTTGCTGAGCGGATACATCGGCGGTGGTGGCGGCGGTCGCCGCTGCGCTGTTGGAAGCAGGCAAGGATGGCACGATTTGACCTTCGGCTGCAGCCTGTTCTGTCGGCGCAGTGGCCGGAACGGGTTCTGCAGGCGGAAACATGATCATCCACCCAGTAATGACGAGAAAGCTCAGCACTGTCGCGAGGATCAGGTTCTTGTTCTGGTCGTCCATCGGGCCTCACCACTCATCAATTTCGGTCAGAGTGGTTCAACAGGGCAGGGCGCAAAAGGTCAAGCAGTTTTAACTCGCGTGTCGTTAGATTGCTGGTGAATCATGGCTTCACGCAAGTCTGGGAACAGCCTCAGATGACAACAGTTTCGGTTCGTGTGCCTTGACCCAATCCAGAAAAGTCTGCGCAGGCATTGGCTTGGCAATTGAATACCCCTGGGCATGATCACAGCCCAGTGCAACAAGCTTTGTATGTTCGCCATGGGTTTCGACGCCCTCAGCGACGGTCCCCACGTCCAGTTGATCCGCGATCGTCAGAATCGCCGAGATCATGTTTTGTTGGTCAGTATCGGTGTCGATATGGGTCACGAAAGACCGGTCAATTTTGATCCGGTGCACATTGAAACGCGCAATGCTCGCGATAGACGCATTTCCAGTCCCAAAATCATCTAAGTCGATCTTGCAGCCCAAATCTGCCAAAGCATTAATGTTATGCCGGGCGACGTCATCCTCGGTCTGCGCAATGACATTTTCAAGAATTTCGACCACCAAGCGATTGGGTCGCATGTCAAATCGGTCCAGCTCCCATTTGATTTTCTCCGATAAGTTGGGGTTGTTCAGTTCCTCAGCGGAAATATTGATCGCCACAGCGGGAATTTCCAAACCTTGGCGGTCCCAGTCCTGTAACGCAGAAAGGGCACCAAACAGAACAACCTCACCCAGCCTTTCCATCAAGCCAGCCTTGGAAATGGCGGGCAGGAACGCGCCGGGCGCAATCAGCCCCATTGTCGGATGTTGCCAACGCACCAATGCTTCGCAACCTGAAACGCGACCGGTCTTGACGCTGACTTGAGGCTGAAACCACGGTCGGATTTCTCCGGCATCAAGAGCACGGCTGAGTTCATCGCGATTGTGTTCGGAACGACCCACGCGCGCAGCCATACCGTTCGAGAAGGCGCGAATGGACCCTGGCCCTGCCAGCACTGCAACGCCAAGGGCGCTTTCGGCAGCCGCCAAAAGCGCTTCGCCCGTTGCTTCTGGGGAACGGCTTGGCAAGGCGAAGCCGACGCAAGACGACAAAAGCACCCGCGTTTGGTCAACCGAAATGGGTTCGCTGACCGCTGCTTGAAGGCGTGCGGCCAATTGCAGGGTGGCCTCCAGGTCTGCGCGCTGTCTCTTATCGATCGAGATGCCAAACCTTCCGGTGTTCAAGGCGCACATCAAATCAGTTTCACGCAAAGTGGCTTTGACCCGATCCGCAATTGTCCTGAGGACCTGACGAATACTTTCTTCGCCAAGTTGCGCGGACAGTTTCTGGATGTCGTCAATCTCCAGAACGAAGCAGGATTTTTCAAAATCCGCATCGCTTGCGAAACCCCGGTCCAACTGCTCAAGCAGTTTTGGCCGTCTTGGCAAGCCTGTGATCTCGTCGTTTGCCACCCCCCTCGTTGGTTTAGGGCGCGTAAGCGCGCCACCAATCGCGAGGAGACCGGGGAACAAAATGGCGACCAGAACCATCAAATTTTCCCCACCGTTCCAAAATGCCATGATCATAATCGCGGGTAGAAATGCGGCCAGATGGGGCGCGGTAAGCACAGCACGCACGCGTTTTTTTACTTGCTCAGCACCCTGAACTCCCACCATGACAGTTTCCTTTTGTCGCCGGTCACACACGAAGGGCCCGCGTGCTTAGAAGCGCGCCCCGTCAATGGACAAACTAGGAACATGTGGTCAATCAGAAGTTAACGCGCGCCGGAAAACTATGGCGAATTGTCTTCAATCGCAGGCGTTTCCCGTGCGAGCGCTTTGAAATCAAAAAGTTGTGGGTCCAACAGATGGCTTGGTCGCGTGTTCATCAGGGCCCTGAACATAACCTGACGACGACCGGGAGAGTTGGCCTCCCACGTGTCGATGATTGCCTTGACCTGTTGGCGTTGCAGCCCATCTTGAGAACCGCACAGATCACAGGGAATGATCGGATAATTCATCCGGGTGGCAAACTTCTCGCAATCCGCCTCAGCGACATGTGCGAGGGGGCGATAGACGAACAAATCTCCCTCCTCATTGAGCAGTTTTGGCGGCATTGTGGCCAGCCGACCACCATGAAACAGGTTCATAAAGAAGGTTTCAAGGATGTCGTCTCGGTGATGTCCCAGCACGACGGCGGAACACCCTTCCTCGCGCGCGATGCGGTAAAGGTTTCCACGTCGCAGGCGCGAACATAACGAACAGAAAGTTCGGCCTTGCGGGATTTTGTCCATAACGATCGAATAGGTGTCTTCGTATTCGATCCGATGTGGCACCTGCATCTTCTCAAGAAACTCGGGCAAGACCGTCGCGGGAAAGCCGGGTTGCCCCTGATCAAGATTGCAGGCCAACAGTTCGACCGGCAGTATCCCGCGCCATTTCAGCTCGTACAGGGCAGCCAGCATTGTGTAGCTGTCTTTACCGCCAGACAGACAAACCAGCCACTTCGCGCCGCGTTCAACCATACCATATTGGTCCAAGGCCTCGCGCACATTGCGCATGATGCGCTTGCGCAGCTTTTTGAACTCGGTGGTCGAGGGCGCGCCGTGAAACAGCGGATGGATATCGTCAAGGTCGTCCAGCATGGGCGCGGCATATGGGAAAAAAGGCAGCCGGGCAAGGGAAAGCAGAGGCATGCGGTTTCGCATGCCTCTGCGTTGCTTACCGTAACAGAAGCTGTTTCTGGTGCGGCATTTCCGGTGTGTCCTGCGGAAGATTTAGATCCCGGCGTGCGGCCGGGCCAAGGTCTTCAAGGCGCAGCAGGTGGGACGGTCGCGCGAACAGGGCGGCCCGGATCACCCGCCAGCGTCCATGGCGTTCGATCAGCCCCAACAGGGCAGATTGCAGTCGTCGCCTGTGGTGTCGCCGCCGTGGCAGCGTCAGCGAATACGTCATCGTCATTCTCCAGTCGCTCATTTGGAGGCCTTGTCGGGCCTCAAGTTAGCTTTAGGTCAAGAAGTTTCTGGCCCGCCCCAACAAAAACGGGGCGGGATAGGATCAGAAACGCAGATCAAGCAGCACTGGCGGAGGGTGACTGGGCGGCAGCCCCACGTCGCGACGCAGATGGTCGGACATGTGATCCGTGCGCGGTCGCCGATGACGCCGGGTTGCGAGATTTGCGACCAGCACGCGCACGACGCGCCATGCGCCGTGATTTGTGATCAGATCGTCAACCAGATCGTTGAGCCGAAGCGGTTCGGTTTTAAAATTCGAGTCCATCATGGGTTCGTTACCGGTGGGGACACCGGCCCTCTTTTTTGGTTTGTGGTTATTTGGACTCTCTGACGCGGGTGTTGGTCGCAGACACAGCTAAAGTGTCAGGACAAGCACAGGTCAAAGATGTCAGAAATGCCCATCACGGGCGGCTCAATGGGGCCTTTAGGCGCGTGATGCAGTCATCACGAGGCGGGAAAGCCCCATAGTACCGAAACGCGGCAGGCGAGATGGAGAACGCTGGTATTCATCATGTAACGCCTCCTTTTGTTGTGAGCGTTGCGGTTGGCGCTGTTTTAGAGCACGGATCGCGATTCTCAAGAACTAAGCGCAAGAAGTCGCGTTGTGTGGCCATGGTGGCACGGTGCGATCAGTCGTGATCCCGGCAATCATGATCTGTTCCGGGGACCGGGTCATAGCCGCACGACCCCCATGGGTTGCACCGCGCGATCCGCTTGGCTGCAAGCCACCCGCCCTTGAACGCGCCATGTTTCTGCAACGCTTCAAGTGCATAGGCGCTGCAGGTGGGCTGATATCGGCAGTTGAACCCAACCCATGGGCTGAAAACCGCGCGATAGGCGCGGATGGGTAAGGACAAGATGAAGGCGGCGGGGTTCATGGCTTTTTGCGCGGGGTATGAATCTGTTTCAGGGCGCGGACGAGATCCGCTTTCAGATCAACATAGTCATGGCTTGCGGTTTTTTCCGCGCGACCGATCAGCACATAGTCCCAGCCCGGTTTACCCATGGCAGGCAGAACGTCGCGCGCGATGGCGCGAAGGCGCCGCTTGGCTTTGTTGCGCGCCACGGCGTTGCCGACTTTTTTTGAGCAGGTGTAGCCGACGCGGGTTTGGTCGGCTGGTGCTTTCTCGTCCGCCCCACGCTGACGGGCTTGCAAAAGGAAAGCAGGCGCGGGCGCGCGTCTGGCGCGGGCAGCGGCCAGAAAATCCCGACGTTCGGTTAGGGTCGCGATCTTACGTTCGCTCGCGCAAACGGAAACCGCCGCAGACCTTTCGGTCCCGGCGGTTTTCGATGTGTCAGCTTTGGGCGCAGACATGGCTGCGACCCGACGGCTTATGCGCTCAGCGACTTCCGACCGCGTGCACGGCGCGCGTTCAGAATCTTACGGCCAGCGGCAGAAGCCATGCGCGCACGGAAGCCGTGGCGGCGTTTGCGAACCAGGTTCGAAGGTTGGTAGGTGCGTTTCATCGCCCGTCTCCGTCATATGCGTCCCAATCCCGGTGGATTCGGCGCGTGTGTTATTCGAAGCCCGGTCTATAGGGGGCATTCAGGGGCAAGTCAAATGGCTGATGAAATATTTTCGTCCCTTTTGTTACATCCTTATGCGATTTTTTCACCCCTGTTCAACCACGCGTGATGTGGGTGGGCAAGACGGGCGATTGCGCTCATGTTGCCAGAAACCCAATGCGGCCCGTCCGCTGTATTGCCCCATGGCATGGAAAGACCAATGATGATGACTGAACCGGATGCGGATATGCAGAAACCCGCACAGAACGCCTTGTTGCGGCGCCTGCCGCTGATCGCGATCTTGAGCGTTGCCGTTATTGGCGCGCTTACCCTGCGCGATTACCTGAGTTTTGAGACATTGGCGCAAAACCGCGAGGCGCTTTTGGCGTTTCGTGACACCAATTACGCGCTGACCGTCGGGGTGTTTATCGCGGCTTATGTGGTGATTGTTGGCTTTTCGCTGCCCGGCGCCACCATTGCCACCCTGACCGGAGGGTTTCTCTTCGCGACCTTCCCCGGCGTGCTCTTCAACGTTTTAGCCGCCACAATCGGGGCGACGATCATCTTTCTTGCCGCGCGCTGGGGGCTGGGTGAACGCCTTGCCGCCAAGATGGAAGGTAGCGAAGGTGCTGTTAAGAACATCAAAGACGGGATCGACGAAAACCAGTGGTCGGTTCTGTTCCTGATCCGCCTTGTCCCTGCCGTGCCATTTTTCGTGGCCAACCTGATCCCTGCGCTGGTCGGCGTGCCGCTGCACCGATTTGTCGTCTCGACCTTCCTTGGCATCATTCCCGGCGGATTGGTCTATACGTCTGTTGGGGCTGGTCTGGGCGAGGTCTTCGCCCGTGGCGAAACGCCTAATCTGGGCATCATATTCGAGCCGCATATTCTCTTGCCCATACTGGGTCTGGCCGCGCTGGCCGCCCTGCCGATGCTCATCAAGCTTTTCAAGAAGGACGCCTGATATGGCTGAACGGATCAAAACGGATGTCTGCATCATTGGTGCAGGCTCGGGCGGGCTGTCGGTGGCGGCGGGTGCTGTTCAGATGGGGGCATCGGTTGTCCTTCTGGAAGGCCATAAAATGGGGGGGGACTGCCTGAACTACGGCTGCGTTCCGTCCAAAGCACTGCTGCATGCGGGCAAGTCCGGCATGGGCTGGGCCGAGGCGCATGACCATGTGCGAAACACCATCGCAACCATTGAACCCCACGATTCAGTCGAACGGTTCGAGGGGCTGGGCGTGCGCGTCATCACGGAAAACGGCCAGTTCATCTCAGAAAACGAGGTTCAGGCCGGCGAACATGTGATCGAAGCCCGTCGTTTCGTGATTTCGACCGGGTCGTCGCCATTCGTGCCGCCGATTCCGGGCATCGAGAACGTGCCCTATGAGACGAATGAAACCATCTTCGAGATGAAAGAACAGCCAGAACACCTTTTGATTGTCGGTGGTGGTCCCATCGGTATGGAAATGGCGCAAGCGCATCGCCGTCTTGGCTGTGAGGTTACAGTTATTGAAGGCATGAAAGCGCTGGGCCGGGATGATCCTGAAATGGCGGCGCAGGTTCTGAAAGCACTTCGCGACGAGGGCATCGCCATCGAAGAAGATGCCATGGCCGCAGAGGTTCGCGGCAAAGCTGGCGAGATCGAGGTCGAAGCCAAGGATGGCCGCATCTTCAAAGGCACTCATCTGTTGATGGCCGTGGGCCGCAAGCCCAACACCGACAAGCTGAACCTAGACGCGGCGGGCATCGAGCCCACCCGCGGAGGGATCAAGGTGGATGAAAGCCTGCGCACAACGAACCGGAAGGTCTATGCCATTGGGGATGTCGCGGGTGGGCTGCAATTTACTCATGTGGCGGGCTACCACGCCGGCGTGATCATTCGCTCGATGCTGTTTGGGCTGCCGTCAAAGCAACGCACGGATCACATTCCGTGGGCCACGTACACCTCGCCCGAGATGGCACAGATCGGCTTGACCGAGGCGCAGGCCAAAGACGCGCACGGTAACAAAATGGAAGTTGCGCGTTTTGATTTCGCTGGCAACGACCGGGCCATTGCCACGCAACAAACCAATGGTCTGATCAAGGTGATGATCGTGAAAGGTCGCCCTGTGGGTGTCTCGATTGTTGGGCCCAACGCAGGTGAAATGATCAACCTCTGGGCGCTCGCACTCGCCAACCGGCTGAAAATGGGGCAGATTGCCGCCATGGTCGCGCCATACCCGACGATGGCGGAAGTCAGCAAACGCGCAGCAGGGGCCTATTTCTCGCCGCGACTGTTTGATAACCCTTGGGTTAAGCGGATTGTCGGACTGGTACAGAAGGTCCTGCCGTGAAGTTTTAAGGGCGGAGCGCACAACGTGTTGAACACTCTTTCAGGCCGTTTTCTGATCTTGACGACGCTGTTCGTCATGTTGGCTGAAGTGTTGATCTTTGTGCCGTCTGTCGCGCGGTTTCGCGAGGATTACCTGAGCACCCGGCTGGAACGGGCACAGATCGCGTCGCTTGTGCTTCTTGCAGACGACATGATCGCGCCGGAGCTTGAAGCCGAACTTCTGGAAAACGCCGAGGTCTATAACGTGGCGTTGCGCCGGGACGAAGTGCGGGAGTTGATGTTGTCCTCTCCGATGCCACAACCGGTCGATAAAACCTTCGATCTGCGCCACTCCACAGCTTTCAGCCTGATGCGCGATGCAATCTCGCAATTGTTTACGCCTAAGCCGGAAGTGATCCGCGTGATCGGGGACCCGGTGCGCAAAGGGGGCTTGGTGATCGAGATCACCATGATGACCGGAAAATTGCGGGCCGCGATGCTCGATTACGGGCTGAACATCTTATATCTGTCGGCGGTCATCTCAGTCATAACCGCAAGCTTACTTTTCTTGGCGGTGCGGTCCTTGATGGTGCGTCCGATCAGGCGGGTGGTCGACAACATGAAAGACTATGCCATCAACCCGGAAGACGCGCGTCGGATCATTCAACCCAGCACCAATGTCACCGAGTTGCGCGATGCTGAACTGGCGCTGAAAAGCCTGCAAACTGACCTGACCAGCGCCTTGAAGCAGAAAGAACGGCTGGCGCAACTGGGTGGGGCTGTCGCGCGGATCAGCCATGATTTGCGTAACATCCTGACCACCGCACAGTTATTTGCTGATCGGATGGAGAACAGCAAAGATCCGATGGTCAAGCGCGTTGGGCCAAAGCTGGTCAATTCGATCCATCGCGCCGTCAGCCTGTGCGAGAATACGTTGACCTTCGGCAAGGCAGAAGAGCCTGCACCAGCCCTGGGTTGGATCGTACTGGCTGATCTGGCAGGTGACATATTTGAAAGCGAACGGCTTGCCGCTGGCGACCATGACATCTCGTTCGGCGAGGATATACCGGCGGGGCTGACCCTTCGTGCTGATCCCGAACAACTGTATCGCGTGCTTCTGAACCTAGTGCGTAATGCGCGACAAGCCATTGTCGCGACCGGAAAACCGGGCGAGGTGGCCGTTCAGGCCGTCGAGACAGAAAAAGACTGGCAAATTCGCGTTGTCGATACCGGGCCAGGTCTTCCGAAAATGTCGCAAGAGCACTTGTTTCAACCCTTCGCCGGTACCAACCGCAAGGGTGGGTCGGGGCTTGGGCTGGCAATCGCGGCCGAGCTGGTGCGCGGACACGGTGGGGGGCTGGTGTTGGAAAGATCCGGGCCTGAAGGCACCTCGTTCTTGCTGACCTTGCCAAAGGAAGTCGCGCACGTCGCTTGACCAAGGCTACAGGTCGACCTCGATTTCGCCATTGGGGTCTGCGGCACGGCTTTGGCACAGTATCATGTTTTCTGCGCGCTGGGCATTGGACAAAACGAAGTCGCGATGTTCAACCGCACCGGAGGTCACGCCACATTTGCACACGCCGCAAATGCCGTCCGAACATTTCACATCCACATGAACACCCGCGGCGTTCAGTGCGTCAGCCGCGGTTTGATCTTCTGACACTGCAACACGACGGCCGTCTTTCAGTTTGATCGTGAACGGGTGGTTTTCATACTCGGGCTGCTCTGGCGGGTTGAAATACTCCAGATGCCGCGCCGCATCGGGAATGCCTTGCCGTTCGGCAGCTTCCATCGCGGCTGTCATATATCGGTCTGCGCCACAGCAATAGACATGAGCACCTTCAGGTGCGCCCGACAGGATCGCATCGAAATCAGCCCGCGTCCCTTCATCCGAGAAGTGAAGATGCACGCGGTCCGCCCACGGCATCACGGCAAGATCGTTCAAAAACCCCGCATCGGCGCGACGGCTGGCGGAGTAATGAAGCGCAAAATCTGCACCGATGGTGTGCAGACGGTGGGCGAAGGCGATCATCGGCGTGATGCCGATCCCGCCGCCCATCAGGAAGGTTTTGGAGGCACTTTCGTCCAATTCAAAATGGTTGATCGGTTTGGCAACAAAGACCTTGCGCCCCTCAGAAAAGATCCGGTGCAACAGGGCAGACCCACCGCGCCCATCAGGCTCGCGCAAGACGCCGATCTGATAGGACATCTGGTCCGCCGGATCACCAGACAATGAATACTGCCGCAGGAAATCGGGCGACACCAACACATCCAGATGCGCTCCGGCTGTCCATGCGGGCAGCGGTGCACCATCAAGGGATGCAAACTCATATTTAGTGACGCCTTCGGCCATCGGTTCGACGCGGTTAACCACCAGCTGCACCACTGGCGTATCATCTGGAACGGAGTAGCGGTGGATCATCGTGCGATCGCCCTGTGCCAGCCGCGCGCGATATTCACTTGCTGTGATCATGGCCTGATAGGCTGCGATGCCCGCCTCGCGGTCCATTGGGAAAGGATAGGGATAGGGGGGCGGGGCAAGCGGTGCCGGGTAAACTGCCAAGGTCTGATCTTCAAAGCGCAGGTCCAGATCACGGCTGAGGTTTCGCCGATTCACCGGATCATCTGTCGGATGATAGCCGCCATCGGGGCCAAGCTTCAGATCCCACCACCATTTCTTGGTATCGTTCAGCCCGCCATTGCCCACCACATCGTCCAGCTTTGCCAGAAATGGCGCGGCACCTGGCAGATTTGAAGCCGCCCAGCGGAAGGGCGCTTGGGCAAAAAGCCCCTCAAGGTTCCATGGGCAGGTTTTCATACACCGCCCGCACATCGCGCCGCCCGGTTGGGTGACGCGATAGGTGGTGCATTTCTGACTGTCGGACTTCCAAATCTCATAGCCGTTGAACATCAGTTTTGGCCCGGCGGTGATTGCACCCGATGGGCATTCGCGGGCACATTTGTTGCAGTTTTCGCAGAACCGTTGCAGGCCGAAGTCGATTGGCTTGTCATGCGCCATCGGCATGTCGGTGGTCACCACGCCCGATTTCAAGCGTGGGCCAAGATAGGGGTTCAGGATGACCTCGCCAATCCGGCTGACCTCGCCCAAACCCGCAAGCAACAAAAGGGGCGGTTGCAGAACGGTGCCGTCCATCACGGTATGCGCCTTGGCAGAATAGCCGAGGTTGCGGATTTGCTGCGCGATCACCCCGCCAATCAGCGAGAACCGCAAATAGGCGCGCATGGATTGGCTGACGGCGATCCAATCGTCACCCGAAGCGCCCTCCATCGTTTCAAACCCCTGATCGACGATCATCGACACCGCCTGGTCATGAGTTGGCTCAATCTCGGCCCCGGTGGCGTCATGGCTGTACCATGTCCAGTCCGGGCAGCGGCTGGTGCCCACCGCGTCAATGCCAAGAAAATAGCTGGCAGCCTTCAGTGCGGCAGAGTTGGCATTCGGGTCATCGGGGAGGTTGGCCTGATCCTTCACTGGCCCGTCTTGCAGCGGCGTCAGCACCCCGAGGGCGCGGCGCTGGGCGTAACTAGGGGCCGCTTTGCGCACATACATGCCGCCGGATGAGTGCTCCTGCAGGTGCTTTCCCATGTCACCGAATTGGGCGCGGGCGAACATGTCGGCGCGTTTTGGAACGCGGGCAACATTGGGTTCGTCTATATAGGTGGTCGGTGTTTCGACGCGCTTCAAACGCTCGAACGGATGTGCGCCCATGGCATAGTCACGTTTGGCATAAGGGTCGCGGTTTAGGGCAGACTTTACGGTCTTGGTGCCAAGCCACCATACGGGTCCATTGATCTGGTGCCATGGTTGTTGCGGCATCGGGGCAAGCGGCTTGTCGGACGCCAGCGCCATGTCCGTGGTCACCACGGCCAGCCCGAACCGGGACCCGATCCAAGGGGCAACGAGCTGTCCGTGTTCCACCGTGGCCAACCCGGCGGCCACGGCCAACCGGTTCAGATCGACATCCGTGGCGGCACCCGAATGCGCCTTGGCGTCGAACCCCAGAAGCCGGATGTAGTTTGCGATGACAATCGCGGTCTCGGCCCCCAGCAGACAGGCGCGTTGGTCTTGAGCGTCCATGATCCAGTCGGCCCCGGGCTCGTCCGGGCGGGGGTCGCGGTGATGCTCATATAGAAAAACCAGCGCGTGCCGGTGACCGCTGACGGGCCGGGGGGGTGCGCCAAGGCTTTCGCCCAGTTCGGCCATCAAGGTGTCGATGCCTGCTGCCAGCGTGCGCACTTCGCGACTGTCCAGCGAAGTGACGAGCGCTTCGATATCCGGGTTTGTAATCGGTTGATCCAGAACATCATCGCTGGTGAGGTTTGCGACCCCAACCATCGACGCGTCCGAGAAATAGCCAAATGCCTTTAGGTGTACGCTGCGCGCGGTGGCATCATCGGGGATCGTTGAACGTGCCGTGTTCACATTGCCATCGCGGATAGCGTCCAACGCGGCCTGATAAGGGCCCATGGCGTTGACGATGTTTTCGGGTGTTTCGGGGCGGTCAAACCGCACAGGCCATTGTGGCGGTACGCTGGATAGGTCCGGGGGGCTGTCGCACCGTTTCAGTCGCTCAAGCGGATAGGGTCCCAAATGCACTGGGCGATTCTTGGTAGAAAACAGCCGCATGTCAGGCGTTGTCTACAGGTCGCGCTGGGCCGCTGTATCGTGAGAGGTATTCCTCTGGAATATCCTCGTCCCCATACAGACCCAACAGGATGCCGACACGGCCCGCGCCGCCTTTGCGCCGTGCTTCGATCTGGGCGTCCGAAACGGTGGTGCGTTGCGATTGCCGCCGCGACCACGTGAACAGATGGTCGTAAAGTTTTTCGATGACGTTGGCATGATCCGTCGAAGACCCCAGATCGATCAGCTCGTCGGGATCGTTCGTTAGGTCGAACAGCATCGGTCGAAACCCGCCTTCAGCGTGCATCATTTTCCATTGGTCGGTGCAGACCATGAACAGGCGGCAATCTTTCGGGGCCAGCCCCAGTTTGCTGGCCGCGCCCGAGGTCGAGAAGTCATATTCGCTGATCGCAAAGTCCCGCCAGTCGCTTTCGCGCCCTTCCAGCAGCGGCACTAGGGAACGGCCCTCAAGGATATGGTGTGGCACCTCTGCGCCTGCCATCTCGACAAAGGTTGCGGCAAGGTCAATCTGTTCAACCAGCTTGTCGCAGACGGTGCCGCGGGTCGCGTCCGCCTGCGCGCGTGGGTCCGAAATGATCAACGGCACCCGCACCGACGGGTCATGGAACATGTCCTTCTCGCCCATCCAGTGGTCGCCCATGTAATCACCGTGATCCGAGGTCAACACGATCACCGTGTCGTCCGACTGTCCAGTGTCGTCCAGATAATCCAGCAAACGCCCCAACTGGTCGTCACACTGCTTGATCAGACCCATATAGGCCGGGATCACAGTTTCACGGACTTCGTCGCGCGAAAACGCGGTGCCAACGCCGCCCTCCATATAAGCGCCAAAAACCGGGTGCGGGTCGCGGCGTTCATCTTCGGACCGGACCACGGGCTTAATGTGGTTGTGCCCATACATGTCGTGATAGGGCGCGGGAACGATATAAGGCCAGTGGGGCTTGATGAAACTGACATGTGCGCACCATGGCCCCTTGCTCTGCTGCGCTTCGATGAAGTCAATCGTGCGGTTGGTCAGCCACGGCGTTTCGCTGTCTTCCTCGCGAATATTGGCGGGCTTGTCGGCGTGCATCATCAGAAAGCCCGAGGCAATGTTGCCGTCGCCTGTCACGCCCGCATTCGCGTTGTCATGCCACGGGTTCTTCGCCGGATAACCTTTGGCTTTCAGGTATTCGTTATAGGGCGAGCGTTTCTGATCATAAAACCCATCCGGCCCTTCGGCCCACAACCCATCATCACGTATCCAGACGTCAAAGCCACATTCCTCGACCCGTGCGCCGATCACGCTGTCAGGCGACAGACCCAAGCGGGCCATACCCTCGGCGTCTGCTTTCATATGTGTTTTGCCGATCAGCCAGCAGTCCATCCCAGCCTTGCGCAGATGGTCGCCCATCGTGATCTCGCCCACCTTCAGGGGAAAATTGTTGTGCGCTGCCCCATGCGAAGACACGTAACGCCCTGTATAGGTGCTCATCCGGCTGGCACCACAGACGGGGGATTGGCAATAGGCGCGATCAAACCGCACGCCGCGCGCAGCGACGCGGTCGAAGTTCGGCGTTTCAAGCGTGGGGTGACCCGCACAGCTAAGGTAATCGAACCGCAACTGGTCATACATGATGAAAAGGATGTTTGGCGCCATGCGCGATGCCCCTCCCGCGTATCGTTCTGTTCGCAATGGAATCAGTTGAGCATGGACGGGAAGGGCGCGCTACCCCAGATTGGATTCAATATCCATTTCTAGAGCGAAAACGCTCAATCTCGGCCTTCGACGGCGTCTGCCCGGTAAAAAGCTCAACATATGCGGGGACGCGGTCAATCCGTCCGACCGGATCTTCTTCGATCTCCATCGAGATATAGCCAGCCTGAGTGTATAGGATTGCCATCGTACGAATTTCGGCATCTTCGCCGGAATACCCGAACCGTTGAAACATCGCCGAGACGGCAGCTTTTCGACGCGCGTCTGCTTCGTCCAGCCGCGTCTTCAACAACGGCTCACTGCGGGCCCAATGACGTATGGCATTGTCCAATTCGGCGTCGAACAGCGTTGGGTCGATCCAACAGTCCTGAAGGTTGAACATCGCTTCGCAGATCGTTTCGGCATACGCCTCGCACCGCGCCACAAGATTGCCTGTGTTCTTTTCTTCCCAACAGCGGACCATCGCATCCAGCAACGCATCGCGGTCGCGGAAATGGTGATAGAAGCCCGTCCGGGTTAAACCAAGACGTTTGGCCAAAGGCATGACTTTTACAGCATCCACGCCTGCTTCGATTAGCATTTCCAAAGCGGCATCCAGCCACATTTGATCAGACGCACGCGGGCGGGAAGGGGGCAAACTGTTCATGCGCCTATTTTAATAAACTTGACACAAGTGTCAATTGTGCTGACATCTATGTCAGGAGTGACTCGTAACTGGGAGGAAGCGATGAGCGATACAGTGGTGAGACAACGTCGTGGCCGCAGCAAACGCCAAGAGCGTGATGGCGCGCCGGGTCAGAACCCGCATCTAGAACGCCCCTTTATCAAGCGCGGCATTCCCACCTATGACATTCTGGGTGATGAAGCTCTGGAGCGGATCGAGGATACGGCAGACCGCATCATGGCCGAGATTGGTATCGAGTTTCGCGATGATCCGGGCACCGTTGAACTGTTTCGCAAAGCCGGGGCAGAGGTCACAGAGCTGGACCCAACCCGCTGGAACGTGAAATTCGCGCCGGGCATGATCCGTGAAATACTGAAAACCGCCCCGCCCCAATTCACCCAGCACGCCCGCAATCCCGCCAATAATGTCGAGATCGGCGGCGACAATGTGGTGTTCGCGCCGTCTTATGGCAGCCCGTTCGTGATGGATCTGGACAAGGGCCGGCGTTATGGCACGCTCGAGGATTTCCAGAATTTCGTCAAGCTGGGTCAAATGAGCCCGTGGCTGCACCATTCCGGCGGCACAGTTTGCGAACCCACCGACGTTCCAGTCAACAAGCGGCATCTGGATATGGTCTACGCCCATATGCGGTATTCTGATCGGCCGTTCTTGGGATCGATCACCGCGCCGGAACGTGCTGCCGACAGTGTCGAAATGTGCCGTGTGTTGTTTGGCGCAGAGTTCGTCGACCAGAACTGCGTGATCATGGGCAACTTCAACACCACCAGCCCGCTTGTGATCGACGGTGTCACCTCGCAAGGCATCCGCGAATATGCGAAGGCAGGGCAGGGGTCGATTCACCTGCCGTTCCTTCTGGGCGGTGCGGTGTCGCCGCTGACCATGGCCGGTTCGGCGGCGCAATGCCTTGCCGAAAGCATGGTGTCTTGCGCAATCGCTCAGTTGGAACGTCCCGGCGCGCCAGTGGTACTGGCCAGTTTCCTCAGCTCGATGTCGCTGCGCTCGGGCTCGCCTACATTTGGCACGGCCGAACCGGCGGTAGGAAGTCTGGTTTTCGGGCAATTGGCACGGCGGCTAAACTTGCCCTTGCGCTGTGCTGGAAATTTCTCGACCTCTAAACTGCCGGATGCGCAGGCGATGCAGCAAAGCATGATGTCGATGATGTCGGCAATCCATTGCGGAGCGAACTATCTTCTGCACTCGGCAGGGTTTCTGGATGGGCTGTTGTCGATGTCATACGAGAAATTTATGCTTGATCTCGACCTTTGCGGGGCGCTGCATGCCTATCTGGATGGCGTGACGGTGAACGAGGATACGTTGGGTTTTGATGCGCTTGCAGAGAAGGGGCCGGGCGAGCATCTGTTCTCGACCGCACACACGATGCGGCACTACAAAACAGCGTATTACGACAGCGCGCTTGATGATAACCAGCCGTGGGAAACATGGGATGAGCAGGGCGAAGTTGACATGGCCACCCGTGCCAACCTGCGCTGGAAAGCACAACTGGCGGCGTATCAAGCGCCACCAATCGACGCTGGCATTGATAGCGCTCTGAAAGATTTCATTGCGCGGAAGAAGGCGTCCATGGGCGACGCTTGGTACTAAGGAAGACGCACATGTCGAATGATCCCCTTCTGCAGCCCTATCAACTGGGTCACCTGACGCTTCGCAACCGGATCATGACCACCAGTCACGAACCCGCCTATCCCGAGGACGGCATGCCGAAAGAGCGCTATGCCGCCTATCACGCCGAGCGCGCGAAAGCCGGGATCGCGATGGCCATGACGGCAGGGTCGGCCGCCGTATCAAAAGACAGCCCGCCCGTCTTCAACAACATTCTGGCTTATAAAGACGAAGTTGTGCCATGGATCAGGAATCTGACGGATGCCGTACACGAGCATGGTGCGGCCTGTATGATCCAGTTGACGCATCTTGGGCGCCGCACAGGTTGGAACAAGGGTGACTGGTTGCCGCCAGTCTGTTCCACGCCACACCGTGAACCTGCCCACCGTGCCTTTCCAAAATTGGCCGAGGATTGGGATATTGCCCGGATCATTTCCGATTTCGCCGACGCGGCCGAGCGGATGAAAGAGGGTGGCATGGATGGGGTCGAGGTTATGACCCACGGGCATTTGCTGGACCAATTCATCTCGCCTCTCACCAACCGTCTTGATGGCCCATATGGCGGCGAATTGGCGGGTCGGATGCGGCTGACGCTCGACATTATTGATGCCGTGCGTCGGCGCGTCGGCAAGGAATTTATCGTCGGCGTACGCTTTGCCCCGGACGAGGTTGAGGACGGCGGTATTGACCCGGATATGGGTATGGAGATCGCCAAGATGCTGCGCGACAGCGGGCAGGTGGATTATCTGAACATCAACCGTGGACGTATTCATACGGACCCCGCGATGACGGACATGATCCCCATCCAAGGCGCGCCATCTTCGCCACATCTGGATTTTGCCGGGCGGGTGCGTGCAGAAGTCGGTATGCCCACATTCCATGCCGCGCGTATCCCCGATGTTGCAACCGCGCGCCACGCCATTGCGTCGGGACAACTGGATATGGTGGGCATGACCCGCGCCCATATGGCGGACCCGCACATTGTTCGAAAGATTGTCGAAGGGCGCGAGGATGACATTCGCCCCTGTGTTGGCGCGACCTACTGCCTGGATCGTATCTATCAGGCGGGCGATGCGTTGTGCATCCACAATGCCGCTACCGGGCGCGAACTGACGATGCCGCATGTGGTGGAACCTGCCAAGGATGTACGCAAAGTGGTGATCGTAGGGGCCGGCCCCGCCGGGCTGGAAGCTGCTCGCGTGGCAGCTGAGCGCGGCCATGATGTGACCGTCTTTGAAGCACAACCAAACCCCGGTGGGCAGGTGCGGCTGACCGCGCAAACGCCGCGCCGGCGCGAGATGATCGGCATCATCGACTGGCGTATGGCGCAATGTGCAGCGCGCGATGTGACGTTCCATTTCAACACATGGGCCGAGGCTGATGATGTGACTGCACTGAATCCTGACGTGGTTATCATTGCCTCAGGTGGGCTGCCCAATCAGGAGCTTTTCGAAACCAAGGGCGATCAGGATCTGGCGATCAGCGCATGGGATGTGATTGCGGGCGACGTGAAATGCGCGGGCGACGTGCTGATCTATGACGAAAGTGGGGATCATCCCGCATTGCAAGCGGCTGAAATCGCAGCCGAAGCCGGGGCCAATGTCGAGGTGATGACCCCCGACCGCGTCTTCGCTCCTGATATCATGGCGATGAATCTTGTGCCTTATATGCGGTCACTTCAGCCCAAGGGGGTAAGGTTCACCGTGACCGAGCGTTTGCTTGGCATCGCACGCGACGGCAACCGTTTGCGTGCGACACTGGGGACAGACTATTCCGACCATACACGCGAAGCGACTTATGATCAGGTGGTGGTCAACTACGGGACAATGCCCATGGCTGACCTTTATTTTGACTTGAAAGAGATGTCAGTGAACCGTGGCGAAGTGGATCAGGATGCGTTGATAAACGGTCAACCACAGGCGATTCAGGCGAACCCGGATGGCACGTTCCAACTGTTTCGGATCGGTGATGCAGTAACCGCCCGCAACACACACGCGGCGATCTATGACGCATTGAGGCTGGTCAAAGATCTATGACAGCGCGGGCCAGCCTAGCTGCCCTGTGTCATCCGTTCGATATAGGCGCGCAATTCGCCAGCTTCCTGACGCGCGTCGCGCAGACCATCCATGGCGGCACTCAGCTCAGCTTCGGTCTGCTGCAACTGGTTTGACAGTTCTGCTTCACGTTGATGCAGATAGTCCGTTGCCTGATCGCGTGTTTCTTCAGCGTCGTGAAGAGCTTGAGCCATCTTGTCCAACTCACCCATCTCGGAGCCAGCGACTTGCACGAACCGGTGGATCAGCCAATGGGCAAACCAACCTAATGCAAACGCCACAAACAGGATGATGGCTGTAACGATGATAAACTCGGTTCTGTTCATCGGCGGAAGTCCTTGATTGATGGCTTAGCGTTCAGGGCGCGGTTCGGGGCGGGCGTCATCGGATTTTGGGGCAAATACATCTACGCCGCTGTAAGGCGGGGCGTCGGTGTCAGTCGCCTCGTCACTTTCACCTGCTGCAGGTGCGTCTGTTCCTACCTCGGAATCAGCAGCTCCTGTCTCGGCGCTGTCTTCTGATGTTGGCTCGGCATTCTCGGCAGAAGTCGCGGCGGCGTCATCATTTTCTGGCTCAATGGTCGTTGCTTCAAGCAAGCGGAATTCGATTCGGCGGTTTGCTTCGCGCCCGTCCTCGGTTCCATTGTCGGCAATCGGGTCAGCTTCGCCATAGCCCTGCGCGGTCAGGTTGGTGGTCAGGATACGACGGGTCAGAAGCGCATTCAGCACGGCTTGGGCCCGGCTTTGCGACAGCGCGAGGTTCATTTCTTCGCGACCCTGACTGTCGGTGTAGCCCGAGATTTCCATCCGCACGTCGGCACAGTCTTTCATGATCTCGGCGATCTTGTCGATTGTATCAGCTGCGGTGGCCTCGATATTCGCAGAGCCGGGCGCAAAGGTGATCTTGGATGCGGCCATTGTGGCATTGATGTTGGCGGCGCATTGTTCAGGGCTGGGAAGCGAGTGGCGCGGGTCAAGCTCTTCTTTATAAACCACATTAACCTGGAAGTTCTCCGACGCGCCCAACTTCTCACTCAAAATACGGGATACCGTCGCACTGGCGTCGGCGTCACCCGTGACACCGCGGATATCCACCACTTCGGGCTGAACCACAACCGAGCCACTGCTGAGGAATGACAGCGCTTCAAGTGCTGCGAGCACACGGGTGGGCCAGTCGGTTGGCAATTCCTGATCCAGCCGGGTGGCGGGATAAACATTGCCCGAACCGAATTTGGCGCGTGCGAAGCTTTCGGTGGCGCTGCGCAACGTCTCGTCTGTCAGTCGACCGCGCAATTGCAACAGGCCCTCGGGACTGCGCGTGGCAACGAATTCGGGTGGTCCACCACCTTCGCCACTGCCGTCAATCTTGACAGGCGCTGGCAAGACGGAATGCAGTGAATAAAGGTCCGGCAGGTCGTTCTCTAACTCCCCCACGACGCGGTCAAAGGTGCCTTGTGGTGTGGTGTCGGCCGCAACCAGCGTGACGTCAGCGTCCGAGAACGTGATAGAACCCCCGCCAAGCTCTTTAAGGGCTCTAATGCCTGTTTCAACAGCAATCGGCCAGTCTGGGGACGGCACACCTAATCCGATGGTGCAATTGGCCGTGCTGGTCATGCCAGCCTCGGTGGCGGCGGACACGATTTTTGCGCGACCGACCGTGGTATGCGCAGAGCAAGCATCAAACCGGGCGCCCTCGTCATCGATTAGGAACCGAAGGGTGAAGGGGGTAATAACCGGGCGCGGCGCAGAAATGTCGATCGACAGCAAGGCTGACCGCGGGGCTGCGCGTTTCAGATCGCGCGCCCATTTTGCTTTCTGCTCTTCACTGTCTGCGAGCGCCGTGATCAACACCTTGCTGGCATCCATCGAGATTTTCGACCTCGGCAGGGTCTCAAGCGCGTGGACAGCAAATGCCAGCACCTCGTCCCAATTGGCAGGCACCGGATAGTCGGCAACTTCAAGCAAGTCAGTGACATGAGAATCGCGCGCGATCGCGCTTACATCATCATTCAAAGTTGCTCGGTCTGACGCCGCGGGGATTAGCCCAATCATCGAAATACCAACATCATTCCGCAAGATTTCGATAGAGAATCGCGGTGGTTTGATCGCTTCGGCGGCAGGAATGGTCACATTGTCGATGACACGTGTTGAATCGACCACCTTGGCTGCGGCTGCCAAGGCCCGAAACCGCGCCGCTTCGCTGGGGGCGACGCCCGACAGGACCACTTGCAAACCATCAGCCTCGACACCGGTCCATTCATGGCCCTGCAGGAACAATTCGGCTTTTACTGATTCCAATGATGTCGTCTCGATCGTTGAAACGGCCATATTCGCAGCCAACAAAGACACCAAAGCCGCTATGAAGAACGAGGCCGGAACTAGGAGAACTTGCGAAAGGCGCATACTGAATGGCGTCCGTTATCTTGTGAATCCTACGCTTCTTAAGGTGTGTGGATGTCTGGCGCAATCACAGCAATATCGTAACGGCGAAAAATAGCACAGCAATAAGCCCAGTGTTTCGATTGGATCGGAACAGGCGCAAGCATGTTTCTGGGTCGTCGGTTTTCAGTTGCCGGAGCTGCCACATCATGTGCCAGCCCATGAACCAGACGCCACCAAGCGCAATCACCAGCGAAAGGACGTTTTCATTGGGAATCAGCGCCAAAGCAACAGCAATCGCCATCAATGCCACGGTCAGGATCTGGAAAAATAGAAGCCATTTGCGGCTATTTTCACCAAACAGGCGGGCGGTGGATTTGACGCCGATCAATGCATCATCCTCGGTGTCCTGATGAGCATAAATCGTGTCATAGAAAAGCGTCCATGCGATACCTGCGGCATATAGCACCACCGCAGGCCAGCCCAAGCAGCCTGTATGCGCGGTCCAGGCCAGCAAAGCGCCCCAGTTGAAGGCGATGCCCAGAAAGACCTGCGGCCACCATGTGAAACGTTTCGCAAATGGATAGATGGCAACCGGCGCCAACGACACAATACCCAACAAGACCGTCGCGCTGTTGAATGTCAGCAATATCCCGAAGGCGATAAGTGCTTGAAGGATCATCCAGATAGCGGCCTGCCGCGCTGTGACCTGCCCCGAAGGGATCGGCCTGCTGCGGGTGCGTTCGACCTTTGCGTCGAAGTCACGGTCTGTGATGTCGTTCCAGGTGCACCCGGCACCCCGCATCAGCCACGCCCCAATGGCACAGCCCAGCATGATCCACACATCAAACCAGCCGAACTGTCCTGTGCTGCTTGCGGCAAGTAGAACGCCCCACCAGCAGGGGAGCAGCAGCAACCATGTGCCGATAGGCCGGTCGGCACGGCTAAGCCTTAGATAAGGGCGGCTCCAGACCGGGGCCAGATGATCGACCCAATTGCCACGATAGGCGTCAGACACCTGTCCTTTTGGCTCTGGCAAATTGGCGTTTTGGGTCATAGGTTTCCCTCATGAAACAGGCGAAAGTCAGGCTCTATGTAGATCACCCCTTGGCCGAGGGGCAAACCGTTTCGCTGTCACGCGAACAGGCGCATTACCTTTTTGGCGTGATGCGGTTGAAAGACGGCGGCCTTGTCGCCTTGTTCAATGGGCGTGACGGCGAATTTCCGGCGCGTATTATCGAATCGGGAAAGCGCGCAGGTGTTTTGGAGTGTTTGGCGCAATCGCGCCCGCTGCACATGCCGCCTGACCTGTGGTTGTGTTTTGCGCCGATCAAGAAGGCCCGCACTGATTTTATCGTCGAGAAAGCGGCCGAAATGGGCGCGGCGGTGATTCAGCCCATGCAGACCGAGTTCACAAACTCTGAACGCATCCGTCGCGACCGGTTGCAGGCACATGCCATCGAGGCCGCCGAGCAATGCGGCGGCACCTATGTCCCCGAAGTCGCGGACCTTATGCGTATGGACAGGCTTCTGGACGCGTGGCCAGATGATCGCCAGATCATGTTTTGTGATGAAAGCCTCGTGGGTGCGGCCGAGACCCTTTCTGCCGCCAGCGGTCATCGTTGGGCAATTTTCATAGGTCCCGAAGGCGGCTTTTCTGATGCCGAGCGAAAACGTTTGAGTGCGATGGACATCGCCCACCCGGTCAGCCTTGGCCCACGTATCCTGCGGGCTGATACCGCCGCTGTGGCCGCGATGACGCTGTGGCAGCAGGCGTTGGGAGATTGGGCGTGATACGCGTGGCCCAACCGGGCGATGAAGCTGCAATCGAGGGCTTTTTGAAGCAGCACGCAGCAACCAGCATGTTTTTGCGCTCTAATCTTGCCAATCTTGGGTTGGCCCCTTCGGCGTCTCCACGGTCCACTGAATTCTGGCTTTTTGGCGCGCCGGACCTGCGGGGGGTGATCGGCTTTAGCAAAGCGGGTTTTGTTATGTGCGAGGTTCCCGATCTAAGGCTCTGCGATTGGCAAGAGTTTGCAGCGGCGGTCGAAGGCAGAACGGTTGCGGGCATTATGGGTGATCCCACGCAGGTCGACCTTGGAAAGCGCGGTCTTGGCATAGATGCCGCCGCATATTCGACGGACAGGGAAGAGCCGCTTTACCGGTTGCCATTGGATGGCCTGATAACCCCTGACGGTGTCGGCAAGCTGCGACCCGCGACAGACGACGATCTGGATATGCTGGTGGAGTGGGTGATCGACTATGACCTGACTGCATTCGGCCTGACGCTTGATGACAGGGTGCGCCGTCGGGCCCGGGAAACAGCGCAAGCGCATATCGCATCCGACAATCACCGTATTTTGGAGTGCAAGGGCGTCCCCGTCGCTAAAACCGCATTTAACGCGACTTTGCCGGACATGGTGCAGATCGGTGGGGTCTACACGCCTCCCTGCCTACGCTCGAAAGGCTATGCACGGCGTGCTGTGGCGCTGCACCTTCGGGAAGCGCAGGGCAAAGGCGTCAAGACGGCCATTCTGTTTGCAAGCGGAGAACCTGCTTGCCGCGCCTATGAGGCCATCGGTTTTCAGAAGATCGGAAGCCATACATTGGCGATCCTCGCTGAACCGCAAGTGATCGGGGCAGGCGTATGAGCTTTGTGCGCCCCGAAGCGGGCGCGGCTTTGGCTCGGTATCGCGAAGCTATTGTGGGCGGTATCATCGCATTCTTGGGCCTTTGGTGGGCGATAGGGTCGTTGGGTCTGATCAAGTGGATCGGCCTGACCGTTGCTGCGTTCGGCGTGGCGATCTTGTGGTCCGGCCTCAGACACGCGCGGATCCGTGCTGGCCATGGCGGCGTTGGGGTCGTGCAGGTCGATGAACGCCAGATTACCTATCTGGCGCCAATCGGTGGCGGCTTTGCGTCACTGGACGATGTGGGACGGATCGACATTGCAAAAGACCGCGCCGGAATGGCCAGTTGGCGATTTCGCACCGGCAATGAAATCCTGTTCATCCCAGTGCGTGCGGAAGGGGCAGAGGCCTTGTTCGACGCCCTGACCGCCCTGCCAGGAGCAGATATTGATGGGGCCATCCGTGCCGCCAATACGCCACCCAATGAAACTGTCGTGATCTGGCAACGCCCGGTCGTATCGTTGCATTGACACTTCCGGCCCATTGGCCCACCACTGAAAGACCCTGCAAGGCGCGAACATTCAGGAGACGCCCATGTCTATCCCTCAGTCCGGCGGCGGACCAATCACTCACCAAGATCAACTGGCCCAGTATCTGGCAGATGGCTGTAAACCGCGTGAGACGTGGAAGATTGGGACCGAGCATGAAAAGTTCGGCTATTGCAAAGATACGCTGAACCCGTTGCCCTATGACGGGCCACGGTCAATCTTGGCGATGCTGGAAGGGTTGCGTGACCGCTTCAATTGGTCCGAGGTTCGCGAGGCTGGCAACCTGATCGGGCTAGAGCGGGATGGCGCGAATATCAGTCTGGAGCCGGGCGGGCAGTTTGAATTGTCTGGCGCACCGTTGGACAGCATCCACCAAACTTGTGATGAAGTGAACGAACACCTACGCGAGGTGCAAGAGGTCGCCGACGGGATCGGTGCACGGTTCATCGGTTTGGGGGCGGCGCCAGAATGGACGCACGAGCAAATGCCTGTGATGCCAAAAGGGCGTTACAAACTGATGACCGACTACATGGACAAGGTCGGAACCCACGGCAAACAGATGATGTACAGGACCTGTACGGTGCAGGTAAACCTCGACTTCGCGGACGAGGCCGACATGGTGCAGAAGTTCCGCGTGGCGCTGGCGTTGCAGCCCGTTGCCACCGCGCTGTTCGCCAATTCGCCGTTTTTTGAAGGTAAACCCAATGGTCACAAGTCGTGGCGCTCGCGTATTTGGCGTGACCTCGATGCGTCGCGCACCGGGATGCTGCCTTTTGTGTTCGAGGACGGCATGGGTTTTGAACGCTATGTTCAATACGCGCTCGATGTGCCGATGTACTTTGTCTATCGCGACGGGGAATATATTGACGCGCTGGGCCAATCTTTCCGGGATTTCATGCAAGGCAAACTGCCTGCGCTGCCCGGCGAGACGCCGACGCTGAGCGACTGGGCTGATCACCTGACCACAATCTTCCCCGAAGCGCGGATCAAGCAATATATGGAAATGCGCGGCGCCGATGGCGGTCCATGGCGTCGCCTCTGCGCCCTTCCCGCCTTCTGGGTCGGGCTGATGTATGATCAGAGCAGCCTGAATGCGGCGTGGGATCTGGCCAAAAATCTTGACGCGGAAACACGCGAGGGCTTGCGGGTCGCGGCGTCAGTCGACGGGTTGCAGGGCGAGGCAGGCGGCGTGAAGCTGCATGATCTTGCACGTGAGGCCGTGAAAATTGCCGAAGCTGGCCTAAGAGCGCGTGGCCGCGAAGGCAATGCCGGTCTGGTGCCAGACGAAACCCACTTCCTGAACGCGGTGCAGGAAAGCGTCGAGGAAGGTCGCTCGCCCGCCTGTGAATTGCTGGGCAAGTATCACGGCGAATGGGACGGGGATCTTTCGCGGATTTATGCTGAGTATAGTTACTGAGGGCTGCTGTGCGGGACTAACCCGCCATTGAGATGGAAACCGGCACACCAACAGACAACGAATTGCTTACTACACAACTCGAACGTGCGCTTTCTACTACGAGTGTCGGGTCAGAACTGTCTAACGTGGTACAGTCAACCAGCATGTGGGCCGTTGTGACGACCAACGGTTCGCCTCCCAATTCGAGTGATACATCCACGGAAATATTATCGAGCTTTACGCCAAGTTCTTCAGCGGCGTAGCGCAGGTCATTGCAAAAGCACCCACCTAAGGCCAGCGCAAGAAGTTGGGCGCCGTTGAAACCTAACCCAAGACCGCCAGCTTTTCCTTCAGGCCGGTCCGCGACAATCGTGTGACTACCGGCCCAGCCAACCGCGGCTTCCGTTCCGGGTAAATTGCGCAATTGCACGTCTACTTTCATTTTGCCGTTCCCGTCTTCGCTTAGCCATTGTTCTGCGAGAATGCTGAGATGTGTCAACAATTAACAAGGACAGGTTTCCGACTTGGGCTTGATTGCATCAGTCCCCTCAAACGGCGCGACCAAAATCAAACAGAGAGTGCTGCACTTCGCTGAATTTGAAGAATACTGATATACTGCAATTGGTCACGCAAGGAGGAACAAGAATGTCGTCTCAGCCAAGCAGCATGTATCACGATGGTCACCGGGAATTGCAGGACAAATTCGACGGCCGTCGAATGGCGGACGCATTGGAAAAGCATCGGCGCTTTTCTGAGTTTCGGGAGCAAGATATCAGTTTCATTGAGGGTTCTGAATTCTTCTTCATCGCCACCGCACACAAACAAAGCGTCGACTGTTCTTTTCGAGGCGGCGCCCCGGGCTTTGTTCGAGTTACCGGCCCGAGGCGCCTAGAATGGTCTGATTACGATGGAAATTCAATGTATCGAAGCCTTGGTAACGCACTAAGGTCACGACGCGTTGGGCTGCTATTCATTGAATTTGGCGCCCAGCCCAAACGATTGCGAGTCAATGGGAACTGTAATCTTTTGGATGGACCAAAGATTGAGGGCCAAAAGATGACCGTGCAAATAGACGCCGACGAGATTTTTCCGAATTGCCCGCGTTATATTCCCGATCTGACCAAAGCTGGGGCATCTGCCTATATCCCTGACGAGACCGGGGCTAGCGCCAAACCGGATTGGAAAAGTGCTGAGGACCTGCGTGCAGCGCTTCCAGAAAATGACCCACACCGCGGTCAATAAGGGCTCAAACCAGACCTGCAGGGAACTACTAGATTTCACTCCGGCAACACCTTCCCCGGGTTCATGATCTCCTTCGGGTCCAGCGCCTGTTTGATCTGCTTCATCACAGTCAGAGCCACCGGATCCTTGCGTCTTTGCATTGACGGCAGTTTTGACAGGCCAATCCCGTGTTCGGCCGAAAAGCTGCCGCCCATTTCGATGGTGACGTCCTCAACACGTTCCATAATTGGGGTGACAAAGGATGCGTCGCTGGGGAAGACGGCATAGTGGATGTTGCCGTCACCCAAATGTGCAACCTCGATGACCTCCGCGTCGGGGTCTATCGCCGAAAGCTCACCCGCCATGCGTGTCAGGAATTCTTCCACGCGATCAAGGGGGAGGGCGATGTCATTGTTCACCAAGGGGCGACGGGACAACATGACCTCAGCGGCGGCTTCGCGACGGTCCCACATCTCGGTGCGCTGCGTATCGTTTTGGGCAATGACCGCATCAGTGATGGCACCTTCGTCCATGAACCCAGCCAAAATCTCTTCCAATCGCGACGTAAGGGGGATGGACCCGTCATCGTCGGGGGTGGCGTCACGCGCAACAGTTGATCCGACTTCAGCCAAAATATTGATGTCATGGTGGTCAGAGAACGGCGGTCGCAAGTTCTGGTGCCGCTTGGCAAGCGTGTCTAAATAAGCGCTGGGCATATATTCAAAAGCTTCAACAGCGCCGCCAGTTTCTTCCTGCAGGCGGTTAAGAATGGACAGGGCGTCGCCAAGCGACGAGACCGCAAGCATGGCGGTGGCGCGCGCTTTCGGGGCAGGCACCAACTTCAGGACCGCGCCCGTTATGACCGCCAGCGTCCCTTCAGAACCGATGAGCAGGTCGCGGAGGTCGTAACCGGAATTGTCTTTGTGCAACTCGCTCATCAGATTGAGCACCTCGCCATTGGGCAGAATCGCTTCGATCCCGATGCACAAATCACGGGTGTTGCCATGGCGCAGGACGTTTGATCCGCCTGCATTTGTGGCGAGCATGCCGCCGATCATGCACGACCCCTTGGCTCCGAAGCTCATCGGAAAGTTCAGGTCATGGGCCGCAACAGCGACTTGCAGGGTTTCCAGCACAACGCCGCCATCAACGATGGCAAGCCGCGCGTCTGGGCGGATCGAACGGATGCGGTTCATGCGAGAAAGTGACAGCACCAAGCTGCCTTCTGCCGCCTGGGTTCCGCCTGACAAACTGGTGTTGCCCGAAACGGGGACAACAGGCGTGCCCGTCTCATTGGCAATGGCCATGATAGCCTGCACATCGCGCGTCGAGCCGGGTCGCAGTACTGCCTTGGGCGCACTGTGATACTTGCCCAGCCAGTCGCGGGTCCACGGATCTGCATCGGCGCTTGTCAGGACATGAGCTGTACCAATCGCGTCGCGAAGCCGTTCCAAAATATCCATAAGAGCACCTCTTTTTCGGTAAGTTAGGCCGGAGCAGGCATAAGGTATAGTTGCAATCAGTCGTGACAGGTGCCTGTCGGAATGTTAGCGATATCTTGGTCGCGACTTGGCGGCGGTTCACACGATGATCGGAGACACAATGACCCACATTCTTGCCATTGATCAGGGCACCACATCCTCGCGCGCCATTTTGTTTGACCATCAGATGCGCCCGACCCGATCCGCGCAGCGCGAATTTACACAGCACTTTCCGGCCTCGGGTTGGGTCGAGCATGATCCGGAAGAAATTTGGAAAACGGTTCGCGATACCTGTCTTGAGGTTGCCAGCGGTGCTGACATCGCAGCCATTGGCATCACCAACCAGCGCGAAACGACGCTGGTCTGGGATCGGGCGACGGGACAACCAATTCACAACGCAATCGTGTGGCAGGACCGACGCACTGCTGGCACTTGTTCCAAGCTGAAAGAGGCCGGGCACGAAGCGCTTGTGACCAGTCGAACTGGGTTATTGTTGGATCCCTATTTCTCTGGGACAAAATTGGCCTGGATATTGGACAATGTGGACGGTGCCCGCGCCCGCGCCGAAGCGGGCGAGTTGGTGTTCGGCACGGTCGATACCTTTCTGATCTGGCGCCTGACAGGTGGGGCGCGGCACGTGACCGACGCCACCAACGCTGCGCGGACGATGCTCTACGACATCAACTCCGGCGCATGGGACGCTGACATCTGCGCGCTTCTGGATATCCCGATGTCGATGCTTCCCGAGGTGCTGGATTGCGCCGCCAAGTTCGGCACGACAGATCTGCTGGGTGGTGAGACCCCGATCCTGGGTGTTGCAGGTGATCAGCAGGCGGCCACGATTGGGCAGGCCTGTTTTAAACCCGGCATGATGAAATCCACATATGGCACGGGCTGCTTTGCGCTGTTGAATACGGGGGACACCCCGGTCACCTCGACCAATCGACTTCTGACCACCATTGCCTATCAATTGGATAGTAAGCCAACCTATGCGCTGGAAGGGTCGATTTTCATCGCCGGGGCCGCCGTGCAATGGCTGCGCGATGGGCTGGGGATCATCGATGATGCCGCACAGACGGGTAATCTGGCCAAAGCTGCTGACCCCGAACAGGACGTCGTTCTTGTTCCAGCCTTCACCGGCCTGGGCGCACCCTATTGGGATGCTGAATGCCGCGGTGCGGTGTTCGGCTTAACGCGAGGTTCAGGGCCAAAGGAATTTGCGCGCGCTGCACTTGAAAGCGTCGGGTTTCAGACCCGTGATCTGTTGGCTGCAATGAAGGCAGATATGGGGGCGAAGGCCGATACTGTGTTGCGTGTCGATGGTGGCATGGCGGCGTCTGACTGGACCATGCAGTTTCTGGCCGACATCACCGGAGCGGCCGTTGATCGCCCAACAGTGCTGGAAACCACCGCATTGGGGGCGGCTTGGCTGGCAGGGATGAAAGCGGGCCTATACCCCGATCAAGACGGGTTTGCCGCGCGTTGGGCGCTGGATTGCCGGTTCGAGGTCAAGATGGATCAGGCTACCCGGGCCCGACGCTATCAGACTTGGCAAGACGCTGTCAGCCGTACCCTTAGCCGCCCGTAGTCTTGGTCGAACGATATATTCCTTCAGGAAGGTTTAATGCAGCTGTCAGGTCTGCCAGTTGTGCGGGTGACAGCGTGATCCGATGAACCAAGTCCGTGCGCGGGTCCCATTGTTCCAGCGTGACGCAATCGTCAAACGCATTGATGGTGACGTCTTCGTTCAAATGCTCGCGCCCTTCGTCCACAAGGGTAACGACGGTTGCGTCAAATTCGTGCTCAATAGTAAACATAGGGCGAGTTTACGCGATCGCGCGACAAAGGCCAGTGCATCCTCTGGTCCGGATGGGTTTTGGCGCCTACATTACGCGGATCAGTGGGGGCAGATGCAGCAGTTTAATGGTTTCCTGACCGATCGTGGTTCAAAATACGCAGTGTCTGGCGGGCCGGTCACGTCGCGTGCCGACGTGAAGGCGTTTCTGAAGGCACTGACCCGCGATAAGCGCTTCGCCAAGGCTAGCCACAATACCTGGGCTGCGCTTTTAGCTGATGATGGCCCGACAAAGGGCGACGACGGAGAGGCTGGGGCAGGGCTTGTCATCCTGCGGATGTTGGAGCGCGAGGGGTTGCAGGGTCACATCATTGTTGTAACCCGCTGGTTCGGGGGAACGAAGTTGGGGGGTGACAGATTCCGCCGTGTTCAGGATTGTGTGGATCACTATCTCACCAACGCTGATTTGCGAAATGGCGGAGGATAGAAGTCATGCCGTGGCGCCCATAGACACCCGGCAACTGGCTGCAGATCTGATTTAGGTGAAGATGCGCGGCCGCCAGAGGCGGTCAGCCGCCGCTTTCTTCCTCAAGATGAAGTTTCATATCGATCAGCACATGCTGAAGCGCCAACGTTTCACGCAGCAGGCGTTTGGCTTCGTTGATGGTGATCACACCATCTTCGATAGACTGCTGATACTCTCCCATCAGCATGGCAAAACGCTGCGAAAGCGCGATGACGTCCGAGTTAACGCCGCCGCTCGCCGCGTTCTTGCGTTCCGCGTCATAAGACATAGTGATGCCCTGCAGTTCCGCCAGCGCGCTGGTGACATGCGGATAACGTGACGCTTTCTCCAGAGCCGCCACAGCGTCTACCGGCATGAACCTATCGCTATGTTCGTCGCTGTCTGAATAATAACGGCCCAACGTCGCTTTGGACTTGCCGGTAAGTTCACATGCTGCCTCAAGCCCCACATCCTTAACCAAGGTCTCGGTGTGCTTCTTCAAGTAACTGCCAATACTTTCCATATACGTAACCTCTGCACATCCGCATCTGACTGCGGGGAAATCCACGTTTCTTTTCCCATTATTCTGCGCGCAATGGAATGGCTTATTTAATCCATAGCGAGTTGGTGAGTTTATCGAGTGCTTGGCGCTTGTCGCGCCAGCGCACAGAAAGGGTCCACTGTGTGTATGACGGTGGGAGATTTGGACATGTTGTTCAGGTCAGTGTCAGCAGGGCACATGTGGTGAGTAATTGGTCCGTTCCATCCCCAGGGTTTCGACCCGCAGACCTTAATAGTGTTTTTGCTTCTGCTGCCCCCTTTCTGTCTGCGCGCTTGTTTTTGAAACAGCTGCGCTGCGGCCTGCTTTGTGATGCAGCCCTTGATCACGACAGCCGCGCGGCGTAATCCCAAAGCATGGCCAAACTCTATTTTCAATATTCGACGATGAATGCGGGTAAATCGACCCTGCTTCTGCAAGCCAGTCATAACTATGGCGAACGCGGCATGCAGACTTATCTGATCACCGCAAAACTGGATGGTCGGGCTGGGTCCGCTCGTATTGGCAGCCGGATCGGCATTGGTACTGACGCCGACACTTTTGATGTTGGCGAGGATCTGTTTCAGAAAATTAAAGCGCGGCTGAATGCCGGGCCGTGCGCCTGCGTGTTCATTGACGAAGCGCAGTTTCTTGAGCCCGATCAGGTGTGGCAATTGGCGCGTGTTGTCGACGACTTGGGCGTGCCGATCATGTGTTACGGCCTGCGCGTTGATTTTCAGGGCAAACTGTTCCCCGGGTCTGCTGCGCTTTTGGCATTGGCGGATGAAATGCGCGAAGTGCGCACGATCTGCCATTGCGGCAAGAAGGCCACGATGGTTGTCCGTCAAGACGGCGAAGGCAATGTGCTGACCGCGGGCGATCAGGTACAGATCGGCGGGAACGAAACCTATGTTTCGCTATGTCGCCGCCACTGGCGCGAAGCGGTGGGAGACACCGAAGCCATGACTTAAAGCGTCTCGCCTTTTATCTGAGGCAGGGGAAAGGCGAGGCGCCGCGCAACATATGAACATTGTGGGCGTTTCCCGAAAATCCTGTGACGCGGGTTTTACGCGAAACGCTTTAGCTCAAACCGGGCTAATCAGCGGCTTGCCCGCGGCGAAGGCTTCCAGATTGTCCATCGCCAACATTCCCATGGCCGTGCGCACTTCCAGCGTGGCCGTGCCCAGATGCGGCAAAAGGGTCACGTTTTCCCGCGCGATCAGGGCGTCTGGCACCTTTGGTTCAAACTCATATACATCCAGTCCCGCACCTGCGATCTGCCCGGCGTCCAGCGCAACGATCAGTGCAGCTTCGTCCACGATTTCACCGCGAGCGATGTTCACCAGAATGGCGTGCGGTTGCATGGCGGTGAATGTGTCAGCGCCAATCAAGTGCTGGGTGTCAGCACCCCCAGGCACCGCGATCACCAGAATATCGCAGGCCGCTGCGACCTCGTGAATGCTGGGCAATTGACGTGCCGGAAAAGGTGGGTTTTTGGGGGACCGATTGAAAAACACCACATCCATACCGAACCCATGGTGACAGCGCGCGGCGATGGCCTGACCAATCCGGCCCATGCCTATAATGCCGATGGTCTTGCCTGTGACGTGCAGCCCCAACATCTGTGTGGGATGCCACCCTTTCCAACGCCCAGCCCGCACCATGCGTTCGCCTTCGCCCGCGCGCCGCGCTGTCATCAGGATCAAGGTCATCGCCGTGTCGGCAGTGGCGTCGGTCACCGCACCGGGCGTGTTCGACACCGCCAAACCATGCGCTTTGGCGGCATCCACGTCGATGTGGTTATAGCCGACACCAAAATTCGCCAGCAGCTTGGCGCGGATGTCACCCGCCGCATCCAACACCTGAGCGGAATAGAAATCCCCGAGCGTTGGTAGAATCAAGTCGAAGTCGCGCAGGCTGGTGATCATCTGGTCTTGCGACAGGGATGTGGTGTCGGTGCGCACAGTCACCTCGAAACTTTTGCGCGCACGGTCGACCACCGCATCGGGTAGTGGGCGGGAAATGAACAGCCGCATCAATACATCCGCGCGCCATTGGGCACCGTTTTGTCGGGCGTCAACAGTACGATCTCCTCCTGTTCGTCGGGCAGTCCCAACACCAGTACTTCGCTCATCACAGGCCCAATTTGGCGGGGAGGGAAGTTGACGACGGCCAAGACCTCTTTCCCCACAAGCGTTTCGGGGTCGTAATGCGTCGTGATCTGCGCCGAGCTTTTCTTTTCGCCCAGCTCAGGTCCGAAATCGACCCACAGTTTTATGGCGGGTTTACGCGCTTCGGGAAAAGGTTCAGCCCGTGTGACGGTGCCTTTGCGAATGTCCACCTTCAGGAAGTCTTCAAAACTCAGATCACCCATTTGCAAGCTCCTTGGATCGGTTGGCGGCAGCGGCGACGGCGCGGGTCAGAAGTGATGGGAAGCCGTCTGCCTCATTCATCAAAACCTCAAGCGCGGCGGCTGTGGTGCCACCAGGGCTGGTCACGTTCTTGCGAAGCTGAGCCGGGTCGTCGCTTGCGTTTTCGGCCAACGCACCGGCGCCACCGACGGTCGCCTTGGCAAGTTGCATGGAGAGCGCGGGTGATAAACCTTGTGCAACGCCCGCAGCAGCGAGCGTTTCGATGAGGTGGAACACATAGGCTGGACCAGAGCCGGATACAGCAGTGACCGCGTCCATCTGATGCTCGCCTTCAAGCCGGACAACCTGCCCGACGGCCGACAACAGCGTTTCCGCCATGTCCATATGGGCAGCGGTCGCGCGACTGTTGCCGCAGATAGCGGTGATCCCACGCCCGACGGCAGCAGGTGTATTTGGCATCGCGCGGATGATTGGTGTTTGGTCCCCCACCATGGCCTCATAGGTTGCGATGGGCGTGCCAGCGGCAACAGACAAAAACAGCGTCGTGCCGTTGCCGAGACTTGCCAGCGTCGGCAGGGCATCCGTCATCATCTGGGGCTTCACGGCCACCAAAACGATCGCGGGGTTGGTCGGCAGGTCGGCATTCAGGTTCAACCCCTCCAGCGCGGACAGCCACTCTGACGGATAGGGATCATTGACCCAAACGGACCCAGCCGGAAGCCCTTGCGCAAGCCAGCCCTCCAGCATTGCCGACCCCATCTTGCCGCAACCCAAAAGCACCAGGCCGCGCGCCTCTAGGTCTTTCATATCTGCGCTCATTTGTGTTCCTCCGATCCAGTCAAGCAATGGATAACGCGCAGGTCAGGTGTCCGGCCAGCAAAAAAGCCCGGTCAAGGACCGAGCTTTTCCAACGGCGTGTCGAAAGCTGGTTCAGGCGCGGCCATAAGCCTCGGCGATGGCGACTTTCAGCGAGTCTTCGATGGTACGGTCGGTCCAGCTTACCAGTTGGAAGGCTGGATAGAACCTCTCGGAGGTGGCGACCGCGCTTGAGATCAACTGGTCAATCTGTTGCGGGCTGACAATCTGTCCGCCGTTCAATGCAAGCCCATAGCGATACACCATCAGCCGCTGCTCATGCCAATAGGTGAACGCCCCGGTCCAACACATATCGTTGGTCATGTTAAGCGCTTCATATAAGCGCGGCAGACTGTCCTCGGGTGGCTCCATCTCGAACGTGCAGATCAGGCGCAGCGTTTCATCATAGGGCGACCATGCCAATGTGATCGAATAGGTGCGCCACTGCCCTTCGACCGCCATGGCGATCTGGTCATCTGCAACACGGTCAAATTCCCATGCGCGGTGTTCCGCGATGGTTTCGACGATGTCGATGGGATGAAGGTCTTCACTGTCGATAAACTGCTCTGTCGCGGACATGGTGCTGTCCTTCCATTCTTTTCAGCCTCGTGGCCGGATGAGAACCCAAATCGGCCACTATAGCTTGATGCCTGTACTAGGTTCGGCGTTCTGCGCGCTTTGCCCTTACTAGATATGGTGTCAGGTCACTGAGTCGCTGTAAAGACAAACTTTCTCTTGTGGCGCAGTTGTCCACAGAAAACTCTTGTTTCTCCACAAGTTATGACCCCCTGTGGATTAAGGCGGAACGAAGCCGGTTTTCCGAGCGCCGCTTGACCTTCGCACCCCGAACCCCCAGTTTGCCGCGAAAGAGCAGATGTCAGGAGACACAGGTGTCCAATCACACAGCCCCCTTTTCCCGGTTTGAGTGGCAGATAGCGTGGCGATACCTGCGTGCGCGCCGCTCGGACGGGGGCGTCAGCACGATGACGTGGATCAGTCTGATCGGCATCACGTTGGCGGTTGCCGCCCTGATCATCACGCTGGCTGTACGCACCGGGTTCCGGGACGAGTTTGTCGACACGATCCTTGGGGCCAATGCGCATGTTGAAGTGTTCGCCCAAAGCTATGTGAACGAAAACGGCCAAGTTGAACAGACTATCTCTGACTACAAGGGGTGGGCCGGTCGCATTGCCCAGGTACCTGGCGTGTTGCGGGCGGCCCCGTTGATCAAGGGTCAGGTGATGGCCAATTCGGGTCAGAACAACGCCGGGGTCGAGGTCTTCGGCATCACCTATGACGACCTTCTGGCGATCCCCCGCGTTGCCCGTCCCGAAAGCTTTCTGGGCGATATCGCTGCTTTTGAAAATGGCATCGCGATCGGGTCTGGTGTGGCCGCAGAGTTGGGGATCGGGCTGGGCGACAAGATCAAGATCATCTCACCCAACGGGGTGAAAACCGCTTTTGGCACCAGCCCGCGGGTGAATGCTTATGACGTGACCTATATCTTCACCGCCGGGCGCTGGGACATCGACCGCACGCGCGTATACCTGCCCTTTGCCGAGGCGCAGAGTTTCTTCAACCGCGAAGGGGCAGCGGATCAGATCGAAGTCATTGTGGAAGACCCCGAAAAAGTGGATCGCTTGATCGAGGATATTCTGACTGCCGCGAAAGAACCCGCGTCCTATTGGACATGGCGTGACCGCTCGGGCGCGTTTCTCAGGGCGCTCGACATGGAAGACAACGTGATGTTCATCATCCTGTCGGTGTTGGTGTTGATCGCGTCGATGAACATAACCTCTGGCTTGATCATGCTGGTGAAGAACAAAGGCCGCGACATTGGTATTCTGCGCACCATGGGCCTGACCGAGGGGTCAATCCTGCGGGTCTTTTTTCTGTGTGGATCACTGACCGGGATCGTTGGCACCATTGCGGGCGTCATCCTGGGATGCCTGTTCTCGATCAACATTGACGCGATCTTCTCGGTCCTCAACTATTTCTCGGGGGGTGGCGTTTGGGATCCATCAATCCGCGGCATCTATCGCCTGCCTGCAAAGCTCGAGTTCTGGGATGTGGCCTCCGCCGTAGGTCTTTCGCTGGCGCTCTCATTCCTTGTAACTCTTTTCCCGGCGCGCAAAGCCGCGCGGATGAACCCGGTCGAGGCGCTGCGCTATGAGTAACCCTGTTCTGCGCCTTACGGGCATCCAAAAGACCTATAACGAAGGCACGCCCGGTGAAATCCGCGTGCTGCGCGGCGCCGATCTTGAGATCGCCCGCGGCGAGGTCGTGGCGTTGGTTGCGCCGTCCGGGTCGGGCAAATCCACGCTTCTTCACATCGCGGGGCTGCTGGATACGGCAGATGCAGGGCAGGTGGCAATCAACGGGCAGGACATGGGCGCGCTGTCAGATCGCAAGCGGACGGCAGCCCGCCGCAACGAGGTGGGGTTCATCTATCAATTCCACCATTTGCTGCCGGAATTCACCGCGCTGGAAAATATCGTCTTGCCGCAACTGGCCAATGGCATTGGTGACAAGGTTGCCCGTGACCACGCCATGGAACTGATGGCGCGTGTGGGCGTGGATACCCGCGCCACTCACCGGCCAGCCGAGCTGTCGGGGGGCGAACAGCAACGCGTCGCCTTCTGTCGCGCGCTGGCGAACCGTCCCGCGCTGCTATTGGCCGATGAACCCACCGGCAACCTTGACCCGGACACGGCTGAAACTGTGTTTGGCGCGCTGATGGAGCTGGTGCGCGACACCGGCCTGTCAGCCCTTATCGCAACCCACAATCTTGAACTGGCCGCGCGCATGGATCGCACCCTGCGGTTGGATGGCGGGGTAATCACGTGACTGCTCGCGGGCGCTGACAATCATGTGAAATGACCCGCGACGGCATTGCTTGGCGCGCGTGGTTGGGCAAACTCACGTCACACGAACGAGTGCCGGAGTACCCCATGCCAAACCTTCTGAAAACCTCCCTTCTTGCCGTCGCCTTGTGCGCGCAAACCGCGTCGGCAGGTCCCATAGGATTTGGCGACTGGCGGCAACACTGGTTTGCGCGGTTTGCGGATGTTGACTTCACCTACGCTGCCAATGCGCTGAGCGTGCAGGCCAATGGCGCGGTATCAATCACCTACCGGCTGCTTGACCCGCAGAACTGGGGCGCAACCTCCGCCCGCTGGTCATGGTCGGTTGATCAGTCTGTTCCGAAAACCGATCTGCGTCAGAAGGGCGGGGATGACCGAAACCTCGCGCTCTGTTTCGCCTTCCTGCCAAAAGCCGAGGCCGAGCGGGTCAAGGGTGGTCGCAACCTGCGCAGGCTGTTGAAAAACCCAAACGGGCGCGTGCTGGTCTATGTCTGGGGCGGTGATCACGGGCGCGGCGCGGTGCTGGCGTCGCCGTATCTGGGTGCGCGCGGCAAGACCGTGGTGCTGCGGCCATCGGGCACCGGCGGCCATGCAGAACGCGTCGATCTGGCGGCCGATTATCGCCGTGCCTTTGGATCAGAGCCCGGCGCGCTGGTTGCCTTGGCCGTGTCGGCGGACAGCGATGACACAAACACCGTTGCGCGCGGACGGATTGCGGATCTGGAGCTGAAGTAGGCGGATAACAGCGGCCCCGGCGCCTGTTCTGGTTGAACCTGCCGGGCCGCGTGCTAGGATCGTAGCGCAACCCATTCTGATGCGAGGTCCCATGCTGCGCACCGCCCTGATCCTTCCCGTTCTGACCCTGACGCTCGCCGCCTGCGAACCGGACGGCATGTTCAAAACCAATAGCGACAAAATCGACGTGACGGACGAAACCGGCGCACAGATATATGCCGAGAATTGCGCAGCCTGCCACGGGGCTGACGCCAAAGGCGGCGCCATGGCAGGCGCACCCGACCTGACCACACTGACCAAACGCCACGGCGGCAGTTTCCCCGCGCGTTACGTTATGTCCACTATCGACGGCTATGCCCAAGGCTCGCACCGTGGCCCGATGCCCGAATTCGGCGCCTATCTGGAAAGCGAGATGGAGGTCTGGGTGGACGAGAAAGGCGTGCAGACCCCGACCCCTGCTGCGTTGATTAGGCTGGCGGAGTATTTGGAGAGTGTGCAGGGGTAACGGCATTCGCTGACCTCCCGCCCGGTCGATAGACCGGGCAGCGCCCGACCCTCCCCACGGGAGGGCGCTTTTGTAGCGTTACAACATACGGAACGGGTTCGCGTGCGGTGAGCGGATGCCTCATGAGAGGGCATTGAGCGCCCACCCAGGGTCAGGCGCTGCCCTCGTCTCGATTCAATTTGAGTAATCGACGAGCCTTTTCACAAAGGCCTCAATATCGGCTTGGTGCCCCTGATGAGAAATATTTAAGGGGCGAATACACAGCCCGCGCTCGCGCACATGATTCTTTCCTTTCTCCATTCTACCCCACATAATCCGCGATAGATGTTTAAGAAGGATCTTCCCTACTTTGTCTTTATCAGGCTCGTTTGCAACGAACCGAAAAGCTCCAACAACGATGTCGCATATTGTTGCAAGGTGCGAGTGGCCAATACCTGTGTCATCTACGCCGACTACATTTTCCAACTTCTTCCTGGACCCGTCGTTCCAAGGTATCCCTAGTTCGAAGACCTCTCGAAGGTACTTCTTTTGGTGATAGTCTTCAGTGTGATCAAAAAACGCGAGACCAGATACGCCTCCATTCTCACTAAGAAATTGGTTAAATTTCGTTAGAATGGTGTTGGTACCAAACTTTAGCCGATCTTCATGTGTCTGACCTTTCGCAATCGCATGTGGAACAACATAACAGCAAATCTTGCAGCCAGTATCAGCAGCCAATTCGAGAATTTTGTTTTTTACTTCAGTATGCTGATCTCTCGAAACGTGTTCCGGTTTGGTCATCGGTGAAGATTTTAAAACATCGCCAGAAACATACCCATGACTAGCACGAAGACTTTCAACCCCTTTATGTAACTCTAGCAATTTCTCTGAGGGAAAAAATACCGCTGCGAACACCAAGAACTGCTTTTGCCCGTCCTGATCAGCCTCGTCAGCTATTAGAATGTACAAATCGTATCTACCTCAAACATCCAACTCCTCCACGAACTTCGCGTTCTCCTGAATATACTGGAACCGAAGTTCGGGTTTTTTGCCCATCAGTTGCTCGACCAAGGCGGCGGTTTCGCCGGGTTCATCCTCGTCAATCGTGACGCGGATCAGTTTGCGGGTGGCGGGGTTCATGGTGGTGTCTTTCAGGTCTTTCGCGTCCATCTCGCCCAGACCTTTAAAACGGCTGACGTCGATCTTGCCTTTGCCGCCCAGACCTTTCTCTAACCACTCGTCACGCTCGGCCTCGTCCAGACAATAGACGCGTTTCGCGCCTTGGGTAAGGCGAAACAGCGGCGGGCAGGCCAGATACAGGTGCCCGGTGTCGATCATCGGGCGCATTTGGGTGAAGAAGAATGTCATCAAAAGCGCGGCGATATGCGCGCCGTCGACATCCGCATCGGTCATGATGATGATCTTGTCATAGCGCAGATCATCGACGTTAAACCGCGTGCCCAGACCGACACCAAGGGCTTGGGTCAGGTCGCTAATCTCAGCATTGGTGCCAATCTTGGACCCCGCCGCGCCCAACACGTTCAGAATTTTACCGCGCAAGGGCAACAGCGCCTGCGTTTTCCGATCCCGCGCCATCTTGGCTGACCCACCAGCCGAGTCGCCCTCGACAATAAACAGCTCGGTGCCTTCGCGGTTGGTGGCGGAACAATCGACCAGTTTGCCGGGAAGGCGCAGTTTCTTGGTGGCGGTCTTGCGTTGCGTTTCTTTTTCCTGCTTACGGCGCAACCGTTCTTCGGCCCGCAGCACAAGGAAATCGAGGATCGCGCCCGCCGATTTCGTGTCTGCCGCCAGCCAGTTGTCAAAGTGGTCGCGCACCGATTGCTCGACCATTTTGCTGGCGCTTTCTGTGGACAGCCGGTCTTTGGTTTGCCCCACGAAGGACGGATCGGCGATGAAGCACGACACCAGCGCGCAACCGCCCGTCATCATGTCGTCGCGGGTGATGTTGGTGGCCTTTTTGTTGCCCACCAGATCGCCGTAAGCCTTGATGCCTTTCAGGATCGCGGCCCAGAATCCGGTCACGTGGGTGCCGCCTTCGGGGGTCGGAACCGTGTTACAATAGGACTGGATGTAGCCATCGCGCGACGGCGTCCAGTTGATCGCCCATTCGACATAACCGGGTTCATTGAACCGTTCGCGAAACTCGACTTTTCCGGCGAAGGGCTGGTCGGCATAGACCGACGCGCTGCCCAATGTTTCCTTCAGATAATCGGAAAGCCCGCCGGGGAAGTGGAAGGTCGCTTCAGTCGGCGTCTCGCCGTCGTCGATATGCGATTTCCAGCGAATTTCGACGCCCGAGTACAAGTAGGCCTTTGACCGCACCAGAGTGAAAAGCCGCTTGGGTTTGAACCTGTGGTGGCCGAAAATCTCTTCGTCTGCGTGGAACGTAACCTCGGTGCCGCGCTTGTTGGGGGCAGCGCCGACTTTCTCGACGGGTCCAAGCGGGATGCCACGCGAAAAGCGTTGCTCGAACATCTCTTTGTTTTTGGCGACACGGACAATCATCGAATCCGACAAAGCGTTCACGACAGACGAGCCAACACCATGCAGCCCGCCCGAGGTCTGATAGGCCTTCCCCGAAAACTTACCGCCCGCGTGCAGGGTGCACAAAATGACCTCAAGCGCGGATTTGTCGGGAAATTTGGGGTGCGGGTCGATCGGAATGCCGCGCCCGTTATCGGTAATGGAAACGGAATAATCGTCGTTCAGCGTGACTTCGATCCGGTTGGCGTGCCCAGCCACAGCTTCGTCCATCGAGTTATCAAGGATTTCGGCCACCATATGGTGCAACGCGCGCTCGTCTGTGCCGCCGATATACATCCCGGGGCGTTGGCGCACAGGCTCCAGACCCTCAAGCACCTCGATAGAGGATGCGTCATAGGTATCGGCGCCCTGACTGGCCAAAAGGTCGTTGCTCATAGATTTTTTGCCCTGCATGCTGCTTTGCTTTGCTATTTGGTGTACTATGACAGAGCACCCGGACCGGGAAAAGGGCGGGAGTGCGACTTGATTGGTTGAAACAACAGGTTTTTCGGTTTCTTTGAAAGATACGCGTTTGATCGCACCTTAAGGTGAAAAATACGTCAGGTCTTTGCCTGCGTAGATATCAGGTGATCGGGGATGCGAGCCAAGCATTTCGGAAGCAAATGCAACGTCCATATGCTCGCAATTGCTCCAATGCAGACACATCAGAAAACGAAGAAGGCACCGATTCAGCGATGCCTTCTTAACCACATAATTTGGTTTAGCACTTAGCTATACAAGGCTGGTTCGCCCATCTGCTGGTGGATCGAATTAGCGGTGCGCGCATCGATGCCCAGAGCCTGACCCAACTCGTGCAAATACTTGGCCTCGGCCTGACTGTCGAGATCCAAGCCAACCAGAGACATTGCATAGACCTGCGCTTCCATCCCGCGGGGCACGTCGCGGGCAAGGTTGCCCACATCAACAGGAAGTTGGAATTCTTCATTCACAAGCTGCACCTCAGATGCCGTCATGTCGCCCATGTGCTTCAAGAGCGCTTCTTTCTCTTTAGCGTCAACCCGACCGTCACATTTTGCGGCCTGAATAATGGCACGAAGCAGCAGTGCCGCCTGATCTTCCTGCGCTTGGGTCGGCGTTGCCTTCGGCGTGCCGCCACGCTGGAAGGCATCGTTCAGCATGTCGCCCAACGACCCGGGCGCAGGCTTGGCTGTATTGTTCCCGGGTGCCATTCCGCCGGACAGGCTTTCCAGAAGGCCGCCCAATCCGCCTTGTGCGGCACCGCCGCCAGCAGAAGTGCCACCTAACATCTTGCCCAGCATGTCCACCAGTTCGCCACCGGGATTGGCGGCTTGCCGACCCGATGATTGTGCACCGCCGCCCAAAATATCTGACAACCCGCCGCCGGTTTTGCGGCCACCTCCGCTGGTATTTTTCATGATGTCGCCCAGCATATCCGACAGCCCGCCGCCAGATGCTTGCGTGCTGGTCGACTGGCCGCCAGCTAGCCCGCCCAGCAGGTCGCCCAATCCGCCTTCGGGAGAATGATCGCTTCCAAATATGCTGCCTGTGCCGGGTTCAGCTGCCGGTCGTTGGCGAGTTGTGCCTTTACCCATACTCGACACGCCCTTGGCGATGGCCGCGCCCAGTGCAATTTTCGCCAGTGTTCCAACAAGACTCATATCAATACCTCCCAGTTTTTAATCAGAAGTGATTCTAGTCCAACAACTGTGACGAGATAAGGGGAAACACCGGATGCCGACGTCACGCTCCAGCCAGCCTTCGCATAAATGGAAGCTCAGGACGTGCCGAACGGATGCTGCTAGACGTTGGGTTTCGTGACTATGCAAACGGGTTTTCGGGGTAAGTCACGCCAGCCAAATACAGCCCTTCAGGTGGGCAAACCGGCCCGCAGGCCGCCCGATCGCGGACTTCCAGCGCACGACTAACATCGTCAGGTGTCCACGCACCTGTGCCCACCCGCTCCAAAGTGCCAACGAAGCTGCGCACCTGATTGTGCAGGAAAGACCGCGCGCGCACGTGGAAGCGGTACTCGGTGCCGTTGGCCATCGTAATTTGCTCGACCCGCAGTTCGTCGAGTGTTCGAACTGGGCTGTCTGCCTGACATAGGGTCGACCGAAATGTTGTGAAGTCGTGTCGCCCCAGCAACCGATCAGCACCGGCCTGCATGGCGTCAACGTCCAACCCGTGTTTGATGTGCCACGCAAGGCCGCGATCGTGCGTCAACGGCGCGCGGCGCGAAATCAGGCGAAACAGATACCGCCGTTCAAGCGCCGAAAATCGGGCATGGAATTCATCACTCACTGCGGCGCAGTCCACAATGGCAATGCGCGCGCTTTTCAGATGATAATTCAGCGCCTCCGACAGCCGAAAGGCCTCCCAGTCTTTTTGCAGATCGCAATGTGCGACCTGCGCCAATCCGTGCACGCCAGCATCGGTTCGTCCAGCCGCTGCAATATTGTGCGTGCCGGATTCAAGCTTTTCCAGCGCAGCCTCGATCGCCCCCTGAACAGAAGGATGCTCCTTCTGGCGCTGCCAACCGGCAAACGATCCACCGTGGTATTCGACTTTTAAAGCGTATCTGGGCATAGCTTTCCGCATACCGTGCTGCGGGGGCACGGGCAAGATGCGACTCTATGGGGAGGCCGCATTGAAAGCTCCCCTCTGGCACTGTTGCAGCCGGATGCATATGTTCAGCCTGAATGAACGACGGAGGCACCTTTGGGCCTAGGCGATATCGCAGACAGTATTACCCGCCAGATCGAAGCGATTGGCGACGCGACAAGCGAAGCACTGTTCGAGCCTGTGATCCGGCTGGGCGTCACTGGCCTGTCGCGCGCAGGAAAAACGGTGTTTATCACCTCGCTGGTGGCCAACTTGATGAACCGGGGACGGATGCCGGGGCTTCTGGCGGCGGCCGATGGGCGTATTCAGGCGGCGTTCCTGCAACCTCAGCCGGACGATACTGTCCCGCGGTTTGACTATGAAACGCATCTGGCGGCGATGACCGGGTCCGCACCTTCTTGGCCCGCATCAACCCGCGCCACGTCCGAACTGCGCCTGTCGTTCCGGGTTCAACCCTCAGGCCTGTTGGGCGGGCTGCGCGGCCCCCGCACCGTGCATCTGGACATCGTGGACTATCCCGGAGAATGGCTGTTGGACCTGTCATTGCTGGACCTCAGCTATTCTGACTGGGCTGCTCAAGTGCTGGATCGGATCGCCGATCGACCGCAAGCGGAAAGCTATCTGGGTCTGCTGCAAGGCGTTGATGGTGCCGCGCCGCTGGACGAAATGGAGGCCAAGCGCCTTGCCGGTGGGTTCGCCGCTTACCTTACCGCTGCCCGCGAAGATGGATACAGCGACTGCACTCCGGGACGCTTCCTGTTGCCCGGTGATATGGAAGGCAGCCCCGCCTTGACCTTTGCCCCGATCCCGCGCCCCGACACCACGCCACGCAAAAGCCTGTGGCGCGAGATGGAGCGACGCTTCGAGGCCTATAAATCCCGTGTTGTGAAACCCTTCTTCCGGGACCATTTCTCAAAAATCGACCGCCAGATCGTACTGGTCGACGTGCTGGGTGCGATCCATTCCGGTCCCAATGCGTTGGAAGACCTGCGCCGCGCGATGGCCGAGATACTGACCGCCTTCCGGCCCGGCGCAAATGCGTTTCTCAGCTCGATCTTTCTGGGTCGCCGGGTTGAACGCATCTTGTTCGCCGCAACCAAGGCCGATCACTTGCACCACAGCCAGCACCCGCGCATGACGGCAATCACCGAAGCACTGCTGCGTGATGCGCGTGATCGGGCGGATTTTGCGGGCGCAAAGACTGCGGCGATGTCCATCGCGGCGCTACGCACAACTGTCGAAGAACGACTGGATCACGATGGGCAGATGCTCGACTGCGTGCGCGGGCAGCTATTGGACAGCGGCAAAACCGCCGCCTTCTATCCCGGTGAATTGCCTGAAGATCCCGCCCGATTGCTCTCACCAGCGCGCAGCGGGGCCGAGAAATGGCTGGACGCTGATTACCAGATCATGCGATTTGCGCCGACCTCGATCTCGCTTAAGCCAGGCGAAGGTCCACCCCACATCCGGCTCGACAAAGCCGTCGAGTTTCTGATTGGAGACCGATTGTGATCTTAGCTCCGGCCACCCTAGCGGACGCGCCTGCAATCGCCAACATCCTGACCGGTTGGATCGCCGCGACCCAATGGATGCCGCGCATTCATAGCCGCGCCAGCGAAAAAGGGTTCGCGCAAAAGTTGGTGGAACGCGGCTGGACCACGGTTGCCTGTGATCGCGGCCGCATCTGTGGCTTTCTGTCACGTGATCATGCCGAAGTGCATGCGCTTTACCTGGCACCTGCTGCGCGGAGACGCGGGATCGGCAAAGCTCTTCTGGACGACGCCAAAGCGGCGCGCGCTGATCTTGCGCTTTACGCCTTTCAGGCCAATGAAGGGGCGTGCCGGTTTTACCGACGTGAAGGCTTCACCGAGGAATTCCGCACCGATGGCGCGGGCAATGACGAGCACCTGCCGGATATCCGGTTTGTTTGGAGGGCTGCGTGATGGCCAACACTGAAAAACCAAAAAAGGGGCCGGTTCTGATCGAACTGGATGACGCGCCAGCTACGACGCCTGCTGATGCCCCTCCCGTGCCCGACCTAAGCCCCGTCGCAACGTCCGGCGCAGCTATGCAGAGCGCAATCAGCTTTGCGGGCCGCAAGCCGTCGTGGCTGGCGCGGTGGTTCTGGTCGCTGTTGCTTGCGATTACGGGTTTTGTGCTGTCGGTTGCCGCGCATGACTTCATCATGGGGCTGGTCGCGCGTCAGCCAATCCTTGGCTACGCGGCGCTGGGCTTGGTCGCGGCCTTCATTCTTGTCTTGCTGATCATAGCCCTGAAGGAATGGGTCGCGTTTGCCCGATTGCGCCGCGTCGACACGCTGCATCGCGCTGCCGAAGCCGCCATGGCACATGGTGATCTGGGGGAAGCCCGCAGCGTGGTCGATAGCTTGAAACGGCTGTATCGCGGGCGCGATGATATGCGGTGGGGGCTGGATCGGATGGCCGAGCGTGATGGAGATGTGTTCGACGCAGACACACTTTTTTCACTGGCGGAAACCGAACTGATGGCGCCGCTGGATGCCGCCGCAATCAAAGAGGTTGAGGCCGCCGCCCGTCAGGTCGCCACTGTGACTGCCATTGTGCCCATCGCGCTGGCCGATGTGGCGACGGCGCTGACCGCCAACATCCGCATGATCCGGCGCGTGGCCGAGATATACGGTGGCCGCTCTGGCGCGCTGGGAAGCTGGCGCTTGACCCGTGCCGTCATGGCACATCTGGTGGCGACCGGCGCTGTCGCGATCGGCGATGACATGATCGGTTCATTGGCTGGGGGGGGCATTTTGTCGAAACTTAGCAGACGCTTCGGCGAAGGCGTGGTGAACGGTGCGCTAACCGCACGTGTCGGCGTTGCCGCCCTTGAAGTCTGTCGACCATTGCCGTTTGGCCCGAAGAAACGCCCGAGCGTCACAGGAATTGTGAAACGCGCGCTGACGGGGTTGTTTGGAAACTGAGCCTCACACCGAAGTCAGATCAGTTTAGTCTTGGCACCTGCTGCGCAGGCTGTGACAGGTCTTCGACACCCATCCGAAGTCCACGTCCGATCCGATGGGCCAGCATGATCCACGCGCGCGCCGTTTCCGGTGGAAGCACTTCGGTCGTGACCTCTTCAAACAGGTCCAGCCACGGGTTAAAATGGTTTGGTTTAACATCTCCGGCCTGCATGTGTGCCCGCATTGGATTGCCGTCGTAACCGGGTTCTCGCAGGATTGCCCCACGCCAAAACCGTGAAATCAGGGCGATATGCGTCGCCCATTCTTCATCCGTTGTTCCCACATGACCGTTGAAAATGGGCCCGAGTTCTGGATGCTGTCGGACCCGCGCGTAAAACACAGCCAGAACCAGGCCGATTTCATTTGGGGTAATATCGAAAAGCCTGAGTGGATTTGGCCTTGAAACTGTTTGTGCCATTGCGCGTCTCTTTTCCTAGTAAAATACTCGACAAACTCGGGGCCGCCAAGGGGGACGACATGGACAAAACAGCACAGGCCAACAGGCCTTCATGACTTTACGCCGCCCAACCACACGCCTATAACGCCCTCATGATGCACGCACAGGCCATCATTATTCGAATTATATGCCCGGCGCTCTGATCAAGACGAGCCGCCGGGACAAGGCGTTTGGATAACCGCGCCGCCCCATAGCCCCATTTGCGAAAATCTCCTGAAAAGGACCGGACACATGTGTGCCGATACACCTGAATACAAAGACACCCTGACGCTTCCCGTCACCGATTTCCCGATGCGCGCAGGCCTGCCCAAGCGCGAGCCAGAGTGGCTGGCCCGCTGGGAAAAGATCGGCGTCTATGACCGCCTGCGCGAAACTGCGGGCGACCGCGTGCCGTTTGTGTTGCACGATGGACCGCCTTATGCGAACGGGCATCTGCATATCGGCCACGCGCTGAACAAAACGATCAAGGACATGATCGTGCGCTCGCACCAGATGATGGGTTTTGATGCGCGCTATGTGCCCGGGTGGGACTGCCACGGTCTGCCGATTGAATGGAAGATCGAGGAACAGTACCGCAAGAAGGGCCGCGACAAGGACGAAGTCAATGTCGTCGATTTCCGTCAGGAATGCCGCAAGTTCGCCGAGGGCTGGATCGACATACAGCGTGACGAGTTCAAACGTCTGGGCATCACCGGAAACTGGGCCGATCCATATCTGACGATGGACTTCCATGCCGAGCGTGTGATCGCCGAGGAATTCATGAAGTTCCTGATGAACGGCACACTGTATCAAGGATCCAAGCCCGTGATGTGGTCACCGGTTGAGAAAACCGCGCTGGCCGAGGCCGAGATCGAGTATCACGACCACAAATCGCACACGATCTGGGTGCCGTTCTCGTTTGCGAATGCCGAAGGTGATCTGGCTGAGGCACGCGTCGTGATCTGGACCACGACGCCTTGGACAATCCCGTCCAACAAGGCCGTCGCCTTTAACGACAAAATCGCTTACGGGCTTTATCGCGTTGATGCGACCGAGGAAGAAAGCTGGACCGCGCCGGGTCAGCTCTACATCTTTGCCGATACTTTGGCTGAGGACGCGCTGGGCAAATCCCGTGTGACCGAGTTTACCCGTGTGCGGGATGTCGCAGCCGATGAACTGTCGGGGCTGATCTGTAAGCACCCCTTCCACGGCCTCGACGGTGCCGATGGCTTCTGGGACTATGAGGTCCCGATGATCGACGGTGATCACGTGACGGACGATGCGGGGACGGGGTTTGTACATACTGCGCCCAGCCACGGTGCTGACGACTATGAAGCATTCGTGAAGCGCAACTGGATCGACCGGATGACCCACAATGTGGGCGAAGAAAGTGAATTCCTGCCCCATGTGCCGTTTTTCGCGGGCCTGCAGGTCTTTGACCGAAAGGGCAAGGAAGGCAAAGCCAATAACGCTGTGATCGCCAAACTGGTCGAGGCCGGTGGCATCATCGCGCGTGGGCGTGTGACGCATTCCTATCCGCATTCGTGGCGGTCGAAAGCGCCCATCGTATTCCGCAACACGCCACAGTGGTTTGCGAGCGTGGACAAAGAGGTTGGCGACGGACAGGACGAGATGGGCAAGACCATCCGCGAACGTGCGCTGAACTCCATTGATCAGCTGGTCAAATGGTGGCCTCAGACCGGTCGCAACCGACTCTATTCGATGATCGAAGCGCGCCCGGATTGGGTGTTGTCGCGTCAACGCGCGTGGGGTGTGCCGCTGACCTGCTTTGTGAAAAAGGGACTGTTGCCGACTGACGAAGATTTCCTTCTGCGCGACCCCGCCGTGAACACGCGCATCGCCGAGGCGTTCGAGGTCGAAGGGGCCGACGCATGGTATGCTGACGGCGCAAAAGAGCGGTTCTTGGGCAATGATCACAACGCCGACGACTGGGAGCAGGTCTTCGACGTGCTCGACGTGTGGTTTGACAGTGGTTCGACCCACTCTTTCGTGCTGCGCGACCGTGAAGACGGCACGCCGGACGGGATCGCAGATGTCTATATGGAAGGCACCGACCAGCATCGCGGTTGGTTCCATTCTTCGCTTTTGCAAGCCTGCGGTACCAAAGGCCGTGCACCCTACAAGAACGTTGTGACCCATGGTTTCACGCTGGACGAAAAGGGCATGAAGATGTCCAAATCCTTGGGCAATACCATCGTGCCCGAGACCGTCGTGAAGCAATATGGCGCGGATATTCTGCGTCTTTGGGTTGCCCAGACGGACTACACGGTCGACCAACGGATCGGGCCGGAAATCCTGAAAGGTGTGGCCGACAGCTATCGCCGTTTGCGCAACACGATGCGCTTCATGTTGGGCAACCTGAACGGGTTTGACGATGCCGAGCGTGTGGACGTGGCGGATATGCCGGAGCTGGAGCGCTGGGTGTTGCATCGTCTGGCCGAACTGGATCACGTCGTGCGCGAAGGGTATAAGGCCTACGACTTCCAGGGCGTGTTCTCGGCCGTGTTCACCTTTGCCACCGTCGACCTGTCGAGCTTTTATTTCGACATCCGCAAGGACGCGCTTTACTGCGATGGGGCAGACAGCCTGAACCGCCGCGCCGCGCGCACTGTGTTGGACATCTTGTTCCACCGCCTGACCACATGGCTGGCGCCGGTTCTGGTTTTCACCATGGAAGATGTGTGGTTGGAGCGTTTCCCCGGCGATGAAAGCTCGGTGCATCTGGTCGATTTCCCCGACACGGCGGCGGACTGGCTGGACGAACCTCTGGCGGCAAAATGGTCCGGTGTCCGCAAGGCCCGCCGCGTTGTCACGGCCGCGCTGGAAATTCAGCGACGCGACAAGGTGATCGGGGCTTCGCTGGAAGCAGCCCCGGTTGTTCACGTGCGCGACAAGGACATTCTGGCGTCATTGAAATCCGTGAACTTCGCGGACATCACGATCACTTCGGCTGTGTCGCTGACAAACGACCCGCTGCCTTCTGAAGCCTTCCGCCTGCCGGAAATCGAAGGCGTGGGTGTGGTGTTCGAAAAAGCATCGGGCGAGAAATGCCAGCGCTGCTGGAAAATTCTGCCGGACGTGGGCAACCACGAACACGCCGGTACGTGTGGTCGTTGCGACGAAGCACTGGGATAAGCAATGACGGGCGGGCCAGTGGCTCGCCCTTCGCTTTAGGTCAACAGATGGCAAAGCGCGCCCGAAGCACCATGTTGCCAGCACCATATCTTAAAAGGATATGGGTGCGGCCTGACGCTTTGCCGCTGCCAAAGGCATACCCCTTCGATATCGCGTGGCTGAGTGAGGATTTCGAGTTGGAATTCGACACCCCGGTTATGATTTTCTGCGGGGAAAACGGCGCAGGTAAATCCACGTTGATAGAAGCACTCGCCGGATTTTGTGGCTTTGACGAAGCGGGCGGTGGCAATGGCTATGCGCCGGTCGATCACGGCATGGCACTGGACGTCAGCGGCGCTGGATTAGGCGACGCTTTGCGCGGCGCGTGGCTGCCAAAAGTGACGCAAGGCTGGTTTTTCCGGGCCGAAACCTTCTTTTCCGTTTCACGATATTTGGATGAGACCGCGCAAACCTATGGGGGGACGGCACCGGACTTCCTGTCCCATTCGCACGGCGAAGGCTTCCTTAGGTTCTTTAGCGAACGGATGGAGCAGCAGGGGATATATTTCCTTGATGAACCCGAAAGCGCATTGTCACCGCGCCGACAGGTAGAGTTGCTGCAACTTCTTATGAAGGTGCAGCAGACAGGAAGTTCTCAGGTGATCCTGTCAACGCATTCGCCCATCTTGATGGCCACACCGGGTGCTGATTTGCGCCAGATCACCCACCGTGGAATTTTCCCAATCGCCTACCGCGATACGGAACACTTTCGACTTTATCAATCCTTTGCTCTGGATCCTGAAGGGTTCCTGATATCGGCGCTCGACGGCGATTGGGATGCGATTACTTAGACGGCCCTGCCCATTAGGGACAAAAACCGGATTGATTGCCCCTGCTGGCTGGGCCAGTCTTCGGCATGTTTCAGATGTCATTCCTTTCGCCTGTCGGACCGTTAGTCATCCATGAAGAAGATGGTGCGGTGACGCGGCTAAGTTGGGGTCGGGCCATCGATGAAGCGGAAACTCCTTTATTGCGGGACGCAAATGAACAGCTTTTGGCCTATTTCGATGGTCGTCTGACAAAATTTGACCTGCCAACATTTGTTCATGGTTCAGATTTCCAACGCGCTGTCTGCGACGCGATGTTGGCCATACCGTATGGCGAGACACTGACCTATGGCGATATTGCCAAGCTTACGGCGAACTCGGCGCAAGCCGTCGGAAACGCATGCGGGGCGAACCCAATCCCGATCATTATCCCGTGCCATCGCGTGATGGGAGCAGGGGGTAAGCTGGTCGGGTTTTCCGGCGCGGGCGGGGTTGAGACAAAAGTTCAGCTTCTGCGCCTTGAAGGCGCCGCCGGGTTGCTTATTTGAAAGACTTGGCCCGCAACGCGCTGTTGTTCAACAAACAGTGCGGCGGCGATACAGGGGGACAGAATGACGACGATCCTGAAAGTCAGCGGCGTGACGAAGACCTATGAGGGTGGTCATGAGGCCCTTAAGGGCGTCGATCTCGAGATCCAAGAAGGTGAGATATTGGCCCTGTTGGGCCCTAACGGCGCCGGGAAAACGACGCTGATCTCGATCATCTGCGGGATTGCGACCGCGTCAACCGGCACGATCACTATCGGCGGATTTGACCACGTCCAGGATTACCGCGCGGCGCGCAACCTGATCGGGCTTGTGCCGCAGGAAATCAATCTGGAACCGTTCGAGACAGTGATGAACACAGTGCGGTTTTCGCGCGGCCTGTTCGGGCGCCCCCGCGACGATGCAAGGATCGAAGAAATCCTGAAGCTGCTCAGCTTGCACGACAAGAAAGATAACCGGATCATGACGCTGTCTGGCGGTATGAAGCGGCGGGTGCTGATTGCCAAGGCCCTGTGTCACGACCCCCAAATCCTGTTCCTTGACGAGCCGACAGCGGGCGTGGATGTCGAGTTGCGCAAAGACATGTGGGCCATCGTGGCGAAACTAAAAGCAACCGGCGTCACGGTGATTTTGACCACCCATTACATCGAAGAAGCCGAAGCGATGGCGGACCGGATTGGCGTGATCTCTAAAGGCGAGATTCTGTTGGTCGAAAACAAGGACGCGCTGATCAAACGTTTGGGACAGAAAGAACTTGTGATCGAACTGGACACACCGATAGAGGCCGTGCCCAAAGAACTGGCCGCGTATCCGCTGACCCTGTCGGGCGCGGGTGGGCTTATCTATAGCTATGACACCCAGACCGGCAGCACAGGCATAACCGGGTTGTTGGCTGATCTGCGCGAGGCCGGATTGCATTTGTCTGATCTGTCCACGCGTCAAAGCTCGCTTGAAGATATTTTCGTGGATCTGGTGAAGGAGGATGCAGCGTGAACTGGAACGCAATCGCCGCGATTTACCGGTTCGAGATGGCCCGAACCTTCCGCACCCTGATGCAATCTATCGTGTCGCCGGTCCTGTCGACCTCGCTTTACTTTATCGTGTTCGGAGCTGCGATCGGGTCACGTATCGAGCAAGTCGAAGGTGTCAGCTATGGCGCCTTCATCGTTCCCGGCCTGATCATGCTGACCGTGCTGACGCAAAGCACAACCAACGCCTCTTTTGGGATCTACTTCCCCAAGTTCATCGGCACCATTTACGAGCATCTATCCGCCCCAATCTCGTTCTTTGAGATTGTCATCGGATATGTCGGCGCAGCTGCGACGAAAGCCTTCATGATCGGCTTGATCATACTTGCAACCGCGTTTTTCTTCGTCGACCTGACAATCGTGCACCCGGTCTGGATGATGACGTTTCTAGTTCTGACCTGTATCAGTTTCGCGCTGCTTGGTTTCATCATCGGTATCTGGGCGCAAAATTTCGAGCAGCTACAACTTGTTCCGCTGCTGGTCATCACGCCATTGGTGTTTCTTGGCGGGTCGTTTTATTCGATTTCCATGCTGCCGCCGGCGTGGCAGACGATCACGTTGTTTAACCCGGTCGTATACCTGATCTCGGGTTTCAGGTGGGCGTTTTTCGGGATGGCCGATGTGTCAGTGGGCTGGTCTGTCCTTGCCATTGCGGTATTCATGACCACATGCCTTGCAACCATTGGATGGATATTCCGTACGGGATACCGCTTGCGCAGTTGATGATGGGCCTTCTGCAACAGGGGAACAACCTTACCCCCATCCCCTTGCCTGAGTTAGGAGCGCGGTCTAAATGACAGCCATGACGACATACATACCGTTTATCAAGAAACCGCCGCTGGTCGCGGTGATCCGCCTGACAGGTGTGATTGCAACCGGAACCCGTGGGCAGTTGAACGATGCGACTCTTGCCCCGGTGATCGAACGCGCGTTTCGCAAAGGTAAACCCCAGGCGGTCGCGCTGGTCATCAACTCTCCCGGTGGAAGCCCGGTGCAATCCAGCCTGATCACCGCCCGCATTCGCCGTCTGGCCGAAGAGAAAGGCGTGCCTGTCTATGCCTTTGTCGAGGATGTCGCGGCGTCGGGTGGCTATTGGTTGGCAACAGCGGCAGACGAGATTTATGCGGATGAAAGCTCGATCCTCGGGTCCATCGGAGTCATCTCGGCGGGCTTTGGCCTGACAGGGCTGATCGAAAAAATCGGTGTTGAGCGGCGCGTTTATACGGCTGGAAAGTCCAAATCCATGCTGGACCCGTTCCAGCCGGAGAAACCAGCGGACCTGAAGCGCCTGAAGGTGTTGCAAGAAGACATTCACGACGCCTTCAAAAGGCAGGTTACAACCCGCCGCAACGGCAAACTGCCTGAGGGTGAGGATCTTTTCACCGGCGACGTCTGGTTGGGCCATGCGGCCATCGAGAAGGGTCTGGCCGATGGCATCGGGCATATCGTGCCTACGATGAAAAAGGTACTCGGCGAAAAGGTGCGGTTCCGGGTTTACGGCCCGCGCCGTGCCATGCTGAGCCGTTTCGGATTGCGACTTGGTGCCGATGCCATGTCAGCCTTAGAGGAGCGCGCTGAATTCGCGCGTTTCGGGCTTTAGATGGTCATCAAGATCGTCGTTCTGTTTCTGGTTGGCATGGGTGTTTTGGCTATGTTTGGTAAATTGCGTTATCCCGGCCAACAGCGGATCGAGGCAATGAAATGCCCGCGTTGTGGGCGCTATCGATTGGGGAAATCCCCCTGCGACTGTAACGGGAAGGGCTGAGTCTTGGATCTGATCTACGCCGCACTTGGCCTCGTGATCCTGCTTCTGGCTGGCGACAGTCTTGTGCGCGGGGCGGTGAACCTGTCGCTGCGCCTTGGCGTTCCGGCACTGATCGTGTCGCTGACCATTGTCGCCTTCGGCACGTCCGCACCAGAGCTTCTGATTTCCGTTCAAGCTATTTCGCAGGGCGTGCCGGGTCTTGCTTTGGGCAATGTGATCGGCTCGAACACAGCCAACATTCTTTTGGTTCTTGGGGTGCCCGCCTTGATCTCGGGGCTTTCGACAGGCACGTGCGACACCAAAAAAAGCTATCTGCAGATGATGGCCGCGACAGTTCTTTTCATCGCTCTGTGCTATGGCGGTGTTATCAGCTGGGTGCAGGGGCTTGTGCTGTTGGCAGCCCTCGCTCTGGTTCTAAGTTCTGCCTTTCGAGAAGCCTTGTGCCACCGCCGTGCAGTTGCCAATGGCGCCTCCGAACTTCCTGAAGATGAGGAAGAGGTCGAGGGCGCTGATCCCAATATGCCGTGGTGGAAGGTTATCCTGTTCCTGCTGCTGGGGCTGATCGGCCTGCCGTTGGGCGCGGACCTTCTTGTTGATGCCTCGACGAGCATTGCGCGCCATTATGGGGTTTCCGAAACGGTGATTGGGCTGACCCTTGTTGCGCTTGGAACGTCCCTGCCCGAGTTGGCAACAACGGTGATGGCTGCATTGAGAAATCAGGCCGATGTGGCACTTGGCAACGTGATCGGGTCGAACATGTTCAACCTGCTTGCGATTATCGGGATCGCCTCGTTTGTCGGCCCGATCCCAGTTGATCTTAGCCACTTGGGCTTCGATTTGTGGGTCATGTTTGCAGCGTCTCTGCTGCTGGCCCCGTTTGTGTTTCTGAAATGGCATATGGGGCGCAGATGGGGGATCGTCCTGTCGATCCTTTACGTGCTTTATATCATCGCTGTTTTGGTGGTCAGTTAAATGGTGGGGCAACGTGCTTTGGTCACCGGTGCGGGCGCACGACTAGGCCGCGAGATGGCGCTGGAGCTTGCCGCGATGGGCTATGACGTCGTTGTGCATTACGCCACGTCTTCGGACGGTGCCGACGAAACGGTCAGCGCCATACAGAAGATGGGGCAACATGCCGTCGCTTTGCAGGCGGATCTTCTGGACATGTCGCAAGTGGACGCTCTTGTACCGCGCGCGGTTGATGCACTGAATGGGCCGCTCTCGGTGTTGGTCAACAACGCCTCGGTCTTTGAGTATGACAACATCAAAACGGCGACGCAGAGCAGCTGGGACCGGCACATGTCGTCCAACCTGCGCGCGCCTTTCTTTTTGATGCAGGCATTTGCTGCACAAGCGCCAAAGGCGGTCATTGACGAGCGTGGCGAAAGTTTGCCTCGTGCGCTTGTCGTAAATATGCTGGACCAACGCGTGCAGAAACCCACTCCGGAGTTCATGACTTACAGCCTTGCAAAAAGCGCGCTGTGGTCATTGACCCGGACCGCTGCGCAGGCTTTGGCGCCGCATGTGCGGGTCAACGGAATCGCACCGGGAACGACTTTAATTGGCGCGCGGCAGTCGCAGGACCATTTTGATGGACAGCGCGCCGCATCACTTTTGCGACGCGGCGCGAATGTTGGCGATATCACGGCTGCGCTGGCTTTTTTCCTGAACGCGCCCGCCGTTACGGGTCAGATGATCGCCGTCGACGGAGGGCAGCATCTGGCTTGGGAAACACTTGATATTCGCGGAGTAGAAAAACCTTAGAATCTTTTCTAGGTGGAAGAGCCGCGGCTTCCCGACCGGCAAGTTGTGCACCTGTGAAGTTCACGCAGGGTCAAGTCCATATTTTTTGCAATGATTTCATCTATTTACACGGCTGTCATATTTCTTTTGTTATATTTCAATGCGTTACACTGCTGCCTAAAAAATAGGCAGTACGACGAAGTGGGCTGAATACAAGGGATTTTTCCGGATGGTCAAAACATGTCCTCAGAGTTATCCACAGAAATTGTGGGCAGCTTTCCTCTTGTGTCCAGAGCGCTAAGATTGCAGGCAAGTAGAGAATCGGGGCGGCAGAGAATTGAGCGGTGAAGGCACTCAGAATGAAGACAGCAAGCCGCCGGTGGCTGTCGGGCATGGTGTGGTCCAAGCCTATCTGAAAACACTCGACAATTCGCCGGGCGTTTATCGAATGCTCGATGGGAAGGGCCGCGTTCTTTATGTCGGTAAAGCGCGCAGTCTGAAGAAGCGCGTGTCGAACTATGCCAAGCCAACGGGCCATTCGGCGCGGATCGCGCGGATGATCGGCCAAACCGCATCAATGATGTTTCTTACGACCAAGACAGAAACCGAAGCCTTGTTGTTGGAACAGAACCTGATCAAGCAGTTGAAGCCGCACTTCAATGTGCTGCTACGCGACGACAAGAGCTTTCCGAACATACTCGTGACCGGCCACACGTTCCCGCAAATCAAAAAACATCGCGGCGCGCGGAAAGAGAAAGGGTCTTATTACGGCCCCTTCGCCAGCGCCGATGCCGTCAACCGAACTCTGAACCAGTTGCAGAAAGTATTCCTGCTGCGCAATTGCACAGATGCGACATTTGATGCGCGCTCGCGCCCGTGTCTGCAATATCAGATCAAACGATGCTCGGGTCCCTGTGTCGGCAAGATCGACGCCGAGGGATATGCCAATCTGGTGCGTGACGCCGAAGATTTCCTGTCCGGCCGTACGACAAAGATGCAAGAGAACCTTGCAGCTGACATGCAAGCCGCATCGGAAGGGATGGAGTTCGAAAAGGCCGCCGTTTTGCGTGACCGCATTCGCGCCCTGACGCAGGTGCAGCAGGCACAGGGCGTAAATCCACGCGGCGTCACCGAGGCCGACGTGATCGCACTTCATATGGATGGCGGACAGGCCTGTGTTCAGGTGTTCTTTATCCGGGCAAACCAAAACTGGGGCAACCGAGATTTCTATCCGCGCACGGGCGCTGGGGCGGGTCCCGGCGAAGTGCTGCAAGCCTTCGTTGGTCAGTTTTATGACCAGAAAGAACCGCCGCGCTTGATCCTGTTGTCCGACCCCTTAGACGAACAGGAGCTGATGGCAGAAGCCCTGTCCGAGCGGTTGGGCCGTAAGGTCGAGATATCAGTACCGCTCCGGGGTGAGAAATCCGATCTTGTAGCAAATGCCCAACGCAATGCCCGCGAAAGCTTGGCACGCAAGATGGCGGAAACCGCAACTCAGGCCCGTTTGCTGGATGGGGTCGCGACGGCGTTTGGTCTGGACGCGCCGCCGAAACGGATCGAGGTTTATGACAACTCGCACATTCAAGGCGCCCACGCCGTTGGTGCGATGATCGTCGCAGGTGCCGAGGGGTTTCTGAAAAGCCAATACCGCAAGTTCAACATCAAGGGCGAGGATCTGACGCCCGGCGACGATTTTGGCATGATGAAAGAAGTGCTGACCCGTCGGTTCAAGCGCCTGTTGAAAGAAGACCCGAACCGCGAGGGCGAGCATTGGCCCGACCTGCTGTTGATCGATGGGGGCGCTGGGCAGGTCAGCGCCGTGCATCAGATCATGGAAGAGCTTGGCGTCACGGACATTCCAATGGTTGGCGTGGCCAAAGGGGTAGACCGCGATCAGGGAAAGGAGGAGTTCTACCGACGGAAAAAACGCTCCTTCGCGTTAAAACGGAATGATCCTGTCCTGTATTTCATTCAACGGCTACGCGACGAGGCACACCGCTTTGCCATCGGCACCCACCGTGCCAAGCGTGCTAAAGCGCAGGGCGCCACGCCGCTGGACGAGGTGCCGGGCGTCGGCGCAACACGCAAACGCGCGCTGTTACAACATTTTGGTTCGGCCAAAGCGGTCAGCCGCGCCGGGCTTGACGATCTCAAGGCGGTCGACGGGATTTCTGAAACACTTGCGGAAACCATCTATGGCTTCTTCCATGACAAGGGCTGACACGGTAAAGAGAATCCTATGAAATGGAACTTGCCCAACATCCTGACTGTCGCCCGGCTGGTCGCTGCGCCATTGCTGCCGGTGGTGTTTCTTTACTTTGCGCGCCCGTGGGCGGATTGGTATGCGATGATCCTGTTCATCGTGGCCTCGATTACGGATTACCTCGACGGCTATCTTGCGCGAGCGTGGAAACTGGAAAGCCTGTTTGGTGCGGCCATGGATCCGATTGCCGACAAGGCAATGGTGCTGATCGCGCTTCTGGTCATCAATGGCTATGCCGGTGTTACACCTTGGATCCTTCTTCCCTCGGCGCTGATCATTTACCGTGAGGTATTCGTTTCCGGCCTGCGTGAAACTTTGGGCGACAAAGCCCGTGCATTGAAAGTGACGAACCTGGCGAAATGGAAAACAACGGTGCAGATGGTGGCGATTGCCGTTCTGTTCTCGACCGGTATTTTCCAGCACAGCCTTCTGGATCGGATGCAGGGTATGGATCAGGCCACTATTGATGGCATTTTTAATGGCACCATTGCAGACGATATTGGGCTGTTGTTTTACGAAGCAGCTGGCCGCTGGTCGGCTTGGGTGGGGATCACCCTGCTGTGGATGGCCGGCGCCCTGACGGTTGTGACCGGCTGGGATTATTTCCGCAAAGCCATGCCATTCCTGAGCGAGGACCCGGACCATGGTTGAGGTCATGTATTTCGCATGGGTGCGCGAACGCATCGGCGAACCACGCGAGAAAATTGAGACCAAAGCGAAGACGGTGGGTGAACTGGTCGATGAATTGCGCGCCCGCGAGCCGCGCTATGCTGCAGCCTTTGCTGACCTGTCCGCGCTGCGTGTGGCGTTGGATCAAGAACTTTCCGATTTTGATGCGCCGCTGAAAGGCGTGCGCGAGGTTGCGTTTTTTCCCCCGATGACGGGCGGCTGATATGACGGTCAGGGTTCAAACAGAGACGTTTGATCCGGGTGCGGAACTGTCAGGCTTTGCGCAAGGGCGCAAAGACATTGGGGCCGTTGTCAGTTTCACCGGCATCGTGCGCGATGACACAGGCACGCTGGACCGGATGGAGATTGAGCACTATCCGGGGATGACAGAAAAGGCGATCGCCGTCATCGCTGGCGAGGCAAGCGAACGCTGGGCGCTGGTCGATTGCCTTGTGATCCACCGACACGGCCCACTGCGGCCCGGTGAACAGATCATGATGGTCGCCACCGCATCTGCGCACCGTGTCGCGGCCTTCGAGGCGGCCGAATTTCTAATGGACTATCTGAAGTCGCGCGCGCCGTTCTGGAAGAAAGAATTCACGCGCGATGGGTCTACGGATTGGGTGGCGGCAAAGGACGATGACGAAAACGCCCTGAAAAGGTGGTCTAAGTCGCCCAAGTAACCCACGCTGCCACGTTTCAGGCGGCGCTGCGTTCCGGAAAGATTTGTTGTGCGATCCCCGCACCCAGCAGGTAAATTGAAGTCACAACCAAACCCCAATGCGCCCAGCTTTCCGGATGAAAGTCGACCCAAGCAGCCCAACCAGCAAAGAAGGTCCAGGCAAGAGCACAGGGCAGGCTGATCATCCGCCACCGCTCGGTCCGAACGGGGTGGATGAATTTCAAAGGCAAGAACATCGCGATCGCTAAGGCAGACACTAAAAAGAGCAGAATCCAGAAGTTGGGCTCTGTTGCAAACAAGACGATCACAAGCATATTCCAGCAGCCCGGAAATCCAGAAAAACTGTTATCTTTTGTCTTCATACGTGTGTCTGCAAAATAGATTGCACTGGCGAAGGTGATTACAAAAATCGCGAACCAGCCTGTCCATCCTGGCATCAGGCCCGATTTGAACAACGCATAGGCAGGGATGAAAACATAGGTCAGATAGTCGATGATCAAGTCCATCAACTCGCCGTCATATTGCGGTGCATTGACCTTGACGTGGTAACGCCGCGCCAGCGGGCCGTCGATGCCGTCCACACCGAACGCCACCACCAGCCAAAGGAACATTAAGCTCCATTTTTCCTCCACTGCGGCCAGCATCGCCAACATCGCGAAAACTGCGCCTGTAGCAGTGAGCAAGTGAACAAGTAGAGCTTTGGTCGACAATTTCATGCGCGCTTTGTGCCGGAAATTGAATGTGGAGGAAAGGATAAACCTTTGCGTTTGTGATACGGTCACGCGCGCGGGTGGGCCGACTGATAAACCTCCAGCAAGCGAGACGTATCGACAGAGGTATAAGCCTGAGTGGTCGATAGGCTTGCATGACCCAGCAATTCCTGAATGGCTCGCAGATCGCCACCGGCTGCCAACAGATGGGTTGCAAAGCTATGGCGCATGGCGTGTGGCGTCGCGCTGGACGGCAGGCCAAGTTGCAGGCGCACCTGCTCCATGACTTTCTGCACGATGCGTGGGCTCAGCGTGCCGCCACGCACACCTCGAAACAAAGGGCTATCTGGTGTTTCGGGATGCGGACAGAGCCGGCGATACGTTTCGACAGCGTCGCGCGCCGCAGGCAGGACGGGGACGACCCGTTCCTTGCCGCCTTTACCTTTGATCCGCAGTGCATCGGGTAGCGGGGCGTCGGCGCAGGTCAGGCCGAGCGCTTCTGAGATCCGCAGGCCACAGCCATAAAGAAGCGTCGCGACTGCGATGTCGCGCGCGCCGACCCAACCATGTTGCGACTGCATCCCGGCAGTTTCGATGACCGCTTTTGCGGCGTCGGGTGCCAGTGGGCGGGGCAGCTTCTTGCTGAATTTTGGGCTGCGTGTGGACAGGACAGCCGTGGCATCGAATTCATCACGTTCGCTTAGCCAACGATAGAAACTTTTGACCGCCGACAGTGATCGCGCCAAGGACCGTGCGCCCACGCCACGCCCACGTTCATGTGCCATCCAAGCGCGCATGTCGGACAATGTTACTGCGGCCAGACCACCACGCCCAGCAGATCCACCCAGATGCCCGGCCATAAAGGCCAAATATCCGGTCAGGTCGGTTTGATAGGCTGCGAGTGTATTCGCGGCTGCGCCATCGAGCGCACGAATATGGTCAAGCCATGCGGAAAGCGCATCGCGCGCGCCTTCAGAAATTTGCAATGTCGTGTTGGCGGTCACGACAACCAGCGACGCATCGCACGTTCAAACACGCCACCAAAGAAAGCCAATAGATCGGTGCCTTGGCCCGGTTTGAACTGCTGCGCATCCTCGACACCTAAGACCAGCATGCCCGGCAACCGGCCTTCGCCCAGATCAAGACGAATGCAGGCTTCAGACCGGACCCAAAAGCCAGTCTCGCCATAGATGGTTTCGTCCTGTTCCTGAATCTGACGCAGGAAAACCTGCCGTGTGGATTGCGCGGGGCACATGCCCAAATACTCGTCAACGAAACCGGGTTCAGCGATGGACAATACAGGGCCGAGTCGATCGACTGCGCTGTTTGTCTCATCCTGCTGCGTTTCCAAAACCAAACGCACGCAATCTACGCGCAATATCTCGGCCACTTCACCGCCAAGGTCGGCCATGAAAAGTTCGAAGTCAGCCGGATCGAGCATGCGCAACACGGCTCGATGGATCAGGTTCATACCCGAGATATTGTCATAAGCTGCAGCAATGACCGATCTGTGGGTGTCTTCCAATCGGTCCAGGCGCGTCTCAAGCCGCTCCATCGCGATGCCGCGCAGGTCCACGATGTTGGCCCCCATAGAGCGCTCATTCGCGGCAATCAAAGCCCGCATGATATCCTGGTCATCCAGAATGGTTTCGGGTTGCGCGATCAGGTGCGCGCGCAAGTCATCGTCAATCGTAGCTGGTACGTTCATCTGCTGCCTCGATTTTTTTTATCGTTTTGAAGGAATATACACCACGATTGCGCGCGCGTGGGCAAATTTTTCGCATCACCAAAACAGAAAAAGGGGGCCGTGGCCCCCTCGTAACAGTCGCATATGTGGTTGGTCGCTTACAGGATCTTAATTCCGGCGGCCTTAATGTCGGCCAAGAATGCATCCAGACCTTTATCGGTCAGCACATGTTTGGCCATCGCTTGAATGACAGATGTTGGAGCAGTCGCCACATCCGCGCCCACCAGTGCGCAGTCTTTCATATGGTTGACCGTGCGGATCGACGCCGCCAAAATCTGCGTTTCATATCCGTAATTATCATAGATGGTACGAATGTCTTCGATCAACTCCAGACCATCCATGTTGATGTCATCCAGACGACCGATAAAGGGCGAAATGAACGTTGCGCCGGCTTTTGCAGCCAGCAGCGCTTGGTTGGCCGAAAAGCACAGCGTCACATTGACCATGGTGCCTTCGTCCGTCAGGACCTTGCAGGCTTTCAGACCGTCCCAGGTCAGCGGCACTTTTACTGCGATGTTGTCGGCGATCTTGGCCAGCTTACGGCCTTCTGCAATCATGGTATCGGCATCAACAGCGGTGACTTCCGCCGAGACCGGACCATCAACGATGTCACAAATTTCCTTGGTCACTTCCAGAATGTCGCGACCGGACTTTTTGATGATTGAAGGGTTGGTTGTTACGCCATCCACCATCCCAAGGTCGTTCAGTTCCTTGATGGCGGCGATGTCGGCGGTATCAGCGAAGAATTTCATGAGCGCGTTTCCTGGGGCTGTTGAGCGTTTGCGCTCTCATACCCCATGGGCGCGCTCGCAGAAAGCCCCTATGGTGCGTTAAAGCGTTTTGAGAACAAGTCGGGCGCGGCTTGATTTCAAAACGCCCACACCATTTAAAGGTTCCGAGCGCTTCGCCTCATTGTTGTGATCCAACAATAAGGCAAAACGTTTTTTGATGATGGGGAATCTGGCCATATGAGCGATATTGAGCAGTTTCCAGAAGGCGCAAGGGTCGGCGTATTGACCACCCAGCCGCTGGACCGAATCCTGACCTACCGCGCGCCTGAAGGGGGCTGCGTGCAGGGCGACTTTGTCGAGGTGCCACTGGGACCACGCAAAGTTTTGGGCGTGATTTGGGGCCCGGGCGAGGGAGGATTTGATGCCTCTAAGCTTCGGGCTGTCATCCGTGTTCTGGATGTCGCCCCCATGCGCACCGAAATGGCGGAGTTCCTGACCCGCGTCGGTGACTACACCCTGACACCGATGAGCCAGATGCTGCGCTTGGCCACCCGTGCGCCGGGATTGTCTGACCCTCCGTCGATGCGCAAGGTACTAAAGGCCTCTGGCCATCGTCCCAACCGTCTGACGGATGCGCGCGCCAAGGTGATGGATGTGCTGATGGACCAGCCCGGCGTCGGGTTCACACAAAAAGAGCTGGCTGATCTGGCAGGGGTCAGTGGGTCTGTTGTCAAAGGTCTAGTGAAGCTTGGGGCCATTCGGGAAGAAGATACGCCACGTGACATGCCATACCCACGGCTAGATCCTGAGATGCCCAGTAAGGCGTTAACCGAGGAACAAGCCACGGCCGCCAAGCAACTGACCGACGGTGTGCGCGCAGGCCGCTATGGCACTTCCCTTCTGCGCGGCGTCACGGGTGCTGGCAAGACAGAGGTTTATCTGGAAGCCGTCGCCGCTTGTCTGCGCAAAGGGCGTCAGGCTTTGGTGTTGCTGCCCGAGATCGCGCTGACTGCCGAATTCCTGAAACGGGTCGAGGAGCGGTTCGGCGCGCGCCCTGCTGAATGGCATTCCGGCGTCACAATGACCGAACGTCGCCGCTGCTGGCGCATGGTTGGACAGGGCGAGGCGTCGCTGGTCGTGGGCGCTCGGTCTGCGCTCTATCTGCCATTTCGCGACCTTGGACTGGTGATCGTGGATGAAGAACACGACAGCTCCTACAAACAGGAAGACGGGGTGCTTTATTCGGCCCGTGACATGGCGGTGATGCGGGCGTCGATCTGTGACGCGCAGGTGGTGCTGGCCTCTGCCACGCCCTCGCTCGAGACTTGGGCCAATTGCGAAGCGGGCAAGTATAAACGAATTGAACTGACCAGCCGCTATGGCCCCGCCGTGATGCCCGACATGCGCGCGATTGATATGCGGCAGGAGGATCTGCCATCGCAAAGCTGGATATCGCCCACATTGAAAGCCGCTGTGACTTTGCGGATATCGAAAGGCGAACAGGCGCTTTTGTTTATCAACCGTCGTGGTTATGCGCCGGTCACAATCTGCCGGGCTTGCGGACATCAGATTGGCTGCGATCACTGCGACGCGCGCATGGTCGAACATCGGTTCCAGAAACGACTTGTCTGCCATCAATGCGGCGAGACGAAACCGATGCCAGACGCCTGCCCTGAATGCGAGGTCGAGGGCAAGCTGGCGCCGGTTGGTCCGGGTGTGGAACGTTTGGCAGAAGAGGTGCGGGCAAGTTTCCCGGACGCGCGTGTGGCGGTTTTGTCGTCAGACCTGTTCGGATCAGCCCGCGCGCTGAAAGAACAGATCGAGCTGATCGCCGAGGGCGGGGCCGACATCATCATTGGCACGCAGTTGGTCGCCAAGGGGCATAACTTCACGAAACTGACTTTGGTCGGTGTGATCGACGCGGATCTTGGCCTGCAAGGGTCAGACCTGCGCGCTGCCGAACGCACCTTCCAATTGATCCGACAGGTGGCGGGCCGGGCAGGGCGGGTGGAAACACCGGGTGTGGCGCTTGTGCAAACCTTCCAACCCGAACACCCGGTGATCCGCGCGATCCTAGCGGGCGAGGAAGAGAAGTTCTGGAAGGCCGAAGCAGGCGAACGTCAAGCCGCAGGCGTGCCGCCATACGGTCGCATGGCGGGGATCGTCCTATCCTCGCCCGATGTTCAAGCGGTGTTCGATCTGGGGGCTGAGATGGCCCGCCGATCAGAGCCCCTCATTCAAATCGGAGCGCAACTCTACGGGCCTGCCCCGGCACCTATCGCCCGGGTGCGAGGACGCCACCGCGTGCGCTTGCTGGTCAAAGCCGAGAAGGGCGCGCCGATTCAAGCGGCTCTGAAACGCTGGCTTGGGCAGTTCAATATCAAAGGGGATATGCGGGTGTCGGTGGATATCGATCCGCAGAGTTTTTATTGAGCCCAAGTAACAACAGATGCACATCAAAGTGGAAGATTTGTCGGCTCTCTTTCAGGAATATTTACCTGGCGAAAACCTGAAACACGATGGGTATCATCGGCAGGAAGAGTACATACGGAATGATAAATGCAAGCACGCAAAGCCACGCGCGCGCATCCTCACCAGGTCTGGGTGCCATGACGATCAGGAAGACGCCGCTTGCCACAAAGATCGTTCCTGGAAGAATGAGTAAGATTACAGCATCCTGTTCAATAACCATCTCAAGGGCAGGTAGGATCAGCATTCCTCCCAAAACCAAATGAACCAGAGCAGCACCCACAGCGATTGGACTTTTCATTGTAGAACTAAAGGTTTCAAACGCCGTTTCTGTCAACCCGATGGCCAGTCAAACGACCGACATCACGTGCGCTAGCTGATCAAAGCCGAGATGGGCGCGCAAAGTCGGGCGGCCCTCAAATGCTGGCTTGTGCAGTTCCCGATCAAGGGCGATATGCGCGTGTGGGTGAATATCGATCCGCAAAGGTTTTTGAACGACCGCGGGCCGACAGTTGAGTGGCATTATTGACCTTGCCGCACCTTTCCACCAATCGTTAGCCTCAGATGGTATGTTTGGATAATGGCGATATCTTTAGGCATGCTGGTCGGGTCGAGATGAGGTCACGAATAATGATATTGCATTGCGTCTTCTGTAATTTCAGAGCCGACGTGTCGGTCGAGCAGCGTCAAAAAACCTTTGAAGAGCTGTCGGCTTTTTCATTGTCGCTGGACGGCGTGTTGGCCTTCGATTTCGGACCCAACCGCGACTATGAGAAAAAATCTCAAGACTATAGCGACGGTTTTGTAGTTCGATTTGCGAGCCAAAGCGCGCTGGAACTCTACGCGGATCATCAAATGCATAAAGAGTTGGGGAAGCACCTGTGCGATTTGTGCGAAGGTGGGGGCGAAGGCATCATCGTGTTCGACATTGAAACGCCATAAAATGACCAGACTGAATCGATTTTTCGCCCCTGCCTAACTCGGTCGCTGAATATCATTGTGCCGGTAGCGCTGCACCTCTGCCTTTCGACTGGTCAACCAGCGCATCGGTAAAGACTGCACCGATCCACATGCACAACAGTGCCAGCCACGCGGTGCCCACAAAGATCGAACCACCCGTGACGCCTGCGCCAATCGCACAGCCCCCAGCGAGCATGGCACCAAAGCCCATCAGGACCGCTCCGGTCATTGAACGACGCATGATCGCTTCACCCTCGAACCCCTGAAACTTGAACTCACCGGTCAGCCAACTGGCGGCAAACGCGCCGATGACAACACCGGGAACGAGGCCCACATCGAATTCCAACACGGGATCCGGGATCAGGAAGAACATCAGCGTGTTGGCGGAAGGGCCAGAGAAGGTGGCAGAGGTGACCGAAACTGGTTCGAACGCGGCCAGCGAAAGTTGATAGGTCAAAACCCAACCCAACGCGACGGCGAACCCGACGCCCGACGCGAACACCAACCGTCGATACCCCATGCCAGACCGGCGCGCGATATAGATTGCGAGGATCGCGATCAGGATACCCAGAGCCAGCCCCGACCATTCCGGTACCCCAACAAGGTTCAGCAGGTTCACGTTCACCCCGCCTTCGGTCATCCAAAGGCGCGCCAAGTAATCCCGCGTTGGGGCCAGCCAGCCATGCAAGCTCATTTGTGCCACTACGGCGAAGATCAGGCCGGACACAACGGATCGCAGGTTGCCCGTCGCCGCCAGCACCAGAAGCCGGCCAGAACAGCCGCGCGCAAGCACCATGCCAACACCAAACATAAGTCCGCCAATGACGGCGCCCGACCAACTGCCAGTCACCGCCATCATTCGCGCATCTTCTGGCCGCATCAGGCCCAGAAGCGACGCGCCCTGTACCCAGACCAGCGCGGTCGAGAAGGTCAAAAGCCAGACGGCCACAGAACTGTCCATGATGCGGCGAGCAAACTCGACGGTTGCGGCGCGCAAGCAAAAACGCGAGCGTTGGGCTGCCACACCAAAGACGATGCCAGTTATCAACCCGAACAGCGCGGCTGTCGGTTCTTCGCCAATACGGTCAATCAGGGGCACGATATCCATGCGGCTTCCTTTTTTCTGCGGGGTATTTTGGCGAGACTTTGCGCCTCGCGCCTTGACATAAATCATAAACATATCCGCTTAGGTGAATGCGTTTTGACCTCGCCAACTGGAAAAAACAGGCGTAATGCGTGCGCATGAGACACCAGATCCTGACCCTTGATGACGCCCGGACCTTGCCGTTCTGGCGCCGCCCCATCTTTCTTTTGATGTTGATGGCGGCAGGGATGCCCATTGCGTTTTTCACCTGGTCCGCCCTTCTGAACAACTTCGTGATCGAAGCGGCAGGCTTCACAGGTGTCGAAATCGGTTGGTTGCATACCGTGCGCGAGATACCGGGATTTCTTGCGATCGGGGTCATCGCCCTTTTAATGCTGTTTCGTGAACAGGTCTTGGGCGTTGTCGCACTTGGCATGCTGGGCGCGGCCACCGCGATCACCGCGTGGTTTCCCAGCTTTGGCGGCATCCTGACGATTACGATGCTGTCTTCGATCGGGTTTCACTATTTCGAGACAGTGAACCAGTCACTTCAGTTGCAATGGATCGACAAGAAACGCGCGCCCCAGATGTTGGGATGGATCATGTCCATTGGTTCGGCGGCGGCGCTGTTGAGTTATGGGCTTCTGGTGCTGACGTGGAAAACCTTCGATCTGAGCTATAATCTTGTCTACTTAATTGCCGGTGGCACCACGCTGGCCATCGCGATTTTCTGCTTCTTTGCCTATCCGCAATTTGAAAGCCCCGAACCACAGCTGAAGCAGTTCGTGCTGCGCCGCCGTTACGGGCTTTATTATGCACTGCAATTCATGGCGGGCGCGCGGCGGCAGATTTTCACCGTGTTCGCAGCCTTCATGATGGTTGAAAGGTTCGGGTTTGAGGTGCACGAGGTCACCGCGCTGTTCCTGATCAACTATGTGGCAAACATCTTTTTTGCGCCCTTGATGGGCAAAGCCGTTGCCAAATGGGGCGAACGACGCGCGCTTGTGTTTGAATACGTTGGCTTGGTCAGCGTGTTCCTGGCCTATGGCGGCATTTACTATTTCGGCTGGGGCGTTGTGCTGGCGTCGGCGCTTTATGTCCTTGATCATCTGTTCTTCGCACTGGCCTTTGCGCTGAAAACCTATTTCCAGAAGATTGCCGATCCGCAAGATATTGCACCGACTGCGGCGGTGGCCTTCACCATCAATCACATCGCAGCCGTGTTTCTGCCCGCACTGCTGGGATATCTGTGGGTCGTGTCACCGGGGGCGGTCTTTGGTTTGGCTGCCGGGATGGCATGCGTGTCCCTTGGACTGTCCCTTCTGATCCCGCGCCACCCTGAAAAAGGGAACGAGACCATATTCTCGCGGCCATTGCCACAGGTCGCAGAGTAGTCGGCCTTGCCAGCGACACCGCAGTGGTTGACCGGGAGCACGCTGCTCGTTAGGCCGACTTCATATCAGAAAGGATGCTTTCATGCCCACATGGACCGCTCTCACAACGTTGGAAGGTCAAGACGCAGCCGAAGCACTTGGCTTGGCGATGGAAACCCTGAACCCTGAACCCACCGGCGTCGGCGTGTTCGAGGTCGAGGACGGTAGCGGTACGTGGGAAGTGGGCGGGTATTTCACTGAAGCACCGGACGCCGCCGGACTTGCGCTGCTGACGGCGCTGCATAAGGCGAAAGACTTCACTGTCTCGGAATTGCCCGAAGTTGACTGGGTTGCGCATGTGCGGCGCGAATTGTCACCAGTCGAGGCGGGGCGCTTCTTTGTGCACGGCAGTCATGACGCCGATCAGGTGCCGGATGGGAAAATTGCTTTGTTGATCGAGGCAGCGATGGCGTTCGGCACAGGGCACCACGGCACCACGCTGGGGTGCTTACAGGCGCTGGACAAATTGGCGGAACAGGGGTTCGTCGGCAAAAACGTCGTCGACATTGGCTGCGGCACCGCGGTTTTGGCGATGGCCGCAGCGCGGATCTGGCCCAACCCGGTTTTGGCCAGTGACATCGACGAAGTCGCTGTAGACGTGGCAAAAGCGAATGTAGACGCCAATAATCTGTCAGAGCAGGTCTTTTGCGTCGAAGCAGCGGGTTTTAACGCGCCTGAGTTGCAAGCGGCGCTCCCATTCGATCTTGTTTTTGCGAATATTCTGAAAGGTCCGCTCATTGGCCTTGCGCCTGAAATGGCGAAAAGCCTTTCTACCAAGGGTTATGCGATTCTGTCGGGCATCCTGAATCCGCAGGCGGATGAGGTGATCGCTGTTTATGTCGAAAACGGGTTCAATCTGGTCCAACGTACCGAAATTGTTGACTGGACGACGCTGGTTCTCAGAAAAAAATAGGTTTTATTGCCCTAAAAGTCGAACAGATTTCTAGCCAGAGACACTTTTTTGCCATATTCTGAACTTGGGTGTTTTATTAATCTATTTAGGGGAGGGTATTGAAAGTGACTGATGCACAAGTTCAAGACTTTCAAAAGAGGGTGCGCGGAATTAGTCGCCAGCACCGTCAATTATCGCAGGGTTATGTTCAGCTTGTCGAACGTGACGGACTGTTGGTGCCACAGAAACGCCAACTGCGGCGCAGGTTCCCAATCAAAGGTCTGATTATTGCCGTTGTGGGCTTCATGCTGTTCAAAGGTTTTCTGTTCAGCCAAGTCGGTCCGGTGCACTATTCAGAGCGCGTTCAGACATTGGTTGAGGGGACAAAAATCGAACAGGCCGGTGCTTGGATTATGCAAGCTGATCCGGTGACAACTGCGATTGCCGGGCAAATAAACTCTCTGTTCTGATTGGGGACTGCCCGAACGGGCACGACCCCAGCCAACTGCAGATGTAACAACCGACCTGCGCGACTTAGTGTCGCCGGGTCGTTTTTGCATTCAGAGGCGCAATCCAGCGTCCGATTGCATACAGAGCCACTTTTTTGGCGCTCTTTGTGCACCAGACCTCGCAAATCTCCTTGGCCTTGCCTATCTGCCGTGTCTAGAAAGGCCCGAGCATGAATTGGAGGCGCCAGATGGCAAAGATTACCTATATCGAGCACAATGGAACGAAGCACGTATTGGACGTGGCAAACGGTTTGACCGTGATGGAAGGCGCGCGTGACAACAACGTGCCGGGGATCGAAGCAGACTGCGGTGGCGCATGTGCTTGTTCGACCTGCCACGTTTATGTCGACACGGCTTGGGTCGAGAAAATTCCAGCCAAGGACGCGATGGAAGAAGACATGCTCGATTTCGCCTATGAGCCCGATGCAGAGCGGTCGCGCCTGACTTGCCAGATCAAGGTGACCGACGATCTGGATGGCCTTGTCGTTCATCTGCCCGAAAAACAGATCTGATGACTGGACTGCGGGCTGTCCTGATCTCCCTGTGCCTGTCTTTTCCTGCAGCCGCCCAGATCACCTCTGCCCGCTATGTCGATCCGACCGATCGCTATGGCCACGGGGCCGTGCCTGATGGTGAGTATGCGGCGCTGGAAGTGGCGCTTGCCGATGGCAGACGCATAACGACAAATGTTGTGGGCGGGGTGTTCGAGGATACACTTCCCCGTCTGTTTGATTTCGATGGTGATGGCGCGTCTGAAGTTGTCACCGTGTTCAGTGGCGATGATGTCGGTGCAATGGTCCGGATTTACAGCCTGCGCGATGGCAACCTTGTTGCAGTTGGAACCAGCTCAGCCATAGGCACCCGCCATCGTTGGCTGGCCGTCGCAGGGATTGCAGATTTCAACGATGATGGGCTGTTCGAGATTGCCTATGTTGATCGCCCCCATCTGGCACGCAGACTCAGGTTGTTGACCGTTGTCCCAAACCCCACCGAGTTTGCGTTTAAAGAACTAACCTCGGTCGGCGGTTTGACCAATCATAAATATGGCAGCCCGGTGATCGAAGGCGGTGTTCGGATTTGCGCGGGGGAAGAGCCCGTAATTGTAACCGCCAGCGCGAACTGGTCGCGCGTGATTGAAACGCGTTTTGACGGGATTGAGTTGAAGTTGACCAATGTTGGTCCGTATCAGGGGCCGAACAGCTTTTCGGCTCGTCTGGGCTGCTAAAGCGTCTCGCCTTTTACCTGAGGCAAGGAAAGGCGAGGCGCCGCGCAACATATGAACATTGTGGGCGTTTCCCGCAAATCCTGTGAGTCAGGTTTTACGCGAAACGCTTTAGTGGCGCAGGTCGATCTGGCTACAGTGCCCGCCACCCGATGTCTGAGCGGTTAAACCCTTCCGGCCAATCGATCGTCTTAATCATCGCATAGGCGCGGTCTCGCGCCTCCTGCAGGCTATCCCCCCGAGCTGTGATGTTCAGAACGCGTCCACCAGTGGCAGTGATTTTCCCCTCAGCTTCGGTTGTGCCCGCGTGAAACACCATGTTCTTGCTGTCTTCCGGCACATCATCCAAGCCGTTGATGACAGACCCCTTCTTATATGACCCGGGATAACCGTTTGCCGCCATTACAACCGTGATGGCGTGGTCATCTGCCCAGTTCACCTGCGCGTCGTGCAAACGTTCCTCAGCGCAAGCCAGCATCAGGTCCAGCGCCTGTGCGCCAAGCCGCATCATCAGAACCTGACATTCCGGATCGCCGAAGCGCGCGTTGTATTCCACCAAACGCGCCTGCCCGTCTTTGATCATAAACCCCGCATAAAGCACCCCCTGATAGGGCGTACCGCGTTTGGCCATTTCGGCGACGGTGGGCTCAATAATCTCGTGCATGGCGCGCGCCGCTATCTCGTCGGTCAGAACAGGGGCCGGGGAATAAGCGCCCATGCCGCCAGTGTTCAACCCGGTGTCACCGTCACCCACCCGCTTGTGGTCCTGCGCTGTGCCGATGGGCAGGGCGGTTTTGCCGTCACACAGGATAAAGTAAGAGGCTTCTTCGCCCTCCATGAACTCTTCGATCACGACTTCTGCACCAGCACCGCCAAACGCGCCACCAAACATGTCGTCGATGGCGTCCAGTGCGGTCTGTTCGTCCATAGCGATGATCACGCCTTTACCAGCGGCGAGCCCATCGGCCTTGACTACAATCGGCGCGCCTTGCTGTTTGACATAGGTCTTGGCAGCGTCTGCATCCGTGAAATGGCCATAGGCTGCGGTTGGGGCCCCAGCCGCGTCGCAGATTTCTTTTGTGAAGGCTTTTGACGCCTCAAGTTTCGCAGCCTCAGCCGAGGGACCAAACACTTTGATACCCACTTCGCGCAGCCGGTCGGCCACGCCTTTGGCCAAGGGGGCTTCTGGTCCGATGATCACAAAATCAATGGTGTTTTCTTGAGCAAACGTGACAACCGCGTCGCCATCTTCAATGTCCAGCTTTGCGCATTCCGCAATTTGGGCCATGCCGGCATTTCCCGGCGCGACCACCAAGCGATCGCATTTCGGGTTCTGCATCACCGCCCATGCCAAGGCGTGTTCCCGTCCGCCGCTGCCCAGAATGAGGATGTTCATGGATGCTCTCCCTGTATAAGTTGTGGGTGAAATACAGAAGCAGCAGGACCTCGACAAGCATGCAGAACGAAAAGCTGTGGCACGCGATACAGGAGCACCAGTTTGATGACGGGTTTGCAAGCCGGTTGGCGCGGGAAGAGAAGTGGAGTGATGAGTTCGCCTTGGGCGCAATCGAGGAATACCGGCGCTTTCTGTTCTTGTCGCAACTGGCCGATATTCCGGTGACGCCCTCGGTGACCATCGACAAAGTCTGGCACTTGCATATGACAGATACGCGCAATTATTGGGATGGGTTCTGTGCGAAGGTCCTCGGCAAACCGTTGCATCACGACGTGGGTAAATCTAAGGCCGATGACGTGCGGCATCGCGATCAGTTTCGCAATACGCGTGCCTTGTATGCCACTGTATTTGATGAAATCGCGCCCGACATTTATTGGGGGCGCGAGGAACAGAAAGACAATCCTACACGCCGTGTGATCACGCTTGTGGTTTGCGTGTTGGTCGTGGGCGCGACGATGACAACTGGTGATGCGAACATTATGGCGTTGGGTCTGCTTGCGGCAGTTTTGGTTTGGGCGGTGTTTTCCGGCGTTCCACCTGCTATTTCGAAAAAGACCAATAACAGCGCCGCGGGATGTTCTGGCGGTGGATGCGGGTCGGACTGCGGCGGCGGTGGATGCGGAGGAGACTAAGATGGACCTGATTGACGACCCGACCCCCGGCGAGAACGCCCCCGAGTTTTCTGTCTCGGAAATCTCTGGTGCGTTGAAAAAAACCATCGAAGGTGCTTTTGGCCGTGTGCGCGTGCGGGGCGAGGTCGGACGTGTGATGTTGGCACGCTCGGGGCATCTGTATTTCGATGTGAAGGATGATCGGTCCGTGCTGGCAGCCGTCAGTTGGAAAGGGCAGGTCAGCCGTCTGTCGATCAAGCCCGAAGAAGGCATGGAGGTGATCGTCACCGGCAAACTGACCACCTTCGGCAGTCAGTCGAAGTATCAGTTGAATGTGGATGATGTTGTCGTCGCGGGCGAAGGCGCGCTGATGGCGATGTTGGAAAAGCGCAAGAAAGCGCTGGCGGCAGAAGGGCTTTTTGCGCCCGAACGCAAGAAAAAGATCCCTTTCCTGCCGGACGTGATTGGTGTCGTCACCTCGCCTTCGGGGGCTGTGATCCGGGACATCCTGCACCGTCTGCGGGATCGGTTTCCGCGTAAGGTGCTGATCTGGCCTGTGGCGGTGCAGGGCGAGGCCTGCGCGCCGCAGGTCGCGGCAGCAATCGAGGGGTTCAACCGCATGCAGCCCGGTGGCGCTTTGCCGCGTCCCGACCTGCTGATCGTCGCACGCGGCGGTGGCTCGATCGAGGACCTTTGGGGCTTTAACGAAGAGAGTGTCGCGCGCGCCGCGGCAGCCTCAGACATTCCCCTGATTTCTGCCGTCGGGCACGAGACAGACACGACCCTGATTGATTACGTGTCAGACCTGCGCGCGCCAACACCTACCGCCGCGGCCGAACATGCCGTGCCGGTGCGTCTGGAGCTGTTGGCATGGGCCGAGGAACAGGGCACCCGATTGACCCGTTCACTTGAGCAGGCATTGACGCAACGGGGCCAGCGATTGCGCGACCTGTCGCGGGCCCTGCCGCGCCCCGACGCGTTGTTGGAAAACCCGCGCCAGCGGCTTGACACCGCAAGTCACAAACTCCCGGCAGCCCTACGTAATGTCGCGCAATCGCGACGGGTTAAATTGGCAGAAGCGTCTGCCGGGCTGCGTCCGCGTGTTCTGACAGCGCGGCTTCAGCCCATGCGCGACAGCCTGTCCAAAGCGACGGCCCGGTTGGATCCGGGGCGGATCACAGACGCAAACAAACGCCGGGACGCTGACCTGAAAATCTTGGCTGGCCGTCTGGATCGCGCCTATTTTGCCAACACCAAGCGGCACGCGGATCGCCTGTCGGCCTTGGAACGGATGCGCCAAACACTTGGTTATACCGAGACGCTGAAACGCGGCTATGCCGTTGTGCGTGGGGATGGGGATGTGGTTACGACACAGGTTACTGCCGCAAAGGCCAAGTCGTTGGAGATCGAATTTGCCGATGGCCGTTTGGCACTGGATGGGTCGCCGACGTCGACATCAACCAAAGCACCCGTGGCCAAACCGGCAACCAAAGCGAAGCCTAAAAAGGACGCACCAGATCAGGGCTCGTTGTTTTAGAGCGTCGATGCATCACCTCTTGCGGGCACCTGGACGGCCCTGGGGTTTGCCGCTTGCCCCTTTGCCACCGAACCCCTTGCCTTGAGGGCGTTGCCCCGGATTGCCACCGGGACGCCCAGCGCCTTTGAACGCGGGTTTGGCACCCGGTTTGCTGCCATGCTTGCCACGCGGTATCTCTTTGCGTGTCCGCACAGGCGCAGGCTTTGCATCCTCCATCCCCAACTGATCGCGCACGACGCGCTGCCGGATTTCCTCGACCTCGCCCGGCTTCAGCTCGCCCAGCTGGAAGGGGCCATAGCTGACCCGAAGCAGGCGGTTGACGGTCAGGCCCACCGCTTCCATCGCGCGACGAATTTCGCGGTTTTTACCTTCCCGCAAGCTGATGGTTAGCCACGCATTCGCGCCTTGTTGCCGGTCCAGCGAAACGCTCATCGGCTGGAAGCGTTCACCATCGACGGTGATACCCTTTCGCACTGGGGCAAGGGTGTCTTCGCTGGGGCGACCATTGACGCGAACACGGTATTTGCGCGTCCATCCCGTCGAAGGCAGTTCCAGCTTCCGCTTCACTTCACCGTCATTGGTCAACAGCAACAAACCCTCGGAGTTGATGTCGAGCCGACCGACACTCACAACACGCGGCATGTCGTCGGGCAGCGCCGCGAACACCGTGTCGCGGCCTTTCTCGTCACGCTCGGTCGTTACAAGGCCGATGGGTTTGTAATAAAGCCACATGCGCGGCGGTTCGGGTTCAGCCAACGGCGCGTCGTCAAACAGGATCACATCCTTGGCGGTGACGTTCAGGGCCGGGCTGTCAATAACAGCGCCATTCACTTTGACGCGCCCCGCTTCGATCATCCGCTCGGCCTCTCGCCGACTGGCGACACCGGCACGTGCCAGAACCTTGGCGATGCGATCACCCTTCGTTGGGTCGGTCGTCGCGGTATCCACTTTTTTCGGTGCGGGTTTGCGACTCGATTTGGGTCTGGGGGGGCGTTTTTTGTCTGTCATGCCTTCGCATAGCGCGGGGCAGCGCAAAGGGGAAGCCTTGGCAAGCGTGCAACTGCGGGGCAAAAGGGGGCATGAGCAGGTTCAAAAGCCACATGGATGCCGCCATGGCAGAAGCCCGCGCCGCTGCCGGGCGCGGCGAAGTGCCTGTGGGTGCGGTGTTGGTGTCTCCGTCAGGGCAGGTCGTCGCTGCGGCAGGCAACCGGACACGGGAGCTGAACGACCCCACTGCGCATGCCGAAATTCTGGTGATCCGCGAGGGCTGCGCGCAAGCTGGATCCGAACGCCTGCCGGAACACGACCTGTATGTCACGTTGGAGCCTTGCGCGATGTGTGCCACCGCGATCTCGGCGGCGCGTATTCGGCGGGTGTATTATGGGGCGGCAGACCCGAAATCGGGCGGCGTCGCCCATGGCCCGCGCATCTTCACCCATCCGCAATGCCACCATGTGCCGGAAATCTATGACGGCATCGGCGCGGACGAGGCAGAACAGGTTCTGAAGGACTTCTTCGCAGCCCGGCGCTGATCGCTAGATCGTGATTGGTTTCAAAACCTCCGGCTCCACCACGTTCACATCTGGAAGCGCGCGGGTCAGTTCATCCGCCGACTGTGCCAAAACCGGGAACGTCTTGTAGTGACAGGGAATCACGGTTTTGAAGTCGAAATACCGTTTCGCCGCATAGGCAGCGCGGGCCATATCCATCGTGTAATGCCCGCCCGCGCAGAGAATGCCGATATCGGGTTTGTGCAAATCACCCATCCACTCCATATCCGCCATGATATCGGTGTCGCCGGACAGATAGATCACGTGGCCGTCGCCAGCGATCATGAAGCCAACTTCGGAACCAGCGCAGAGGGGCCGATCCCCACCCAGATAATCGAAACTGGCAGAGTGCGAGGCGTTCACCATTGTGACCTTCGCGCCGTTCAGGTCGACCGTGCCGCCTTTGCCGAAGCCCAAGGTCTCTATCCCGTCCTCACTGCCCCAAAAAGTGGCCAACTCGTGGATGGCGACAATCGGAATGCTCTTCTCGCGCGCAATGGCGAGTGTCGAGGATGCGTGGTCCCCATGCCCATGGGTGATCAGGATGTGAGTCGCGCCCGCTGTAGCTTCATCCCGGCGTTCCTCGGGAAACATCGGGTTCCCGTCCAGCCAAGGGTCAACCAGAAGCACGGCACCTTCGATCTCGATCCGAAAACCTGCATGTCCCAGAAATGTGATTTGCATGGATGCCTCCTTTTTCATCTTTCAGGTCCAGAGTAGCAGCAAAACCCGGCCTGTCACCCGTGGGACAGTGCCGCATCCGGCGCACATGGCTTGCGGGCGGGGCACGTGCGCGCTAAACGACAGGGCGAAACATGAGCCCCGGGAGCACCCCATGTCGATCGATATCGAAACCGCGCGCAAAGTTGCGCATCTGGCCCGCATCAAGGTCGAAGACGACCGCCTGCCGGAACTGGCCGAGAACTTTAATGCGATCCTTGGCTTTATCGAGCAACTGAACGAAGTCGATGTTGATGGGGTCGAACCGATGACCTCGGTCACGCCGATGCGCCTGAAACGTCGCGACGACGTTGTGACCGACGGCGACATGCCCGAAAAAGTCCTGTCCAATGCGCCCGACGCGCGCGAGGGCTTCTTTGCTGTGCCGAAGGTGGTGGAATAATGGCTGATCTGAACAAACTGACGATAGCGGATGCACGCGATGCGCTGCGCAAGGGCGACCTGACGTCGGCGGAACTGACCGAAGCCTGCCTGACAGAAATCGAGGGCGCGGGCGCGCTGGGCGCGTTTGTGCACAACACACCCGATCTGGCACGCGAACAGGCCAAAGCCGCAGACGCACGCATCAAGGCAGGCGACGCGCCTGATATGTGTGGCATCCCGTTGGGCATCAAAGACCTGTTCTGCACCAAGGGTGTGGCAAGCCAAGCGGGCAGCCGCATTCTTGAGGGGTTCATCCCGGAATACGAATCGACCGTTAGCCAGAAGCTGTTGGACGCAGGCACTGTCATGTTGGGCAAGCTCAACATGGACGAATTTGCCATGGGCTCGTCCAATGAAACCAGCGTTTACGGCGATGCTGTGAACCCCTGGAAGGTCGATGACCGTAAGCTGACCCCTGGCGGTTCATCGGGCGGTTCGGCGTCTGCTGTCGCCGCCGATCTGTGTCTGGCCGCGACCGGTACCGACACGGGCGGTTCGATCCGCCAACCCGCCGCGTTCACCGGCATCACCGGCATCAAACCAACCTATGGGCGCTGTTCGCGCTGGGGTATTGTGGCCTTTGCCTCGTCACTTGATCAGGCTGGTCCAATGACCAAATCGGTACGTGATGCGGCGATCATGCTGGAGGCTATGTGTGGTCACGACGCGAAAGATTCGACCAGCGCGGATATAGCCGTTCCAAATTTCGAAGCCATGCTGACCGGTGATATCAAAGGCAAGAAGATCGGTATCCCCAAAGAATACCACATGGACGGAATGCCCGGGGAAATCGAAACGCTTTGGTCCAATGGGGCCGATATGCTGCGCGATGCAGGCGCCGAGATTGTTGATATCTCGCTGCCGCATACGAAATACGCCCTGCCGGCCTATTATGTGATTGCACCAGCCGAGGCGTCGTCGAACCTTGCCCGCTATGACGGCGTTCGCTACGGCCACCGTGCCAAGCTTGCACAAGGGGACGGCATCACCGAGATGTATGAAAAGACCCGCGCCGAAGGCTTCGGCGACGAGGTGCAGCGCCGCGTGATGGTCGGCACTTACGTGCTGTCTGCCGGGTTCTATGATGCCTATTACAACCGCGCCCGAAAAGTGCGCGCGTTGATCAAGAAAGATTTCGAGGACGTATTTGCCCAAGGTGTCGACGCCATTCTGACCCCCGCCACGCCCTCTGCGGCGTTTGGTTTGGGCGAGATGGAAAACGCCGATCCTGTGAAGATGTACCTGAACGACGTTTTCACTGTGACCGTGAACCTAGCGGGGCTGCCCGGCATCTCGGTTCCGGCCGGTTTGGACGCGCAGGGTCTTCCCTTGGGTCTGCAATTGATTGGCCGCCCATGGGAAGAAGGCGATCTGCTGAATATCGCTCAGGCGGTCGAAGCACGCGCCGGATTTGTGGCAAAGCCCCAGAAATGGTGGTAATCCGAGCGGATTAACCAATCTGACTGCAAGAAAGAGGGTTCTATGCGGTATCTACTGGGAATAGCGGCAGTTGCGTCGCTCGCAGCCTGTGTCAGCAACGCGCGTGACAGCCGTTCGCCATCTAATGTGGCACCAAGCCCGGAAGCGGTGTCCGGCGCGCCGTTGTCAGCGATGATCGAAGGAAGTTCGGTGACCAGCCAATCGCTGGACAGTGCAGATGGTGCACCTGGTATTTCGGACGAACAGGATTTCAATGCCGTTGCGGGTCGTGAAAGCATCGAAAGCGACGCCCAGCGGCTGGAGAACTATCAGGCGGCCTATGTTCAGGCAGACCCTGTCGCCGTGCCCGAGCGCCCCAGCGGCAGCTCGGTTTCGGTTGTGGAATATGCCCTTTCGACGACCAATATGGTTGGGCAGGCGATCTATTCCCGCTCGGCCCTGTCTGGCGATGCACGGGCGGACCGCAACTGCGCACGCTACACCTCGGCCGACCTCGCACAGATTGCATTTCTTGAGGCCGGTGGCCCCAAGCGCGATAAGAATGGGCTGGACCCCGATGGTGATGGTTTTGCCTGCGGCTGGAACCCGGCCTCTTTCCGCACCGCGCGCGGCACAGTCGAAGACACAACGACGGTTGAAGAGACCGGCGTCAGCAAGGCCGATCTTGAAGCATTGGGCATAACGACGACAGAAGAGCAGCCCGTCATCGCCGATCCCGTCCCTCTGCCAGGCGAGACCCTGAATATTTCCGGCGAAACCGTTCCGAGCGAATAGGTGCAAATCGCGTCTTGTCCGTCTCCGAACTATGGCCCGCGACGGGATGGGTTGCGACCGTCGCTGATCGTTCTTCACTACACCGCCATGCCGATACCTGACGAGGCGATGGAACGTCTTTGTTCACCTGAGCACGAAGTGTCGGCGCACTACCTGTTGCATCGTGATGGGCGGGTCATGCAGATGGTGAATGAAGACATGCGCGCTTGGCATGCCGGGGCCGGAACGTGGCGCGGGCAAGATGATATCAACTCGCGGTCGATCGGGATCGAAATCGACAATGACGGGTCCTCGCCCTTCAGTGAACCGCAACTGGCCCAACTTGACCAGCTGCTGCCAGAGATCATGCAACGCTGGTCCATCCCTGTCGAGGGCGTGATCGGGCACAGCGACATGGCGCCTGATCGGAAGACGGACCCCGGGCGTCGATTCCCATGGTCCCGATTTGCACGGCAGAACCTAGTCGTCTGGCCTGACGAGCATACGGCCACCCCCGATGAAGCAAGGTTTTTGAGCCATGCGGCCGAGTTTGGGTATCCGACAGAGGCCGGATGTGCCGCTGTTCTTGACGCCGTGCGACAGCGCTTCCGACCATGGGCGCATGGCCCAATGGATGCACGCGATATGGGGATCATCGCGAACCTGGCCATACGCTTCCCTGTTGACCGGTCTGAGCGCATCGCCTAAGTCGAGTGCTGCGCGGATGGCCGGATGACCGCGTGGGACAGGGTGCCTGCACCTTGAAGCGCGAGGAAAGTCCGGACTCCACAAGGCAACGGTGCCGGGTAACGCCCGGCCGGGGAAACCCGAGGGAAAGCGCCACAGAGAACAGACGGCCGGCGCTTGTCGCAGGTCACGGTGAAACGGTGGGGTAAGAGCCCACCGCGCGTCTGGCAACAGAGGCGGCACGGCAAGCCCCACCGGGAGCAATGCCAAATAGGGACCTTGCGGGGGCAACCCCAGGGCTGTCTTGGCCCAAAGGTCCGGGTTGGCAGCTAGAGGTGTCTGGCAACAGGCATCGTAGAGGAATGGTCATCCAGGGTGGCAACACCTGGACAGAATCCGGCTTACAGGCCATCCGCGCATAACTCTGCTTTCTTCGACGGAAATCTCATATTTGGCTGTTGACTCGGGGGCCAATGGCGCTAAAAGGCGGGTTCCAGAGATTTACCCGGGCGGCATGCGCCCGCCCGATAGGAGCTGTTGTTATGGCGAAGCCGACCACGATCAAGATCCGCCTGAACTCGACTGCGGATACCGGCCACTTCTACGTGACCAAGAAAAATGCACGCACCATGACCGAGAAAATGGTTGTGAAGAAATACGACCCGGTTGTGCGCAAGCATGTCGAGTACAAGGAAGGTAAGATCAAGTAAGCTTGATCCCTTTCGACTTTGAATGGGCCGTGCCTTTGGGCGCGGCCTTTTCGTTTGCATCCCGCCCGGTAAATGGCGGTCAGTGGTGAAGGATTTTCTGAGCCACTTTTCTACTGATCAGGAAATAGGTGTTTGGACCAGGGTGAAAGCCATCATCGGCCATCATTTCGGCCGTCAGAGGCACATCGAAAGGGATGTAGTCCAAGCCCATCTCTTCTGCTTGATTGACCAGCGCGATGTCAAATCGGCGGGCCTGTAGGCCAAGAAACCAGCGCAACGGCTGTGGCAACAGGGGAAAGCTCGCGAGCGGCGGGATGCCCGCAACGATCACCCGCTTTGCCCCCCATTCCTTTAACAGATGTTCATAAAGTTTTGCCCGCGCGGAAAGCAGATTGGCGAGCGGGATTTGGCTGGTCACGTCATTCACACCAAGCACAACAAGGGCGATATCGGTCTGAACGGGGGTTTGCGATCGTAGCAGAGGAAGAGCCGCCCGAGTGGTCGCACCGGACCGGGCGACCAACTGCCAATGGATTTGATGTGAAACGCCAAGCGCTTGTACCAGTTGACCCGACAAGGCTTCGGTTTGGTGTTTGGCACCGACGCCAGCGGCGGAACTATCGCCGACGATCAAGAGGCGCAGGGGGGTGCCGGTGCCGAATTGGCCAGACCTGTGCCCTGGTGGTTCTGGCAGTGCCGTCGCAGTGTTGCGAACGCTTAGGGCTTGCGCCACCAGAAGCGGGCTCAGCAGAAGTTTTGCAATGGTTTCAAAAAAGCTGTTCATACTTGCCATTCAACAAAAAAGGCCGGTCGATTTGACCGGCCTCTGTTGTTTGTTATCCGTCGCGAATTACTCGCGGTTGCCAAGGAACTGCAGCAGGAACATGAACAAGTTGATGAAATCCAGATACAGGTTCAACGCACCCATGATCGCGGATTTCGCCAGCCATTCACTGTCCATCGACTGCGCGTGCTGGATGTAGTCGTTCTTGATCTTCTGCGTGTCATAGGCTGTCAGGCCCGCGAAGATCAGCACACCGATCACCGAGATCGCGAAATGGATCATCGAACTTCCGATGAAAATGTTGACGATCGAGGCGACGATCAGACCGATCAGGCCCATGATCAGGAAGGCACCCATTGGGCCAAGGTCACGCTTGGTGGTGTAACCATAAAGGCTGAGGCCCGCAAAAGCGATCGCGGTGACCAAGAAGGTCTGAACGATCGATACGCCAGTGAAAACCAAGAAGATCGAGCTGATCGACAGACCCATCAACACGGCAAAGGCATAGAAGAACAGTTGCGCACCAGCGGCGGACAAACGATTGATCGCAGCGCCAAAGGCGAAAACCATGGCGAGTGGGGCGAACATGACGACCCATTTCAGAGGCGACATATAGATCGCCTGACCCAAACCAGTCAGGTACTGACCTTCGCGGATCGCGGCAGTTGCACCGGTTGGATCGGTGGTTACGGCAAGGCCGGCAATGGCCCAACTGGCCAACGCAGTGATCAAAAGGCCAACGGACATTAGCCCATAAACCTTGTTCATGTGGGCGCGTAGCCCTTCATCAATCGCGGCACGGGTGCCTACACCTGAGCGGACCGTATCAAATTCAGCCATTTAGACCTCCAGAAAAACCATACTCGGCGGGTCCAAACGGAAACCGCCCTTGGCTGTAATATCGGCAAGGGCGGCGTGTTTTTCAAGGGGAATAGAACACCTAGGTGCGATCGGGCACTTATTAGTGCCAATGCGCCGGAACATCCCAGACCGGACGATGGGCTTCGCGCTGTGCATCGCGGTAAGTCAGACCGATATCGTCAAGCTGGGCTGTGTCCAATTTTGCAAGCGCACGGCGCTCGCGGTGGGTTTCCCAAGCATGAACCAGCCACGCAAGTGGTGAAACCATATGGCGTGCGGTGGGTGTGTTGGTGCAGATTGCAGCTGACATCTCGTCTCTCCTTTGCGAAACTTTATGATTGATAGGCGTTGCATCACATTTCCTGATGGTTATGCTCGATGAGGAATGATAAGTAAAATGAATGTTTTTGCGCACTAATATCACGAGGATTGATATGCCCCGAAATCTCGACCTGACAGCTTTGCGCAGTTTTGTCACCGTGGCGGATGCTGGCGGGGTAACCCGGGCCGCCGGGCTTTTGCACCTGACGCAGTCGGCGGTGTCCATGCAGCTTAAGCGGCTGGAAGAAAGCATAGGGCGCGCGCTTTTGGACCGAAGCGGGCGGGGTGTGTCACTGACAGCCGACGGCGAGCAGCTGCTTGGATATGCGCGTCGAATGATGCGGTTGAACGATGAGGTATATTCGCGGCTGACTGATCAAGCCTATGAAGGCGAGATTGTATTGGGTGTTCCTGCGGATGTGGTCTACCCGGCGATACCGTCTGTTCTCAGGCAATTTCATGCGGAATATCCGCGGATGCGGGTGCAACTGATCTCATCTTATACGAGCCGGTTGAAATCCATGTTTGCGCGGGGCGAGTGCGATATCACCCTGACCACCGAGGAAGAGCTGGATGCCGGGGCTGAAACTCTGGCTGCTTTGCCGCTGGTGTGGGTTGGTGCCCCCAATGGTCAGGCTTGGCGCTGCCGGCCGCTTCGCCTTGCGTTTGAACGAAACTGTATCTTTAGAAAAGGTGTTCAGCAGGCTCTGACGGCGGCAAACATTCAGTGGGAAATGGGGGTCGACGGCGATTCAACCCGCACGATCGAGGCGTCTTTGTCCGCCGATCTTGCAGTACACGCCGTGATCGACGGCACCGTTCAGCCGTTCCTGGAAGAGATTGATCACGGCGGCGCGTTGCCTGATCTGGCAATCACACGCGTGAATATGTACTCAGCCAACAACGCGGGCGGTCAGGCGAAACAAGACCTTCTGGCGATGATCCGGCAGGCCTTTAAAGATCTTTAGAGACGTCAGTCCATCGTTACGACGACTTTGCCGGTCGATTTGCGGTTCCGCAGCAGGTCCAGCGCTTCGTCGATCTGGTCAAGTGGCACGCAATGGCTGACATGCGGTTTGATCTTGCCGTCAGCATACCACGCCAGCAGTTGGCGCAGACTTTCGGTTAGGACCTCTGGGCGGAACTTCAGGTACGCTCCCCAATACAAGCCGATCAGTGTGATGTTCTTAACCAGCATGTGGTTCGGTCGCACGTCGGGCAAATCGCCGCTGGCAAATCCAATCAGCAGGATACGCGCTTCGGGATTGCATGCGCGGAAGGCGGCGTTGAACTGTGCGCCTCCAATCGCGTCGTAAACCACATCGGCGCCACCAAGCGCTTTTACTTCGTCGCGGATATCCTGTGTGTCAGTGTCGATCAGATGATCTGCGCCTGCGCGACGGCAAACCTCCAACTTGTCTGCGCCGCGCGCGCAGGCGATCACCCGCGCGCCCATGACTTTACCGATTTCAACGGCAGTTAATCCAACCCCACCAGCCGCGCCCAGCACGACCAAAGTCTCTCCGGGTTGCAGGCGGGCTTTGTGGTCAAGCGCGACATGGCTGGTGCCATAGGCGATTTGAAAAGCAGCAGCATCTTCGAAGCTCATGTTGTCTGGCAATGGCAGGCAGCGGGCCGCATCAAATACCCCATGCTCGGCGAAGCCATCGCGGCCAGAGAATACAACCACGCGCGTTCCCGGGGCAGGGCCGTCGGTGTTGGGGCCAAGGGCCGAGATCACGCCAGCAGGTTCCATCCCAAGCGAGAAGGGGGGCGTCGGGGTGTCCTGATACTTGCCCTTCGACATCAACAAGTCAGCGAAATTCAACCCACAGGCTTTTATGTCGACCAAGGCCTGACCTTGCCCCGGTTCAGGAACAGGGGCGTCGGTCAAACGTGCGGTTTGGTGGAAATCTGTAACGCGAAAGGTTTTCATGAGGCCTCCTTGTAGCAACTCCATAAGAGGTTCCGGCCAGAAAATCGAGCGAGATAGTTGAGAATCAACTGCTCTCCTCAGCGTTGTGGAGTTGCAAAATGCAAAACAATTTGCTATTCTCCCTTGGCGTGTGCTGGTGCAATGCCGACTTTCGCATTGGTGGAGGCCAAAAAAACTCAGTGATATGCACTTATCACGCTGTAATTAAATGGTTTTTCCAATATTTCGGCAAAGCTGACCAAAAAGACAGGTTGAGCGACCGAGCTGTCACGTGATCAGTGGTTGCGTAATACAATCTACTAACGAGGAGTGGTTCAATGAAACATCCGGTGGATGTCCATGTTGGAAAACGCGTCCGTCACCGTCGGTGGATGGTGGGGATGACCCAGCAGCAGTTGGCTGAAAAAGTAGGTATCAAGTTCCAACAAATCCAGAAATACGAAACTGGCATGAACCGTGTTTCGGCGTCCAGACTTTGGGATATAGCAGCCGCGCTTTCTGTGCCGGTCAGTTTCTTCTTTGAAGGTTTGGAAAGCAAACCTGATGCGGATACCCAAAGCGCCCTGCCCGCCGACATTCTGGCGGACAAGGAAGCGCTCGAACTCGTTCGCAGCTATTATGCTATTCCGGACAATCAACGCCGACGGTTGTTCGAGCTGGCCCGCGTCTTGTCTGACGTCGCCTGAGCTTGACGCCCGACCGGTTGCCCTGCTACCGCCCGGTGAACATGCGGCGGGGGTGCGACAGTGACCGATCTGAACAACGACACGAAACAAGAATTGTTGCGCGCGGCAGAGGCTTTGGCTGATGCGGCGCGCAAAGCCGTTCTGCCCTTTTTTCGCGCCGACAATCTGATCGCCGATAACAAGCTCAGCGAGGGATTTGATCCGGTTACAGAAGGCGATCGCGCGGCCGAACGCGCAATGCGCGAGGTTTTGGCCCAGCTTCGTCCCCAAGACGCCATTTTGGGAGAGGAATTTGGCCAGACCGCTGGTGAAAGCGGCCTGACGTGGGTGCTTGATCCGATAGACGGAACGCGCGCCTTTTTATCAGGCACGCCCACTTGGGGTGTTCTGATAGCGGTTGGCGATGACGATGGCCCCCAACTTGGCATTATTGACCAACCCTATATCGGCGAACGCTTTGTCGGCGGTTTTGGCGTGGCGCGGGTCGATGGACCGCATGGGTCGCGGCCTTTGAAAACGCGAATGCCGCGTGAACTTTCCGATGCGATTTTGTTCACCACGTTTCCAGAGGTCGGAACGAAGCAAGAAGGGCAGGCGTTTCATCGGTTGTCCGAACACGTCAAGTTGACCCGTTATGGGCTGGATTGTTACGCCTATGGGCTGGTCGCCTCGGGCCACATTGACTTGGTGGTCGAGGCAGGTCTGCAGTCCTATGATATTCAGGGTCCGATGGCAGTGATCGAAGCCGCAGGTGGCGTTGTCACCAATTGGGAAGGTGGCCCGGTGCATCAGGGCGGGCGGGTGATCGCAGCAGCCAATGCAGAAATCCATGCCGCCGCCTTGGAAATTCTGTCACGAACCTAAGCCGTCAGCCAAAAAGGTTGCGAGATTGGCAGCGCCCGTGGCAAACTGGCGGCGCGCGCGAGTCCTTTGCCCTTTCTGTCGCCGCCAAGGTTGTCTCTCCGAAATGGGCTAAAGGAGACAACATGGAATTTCTAATCCGCAACGCGCAAACCGTTTTGACAATGGATGATGATAGTCGCGAGCTGACGTCCACGGATATTCGGATCGCAGATGGCGCCATCGCCGAGATCGGCACGGGCCTCAAGTCGCAGGGCGAGGTCATAGATGCAAAAGCTGCCGTGGTGACACCCGGCCTTGTGAATACGCACCACCATCTTTACCAGACATTGACGCGGGCTGTGCCGGGGGGGCAGGATGCGCTTTTATTTGGATGGCTACAAACACTGTACCCAATCTGGTCGCGATTTGGACCCGATGAAATGCGCGTATCGGCCATGGTCGGGCTGGCAGAACTGGCCTTGTCTGGCTGCACTATGTCCGCTGATCACCTCTATCTTTTTCCAAACGGTTCACGCCTTGAAGACACAATTGATGGCGCACGCGAGGTCGGGCTGCGGTTCCACCCCACCCGAGGCTCTATGTCCATCAGTGAAAGCGATGGCGGTCTGCCACCGGACAGTTTGGTTGAGCGTGAGGCAGACATCCTAAAAGACTGCATCCGTGTGATCGACGCCTTCCACGATGCTTCTGAAGGGTCGATGTTGCGCGTGGGTGTCGCGCCGTGCTCTCCCTTCTCGGTCAGTCGCGATTTGATGCGCGAGGCCGCCATTCTGGCGCGCGACAAAGGCGTGATGCTGCACACCCATCTGGCTGAGAATGACGAGGATATCGCCTATTCCGAAGCACAGTTTGGTTGCCGTCCCGGTCAATATGCCGAGGAGCTAGGTTGGGTTGGTGACGATGTCTGGCATGCCCATTGCGTGAAGCTGGATGGGGCCGAGATTGACCTGTTTGCCCACACGCGGACAGGCGTTGCCCATTGCCCGTGTTCGAATTGTCGGCTTGGGTCCGGGTTTGCGCCAGTGCGGCAAATGCGCGACGCGGGCGTCAAAGTCGGGCTGGGTGTTGATGGATCGGCGTCAAATGATCAGGGCAATCTAATCGACGAGGCGCGACAAGCCATGTTGCTGCAGCGCGTCGCCTTTGGGGCTGATAAGATGAGCGCGCGCGAGGTGTTGCGCATCGCAACCCGTGGCGGGGCAGAGGTTTTGGGACGCCATGATTGCGGGCAGATTGCTGTTGGCAAACGCGCAGATATCGCAATCTGGGACGTATCAGGATTGGACAGTGCGGGCAGCTGGGATCCGGCGGCTCTAGTCTTGGCGGGACCACGGCAGGTCCGCGATCTGTTCGTCGAAGGACGGCAGATTGTGCGCGCTGGGCAGATCACGACAATTGATCTGCCGCGCGTGATAGAGGACCAGAACCTGCTGGCCGCGCGGTTAAGAGCCTAGCAAGTTTGTCGGTTATTTTGAAATCTAGGTCCATTTCTGCTATGGTGGCTTACATTTCAAACCTCTCACATGCGGATATTACCGCAGGAAGGATGGGCTCACCATGCTTTCCGTAATGAGTGATAAGACATTTTTAGCGTTGGCCGCGGCCCTTGGTTACGGCGTTTCGACCATACTGATGAAGCACTATTCGCAAGGCTTTGCCTGGCTGCCATTGGCACTTCTTGTTGCTGTCTTGGCTGGCACGGTCGTCTCAGAGGTCTTCCTACTTCGGCAGGTCGAACTGGGCCTGGCCTATATCGCGATCATTGCAACGGAATCTCTGCTTGTGCTGGGATATTCCTTCGCCATTGGTGAAGGTCTGTCGCGGCAGGAAACTGCGGGCGCTGTGTTTGTGCTGTTTGGTGTTGCCTTGGTCAGCTTCTGAGGCATTTGCCATTGGCCCAGACCGCTTTGATCGCCCGATCATCGCCCATCATGATGGTGGGGAAGATCGCTTGCCATATATCCTCGGCGCGCGCGCTGCGCTGAGCGATGGCGGCTGTCGAGGCAAGATCGATGATTGCAAGGTCGGCCTCGGACCCCGGTGCAAGCGTGCCAATCTTGTCGTGCATGCGAATGGCACGCGCCGACCCTTCGGTCGCGAGCCACCAAAGCTGCGCCGGATGCAGTGGGTGCCCATTCAACTGGCCGACCTCATACGCTGCCGCCATGGTGCGCAGCATCGAAAAGGATGACCCGCCGCCAGTGTCGGTTGCCAAGCCAATTCTGTGACCTTGCTCCATCAGCCCCGCCATATCGAACAGCCCCGATCCGATGAACATGTTCGAGGTTGGGCAATGGATCAGACTGGCGTCCACTTCGCAAATGCGATCGCGTTCGCGGTCGGTCAGATGAATGGCATGCCCCAGAAGCGCGCCGGACCCAAGAAGGCCAAAACGTTCGTAGACATCCAGATAGTCCTTGGCATCCGGGAACAGATCCGCGACCCATGCGATCTCTTCGTGCTGTTCGCTGATATGGGTTTGCATCAGAAGGTCTGGGTTCTCTGCCCATAAAGCGCCAAGCGCCTCCAGCTGCTCTGGCGTCGATGTGGGCGCGAAGCGCGGCGTGATCACATAGGACAGCCGGTCCCGCCCGTGCCAGCGCTCCAGCAGCGCTTTACTGTCGTCATAGGCGCATTGGGCTGTGTCTTGCAGGTTGTCCGGCGCGTTGCGATCCATGCAGGTCTTGCCGCCCAGAACCCTCAACCCACGCCGTTCTGCCGCTGTGAAATAGGCGTCCACGCTTTCCGGATGGATGGTGCAATAGCTGACTGTGGTTGTCGTGCCCGATGCTGTCACAAGGTCGAAATAGGTCTCGGCGATGTCGGTCGCGTGGTCCAGGTCACCAAACCGGCTTTCTTCTGGAAAGGTGTATGTGTTCAGCCAATCAATCAGCCGCTTGCCCCAAGAGGCGATGATTGCCGTCTGCGGATAGTGTACATGCGCATCAACGAAACCCGGCGAAATCAGCGCGTCGCCGTAATCTGTCACTTCCGCTTCAGGGTATTTTCCCCGCAAGTCATCAGCCGATCCCAGATCTGCGATTACTCCATTCTCAATGGCCAAAGCACCGCGGCGCTCGTGTGTCACACACGCCTCTAGCGGCTCTTTGAACGGGTCTGCGGTGAAGCCAATTGTCTGTCCCAGAAGAAGGTGCATGTCTTTGCCTCACGTGATAGCCACCGGACAAGCTAGAGCCGGATAATTAGTGTGGCAATGGCTTTCTTGCGGTTCCATTGGTGGCAGCCATGGCCTATGTTCGCGCAGACAAACCGGGAGGGCTTCGTGATGCTGGATGAACAACTAAGCGACGACGCACCCGAAGAAGGTGATTACGAGCTTGATAAAGACGTTTTCCAGCCAGTCCTAGCGGCGCTGGAATCTGAAGATGCCGCCGCCTTGGTGCGTGCGCTGGAGCCCGTTCACCCTGCCGACATCGCCGATCTACTGGAACAGTTAGGCCACGACGAACGCGTTGCGCTCGTCCGCCTCTACGGTACAGAATTCGACGGCGATATTCTGTCAGAACTTGACGAAGGTCTGCGCGAAGAAATCGTGGGCGCTATGTCGCCGGAAGTGCTGGCAGAAGCGGTTCGAGATCTGGAAACCGACGATGTCGTCGACCTGATTGAAGACCTTGATGCTCCGCAGACGGCAGCGGTTCTGGGGGCATTGGATGCCGACGACCGGGTCGTTGTCGAACAATCACTTGGCTATCCGGAGGAATCTGCCGGTCGTCTTATGCAGCGCGAGCTTGTGGTTGCGCCGGAACATTGGAATGTTGGGCAAACCATTGATTTTCTGCGAAACCAAGATGATCTGCCCGAGACGTTTTATCACGTCATCTTGGTCGACCCGCGCATGCGCCCAACAGGGTATGTCACACTTGGCCGCCTGATGGGCAGCGCTCGCAAGGTCAAGATGACCGACATCGCCGAGGAAAGCTTTCGTACCATTCCGGTTATGCAGGACGAGGCCGAAGTGGCTTATGCGTTCAACCAGTATCATCTGATTTCTGCCCCTGTTGTTGATGCTGATGACCGCCTTGTTGGGGTGATCACCATCGACGATGCGATGGTTATTCTTGATGAAGAGCACGAAGAAGACATCATGCGTTTGGCCGGGGTTGGTGAAAGCAGCCTCTCAGACCGTGTAATTGATACCACCAAACGCCGTTTTCCGTGGCTTGCGGTCAACCTTGTGACGGCAATTCTAGCCTCAATGGTCATATCGCAGTTTGAGGACGTGATCGCACAGTTTGTGGCGTTGGCGGTGTTGATGCCAATCGTCGCGTCGATGGGTGGCAACGCAGGCACTCAGTCATTGACCGTGGCGGTTCGCTCGTTGGCAACGAAAGATCTGACCTCGGCCAACGTCTGGCGGGTGATCCGTCGTGAGGCCACGGTCGGGCTGATCAACGGGTTGATCTTTGCCGTTGTCATGGGGGCCGTCGGGGTGGCTTGGTTCGGGACGCCCGTTCTTGGCGTCGTGATCGCAATAGCGATGGTCGTGAACATGGTGGTAGCGGGTCTGGCGGGGGTTATCATCCCCGTTGTGCTGGAACGTCTGGATATTGATCCTGCGTTGGCGTCTGGCGCATTTGTGACGACGGTAACGGATGTTGTGGGCTTCTTTGCCTTCCTTGGACTGGCTGCGGTGATGCTTCTTTGACGATGGATCAGGACGTTTTGAAAACTACGAAGGCAGACGCGCGAAAGGCCGCTTTTGCCCGCCGAAAAGAGGCGCATAGCGAAGCACGTTCGGCGTCAGGTGTGGCGCATCTGTTATCTGTGGTGACCCAGCACAAGGGAAAGGTGCTGTCAGGTTACATGCCTATCCGCACCGAAATAACCCCCGTGCCCGTCATGGCCGCGATGGCCGCGCATGGGCCAGTTTGCGTACCAGTGATCGAGGGACCGGACCGGCCATTGCGCTTCGCCCTTTGGGCCCCGGACTGCGAGATGACGGAAGGTGCTTTTGGTGCCTACATTCCCGCGAAGCTAAAGTTCGTCGAGCCCGAAGTACTGATTGTGCCTCTGCTGGCATTTGATCGCAAAGGCGGACGCTTGGGATATGGTGGCGGGTTCTATGATCGCACGCTTGAGGGGCTGCGCAACCAGCGCCCCACATTGGCCATCGGCTATGCCTACAGCGCGCAAGAGGTCATTTCCGTTCCGCTAGAGCCGACAGACCAAAAACTGGATGCGATTGTCACTGACGACGGCGTACATTGGGTCTGATCCAAACGCTTGGACTTGCCCTTTGTAGCCATTCGACCTAGGGCTTGGCCCATGAAGATACTTTTTCTGGGCGACATAATGGGGCGCGCTGGCCGGCGCGCGGTGACCGACCGACTAAAAGGCTTGCGCGAGGCGTGGAAGCTGGATTTCGTCGTCGTGAATGGCGAGAACGCGACCGGCGGGGCCGGCCTGACCGCCGCCCATGCGCGCACGTTTCTTGATGCAGGCGCAGATGTCATCACGCTGGGCGATCATGCCTTTGATCAACGCGAGATGCTGTCATTTTGCGAACAGGAAACCCGGATCATTCGCCCGCTGAACTATGCAAAAGATTGCCCGGGCACCGGTGCACGGGTGTTTTCTGACGCGCGTGGACGCAAAGTTCTGGTGACACAGGCATTGGGGCAGGTGTTTATGAAACGTCCGTTCGATGATCCGTTTTCAGCCGTCGACGCGGTGCTGAAACGTCATCCCCTCGGCGGTGCCGTCCAAGCCGCACTTGTCGATGTCCATTGCGAGGCCACATCCGAGAAGATGGCCATGGGCCATTGGTGTGACGGGCGCGCCAGCGTCGTCGTGGGCACGCACACTCATGTCCCAACGGGTGACGCGCAGATATTGCCGAAGGGCACGGCATTTCAGACAGATGCCGGGATGTGCGGTGACTATGACAGCGTCATAGGAATGCAGAAAGAAGAACCAATGCGCCGCTTCATCACTGGCATGTCCAAAAGCCGGTTTACGCCGGCAGTGGGCGAAGCCACGTTGTCAGGGCTTTATGTTGAAACCGATGATCGCACGGGTAAAGCCACACGGGTTCAGATGGTTCGCGAGGGTGGGCGTTTGGCGCAATCGACGCCGCTTGACCTAAACTAATCCGCCCATCAGCCGGGTTTACCCAGAACCACGTCGTGACGACTGCGGCAATACAAAGCGCACATGACGAAAAACCGCGCTTGCCCACCGCGCGCGCAGCGGGCAAGACTTATGTGGCGAACCAATCAGGGGCAATTCATGGGTCTTTTCGAATTTGGCGATACGACACTGGCGGTGTTGTCTCTTTTGGTTGTCGCTGGAATGTTCGTGATGTTTCTGCGCGAAACCTTCCCGACAGAGGTTGTGGCCATCGGTGGTGTCGCCATCATGCTGATCACGGGGATCCTGGATTACACGCAGGGGCTGGAGGTGTTGTCCAACCCGGCGCCCTGGACCATCGCGGCCATGTTTATCGTCATGGGAGGCTTGGTACGCACCGGCGCGCTTCATTGGTTCACCCAAATTGCCGAACGGCGCGCTGAGAAAAACCCCGTCATTGCTCTGTCGGCCCTGATGGGATTTGTGGTGATCGCGTCTGCCTTCGTGTCAAACACCCCGGTCGTTGTTGTGATGATCCCAGTGTTTGTGCAGCTGGCCAAGAAAATTGGCAGTTCGGCGTCGAAGCTGCTTATTCCGCTAAGCTATGGTGCGATTTTAGGCGGGACGCTGACTCTGATCGGGACGTCTACAAACCTGTTGGTCGATGGTGTTGCCCGCGCCAATGGCCTTGAACCGTTCTCGATTTTCGAGGTGACGCCGTTGGGCATCGCCCTGGTGGCATGGGGCATGTTCTATATTTACTTCATCGCGCCCAAAATCCTTCCTGATCGGGACAGCATGGCCACACTTCTGTCAGACCGGTCGCGAAAAAAATTCTTTACCGAAGCCGTGGTTCCGCCGGAAAGCAACCTTATTGGTCGCGAGGTGAATGGTGTGCAGCTGTTCAAGCGCGATGGCGTTCGATTGGTTGATGTGGTTCGCGGCGATGCCTCGTTGCGGCGCAATCTGGAAGGTGTGACCTTGCAGGTCGGCGACCGCGTGGTGCTGCGCACCGCCATGAGCGAGCTGCTTAGCCTTCAACGCGACAAAAGTCTGAAGCGCGTGGATCAGGTGTCAGCGGTTGAGACAGCGACAGTTGAAGTGCTGATCACACCTGATTGCGGAATGGTCGGGAAGCAATTGGGGCGGATGCGTCTTCGCCGTCGTTATGGTGTGTATCCCTTGGCTGTGCACCGCAAGAACCAAAATATCGGGCGGCAACTTGACGATCTGGTGGTTCGGGTCGGTGACACCCTCCTTTTGGAAGGTGCGCCCGAAGACATCCAACGGCTGGCGCAGGATATGAACTTGCTGGACGTCTCAAAACCTTCGGCGCGTGAATATCGGCGTGGCCATGCGCCCATCGCGATTGGCGCGCTGGTCGGATTGGTTGTACTGGCGGGCTTCGGCGTCGCCCCGATCTTCTTCCTGGCCATCCTAGCTGTGGCGTTGGTTTTGTTGACACGGTGTATTGATGCAGATGAGGCCTTCGGCTCGGTCGACGGGCGCCTGCTTGTGCTGATCTTTTCGATGCTGGCCATCGGGGCCGGGCTGGAGAACTCTGGCGCTGTCCGCCTGATTGCCGAGGGCGTCGCACCGCTCTTGGGCAATCTGCCGCCGTTCCTGATTATCTGGGCGATCTATCTGCTGACGTCTGTTCTGACCGAGCTGGTGTCAAACAACGCGGTCGCAGTGGTGGTCACGCCGATCGCAATTGGGCTGGCCAACGCGTTGGGGTTGGACCCCCGCCCATTGGTCGTCGCGGTGATGGTGGCAGCATCGGCCAGTTTTGCCACGCCGATTGGGTATCAGACGAACACTCTGGTCTACGGCCCCGGCGGTTATAAATTCTCGGACTTCCTGAAGGTCGGCATTCCGCTGAACCTGTCGGTTGGCATCCTGGCTTCGGCGCTTATCCCGTTCATCTGGCCGCTTTAGGTCAGGTGACTAACATTAAAGTGGCCAGAACACCAGAATAGCGGGGATCGAGACAGCGACGACAAGAACCTCCAGCGGCAGACCGATGCGCCAGTAATCCCCGAACCGGTATCCGCCGGGGCCAAGAATCAGCGTGTTGTTCTTATGCCCGATGGGGGTCAGGAAGGCGCAGCTTGCGGCGACGGCGACGGCCATCAGAAAAGGATCGGGGTTTTTGCCAAGCGCTTGCGCCATCTGGATACCAACAGGGGCGGCGACGATGGTGGTGGCGGTATTGTTCAACACGTCCGACAGGGTCATCGTGACGATCATCAGAACGGTCAGCACAGCCCAAGCAGGCAAGCCTTCGGTAAAGGCCACCAGAGCGCCGGCTATCAACTCCGTGCCGCCCGAGGTTTCAAGCGCCGCGCCAAGCGGGATCATGGATCCCAGCAGCACGACAACCGGCCACTCGATATGGGAATACAGCTCGGACAGCGGGACGATTTGGGTCAAGACATAGACAACAACGACCAGGCCAAGTGCCACCGGCAAATAGATCAGCCCGAAACTGGCCGCCGCGACGGCTGCGCCGAACATGCCGATTGCCAGCCAGACCTTTTCGTCCTGCGTGACCTTCAGGCCGCGCTCGGCCAATGGCAGGCAGCCCAACCAGTCCGTCACGTCCGCTTCGGTTCCCTGTGGCACGAGCACCAGAAGGATATCACCGGGGCGGATCTCGGTCTTGCGGACCTGTTTGATGATCTGCTTCCCGGCCCGCGAGATGCCAAGAAGGACGGACCGGCGGCGCCAGTTCAGGCCAATGGACTGTGCCGTCTTGCCAACGATCCGGGCATTTTCCGGAACCACGATCTCAATCTTGGACAGCCCGTCCGCTTCGGCCCGCAGCTTCTCTTCGTGCTCTGTTTCGGCGAAAGTCAGGCCCAGGGCTGCACGAAATTCATCCAATGCTTCAGGCCGCGCTTCCAGCACCAGTGCGTCGCCGGCTTCTAGCTTGGTCGCAAGCTGTGTGCCGTAGCGGCGCTTGCCGCCGCGCACCAGACCAAGGATGGCCACGTCGTTTTTCTCGGCGGCTTCCGTCAGATCCTGCAGCCGCTTGCCGACATGCTTCGAGTCTTCAGGAAGCATCAGTTCGGCGATGTAGTTGCCGAACTCTTCCATCGGGTCGGAAACGTTTTCGCTGTTATCAGGCCGCGGGATCAGGCGCCAGCCGATCAGCGCAACGAAAATCAGCCCGGCAACCGCGGTGATGCCGCCGACAGGTGCAAAGTCGAACATCCGAAATGGTTCGCCCAGCGCCTCGCCGCGGATGGACGCGATAATGATGTTGGGAGGCGTACCGATCAGCGTGACCATGCCGCCCAGGATGGTCGCAAAAGACAGCGGCATCAGGCTGAGACCCGGCGCACGGCCCGCTTTGCGTGCCGTCTGGACGTCCACCGGCATAAGCAAGGCAAGTGCCGCCACGTTGTTCATGAACGCAGACAGCAAGCCGCCGATCGCGCCCATCAGGGCGATATGTGAACCCAGTGACCGCGAGGCATCGACCATGGTGCGGGTGATCAGGAAAACGGCTCCTGACCGGACCAGCCCCGCCGATACCACCAGCACCAGGGCGACAATCAGGGTCGCGGGATGCCCGAAGCCTGAAAAGGCGTCCTTGGTTGGCACAACGCCCAGCACAACGCCGATCATCAGCGCGGTGAAGGCCACAAGGTCATAGCGATAGCGCCCCCAAAGAAGCAGTCCGAACACTGCACCGAAAAGAGCGAAGAGGATGATTTGATCTGTTGTCATGGCTCAAGACTTACCGCTTGGCGACCAGAACGTCACCCGTAGATTACGGGGAAAAGTGTGGCAACAAGAAGCAAAGCCATCGTGACATTAAACGACCGAAGGCGGGTCGGGTTGGTCAAGATCACGCGAATCTTTTGCCCAAGAATGGTCCACACCGAGACAGAAGGCAGGTTCACCATGCCGAAAATGGCGGCAACCAACAGGACAGCTGACATGCTGCGGCTGGGCGCGTACACGCTGATCGCGGTCAGCGCCATTGCCCAAGCTTTTGGATTGACCCATTGGAAGGCGGCTGCCTGAAGGAACGTCATGGGGGTGCCGCCCGCCTTGCCGGTGCCAGGTTGCGAGGCGTTCGCGATTTTCCATGCCAACCAAAGCAAATATATTACGCTGCCGGTTTTCAGGATCGTGTAGCTGACCGGATAGAGGTCAAAAAGTGTCATAAGCCCGGCGCCGACCAACACGATCATAAATGTGAACCCGATCCCTATGCCCAACATATGCGGTATAGAGCGGCGGAAGCCGAAATTGGCGCCTGATGCCATTAGCATAAGGTTGTTGGGCCCCGGCGTGATTGACGACACGAAGGCGAAGGCGATGAAGGCGGAGAGAAGCTCGATTGACATAGCGGCAATAATCACCCCAAATTGGTGGCTGTGGGTTGCTTTATTGCAGGTATTTGGAGTTTGTTTGCAACGAATGATGAAGATAGATCAAATTAACCGTCAAATATTGCAAGAACTTGTTCGCGACGGGCGGTTGCCCAACACTGAACTGGCAGAGAAGGTTGGCCTTTCCCCTTCGGCCTGTTTGCGGCGCGTGCAGGAACTGGAGCGGCAGGGCGCGATCAAAGGCTACCGTGCGGTGCTTGATCCGGTTGCCATGGGCAATGGCTTTGTTGCTTATGTCACGGTTGGCCTGTCCGATCATACAAAAGCCGCGCAGGAGGGGTTTGAACGGTCGGTTGCGCGATACGACGAGGTTCGTGAGTGCCACAATATTACCGGTACCGTCGAATACCTGCTGAGGGTCGAGGCTGAAGACCTGATCGCCTATAAACATTTTCATACCGACAAGTTGGGGACGTTGCCACAAGTCCACCAGATCGTGACGCATGTTGTCATGGGTTCGCCGAAGGACGAACGCGCGTGAACAACTTGTTCGCAACGCCCTTGCAGCGCCCCCAACGCCTGCTGTATTGAACCGCGCAACACATCGACACCTGAATTAATTCGGAGGGCACCATGGCTGGTCACTCAAAATGGGCAAACATTCAGCACCGCAAGGGGCGTCAGGACAAACTGCGCTCGAAGCTGTTCTCTAAGCTTGCAAAAGAAATCACCGTGGCTGCCAAGATGGGCGACCCGGATCCGGACAAGAACCCGCGTCTGCGCATGGCGGTCAAGGAAGGCAAAAGCCAGTCTTTGCCGAAGGACGTCATTGATCGCGCAATCAAGAAAGCCATCGGTGGCGACGCTGAGAACTATGACGAAATCCGATACGAGGGCTATGGCCCCAATGGTGTTGCCGTCATTGTTGAGACGATGACCGACAACAAGAACCGCACAGCTTCGACCGTGCGCTCGACCTTCTCGAAAAACGGCGGCAACCTTGGCGAAACCGGGTCCGTCGGCTTCATGTTCGACCGCAAGGGCGAAGTGACCTATCTGCCAGAAGCAGGTGATGCCGACACTGTTATGGAAGCCGCCATCGAAGCCGGTGCTGAGGATTGCGAAACCACCGAGGACGGGCATCGCATCATCTGCGCTGACACAGATCTGAACGAAGTGTCGAACGCGCTGGAAGCCGCGCTGGGCGAAAGCGAATCGACCAAATTGATCTGGCAACCCAACATGACCACCGAGCTTGATCTTGAAGGGATGCAAAAGCTTATGAATCTTCTGGATGCGTTAGAGGATGACGATGACGTGCAGCGCGTCACCGCCAATTTTGAAGCGTCCGACGAGGTTCTGGCGCAGCTCTAAACGTTCCCTTGAACAGAATTCCATGACCCCGGCTCGGACAACCGCGCCGGGGTCACTTGTCTTTAGCGGCAAACTCGGGTCAGGTCGCCGGATGACGACCCTGGTCCCAACAGAAACAAGACACCTGCACGGCATTCTGTGGATGCTGTTGGCAGGGTTCTTTTTTGTGCTGCTCAACGGGCTGGTGAAATATGTGGGCCAAACGCTTCCGTCCTCACAAGCTGCTTTCCTGCGATACCTGTTTGGGCTGGCATTCGTGTTGCCCGCTTTGGGGCAGTTGAAACGGGCACGCTTTTCCAAAACGATGTGGCGGTTGTTCGCCTTGCGTGGCGTTGTGCATACTGGCGCTGTGTTGTGTTGGTTTTATGCGATGACCCAAATCACTGTGGCTGAAGTCGTGGCGATGAATTACCTCAATCCGATTTATGTGATGCTGGGGGCCGCCCTGTTTCTGGGCGAAACGTTTTCGACCCGCCGGATGGTCGCCGTTGTCTTTGCGTTCTTGGGAGTTTTGATCATTCTGCGTCCCGGTGTGCGAGAGCTGGGCGCGGGGCATCTGTCGATGGTTTTCACCGCGATCTTTCTTGGAATGTCATACCTGATTGCCAAACGGCTGTCGCAAGAGGCGTCAGCGGCCGTCGTGGTCGCCATCATGTCGATCACAGTGACAATCGGGCTGGCCCCTGCTGCATGGCTGGTCTGGGTGCCGCCCAATGGCACGCAACTGGCGTGGCTGGTTCTGATCGCCTTTTGCGCAACGGCCGGGCATTACGCCATGTCGCGTGCCTTTGCCGAAGCGCCCGTGTCGGTCACGCAACCCGTGACCTTCCTGCAGATCATCTGGGCGACGGCCATGGGCGCGTGGTTGTTTGCAGAGCCGCTGGATATGTGGGTGGTTGGAGGCGCAGCCGTCATCATCACTGCGGTCAGCTACATCACATGGCGCGAGGCGATGTTGAACCGGCGCATCACACCCAATCCGAATGCCGCGAAGTCATAGAAAAAAGAGCGCCGGACGCGGCGCTCTTTTCTGTGTTACGTTCAGCGATTATTCCGACCAGTTGACGCCTGTCAGATCATTGGCCTGCGTGGGTGCGTTTTCCCACAGACCCTGAATTTTCGCGTTGGCGACACCGGTTTTTGCCAGCTGGAACAAATACCCGTTCACATAGTCATCTGCGATCATCTGTTGAGCCTGTTTGTTCAGCTCCGACCGCATCGCGGGGTCTGATGTGACTGAGAGCTTGTTGATCAACGCCTGGAAGTCGGCATTGTCATACTGGAAGTAGTATTCGGGCCGCGCATAAATGTTGATGTCGGCAGGTTCGGTATGGCTGACGATGGTCAGGTCAAAATCCTTGCCCTTGAACACCTGTTCAATCCATTGCGCCCATTCGAGGTTCGAAATCTCGGTCTTGATTCCGACGTCACGCAATTGGGCTGCGATGATCTCGCCCCCGCGCCGCGCATATGTGGGTGGCGGCAGCATCAGCCGCAACGTCAGGTCTTCGGCCCCGGCTTCCGCCAACAGGGATTTCGACATTTCAGGGTCAAAAGCAGAGTTGCCTGTCAGGTCGACATAGTCAGGGTTGTGGGGCGCGAAATGGCTGCCGATTGGGGTGCCATATCCAAACATCGCCCCGTCGATGATATCCTGCCGGTTGATCGCATGGGCGATTGCCTTGCGGACGCGCAGATCTGCCAGCGGGCCGGACTTGTTGTTCATGGACAGGATTGTCTCGCCTTCGGTCGAGCCGACGATCACGTTGAACCGCGGATCTGCTTCGAACTGCGCCAAGGTTTCGGTGGCGGGGAAGTTCGGGAAGGCATCCACATCTTCAGCCATCATTGCAGCGAAGGCGGCATTGGGGTCCGATATGAACTTGAACGTGGCTTTGGCCAGCGCCGGGGCGTCCCCCCAATAGGCGTCATTGCGTGCAATGGTCACATGATCGCCCTTGGCCCATTCAACAAAAGTAAATGGTCCAGTGCCCACAGGGGCCGTGGCAGCATTCTCAATGCTTTCGGGCGCAACAATCACTGCGTCCCCCCACGCCATGTTGAACGGGAAATTGCCGTTGGGCGCAGACAGTTTCACGTCAACGGTCAGGGGATCGGGGGAGGTGACAGCCTCGATATCCTTGAACAGTGCTTTCTGGGCGTTGGTCGATTCCTCGGCGCGCGCGCGATCGAGCGAGAAGATCACGTCTTCTGCATCCATCGTGCTGCCGTCATGGAAGGTCACCCCGTCCCGCAGTTTGAACGTATAGGTCAAGCCGTCATCGCTGACCGACCATTCGCTTGCCAGACCGGGAAGGACAGAGCCATCCGGCCCAAACCGGGTCAAACCTTCGAAGATGTTGGCATAGACAACTTCGTCAATGGCAGCAGCGGCCCCGCCGGTCGGATCAAGGTTTGGCGGCTCAAGCACCATGCCAAGCGTGATTGCGTCACTTCCGGCCAAAGCGGTCGTCGCCATAAGCGCCCAGGCGGCTGCGGTGAATTTCAGGTTGGTCATGGTCGGTCCTCCTTCGCCCATAATGCGGGACAGCCTTCATGAAACGCGCGAATCTGTGTCAGCGCAAGGGGTAGACGCTGCGGCAACCCCCCTTTGATATTCTGCGACGCAGCATTATAGTGTCCTTGCGAAGAGGATCAGGGGAGGAGAAACCATGAGCGCTTCTGCTAAGATTACCGTGCCGACACCGTCGGATATCCGGGTGCGCAAAGGTGGTACACCGCTGGTCTGCTTGACGGCGTATGCGACCCCGACGGCTCAGATGATGGATGCGCATTGTGACATCGTTTTGGTAGGCGATAGCGTCGGCATGGTCGTGCATGGCCTCCCCGATACACTTGGCGTCACGATGGAGATGATGGAACTGCACGGAGCCGCTGTGAAACGCGGGCTGACGAAGGCCATGATGGTCGTCGACATGCCGTTTGGATCGTATGAAGAAAGCCCCGAACAAGCCTTCCGCAACGCAGCCCGCCTGATGCGCGTGACCGGTGCGGCAGCCGTTAAGCTGGAAGGTGGCGTGACGATGGCCGAAACGATCCGTTTTTTGACCAGTCGATCGATACCGGTCATGGCACATGTCGGTCTGACCCCGCAGGCAATCAACACGTTAGGTGGCTATAAGGTGCAGGGGCGCGGGGAAGATCGCGCGCGAGTGCTGGCCGACGCCAAAGCGGTCGAAGACGCTGGTGCTTTCTCGGTCGTGCTTGAGAAGGTGCCCGAGGGATTGTCGAACGAAATCACCGCGACCTTGTCCATTCCAACCATTGGCATCGGCGCATCTGCCGGCTGTGACGGGCAAATCCTTGTGGTCGATGACATGCTGGGCTTGTTCACAGCCTTCAAACCCAAATTTGCCAAACGATATGCGACTTTGGGCGAAGATGGCGGCAAAGCCATCGCCCAATATGCCAAAGAAGTGCGTGCCCGCAGCTTCCCCGGCCCTGAACATGTATTTGCCGATGAGGTCCCCAAGAAATGAAGCTGGTTCGCACCAAAGAAGACCTGCGCACCCTGCGCCGGAAATGGATATTCAAAGGTGAACGGGTGGCCGTTGTGCCCACCATGGGCGCCCTTCATGCGGGGCATCTGTCACTGGTCGAGGTTGCTAAGCAGAATGCCGACCGCGTGATTGTCACCATTTTCGTAAACCCAAAACAATTTAACAATCCGGGTGATCTGGACAATTACCCGCGCACAGAAGACGAGGATGCCGCGAAGCTTGCGCCATATGGAATTGACGCGCTCTATGTCCCGACGCCGGATCAGATTTATCCAAAAGGGTTCTCGACCAATGTTCGCGTCTCGGGCCTGACAGAAGATCTGGAAGGCGCACATCGCCCGGGTCACTTTGACGGTGTGGCGACGGTTGTCTCAAAACTGTTTTTGCAGTCGCGCGCGGATGTCGCCTGTTTCGGCGAAAAGGATTACCAGCAAATGCTGTTGGTGCGCCGGCTGTCCGAAGATCTTGATATCGAGACAGAAGTGTTAGGTTGCCCAACCATCCGCGAAGAGGACGGGCTGGCAATGTCCTCGCGCAATGTGCGCCTGTCGCTGGAAGAGCGCGCTGTCGCGCCCGTGCTCAAGGCCGAACTGGATCGGGCAGCCCTTGCTATCCGTCGCGGTGCAGATATTCGCGTGGTGTTGGACAGCGCCAAGGCCCAGATTGAGCGGGCCGGCTATGACAAGGTCGAGTATCTGGAATTGCGCGATGCGGCGGATTTGATGCCAGTGTCAAACCTGGATCGTCCGACGCGCCTGCTTGTTGCAGCGATGCTTGGGGATGTTCGTTTGATTGATAATATCCCGGTGTGAATGAAGGGGCTTTGCCCCTCGCGGCTGAGCCGCTCACCCCAGGATTTTTTCGGCCAGAAGAAGCCGGGTTTTCAGAGCAGTTCCTTGAGCACCAATGCCATGACGCCAGCGCTGTCGATCATATCCTCAACGCCTACCCATTCATCAGGTTGGTGAGCAAGGTCGAGGATGCCGGGTCCGTAGGCGATACAGTTTTTCAGTTTGCCAATCCGGTCGATGTGTTTCTGGTCATAGGTGCCGGGGGAGACTACGTAGGACGGCTGTTGACCCAGCACTTTTTCGATTGCGGCAGCGGTTGAGGTGACGACGGGCGCATCTTTTTCAGTCATTGTCGGGATGACTTCGTGCATGTCGCGGATTTCGTATTCGAAACTTGGGCGCTGGGCGCGGATCGACTCGAGCATTCGTGTGACCTCGGCCTTCACTTCGCTTAGGTCCTCTTCCATCAAGAAGCGGCGATCGATGATGATGCGACAGCGGTCGGCAACGCATGGTGCAGGTAGGCCGGTGTAGTCAGCGTCCTGTTCGGCCTCGCCGCCATGGATCGAGTTGATGTTCAGTGTGGATTGTTTAGCGCCTTCCGGAACCACAGGCATGTCGGTCTGTTTCGTTGCGAGTAGTGGGAACAGGTGGCGCTCCATCTCTTCCAGCACGGCGCCCATGTGTCGGATCGCGCTGTCGCCGAGGAAAGGCATCGAACCGTGGGCAATGCGCCCTTTGGTTTCGATTTCAGCCCACCAGACGCCGCGGTGGCCCAGACAGATACGGTCTTTGTTCAATGGTTCGGGAATGATCACGTGCTGCACGCGATCCGGGTCGAAATACCCTTTCTCGGCCAGATAAGCGACGCCACCATAGCCACCGCTTTCTTCGTCGGCTGTCGCGCTGATTTCCACCGCGCCTTTGTGGTCGGGATAGAGCGCGACGAAGGCCTCGGCTGCGATAATTGACGCCGCCAGCCCGCCTTTCATATCACACGCCCCGCGACCATAGATGCGGCCATCTTCCAGTTCGCCGCCAAACGGGTCTTTGGTCCAGCCATGACCGACTTCGACCACATCATGATGGCTGTTGAAATGCACGCAGTCACCGGGCTGCGACCCTTCGTGACGGCAGATTACGTTCCAGCGCGGATATTCGGTGCTGTCGCCAGGCGTGCCCTCGGCGCGGATCATGTCGACCGACCAGCCTTGTGCACCAATACGTTCGGCGATGAAAGAACAGACCCGGCGGTAATCGCGACCGGGTGGGTTCAGCGTTGGAATGCGGATCAGGTCTTGCGTCAGGGTGATCAGATCATCGCGACGGCGTGCGATTTCGGTCAGGAGGGGATCTTTGTCGTGTGTCATGCCGAAAGCCTAGGCAGCTTCCATTTGACAAACAATGACGGAGTCGGCGGGCAACCCTATTTCACCCATTGCGCGAGCGAAAACGCTGTTGCAGGCCTTTAAATCGCGCTAAACTCAACCTAAATAGAGATGTAACAGTGATTAACATTTTCCGAACTGGCAATAAGACCGGACCGGAGTTTTTGGTGGAGCCAAGGAGGGCACATGTCCAGTTTTGATAAGCAGATTCGTGAAAGCCAAGCGCAGGTTGAAGAAGCGCAGTCCAAGATTTCCGAACTAACAACGCGGATTGAAACCGCGCGTGCGAAGGCCGCGACGGGCGAAGATATTTCAATCGACATCGAAAACGCGACGCTGGATGACGTGCATGCCCATACTGAGGCGATGAATGCCAACATCGCCGAGCTGATCATGGGTTTGGACGATGTGACGTCTGGCTTTTCCACGGATTTTGACCAGATGCGGTCGAAAACCGGGTGGGAGAGCTTTGTTGGCATCTTCTCGAAGGGCAAGTCGGAAAGCATGCGTCAGGAACGGATGCGCACGGCGTCCATCGACGACAAGCTGCAAGAGCTGATCGCGCAATCGGATTCGATTGTGAAGCTGCTGGACGGTCAGTTGGCGATGCTCAACGAGCAAAAGGATAAAGTTGGTGAAAACCTGACCGCCACGCTGGATGATCGCGAAATGACCGTGGGCGAGCTGGAAGCCCTACGTGCCGATATTTTGGCTATGGATCCCAAAATTATCGAGCTTGAGGGCAAGATTGCCAACGAACAGGACGCGGCCAAGCGGACCCAGCTGGAAACTCAATTGGCTGATCTGAACACGCAGTACAACGAGATGGTGCAGGACGAGCAAGTGAAGCTTGCCAAGTCGCAGACGCTCGAGCGCTATATCGAGAAGGGTAAGACCTGGGTCGATTCACTGCAAAACCAGGCAGCGACGCAGATGGTGTTGATCAACAAGCTGCAAACCGACACCAAGCAACGCGTGGTGCTGTATGATGCGCTGACAAAATCGTTGAAAACGGCGCAGCAGCAGGATGTGGCGCACCGGATCAACGAAATCGGCGTCGAGACCGACAAGGAAGCCCAAGCTGCGATGGCCGCGATTGGCACGGCAACGAACCAGCGCATGGCCGACATGATGGAAGCCCACGAGGACCAAATGGTCTTTGCCCGCGACGTGCTGGAGCAAAAGGCCAAAGCCGACGAACGCTTCGCCCGCCGCTTCGCCGAGATCGTCGAGAAGCACGACAAGAACCTGTATGGGGGGTGATTGCGTTCGAGTATTAATGCTCGACTGGTCCGTTCGCCCAGAGGGCCGGATCACGCGATCATGCCCCCCAGATCTCGGAGATCAGCAACATGAAGAACGTTGCCGCCGCCCTCGTCTTTGTTGTGGTATTGGTTTTGGCAGTCAGCAGCTTCTTGCCCGAAACCATGCTTCAGCAATTGGGGGGTGTCAGGCGTTCTTGGGGCGGCGCTTTTGGCGAGCTGTTCTTGATTCTGACGCTCGTTGGCGGTTGGGTTTGGATGGTCGACTACAAACGAAAGCAAAACGAGGATGAGTAACATCAAAACCTCCGAACGCACTTCTGCCGGTTTCGCCCCGCGCGACCATGCAGAGTTGACGGACACGCGGATCACGCGGCGGTATTTCTCGAAGTTCGAGAGGATCACCGCGCATCTGGCCCGTGTCGCCGGACAGATGGAGGTTGAAGGCAAGCTGACCCGGGACGAGGTCGATGTGCTCGCCCGCTATCTGATCAAGCTTGGCATCAGCTTCAAGGCGCTGGCGAACAAGTATCACATGTCTGACAAGGCCTATGGGTTGGGTGCTGCGACGCTGACCTTTGATCGGCGCGACAGCGGGTTTCCGGTGCATGCAGAGCTTTTGCAGATGGCGTCAGACGCCGCGCAGGCGGACACCCATTTGAAGGGCATGGCCACCGCATCAGACTTGAAAAGCCAGATGGTCAGCCAGATTGTGGGTGACCTGACCGTACCCAAAGCGCTGCAATATTCGCTGTCGCAACGGCTCTATTACGAAGAATTGGCGAAGGGAGAGCTGTTCTGGCCGCAAATGCATCCCGACGTGATTTGGCGCCATAACAAGGGCGAGGGACGCGATCCGCGCCGTGTCTATCTGGCGCATTGGGCGGTTTATGACAGCGAGGTCAATCTGCCCACGATTTACCTGATGGAACTCGAAGACACGGGCCGCACCGCGCTGCCTAAGGACGAGCGCCGCTGGCCGCTGGTGCAGTCACATCTGATGGCGCAGTCCATGGCCGGGTTGCAACTGGTGACCATCGCCACCGGGTTCGACAAGGATTTCGACGACCTGCACCCCAAGCGCTTGCGTCGTTTCCATGTGGGGCCGATGTATAGCCACACATTTACCCGCCAGACCGGACCCTTGCGCGAGGTTTTGGCCGAGGCGAAAAGCCCGCCGGGTGAAGACTGGGCGCTGGCCTGGACCGTGGAAGAGCTGAAAAGCCAAAGCGTCAAGGAAGAGAAATCTGGCTGGTTCGGCAAGGTCGAGCGTGAGATTTTCGCCATTGATCCGTTCGCCGGGTCTGGGTCCGGAATCGGTGCCAGCGCGATGGAGCGCGCGATTATTATGCCAGAGCGCCCTTTTCAGGTGCTTGCCGAAAAGAACCCCGCCGGGTTCCACGACGTGCGCAAATTTGTCGTTAGCCCGGGTGGCCGGGTGCTGTCTTACCGTTGATTTAGGAGTTTTCGATGTCTCTACCCGCTGATCTGATGGAGCTTCGCGAAGAAGAAATCCGCGCGCATTATGACGCGGCTGCGGGGCATCTGGATGGGTTCGATCACACGCCCCGGATCGCCAAACCGAAGGAAGCCCCCAAGGCCGAACGCAGCCCCGGCGTTGGGCGGGCGCGTCGGTTCCGGTCGACCACGCCGGGTCTTGTCACACGCTCGACCGCGCGGCCCGAAGGGGTGCATCTGGTGGAGCGGATCGAAGGATCGGATGGCGACGATCCGCTTGTCTCTCCGCTGCAAGCAACCGTGCTGCACGCGCTGCGCCGGGGCATCGCGATTGCGCTGGCGGTGGGCGAAGGCTTTGCGGAACAAACTGAATTGGCCGCGCTGCGTCGTTCGAACCTTGAGGGCCGATTGGGGGCGGACAAATCCACTGCATTCTCAGAACTCCTGACTGCCGAAGCGCTGATTGTCCTGCATGTCTTTGCCAACGCAACGTCTTACCTGCTGGCCGATCATGCCAGTGAGGTTTCGATTGAGGTTGGCGCGGTTGAGGAGGTCCTGACCGACAACGCCCCACTTGCCCTGAACGGCGCGCTTTGGGAGTTGGATCAGGAACTGGCGACCTTTGTTACGTCCGAGGACAAGCTGGTCGCGACCGTGCTGGCCTATGTCGAACAGTTGATGGAGAAGGTCGCCCTGCGCGCCCAGACCGCCAGCCACCTTGGCCCGTTCACCTCGGCCAATTACCGGGTTGAAGCGGACGAGTTGACGATTTCGGGCTTCACGCCCTCGCGCGCCCATCGCGGCTCGAAAATCACGATGACCTTCAAGAAACCGAACGAGGTCGTGGGCAACCACATCGCGAAGTATCAGGCGATGAAACTGTCCAAGATGCTGATGGCATACGATTTCGACCGCAAACTGAACCCGTTTGCTGAACTTGGCGGTTTCATCTTCACCTTCATGGGCGACGGCAAGCCCGGTACGGGAAAAACGACGCTGATCCAGATGATGGCCGGGCTGGTCAATGATTACTGCGCGGTGGCGGGCTATCCGTTCCGCTATCAGAACTTTGGCATCGACAATATCGACAGCTATCAGGGTAAGTCGGGCCAGAACGCCAAGGCGTTTATCAACAATGTGCTCGACCCCAACGTGATCGGCTTTGGCACCGTGGATGACATCGACCAGATCGCGGGCAAACGCGGGGATCGCCAATCCAGCGCAGGCCAGCAAGAGGTCACGGCGGTCCTGATGGAAAGCTTCGCGGGCGCCAACACCGTGGTGCGCGGGAATTGCACCTTCGGCATGTTCTCGAACTACCCCGAGAATGTGGACGACGCCTTGCGCCAACGCGCCGGTGCGCGGTTCTTGGTGGACGGGCCACGCACGCGCGAGGACTATATCGACATCCTGCATCTGCTTATGGGCAAGAACCACGACATCCCGCTGGGCAAGCACGACCTTTACGGCGCGCAAGAGATCAAATCCGCCGTCGCCCGTAGTTTCGAGGCGCATAACAAGCCGCAGGAAACCGGGTTGATGAACGTCTTCGACCGTGTGCATGACAAGATCGGGGAACTGGACGACATCGCCAAGATCGGCACCTATCTGAAAGGCATTCAGGAGGCCGACGAACGCTTCACGGGCCGCTCGATCAAGAACATCACCGACGCGGTGAAAGTCCGCGCGATGGACTTTGAACTGCCCGACGAATGGATGGAAAACCCGGAGCTGTTCTTGGTCAAAGACTATGACACCAAGAAAGACATGATCGAGGATCTGCGCGTGCCCATCACCACCGACATGGTGATCCAAGAGGTCAACCGCTATGCCGATTCAGAGTTCCGCTATGCCGATAAGTCAGACGAAGCCGCCATCGAGGCGATGGTGCGTGACTTTGGCCGTCAGGAAGAGGCGAAGAAGCGGTATTTGGAGGGGAAGGGGTGAGCGTAAAGTGTTTTGACCATCGGAGTGTCGAGGCTATCGCTCGCGCTTTGGGTGATACAGAATATGGCTTAACCAATTCCGAGATCGACAATGTTGCGCATGCTTGTGGATTCGCGGAGGAAGAACCAAACACAAAGTGGAAACGAGTGTTTAATATTTTGGCTAAGGATCAAAACACGCGCGGAAACGGAAATGGGGTGCTTGCGTTTGTGCGTAAAGCAATGCGCCCTGCTATCTACGTTAGTACTCCCGAAAGATATGAGACCCTACGTGAGAACTTGAATCGAGCGCTTGTTTTCGAAGGAATGGCTATTGAAAGAAATGGTAAACTTGCTAGCGTCGACACTAGCAATACCATCAATGACGCGCGCCGAAAGGCGGCGGAGCTAAGAGGTAGTCTGCAGGAGAGAGGTGTTCACCCAGATGTCTTAAGTTTTTGTCGCGAAGAATTGCTTGCGGACAACTACTTCCACGCTGTGCTTGAAGCTAGCAAGAGTCTAGCGCAGAAAGTTCGAGACAAGACGGGTCTGACGGAAGATGGGTCAAGTCTGATCGACAAGGCTCTTAGTGGCGCATCACCGCTTCTCACAATAAACAAATTCGCTACCGAAACGGAAAAATCCGAGCAGAAGGGGTTCGCGATGCTGTGCAAAGGCGTTTTTGGGATGTTTAGAAACCCCACATCCCACGCTCCGCGAGTTTCTTGGGAAATGAATAGAGCGGACGCAGAAGACTTGATGTCATTGCTCTCGCTTTTACACCGTCGATTGGACAGTAATGTCAAATCGGAGAGCCCCCAATGAAACGCCTCATCAAACGCGGCCTCATGTTTGGCAATCTGATCCGGGTCGACAGCCCGGCGCTGATCGAGCGGTATAACCGTGCGCTCAAGGGGCTGGCGGGCAAGCAGACGAAGCTGAAAGAATTCCACATCGACGTCTCGGGTTTCTCGCCCGAGATCGGCGAGGAACTCAAAGACCCGCTCTACCTCAACCCCAATGGTTGCAACCGGCAGTTCATCATTCTGACGGTGGACCAGAAGAAGGCGCCGCTGTTGAATGCCATGTTCTCGACCTCGCGCGGCATCCTGCGGCAGTTCATTGCGGATAACGAGGCGAAGCTCTTTGCGCTGACCGCGCATGATGCGGTGGCGGGCGAGTTGATGAACTCGGTCTATGACATCTCGGACCCCGCGCGGCTTTTCGACATCCGCAAGATCGTGATCGAGGCCGATACAACCCAAAGCCACGTCAAAAACGCGCGTGAGCTGGCCGAGAAGATCGACCATTTCCAAACCGCGCCGAACGCGTGGTATGACGACGAGTTGATCGCAGAAATGATTGAACTCGCGCGCGAAACCGGGGACGTGACCAAGGTTCCGGTCGATCTGGGCGTGCAGGAATACGAACAGGGGAATTTCTGGACGGCGCATTTTGGAGGGCTGTATATTTTCCGCGACGTGGAAAACCCCGCCGTGATCGTGTCGGGCGACAAGACCGGGCTCGCTGTTCCGCCGCCGGGCAAGGTTCTGGACACGTCCGAGGCCAACCGACTGGCGGGCTTCTTAAGCCGCAACGATCTGGTGGAACCTGTGGTGCGCGAACGTGGTGATGCGGGGGCTGCGATCCTGCGTCAGAAGATGGAGTTCATTCTGGTGGATGCCGCCACCAGCGTTGGCCTTGATCTGGGCGATATGTCCTCGCGCACATTGCGTCACGTGGCGCAGCGTATGGGTGCGCATCTGCCCGCGGCATTTCGCGGGCTGGCGGCCATGGTGCGCTGGGCCGAGGCCGGTGGCCAGTGGCCCCGCATCGACAGCCGGCACCCGGCCTATTTCTATACCCTGCGCGCGCGCCCTGATCACCCGGATCGCGACCTGATCAACCGGCTGCTGTCCGAGTTGGCTCCGATGGATTTCCGCCAATTGTTCATCTGCCACAAGGAGCTTTTCTATGCCGCATATGCCACATGGCCTGACGAAAAGCGTGAATTTGTGGCAGAATTCCTGCATCGTGACTATATGGCAAACAAGGCCGGCGCGCGCGAAGCGCTGTTTGGCGGTCGGAAAGAGCCGCTGAAGGTGCCGCGCAAGGTCCAACCGCGCACGCGGGACGAGATCATAGATGTCGTCGGCCCGTGGGGCGCTGTGAACAGGAGATAGCGATGGGGTTGGTGCGACTTGTCATTTTTGGGTTTATCGGGCTCAGCATCGTCTATGTGCTGGTCAGTATGTATTCCCGATCGGTCCGGCTTGAAAAACTGGAAAACCAGTGGGCAGAGGATCACCCGGATGGTGACGAAACCGACCGCGACGCTTGGTTGCGCGAGGGGATGGAGGATTACAAGAATAGCTTCCGACCAAAGCTGATCCTGCTGGTCTATGTGATCCCTGCATTCTTTGTCCTGTTGTCTGTCATATTAATTAACTGAGGTCTCTCATGCGCCGTTTTCGTATCATCATCCGCAGTTTGATTTTCCTGATGCTGTTTGGGGTGTTCCACTATGTCTTGCCACAGCACGACGTCGTGCGGGTCGTGAATACCTATCAGGAACGGCAGGATCTGGGGGACTGGACCCGGATTTTCTGGTCAAAACCAGATGACCAATCGGCCAATCTGATCAACCGTGATGTACAGTTTGTGCAGACCGTGAAAAAGAAATCCTATCTTCTGGGCTTCATCCGAAGCGATGCAGAAGAAGTGATGGTTTACCGGAATGAAGACACCGGCTGGGGATGGCCGTTCTATTTCAAGTTCGACACGGCCAGCTTGCAGACCGAGGTGGACGACTTACGATCCACACCCGAGGCGCCGAAATGGGCTGTGGTCACGCATTATGGCTGGCGCAACGAGTTGATCTCGGCGTTCCCGAATGCCGTCGGCATTCGCCCGGTGGCGGGCCCGGATGTGACCATCATTCCTTGGTTCAACATCATGTTCTTCATCGTACTGGCCGTCATCATCGGATTTGTCCGGGCGCTCTGGAGGCAATTCCGCCAGCGTTCGATTGATCCGGCGCTGGAAGACGCGGGCGAGGCGTGGGACGCTGTCGATGCGCGCGCGGATCAAGCGAAAGGTCGGGTCTCGCGCTGGCTGGACAGTTGGAAAAAGAAATAACATCTGAAAACAGTAATGCCGCGCTGGTTCTCAACGCGGCATTCTTTTTTACTATCGAGGCGTTATTCGCCGTAAGGCACCCAGATGGTTTTCACCTCGGTAGCGTGAGCCAGAAATTCGCGACCTTCGCCCGTGGCCCCGAACCAGTCGCGCGCATTGGCGTTGTTGACCCAGGTCCGTTTCAGATTGCCAGCACTTTCAGCTTCGACAATGGCCGAGATATCGGCCCCTGATTGCGCCCAAACCGCGTCCACACCCAAGTGGCCAGAAAGCGGCGATGCAAGCTCGGCATGGCTGCCGGTGACGATATTCACCACACCGGCAGGCACATCCGACGTGTCGAGCACTTGATAGAAATCAGTCGCAGCCAACGGGAAAGGTTCGCTTGCAGCCAGCACCACGCGGTTGCCCATCGCGATGGCAGGCGCCATCAAGGACACAAGGCCCAAAAGCGGTGCGTCATCCGGGCAAAAGCCACCGATCACACCAACGGGCTCGTTCATCGCCAGCGCTACACCGCGCATCGGGATGGGCTTGGCAGCGCCGTCATATTTGTCAGCCCACGCGGCATACGTGAACAGGCGGCTGACCGCGGCGTCCACTTCTTTCGCGCCATTGCGGCCCCCCATCATGGCGTCGATCCGGGCAGCAAATTCGCCTGCCCGTGCCGACAGGTTTTCACCGATATAGTAGAGGATCTGCGCCCGCAGGTGACCCGTGGTTCTGGACCAACCTTCGGCGGCGTGGGCCGCTTCTACGGCATTGCGAATGTCTTTGCGATTGGCCACGCCGACATGCCCCAGAAGGTCGCCTTGTTTTGACCAGACAGCCTGAGAATATCCGCCATCGGGCCGGGTCTGCTTGCCGCCGACATAAAATTTGGCGGTGCGATCCAGCGCGCTGACCTTTGTTTCTTTCGGGGTAGGGAAGGCGGCAATGGGCTTCAAAGCCTGCGCTTTGGCGCGCGGCTTGGTATAGGCTTGCAACCCTTCCCAGCCACCTTCACGCCCAAACCCGCTTTCGCGCACGCCACCAAACCCCGCAGCGGCGTCAAACATGTTGGTGCCGTTTACCCACACCACGCCCGCGACCAGCTTGGGCGCGATGTCGAGCGTCAGGTTCACATTCTCGCTCCAGACCGTTGCGGCCAGACCGTAGCGCGTGTTGTTGGCGATCTCGACAGCTTCGGCGGGAGTGCGGAATGTGGTTGCGACCAGAACCGGGCCAAAGATTTCCTCCTGCATCAAGGAAGACGCCGACGACAAGCCCGTGATCAGCGTCGGGGGATAGAAGCAGCCTTTGTCCGGGATCGGGCAGGGTGCTTGGTAAAGCTCGCCATCGCCTGCGCCCTCATCAACCAACTTTGTGATCTGCGCGTGTTGGACAGGGTCCACCACCGCGCCGACATCGATGGATTTGTCCAGCGGATCGCCCATCCGCAACTTGTTCATCCGCGCTTTCAGCTTGGCATAGAATCGGTCCGCGATGCCCTCTTGCACAATCAAGCGCGAACCGGCGCAGCAGACCTGACCCTGATTGAACCAGATCGCATCAACCAGACCTTCGACGGCTGAATCCAAGTCGGCGTCGTCAAAGACGATGTAAGGTGATTTGCCCCCAAGCTCCAAGGTTAGCGATTTTCCCGACCCTGCTGTTTCGCGCCGGATAACGCGTCCGACTTCGGTTGAGCCGGTGAAGGCGATCTTGTCGATATCGTCATGCGTCACGATGGCTTCGCCCACGCGGCCATCACCGGTGACTATGTTCACGACACCTTTGGGCAGGCCAGCTTCGTCGCAGATTTGGGCGAACAGAAGGGCGGTCAGCGACGTGTATTCGGCAGGCTTCAACACCACCGTATTGCCCATGGCAATCGCGGGCGCAATTTTCCACGCCAGCATCAACAGCGGGAAGTTCCACGGGATGATCTGGCCGCAGACGCCTAAAGCCTCGCGATCAGGCAGTTCTGCGTCCTGAAGCTGGGCCATACCCGCATGGTAATAGAAATGCCGCGCGACCAGCGGTATGTCGATATCGCGGCTTTCCCGGATTGGTTTGCCGTTGTCGAGCGTTTCCAGAACCGCGAACAGGCGCGAGTGTTTCTGCACCAGACGGGCCAGAGCATACAGATATTTGGCCCGTTCATGGCCCGGCAGAGCTGCCCATTTGCGGTGCGCTTTGCGCGCGGCGGAAACAGCCGCATCCACATCGTCGGGCGTGGCTTGGGTCATGTTGGCAAGTACGGTACCGTCAGCAGGGTTGCGGGTCTCAAACGTGTCACCGACAGCTGTCATTCGCCCACCGACATAAAGGCCGAATTCGCCGTTACGTTCGGCAATCCACGCCAACGCTTCCTTGGCGCTTTCGGGGGCAAGGCCATAATCCATCGTGTCAAAGATTTCTTTCACGGTCATATCTATTTCCTCAGCCCATCGGGTGGCGGTAGGTGGCCGAATAATGGCCGGTCACGTGGTGTTCAAGTTGACGCTCTATGTCGCCCAGAAGCGAGCTCGCGCCAAAGCGAAACAGGTCTGGGTTCAGCCAGTCATCACCCAGCTCTTCCTTGATCAGGGCCAGATAAGTGATTGCGTCTTTGGCTTTGGAAATACCGCCAGCAGGCTTATAGCCGACCTGATATCCCGTGGCCTCGTAATAGTCGCGGATTGCGCGGATCATGACGAGGGTGACGGGCAAGGTCGCATTCACGCTTTCCTTGCCGGTCGAGGTTTTAATGAAGTCGGCGCCCGCCATCATGCACACCAGCGAAGCGCGCGCGACATTGCGCAGACTGCCCAGTTCGCCTGTTGCCAGAATGGCTTTCACATGCGCCTCGCCGCAGGCCTCGCGGAAGTCTCGCATCTCGTCATAAAGTGCCTGCCAGTTGCCGGTCAGGACATGCTGGCGCGAAATCACGATATCAATCTCGGCGGCCCCTGCGCGCACGCTTTCGCGAATTTCTTCGACCCGCAAATGATAGGGGCTAAGACCCGCTGGAAACCCGGTCGAAACCGCTGCAACCGGCAGTGAGACACTCATGTGCTTCAGTGTCTCAACAGCAGTTGGGATCATATCGTGGTACACACAAACTGCGCCAGTTGTGATGTTGTCGACCCCAAGGGCGGCGAGGATTTCCGGCCGCACAGGATGCGCTGCCTTAGCACACAGACGTCGCACACGCCCCGGCGTGTCGTCGCCTGCCAACGTGGTCAGGTCGATCATCGTGATAGCCTTTAACAGCCAGGCCGCCTGATGCTCTTTCTTGACACTGCGACGACCCGGAAGGGACGCACAGCGGCGTTCAATTGCGGATGTGTTGGCCTGAACCGCGCGCACCCAGTTCATGTCCAGGTCCATGCCCGGATTGCGTGAATGCGTCACTTGCGGCAACTGCGCGGAGTCCCGTTCCTCCCCAGAGGTGCGGGCTGATGTCTTTTCACTTTGCACGGATTTCCCTCGGATTTGGCCAGTGGGTTTTGTTTGCACAAGGTTCGCACGGGCATTCTGGATTCGCAATAATGCTCGTGCAGAGGGTGACGTTTGGTTGTTTTACCGGCGTTCTGACGAAAAATGCTGTCATTTTCACGAATTAGTTGGTTCAGTCGCGACGATACGACCTGTCGAACTGTTGATAGATCGACAGTGCTGCAAGGAGTTGTTTCTCCTGTCAGGATGCGCTTAGGATGCTTCATCGGTGATTGTCGGAGGGCTGAGTCTCTCCCGGAACGATTGAGTTCTGTTCAAGGCATCATCCAACAAAAAAACTGACTAGGGAGAACTTTCATGAAAATCACAATCAAAGCTGCCCTGCTGGGATCGGCCTTTGCGCTTGCAAGCCCGGCATTCGCGGCCGGCACGCATCCGGTTACGGGCGACGCGCTGGCAGACAACCAAACCTACACCTATCGTATGCTCGATGATGTGAAGTCGTTTGACCCTCAAATCAACACAGATGTCGAAGGTTCGCACATTCTGCGCGACCTGTTTGAAGGTCTGGTGAATTCGGACCCTCAGGGTGGCTCGGTTCCCGGAGCGGCGGAAAGCTGGGAAGTGTCGGAAGACGGCCTGACCTATACGTTTAAGCTGCGTGAAGCAAAATGGTCAAACGGTGACCCGGTCACCGCTGGCGATTTCGTCTATGCTTGGCGCCGTCTGGCTGACCCGGCGACCGCGTCGGAATATGCATGGTATATCGAACTGATGGGCATCGAGAATGCCACCAAAGTTGTCGCAGGCGAGATGGGTGCGGACACCCTTGGTGTGACAGCCGTTGACGACATGACGCTTGAGGTCAAAATCGATGCGCCGCGCCCCTACTTCCCCGGTATGCTGACCCATGCGTCAACCTTCCCGGTGAACCAAAAAGTACTTGAAGCGCAAGGCGCTGACTGGACCAAACCCGGCAATCTGGTTGGTAACGGCGCTTATGTCCTGACCGACTATGTTTCCGGCGTGAAAGTCGTCCGTGAGCGTAACCCAATGTATTGGGACAACGACAACACGGTTCTTGAGACCGTTGTTGCATTGGTCATCAATGACGAAAATATCGCGCTGACCCGCTATGACGCAGGTGAAGTCGATAAGACCGACGTTCCCGCGGGCCAATACCCGGCTTTGAAGGAAAAGCTGCCTGACGAGACCTATTCGACACCTCGTTCCTGCTCGTACATCTACATGTTCAACTTGCGCGACAACGGTCCAGAGGCCTTGAAAGACATTCGGGTTCGCAAAGCGCTGTCCTATGCGCTGAACCGTGACGTCATCGTCGACAGCATCCTGAAAGGTGGCCAGTATCCTTCGTACAACTGGACCCACCAAAAAACCGCTGGCTTTGAAATGCCGAACATCGACTATGCGACCTGGACCCAGGATGAGCGTATGGCAAAAGCCAAAGAGCTTCTGGAAGAAGCAGGCTATGGTCCTGGTGGCAAGCCACTTGAGCTAACGCTGAACTACAACACTTCAGAAGCGCACAAGAAGATCGCGATCGCTGCATCGCAGATGTGGAAGCAGGCTTTGGGTGCCAACATCACACTGGCAAACTTCGAGTGGAAAGTGCACCTGGACAAACTGCGCAACGGCGACTTCGGCATGGCACGTTACGCTTGGTGTGGTGACTACAACGAACCGTCGACCTATACCGACCTGTTCACCACAACTTCGGGCCACAACAATGGCAAATACACCAACCCGAAATATGACGAGTTGGCCAAGGCTGCTAAAACCTCTGCAAACCCTGCTGAAGAATACAAGCAGATGGAGCAGTTGCTGGCAGACGACATGCCGATCGTTCCAGTCTATCAGTATACGCAGGTGATCATGGTCAAGCCGGACCTGAAAGGGTACCCCTTCGAAGACCTGATGAACAACATCTATTCCCGTACGATGTACAAAGTAGCTGAATAAGCGACTTGTTCTTAGCAATTGGGCTGGCCCGGGGAACCTGGCCAGCCCGTCTAGAAGCGGGGTCTTTACATGCTGGGTTTTGTTCTTCGTCGCATTGCGATGGCCGTACCTGTTATCCTGATCTTGATCATTTTCTCGTTCGTTCTGATGCGCGCCGCCCCCGGCGGACCATTCACAAAAGAACGCGCGCTGCCGCCGGTGGTACTGGAAAACATCAACGCCAAATATGGGCTGGATGATCCGTTCCTCGTGCAGATCGGCACCTACCTGAAAAACATCATCTTCCATTTCGATTTTGGTCCGAGTTTTATCTATCAGGATAGAACGGTGAACCAAATCATCGCCGATGGCTTCCCGGTCACTTTGACCTACGGGTTTTGGGCGTTCGTTTTCGCCGTGCTGATCGGAGGAGGGCTGGGAATAGCCGCTGCCTTGAAGCAAAATACCTGGATCGACTATCTGGCGGTCGGGTTTTCAATCGGTGCGCAGGCCTTGCCCAACTTCATCATGGCCCCGATCCTTGTGCTGGTGTTTACCCTGTGGTTGAACTGGCTGCCTGGCGGCGGCTGGTGGGGCGGACCTGGCGACGCGAACTCATACTCCTCTTACCTTGTGATGCCAGTTATCGCGCTGGCGACGTCGTATCTTGCGTCGATAGCGAGGCTAACAAGATCTTCGATGCTTGAGGTTCTGAATTCGAATTTCATTCGCACAGCACGGGCCAAGGGCCTTCCAGACCGCACGATCATTTTCCGCCATACGTTGAAGCCGGCTTTGATCCCGGTCATCTCGTATCTGGGGCCGGCATTTGTTGGCATGATCACCGGTTCCGTGGTTGTTGACATGTTCCTGTCAACCGGCGGGATCGGCAAAGATTTCGTGCAGGCGGCACTGAACCGCGACTATTCCGTGATCATGGGGATCACCATCCTTGTCGGCATGCTGACGATCCTTTTCAACCTGTTGGTCGACGTGCTCTACGCATGGATCGACCCGCGGATCAGGTATTGAGGGCGCGCGCATGACACATATGACAAACGTAGAAACGACCATCGACACAACCGAAGTGATCAAGGGCCGGTCGCTGTGGCAAGACGCCCGCGCAAGGTTCTTTCGGAACAAGGCGGCCGTCGCCTCACTGATCATCTTGTTACTTGTTTCGCTCTTCGCGTTGTTTGGTGGTTTTCTCACACCATGGTCGAATGAAGAAATTGACTGGAACCTGATGGGTGATGTGCGCACGCTGGGTGGACCGTCGTTCGAAACTGGGCACTATTTCGGGCTTGATCCCTTGGGTCGCGATCTTTTCGCGCGGGTTGTTCAGGGCACCCAGATTTCGCTGATGATCGGTATCGTCGGCGCGCTAATCTCGGTCGTTGTGGGCACATTGTATGGGGCGACAGCTGGATTTGTCGGCGGGCGGATAGACAACATCATGATGCGGATCGTCGATATCCTTATGGCGATCCCCTATATGTTTGTTCTGATCCTGCTGCTTGTGGTGTTCGGGCGGTCGATCTTCATGCTTTTCGTTGGGATCGGGTTGATTTCATGGCTTGATATGGCCCGGATTGCGCGCGGGCAAACCTTGTCGATCAAGAACAAGGAATTTGTGGAAGCCGCGATCGCGACGGGAGTTTCGACGCCGAAAATCATCATACGCCATATTGTTCCGAACCTGCTTGGTGTTGTCATCGTTTACGCCACATTGCTGGTGCCCTCGATGATCATGTTTGAAAGCTTTATCTCGTTCCTCGGGTTGGGTGTTCAGGAGCCTTTGACAAGCTGGGGCGCTCTAATCAACGAAGGGGCAGGGCAAATGCGCTATGGCACCTTGTGGATGTTGGGCTTCCCGCTGTTCTTCTTCCTGATCTCACTGTTTGCTTTCTTTTTCTTTGGTGACGGGCTGCGTGATGCGCTTGACCCGAAAGACCGCTAGGGGTTTGCGATATGGCACTTCTTGAAGTACGTGACCTTAGCGTCCATTTCGACACCCCTGACGGGACGGTGACCGCCGTCGACAAGATCAGTTTTGATCTTGCTGCGGGCGAAACGCTTGGCGTTGTGGGGGAAAGTGGATCAGGCAAAAGTCAGACCGTTTTCGCCATCATGGGCCTTTTGGCGCGCAACGGCCAAGCGACCGGATCGGTCAAGCTGGCGGGCGAAGAGATCCTGAATATCTCGACCAACAAGCTGAACAAAATCCGGGCTCAGAAGATCGCGATGATTTTTCAGGATCCGATGACCTGTCTGAACCCGTTTATGACGGTGGCAGACCAGATGGCCGAGGTATTGACCCATCACAAAGGGGTTTCGAAATCAGAGGCGGTGCGCCAATCGGTCGAGCTGCTTGACGCCGTGCGAATACCCGAAGCGAAGAAGCGCGTGACAATGTATCCGCACGAGTTCTCGGGCGGGATGCGGCAGCGGGTTATGATTGCCATGTCGCTTCTGTGCAAACCGGATATCCTGATTGCAGACGAGCCAACAACGGCGCTGGACGTCACCGTTCAGGCGCAAATCATGAACCTGCTTGAAGACCTGCAGAAAGAGTTCGGCATGTCCATCATCCTGATCACCCATGATCTTGGAGTAGTTGCCGGTTCCTGCAAGGAAACGCTTGTCATGTATGGCGGCCAGCAGATGGAATATGGAACCACCGAAGGCTTGTTCGAGATGCCGACCCATCCTTACACGATGGGGCTTCTGAAAGCCGTTCCGCGCTTGGATATCGAAAGCGAGCGCCTGGCGACCATTCCAGGCAGCCCGCCCAACATGATGAACATGCCCGCGGGATGCCCGTTCTCGCCGCGCTGCGATTTTGCGATTGAGGCCTGCGCCGGTACGCGTCCGTCCTTGGATGGTGTGACAGGCCGAAAAGTGCGTCGGCGCGCCTGCCTTAGACCCTTGGAGGAGCTTGTATGAACGCCCAGTCCCCTCTGCTATCTGTCCGTGACTTGAAAGTCTGGTTTGATATCAAGCCGAAAGGCGCGATGCCATGGACGTCGCCTGACAAGCTGAAAGCCGTAGATGGCGTAGATTTCGACCTGATGCCGGGCGAAACCCTTGGTATTGTGGGCGAAAGTGGTTGTGGCAAATCCACGCTTGCCCGCGCAATCATGCGTATGGTTCCGTCCGAAGCCGGTACCGTCTTGTGGTTGGGCGACGATCTACTGTCCCTGAACAAACATGAAATGCGTGGACACCGCAAAGAGATGCAGATGATCTTTCAGGATCCTCTGGCGTCTTTGAATCCACGCATGACAATCGGTCAGATCGTGGCCGAACCTCTGAAGACACACCACCCGAATACGCCCGCTTCTGAAGTGAAAGATCGCGTGCGGGAAGTGTTGGACCGTGTCGGTATTTTGCCCAATATGATCAACCGCTATCCGCACGAGTTTTCGGGCGGACAGTGCCAGCGGATCGGTATCGCGCGCGCATTGATCGTCAAGCCACAACTGATCATCTGTGATGAACCGGTGTCGGCGTTGGACGTGTCCATCCAGGCGCAGGTGATCAACCTGCTGATGGAGATCCAGGAAGATATGGGCCTGAGCTTAATCTTCATCGCCCATGACCTGTCGGTGGTGAAGCATATTTCAACCCGTGTCATGGTGCTTTACCTCGGCAATGTTGTGGAGATCAGCGAGGCCGAGCAGCTTTATCGCGCGCCGGGCCACCCATATACTCAGGCGTTAATCTCGGCGGTTCCCATCCCGGACCCAAAGGCAAACGCGGCACGCGAAGTGATGATTTTGGATGCCGATCTTCCGTCGCCTTTGAATCCACCATCAGGATGTGTGTTCCGCACGCGATGCCCACTTGCGAAACCGGTCTGCGCGCAAACCAAGCCGCCGCTGACGGACCGTGGAAGTGGCCAGCAAGTTGCCTGTCACGTGATCTGACTGCACGAATGATGCTTTTCAGAAATCTCCGGCGCGCGTCGGGGGTTTCTTATTTAGGGCTTGCCGGAAAGCCGATGCTATCCAGCGCTGAAACAACGGCCTCAGAAGACAATCCAGTTACCTCCAGCGTGCGGGCTTCCATGTCGAATGTCAGCTTCTCGGCACCTTTTTCGGTCAAAGCTTCGGTGATGGACTCTTTACAGTGTCCGCAACTCATATCGGGAACGTGGAACTTGGTCATTTAAGTGCCTTTGTGCAGGTGATCGCATTTCTTTGAATAGGCGGCGGCCAGCGGCGTCAAGATGTCATATAGAAACATTGGCCCCCCTCTTGACCTTCTAGTCACTGGAACCCTTATGTAGAGTGTGAGAGTTCGCTGGAGTTACACATGACCACGGCAACCACCCTGACTTTAAGCCTCGAAAACCTGTCCTGCGCGTCTTGCGTCGGCCGGGCCGAGCGCGCTTTGACTGCTGTTGATGGTGTTTCTGCTGCACCGGTAAACTTGGCCACCGAAACCGCAAGGGTGGAGTTTTCTGCGCCAGCGACCGCCGATGCATTGGCTGGTGCTCTGGACCGTGCGGGCTATCCCGCGCGACGCGAAACCGCTGTGCTTGAAGTGGAGGCGATGTCTTGTGCATCCTGTGTCGGGCGGGTTGAGAGGATGCTGGCGGCAACCCCGGGCGTCTTGGAGGCGCGGGTAAACCTCGCCTCAGAGCGTGCATTCGTGACTTATCTGGCCGGGGCCACCACACCACAAACCTTGTCGGCCAAGATCACCAAGGCGGGCTTCCCCACCCGCCCGCGCGAAGATAATGCCAGCACCGTCCCCCGCGATAAGGCTGCCGAAGCTGAAGCTTTGAAGCGAAAGGCTCTACTAGCCGCGGTTCTGACCGCGCCGGTCTTCATTCTGGAGATGGGGGGGCATCTGTTCCCAGCGTTTCACCACTGGATTGCACGCAGCATTGGACTTGGCACCTCACATTGGATCCAGCTTGTTCTGACAACGCTGGTGCTGGCCGGGCCGGGTCGGTTGTTTTTCACCAAAGGGATCCCCGCGCTTCTGCGGGGCGCCCCCGAGATGAACGCCTTAGTCGCGCTGGGCACGTCAGCGGCGTATCTCTATTCACTCGTTTCCGTGCTGGCGCCGGGCATCCTGCCTGCTGGCACAGCAAACGTGTATTTTGAGGCCGCAGCAGTGATCATCGTTTTGATCCTGATCGGCCGCTGGATGGAAGCTCGCGCTAAGGGTCGTACCGGCGAAGCGATCCGGGCCCTCGTAGCCCTTGCCCCGAATGATGCGCTGGTCGATGTCGATGGCAAAACCATCACCCGCCCCGTGTCGCAAGTGGTGACGGGCGAGGTCGTCGTGATCCGCCCCGGTGAACGCGTGCCACTGGACGGCGAGGTGGTTGAGGGCGAAAGCCTTGTCGATGAAAGCATGATCAGTGGCGAACCGGTCCCTGTCGCAAAGGTCATTGGGCATACAGTGACAGGCGGCACGGTCAACGGCACAGGCGCTTTGAAGGCGCGTGTCACCGCCGTTGGGCCAGATACCCTGCTGGCGCAGATCGTACGAATGGTCGAAGACGCGCAGGGTGCGCGGCTGCCCATACAGGCGCTGGTCGACCGGATTACCGCGGTTTTCGTCCCGATCGTGATGGCAATTGCTGCCCTGACCGTCGTGGTCTGGCTGGTCATCGGACCAGACCCGGCGCTTGGTTTGGCCTTGGTCGCCGGGGTTTCGGTGCTGATCATTGCCTGCCCCTGCGCGATGGGCCTGGCCACGCCGACCTCGATCATGGTTGGCACCGGGCGAGCGGCGCAGCTGGGGGCTTTGTTTCGGCGTGGCGATGCGTTGCAGACCCTGCAATCTGCGCAGGTTGTGGCCTTCGACAAGACGGGCACGCTGACGGAAGGTCGCCCCAAACTGACCGCGTTTGAAGTTGCCGATGGCTGGATTCCTGATGAGGTTTTGGCAATGGTCGCCGGGGTCGAGGCACAGAGCGAACACCCTCTGGCACAAGCAATCCTTCAGGGCGCAGCCGATCGCAACGTTGGCCCTGCGAAGGTAAAAGATGTGCAGACCGAAACCGGTTTTGGACTGCGGGCACAGGTCAACGGCCAGCGCGTCCTTGTCGGGTCACAGCAGTATATGGCGCGCGAAGATGTGATGCTTACCGGCATTGTGGATCGCGCAGACCCAATGCGTTCACGCGGAGAGACGGTGTTTTTCACAGCGATTGACGGCCAATTGGCTGCGCTGATCGGCGTTTCTGACCCGGTTAAACCCGAGGCGGCGCGCGCGCTTCAGGCTTTGCGGGCGATGGGCAAAGACATCGCGATGATTACCGGCGATGATCCCGCAACAGCCGCCGCAATTGCGGATCAACTGGGGATCGACTACGTTGATGCGGGCGTGTTGCCCGGCGGCAAAGTCGCCGCAATCGAGGCCCTTCAAGCGCTTTTTGGCAAGGTCGCTTTTGTGGGCGACGGCATCAACGATGCTCCCGCGCTGGCCAGTGCCGATGTTGGTTTGGCGATCGGAACCGGTACGGATGTAGCGATCGAGGCAGCGGATGTCGTGTTGTCCTCAGGGGCGTTATCCGGCGTGGTCAACGCTTTTGAAATCAGCCGCCGTTCCATGACCAATATCCGGCAAAACCTGTTTTGGGCATTTGGCTATAACGTTTTGCTGATCCCTGTTGCGGCTGGCATCCTTTACCCTCTTTGGGGAGTTTTGCTGTCGCCAATGTTGGGGGCGGGTGCGATGGCGGCGTCATCCGTGCTGGTGCTGACCAACGCCCTGCGCTTGCGGTTCGTCCGCCCGAAACTGGAGGAACCGACATGAACATATCGGATGCAGCCAAGCACACAGGTCTACCCGCAAAGACAATCCGGTATTACGAAGAAATCGGGTTGATCACGCCTGCCCGTGATACCAATGGCTACCGCATTTTTACGGATCGCGCGCTGCACAAACTGACATTTCTGGCGCGCGCTCGGGCGCTGGGGTTTTCGATCAGTGATTGCAGGGCGCTATTGGCTTTGTATGAGGACCAGTCCCGCGCGAGCGCCGATGTGAAGCGGATCGCATCAGAGCACCTTAAGGCGATCGAAGTGAAGATTGCCGACCTTGGTGCAATGCGTGATACGTTGTCGGACCTTGTGCACGCCTGTTCCGGCGATGAACGGCCAGATTGTCCAATCCTGAAAGGCATCGAACACGCCCAGACCACCGTTCGGAAAGCTTGAGGCACATCAAAGACAGGTGCAGTGTGCAAGCGCAGAAAAGAGCCAGGAGGAGTCATCAGCTCGCCCATCGGGTGAGCTTTGCGCCAAGGACCAAATCTAATGGACAAAAGCCCGCTTAGCCCCCTGTTCGATCCCCGCTCGGTCGCCGTGTTTGGGGCCAGCCCAACTGGCAACTCAGTTGGTGCGTTGGCCTATGCCAATCTGATGGCTGGCGGATTTGATGGCGTAATTGTACCGGTCAATCCGAAACACAAAACCATCGGCGATGTGGTTTGCCACAAATCGATCTCGTCAGTTGCCGAAGACATTGATTTGGCCGTCATTGCCACGCCGGCGCGGACGGTGCCGGGCATCATGCGCGATTGCGCTGCGGCGGGGGTAAAAGCGGCGATTGTCTTGTCCGCTGGGTTCGGCGAAGGCGATCCGCAAGGCCGCGAATACGAAGCGCAGGTCATCAACGGAGCGCGCAAAGGCGGCATCCGGTTTCTTGGCCCCAATTGTGTCGGGCTCGTCCGACCCTGGCTGGGGTTGGATGCCACGTTCCTCAGGTCACAAGCGCCCAAAGGTCGGCTTGCAATGGTATCCCAATCGGGGGCGTTGATATCGGCGATTGCCGATTGGGCCGGACCGCATCATTCGGGCTTCTCCGCCATGGTGTCGCTGGGCAACTCGCTTGATGTCGATATCGGGGACACGCTGGACTATTTGGTCAATGATCCCAAAACCGATGCGATCCTTCTGTATATAGAAGGCGTGAAAGATGCGCCGAATTTCATGTCAGCCATGCGCCGCGCGGCGCGGCTTAAGCCAGTGATCGTTCTGAAGTCGGGTCGCCATGTCGCAAGCGCCAAAGCTGCGCATACACATACCGGCGCGTTGATCGGGTCGGACGAAGTCTTCGACGCGGCGCTTGAACGTGTCGGCGCAGTGCGCGTCAATACTCTGGGCCAACTTTTTGCTGCTGCCGAACTGTTGGCAAACACCAAGAAAACCTCTGGCGACAAGCTTTGCATTATCACCAATGGTGGTGGCGCTGGCGTTCTGGCAGCGGACCGTGCGGGCGATTTGGTTTTGACCTTACCGCCACTGTCTGAGCCGACCCGCAAAGCGTTGGATAAGATCCTACCGGCGTTTTGGAGCCATGCTAATCCGGTTGATATTCTGGGTGATGCGACGCCCGAAGCCTATGGCGCAGCGGTCAAAGCAGCGATCGCCGACCCCGGTGTCGATGGCGTGCTGGTTTTGTTGACACCACAAGCGATGACCGAACCGACAGCGGCGGCGCAAGCCGTGAAGGACGCCCTTCCAAAGCGCAACAAAAAGCCGGTGTTGGCCTGTTGGATGGGCGAGGATGTGGTCGCCGAGGGCCGCAACCTACTGTCCGAGGCCGGGATATCGGTCTTCGAGACGCCAGAGCGCGCCGTAGAAGGGTTTTCCTATCTTGCTCAGTATCATCGAAACCGCACGCTGTCGCTGGAAGTGCCGCGTGCGCGCGCTTTTGAGCAGGGACTGGATCTGGACGGTGCACGGATGATCATCGCAAACGCGCTGGCAGCTGGGCGAAACATGCTGTCTGACACTGAAAGCAAGGCGCTGTTGAGCGCGTTTAACATTCCGGTCAACCTGACGATTGAAGTTAAGTCAGCCAACGATGCGTTGATTGCGGCCGAGACGGTTGGGTTCCCTGTTGCGATGAAGATCGCTTCGCCCGAAGTTTCGCACAAAACCGATGTTGGTGGTGTGAAGATAAACGTGGCCCATGCGGCGACCGTCAAGCGCGCGTTTCATGAAATTGTTCAGAATGTAAGAAAGGCTTTGCCAGACGCTTTGATCTCAGGCGTCACCGTCGAAGCGATGGCCAACTTGCGTCAGTCACGTGAGCTTGTGATCGGGGCAAGCCGCGATCCGGTGTTCGGCCCGACAATCCTGTTTGGGGCGGGCGGCACCATGGTCGAAGTGATGAAAGACAGTGCCGTGGCCTTGCCACCGCTAAACTCTGTGCTGTCCGAACGGCTGATCAATCGCACCCGTGTGTCAAAGGCGCTGGACAGTTTCCGCGATTATGATCCGGTTGATAAGGCTGCGGTTGTGGATGTTTTGAAGCGGGTTTCAATCATTGTCAGCGAATTGCCCGAGATTATCGAACTCGACATAAACCCGCTGTTCGCAGGGCCGGACGGGGTGCTGGCCGTTGACGCGCGCATCACCATTGCGCGCCCGCCTTCGATGGATGGGCGATATGATCACATGGCGATCCACCCCTATCCGCGCCACCTCGCTCGCGAAACGTTTCTTCGTGATGGCACACCGCTGACGATCCGCCCGATCCGTCCCGAGGACGCCGAACACGAAAAACAATTCATGCGCGATCTTTCAAGCGAGGCGAAGATGATGCGCTTCATGGGGTCAGTGAACGAGTTAAGCCCTGAGCTTCTGGCCCAGTTCACTCAGATCGATTATCGCCGCGAGATGGCGCTGATTGCGATGGCCGAGATTGAGGGCGAACAGGTTCAGGTCGGCGTGGCGCGCTATGTCATAAATCCCGACTGGAAAAGCTGCGAATTCGCCGTCGTCGTGTCGGATCGAATTCAGCATCAGGGGCTGGGCACCAAGTTGATGAAAGGCCTGTTCAAGGCGGCGCAAGATCACGGGCTTGATGTGATCGAAGGTACTGTTCTGCGCAAGAACGCTCCGATGCTGCGACTGATGAAGGACTTGGGCTTTACGCAGCGCCCGGACCCGGATGACCATGATGTGGTGATCGTCGAACGCAAACTGTGAGCTAAGGTTAAGGAGAGGAGACCGAATGCTGTCTATCATATCGCACCCAGAGTGCCGAGATCACGATGCGGGTCCCCTGCACCCGGAAAGCAAGGCGCGGCTGGATGCGATCAACAACCAGTTGATCATGTCTGGCATGGATTATGTCGTGCAGCATCGTGATGCCCCGCTTGTCGAACGATCTCAGCTTGAGCGGGTGCATGACAGCGACTATCTGGACCGTGTTTATGCGCTAGCGCCCGGGCAAGGCATGGAAAGCGTTGAGGTGGATGGCGATACCGTGATGAGCCCCGGCACCCTGCGAGCCGCTGAACGCGCGGCTGGCGCAGGCGTTCTGGGCGTCGATCTTGTCATGTCCAAGGATGCAAACCCGGTCTTTTGCATGGTGCGACCGCCGGGTCACCACGCCGAACGCGACAAGGCAATGGGGTTTTGCTTGTTCAACAATATTGCCGTCGCCGCCGCCCATGCGCTGGACGCTCATGGGCTGTCACGCGTCGCGATCATTGATTTTGATGTTCACCACGGCAACGGCACAGAAGAAATCTTCAAAGGAGAGAAGCGCGTGCTGTTCTGTTCTAGCTTTCAGCACCCGTTCTACCCCTTTACCGGGCATGAGAAAGAGAACGACAACCTCGTCGATATCCCTTTGTCAGCCGGGGCAGGAAGTGCTGAGTTCAGGGAAGCGGTCAGCGCCCACTGGGTGCCGCATCTTAAGGAATTCAAACCAGAGTTCGTGTTCATTTCGGCCGGGTTTGACGCGCATGTCGCCGATGACATGTCGAGCGTTCAGTTGACCGATGCCGACTATGAATGGGTCACGCGCGAGTTGCGTTCGATCGCAGATGAATTCGCGGAAGGGCGCATCGTTTCGATGCTTGAAGGCGGTTACGAACCAGACGTTCTGGCCCGATCAGTCGTGAAGCATCTGGATGTATTACTTGGCTAACTAAGAAAACCGCGCTGGGCTTAGAACAGCCACCGTGGCCGCATCTATTTCCGGCGCATCTCCGGACACGATGTCGGCCAGCAATTGCGATGCGGCGGGGCTGGTCTGAAACCCATACCCGCCCTGTCCGGCGAACCAAAGAAAGCCCGCGTCTTCAGTAGAGCGGCCAATGACGAGGTTGCGGTCGGGCGCGAAACTGCGCAATCCGGCCCAGTTTGCCATCATGCGCGTGACTGGTTCTGTCACCATGTTTTCATATCGCGCGAGCCCCTCTGCCAAAACCATGTCATCGGCCCAGGCATCGTGCGGATCCATGGGGTGGGCTTCTGCAGGCGACACGATCAGAGCGCCCGCATCAGGCTTTGCATACCAGCTTTCGCCAGCGCCCATGAACAAGGGCCAGTTCGTTACATCATGCCCCCCGGGCGCGGGAATACGTGCGATTGACCGGCGATAAGGTTGGATGCCGATCGGTGAAATCCCCGCCAATGTGGCGACTTGATCGGCCCAGCCACCAGCCGCATTGACCAACGATTTTGCTGTGAAAACACCTTTTGGTGTGGTTACCTCCCACCGGTCCGGCAACCGGGTGATCTTGGTGGCTTTTGCGCCCGTTACCACTTCGCCATTGGCACGGACATCACGTGAAAAGTTCTGGATCAGCCGGTCCGTGTCGATATCCCATGCGTCTTTGTGATAGCCTGCGCCAACAAAGGTTTTCGGGTTCAGGATAGGGACCAATGCCAAGGCGTCGTCCGCAGTTACCGGGTCGAGATGCATTACATCCAGATCCACAGCCAGCGCGTCTTCCTGACCCTTGCCAGCGACAATCAAAAGCCCACGCGGACTGAGCACCCCGCCATTGGCTGTTTCGTGAAACGAGCGCGATGCCCGATTAAGCTCAACCACGCTGGGCGCGCCATAGCATTCTTCAAACATCGCAGCCGACCGACCAGAGGCGTGATAGGCCAGTGCGTCTTCGGCTTCCAAAAGGGTCACGCGGCCGAGCTTGGACAGACGGGAACCGGCAGACACGCCAGCGATCCCACCGCCGATTACAATGAAGTCGTCCATATCGTGTCCTAGCCCGTCAATCTGAAACGTTGCTCGGACACTTACACGATGAAAGAGGAAGTGAAAGGCCTCGATGCTCGAAGCCTTTCCGGTTGCCATTCTGCTGTGCGGGTGTGCGATTTACATGCGGCCAAAATCGTCTGATGTCAAAAGACCATCACCGTTTCGGTCCTGCTGTGGGAACCACAAATCAGACCCTTCAAGAAATTCAGCGCGGGTGACTTCTCCGTCGCCGTTCAGGTCGGCATTTTCGAGTGTCATTGCCATCGCTGCACCATGCTGGCCCATAGCCTGACCTTTGCCTTGGCCTTTCATTTGGCCAATGCCGTTTTCCTTCATATCTGCTTCGCGGGCCTCATCGAACTGGACGTATTCATCGGCGGTCAGAATGTCATCCTCATTCGTGTCAAACGTGGTGAAGATATCGCCACGCCGTTCGCGCGCTTCTTCAATGGACACCGAACCGTTTTCGTCGAGATCCCAGTTTTCGATGAAATGAGCGCCGGGTTGGTTTTGGGCGAGTGCGGGCAGAGTTCCGATAGCCAGAAGACCAGCGAAAAGGAAAGATGATGTACGCATTTTGTAGCTCCGTTTGAATTTATATTCATTAAACGGAATGGATTCTAGTTTCCGTCGCAGATTTTAGAAAAAACCGAAAAAAATGGCCCCGCCGACGGCGAGGCCAAAGATTCAGGTCTGTTTCTCTATCAGCTGGACGGAATTTCGCCTTCGATGCCTTCGACATAGAAGTTCATGCCAGCCAATGTGCCATCATCAGCGGTTTCACCTTCAGCAAGCCAGTCCGAGCCATCCTGTTTTTTCAACGGTCCAGTAAAAGCATGGTATTCACCCAAGCCCAGCGCGTCGCGCATTGCCTCAGCTTCGGCCTTCACATCGGCGGGAACAGCATCAGAGATTTCGCCGATGCCGACCATGCCAGTGCTAATACCATCCCAAGTGTTCACGCTTTCCCACGTGCCGTCCATGACGGCCTTGGTGCGCGCGATGTAGTAAGGCGCCCAGTTGTCGATGATCGATGAAACCCGGGGCATCGGAGCGTACTCAGACATGTCCGAAGCCTGACCGAAGGTGATCACGTTACCAGCCTCTTTAGCGGCAGCCTGCGGTGCAGTTGAATCGGTGTGTTGCAAGATCACGTCAGCGCCTTGCTCGATCAGAGCCTTTGCCGCATCCGCTTCCTTGGCCGGATCAAACCATGTGTAGGCCCAGATGATTTTGAACTGTACGTCCGGGTTCACTTTTTTGGCGTGGATATAGGCCGAGTTGATGCCGCGGATAACTTCCGGGATCGGGAACGAGGCGATGTAGCCGATGATGTTCGATTTGGTCATCTTACCAGCGATGTGACCCTGAACGGCGCGGCCTTCATAGAAGCGTGCGGAGTAAACCGACACGTTCGGTGCTTGCTTATAGCCGGTGGCGTGCTCGAACTTGATGTCCGGGAACTTTTCGGCCACGGCCACGGTCGCATCCATGTAACCGAACGAGGTGGTGAAGATCAGGTTCGCGCCAGACAGAGCCATCTGAGTGATCGCGCGTTCTGCATCGGCGCCTTCCGGCACACTTTCCTGAAAGATCGTTTCGACTTTGTCGCCGAACTCTTCTTCCACAGCCAATCGTCCTTGGTTGTGTTCGTAAGTCCAGCCGCCGTCGCCGACCGGGCCGACAAAGATAAAGCCGACCTTAGTCTTGTCTTGTGCCATGGCAGCGCCGGACAACCCGGCGGCCAAGGCCACACTGGCCAGAAGTGTTTTTACTGCACGCATTTCATTCTCCCTTGATGGTTTGAGCAGATTTCTGTGTGTTGGTGTCGTGTTCGTCGTCGCCGTTTTCCGCGTCCTCGCGAATTCGGCGTTGTATATTGGTTTCGCTTTCAAGCAGCGCCGCAGTCACGATGGCCGACGGCACGGCGATTACACCCAGCCCGATGAACAGCACGAAAGTGGTAAATATCCGGCCGCCGGGGGTGATCGGAAACATATCGCCGTAGCCAACGGTTGTGAAGCTGGCGACAGCCCACCACAAGCTGTTGGGGATCGACGAAAAGACGTCGGGTTGGGCATCATGTTCGAAGATGTAAATCCCTACCGCAGATATATAAAGCATTAGCCCAGCGATCACGCCGAACACCGCCAGTTCGCCCCGGACCTGGCCAAATGCAACCACCAAACGCTCCATCGCATGCGAGCCACGGAACAGCTTTAACAAGCGAACAAGACGCAACAGCCGGAAGGTTCGCACGACCTGCCATTGTGGCGTCAAAAGCGCGATGGCAGGCAAGATGCTCAGCAGGTCGATGATGCCCCATAAGCTGAAGGCATACCGGAGCGGACGCGGGGCGGAAAACAGACGCACGAGGTATTCGACCGAGAAGACGACCAAAAGGAATACTTCAAAGTTGAACAGCAGCCGACGCAAGTTGGTGGGCAATTCCGGCATTGTTTCCAGCGCAATGGCGAAAGCGGATGCCAAGATCAACCCATCCATGATGCGGCCAATATTCACGCCGCCGAAGGACTTGTGCCCGTCAAGGATGTCGTGGATATCGGCCTTGTTCATCGGGGGTTCCTAGTGTGTCGCGTGGAAGATGCGCCCAAGTGATCCGGGCGCGCCGTGATTGCCACGCAAAGAGATAACCACAAGAACAAGAATTGTCACGACATAGGGGCTCATCGCCAGAATTTCGACGGGGATGGCAGCGCCTGCGGCTTGCAGGTTCAGTTGCAGGACGGTGATACCGCCGAACAGATAGGCGCCCAGCAGCACGCGCCATGGCCGCCAACTGGCGAAAACCACGATGGCAAGGGCAATCCAGCCCGCCCCTGCAGTCATACCTTCAACCCATTGAGGCACCCGCACAAGGCTGACATAAGCCCCGCCCAAACCAGCACAGGCGCCGCCGAAGGCAATGGCCAACAGGCGGACGCGTATGACCTTGTACCCCAGCGCGTGCGCGGCATCGTGATTTTCACCAACGCCCCGCAGGATCAGCCCGGCACGGGTACGGGTCAGGACATACCAAGTGGCAGCGACGATGATCAGACTGACATAGACCATCGGATCATGGCGAAACAGGATCGGCCCAAGAACCGGGATGTCGCTCAGCAACGGTATATCCCATTTTGCCATGCTTGGCGCTTTTATGCCTTCATATGGCTTGCCGATCAGCGCAGACAGTCCCAGCCCGAACAGCGTTAAACCAAGGCCTGTCGCAACCTGATTGGACATGAGATACAGGACCAAAACGCCAAACAGCATGGACAGTGCCGCCCCGGCGATGGCCGCGGCAACGAAGCCAAGCGCTGAACTGCCCGTGTTTACACCAATGGCAAACCCCACCACAGCGCCGGTGATCATCATGCCCTCGACCCCAAGGTTCAGGACGCCAGATTTTTCGACAACCGCTTCGCCGATCGCGGCCAACAGGATCGGTGTGGCGGCAACCATCAGGGAGGCCAGCAGAAGAAGCGGGTTGATTTGACCTAAATCCATCGTCGTTCTCCTTACGCTGTCGCGGTTTTGTTAAGGCGGATGCGGTAGTGCGACAACACATCCATCGCCAAGAGGAAGAACATCAACATGCCCTGAAACATCTGGATGGCAGCACCGGGGAGGCCCAACATCAGCTGTGCCAGTTCGCCGCCAATATAGGTCAGTGCCATCAACAGACCAGCCAGCAGAATGCCGATGGGATGCAGACGCCCAAGGAACGCCACGATGATCGCTGTGAACCCGTAGCCAGAGTTGAAGTCGATGGTGACCTGGCCAGAGGGGCCCGAGACCTCGAATAGACCCGCAAGTCCGGCCAAGGCCCCTGACGTGCCCAAACAGAACAAGATCAGGCGCGTCGGGTTAACGCCTGCAAATTTTGCTGCGCGCGGCGCCTGTCCAGTAAGCCGAACCTGAAAGCCCAACATATGCCGGGTCAGCAGAACATAAGCGAAGATGACCGCGATGAAGGCCGCCGCCACGCCCCAATGCATACCGGAGCCCGAGATGATCTCGGTATTATAGGCCGCAGGGAAGTCACGGAAATTTCGCGAGCCGGGGAAGCCCATGCCTTCTGGGTTTTGAAGCAGACCCTGGCTGACCGAGGCCAACAGATTCTCGGCCACGTAAACCAGCATCAGGCTGACCAGAATTTCGTTCGTCCCAAACTTCACCTTCAAAAGGCCGGGGATCATGGCCCACGCCCAGCCGCCGATCGCGCCAGCCAGTACCATGGCCGGGAAGATCAGCACGCTCTCTGAGGGATAGAAGGCCAGCCCGACACCTGCGCCACAAATAGCGCCCATGATGTATTGGCCTTCCGCGCCGATATTCCAGATGCCCGCGCGAAAGCCGAGGCTTAATCCGATCGCAATCAGGATCAGCGGGGCAGCTTTCACCAAAAGCTGCGGTCGGGAATAGGGGCCGAAAGTCTCATGAAACAACGGATCCCAGAAGATTGTTCGGATCGCCTCCAACGGCGGCTTGCCCAGCATCCAGAACATGATGCCGCCAACGATCATCGTGGCGATCACCGCCAGAACCGGCGTGAAACCCGCCCAGAATTTGGACGGCTGCGGACGTTTCTCCAGATGTATCATGCTGCCGTTTCCTTCTCGCCGCCGCCCATCATCAGGCCAATCGTTTCAACATCCAGACCTTGTGTCGGAACGGGTTCAGCCAAACGACCTTCGTTCAAGGCGGTGAAGCGATCGGAAATCTCCATCAATTCATCAAGGTCCTGGCTAATCACAACCACCGCTGCCCCATGATGGGCGAGGTCCAAAAGCGATTGGCGAATGGCAGCCGCAGCCGACGCATCGACCCCCCAAGTCGGTTGGTTTACGACCAGAACGTCGGGGCGTTGCAGCACTTCGCGACCGATGACGAACTTTTGCAGATTACCGCCAGATAACGACCCGGCAGTGTTGTCTGGGCCGGGCGTGCGCACATCGAAGTCCTTGATGACCTTGAGCGCAAACTGTTCGGTCTTGCCCCAGCGCAGGAACCCACGCTCAACAAGGTTCTCGCGCACAGCGCCAGTCAAAAGCGCATTTTCGGTCAAACTCATTTCGGGCGCAGCAGAATGGCCCAGACGCTCCTCTGGGGCGGTCAAAAGGCCACGCGCCCGTCGTGCGTTGGGGTGCAGATTGCCAATGTCTTCGCCCGCCAGAGCGATCTTGCCAGTTTGGGCACGGCTTTCGCCGGACAACACCGCCAGCAGTTCATCCTGCCCATTCCCCGCAACGCCGCCGACGCCCAGAACCTCTCCTTTGCGCACTTCCAGCGTGACATTGCGCAGATCAGTACCAAACTCGTTTGGAGATTTCATCGAGACATCGGATATCGACAAGGCAACGGGTCCAGGGGTTGCGGCCTCGCGGAAGGGCACATGCAAGGTGTCGCCGACCATCATCTCGGCCAGTTCGCGGGCGGATTTTTCGCGCGGATCACACGTGTCGACCACTTTGCCCAGTCGCAGCACGGTCGCGTGTTCACATAATGAACGGATTTCTTCGAGCTTGTGCGAGATATAAAGGATCGCGGTCCCCTCGGCCGTCAATTTCCGCAGAGTTTTGAAAAGAATATCAACCTCTTGCGGGGTCAGAACCGAGGTCGGCTCGTCCATGATCAACAGCTTGGGGTCTTGCAAAAGGCAGCGAATGATCTCGACCCGCTGGCGTTCACCTGCGGACAGTTCGCCCACGATGCGACCGGGATCAAGCGGCAAGCCATAGGCCTGACTGACCTCTCGGATACGTGCCGAAAGCGCGCGACGATCCGGCGGGTTGTCCATACCAAGCGAGATGTTCTCGGCGACCGAGAGCGCGTCGAACAGGCTGAAATGCTGAAAAACCATCGTCACGCCAGAACTGCGCGCCGCGGCCGGGTTCACCGGTGTAAAGCTATCGCCCCTCAGCGTCATTTTGCCCGCGTCAGGCTTGACTAGGCCATAGATCATCTTCACAAGCGTCGATTTCCCTGCGCCATTCTCGCCCAACAGGGCGTGAACTTCACCCGGCAGGATCGAAAACGAAACTTGGTCATTTGCCACAACACCCGGGTAGGCTTTCGTCATCCCCTCAAGTGTCAATAGCGCGTCGGCTTGGCGCGTATCTCCTGTCACTTGTCATTCCCCTGTTGATTTTTTCTTTATTTGTCGTGCTTTTAAGTAGCGCGGAGGCGACTCCCACTGCAATGGCTTGAGGCGTTTTCCCGAGGCCCGGATCACCGATCGGGCATTGGATTTTATCAACCAGCGTAGCGCTATGACCCAGCGCGGTCAGACGTTTTTGAAACCGTGTCCACTTGGTTGCAGAACCAATCAATCCTGCGGTCGCAAATGGCCGCGTCAGGATTGCATGGCAGATGTTCAGATCAAGGCTGTGACTGTAGGTCAGCACCAGATGATGCGCGTCCTCAGGGGCCAATCCTGCCGCCGCGGCCGGATTGCCCGTTGGCAATGCGGAAACACCGGTGGGCACGGTCTTTGGAAAACGGTCTGGCGCAGTGTCGACCCACGTAATGTCCAGATTGGTCAGCGGCGCCAACACGTTCACAAGTGCACGACCCACGTGGCCTGCGCCATAAATCCAGACCGGAATGGTCGGACGCGCCAAAGGCTCGATCATCCATCCTTGTATGAGTTGAGGTGCTGGTCGCACGCCCTGTGCTCGTGACTGTTCTAACACGCGTCTCACTGCCAAGGGTGTCGCATCCGATAAAGCCACTGGCCGCGCCACGATATCATCCCGCCCCAATGCCGCGATATCATCGCCTGTATAGCATTCGGTCAGCAGCGTGACTGCGCCGCCGCAACATTGTCCAAGGGCGGGGCCCAAAGGCAGTCGCGTCAACCTTGGTTGTCCGCCAGTCAGCAGATGGTCACGTGCGGTTTGGGCCGCGCGGTATTCCAGTTCTCCGCCGCCGATCGTCCCGACTTGGCCGCTGGACCAGACCAACATAGCAGCGCCCACTTCTCGCGGGGTTGAACCGGCAGTTTCGGCCACGACAACGCGGGCAACTGGCCCGTGCCGGTCAATCGTGTCTGAGAGATGGGTCAGATCGAAGCTCATCCCGCGCGCACCCGCTCAACGGCATTAAGGATTTCTTCTGGCGTGGCTGGTGCGCTCATGTCGTGAAACCCGTTGCCACAGGCCGACACCGCATCAGCCAGCGCAAGCCAAGCGGAAATACCCAACATGAAGGGGGGTTCGCCCACGGCTTTCGATTTGAAGATCGTATCTTCGGTGTTGGGTTGATCCCAAAGGTCAACATTGAAAATGCGAGGCCGATCTGAACAGGCGGGAATTTTGTAGGTCGATGGCGCGTGGGTGCTGAGCCGCCCCTTGTTGTCCCAAACCAATTCTTCTGTGGTCAGCCAGCCAGCGCCCTGCACATAGCCGCCCTCTACTTGCCCAATATCCAGAGCGGGGTTCAGGCTGCTGCCTGCGTCATGCAGGATGTCGGTGCGCAGGATACGGTTCTCGCCCGTCAGCGTATCGATCACAACCTCGGTCAATGCGACGCCATGAGCGAAATACAAGAAGGGGCGACCTTGCCCTTTGATCCGGTCCCACGTGATGCTGGGCGTCTTATAAAAGCCCGTCGCAGACAGGCTGACACGGGCCTCATAAGCTGACTTTGCCGCCTGAGCAAAGCTGACCGAATGGCCATCTGGTCCAGTCAGCAAGCTGTTGTCGAAAACGATGTTTTCTGGGGCGACACCCCATAAATCTGCGAAGTGATCAGCCATACGCTTGCGTATAGTAAGGCAGGCAGCCTGCACAGCCATACCGTTCAAATCTGATCCTGACGACGCCGCTGTGGCCGACGTGTTGGGCACTTTCGCCGTGTCCGTTGCGGTAATTTTCACCACATCAAGTGGCACGCCAAAGCACCGCGCCGCGACCTGAGCCACTTTCTGGAACAGACCTTGGCCCATTTCCGTTCCGCCATGGTTCATGCGGATAGAGCCGTCAGAATAGACATGAACCAATGCGCCTGCCTGATTAAGGTGGGTCAGCGTGAAGCTTATCCCGAATTTGACCGGAGAATAGGCCAGCCCCTTTTTCAATATGGTGTTGTCAGCGTTGTACGCCTCAATTTCCGTCCGCCGGTCGGCGTAATTCGAACGCTCCAGCAGCGCATCGGTCATTGCGGGGACGTGGAAGCCCTCGATCGTTTGACCATAATGAGTTGTCTGACCGTCCTGATAAAAATTCACCCGACGCACGGCGATCGGATCAAGGCTGCGCGCAGCGGCAATGTGGTCAAGAATGCGCTCGATACCAAGGACGCCCTGCGGTCCGCCAAATCCGCGGAACGCGGTGGCAGAGGCTGTGTTGGTCTTCAACCGGTGGCTTTCGATCCGAACGGCGGGCAAGTGATAGGCATTATCCGCATGCAACATCGCGCGATCCGCAACAGGCAGCGAAAGGTCCTGTGCCCAACCACAACGAGCGAGTTGCATCACCTCTAACCCCAAAATGCGACCTTCTGCGTCTACACCAGCGCGATAGGTGATACGAAAATCGTGGCGCTTGCCAGTGATGATCATGTCGTCGTCGCGGTCATAGCGCATCTTGCAAGGGCGACCAGTTCTTTGCGCAACAATGGCACAGGCGACGGCCAACGCATTGCCTTGGCTTTCCTTGCCGCCAAATCCACCACCCATCCGGCGGATTTCAACCCGGATGCCGTGCATCGGGACACCAAGCGCCTCGGCGACCTTGTGCTGGATTTCGGTCGGGTGCTGGGTCGAGCTGTGAACCAGCATGTCGCCGGCTTCTTGCGGAATGGCCAACGCGGCCTGGCCTTCAAGGTAGAAATGTTCCTGACCGCCCATTTCGAACGACCCATCCAAAACATGCGGTGCCGTATGGAGGGCTTCGGCAGCATCGCCGCGCGACCAGACCACCGGCCCGCCTTCGAACCGGCTGCCAGCGGCCATGGCATCATCAATGGTCAGTATGGCGGGGCGGGGATCGACTGTAATCTCGGCCAGTCGCGCAGCCTTGCGGGCCGCAAGGTGAGAGGTCGCGACCACCAGAAATATCGGTTGACCGTGATAGAATACCTCGCCTGTTGCCAAAAGCGGCTCGTCATGGATGGAGGGCGAAACATCATTGGCATGCGGCAGGTCAATCGCTGTCAGGACATCAATCACACCCGGTGATTGGCGCACTTTTGACAGATCAGCGTGGGTGATCACACCACGGGCCGTATCGCTGAGCCCGAAGGCCAGATGCAGGCAATTAGCAGGCGTCGGAATGTCATCAACATACCGGGCTTCCCCCGTGACATGTAAGCGGGCCGCGTCATGAGGCAGGGACGTTCCAACGCTCATGGCTGCACCTCAAGCACCGAGGTCGTCAAACCCTGATCTTCATGCCAATAGCGAACCAGAAGGTTCTGCGCTGCCTTCGAACGATACACTGCAGATGCCCGCATATCCGACAGCGGGCGGAAATCTTTTGAAAAAGCGGGAAGGGCGGCCTGAATCGTTTCCAAGCTCCATGGCCGGCCGTTCAGAGCAGCTTCGACATGTGTCGCCCGTTTGGGGGTGCCTGCCATGCCGCCAAACGCGATCCGTGCCTCAGAAATCATGCCGCCTTCAACCGCAATATTGAAAGCCCCCAGAACGGCAGAGATATCCTGATCGAACCGTTTTGACAGCTTATAGGTTCGGAGCCGATCAGGTTTGCGGTCGAAAGACACAGCTTCCACAAATTCACCCGGCTGGCGGTCTTGCTTGCCATAGTCGATGAAGAAACTTTCCAACGGGATTGCGCGCGTTTCGCTTCCGCGGCGCAGGTGTAAGGTCGCACCCAATGCGATCAGCGCGGGTGGCGCGTCGCCGATGGGCGATCCGTTCGCGATATTGCCCCCGATCGTTGCGACATTGCGAACCTGCAACGACGCAAAGCGGCGCAGCATCTCGGCAAAATGAGGGTGATGGGGGGCGATGGCTCCGCGCAGCTCTTCGATTGTGACACCCGCGCCGATCTGAACCCTGTCGTCGGTGATGTGTATGTCGCGCAGGTCCTTAACTCCGTTCAGGAAGATAACCGGGGTCAGATCACGCAAGGCTTTGGTTGCCCACAGGCCAACATCCGTCGCGCCTGCAACAAGGGTCGCATGGGGCTGGGTCATCAAGGCATGTGCCAGTTCGCTTGCTGTTTCTGGTCGCGCCAGGTCTTTTTCCGCAGCCTCGTCCGGCATCTGGCCCGCGCCCGGGTCAAAGTTGCCGGGCGAGCCGTGTTTGGCAGCATCTTCAGCGGCCCGAATAATGGGGGCATAGCCGGTGCAGCGGCACAGATTGCCAGCCAGAACATCGTCGTGGCTGGTGTCGCCATTGTGAAGTGCTGTGGCCAGAGACATCGTAATGCCGGGCGTGCAGAAGCCGCATTGCGACCCGTGGAAATCGATCATGGATTGTTGTGCGGGGTGCAGCTGGTCGTCCGTTGCCAAGCCTTCGACCGTGGTCAAAGATTTGCCGTTCAACTGACCCAGAAACAAAATGCAGGCGTTGACAGATTTCGCACCCTGCTCATCGGCGACCATAATGGTGCAGGCCCCGCAATCGCCTTCATTGCAACCTTCTTTTGTTCCGGTCAGTCCTTGGGTGTCGCGCAGCCAATCCAATGTCGACCGGGTGGGGTCCACATCGCGTAGGGTCACACTCTCTCCGTTCAGAAGAAAGGCGATATCCATGAGGTTCGTCCTGCCGCGTTACCCTGTCATTGCCCCGATTTGCTTGTCTTCGATGCGGCGTAGAAAACAGGCGGGGTTGTTTTGTCGTTGGCTAAACAAAGCCGAGATTCACCGTTCTGGCAAGAAAATCCTTTTTCGCATTTGCGGCATCTCCTTATGCGGGCAAGGGCGTTGACAGTTGCCCTGCTGCCGAAAGAATAGTATTCTATTGTATACAATTGAAAGGGTAACAGGTGATAGCCGACCTTCACCACATCCAACTAGCCATGCCAGAAGGTCAGGAAAATCTGGCAGATGCGTTCTATGTCGACCTGCTGGGGTTTGACCCAGACCCCAAGCCAGAAGCCTTGGCAGGTCGTGGTGGGGTTTGGTTTCGTCGCGACGATGTTCGGGTCCATTTGGGGGTAGAGCGGCCATTCTGCCCCGCAAAGAAAGCCCACCCAGCTTTTCTATGCGACGGGTTGGATGAGCTTGCCGCAGCGCTGGAAAGGGCGTCTTTCCCGGTGAGTTGGGACACCGACCTGATCGGATTCCGTCGGTTTTATTCCGCTGACCCATTTGGCAACCGCATCGAGTTCCTTCAGCCTGCCTCATAACCGTTTCTGCGCTTCCCCCGCGCTGAGGCCTCGTCTAGGTTAATCCAATGACGAAACATCCCCGATTCATTCACCTGCGCGTCCACACCGAGTATTCACTTCTGGAAGGCGCAATGCCGGTTAAAAAATTGCCGGGTCTTTGCGCCGCTGCAGGTATGCCGGCGGTCGCCGTGACTGATACGAACAATATGTTTTCCGCGCTGGAGTTTTCGGTCACCGCCGCAAGCGAAGGCGTGCAGCCTATCATGGGCTGTCAGGTTGACGTGGTGTTTGAAACACCCGCACCCGGAGAGAAAGCTCGCCCGGCTGCGGCGGTTGTTCTTCTTGCGCAGAATGAGCACGGGTATGAAAACCTCATGAAGCTCAATTCCTGCCTGTACATCGACAAAGGCGGCGAGCTGCCGCAAGTGCAGCTGGCAGAACTTGAGCAGTATTCGGCTGGCCTGATCTGCCTGACGGGTGGTGCCGAAGGTCCGGTCGGCCAGTTTCTGCAAGCGGGTCAACGGCCAGCCGCCGAGGCGTTGATGCAGCGACTGCACACTTGCTTTGAAGACCGCTTGTATATCGAATTGCAACGCCACCCGGGCGAAGGCGGACAGCTGACGCCAGCCGAACGCGCGACCGAGCAGGGCTTTGTCGAACTGGCTTATCAAATGGGTATACCGTTGGTCGCGACCAACGATGTCTATTTCCCGAAGCAGAAGCTTTATGAAGCCCATGATGCGCTGATTTGCATCAAGGAAGGCGCTTATGTTGATCAACAGGAGGGGCGTCGCCGTCTGACTCCTCAGCACTATTTCAAGAGCCCTGAAGAGATGATCACGTTATTCGCGGATCTTCCAGAGGCCATTGATAATACGGTGGAAATCTCCCGTCGCTGCGCCTTCATGGCCTATCGGCGCGACCCGATCTTGCCGAAGTTCGCGGATGATGAAGTGGACGAACTGCGCCGCCAGGCAAATGCCGGGTTGCAAGATCGGCTTTCGCTGATCCCTCATGCTGTTTCGGTAGAGGATTATCAAAAGCGGCTCGATTTCGAGCTGGATATTATCGAAGGCATGGGCTTTCCCGGCTATTTCCTGATCGTTGCGGACTTCATCAAGTGGGCTAAGGATCACGAGATTCCCGTGGGACCGGGTCGGGGATCGGGTGCTGGTTCGCTTGTGGCTTATGCCCTGACGATCACCGACCTTGATCCGCTCCGCTACTCGCTTCTGTTCGAACGCTTCCTGAACCCAGAACGGGTGTCGATGCCTGACTTCGATATCGACTTCTGCATGGATCGCCGGGAGGAAGTGATCCGCTATGTGCAAGAGAAATACGGACGCGACAAGGTCGGCCAGATCATCACATTCGGTGCTCTGTTGTCTAAAGCCGCCGTACGCGACGTCGGCCGCGTTTTGCAAATGCCATACGGCCAGGTGGATCGGTTGTCGAAGATGATCCCGGTTGAGGGCGTGAAGCCGGTTTCGATCGAAAAGGCTTTGGCGGATGAGCCACGCCTTCGCGAAGAAGCACGTGCCGAAGAAGTGGTCGACCGTCTGTTGACCTATGGCCAACAGGTTGAGGGGCTTTTACGCAATGCCTCGACACATGCGGCGGGGGTTGTGATCGGGGATCGGCCGTTGGATGCGTTGGTGCCGCTGTATCAGGACCCGAAATCCGACATGCCCGCCACCCAGTTCAATATGAAATGGGTGGAACAGGCCGGGCTGGTGAAGTTCGATTTTCTGGGTCTGAAGACGCTGACAGTTATCCAGAATGCTGTGGACCTGATCCGGGGGCAGGGGCGTGATATCCATACGGGACCGAATGGTGAGGCGCTGTATGACCCACCCGAAGGCACCGAGAACGAGATTAACACCATCCCGCTGGATGATGAAGCGACGTACAAGCTGTATGCTGCCGCAAAAACCGTCGCCGTGTTTCAGGTGGAATCGACTGGCATGATGGACGCGCTTCGGCGCATGAAGCCCACCTGTATTGAAGACATCGTGGCGTTGGTGGCGTTGTATCGCCCCGGCCCGATGGAGAACATCCCGACCTATTGCGAGGTCAAGAACGGGCTGCGTGAAATCGAAAGCGTCCATCCCCTGATCGACCATATCCTTGAGGAAACCCAAGGTATTATCGTTTATCAGGAACAGGTGATGCAGATCGCGCAGGTCATGGCGGGGTACTCGCTTGGTGGCGCTGACCTGCTGCGCCGTGCGATGGGTAAGAAAATTAAAGAGGCGATGGACGCCGAGCGTCCGAAGTTCGAAAAGGGCGCTGCCGAAAACGGCGTGCCGGCCAAGAAAGCGTCGGAAGTTTTCGATCTGCTGGAGAAGTTCGCCAACTACGGCTTCAACAAATCCCACGCCGCGGCCTATGCGGTGGTCAGCTATCAGACGGCCTGGCTAAAGGCGAACCACCCCGTTGAATTTATGGCCGGTGTGATGAACTGCGATATTCATCTGACAGATAAACTGTCCGTTTATGCCCACGAGGTCCGCCGGGGCATGGATATCGAGGTGGTGCCGCCCTGCGTCAACCGTTCACAGGCGCTGTTTAGCGTCAGTGAAGGCCGTGTTGTTTACGGGCTGGGCGCGCTCAAGAATGTGGGTGTCGAGGCGATGAACCTTGTGGTGGAAGGCCGCAAGATGGATGGAACCGACAAGCCCTTCGCGACGCTTTACGACCTCGCCCGACGGGTCGATCTGAAACGCGTCGGAAAACGCCCGATGGAAATGCTGGCGCGGGCAGGTGCCTTCGATCAGCTTGACCCCAACCGGCGTCGCGTTTTTGACAGCCTTGATGCGTTGGTCGGCTATTCTGCCGCGATTCACGAACAACGCGCGTCCAATCAGGTATCTTTGTTCGGGGAAGCGGGCGACGATCTGCCCGAACCGCGTCTGTCCCCTGTCGGAGACTGGCTGCCCAGCGAACGATTGGCCGAGGAACATAAAGCCATTGGCTTTTACCTGTCAGGCCATCCACTCGACGATTACATGCCCGCGCTGAAACGCAAACAGATCATGTCGCTTGCTGAGTTGGAGAAAAAGGCGGAACGCGGCGCCTCTATCGCGAAGCTTGCGGGCACTGTCGCCGGGCGGCAGGAACGCAAATCGGCTCGTGGAAACCGTTTCGCCTTTGCGCAACTGACAGACCCGACAGGGCAATACGAGGTTACGATCTTCTCAGACGTGTTAGAGAAGTGCCGTGATTACCTGGAAACCGGTGCCAATGTCGTTGTCACCGTTGAGGCGACGATGGAAGCCGACCAGTTGAAGCTTCTGGCGCGCTCAATCTCGCCCATCGACAATGTTGTCGCGGATGCAGGCGGGATGGCGTTGAAACTGTATCTGGATCAGGCAGATGCGCTGACGCAGGTTGCCAATCTTTTGAAAGATGCTTCCGAGAAAGCGCGCAATATACGACCCGGAGAGGTCTCTGTCTGCCTGATGGACCCCTCGTTACCGGGTGAGGTCGAGATGACTTTGGGTCAACCCTTTCCGTTAAACCCCCAGATCAAGGGCGCGCTGAAATCGCTAAATGGTGTGATTGATGTGGAGGAGGTTTAGGAGCGTTGCCTCTCGCAAACCGTCGTCACAAATCCATATCACATCGGAGCGATTCAGGCAGATGACAATGTACCGCTAGTCAGCTATTTTTTTGATTCAGAAGAGAGAAACGTAGTTTCTCGATTAATCGTGGCTTTTGAACCTGAGTGATGCTCTGCAATTGTTACTAGCAGTGCCCAAATCGGGTCGAACTCTGGGTGGCCTTCGAGCTTTTGGCGAACGACCGTTTCCAAGTCACCCATTGTGATCATGGTTTGAGCTTCGTCATCACTCACCTGAATGCCGAATGCGTCCTCAATGGCGATGAGAATTTCGACTTCGTCCAGATCGCCGTACAGGTCGAGAGAGTTTAGAGCTTTTTGTCGTCTGCTGCGAAAAAATCCAAGCATATGTGGAGCTTGCCTTCAATAATGCGGTGGCCGCTCATCGCCGATGACAACACCACCTGAATTCGCCATCTCGCGTTCAGCCTCGCGTTCCATCAGCATTTTCACGCGATGGGTCATTCTGGACAGTTCGGCGTCCTGACGCGTGACGACATCGTTCAGTTCCTCGACCTGACGGGTCAGGTGGGCGACGGTTTCTTCAAGCTGGGTCAGGCGATCATCTGTCATGGCCGCGTGATAACGCGTCTTCCGGGCAAGACCCAGAGGTTTTTGCAGTGCGTGCCAATTCGTGAAGAAAAGCAGGCTTTCCTTGCCCCTGCTGCCCCCATCGGCTAGACCGCCCGCGATACTTATCTGAACCGGGACCAGACATGGCCAAGCAGAAGAAACAGCCCCGCCCCAAGGCGATTACGCCCAAGGGGTTTCGCGATTATTTCGGCGCAGAGGTGGACGAGCGTAAGCTGATGCTCGACCAGATTGCGGCTGTGTATCATCGCTATGGCTTTGATGCGCTGGAAAGCTCGGCGGTGGAGACAGTCGAAGCGCTGGGCAAGTTCCTGCCCGATGTCGACCGGCCCAACGAGGGTGTCTTTGCGTGGCAAGAGTATGACGAGAAGGACAATGGCGATTGGATGGCCTTGCGCTATGACCTGACGGCGCCGTTGGCACGCGTCTATGCGCAGCACAGAAATGATCTGCCGTCGCCTTATCGTCGGTATGCAATGGGACCGGTTTGGCGCAATGAAAAGCCGGGGCCGGGGCGTTTTCGTCAGTTTTATCAATGCGATGCTGATACCGTTGGCACGGCGAGCATGGCGGCGGATGCCGAGATTTGTGCGTTGCTGGCCGACACGCTGGAAACCGTTGGTATCCCGCGCGGTGACTATGTTGTACGGGTGAATAACCGCAAAGTTTTGAATGGCGTGCTCGAGGTTATGGGCGTGGACGAAGGTCCGACACGCGACGCGGTCCTGCGCACCATCGACAAGTTTGACAAGGTTGGCGAAGCCGGCGTGCGCGAGCTTTTGGGCAAAGGTCGTCTGGATGCTTCGGGGGCGTATATCGACGGGGTTGGGTTGACCGATGCGCAAGCGGAACCGGTTCTGGCTTTCCTGACATCGAAAGGGGCCACTGCCGATCAGACATTGGCGAACCTTCGCAATGCCGTGGGCCAAAGTGTTATTGGCACCGAAGGCGTTTCCGAGTTGGAGGAAATTGCAACTCTGCTCGCCGCACAAGGATATGGCCCCGACCGGATCGAGATCGACCCCTCGGTCGTGCGCGGCCTTGGATATTATACCGGACCTGTGTTTGAAGCCGAACTGACCTTTGAAATCCTCGACGAAAAAGGTCGTCCGCGCCAGTTTGGGTCTGTCGCCGGGGGCGGGCGCTATGATGATCTGGTCAAGCGGTTTACCGGGCAAGCGGTCCCTGCGACTGGCGTGTCGATTGGCGTGGACCGATTGTTGGCCGCGTTGCGGGCCAAGGGACGCATGGGGGGCAAGGCTATTGGTCCGGTCGTTGTGACGGTGATGGATAAGGCGCGTCTTGCCGATTATCAGGCGATGGTGGCCGAACTGCGCAATGCCGGTATTCGCGCGGAAGTGTATCTTGGTAACCCAAAGAATTTCGGCAACCAGTTGAAATATGCGGACAAGCGGGCGTCCCCTGTGGCGGTGATTGCAGGCTCTGACGAGTTCGAAGCCGGCAAAGTGCAAATTAAGGACTTGGTGCTGGGGGCAAAAATCGCCGAAAGCGCCACGCTTGAAGAATGGAAAGAACGGCCCAGCCAGTTTGAATGCGACCGCGCCGATCTGGTCGTCAAAGTACGTGAGATCATTGAGGCATCCAATGACTGACAAGGCCAAAGTTCGCACTGAAGCCGCTCGGTTTCTGGAGTTCTTTGAGGGGCGCGGTGCCTGCGTCGTCGAAGCTGATATTCTGCAACCCGCCGAAACCCTTTTGGATCTGTATGGTGAAGACATACGCGCCCGCGCGTTCGTGACCCATGATCCGGATATTGGCGAAGCGATGCTGCGTCCTGACTTCACTGTGCCGGTAGTCCAGATGCATATGGCTGGTGGGGCTGAACCTGCTCGCTATGCCTATATGGGCGAAGTGTTTCGCGCGCAGGAAGAAGTCACCCACAGGGCGTCAGAATATTTTCAGGTCGGGTACGAAGTGTTTGACCGAGCCGCGCCGATTGAAGCCGACGCCGAAGTTTTCGCGTTGTTGAAAGAAGTGCTGGAGCCGTTGAACCTGCGGGCCGCCACTGGTGACATGGGTCTGTTGCTGGCCGCGGTGCGCGGATTGGGCACAACGGATCGGCGCAAGGCGGCATTGCTTCGCCACGTCTGGCGTCCACGGCGGTTTCGGGCGTTGATTGATCGGTTCGCCGGGCGCGCGCCAATGCCTGATGGGCGAGAGGCCCTGCTGGCTTTGCAGGACCCATTGGCGACTGACACGCCTCACATCGGCTTGCGATCACCAGCCGAGATCGCCGCGCGGGTCGAAGCGCTGCAATTGGACGCCGCAACCGCACCGATTTCCGAACAAGAGGTCGAGCTGCTGGATGATTTGCTTGGGCTGCGGGAAACCACGGAAAACGTGTTGGAGCATCTGCGCGATCTTGCTGTCGACATGCCTGCGATAGCCAATGCTGTAGATCGGCTGGAAGCCCGCGCCGACGCCTTGGCCAAGCGCGGTGTCGACGTGGCAACGCTGGATTTCGAAGGCAGCTATGGGCGCACGTCGATGGAGTACTACGACGGCTTCGTGTTCGGCTTCTACTCTGAAACCCGGCCAGACTTGCCGCCCGTCGCGACCGGCGGACGCTATGATGCGTTGACTCGTGTGCTGGGCAACCAGAACGGTGAAAAGCGTGACATTCCCGCTGTCGGTGGCGTGATCCGACCCGAATTGACCTTGGAACTGACAGGCGAGGCGGAACAATGACTTTGAAGCTGGGCGTGCCCTCCAAGGGGCGGCTGATGGAAAAGACGTTTGACTGGTTCGGAGCGTCTGGAATCGAATTGGCGCGTACCGGTTCAGACCGTGAATATGCTGCTGCCATAGACGGTATTGACGGCGTGGAGCTGGTGCTTTTGTCCGCCGGCGAGATCCCGCGTGAACTGGCCGCAGGGCGCATTCATTTGGGCGTTACAGGGTCTGATCTTGTTCGCGAGAAGCTGGGCGCGTGGGAAGAGAAAGTCCTGGAACTGGCCCCGATGGGGTTTGGGCATGCCGACCTGATCATCGCTGTGCCAAAATGCTGGGTAGATGTGAACACGCTGGATGATCTGGATGCGGTTGCCGCAGCTTTCCGCAAGCATCATGGGTTCCGACTTCGCATCGCGACAAAGTACCACCGACTGGTCCGTGATCACCTGCGCGACTACGGGGTGGCGGACTATCAATTGGTGGACAGCCAGGGTGCGACAGAAGGGACCGTCAAGAACGAAACCGCCGAGGCCGTGGCGGACATCACCTCGACGGGCGAGACGTTGCGTGCCAACCATCTGAAAATTCTGTCAGGCGGGCCGGTCCACAAAAGTCAGGCGACGTTGTTCAAGTCGCGCAAGGCGGATTGGTCTGACGCGGATCGCGCAACGCTAAGTTTGCTCTGCAAAAAACTGGGCATCCAGAACTGACAACGGTTGTGGTCACCGCGGCAAAGCATTCAACATCCAATTGCGTACCGGATCGAACACCTGCATTGCATCAGAGATTGCCGCACCCGCGTCTGGGCCGAAAGCCCGGTCCAGTGGCAATCCATCTTGCCAGATCGCAAGTCCTTTGCGCCGCAGTAAGTCCGCGTTGGGGTGGTCATCTTCGTAGGGGGCTGGCACGCGCTTCAACTCGGGCTCCGGCAAGCGCAAGCCAGTTTTACATGCGTTGTCAAGGACATCTGTCAGTTCGTTCCCAGCCGAACCGGCAACCGCGTCGCGCCACTGTGCCAGTTTTGATTTCTCAAAAACAAACACCCCGAAGCCGATGACAAGCCCGTCCGGGTGCAGTGCAAACATCCACGTTGCCGCGGTCATCGCGTCGGTGAACCCGATATGCACATGAGCGTTGTATGGCGTTTTGTCTTTCGAGAAGCGCAGATCCCGGTGGATGCGGAACACTTTGCTCGTAACCTTGGTGTCATAGCGCGCCGCCAACCGCGGCGCGAGGTCGTCACAGAACTGTGCGGCCGCGTCTTTTATATGCGTGACATAGTGCGCTTTGTTCGCCTCAAACCACTCTTTCGTGTTGTTGGCCTGTAGGCCCTGCAAATACGTGATGGTTTCCGTTGAAAACATCTCTCCCCCCCTCCCTTCGGTGTCGCCTGCGCCTTTCGGCACAGGCGGCTGTTCTTAGCCCCGCATCTTGTGATGCAACAGGATTGGCACAACCAGATCCTCTTCGTCAGTCAGATGTCGCGACAGAAACCCCTGAAGTACCGATGTCATATCCCGCACCGCATAAGCTTCTTCATAGGCTTGAGTTTCATCCAATTGCGTTAAAGTTACCACCCGGTTGGCTTGTCGGGTGAAACGATCCAGCAAATCATCCAGCTCAATGTGGTCAGCTTCCAGCGTGTCCAGACCTTTGTCGAAACGCGTATCTGCGGATGACAGTTCCGGAAAGAAACTGCGATCCTCCCAGTGGTGATGGCCGTGAAGGTTTTGCACCAATAGGTTTCCGTATTGCGATAAGCGTCGGGCGTGGTCGTCGGGTGCAATCTGTTTATCCAGATACCCTTCGGCGTTCGCACGGACCAGCTCGGCCAGTTGACCGAACATAATATGTGCCCCCATCCAGTTCTGAATGGACACTGCGAAATTCGGGTGGTCCGGCCACGCATCGCGTGGATAGTCCCGAAGCAGGAGGCGCATGTCCTCAGGCAAAGCCTCCTGTCTGATATTTGGTAGATGTGTCATGTCAGTACAGATAGCGTTATAACATAACACTTCAAGGGGTGCCATATCTGGACCGCCCAAGACCAGAGCTGGCATGGACGTCAGGACGGCGCGTCTTTGAAGTCGATCCCTTTGTGGCTGCCGTCACAAAAAGGTTTGTTCTTGGACGCACCGCAGCGGCACATAAAAGCCTTGCCAACTGTGGCAATCCGCTTGCCCGTGCCGGTGCAGATCTCGACGTTGCCGTCTATTTTTAATGGCCCATCTGCAACTCGGTCGACCCTGACTGCACCGCCCTGTCCGTCACCGTCGGGTGGCGTTTTCGGAGACGGTTCACCCGTTGTTGAGAATTCGGCCTCCACATGACTGTGATCGCAATATGGCTTGTTTTTCGATCGCCCGCACCGACACAAGGCCACGCGCGTCTGGGCATCACCGTCTTCGACGCACACGTCACCTGCCAGCACCAAAGGCCCGTTTTCCAAGATTGCGAGCCGGTTGATTCTCGGTGGGGCTTCTTCCGTGCCGTCGCCACGTCGAAAAGCCAACGCACCAGATGGACAGTTGCGCACCACCGCCATAACGTCCGCAGCTGTTGCTTTGTCGGGCTGAACCCATGGTCTGTTTGACGGGTCAAACACGTCGGGCAACTGCAGATAGCAGTTGCGTGAATGGATGCACCGGCCCAAGTCGAAAGTTACAGCAATATCCTGACCAGAGTATTCTTTCCGTTTCATAGCGCGCTCCTAAATCCATTTCTCTCAAGACTAGTCGACAACATATTGAACACCAAATCACCAAAGAGCGAAAAGGGCGCAGGTTTCCCCACGCCCTTTTCAGATTCAAACGATTCCGGCGGGTTGTTATCGCGCCCGGGACCGCAAAAAGCCCATAATTTCGTAAGTTTGATCAAGGATCGGCTGCGCAACTGCATCTGCCTTTTCAGCACCTGCGGCCAGCACGCGGTCAATTTCTGTCCGGTCATTCATCAAGCGCGCCATCTCGGTTGAGATCGGCCCGAGTTTTTCAACAGCCAAATCAGCCAAGGCAGGCTTGAACCGACCCCAGCCCGCGCCTGCATATTCGGCGATCACAGCCTCTGGCGTGGTTTCTGACAGGCCTGCATAGATATCAACAAGGTTGCGCGCCTCTGGTCGTCCCTTAAGACCGTCCAGCGTATCGGGCAGGGGCTCGGGATCGGTGCGCGCCTTTTTGAATTTCTTTGCTATCGTGTCTGCGTCATCGGTCATGTTGATCCGTTCCATGTCGCTGTCACCCGACTTGGACATTTTTTTCGAACCATCGCGCAGGTTCATAACCCGTGTTGCGGGACCCTCGATGATGGGTTCCGGAAGCGGGAAGAAATCTTCCGCGCCGAAATCGTGGTTGAACTTGGCTGCAATGTCGCGCGTCAGTTCAACATGTTGCTTCTGGTCCTCGCCGACGGGCACATGGGTTGCGTGATACAGCAGGATGTCAGCGGCCATCAGCGCCGGATAAGCATAGAGCCCAAGCGATACTTTCTCAGCGTTCTTGCCTGCTTTGTCCTTGAACTGAGTCATGCGGTTCATCCAGCCAACCCGGGCAACACAGTTGAAAAGCCATGCAAGCTCTGCGTGCGCAGAGACCTGACTCTGGTTAAACAAGATTGATTTTTCTGGGTCGATACCGGCGGCCAAATATCCAGCCGTCACTTCGCGCGTGGCGTCTTGTAACTCTTTTGGGTCTTGCCAGACGGTGATCGCATGCAGGTCCACGACGCAATAGATTGCCTCGAAGTCCTGCCCTTGCATGTCCACAAATCGCTTGATGGCACCAAGGTAGTTGCCCAATTGCAGCCCACCCGAAGGCTTGACGCCCGAAAAGACGCGCGGCGTGTGATTGGTCATGTTTTCACTCCGTCTGGATTTCTGATCCTTCGTCGCTTACCCATGTGGACAATGGCCGTCAAGAAAGGCCCGCACAGAAGAGGCCAAGGAGAGCCCGAAATGAGCAGTTATCGTGAAGAAACCCCCGTGAACCCGCTGCCGCCCGTCGTGATCGCGCTGGCGGTCTTCTTGGTGGGCATCGAAATCGTGTTTGCAGCAGGCAGTGCTGGACTGGTTGGCGGACCGCAAGCTGCGGGTTGGCGGATTTCGATGATCGAAGAGTGGGGCTTCCGCGAACCGCTTTTCGCATGGATGGTCGAGAATTGGCGCTTTCCGCTACCGGATCTGGCACGTTTCGTGACCTATCCGTTTTTGCACCTGAGTTTTACCCATCTGCTGTTTGTGCTCGTTTTCTTGCTGGCCCTTGGCAAAATGGTGGGCGAAGTGTTCTCACCATTCGCATTCTTGGTGGTGTTCTTTGGGGCGTCAATCGCCGGGGCGCTGGCCTATTGGGTGGTTTGGGACACGCCGGTGGTGCTGTTTGGCGGCTATCCTTCAGTTTACGGTCTGATAGGTGCCTACACGTTTCTCATGTGGACCAACCTTGCGGCGACAGGCGGGAACCAACTTTCTGCTTTTCGTATCATCGCGTTTCTGATGGGGCTTCAGCTGATTTTTGGCTTGCTGTTCGGTGCCGGGCTAACATGGGTGTCCGAGATTGCGGGCTTTGTCGCTGGTTTCGGGCTGTCATTCCTTGTCAGTCCAGGAGGCTGGTCGCGGGTTCTGACACGCTTGCGCAAACGATAAGCAGGCTTACCCGCGGCGCAGCGCGCTTTTGATTTCCGCCAGCCGGAACGCGCCAAAAAGTTGGCCAAGGACACCGTAGGTCAAGATCCCGCCAATTACGATGATGATCAAGGCGATGATTTTCAGGCCGGGCATGCCGAACATCGGGCCCAATATGATCACCATGATCCACAACACCGCGCCCATCGCCCAGCTGGCCGCCGCCAGCCGCCAGAAACGCTTCCAGAAGCGGCTGTCAAACCTTGTGTCCTCACCCATCCGCGCGGCCCCGATCCATGTCAACGCCGTTATGGTCCAACCTGCAACGGTGGTCCCGATCGCTGCCGCGACAAAGCCCATCCAATAGCTCAGGCCCACGGCAATCACGAGGTTCACGATCATGCCGACAATGGCGAAGTAAAAAGGAGTGCGGGTGTTTTCGCGAGCAAAGTACACAGATGAAAGCACTTTCAGCAGCACGAAGGAGGGCAGTCCGGCACCATATATCGCGGTCGCCAAGGCTGTGTTTGCCGTGTCATCGGCAGAGAATGCACCGCGCTGGAAAAGAGCTTCGACCAGTTGGGTCGGAATGACCATCAAGGCAACGGCCGCAGGGAAGGTCAGTGCCAGCGCCAGTTCGCCCGCGCGGCTTAAGGCTGCGCGACCGGCCAGATTTTCGCCTGACCGCAGGTTGCGTGACAGCTCCGGCAGCAACACAACACCTATCGCGATGCCGACGACCCCCAAGGGCAATTGGTAAAGACGATCAGCATAATAGAGCCACGCCACTGCCCCATCGAAGAAACTGGCGACTTGCCGTCCTACCAGAAGGTTGATTTGCGTCACACCGCCAGCAAGCGCCGCGGGTGCTGCAATGATGGCAAGCCGCTTTAGTTCGGGCGTCATGTGCGGCATGCGTGGCACAAGACGATAGCCCGCACGGCTGGCTGCCACCCAGACTAGCGCCACTTGCGCGATCCCAGCCACCGGCACAGTCCAAGCCAACGCGTTCCCGATGTCACGGCCAAGGAAATCGGCAATAAACATCGCCGAGATAAAGATTACGTTCAAAAGCACCGGCGCGGCCGCGGCTGCCATGAACCGACCTGTCGCATTCAAAACGCCCGACAAAAGGGCCGCCAGCGAGATGAAAAGGATATAGGGAAACGCAATGCGCCCATAAGTGACCGCCAGATCAAACCGGCTGTCCTCGGCAAAGCCAGATGCCATGGCATACACCAGCGCGGGCATGAGAATCTGCGCAATGATGGCGAAGATCACAAGAATGAAGGCCAGTCCGGAAAATGCGTCGCGGGCAAACTCAAGCGCGCCGTCCCCACCTTCAAGCTTTTTGGCGAACATCGGAACGAAGGCCACGTTCAATGTGCCCTCGGCGAAAAAGCGGCGGAACATGTTGGGCAGGGAAAAGGCGATCAGGAAGGCCTCGGCAACCGCAGACGAACCCAGAAAGGCCCCGATCATGATGTCGCGGACAAAGCCAAGGATACGGCTGGCCATCGTCCAGCCGCCCACGGTCATGAAGCCACGCGCCAGTCCGGAAGCCATTATGCGTTCGCCCTTTCGGCACTTTGTTCGATGGCGCGCCGCAGCTTGCTTTCAAGCTGGCTTTTCTTGTGTTCAGCCTGAATTTTCAATCCGAACATATCCTTGACATAGAATGAATCCACCACCTGCTCTCCAAACGTGGCGATAACCGCAGACGCAATGTAGATATTCGCGTTCGCCAATGTCCGCGTCAGGTCATGCAGCAGGCCGGGGCGATCGCGTGTGTCCACTTCGATGATCGTATATATCTCGGATCCGTCGTTGTCGAAGGTGATATGCGTGGGCACTTTGAAGACCCGTTCGCGTTTCTTAAGTTTGTCGCTGTTGGCATTGGCCTCGATCGCGGTCACCTCACCTTTGAGAAGGCGGTGGATCATCTTTTCGATGCGGGCCTTGCGATCCACGTCGAGCGGGTGGCCATCGGCGTCCTGTACCCAGAAACACGCCGTCGCATACCCGTCTTTCGAGGTGTAGGTCCGCGCATCCACAATATTGGCCCGCACGGCTGTTAGCGCCCCGGCAATCCGCGAGAAAATGCCGGGATGATCTGCCAGCGCGAAATACACCCGCGTCACGTCCCGCTCGTCATCAACGTACATGTCGATGCGCACTTCGTCGTCCGCGATGTCGCGCAAAAGGTTGGCGAAGACTTTGTGGGCGGTCACATGCAGGCCTTGCCAATAGCTGTCATAGTGCCGCGCGGTTTCGGCACGCAGGTCTTTCTCGGTCCAGTCGGACAGTTCCTGACGCAAGGCGCGTTTGGCTTCCGTGCCCCGATGGGCGCGGTTCAGATCTTCCATCCCGTCTTCAAGGGCGCGCTGAGTCTGGTTATACAGCGTGCGGATCAGCGTCGCTTTCCAGTTGTTCCACGTGTTGGGGCCAACGCCGCGAATATCACAAACTGTCAGCACGGTCAGAAGTTCCAGCCGACGCATGGATTTTACCGCTTTGGCAAAATCCCGCACCGTGCGCGGGTCTGCAATATCGCGTTTCTGCGCCATGTCGGACATCAGCAGATGATACCGCACTAGCCATTCTACGGTCGCGCTGTCTTTGGCGCTAAGACCCAGCCTTGGGGCGACCTTGCGCGCGATCTGCGCCCCAAGGATCGAATGATCCTGCGGCTGCCCCTTGCCAATGTCATGCAACAACATCGCGACCATCAGAACTTTGCGATTGATGCCCCGGTTCAGAATTTCGGTTGAAATCGGAAGCTCTTCGCCAAGCTCGTGCCGTTCAATTTGTGCAAAGTTCGAGATCACCTGAATCGTATGCTCATCCACCGTATAGGAGTGATACATGTTGAACTGCATCATCGCGACAATGGGCTCGAATTCGGGGATAAAGGCGGCCAATACGCCCAGTTCGTTCATCCGACGAAGCGCGCGTTCGGGGTTGCCATGCTTCAGCAACAGCCCCAGAAAAATGCGGTTGGCCACTTTGTCGTTTCGCATGTCATCGTCGATCAGGTCCAGATTGGCCGACACAAGCCGCATGGCGTCCGGGTGGATCAACATGCCGGTGCGCAACGCTTCTTCGAACAATCGAAGCAAATTCAGCTTGTCTGACAGGAACGCGTCCGCGTTGCTCACACTCAGTCGCCCGTTTTTGACGTGATAGCCTGCCTTTACCTTTTTGCGCCGTTTGAAAAGACGCATCAGGGCAGGGGCTTCTTTCAACTGTGCAGCTTCCAATGCGCTGAGCACGATCCGGGTCAGATCGCCAACCTGTGTCGCTTGCCGGAAATAGGCTTGCATAAAATGCTCGACGCCGCGCCGTCCTTCGGTGTCCTTAAAGCCCAGCCGGTCTGCGACTTCGACCTGAAGATCAAATGTCAGTTGGTCGGACGGCCTGTTTGTGGCCAGATGCAACTGACAGCGCACAGCCCAAAGGAATTCCTCGGCCTCGCGGAAGGTTTCGTATTCTTCCTCTGTGAACACACCTTTGGAGACCAGTTCTTCGGGCTCTCGGACGCGGTGTTGGTATTTGGCGACCCAGAACAAGGTTTGCAGATCGCGCAGGCCCCCTTTGCCTTCTTTCACATTGGGCTCGACCATGAACCGCTGGTCACCTTGCTTTTCGTGCCGCGCATCGCGTTCGGCCAATTTGGCTTCGATGAATTCGGCCAGAGTGTTCTTGAACAGCTTCTTCCAAAGCTGATCTGATAGCTTTTGGGCCAGTGCCGCGTCGCCGCACACATGGCGTCGTTCCAGCAACGCCGTGCGAATGGTGAAATCTTCGGTGCCAAGCCGCAAGCAATCTTCGATTGTCCGTGAGGCGTGACCAACTTTCAGGCGCAGATCCCAAAGCATATAAAGCATGCTTTCAATGACGCTTTCGGCCCAAGGCGTGATTTTGTAAGGCGTGAGGAACAGCAGATCGACATCGGATTGCGGGGCCATCTCGCCCCGGCCATAGCCGCCGACGGCCAACAAGGCGATCCGTTCGGATGCGGTTGGGTTTGCAAGCGGATGCAGTTGCTCAACCGCGACCCGATAGATGAACGAAACGATGCCATCCGTTAGAAACGAATAGGATGCTATGGCTGGGTAGGCTTCAAGTGGCCGTTCAGCCAATGCAGACGAGATGGCGTCGCGGCCTGCCTTCATGGCCGTGCGCAACTGTGTAACCGTGGCATTGCGCACGGTTGCCGCATCAGGGGCATCCTCAAAGGTTGGTGACAGATCAGCCCAGAGCGCGTCACCATCAAAGATGTTGCGCGCCGGGCAGATCAGTTCAGAGACCGGGGTGAACGCAGCCCGGTTGGGTTCAGAACCCGGCACCGCCGAAGCTTCTGGGTGCAGGGTCGATTACGACGACCTGATTGTTCCGAATTTGGGCAATCGCCAGCCCACGTTCATTGGTGCCATTGGGACGCAGCCGAAAGATGCCGTTGACGCCGGCGAACCCTTGCGACTGGGTCAACGCCGAGGTCGTCAATGCGTTTGCGCGGCCTGATTTCGCCAAAGCGCCGATCGCAGCGATCCCGTCATAGGCGAGACCGGCAATCGGGTGTGGCGCTGCGCCATAGCGCGCTTGATATCGTCCGGCAAACCGGTTGGACAGACCCGGATCAGGCAGGGCAAACCATCCCCCTTGAACACCGGGAAGGGCCAGCGCATTTGACGGAATATCCCACCGTTGCAGTCCGATAAATTGGGTCGACGCAGGGTTTACGCCGTTTTCTGGCAGCAGGCCGGCCAAGAAGGGCAGGGCCCCTGATGTGCCGGATGTGAAAAATACCGACTGCGCGCCCGAGCTTTTAACCTTCGAACTGATGGCGGGCATCGCGTTGATGATCCCGTTTTGCGACAGTTCGAAAGACGCGGTGCCGGCCAGCGTTGCGCCAGAATTCGAGATTGCCGCTTGAATGGCCTGGCTGCCCTGGATCTCGGCCTGATCGTTGCCGTGCAGGACCATAATGCGCCCTTTGCCGCTGCGCGCCGCATAGCGCACCAGGCGGTCAGCAACATTCTGGAACGTATTGCCCAGAACAAAGACGTTGCCGCCCGCGATACCAGTGTTGTTCGAGAAACTCAGAACATTGACGTTTCGTTTCGCCACGGCGACACCAGCAGCGTTGGCGCTTTGTGCGAAAACTGGCCCAAGGATGATTTTAGCGCCGTCGTTCACTGCTTTTGTCGCCATGGCCGCCGCTTGATTCGGGCTGCCGCCGGTATTGTAGACGCGCAGGTCAATCTCCACCCCGGACAGTTCGTCCATCGCCAGTCGCGCGGCGTTTTCAAGCGAGGCCGCAAGGTTCGCGTCATTCGCCGATCCCGACCCACCGGGCACCAAAAGTGCCACAGGAACAGGCTTGCCCGGGTTGATATTCTGCCCGACTTGGGGGCTTTGAACGCCACAGGCGGCTAGGGCAGAAAGACTCAGCAAAGCGATAAGAGCGCCCAGCGCCTTGCGGGTACGAGCGAAAACAGAGAACATACAAAAATCCTTTTTCAGGCGCGGCTATACACCGCCGTCTTAGACGAACGTATAATAGACTCAACAAACGACAGGTCCAGTGTGAAACCCCAGAACACCAAGCTTGACCCGGGCCTTTACCTCGTGGCGACGCCAATAGGCAATGCGCGTGACATCACGCTCAGGGCGCTTGATGTGTTGGCGTCGGCTGATGTGATCGCAGCGGAAGACACACGCACGACACGAAAACTGATGGATATTCACGGCATCGCCCTGAATGGCAGGCGACTGATTCCTTATCATGACCACTCGGGTGGCGCGGCGCGGGCTGGGATACAGAAACTGATCGTTGATGGGAAATCGGTCGCCTATGCCAGCGAAGCCGGTAGCCCGCTGATTGCCGATCCGGGGTTTGCTTTGGCAAGGGATCTGTCCGATGCGGGGCAATACGTGACGGTCTTGCCCGGGGCATCGGCGACGCTTGCAGCGCTGAGCCTGTCTGGGTTGCCGACAGATCGGTTCTTGTTTGCTGGCTTTCCGCCAGCAGCCAAAGGGGCACGATCCACGTGGCTTGCCGAATTACTACCGCTGCCCGCAACGCTCGTTTTCTTTGAAAGCGCCAAACGCATTCAGAAATTGTTAGCCGAATTGTGCTTGGTTGGAGCAGGTGACCGTCAGGTTGCGGTCTGCCGCGAACTTACGAAAAAGTTTGAGGAAGTGAAGCGGGGCACAGTCGCTGAACTGGCGCAGCAACTGGCCGACCGCCCGATCAAAGGCGAGGTCGTGTGCGTATTGGACCGCCCGGGCGAGGTGCAGAATGAAGACGTGATGGAGGATATGCTGGTGCAAGCCATGGCAGATATGTCGATGAAAGACGCCGTGAATGCAGTTTCGCAGGCGCTCGGATTGCCTCGCCGTAAGGTCTATCAGGCCGCACTCGATCTCGGGCGTCAGGGATGAGCGGGCTGACATCCTATCTGTCCGGGCAAGCCGCAGAAAACTCAATTGCTGCAGATTACGAGCGACGGGGACAAAAAATCGCAGCGCAAAGATGGCGCGGAACGTATGGCGAAATTGATTTGGTCGCACGTGACGGCGACACGATTGTGTTTGTAGAGGTAAAGAAATCCCGTGACTTTCTACGGGCCGCCGAAAGGATCACGCCCGCGCAACTAAAGCGCATTCATGCCACTGCTTGCGAGTTTCTGGAAAGCGAACCTAAAAGGCAGCTGACACCTTGTCGTTTCGACGTGGCATTGGTCGATGCCCAAGGCGAAACCCAGATCATCGAGAATGCATTGGCCTATTGAACCCCATTGCGCATTTGGGCGACCTGTCCCATGTAAGGGGAAATCAAACGGAGTGTGCCATGTCGCTAAAAGTCGCCATTCAGATGGATCCGATCGATAACATTAACATCGATGCGGACAGTTCCTTCCGGATCGCAGAAGAGGCACAGGCCCGTGGGCATTCGCTGTTTTACTACACGCCTGACCATCTGAGCTATCGTGAGGGTCGGGTGTTTGCGCGCGGTTGGCCGCTGACAGTTCGCCGGGAAAAGGGCAATCACTTCTCGTTGGGCGACCGGGTGGATGTGGATTTGGGTGACTACGATGTCGTCTGGCTGCGCCAAGACCCACCCTTTGATATGGGCTATATCACCACCACCCATATTCTGGATATGATTCACCCGGACACGCTTGTCGTGAATGATCCGTTCTGGGTGCGGAACTATCCTGAAAAACTGCTGGTGCTGGAGTTTCCGGACCTGACGCCGCCAACGATGATCGCGCGCGACTTTGACACCCTGAAGTCTTTCAAAACCAAGCATGGGGACATCATTCTGAAGCCTCTTTATGGCAACGGCGGCGCTGGTGTTTTCCGGCTGGACGTAAATGATCGAAACCTTGCCTCGTTGCACGAGCTTTTTGTGGGTATTAACCGTGAACCCTTGATCGCGCAGAAGTTTCTGCCTGATGTCTCAAACGGTGACAAACGCATCATTCTGGTGGACGGCGAACCTGTCGGCGCGATCAATCGTGTGCCGGCAGAGGGAGAAACGCGATCCAATATGCATGTTGGCGGACGGCCCGAAAAAGTAGGTTTGACCGACCGGGATCGAGAGATTTGCGCGGCGATCGGACCGCTTTTGCGTGAAAAAGGGCAAGTTTTTGTCGGCATCGATGTGATTGGCGATTATCTGACCGAGATCAACGTGACGTCGCCCACCGGCATTCAGGAGCTCGAACGCTTTGACGGTGTGAACATCGCCGAGAAAATCTGGCAAGCGATCGAGGCGTGCCGCGCGTGAGCTTGCAACTGACAGTGGCCAAGTTTTTTACACGGCTGTTTGTCAAAACCCGCCTGCGCCATCTTGACGATCCCGTCCACGCGCGGCGCGAGTTGGAGCGCGCGGCAGACTGGACGTTTCGCGCCCCACCGTTTGCCTGGTATCGCAGTGCAACATTGGCCAACAACCTTACCGCGTTGTGGATTGAAACACGCCCAGCCTCGCGACCGCCGCCAGATGATAAGGTCATTCTCTACCTGCACGGTGGCGGGTTCATCGCGGGTTCACCGCACACCCATCGCAAGATGCTGGCCCGGTTGTCATGGCTGACGGGCGTACGGATATGTGCCCCGGATTACCGCAAAGCGCCCGAACATCCGTTTCCTGCAGCCATCGAAGATTGTGTCGCAGCCTATGAGGCGCTGATCGAGCAAGGGTACAAACCCCGCAACATCATCGTCGGAGGCGACAGTGCGGGCGGGGGGCTGACGTTTTCACTGCTTGCTGACATCGACGGTCGGTTGCTTGCGCCCCACGCTGTTTTCGCGTTCTCACCGATTGTGGACTTGCGGTTCACATCAGCCTCGTTCGAAGAAAACAAAGTATGCGACCCGCTGCTGCCGTCCGAGCGGCGCGATCTGGTCACTGACAATTATCTGGGTCCGCAGCCTGCCGATGACGCCCGGGCTTCACCGATCCTGCACAAATTCACGTCTCCGCCGCCCGCTTTTTTTCAATACTCGACCACCGAAATTCTGCGCGACGAAAGCCGTCGCATGGCCGAGGTGCTGCGCGCGGCTGGGGGGCAGGTGGAAATGGATGAATGGCCGGACGCCCCTCATGTCTGGGTCATTCTGGACGGCTGGATACCAGAGGCGCGCGAGGCTTTGCAGCGGACAGCCAGCTTTATCAAACGACAGTTTCGCGATGGGACACCAACCGAAAGCTAAGCGCTTCGGCCACGTGTTTGCGGGTCACATTCGGGGCTTCGGCCAAGTCTGCAATGGTGCGGGCGACACGTAAAACTCGGTGATAACCGCGCGCGGACAGCCCAAACCGTTCAGACGCTTTAACCAGAATATCGCGCCCGTCTTGATCGGGGCTGGCAAAATTGGTCAGGATTTTCCCCTCGATATCGGCGTTTGTGGTGACATCGTCCAAGTTGGCGTAACGCTCGGCCTGGATGGCGCGGGCGTTACTGACGCGCCGGGCGACCACTTGCGAAGCTTCGCCGTTGGCAGGCAGATCCAGATCCTGAAATGTGACTGGCGGCACCTCGACCCTCATATCAAACCGGTCCAGTAGTGGTCCCGAGATGCGCTGCATATAATCTTCGCCACACAAAGGTGCGCGGTTGCAGGCGCGATTGGGGTCTGTCAGGTGGCCGCATTTGCACGGATTCGCCGCTGCGATCAGCAGGAACCGGCTGGGATAGCGTATATGCGCATTGGCTCGTGCGACGGTGACATCGCCGGTTTCAAGCGGTTGTCGCAAAGTTTCTAACACCTGTCGGCTGAATTCGGGGAACTCATCCATGAACAAGACGCCATTATGGGCAAGGCTGATCTCGCCGGGTTTTGCGCCTCGCCCGCCGCCGACAATGGCTGCCATGGACGCAGTGTGATGCGGCGCCCGAAAAGGCCTTGTTTGTGAAATGCCGCCACCTTCCAGAAGGCCGGAAACAGATTGGATCATCGACGCCTCAAGCGCTTCGGCCGGCGACATTGAGGGAAGGATACCGGGCAATCGGGCCGCTAGCATAGACTTGCCTGACCCCGGAGGACCAACCAGTAGCAAATGGTGTCGACCTGCGGCCGCGATCTCTAACGCGCGTTTCGCGCGCTCTTGCCCTTTCACGTCACTAAGGTCTTTGGCGTTGGTGTCGTCGGTGACGCTGCCAGGTTCTGCGACCGGCAACGGTGCCTGCCCTGAAAAATGTTGCAAAACGGCGGCCAGCGATGAAGCGGCGTGGACTTTGGTGGCCCCAATCCACGCCGCTTCGGCCCCACAGTCCTTGGGGCAAAACATCGTCATGTCCTGTTCCGCCGCGGCCAATGCAGCAGGCAAAGCGCCGACGACAGGCAAAAGGGTTCCGTCCAGTGCCAGTTCACCCAAGGCAACGACGTCGGCAATGTCTTCTTTGGCTATGATGCCCGCTTCGGCCAACAGGGCCATCGCAATGGGCAGGTCGAAATGGGACCCCTCTTTCGGGATATCGGCGGGCGACAGATTGATAACGATTTTTCTGGGGGGTAGGGCAACTGACATGGCCGACAATGCCGCGCGCACCCGTTCACGCGCTTCGGACACAGCCTTGTCTGGAAGGCCAACGATGGCAAAACTGGGCAGGCCGGGCGACAAGGCGCATTGCACTTCGACCAACCGGGCGCGGATACCTTCAAATGCAACCGTGTTTATCCGTGCAACCATAATCGACCCCAATTTCTGCTGTTCGGAGCCTAGGGCGTCGTGGTTACCGAATGGTTAACCGGTCTGCGCCGTGACCATCTCCAAAAAGGCTGGCCATGCGTCTGGATCGTTGATTGTTTTGTCGCGGCAGGTGGGGTTGCAGAACCCCCAGACTTTGCCGTCCATCTCTAAGTAATCTGACACAGGATCGCCAGAATAGGGGCAGGCTGCATTCACAGATGGCCCAGCTGCGGGTTTGGCGACGCGAGGTGCCGGGCCGGGCCAATCAGCCAATGTTTGACCCTCGACATAGGGCACCGGATCGTAACGTTTGGTCAGTCCCAATGCCCGCCACCGACGGAAGGCAGGATCGGATAGGTGCATGGCCACATAGGCCTGTGCTTTGGCTGACATCGTCAACCCGAACCCAGCAATTCGAGCTGCGACCGGGGCGAAGAAAACATCGGCCAGAGAATACTCTCCGAACAACCACGGGCCATTTGAGGATGTCAGCGCTGCCGCCCACAACTCTTCGACCCGCGCGATGTCATCCAAGACGCCGTCTGACGGGGAAAAGCCCGCGACCTGACCCAGCAGTTGCATCGGGCATTCTGCCCGAAGGTTTCCGAAGCCCGAGTGCATTTCGGCGGCAAACCAACGGGCTGTTGCACGATCAGATGGATCAACTGGCCACAACCCTGCATCTGGATGACGCTCGGCCAATGTTTCGGCCATCGCAAGCGTATCGCCCACGACTGTCCCATCGGGCGTGCGCATCACCGGTACCAGCCGCGCTGGTGACAGGGGTGCCAGATCTGCCTTCATGGTCCCTGAATAAAGCCCAACAAGATGGGTGCGGTGCGGGATGGCAAAATTTTCAAACATCAGCCAGCCACGCAGGGACCAGCTGGAAAACGTGCGGTCGCCAATGTACAAGTCATAAGTCATCTGGGAACCCTAACGTGGAACCAAGGCCTGGCAAATATTCATTTGTGACGAGGCCAATCAGGGAATGTGATTGATGAATGGGATCGCCCACCGGGCACCGTCCCAATCCAGCCGCGTGACCGATAGGTTATCGATCTTATGGCCAAGTGCAGCATAGGCTGACATGTCGCCGGCCCGTGCGATTTGGGTCAGGATCACGCCAAAATGGGCGACCGCGATGATGTGGCGGTGGCCAGCCGCGTTGAACAGGTCGACCGTTTGCGACACCCGCGCAGACAGTTGGTTCCAGCTTTCCCCATTGGGAGCCATGTGATCGCCGGGCTCCTCCCAAAAAACACGCGACAGGTCTGGATCGCGGGTTGCGACCTTTTCCCAATGCATGCCGTCCCAGTCACCAAAATGAAACTCGCGCAGGTTCTTTTGATGGGCCAGCCTTGTGCGGCCATCCGCGACAGCGTCCGCTGTCGCCACGGCGCGCGAAAGATCGGATGACACCAGCGCCGCGCCTTTGGGCAGGTGGTCCGATAGGCGGGACAGGGCGCCTTGGTCTGATAAGTCGGCGGGCAGGTCGCGCCACCCTACCATGTTTTTTGCATGGGTCGGCCCATGGCGCACCCACCACCAACTGACAGGTCCGGTCATGGCGCGCCCTGTGGAAGTGCGCCCTTCAGAACAAGCGGCAGGCCCGCCATCACTGCTACGACCAGATCAGATCGTGCCGCGAGCCGCTGGTTTAGCTCGCCCTGTGCTTGCCGAAATTGCCGCGCTAGCGCGTTTTCCGGCACAATCCCCGCACCGACTTCGTTTGAGACCACAACAACCGGAGCTTCGCAGGCTGTCAGAGCGGAAAACAGGTGGCTCTCTGCATCAGCAAGGTCCGCGTCAGCAAACAGTTGATTGGAAAGCCACATTGTCGCGCAATCAAGCAAAACGACTTCGGTCGGGTCAGCGTCGGCCAAGGCATCTGCAACGTTATCTGGTGCCTCGATCGTGCGCCAACCTGCCCCGCGTCGCGCTTGATGGCGTGCTATTTTCACGGACATCTCAGTATCGTGGGCTTGGGCTGTTGCAACATAAACCAAGGGCCGCTGGGTCGTCACGACCAGCCGTTCAGCATAGTCAGACTTGCCCGAAGCAGCGCCGCCCAGAACGAGCGTCAGAGGAGGAAGAGAAACCTTCATAGGGTTTGCCTAGCACTGCGACACGGGGTCCGCCAAGACGAAAGCGCTTGAGGTGCAGGTCGGTCGATCATAGCCTTACCCCATGAGACTTATTTCCCTGATCGCCGTAATTCTTGCCCCAACATCGGCATTGTCATTCGATACAACGCCTAGCGCCGATGATTTGGCGCTTATGGCTGACGCTGACGTCGTGATCGTCGGGGAAACACATGACAACCCCGCCCATCATGCGGTTCAGGCCGAGATCGTGGCTGCGCTCGACCCACCTGCCTTGGTGATCGAGATGTTGACCCCGGATCAGGTGGCGGAGCTAGAGAAAGACAAGCCCGGATACAGCGCAGGATGGGAGGACGCAGGTTGGCCTGATTACGCAATGTATTTGCCCGTGTTTTCAGCATCAGAGGCAAAAATCTTTGGCGCAGCCGTGCCGCGTGACGTGGCCCGGGCGAGTTATTCTGACGGGGTGGCTGTTCATTTCGAAGGCGATGATGCGTTGTTTGGGCTGGACCAGCCCCTTCCCAAGGATCAACACGATCAGCGGCTTGATCTCCAGTTCGCCGCTCATTGCGAGGCGATGCCCCGCGTCGCGCTTGGCGGTATGATCGAAGTCCAGCGGCTGCGTGACGCAACGCTTGCCAAGGTCACGCTTGAAGCGCTGGACGCAACCGGCAGCCCCGTCGTGATCATCACCGGAAACGGTCATGCGCGGTCCGATTGGGGGGTTCCGGCAGCTTTGAAGCTGGCGCGCCCGGACCTGAATGTGATCAGTATTGGCCAAGCCGAGGATGGTTTTGCCCCTGAAGGTGGGTTTGACCTGATCTATGATGCGCCGGGTGTCGACCGGCCCGATCCTTGCGACACCTTCAAGTAACCCACGCGCAACTGCCCATTGAACCCTTCGCCCCTGTCCCGTAACTATTTGAAGAACTTAAAAGGGGACGATCATGCTGGCTGGTAAACATATCCTTTTGATTATTGGCGGCGGTATTGCCGCCTTCAAATCGCTGGACCTGATCCGGCGGCTGCGTGAACGCGGGGCCGAGGTTACACCAGTGATTACACGCGCCGGGCAAGAATTCGTGACGCCGCTTTCCGCCTCGAGCCTGTCAGCGAACAAGGTCTATACCGAGTTGTTTGACCTGACCGATGAGGCCGAGATGGGTCACATCGAGCTTAGTCGCGCCGCTGATCTGGTCGTCGTTGCCCCCGCCACTACAGATCTGCTGGGCAAGATGGCGGGTGGGTTGGCGAACGACCTTGCCTCGACCCTTCTGATGGCGACGGACAAACGGGTGCTGGTCGCGCCTGCGATGAATGTGCGGATGTGGGAGCATCCGGCCTGTCAGCGCAATGTCGAGACTCTGAAAGCCGATGGCGTGTTGTTTGTCGGTCCAACTGACGGCGCAATGGCTTGTGGAGAGTTCGGGCCAGGCCGGATGTCCGAGCCGCTTGAAATTGTCGCTGCCGTTGAGGCTGCGCTGATGGATGGACCGCTGAAAGGAAAGCATGTGCTTGTGACGTCTGGACCGACCCATGAACCAATTGACCCGGTGCGCTACATCGCGAACCGATCTTCGGGGGCGCAGGGTACTGCTTTGGCGCGCGCGTTGTCGGCGCTGGGCGCTGACGTCACCTTTGTGACCGGGCCCGCAGATGTGCCACCGCCTGAGGGTGTAAACGTCGTAAAGGTGCAAAGTGCTGCGCAGATGTTGGACGCTGTGCAATCCGCGCTGCCGGCTGATGCCGCAGTGTTTGCAGCGGCGGTCGCAGATTGGCGCGTGGCATCGGCATCCAGCAGTAAGATCAAAAAGGACCAGAAAGGCGGTCTGCCTGTTCTGGAGTTCGCCGAGAACCCCGATATTCTGGCGACAATCAGCCAGATGAAGAAAGGTCGGCCCGGCCTTGTCGTTGGCTTTGCAGCTGAAACAGATGATGTGATTGCCAATGCCGCGGCCAAGCGGAAGCGCAAAGGGTGCGACTGGATCGTGGCCAATGATGTCAGCCCGGAAACGGGCATAATGGGCGGGTCCGAGAACGCGGTGACGCTGATTTCAGAGACGGGCGCGGATGAATGGCCGCGCATGGGGAAGGATGACGTGGCACGCCAACTGGCCACCCGGATCGCTGACGCAATCGGAGAAGGTGCGTGATGCCAACAATCTATGTTACCCGCGACGAAGGCTCTGACCCAATACTGCCGCTTCCCAGCTATGAGACACCGGGGTCGGCAGGGGCAGATTTACGCGCCGATTTGCCGGGTGCGGACCGCGAAACAGGCTGGACACTTGCCCCGATGGAGCGCCGCATCGTGCCAACAGGTCTGCGCGTCGAAATCCCCGAAGGGTTCGAGATGCAAATCCGTCCCCGTTCAGGCCTGGCAGCCAAACACGGCGTAACGCTCGCCAACGCCCCCGGAACGATCGACAGCGATTATCGCGGGCCCCTTGGTGTGATCCTGATCAACCTCGGCGCAGAGAACTTTGTCGTCGGGCATGGCGACCGCATTGCGCAAGCTGTGATCGCACCCGTTCTGCAAGCGGACTATCAGCAGGTCGACGCTCTGTATGACACGACGCGTGGCGCAGGCGGGTTCGGGTCGACCGGCCGTGGCTAAGCGGAGGCGGCGTTGATTTGGGTTCTGATATGGGCGGCGGTTATCTGGATTGGCGGCGGGTTCGCGGGCCTAAGCACCGCACGGCGCTGGCAGTTAACTGCTCTGCTCGGCGCAGTTGTTCTTCTGAGCCACGCGGTTTTGCCGGACGGGTCCGGTATCCGCCGAGCATTGGGCGGTAACTTTGCCTCTTGGGCCGTAGGGTTCGCCGTCATAGCTCTGGCCGCTTTGTATGGCCGCGGTGTGGCGTGGCTTAAGGCCCGCGCGCCCAAGCCAGTGTTGCATGACACGGCAGACGGTCCTTTCACAGATACCGAGCTTAACCGATATGCCCGCCATATTGTGTTGCGCGAAATCGGTGGACCGGGACAGGTCGCGCTGAAAAACGCGCGCGTGTTGGTGGTGGGCGCTGGCGGGTTGGGATCGCCGGTCTTGCTTTATTTGGCAGCAGCGGGCGTGGGAACAATCGGCGTTATTGACGATGATGTGGTCGACAACTCGAACCTGCAACGACAAGTTATCCACAAAGACGCGGATATTGGCACGCCCAAGGTCTTCTCGGCCGAAGCCGCGATGCGCGCGCAAAACCCAGTAATCATGGTGCGCCCTTACAATCGTCGCCTGACGGCAGATGTCGCCGAAGAACTGATCAGCGATTATGATCTGGTGCTGGAAGGCACGGATAACTTCGAAACGCGCTATCTGGTCAATCAGATCGCAACAAAGCTGGGCAAACCGATGATTGGCGGCGCGCTGAGCCAGTGGGAAGGCCAGGTGGCCACCTTTGATCCTGCCAATGGTGCGCCCTGTTATCAGTGTATCTTTCCCGAAGCCCCAGCCCCCGGTCTGGCCCCCAGTTGCTCTGAGGCCGGGGTGGTTGGCCCGTTGCCCGGCATTATCGGGTCGATCATGGCCACCGAGGCGATCAAGGAAATCACCGGCGCAGGCGAAGGGTTGCGTGGGCGGTTGCTTATTTATGACGCGATGTATGCGGAAATGCGGGTGATCAGAACGTCCAAGCGCGAAGGCTGCCCCTGCTGTGGTTGATCTGGAGCTTGCACCGCTCAGCGTTGCCGACGCCCCCGGTTTGTTCGCTTTCGAGGTCAAGAACAGAACATGGTTTGAGGAAAATGTCGGACCCCGCCCCGACACCTATTGGGACCTTGCCACCCTGACCGAGATCGTGCGCGAGCAAGTGCAGGCTGGTGAGTTGATGTTCCTGCTGAAAAGTGGCGGCAAAATACTTGGGCGTGTCAACCTGACCGCGGCCGATAACGGTATGGCGCAACTGGGTTATCGCATCGGTCAATCCCATACCGGACAGGGCATTGCGACGCAGGCAGTCGCGATGGCGCTGCAAAAAGCGGTCGATCAAGGATTATGGGCGCTTGAGGCTCGTGTGCTGCTGAACAACCCGGCGTCGAAACGGGTGCTGGAAAAGGTTGGGTTCTACCGAACTGGTCACGACAGTATCGGCGATCTGGAGTGCGAAACTTTTCGACGCGACCTCGATCAAGACTGAAAGCCGGGAACTTCTGCGCCGAGTCTCTGGTAATCCCGTCGCCCGCCACATAGCTTCTTGCGAAAGGAGATCAGCTGATGACCAATCCGCTTCTGGCCCAATGGGACACGCCGTTCAACCTGCCGCCTTTCGATGTGATCAAGGACGGCGATTTCGAACCGGCATTTGATGCCGCTTTGGAAGACACGCGGGCGGCGATTCGAAAGATCACCGATACCGACGGCAATCCGACCTTTGCCAATACAATTGAGGCATTGGAGCTTTCTGACGCATCACTCGATCAGGTGCTCAGCGTGTTTTACAACGTCGCTGGGGCCGACAGCACGCCTGTCCGAGAAGAACTACAGCGCAAGTTCTCGCCGCGGCTGGCCGCGTTTTCATCCGAAGTGACGATGAATGAAGCGCTTTTTGCCCGTATCGAAGCCCTTTGGCAAGCGCGCGACACGCTGGACCTGACCGATGAACAAGCCCGCGTTCTGATGCTGACCCGTCGCCGGTTTGTGCGCTCTGGCGCTTTACTTGAAGGTGCCGATCGCGAACGCTTGAAAGCCGTGCAGGAAAAACTCGCCACATTAGGGACGGACTTCACCCAGAATCTATTGTCGGATGAACGCTCGTGGTTCATGCCGTTGAAGGATGCAGACTTGGCAGGCTTGCCGGATTTCGTGATCAATGCCGCCCGTGCTGCCGGGGCCGAGAAAGACAGCGAAGGCCCGGCAATCACGCTTGCACGGTCCGTGATCACGCCGTTTTTGCAGCATTCTCCCCGACGCGATCTGCGCGAAAAGGCTTATCTTGCCTATACCGCGCGTGGCGCAAATGGCGACAAGACAGACAACCGCGCGATTGCTGCAGAGACTTTGTCTCTGCGCGAAGAACGAGCCCGCCTTTTGGGCTATGAAAACTTCGCCCAGTTCAAACTGGAAACCGAGATGGCCGGGCACCCGGACCGCGTCCGCGAATTGTTGATGCAAGTTTGGGAGCCAGCCCGGAAAGCCGCAATGGCCGATTCTGTTAAAATGACAGAAATGCTGCATTCGAATGGTTACAACGGCGAGCTGGAGCCGTGGGACTGGCACTATTACGCGGAACGGCGTCGCGAGGCCGAACATGATTTGGACGAGGCCGAGATCAAGCCCTACCTGCAACTTGACCGCATGATCGACGCTGTATTCGACACCGCACATCGCCTGTTTGGCCTGGAATTCGCACCGCTGGATGTCTCGCTTTATCACTCGGACGCCCGCGCGTGGGATGTAACGCGAGGTGGTAAGCATCTGGCCGTGTTCATAGGGGATTATTTTGCCCGTGGATCAAAACGGTCGGGGGCATGGTGTTCTGCGATGCGCAGCCAGCAGAAACTCGCAGCCGATATTCGCCCTGTCGTTGTGAATGTCTGCAATTTCGCCAAGCCAGAAGCGGGGCAGGCGGCTCTTCTGTCTTGGGATGACGCGCGCACTTTGTTTCACGAGTTTGGCCACGCGCTCCATCAGATGCTGTCGGATGTGACCTATCCCTCGATTTCAGGCACATCGGTGGCGCGCGATTTTGTGGAGCTTCCCAGCCAGCTTTATGAACACTGGCTGGAAGTGCCTGAGGTTTTGGGAAAATTCGCAACTCATGCCGAAACGGGTCAGCCGATGCCGCAGAAACTCTTGCAGCGATTGTTGGCCGCATCGACTCATGACACAGGGTTCCAGACGGTCGAATTTCTGTCCTCGGCGCTGGTGGATCTTGATTTCCACGATGGTCCCGCGCCCGTTGACGCAATGGCCGCGCAGCAAGCGACGCTTGACCGCATTGGAATGCCTGCCGCGATCAGGATGCGCCATGCGACACCGCATTTCGCCCATGTATTCGCTGGCGACGGCTATTCATCGGGCTATTACAGCTACATGTGGTCCGAGGTGATGGACGCAGATGCGTTCGAGGCTTTCAAGGAAACCGGCGATGCTTTCGATCCGGAAATGGCCAAAAAGTTGGAGTATCACATCCTGTCCAAAGGCGGCTCGGTCGAGGCGAAAGACCTGTACGCCGCATTTCGCGGGCGGTTGCCGGGCGTCGACGCTTTGCTCAAAGGGCGCGGTCTGGCCGACGCATAGGTTTAGTCGTTTTGACGCGAGGGATCATCGGGGTGCGGTGTCACCCCGACCGGGTCCTTGTGGATCATCACATCCGTGTCTGGATAGGTGTGCAGTATCGCGCGCCGTAAGCTGGCGCCGATCGCATGAGCCTCCTCAAGGCTTTGCGCGCCGTCCAGTTCGATATGCATATTGACGAAAGTGATCGAGCCTGATCGGCGGGTTTTCAGGTCGTGAAACCCCTCCACGCCCGGATGGGACGCAGCGATCTGCTCGACCCCGGCCACCAGATCAGGGTCAGCGGCGTGGTCCATCAGACCATCCCACGCGGTTTTGAAAATACGCATGGCCCCCACAACCAGCATGATCGCCGCACCGATGGCGACTATACTGTCGATCTGCTCCATGCCGAATAGACCGGCCATCCAAAGGGACAAGATCGCCCCAATGTTGGGGACAAGGTCGCCAAGGTAATGCAGGCTGTCTGCACTCACCACCGCCGACCCGGTCCGGCGCGCCACATGTCGCTGCCAAAGCACCAGCGCCAGGGTCAACACGATTGACAGAACCATGACCGCGATGCCGCGTTGATGCGCCATGATGGGGGCAGGTTCGCCGGACAAAAGACGGGCGATGGCGGCCCATGTGATTATTCCGGCGGACGCCATGATGAAAAGGCTTTGACCAAGAGCTGCCAAGTCCTCGGCGGCAGAATGTCCAAACGCATGATCATCATCTGCAGGCCGTGACGCGTACCAGATTGCCGCGAGCGCGCCCAATGACACCATCAAATCCATCGCGCTGTCAGCAAGTGAGGCGGCGACGGACAGTGCCTGCGTTTCACCCAAGGCCCAAAGCTTCAGCCCGACCAGCGTAACCGCCACCAGCGATGAGGCGAGGCCAGCGGAAAGATTCAGTCTGATGCGCGCGTCTGTCATGTTGTCCGGCTAACCCATTCAACAGGGCGGGTGCAAGTGCGGCGTCAACCCTTAGTTGACCACTTCGTCAGGGCGTACGCCCCACAAGTTGGTCTTAAGTGTCCACCCCCGAATGCCATCCGCCTTCACTCGGCACCAGTCCAACCCGCAGCTCTCGACCCGCGCGATAACGCCAGCCTCAAGATACGCGTCAATCTGGCTTTCCGTGTCCGCACGGCTGTAAAGCGCGCTGAGGTCAGCGTCGATGATCGCCGTGCGTGCGCCTGACAGCAACGAGTAATGCACCCAGCCGCCAACGCCATCGCGGTCACGCACTTGTCGCCAGTGTCCGAACTCGCCGATGATCTCAAGCGGCATACCGGGATGTTTGAAGACCCAATCAATACGGTGGCGCAGCGACGGCCCCCGCCGCACATTGCCTTCGGATGTTTTCAGCGAAACAAATCGTGGAATCGGCAAATTCGTGACGGACCCGCGCGTCGCATCGGCTTTGTTGTCCGTTGCCATGGCCGGTTCGTGCCAAAGCAGTGTCACAATGGCAATTGCCACCGCCGCCAACGTGCTGGATACCCGCATTTTTGCCCTCGTCGCCTGCAGCAACCGATCCCGCGCGCAATTTTCTTTCGTTTGCGTCCCGGCGGTGCTTGTGCCTTGCCTCGTTCCTTGTCACTTTGTCAGGGAGACGCGCAAAAGAAAAGCTAAAGGGAGGGCGGGCATGGCCGCTGAACGTCTGAGTGTTGTTGTCACGCGACGGTTGCCCGAGGTCGTTGAGACCCGGATGAAAGAACTTTTCGATGTCGAGCTTCGCGACAACGATACACCGATGACCCGAAACGAGCTTGCCGCTGCAATGGCGCGCTGCGATGTGCTTGTTCCCACCATCAACGATCAGATCGATGCAAATATGTTGGCAGGCGCGGGCGAACGGTTGCGGCTGATCGCCAACTATGGGGCCGGCGTGGATCATATCGACGTTGGGACCGCACGCCAGCGCGGGATTCTTGTTTCAAACACCCCCGGAGTGTCGGCTGACGACACCGCCGACATGGCCATCGCACTTATTCTGGCTGTCACCCGCCGGTTTCCGGAAGGTATTCGTCTGATGACATCGGGGGAATGGAAGGGCTGGTCGCCCACCGCAATGCTTGGCCGCCGGATACAAGGGCGGAGGGTTGGTATTCTGGGCATGGGCCGGATCGGACAAGCCGTGGCCCTGCGGGCGCGGGCCTTTGGGATGCAGGTGCATTACCACAATCGAAAACGCCTGCATGCAAAAATCGAGGAACAGCACGAGGCAACATACTGGGAAAGTCTTGATCAGATGGTCGCCCGTATGGATGTGCTGTCGATCAATTGCCCGCACACGCCGTCAACCTTTCACCTTATGAATGCGCGGCGACTGAAGCTGATGAAACCAGAAGCCGTGATCGTGAACACTTCGCGTGGCGAGGTGATTGACGAAAACGCACTGACCCGAATGCTGCGGGCAGGCGAGATCGCAGGCGCAGGCCTGGACGTTTACGAGCACGGGAACGAGATTAATCCTCGCCTGCGCGACCTGCCCAATGTCGTGGCGCTGCCACATATGGGCTCGGCCACCGTCGAAGGGCGGGTCGAAATGGGAGAGAAGGTGCTGATAAACATCAAGACCTTCGCCGATGGTCACCGTCCGCCAGATCAAGTCGTGCCGGGGATGCTGTAAACCTGCCCATGAAACGCCTTTTGCTGTTCATCGGGATGATCGTTTTTGCCTGCCTGTTGGCCGGATCCTATGGCATGTTGCACAACCAGATCAGCTATGCCGTCGGTTCCGACTATTTTCATGCCTTCAAGTTTCGCCAATTTCGCATCCCCGAAGCGCAGCATGGCCCGTTAGGGGCAGCTATGGTTGGTTGGGCGGCAAGTTGGTGGATGGGGCTGGTGATCGGTGTGCCAATCGCCGCGATGTCGTTCGGCATTCCAAACCTGCCGCAGGCCACAAAGGCGTTCACCGTAGCCGCGATAGGTGTTGTTCTGCTGACGCTAGCATTGGGACTGGTCAGTTTGCTTGTCCCGCCACCGATGGAGTTCATCCCTGTGCCGCCGGATGCGGCTGATCCCATTGGGTTTGGCCGCGCTGCGATGATGCATGATACCTCGTATCTGGCGGGCCTGATCGGTCTGGTGGTCGGTTTGGTCTACATGGGATACAAGGTTTGGCATGCGCGGCGATCTTCATAGAACCTTTCTGATACTCGTCGTCGGAGTGGCCCTGGCTGTCACTTCGGGCTGTGCGCGCAAACTAAGCGAAACAGAGGTCGAGATGTCGCAACTGGTGTTTGGCGACAGTCTCAATACCGACAAGGTGCGCGTGCGTGCCGGAATTGGTGTTCTGCCTTTGCCAAAGACAGACCCTATCCCGAAGGATGCACCCAAGCGCGACGCGCGTAAGCTACCGAAGGGCGTGTGCGATCGCGTGCCCCAGCCGGATCGAAAAATCGATTTTCCGGCGGGGTTTGTGCTTTGGAATCAGGTTTTCCTGAAGCGTGACCTTTATCGGGATGACATGTTCGAAGGCTGGCCCGAAAGCCTGCCTATGCCGCACGCCCTGTTGATGATGCACGAGCTTGTGCATGTCTGGCAGTGGCAGAACCGCGACCGCACAGGATACACACCGGGCCGGTCCGGGGCTGAAAGCCTGCGCAAGGGCGATCCCTATTACTGGCCTGGACGTGAAGCCGGGGCTTATCTGTCTTACGGCTTCGAAGCGCAGGCCGCGATGGTCGAAGATTACATGTGTATGACGTTGTTCGATCCGGGCAACCCGCGTCGCGATGAGCTTGCGGCATTGGTCGGTCCGGTGTTGCCTGTCGCGAACCTCGGGGCGGCGTTGGGCCGGTGAAATTCGCCTAATGTCGTTTTCACTCAGGTAAAGGTCGGGCAGGCTTAGCACAATCTGCGGCCTTACGGCATTTATGATGCAACGCATTCTGCCCAAGGGAGTCGCCCCATGAAAACCAATGTTAAAGCGCTTGTTGTCGGCGGTGGAGCCGTCGGCACGTCGATAGCGTATCACCTTGCCAAAGCTGGCTGGGACGACGTGATGCTGATCGAGCGTGACGAGCTGACCTCTGGCTCGACTTGGCACGCTGCCGGTCTGCTGCCGCTTTTTAACATGTCCTATGCGACGACCCACATTCACGACTACTCGGTCAAGTTCTATAAGCAGCTTGAAGAAGAAACCGGCCTGAATGCTGGTTTCGCCGTGGTCGGCAACCTGCGGATGGCGCAGACAGATGAGCGGATGGACGAATACCAGCTTTACGCCTCAACCGCAGATACCGTGGGCATCAACTATGAATTCCTGACCCCGGATCAGATCAAAGAACGCTGGCCTCTGATCGAGACCTCGGACTTGAAAGGCGCGCTCTATCACACCGAAGATGGGTACATTAACCCGGCAGATGTGACCCAAGCGATGGCCAAAGGCGCCCGTCAGCGCGGCGTTGAAATCGTGCGCAAGATGCAGGCGGACGATTTCCACTGGACCGGCACCCACTGGGAGGTCACCTGCACCAAGATGGTGGAAAAGGGCGGCAACCTGATCGAGAGCGACGAGCAGGTCGTGATCACCGCCGAACACGTCGTTACCGCCTCGGGCAACCACGCGCAGCGCACTGCCAAGATGCTGGGCATCAAGATGCCCGCCATCCCGGTTGAACACACGTTCATTGTCATGGACAAAGACCCCGAGCTGGTGAAATGGCGCGAAGTCGGCAACCCCGAGCACCCGGTTGTGCGCGACGCCGACAACGAAAGCTATGCTCGTGAAGAACGTGGCGGCTGGATCCTAGGTATCTACGAGCGCGGAGCCCCGGCGCGCTTTGAGCATGGCGTGCCGGACAGCTTCCGCGCCGACCTGTTCCCGTTGGATCTGGACCGCATCGCGGATCAGTACATGGCAATGGCCGAACGCGTGCCCTCCTGCGCGGAAAGCGGGTTGAAAGACGATTTCAACGGCCCGATCTGCTACACCCCAGACGGCAACCCGCTGGTGGGTCCGGCTCCCGGTCTGCGCAATATGTGGCTGGCCGAAGGTTTCTCGTTCGGTATCACCGCCGCTGGCGGTACCGGTTACTACCTTGCCCAGATGATGGTCGATGGCGAGGCCGAGATCGACATGGCGTCGCTCGACCCCAAGCGGTATTCGTCCAATTGGATGACGACCGAGTTTGCAGCCCGCAAGAACGAAGAATGCTACGAGCATGTCTACATTCTGCACCACCCGGATGAAGAGCGTCCGGCGGCACGCCCACTGCGTACGTCGCCTGCGTTCGACCGCCAGAAAGAAAAAGGCGCTCAGTTTGGGTGGGTCAATGGTTGGGAGCGTCCGAACTATTACGGCCCGCTTGATGCACCGTCGAACTTCGACGAAGAAAGCCGTTCCTTCCGCCGTGGTGGTTGGTGGCAATATGCCGTGGATGAAGCCAAAGCCGTGCGCGAAGGCGTTGGCCTGATCGACGCGACCGCGTTCACCAAGCATGTGGTCAAAGGCCCCGGCGCGACCCAGTTCCTAGACTGGTTCACTTGTAACAAACTTCCGCGCGTTGGCCGGATCAACCTGACCTATGCGCTGACAGCTGCCGGTACCACCCGCACCGAATACACCATCGTTCGCAATGGCGAGGATAACTACTACCTCGTCTCGGCGGGGGCATGGACCGAGTATGACGCTGACTTCATGCGCAAGGCCGCTGAAGATAAGATGGAGGAATTCGGCTATATTGAGATCCAGGACGTCACCACGCAATGGGGCGTGTTCGCTATCGCCGGCCCCAAGTCACGTGATGTCTTAAACGAGGTGATCAAAGATGCCGACCCTGCGACAGCTCTGTCCAACAAGCGGTTCCCATGGTTGACGGCGCGCAAGATCGAATTGGGTATGTGTCCGGTCAATGCAATTCGTGTGGCCTATACCGGAGAGCTGGGCTGGGAGCTTCACCACCCGATTGAGATGCAAAACTATCTGTGGGATCTGCTGGTCGGCGCAGGCGAGAAACACGGTATGAAACTGGTCGGTGCCCGCGCTCAAAACTGGTTGCGGCAGGAGAAATCCTATCGTGCATTCGGCACTGAACTAGGCCGCGACGCGACGCCAGCCGAGGCTGATCTGCCGCGTTTTATCGACCTTGAGAAGGATTTCCACGGCAAGGACGAAATGGTTGCCAAAGGGATCCGTTCAAAATGCGTGACGCTGTTGATCGACGGGCCGGACGATGCTGATCCGTGGGGCCGCGAGGCGCTTTACGACGGCGACACCAAGGTGGGTCGATTGACCTCGGGCGGCTATTCTGTGGCGTTCGAGAAGTCGATTGGCATGGGCTATGTACGCCCTGATCTGGCGGTGCCGGGCACAAAGCTCAAGGTGAAGATGCAGAACAAACTCTGGGACGCAGAGGTCACCGTCGACAGCCCCTACGATCCAAAGAACGAGACGATCCGCAAAGACGGGTGACAAGAGTACCAGTCTATGAAAAGGCCCTGCGATTGCGGGGCCTTTTTCTTTGTGCAACTCTCTGCTGAAAGGAGTTGCCATGTCCGACAAAATCAATGGTGCCTGCCACTGCGGCGCCGTCACATTCGAAGTCAGCCCGCCAGAATTTGCAGTGTCCTGCAATTGCTCGATGTGTCGTCGTTATGCTGCGCTGTGGGCACATTGTCCGCCGAATGAGGGCGCTGTTCTGACCGGCCATGACCACTTAGACGCATACAGCTGGGCGGATCATATGATCGACTTCCAAAGTTGTAAGACATGCGGCTGTGTCACCCATTGGAGTTCGGCTGAAAACACCGACCAGAAACGGATCGCGGTGAACCTGCGCATGGCTTCGCTGGAAGTGATCAATTCGCTGCACATCCGGCATTTCGATGGCGCGGATACTTGGGAATTCCTAGACTGACCCATTTCATATCAGGATGTTAGATGTTGGCGTTTTTTCGGACAAACGCCTCGATTGCGTTGGCTGGAATGGCCCCGGCGTGGCGGGCGATTTCCTTACCATTCTGATACAGGATCAAGGCCGGGATGCCCCGAATGTTGTTCTGCATTGATACTTTGGGGTGATCTTCGGTGTTGATTTTCGCAAACCGAACCTGAGGCGCCATAGCCCGCGCGGCTTGCGCAAATGAAGGGGCCATTGTTCGGCAGGGTCCACACCATGGCGCCCAGAAATCGACCAATAGCGGAGTGCCGTCATTCTTGGCGGCCTTGGTCAACGTGGCTGGATCCAGTTCGCGGACTTTGCCATCGATAAGCTTTGCGCCGCATGTGCCACATTTCGGCCCTGCAGTAAGTTTGTCGATGGGCACGCGGTTTACAGAACCGCAATCAAGGCAAGTCATCTTAGCGGAAGAGGCCATGGGGTGCTCCTTTAAATTCTATAAACTGCATATGATAACGCAAAGGGCTACCGTCAAGGGATCAAACGGTGCTCAGCAAAATACTCGTTTCACTGTTGGTAATGCCGTCTACCACCCGTACATCGCGCAGTACACGGTCAAAATCGGTCAGGCTTTCAGCAGTTAACTGCGCAATAAGATCCCATTTCCCATTGGTTGAATGCAGGCTGCGCAGCTCTGGCAGGCCTCGCAGGCGTTTGATCACTGCAGTGGTCGACCGGCCCGACACCTCGATCATCATGATTGCATGCACACCGTCCGGGCCATGATCCTGCCGGGCGCGGACGGTGAATCCCAGGACAGCGCCACTGTCCAGCAAGCGGTCAAGCCGCGCCTGAACGGTGGCGCGAGACACGCCAAGGATTTCGGCGAGTTTGGATATCGGAGCGCGACCATCTTCCCGCAGGATGGCGATCAGATTGCGATCAAGGTCATCGAAAATATGCATATCAAATTGCTAAGCGATGCTGCACTAATTGGCAATACAATGCAGAAAAAATTTCACTTTTGCACATTATTTATTAAATCGTGAAGTTGCTATGCTGGGTCACTTACAACTTTACCCGAGCCCCCAATGCCGCAGACTTCGCTTCAGGCGCCAAGCGCCGTGATCATGATCCGCCCACAGCATTTTCATCCCAATGCTGAGACAGCGCGGGATAACAGTTTTCAGACCGAAGCACCTGCCGGAGCGGCGGTAGATTTGGCCGCGCAAGCACAGGTCGAAATCGACAATGCCGTGCAGGCCCTGCGCAATGCTGGGGTTCAGGTTCACCTGTTTGATGATCCGCGCGATGATCGCCCGGATGCCGTTTTCCCGAACAATTGGTTCTCGACCCATCCCGGTGGGCATGTGGCGGTGTATCCAATGTATTCCCAGAATCGCCGGATCGAGCGGCGTGCGGACGTGCTTGAGATGCTCAAGCATCGCTATCGCGTGCAGGACATCATCGACTATTCCGGGCTGGAGCAGGACGGGCTGTTTCTTGAAGGCACCGGGGCCATGGTGCTGGATCACGTGGAACGGGTGGCCTATGCCGCGCGGTCCAAGCGCACCAGCGAGGTGCTGTTGGAACGGTTCTGCACCCATTTCAACTATGAGCCTATGGTATTTGATGCCTGTGACGCGGAAGGTCTGCCGATCTATCATACCAACGTGTTGATGTGCATTGGCACGGATGTGGCGTTGATCGGGCTGGAGACCATCGCCGACACGGCCCGTCGCGAAGAACTGCGCGACCGCTTGGCGCAAGGGGACCGCGAGATCATTGAACTGACGCAAGACCAGATTGCCAATTTCGCAGGCAACGCGATTGAGCTTCAGGGCTGTGATGGTCGACTGCTGGCGATGTCGACGCGTGCGTTTGAGGCTTTGCGACCGGACCAACGCCAGCGGATCGAAACGCATTTGAATATTCTGCCGCTGGACATTCCGACGATAGAAATGGCTGGTGGCTCGGTACGATGTACCATTGCAGGCATTCACCTTAGCCCACGCCCACAATTGAACCCGAACGGAGAGGCCAAATGACAAATATTCACCTGCTCGGCGCGCCGATGGAAGAAGGCGCGGGTCGCCGGGGCTGTATTATGGGGCCAGCGGCCTATCGCACTGCGGGCTTGGCCGAGGAGCTGGCGTCACTGGGCCACGACGTGGTCGATCTGGGCGACGCGCAGCGTGATGTGGTCGAGTCCATCGAAACCGAACACACGCACCTGAAATTCCTGCCTGAAGTCGCAGGTTGGTCACGCAGTCTGCATCGCCATGCCTTTGATCTGGCGCACCAAGATGTGCTGCCAATTTATCTTGGCGGTGATCATGCGCTGTCATTGGGAACCGTGACCGGCCACGTGGCGGCGGCTGCCGCAATGGGCCGTCCGCAATATGTGCTGTGGTTGGATGCGCATTCCGATTTCAACATTCCCGCCTCCTCGCCGAGCGGCAACATCCACGGGATGCCCGTGGCATTTGCCTGTGGCCTTGACGGCTTTCCTGACGTGCTGGGCAAACCGCTTCCCGCGCGTCTTGACCCATTGAATGTTTGCATGATCGGTCTGCGGTCGGTTGACGGGATGGAGCGCGACCTTTTGCAGTCGTCGGGCGTTCAGACCTATGACATGCGCTCGATCGACGAGAACGGCGTGGCCAAGCTTCTGTTGCCGTTTCTGGACCAGGTCGCGCAGACGAACGGGCTGCTGCATGTCAGCCTTGATGTGGACTTCATCGAGCCCGACATCGCCCCGGCGGTCGGCACCACCGTTCCCGGTGGCGCAACCTTCCGCGAAGCCCATCACATCATGGAGATGCTTCACGACAGTGGCCTTGTCAGCTCGCTTGATCTGGTCGAGCTGAACCCGTTTCTTGACGACCGCGGCCGCACCGCCCGGTTGATGGTCGACCTGACCGCGAGCTTGTTTGGCCGCCGTGTTCTGGATCGCCGCACGCAAAGCTATTGATCCCGCTTGTCGAAAGGACATCCGATGCCACCACTACCCTCTGAACTTGCTTATGTGCCTTTCGTGTCGGTCGAACACATGATGGGGCTTGTCCATCATATCGGTATCGAGAAGGTGTTGATCGAACTCGCCGACGAAATCGAAGCCGATTTCAGGCGGTGGGAGTTGTTCGACAAAACCCCACGCGTGGCCAGCCACTCGGATGTTGGGGTGATCGAGCTTATGCCGACCTCGGATGGCGAGATGTATGGGTTCAAATACGTGAACGGCCACCCGAAGAACACCAAGGAAGGGCTGCAAACCGTCACAGCGTTCGGACTTCTTGCTGACGTGAACAGCGGCTATCCCAAGCTTCTTAGCGAGATGACAGTGCTGACAGCGCTGCGCACGGCTGCGACCTCGGCGATGGTCGGCAAGCATCTGGCCCCAAAAGGTGCGACCACGATGGCGATGATTGGCAATGGTGCGCAATCGGAATTCCAGTGTCTGGCCTTCAAGGCGATCTGCGGCATTGACACGGTGCGCCTTTTTGATGTCGACCCCGCCGCGACCGAGAAATGCGCGCGCAATCTCGCCGGGCAGGGCCTGACCGTCGTGCCGTGTAAGACGGGCGAAGAAAGCATGGAAGGCGCGCAGATCATCACGACCTGCACCGCCGACAAACAATATGCCACGATCCTGACCGACAACATGATCGGCGAGGGGGTGCATATCAACGCCATCGGCGGAGACTGTCCGGGTAAGACCGAACTTCACCGCGATATCCTTCTGCGCTCGAACATCTTCGTAGAATACCCCGAACAGACATGGATCGAGGGCGAAATTCAGCAGCTGGATAAAGACCACAAAATCACCGAGCTTTGGCAAGTGATCACCGGTCAGGCAGCAGGCCGCCGCACTGACAAAGAAATCACATTGTTCGACAGCGTTGGTTTCGCAATCGAGGATTTCTCGGCCTTGCGCTACATCCTCAAGTCGATCGAAGGCACGGAGTTCTTTACCCAGCTTGATATGCTGGCAGACCCGGATGACCCGCGCGATCTGTTCGGAATGCTGGAGCGGTCGAAAGCCTAAGGCTTTGAAAAAAGAGAACGGGCGGAGGAGTGATCCACCGCCCGTTTTTTGTTTGCAGGTCTCGCGGTGCTTAGCTTTCGTCGGCATAATCCGACAAGGGCGGGCAGGTGCAGACCAGATGACGGTCGCCATAGGCGTTGTCCACCCGGTTGACCGGCGACCAGTATTTGTCCACCCGGAAGCTGCCCGCCGGGAAACACCCCTGTTCGCGCGTGTAAGGACGATCCCATTCACCCACGAGGTCCACATAGGTATGCGGCGCGTTTTTCAGCGGGTTGTTTTCCGGGTCGATCTTACCGTCTTCGATCTCGCGAATTTCTTCACGGATCGCCAGCATAGCGTCGCAGAAGCGATCCAATTCGGCTTTGGTCTCGGACTCGGTCGGTTCAATCATCAACGTGCCTGCCACGGGCCAGCTCATCGTCGGTGCGTGGAAGCCGTTGTCGATCAGTCGCTTGGCGATGTCATCAACGGTAACGCCCGCGCTGTCAGCATAGGGGCGCGTGTCGATGATGCACTCATGCGCCACACGGCCATTGTTCCCGGTGAACAACACGTCGAACGCGCCTTTCAGTCGGGCAGCAATATAGTTGCCGTTCAGGATTGCTACCTTTGTGGCTTGCGTCAGGCCATCGCCGCCCATCATCAGGACATACGCCCAGCTGATCGGCAGGATCGAACCTGAACCGAAGGGTGCTGCAGACACCGCGCCCTCTTCCCCGATCAGCCCATTGCCCGGCAGGTGCGGCGCAAGATGTGCTTTGACCCCAATCGGGCCCATGCCGGGGCCACCGCCGCCATGCGGAATAGCGAAGGTCTTGTGCAGGTTCAGGTGGCTAACATCGCCGCCGATTTCGCCCAGCTTGGATAGACCCACCATGGCGTTCAAGTTCGCACCGTCGATGTAAACCTGCCCACCGTGGTCGTGCACGATCTGGCACACCTCACGCACCGTGGCTTCGAACACACCGTGGGTCGAAGGATAGGTGATCATGCACGCGGCCAGCTTGTCGCCCGCCGCTTCCGCCTTGGCGCGGAAATCATCAAGGTCGATATCCCCATTCGGCGCTGATTTCACGACGACCACGTCCATATCGACCATATGCGCCGAGGCCGGGTTCGTGCCGTGCGCCGAGATCGGGATCAGACAGATGTTGCGATCCCCCTGCCCATTGGCGCGGTGATAGGCCTGAATGGTCAAAAGCCCGGCATATTCGCCCTGCGCACCCGAATTGGGCTGCATCGACATGTCGTCATAGCCAGTGATCAGGCACAGCTTTTGTTTCAGATCCTCAATCATCTCAATATAGCCGCCGATCTGACTGTCAGGCGCCATTGGGTGGATGTATGCAAACTCGCGCCAGGTGACCGGCATCATCTCTGCCGCCGCGTTCAGCTTCATCGTGCATGACCCCAGCGGGATCATGGCGCGATCAAGGGCCAGATCGCGATCCGCCAGACGACGCATATAGCGCATCATCTCAGTTTCTGCCCGGTTCATATGAAACACGGGGTGGGTCAAATATTCTGATGTCCGCAGGCTGTCATCTGGCAGGCGGTATTCATTGTCGCTGTCGTCATAGCTGCGGGTGATGCCGAATGCGCGCCAAACACCCTCGATCACTGCGGGGCGGGTAGCCTCGTCCAGTGTGATGCCGACATATTCACTGTCGACCGGGCGCAGGTTGATACCTTCCTCGCGGGCGGATTTCAGTACGGTGTTCTGAAGCGCGCCTACATGAACTGTGATCGTGTCGAAGAAATGTTTCGAGGTAATGGTGAACCCCGCATCCTCAAGACCTTTGGCCAGACGAACGGTCTTGAGATGCACATCCTGCGCAATGGCCTTCAAACCTTCGGGACCATGGAAAACCGCATAAAAGCCCGCCATGACGGCCAGAAGCGCCTGAGCGGTACAGACGTTCGAGGTGGCTTTCTCGCGGCGGATGTGTTGCTCGCGGGTTTGCAGCGACAGACGGTAAGCCTGATTGCCGCGCGCATCGACTGACACACCGATCAAACGACCGGGCATGTTGCGTTTGTGCTTGTCGGCGGTGGCCATGTAAGCCGCGTGCGGACCACCAAAGCCCATCGGCACACCGAAACGCTGCGATGATCCGACGGCGATGTCGGCCCCCATTGCGCCCGGTTCTTTCAAGACCGTCAGGGCCAGTGGATCGGCAGACACGATGCCAACGGCGTTTGCTGCGTGCAAAGCGGTGATCTGGTCGGTGAAATCTCGGACACGGCCATAAGTGCCGGGATATTGGAAGATCGCACCAAAGACGTCGTCCGCGACAAGATCATCCTCTGGGTCGCCAATGACGATCTCGATGCCAAGGGGGGCCGCGCGGGTTTTCATCACCGCAATATTCTGTGGGTGGCAGGCTTCGTCGACGAAGAACTTCTTCGCTTTCGATTTGGCGATCCGTTGCCCCATGGTCATGGCTTCGGCACAGGCGGTGGCTTCGTCCAGCAACGACGCGTTGGCAATTTCCAGCCCCGTCAGATCTGAAATCATAGTCTGGAAGTTCAGCAGCGCCTCAAGCCGGCCTTGCGAAATCTCGGGCTGATAGGGCGTGTAAGCCGTGTACCACGCTGGGTTTTCCAGAATGTTTCGCTGGATTGCGGGCGGCGTGACGGTGCCGTGATACCCCTGACCAAGTAGCGAACGCATGACTTGGTTCTTCGCGGCGGTATAGCGCATCTTGTGCAGCGCTTCGCGTTCGGACAAAGCCGGACCCCAGTCCAGTGCTTCATTCTGGCGAATACTGTCGGGCATGGTCTGGCTGATCAGATCGTCCAGATCCCTGACGCCGACGGTTTTGAACATCTCGTCCATCTCGTTGGGCGACGGGCCAATATGGCGGCGGTTGGCGAAGTCATAGGGTTTGTAACCAGTGGGCGCGAAGGGCATGGGCTTTCTCCATACGGGGGCGTGACAGTCGGGCAGGGGCAGTCAAGCCCCTGCGCAGGTTGCTCAATTGGGCAAAGCCCGTGGTTCAGCCGATGAACTTTTTATAACCGGCTTCGTCCATGTAATCGGCCAGCGGGCTGGTGTCGGAGGCTTTGATTTTGAAGAACCAAGCTTCACCTTCAGCGTCTTCGTTGACCTTGGTGGGCTCATCCACGATGGCTTCGTTCACTTCGACCACTTCGCCGTCCAGCGGGCTGAGGATGTCAGACGCGGCCTTGACGCTTTCGATAACGACAATCTCGTCATCCTTGGAAACGGTGGTGCCGACCTCGGGAAGTTCGACAAAGACAACATCGCCAAGTTGTTCGGCAGCGTGGGCAGTAATGCCCACAACATAGACGCCGTCTTCTTCGCGCAGCCATTCATGTTCTTCGGTGTATTTCATTCTTAGTCTCCTGCTGGATTTCTTAGGTCAACGTTTATAGGTGGCGGGGCGGAACGGCATGTCCGCGACCGTGACAGGTAGGCGCTTGCCGCGCACATCGCCAAATAGTCTCGTGCCAGTTTCGGCGTGGTCGATGCTGACGTAACCCATGGACATCGGGCGTTCGATCGACGGACCAAAAGCACCAGAGGTTACGTGCCCAATCGGGGCTTCGGCATCCTCGGACGCATAAAGCTCGGTCCCGGCCCGCATTGGCGCGCGACCTTCGGGCAACAGGCCGACGCGGCGCCGGTTTGCACCGTTTTCGAACTCGGCCAGAATGCGATCCGCACCGGGAAAACCGCCGGCACGTTCACCGCCGGTTTTGCGCACTTTCTGTACCGCCCATTCCAGCGCACCCTCGACCGGTGAGGTGGTGGTGTCGATGTCATTTCCATAAAGGCACAACCCGGCTTCAAGCCGCAAACTGTCCCGCGCGCCAAGGCCAATAGGCTCGACCGTATCAATAGCAATCAATGCGCGGGCGAACGCCTCGGCGTTTGCTTCAGGAACAGAGACTTCATACCCGTCCTCGCCCGTGTAACCCGAGCGGGAAATCCAAAGTTCGCCGAATTCGCTGTCGATGATGGCGACGTCCATGAATTTCATCGCGGCGGCTGAGGGTACAAGGCTGGACAGCGCCGCTTCGGCGGCGGGGCCTTGCAGGGCCAGAAGGGCCCGGTCGTCGATCACGTCAATCTCGCAATCGGTCAAATGCGCACGCATATGGGCGATGTCGGTGTCCTTGCAGGCCGCATTGACCACGAGAAACAGGTGATCCCCGCGATTGGCGATCATCAGATCATCAAGAATACCGCCGTCGTCATTGGTAAACAGGCCATAGCGCTGGCGACCTTCAGCAAGCGATTCTACAGATTGGGGTACAATGCGCTCAAGTGATTTGGCTGGGCTTTCGCCGCGCAGGATCACCTGACCCATATGGCTGACATCAAACAGACCAGCTGCGTCGCGTGTGTGCAGGTGTTCCTTCATCACGCCCAGCGGGTATTGCACGGGCATTTCATAACCAGCGAATGGCACCATCTTGGCACCAAGCTCAAGGTGAAGATCATAAAGACCCGTTCGTTTCAGATCGTCGTGGGATGCACCCATGGTCACTCCTCCATCTGTCGCCGGAAAGCTATGGAAGCCATGCGCCCGACATCTTTCAAACGCTTGCGCGTTCAACGATGCCCTCTCTGTCCTTGTCGCCTGAGATCGTTATCCCTTCGGCGGGCATCTAGTGCCTCTCTCCAGAGTCCTGTGCGCCGCATCGGTCCATGGGCCTGAGAGTTTACCAGGGCGGTTGCTCCTTCGGCACTGGCGTTCGCCAGATTCTCCCGATGCGATGACGCTAAGTTAGCCGCCCGGATCGGTTAGAGCAAGAGCTTGAATGCAACCGCATACGAAGGCAATCTAACGCCATGCAAGACCAGTATTTTTTCGGCTACGGCTCGCTGGTGAACCGGCGAACACATGCGTTTCAGGATGCTCAGCCCGCCCGCGTGAAGGGGTGGCGGCGGGCGTGGCGACGTTCCCCGCTGCGTGATGTGTGCTATCTTACTGCGGTGCCAGACCGCGAGGATTACATCGAGGGTTTGATCGCCGTCGTGCCGGGCGCGGATTGGGCGGCCTTGGATGAACGCGAGCGTGCCTATGCGCGCGTCCCGCTAGGGCCCGAGCTGCAGCATCAAGTCGGTGAAATCGACGCTGTAATTTACGCGATTGAACATGGCAAGCACCATGCGCCGACGGACGAAAACCCGGTATTGCTGAGCTATATCGACGTGGTTGTGCAGGGCTATCTGGCTGAGTTTGGCATGACAGGGGTCAGGCATTTCTTCGAAACGACCGAAGGATGGCACGCGCCGATCCTGAACGATCGTGCGGCCCCGATCTATCCGCGTGCGCAGGCGTTGACCGAGGAAGAACGCCAGATTGTGGACGAAGGCCTGTCGCGCCTATCGGCGATTGCCAAATAATGAAATCAGGCGTGTCTGCCGTTGGTAGGGATGCGCGTCAGTGTCACATTCGCCCCGCTCGGCCATGTTCAGGACACGCGCCGACAAGCCCAAAGCGATGGCCGCGAAGATCAAACCGCCAGCGGCTTGTCCAATCAAGACCCCCGGTGCGCCCCAAAACGCGGCACCCAACATGACAAGCGGGATCGTGCCCAGGGTCTGCCGCCCCCAATTCACCCATGTCGAATAGAACGGATGCCCCAGATTGTTGAAGCTGGCATTGGTGACAAAGATCACCCCGTTGAAAAACCACGCCAATGCGAGCGGGCCACAAAATAGGTAGACCAGATCGCGGCTCAGCCCTTCGGCGTTGAACAGGTTTGCAATCGGGGCGCGGGCTAAGAACAGAATTGCGCTGACGCCAAGCGTTACGCACAGCACAAAGACCAACCCATCGCGCATCGCGCGCCGGACCCGGTCCAGCTTCCCAGCCCCGAAATTCTGACCCACGATTGGGCCGATCGCGCCCGACAGGGCGAAAATCACTGCAAATGAAACTGGTATCAGTCGTCCCACAATTGCCATACCTGCCACCGCATCCTCGCCGAACTCTGCCATGGCGCGCGTGACGTAGGCTTGGCCGATAGGTGTTGCAAACTGGGTGAGAATGGCGGGCAGAGCGATGGTCATGATTGCTGCAAAATCCACCCTGAAATCCGCGCTTTTTGGGCGATCAAGCCCGCCATGGTATCGCAGTACGGGGTAGATCGACAGCGCCGCAATGGTCGCGCGTGCGCAGACCGAGGCAAGCGCAGCCCCGGTCAGGTCCAGATCCAAACCAAAGATCAGAATGGGATCAAGCACCGCATTCACCACGCCGCCCCAGATGGTGGCCATCATGGCGCGACGGGCGTCGCCATGCGCGCGTAGGATTGCACCCCCAACCATGCCGACGATCAAAATGGGCAAGCTGGGCAGGATGATCCTGAGATAGCTTGTGGCCAGCGTTTGCGTTTCACCGGATGCGCCCAACAGTGCGGCAAGTTGTGGAACAAATATCCACACAATGGCCGAGAAGATCGCGCCAATGACAACGCCATACAGCAAAGCCGTTGCCGCGCGCCGTTTGGCTGTCTGGGCGTCGCCTTCGCCCAAAGCGCGCGCGACCAAAGCCCCCGCAGCAATGGACATGCCGATGCCGAAAGATGTGGTGAAAAACAGGATCGCGCCCGCGTAGCCGACGGCCGCCGCCAACTCGTCCCGCCCAAGCATGGAGATGAAAATCATGTCAACGAGGTCAACAAGGAAGATCGCCATCAACCCAACAGAAGCCGTCATGGACATGACGGTAATGTGGTTCAGCAGATTGCCCTCAAGAAACTTGGCCTGAGAGGAATTGCCTGTCGCCTGTTGGGTCATGCTAAACTCCTGTTGCGCCACGTCAGCATGACGCACAGAAGCCTTCTGCACCAGAGGAAGGGTTGTTTAGTGCTCCAGAACGCGGATGAAAACGTCGTTCGGGTAGCGTTGATCACCAATCGTAAAGTCAGTTTGGCCAATGCGTCGAAAGCCATGCAACAGATAAAACTCAATGGCGGGCGTATTGTCAGAATTGGTTGCCAGCCAAACTTTTTTGACGGCGCGATTGCGACAATGCCGGAACGCTTGCGCCAGCAATGCCTTCCCAAAAGAGACGCGGATATACCCGGCGATGCCATCCGCCATTTCGGACACGATGACCAGTTCGTCTGGATCACTCAAAATTGCTTCGAAGTTTGAAGCTGTAAACTCTGCCAGCGCGAAGTCGGCGAAGAACGCATTTACGCCGTGCTTGATATACGTTCCAAGCCAGACCTCGATGGAAAGAGCGGCAAGGCTGGACGCATCCGAAAGCTTTGCGGCCCGAAAGGTCATGCCTTGGCGCGGATCACTTGCATCAACGGCAAAAGCGCAGACATGTCCGGCCCGTGGCTCATGCCCGTGACCGCTTTGCGCAAAGGCATGAATAGACCGCGACCTTTGCGGCCTGTCGCCTCTTTCACCGCTGCAGTCCAGTTCGACCAGCTGTCCGCATCATATGGCCCGTCGGGCAAAAGAGACATTGCGGTTGCCACAAACTCGCGGTCTTCTTCGTCGATCACCGGGTCGGCACCATTGCGGCATAGGGTCCACCACGCATCCAGATCGCCCAGCGTCGTGATATTCTCACGCGCAACCGTCCAGAAAGCGTCCGCTTTTTCTGCGGGAACGCCGAGGGCATCCAGTGAATTTGAAACGGCGTCGACGGGCTGATTGGCCAGATAACGGGCGGTCAGCGGGAACAGGTCTTCGACATCAAATTTGGTCGGGGCCGCGCCGAATGCCGACAGATCGAAGCCTTCGATGATGTCGTCCAGCGAACTGTGCAACTCGACCGGTTGTGAAGACCCAAGGCGTGCCAGCAGGCTGAGCAGGGCCATCGGCTGCACACCGCGTTCGCGCAGATCACGGATTGCCAAAGTGCCCAGACGCTTCGACAGTGCTTCGCCTTGCGGGCCGGTCAACAAAGAATGGTGCGCAAATGACGGCACTTTGCCGCCCAATGCCTCGATGATCTGGATTTGGGTCGCGGTGTTGGTCACGTGGTCCGACCCACGCACAACGTCGGTAATTCCGAAGTCAATGTCGTCGCAGACCGATGCAAGCGTATACAGGAACTGTCCGTCTCCACGGATCAGAACCGGGTCGGATACGGACGCGGCATCAATCGAGATGTCGCCCAGAATGCCATCTTTCCAATTGATCCGCTCTTGATCCAGCTTGAAGCGCCAGTGACCTTGACCGCGTTCCTCACGCAGCTTTGTCTTCGCGCCTTCGGACAGAGCCAGCGCGGAGCGGTCATAAACCGGCGGCTTACCCATGTTCAGTTGTTTCTTGCGTTTCAGGTCCAGCTCGGTCGGCGTTTCAAAACACTCATAAAAGCGCCCCATGTCGCGCAGCTCCTGCGCGGCGGCCTCATATCGATCCAGTCGGGCGGACTGTTTTTCGAACCGGTCCCATGTCAGCCCCAGCCATTCCAGATCCTCTTTGATCGCATCTGCGTATTCCTGCTTGGAGCGTTCCGGATCGGTGTCATCAAGCCGCAAGATGAATTGCCCGCCCGATTTAGCAGCGATCAGATAGTTGAACAGCGCGGTGCGCAGGTTGCCAACATGGATATAACCGGTGGGCGAGGGGGCAAAACGGGTGGTTGTCATGGCGTGTCTCCTTGGCTCGACCCTCTTTCATACTGGCCCGCTTTTGTCCATATATTCCCTTATGAACCGGAAATACGCCCCCAATATCGCTGAAATCGAAGCGCTAGCGAATGACACCCGAATGCGGTTGCCGCCGGAGTTCATCGAAAAGGCGTTGGAAGTAGTCATACGGGTTGAGAACCTTCCAAACGCCGTGTTTCTGGCCGAGATGGAGATCGAAGACCCGTTTGAGCTGACGGCAGTTTACGAAGGTATTCCACTGGCGCAAAAAACCACCGCTGATCAACCCCAATCCCCTGACACCGTCTTTCTGTTTCGCAGGCCCATATTGGATGAATGGGCGTCGCGGGGCGATGTTTCACTGGCTGAGCTGGTGGCGCTTATCATCGTGCAACAGCTTAGCCACCATTTTAACTGGTCTAAGTCGGACATAGCCGAGATTTATAAATGGTGGGCCTGATCAACTGGGCTTCACGGGCCATTTCTTGTCCAAATCGCGCAAACCTGCACGAATAAGTTCACCCAAAACGTCCAGATCAATATCCGCGAGCTTGTTCACGTAAAGACAGGACTTGCCCATCTTGTGCTTTCCCAAACGGCCCAGAATTTCGCCATAATCGGCATATCCCGGCATGATATAAATTGAATGACGGGCTTTGCGCGGCGAAAACCCTGTGGCCAGAGAATCCCCTTCGCGACCACTGTCATAGCGATAGTGATAGCTTCCATAGCCGATGATGGTCGGCCCCCACATTGCGGGGTGATAGCCAGTTATTTTGCGAAAAACCTGGTCAAGTATCCGGGCGTCTTTGCGTTTTGACGGAGGTTCGACCGCCTCGATAAAGCGTTCGGCATCTTGGTTGGTTGCTTGGGTTTTGTTTGTTTTGCCGTGGTTCGCCATCTGAATGCCCCTGCGCGAAGGGCCCGTCACAAATCTGTGAAACCCCTATCTTTGGAATCCGACTATACTGCACGCTCTGGTTTCAACAAAATCTGATCGTTTTGGGAGGTCTCACATGAAACGCTTTGCCACACCAACCTTGTCTCGTCGTCACTTATTGATGGCTGGGGCCGCAACACCCTTTGCTGGATTGGTGGCCGGATCGGCCCGCGCCATGGCACCCCAAATGGGTTTGGCTATGACCGCCGCACAGACTGTGAAACTGGGCGGGTTCGAGGTGACGACCTTGTTGGCAGGCAACCGCACGGTGGAAGAACCGCAGAGCATTTTTGGCATGAATGTCAGTGCGGAAGAGTTCGCGGCAGCATCTGAGTCCGCAAACATCACCACCACCGCCGCACAATTCTTTTTCACGCCTACTCTGGTCAACACTGGGACTGAGCTTGTGCTTTTCGACACAGGTCTGAATGGGGACGGCATCACGGCGGCGTTGGCCGGAGCGGGCTATATGCCTGATCAGGTTGATATTGTTGTGCTGACTCACATGCATGGCGACCATATCGGCGGGCTGTCAGGAGAGGCGGGCGTTACCTTCCCCAATGCACGCTATGTCACTGGCGCGGTGGAATTCGACCACTGGGCAGCGGAAGGGAACGATGGGTTTGACACCAAAGTTGCTCCGCTTGCCGAACAAACCACCATGATCAATGGCGGCGATAGTGTCGTATCCGGCATCGAAGCGGTCGAGGCGTTCGGCCACACACCCGGCCACATGGCTTACCGGCTGGACAGCGATGGTAAATCACTGCTGATTGCGGCGGATTTTGCCAACCATTATGTTTGGTCTCTGGCCTACCCGGATTGGGAGGTGAAGTTTGACCGAGACAAGGCTGCGGCGGCTGCCACACGCAAAACGCTGCTGGGCATGATGGCCGCTGAAAAGATGCCTTTCATTGGCTATCACATGCCATTCCCGGCCGTTGGCTATGTCGAGACACGGGACGAAGGGTTTCATTACGTGCCGCACAGCTATCAGCTGTTGATGTGATGCTGCAGCGCTGGTGGGGCGATCAGCTTTCGTCTCGCCAGCGGTTCACAATGGGATAGCGGCGATCCAGCCAGAAACTACGCATGGTCAGGCGGGTTCCGGGTGCAGATTGGAAGCGTTTGTATTCAGAGATGAAGATCAGGTGTTCAACCTTCTTCACGGTTGCGCGGTCAAACCCTGCGGTGACGAGTTCGGCGACCGATTTCTCGTCGTCAATCAAACCCTCAAGAATGGCGTCCAATACCTCGTAAGGCGGCAGGCTATCTTCGTCCTTTTGATCCGGGCGCAGCTCGGCGGACGGTGGTTTGTCGATGATTGAGACCGGGATGACCTCGCCCTCCGGTCCTTTCATCCAGTCGCGGTGATTTGCGTTGCGCCAACGACATTGTTCGAACACCCGAGTCTTATAGAGGTCTTTGATCGGGTTATAGCCGCCTGACATATCACCATAAATCGTGGCGTATCCCACCGCGACTTCGGACTTGTTGCCGGTGGTTAACAGCATCGCGCCGGTCTTGTTGGACAGCGCCATCAGCAGAAGCCCACGCAGACGGGATTGGATGTTTTCTTCGGTCACGTCCGGTTTGGTTCCTTCAAATAAGGGCGCGAGTGTGTTGGTGATCGCATCGCGTCCCTCTTTGATCGGCACGAAATCATAGGTGCAACCAAGCCGGTTCGCGATGTCTTTGGCGTCATCCAGAGAGCTTTGCGAGGTATACTCAGACGGCAGCATCACGCAGCGCACATTCTCGGGCCCAAGCGCATCAGCTGCGATGGTTGCCACAATCGCACTGTCGATCCCGCCGGACAGGCCCAGCAGCACCTGCTTGAAGCCGGTCTTGCCCATGTAGTCGCGCAGGCTTTCGACCATCGCACGATAGTCTTGCTCCCACTCATCCCCATGCACAGCAATGGGACCGGGTCCGACGCGCCAGCCATCATCTGTTCGGCTTAGATCGACGTTTCGGATTTTTTCGTCAAAGGTGGCCATGCGGAAAGCAAGCTCGCCGCCCGGGTTCAGGGCGAATGACCCGCCATCGAACACCTGATCGTCCTGGCCGCCCACCATGTTTAGATAGATCAGCGGCAATCCCGTCTCGACGACCCGCGCCACCATGTGGTTCACACGCACATCAAACTTACGTCGGTAATAGGGCGAACCATTGGGGATCAGCAGAAACTCGGCGCCGCTTTCGGCGAGGGTCTCGCAGACGTCATCACCATGCCACGCGTCCTCGCAAATTGGGATGCCGATGCGGATCGGCCCCATTGCAATTGGGCCTTGCGGATCGGCGGATGTGAACTGGCGTTCTTCGTCGAATACGGTGAAATTCGGCAGGCGCTGTTTCAGGACGCGCGCGGCAACTTTGCCGCCTTTCAGTATGAAATAGGCGTTGAACAGGTCCTTGCCGTCGTGAAATGGGCCGCCGATCCCTATTGCGGGGCCGTCGGCGCAATCGGCGGCCAATTGATCCACCGCCGCCATAGCGTCGCGGAAAAACTGCGGTCGCATCACTAGGTCCTGCGTCTGATAACCGGTGATAAAGGCTTCCGGAAGCGCCAGCAGCTCGCTGCCAGCGGCCTTGGCCTGCGCCCAAGCGTCACGTGCTTTGGCTGCATTTGCGGCGATCGCACCGACGGTCGGGTTCAACTGCGCCAGCGTTAGGCGGAAATGGTTACTCATCGCGCGTATCCTTTTGGCCCGGCTGTCCTTACCGGGTTTGATCTTGCGCACAGATGTAGCAGGTTTGCGTGCGGGATAAAGACCATGCGTTGGAAAACCGTTGTTTCGGCGCGGCGGCTCGAATAGGCTTGGACCGGGTTCGCGCGGGTATTTGCGCGAAAAGGGTATTCGTTAAAAGAGGTTGGTCATGACTCCCCTTCGCACTGGTATTTGTGGTTTTACTTTAGGTCTGGCACTGGCTGCCACACCGGTCTTGGCGCAAGTCGAAACAAAGCAATACGAGGACGGCGCTGTTTACGAGGGCACGTTCAAAGGGGGTGTGCAGCACGGCATGGGCACTCTGCAACTGCCAACAGGGTATGAGTATACTGGCGAATTCGTTGAGGGAGAGATTATCGGCCAAGGCGTGGCGCGCTTCCCCAATGGATCGATCTATGAAGGCAACTTTGCTAAAGGCAAACCCGAAGGGTTCGGCAAGATCACATTTGCGGATGGGTCGACCTTCGAGGGCGATTGGGTGGACGGCAAAATCAATGGGTCGGGTCTGGCGATCTATGCCAACGGCATCAAATATGAAGGTGGATTTCGCAACGCGATGCACCACGGACAGGGGCGACTGCAAAGCCCGACAGGGTACATCTATGAAGGCGATTGGGTCGCCGGCGTGAAAGAGGGCCGCGGCACATCGACTTATGCGGACGGTGCGCTCTACGATGGTGGAATGCGCGCGGGAGAACGCGACGGCAAAGGTATCCTAACCCAAGCTGACGGCATGGTGTTTGATGGCATGTGGGTCAAGGGCCAGATGCAGGGCGAGGGCGTCCTGAAGCAAGCCAATGGCGACATCTACACCGGCAACTTCGAAGCAGGGGCGCGGCGCGGTGCGGGGGTGGTCGTTTATGCCAATGGTGACCGGTATGAAGGCAATTTCGACAACGACAAGCGCAACGGCAAGGGCCTGTTCGTGGGTGCGGATGGATATCAGTATGATGGCAACTGGGTCGCAGGCGTGATCGAAGGGCAAGGCAAAGTGACCTATCCTGATGGCTCGATCTACGAAGGACAGTTTCGTGATGGTCTGGCGGACGGCACCGGTGCGATCACTTATCCGGACGGCAACACCTATGAAGGTGTATGGAAAGCCGGTGTGATCGAAGGCAAAGGTGTCGCGCGATATGCGAATGGATCAGTCTATGAAGGGTCATTCAAGGATGCGCTTTATGACGGCGAGGGTAGCCTGACGGTGGCGGATGGCTCGTCCTATGTCGGAGGCTGGCAAGCGGGACAGCCCCACGGCCAGGGGCAGTCGAAATTTCCTGACGGCGCGACCTATGACGGCAGTTTTGTCGGTGGACTGCGCGAAGGCAAAGGCAAATACACAACAGCGGATGGCTTTTCCTATGACGGAGATTGGCGATCCGGACTGTTCCATGGGCAGGGTGCAGCGGTTTATGCGAATGGTGACCGGTATGAAGGCAGTTTCGAGAAGGGCAAACGCCACGGCAAAGGTATGGTAACCCGTGCTGATGGCAGTCAGGAAGACGGTGTTTGGGAAGACGGTGTAATTGCTGGCGCTGCAACGACATCCCCCGCGCCGGAAGTTGATAGCTCAGCCGGTGCCGCCGCAGCGGAAGCCAGCTCAGGCGCGGCAACGAACTAGGTCGCCAACTGCAACACTGCTGGTCATGGTCTGAAAAAGGGGCTTTATCTCAGGCCAAACCGCCCTATAGTCGCCCCATGGAAACGCAGACACATATCATTCCTCGCCCCGCGTTGGGCCAGAGCCTTCTGCTTCTTCTTAGCCGCCTCTGAGCGTGCCGTTTCGGCGCGACCGCTCAGAGGATATGCCAACCGCGCCACCTTCTCCGCCCCAATTGGAACTCTTGCACCCGGATCGGGTCCGTCCTATGGGGCACTTGGCTAAGACACTGACCTTAAAGAGATAAAACAATGACTAAGACATCAGATCACGTGTTGATTTTTGACACGACCCTGCGTGACGGTGAACAAAGCCCCGGCGCAACCATGACCCATGATGAAAAGATTGAGATTGCCGAGTTGCTGGACGAGATGGGCGTGGACATCATTGAAGCCGGATTTCCGATTGCATCCGAAGGCGACTTCGCGGCTGTCTCTGAGATTGCCAAGCGATCCAAGAATTCGGTGATTTGCGGGCTGAGCCGGGCGAATTTTAAAGATATCGATCGCTGCGCCGAGGCCGTGCGCCATGCCGCGAAGCCGCGCATCCACACTTTTATCGGCACCTCACCCCTGCACCGCGCCATTCCCAATCTGAACAAGGATGAGATGGCGGATTTGATCCACGAGACTGTGACACACGCCCGCAATCTGACGGACAATGTGCAGTGGTCCGCGATGGACGCCACCCGGACTGAGCATGACTATCTGTGCCGGGTGATCGAGATTGCAATCAAAGCCGGGGCCACGACAATCAACATTCCGGATACGGTGGGCTATACCGCCCCGCGTGAAAGCGCTGAGCTGATCCGCATGTTGATCGAAAAGGTTCCAGGCGCAGACGAGGTCACATTCGCCACCCATTGTCACAACGATCTGGGCATGGCGACAGCAAACTCACTGGCGGCGGTCGAAGCTGGTGCGCGCCAGATCGAGTGCACCATCAACGGGCTGGGCGAACGTGCCGGAAACACGGCGCTGGAAGAGGTCGTGATGGCCTTAAAAGTCCGTCATGACATTATGCCGTGGGACACCGGTGTGGACACGACGAAGATCATGAACATCTCACGCCGTGTGGCGCAGGTATCTGGCTTTGCTGTGCAGTATAACAAGGCCATTGTCGGCAAGAACGCCTTTGCCCATGAAAGCGGCATTCACCAGGATGGCATGCTGAAAAACGCCGAAACCTTCGAAATTATGCGCCCCGAAGATGTGGGTCTGTCCGAGACAAGTTTGGTTCTGGGAAAACACTCTGGTCGGGCTGCGCTGCGGGATCGATTGAATCAGCTGGGCATTGACGTGGGTGACAACCAGTTGAAAGATGTTTTCGTAAGGTTCAAGGAACTGGCCGACCGGAAAAAGGAAGTCTTTGATGACGATCTGATTGCGCTGATGCGGGACGGAACCGATGCGGAAAATGACCGGATACAGGTAAAGTTCCTGCGCGTGATCTGTGGCACCGAGGCTCCGCAATCGGCGGATTTGACGCTGGAAATCGATGGCGTGGATCACCAGAAAACCGCAACGGGTGACGGTCCGGTGGACGCCACTTTTAACGCCATTCAGGCATTGTTCCCGCACGAAGCACGGCTGCAGCTTTATCAGGTGCACGCTGTGACCGAAGGCACCGATGCGCAGGCGACGGTCTCCGTTCGGATGGAAGAAAACGGCAAAATCGTTACGGGCCAGTCCTCGGACACGGATACGGTCGTGGCATCTGCAAAAGCCTATGTGAACGCCTTGAACAACCTGTTGGTGCGGCGAGAAAAAACCAAACCAGAGGCGGTTTGAGACATTGACCGGCATGCGGGCGGGGCTACACTTGCCCGCATGATACGCGCCCTGTCAAACCGGACCTATGCCACGCTGTTCACTGCGCAAGTGGTGGCATTGCTTGGGACAGGTTTAATGACCATCGCGCTGAGCTTGCTGGCCTATGAGTTGGCGGGCGACGCAGCGGGCGCGGTGTTGGGCACAGCTTTGACCATCAAGATGGTGGCCTATGTCGGCCTTTCACCGGCGCTGGCAGCGATTGCCGAACGCCTGCCAAGGAAAGCTGTCATGATAGGCGCCGATCTGGTGCGGGCCGCCGTCGCGCTGGCGTTGCCCTTTGTCAGCGAGGTCTGGCAAATCTATGTGCTGATCTTCTTGCTGCAAACCGCTTCGGCCAGTTTCACACCAGTTTTTCAGGCGACGATACCCGATGTGCTGCCGGACGAGGATGACTATACGCAGGCATTATCGCTGTCACGTTTGGCCTATGACCTCGAAAACCTGCTGAGCCCAACATTGGCAGCGATGCTGTTGCTGGTCATCTCATTCCATTGGCTGTTCGTTGGTACGATCATCGGTTTTTTGTTCTCGGCGGCGCTCGTGGCGCGGACATCTTTGCCGCATCGCACGCGCTCTGACGAAAAAAGGCCATTTCGCGAACGTTTGACGCGGGGCAGTCGGATTTATCTTGCGACACCGCGATTGCGTGGATTGCTGGCTTTGAACCTGACAGCCGCCGCGATTGGCGCTTTTGTTCTGGTGAACTCGGTGGTGCTGGTTCGCGCCGACTACGGACTGGGTGAGCGCGCATTGGGTATCGCCATGGCGGCGTTTGGCGGCGGCTCTATGTTGGCCGCGATTTCTCTGCCACGCGTTCTTTCGCGCGTTCGTGAGCGCGATGTTATGGTGCCCGCCGCTGTCGGGTTGACGCTGCTGGCCTTTGCATTCGCAGGCCTGAGCTGGCGCGATGCCCTGCCACCTTGGTGGCTGTTTTTGCTGATCTGGTCGCTGATGGGGGCCTTTTACTCGGCGATCCTGACACCGTCGGGCCGGCTTTTGCGCATCTCCGCCCATTCTGAGGATCGACCGGCAATTTTTGCCGCTCAATTTGCCCTTTCCCACGCATGCTGGCTGATAACTTACCCGCTGGCCGGATGGGTGGGGCAGAGCGCAGGGCTGTCTGTAGCTCTGCTGGTGCTTGGCGGGCTTGGTGTTGTTGGCGTTCTGGTCGCGATTTGGCTTTGGCCCGCCGACGCCGAACGAATAATCGAGCACAGCCACCCCAATCTGCCACCAGACCACCCTCATATGAAAGCCAATCCCGGCCATGGGCGCCAACATGCCCACGCCATCATTATTGATGACGAACACAGGGTTTGGCCAACGCATGGCTAGGTGTGCAAAACCTACGGAAAAACAGGACATTCGAGGGCTCTATTTAAGCGATAAGCCGCTTGTGATTGTGCATTAGGGCTTTCACCTGCGCGTGCTGAGCCTTATATATTCTTCGGTCTGCACCCATGTGGGAATCGTGGACCACAAGGGCATTCAAACGGGGTAAGCAGTGATGGTTGGGTTTTCGGGTCTGTTTTCGTCAGACATGGCAATTGACTTGGGAACAGCGAATACGCTGGTCTACGTGAAGGGCAAAGGGATTGTCCTGAACGAACCGTCGGTCGTCGCCTACCACGTAAAGGATGGCGTCAAAAAGGTCTTGGCGGTTGGTGAAGATGCCAAATTGATGCTGGGCCGGACACCCGGATCTATCGAAGCGATCCGCCCGATGCGCGAAGGCGTCATTGCCGATTTCGACAGCGCGGAGGAGATGATCAAGCACTTCATCCGCAAAGTTCACAAACGCACGACATTCTCGAAGCCGAAAATCATTGTGTGCGTTCCCCACGGTGCGACACCTGTTGAAAAGCGTGCGATTCGCCAGTCGGTGATCTCGGCCGGAGCCCGCAAGGCGGGGCTGATCGCTGAACCGATAGCCGCGGCAATTGGGGCGGGAATGCCGATCACCGATCCGACCGGCAACATGGTCGTTGATATTGGTGGGGGTACAACCGAGGTCGCAGTTATGTCGCTTGGTGACATTGTTTATGCGCGTTCGGTGCGCGTTGGTGGCGACCGGATGGACGATGCGATCATCAACTATCTGCGCCGTCAGCAGAACATTTTGGTGGGTGAAACCACGGCTGAACGGATCAAGACCTCGATCGGCACGGCACGTATGCCCGATGACGGACGCGGTGCGTCGTTGAAAATTCGCGGCCGTGATTTGTTGAACGGTGTTCCGAAGGAAACCGAAATCAGTCAGGCGCAGGTGGCCGAAGCTTTGGCAGAACCCGTGCAGCAAATCTGCGAAGCGGTGATGACGGCGCTGGAAGCAACGCCGCCCGATCTGGCGGCGGATATCGTCGACCGTGGTGTGATGCTGACCGGTGGCGGCGCATTGCTGGGTGAACTTGACCTCGCCTTGCGTGAGCAAACTGGCTTGTCGATTTCAGTCGCGGATGAAAGCTTGAACTGTGTGGCGTTGGGTACCGGCAAAGCGCTGGAGTTTGAGAAACAACTGCGCCACGTCATCGATTACGACAGCTGACAAGCCCGCCCCGAAAAATCGGGGCCGGTCTCGTCTGGGGTGACCGGAGGCCAAATTGGCAAAGAAGACCAACCAGAGCGACATCTACGCCCGCCCGTTGCGCAGGCTTCTTGTCGGGATTCTGATGGTGTGTCTTTTCCTCGTTTTTCTGATCTGGCGCATCGACAGTCCGCGCGTTGAACGGCTCCGTGCAAATCTTGTTGACCGGGTTGTGCCAAGTTTCGACTGGGCCTTGGTGCCGGTCACCCGCCTAGTCGGCATGGTCGAGGACTTCCAGTCGTATCAGCGCATCTATGAACAGAACCAGGAACTGCGGCGCGAATTGCAGCAGATGAAAGCCTGGAAAGAAGCCGCCCTTCAGCTTGAACAAGAAAATGCACAGCTTCTGAACCTAAACAATGTGCGGTTGGACGCGCAGCTTTCCTATGTGACCGGCGTTGTTCTGACAGACAGCGGATCGCCGTTCCGCCAATCGGTGCTGCTGAACATTGGGACGCGCGACGGGATTATTGATGGTTGGGCCACCACGGATGGGCTGGGGTTGGCCGGGCGCATTTCGGGCGTTGGGCAAAAGACCAGTCGTGTGATTTTGCTGACTGACAGCAACAGCCGCGTGCCGATCATCGTCCAGCCATCCGGTCAGGCGGCTCTGCTGGTTGGTGACAACAGTGCCGCCCCGCCAATCGACTTTCTAGAAGCGCCTGAAAAAGTGCGCCCTGGCGACCGTGTTGTGTCTTCGGGTGATGGAGGGGTCTTCCCTGCCGGCCTGTTGGTGGGTCACGTCGCGATGGGCACTGACCGCAGGCTGCGTGTTAGGCTTGCGGCGGATTATGAGCGTCTAGAGTTCTTGCGGGTATTGCGCAGTCACCCCGGCGAGAAAGTTGATGATGATGGCGCATTGATCGTGTCGACCCCGGCCTTGCCACCCCTGCCGCAAACCACAACTGGTGCGGCGGACCCGGATGCGCCAACAACCGAGGGGACTGACGGATGACCGACCGCCTGACCCTGATGCGCTGGCTGTTTTCGATGGCCCTGATCGTGATCGCAGCAGTGGTTTTGTTTGCGCGACTTTTGCCGATTGATCTGACACCCGGTCGTGTGCCCGGACCTGACATCTTGCTGGCGTTCACTTTCGCTTGGGTGTTGCGCCGCCCGGACTATGTGCCGGTATTGCTGGTAGCGATCCTGTTTTTCCTGATGGATATGCTCCTGATGCGCGTGCCGGGCGTCTGGCCGCTGATGGTTGTCGCGGGGTCAGAGTTTCTCAGACGCCGCGAAACTGGTCTGCGCGAACAGCATTTTCTTGTCGAATGGGGAATGGTGGTAATGACGCTGTTGGTTATGCTGATTGGGCAACGACTTTTGTTGACGGTGTTTTTTGTCGACCAGGTGCCTTTTGGCAGGGCCTTCATGCAGTTTATTTCGACCGCGGTAGCCTATCCCCTCATCGTTTTCGTGTCGGTCTTTCTGCTGGGTGTCGAAAAACTGCAGCCGGGCGATGACGCAATTGCAAGGCAGGCGTCATGAAACGAACCCCTATAGATACCGAAAAAAGCGCGCGGGGCATCACGCGGCGAGGGTTATTTTTAGGCGGGCTGCAAGTATCGTTTGCAGCGCTTTTGGTCGGTCGCATGCGGTTCATGCAGGTTGACCAGACCGAGGAATATCGCTCCCTTGCCGAAGAAAATCGTATCAAGTTTCAGTTAATCCCACCCGCCCGTGGGATGATCCATGACCGCAATGGCAAACTGATCGCAGGCAATGAACAGAATTACCGCATCGTGCTGGTCCGCGAGGATGCCGGTGATCCGGCCAAGGTTCTGGAGCGGTTGCGCAAGATCATTTGGATCGACGATGAAGAGGTCGCGCGTATTCTGGGCGAAATGAAACGACGCAGTTCCTTCGTGCCGGTCACGGTAGCAGACCGGGTGGCGTGGGAAGACGTCGCAGAGGTGGCAATCAATGCGCCTGTTTTGCCCGGTATTACGCCGGAGGTCGGCCTGTCACGCATCTATCCGCGCGCCTCCGATTTTGCCCATGTGGTGGGCTATGTCGGCCCCGTTTCGGACTATGATCTGGATAAACTGGAAAACCCGGCCCCACTTTTGCAAATTCCGCGCTTCCAGATTGGCAAAAGCGGGGTTGAGGCGAAGTTGGAACTGGCGTTGCGTGGTGCTGCGGGCACACGCGAGGTTGAAGTCAATGCGGTCGGCCGCGAGATGCGCGAACTGGGTCGAGAAGACGGGCAGCCGGGCGATAACATCCAACTGACCGTGGATGCCGATCTGCAAGCCTATGTGCAGGCGCGTATGGCGGGGGAAAGTGCAGCCGCTGTGGTGATGGACACGCAGACCGGCGACATCCTGGCGATCGGATCTTCGCCATCTTTTGATCCCAACAAGTTTGTGCGTGGTATCTCGGGGTCGGACTACAAGTCGCTTCTGGACGATCCCTACAGGCCACTTGCGGCCAAGCCGGCGCAAGGGACTTATCCGCCAGGGTCGACCTTCAAGATGGTGACCGCGCTTGCGGCACTTGAGGAAGGTGTGATCAGCATCGGTGAAACGGTCAAGTGTTATGGCCACCTTGAAGTGCACAAACGCCGGTTCCACTGTTGGAAGCGCGCCGGTCACGGCAAGGTCGATCTGGTCAAAAGCCTGCGCGAAAGTTGCGACGTTTATTACTATGACATCGCCCAACGGGTGGGGATCGAAAAGATCTCTGCCATGGCGCGCCGCCTTGGGTTAGGGGAACGGCACGATTTGCCCCTGTCCGCCGTCGCTCAGGGGTTGGTGCCCGACAAAGCATGGAAAAGACAAGCGCGAGGGGCCGATTGGGTGATTGGCGACAGCTTGAATGCAGGGATCGGACAAGGCTTTGTTTTGGCCTCTCCACTTCAGCTGGCCGTGATGACGGCGCGTATTTCAACTGGGCAAGCCATTTCGCCACGTCTGGTGCGCGCGATCAATGGGGTTGAACAACCGATTGTGAATGCCGGTCCGTTGGGGATTGGCTCTGACAGTCTGCGGGTTGTCCGCCAAGGGATGTATGAGGTGGTAAACGCCAAACGTGGCACCGGTGGACGCTCGAAGGTTGTCGCTGAAGGTTTGCGAATGGCAGGTAAGACCGGCACCAGTCAGGTCCGCAACATCACCAAGGCCGAACGTGCCCGCGGCGTCACAAGCAACGAAGACCTGCCATGGAACCGTCGGGATCATGCGTTGTTCGTGTGTTATGCACCAGCCGAAACCCCGCGATACGCTGTATCGGTGGTGGTCGAACATGGCGGCGGCGGTTCAACGGCGGCGGCCCCCATCGCGCGCGATATTCTGCTGCAGACCGTTTATGAGGGTGAGCCGCCGCTTGAAGCGTATCCCTCAAGCCAACGCGGCACCATCCGGTCGCGGCAGCGCGAGATCGAAGAGCTGCTCAGCCGCCCCCCTGCAGAACGCTTCGTGGATGGAAGCGATCAGGCATGAGCTATCTTGAGTACAACGTAAAGTTCGTGCCTACCGGCCTGCGTAAGGTGCTCTATGTCAATTGGTTTTTGGTGCTCTTGCTGACGGCGGTGGCCTGTATGGGGTTCTTGATGCTCTATTCGGTCGCCGGCGGCAGCATGGAGCCTTGGGCAGCACCGCAAATGAAACGGTTTGCCCTTGGGATGGCCTTGATGTTCGCCATCGCGATGGTGCCGATATGGTTCTGGCGCAACATGGCGGGCCTTGCCTATATCGTTTCTTTGGTCCTTCTGATCTTGGTCGAGTTCATAGGGGCAACCGGAATGGGCGCGCAACGTTGGATCGATTTGGGATTCATACGCCTGCAACCATCCGAGCTGTCAAAGATCACTTTGGTGATGATCCTTGCCGCTTATTACGACTGGCTTGATATCAAAAAAGTTTCGCGCCCGTTTTGGGTGCTCCTGCCGATCATCCTGATCCTTTTGCCAACAGCACTTGTCTTGAAACAACCTGACCTCGGCACCTCGATCCTGCTTCTGGCAGGCGGTGGGACGATCATGTTTTTGGCGGGTGTCAGCCTGTGGTATTTTGGCGTTGTCATAGCCGGGGGGATCGGGCTCGTGACATCAGTCTTCATGTCCCGCGGCACCGATTGGCAACTTTTGAAAGACTATCAGTATCGCCGGATCGACACGTTCCTTGATCCCTCGTCTGACCCTTTGGGGGCGGGCTATCACATCACGCAGTCGAAGATCGCTTTGGGGTCTGGTGGATGGACCGGGCGCGGTTTTATGCAAGGCACACAATCCCGATTGAACTTCTTGCCGGAAAAACAGACCGACTTTATTTTCACCACGCTGGCGGAAGAACTTGGCTTTCTGGGTGGGATATCGCTGCTCGCGCTTTATGTGTTGATCTTGGCCTTCTGCGTGACGGCGGCGCTTCAAAACAAAGACCGGTTTAGCTCTCTTTTGATCTTGGGTGTAGCAGTCACGTTCTTCTTGTTCTTCGCAGTCAACATGTCGATGGTGATGGGCTTGGCGCCGGTCGTGGGTGTGCCCCTGCCGTTAGTCAGCTACGGCGGATCGGCTATGCTAGTGCTTCTGGTTGGGTTCGGGCTGGTGCAAAGCGCGCACGTTCACAGGGCAAGGCAGAAACGATGAGTCTAAACGTCCTATACGCCGGAAATGAAAAGCTGTGGCCGATCTATGAGGTCGCGTTGGGCACGGCACTGGCGGATCTGGGTGTCGCGGCCAATCTGTCCAACGACCTCTCACCTGCGGATGTCGATTATGTTGTCTACGCACCAAACGGACCTGTTCAGGACTTCACGCCATTCACCCGGACAAAAGCCGTTTTGGGCCTATGGGCCGGCGTAGAGAAAATGGCGGGTAATGCGACGCTGACGCAACCTTACACCCGGATGGTGGATGACGGGCTTTCCGAAGGGATGACGGAATGGGTGACAGGCCACGTTCTGCGCCACCATCTTGGTATGGACGACTTTATTCACCGGACTGACCCGGTCTGGCATCGGGCGGCCCCTCCTTTGGCGCGCGATCGGACTGTCGGGGTTCTTGGGCTGGGCGCGCTGGGCGCCGCTGCGTCGCAGGCATTATGCGCGTTGAATTTCAACTTATGTGGTTGGAGCCGCACACAGAAAGACATTGCGGGCGTCGAATGCTTCTGCGGAGAGGACGGGTTGCGTGATGTGCTGTCGCGCGCCGAGATCCTTGTCTTGCTGCTGCCGATGACACCCGCCACGGAAAATCTTTTGAATGCTGAGACACTGGCGTGGCTGCCCAAGGGCGCGGTGATCATCAATCCAGGCCGCGGTCCATTGATCGACGATGCGGCTCTGCTGGCTGCTTTGGACAGCGGCCAGATTGGTCACGCGACCTTAGACGTTTTCCGGGTTGAGCCATTGCCCGATGGCGACCCCTATTGGGCGCACCCGCAGGTTACGGTGACACCTCATATCGCGTCGGATACCCGCCCCGCATCGGCGGCACGGGTTATTGCCGAAAACATCCGCCGAAGCGAGGCGGGTGAACCTTTGTTACACTTGGTTGACTGGTCGGTTGGCTACTGACCACGGTCCGCCTCTACATGTCCAGCCAGATCGTGACTGGCCCGTCATTGACGAGCGAAACCTTCATGTCGGCGCCGAATTGCCCTTGGTCGGTGGTTATCCCCAGCCCGCGCATTGCATCCGCAAAATAGTTGTAAAGCCGTTCACCTTCGGCCGGTTTGGCAGCGGTGGAAAACCCCGGACGATTGCCCCGCGACGTATCCGCCGCCAGTGTGAATTGGCTCACCACGAGCGCGCCGCCCCCCGTGTCGAGCAGCGAACGGTTCATCTTAGCCGCTTCATCTTTAAAAATTCGCAACTTCGAGATTTTTGCCGCAAGCGTGTCGGCTTTGGCCTCGGTGTCACCCTCCATTGCGCAGACAAGGATCAGTAACCCAGCGTCGGTCCGCCCGATCAGGCTACCATCGACGTGCACGGCGGCTTCGCTAACGCGTTGGATTAGGGCTCTCATGCCGATTTCTCCTGTCCATGCAAGTGGACCCACTCTTCCAGTGGCGCCCGGTTGGTGCGGAAACCGTTTGCCGGGTGCGCGTCGTCGGCATATCCGAATGAGATGCCACACAAGATGATGCGATCCTCTGGTAGTTTGAACCAGTCGCGCAGGAACGGCGCATAGGCCGCGACGGCAGCCTGTGGGATCGAAGCAATGCCGAGCGAGGTCGCCGCCAATGTGAACCCTGTGATGAAGCCGCCACAATCCAAGTAGGCATAGGGGCCAAGTTCCACGGGTGCTGTCAGCAAGGCAAAGCATGGGGCGTCGAAAAATCGGAAGTTTTCCATCATTTGCTGGGCCGATGCAGCGCGGTCGCCGCGCCCAACCCCAACGCTTTCATAGAGCTGCAACCCACAGGTTTTGCGCCGCGCCTGATGCGCCCCCGTATAGGCGGTAGGCCAGTCGATGTCGGGGCTTTGGGCCGCGCTCATCGCGTGTTCATAGAGTGCTTCGCGTAACCGGTCCGTTTCCGCATTCAAAGTGACCTCGACCTGCCAGGGTTGGGCATTGCACCAGCTTGGCACCTGCTGAGCCGCAGTCAGGATTTGATTGATCTTGTCTTTGGGAACAGGGTCAGACCGAAATCTACGGCAGGAATGCCGGGCGTCAAGAAGCGCCGCGAAGTCATCATATTGCATAGTTAGATCCTATTGGCTTTGGGCGGACAGATAGCCGACAACCGCCGCCGCGATCAGCCCCAAGACGATGGCAAAGGTAATCTTCCAGACTGAATAGGGCCGTTCACCCTGCACCCGCCCATTTTGGCCATTAACTACGAACCGATAGGTTTTACCGCGATATTTATAAGCGGCTAGCCAGACCGGCAGCAGGATGTGCTTGAAGGTGACATCAGACATTTTGGTGTCCATAGAGCTGACCCGTTGCCGATCACCACCAATGTCGAATTTCACATCGCGCAAAATGATCCGGTTCATGTAATCGCGAGCTTCAGAGAAGCCTTGCTCTAAATCAACAGTATAACCTTCGGCTTGGAACCCAGCCAGATACTCGGGTCGATACGGTTCCAGCCGGGACAAATCCCAAGGCTCCAACGCGTCAGTATATTTCTTCGGCAACCCTTGCGAAGCCAGCACCAGAACATCATCGAAAAATCGAGCAACGCGCCCAGAGACCGAGTTCCATCTGACATGCTGGGTGCGCTTCTGCCGCCGTTCGCCATTGACCGTGACGGTGCGTACGCGTTCATGAACCGTACCGCGTTGGCCGCTATAGCGGGTTTTCGTATCCGCATCGAAGGTCCAATAAGGGACATAGATCCCTGACATCCTGCGCCCCTTGCGTGCGTATTCCCGCAGGCCATTAGGTGCGAACCACAATCGGCCCAGCCAGAGAGTCATCGCCTTGTGGGCTTCACGCTCTTCTATCTCAAACGGGGCCAAGCCTTTGGGTTTGAGCCGCCGATGTGCCCCGGTGTCAGTGACAACCGGCGTTGCGCAGAACGGGCATTCGGATGCATGAGTGCTGCCGTCAAATTCTATCAGCGCTGCACAATTTGGGCAGGTTAGGACCCGTGTGACCTCGCTCTCGGTCTCTGGAAGCTGTTGGGACAGGGCGCGCTTCAGGTCCAGCTCTCGAATGACGGAAAGTGCCGCTGGTTGATCATCGATGGGCTGGTGAAAGCCGCAATGATCGCATGTCAACTGGTTGCGTTCGGGATCAAAACGCAGATCCGCGCCGCATTGGTCGCAGGGAAAGCGATGTTCTTCCAACGGCGCTTGTGCATCTTCGCGCGGATAGGCCATCCGTATGAGCCTCTTCGATCAACCAATAAAGAAAAATGGGGCGGCGCAAAGGCAGCCCAAGGCAATCATGCTCCCGGTGGAGGCGGCGGCAGAACGGTGAAAAGTTGCGCCAACTCGGCCACATCCTCGGCCCGTTTCCAGCCATCCTGACCCGGTGTCCACACCAGCGTGTCGCGGCTCAGGCCGCCAGATGTGGACATGCGGCCCAGCGCGGCCTTTGAATATGGCCCCTTCGCTTCACCATTGTCGGCGACATGCCAGACATGTTCGACCGGTGGTGGCGGCGGCGCATGTGGAGCGGCCGCAGCTGGTGCGGCACCCCACGGCCCGGCCTGAGCCATCTGGCCTGCCATCGCCATGCCCATTCCCATACCAAGGCCAGCGCCCATGCCGCCACCTCCGTTGGGGTTTTGTGCAGCTGCTGTCATAGCCTCTGCTGCCGAGTATTGCGTGAAGGCACCAAGGTCGCCCGCGACCCCCATCGACGTGCGCTTGTCCAATGCCGCTTCGACGGCAGGAGGCAGCGAGATGTTTTCGATATAAAATTCGGGAATGATCAGGCCATATTCAGCGATAATGCCAGAAATCTCAGTGGCAATCAGTTTGCCCAGATCAGCGGTGTTCGCAGCCATATCCAATACCGGAATGCCGGCGCCAGCGATCACACGACTGAAGGCTTGAACGATGATGTTGCGGATTTGATAGCTGATCTCGTCCATCGTGAACTCGCCATCCGTGCCGACAATCTCGACGAGGAACTTCGCCGGGTCAGACACGCGAACGCTGTAAGTACCGAAGGCACGGATACGGGTTGGGCCAAATTCCGGATCACGCAACATAATCGGGTTTTTGGTGCCCCATTTTAGGTCATTGAACCGCGTGGTGTTGACGAAATAAATCTCGGATTTGAAAGGAGATTTGAAACCATGGTCCCAATGGTTGATCGTGGTGAGGATCGGCATGTTGTTGGTTTCGAGCATATAGAGCCCGGGCGTAAACACGTCAGCCAACTGGCCTTCATGTACAAACACAGCTGCCTGGCCTTCGCGCACGGTCAGCTTGGCACCATATTTGATCTCGTGATCTTCACGCTCAAATCGCCAGACCATGGTGTCGCGGGTATCATCCACCCAGTGAATGACGTCAATAAATTCGCCGGTTAGAAAATCAAGAATTCCCATTGTTACGCTCCCTCCTTTGGGGTGTCGGTCATACCGAGCCGCCGGTCAATTCGGTGGCAATTTGTTTGATGATCGGGCGGGCTTGATCCGCGCTCATGTTGGGGCGCAGTCGATCATCGTAAAGCATGCGAAGCAAGTTCTCGTCATGCGTGGTCAAAAGACCAAATTCTTCGTCATCGTTGAAGATGGACGGGCGGGCCATTGGGCTGTCATTCGACAAGCCAAGACCCTGTGCAACTTCTTCATGGATGCAGGATGTTCGCATCAAATTCGGGTGCTCGCTGCGAATAACTGCCACGGCCTGTTCGAATTCGCCATTGCTGGCCGGGTCGCGCCCGAAGACGAGGCAATAGGTGTCGCGCGGCATGTTGATCACGGCACGTTGGCTCAGCGCACTTATGCCGGGCACCACGCGTCGCAATTCCGGTCCAAATGCCTTGCGCTCATCTTCGTTCAGGACATAGACGCGGAAGTTGCCGCCGCCATTGGTCATGCTGATAGGATGGCCAGTAATGCGCGCCAATCTGCGCACGTATCTGGTCAGCTTGGCACGGTCATGGGCCTGTTTTTCATCAGACACCGACCGTCCAAACTGGATCGAGACCCGCACGGGCTTTTCCCAACGTGTCAGGTGCGAAGCGCTTTCGCGCGCGATCAACTGTCCACCGGCTGACGAGTATTCCTGAAAGAAGGCAATGCGCTCGAAATTGCGCGCCAGCATAGCGGCGCTAAATGGCACGTCGGCGCCCCCGCCGTCGGTTCGCAGAAGACCCTGTGTCAGCAGGCTGCGCTGAACGCTGGCATAATAGGCTGCCAGCGCTTCGCTTTCAGCGCTGGGCACTGTCGGGACGGTGTCTTCGCGCGGTTTGGGGGCCGGAGAATTAGGTAATCCCGTCACGCCAGGGCCAGCAGTTTGGCAGGCAGAAAGCACCAGCGTTGCCGCCAGCACTCCCGTCGCCAATTTCAAAGCGTTCCGCCGCATTCCGTCCCTCGTGTGATCCCGCTTACGCGCCCGGTACCGAACTGGCCATGTTGTGCGCCGATGCGGTGCCCCGCGCGGTAGCTGCGGCCAGCGTTTCTTTCAACTCGGCCTCCATCTTGACCAGTTCTTCTTCGGCCGCGGCACGTTTGGCTTTACCTTCATCCGCGATGCTCAGGCTTTCTTCGATCGTGGCAATCAATGTCGCGTTGGCGGATTTCACGGCTTCAATATCAAAGACACCACGTTCCATTTCCTTGCGGACCATACGGTTCGCCTCTTGCAGGTTTTCTGCGTTCGAGGTCAGAAGCTCGTTGGTCAGATCGGTTGCTTCTTTCACTGCAGCCGCAGCCTCGGCAGACCGTTGAATGGTGACGGCTTGCGCCAGTTGGGTTTCCCAAAGCGGGACAGTGTTCACCAACGTCGAGTTGATCTTGGTCACCAGCGACTTGTCGTTTTCCTGCACCAAGCGGATCGAAGGCAGCGACTGCATCGTCACCTGCCGGGTCAGCTTCAGGTCATGCACGCGACGTTCAAGATCATCACGGGCCGCGCGCAGGTCGCGCAGTTCCTGGGCTTTGATGACGCCTTGATCTTCTGGGGCATCCGTCACTTCGGCTTCCTTGGCCGGGATGGTCGTGTCATCAAGATCGGCCAGCTTGGCTTCGCCGGCAGAGATATAAAGCGCCAGCTCGTCGTAGAACTCCAGCGTCTTTTCATAGAGCTTGTCGAGCGATTTGATGTCCTTCAGCAAAGTATGCTCGTGGCCCAAAAGGTTGTCGGTGATCTTGTCGATCTGCCCTTGAACCCCTTCGTAACGTGCCATGAATTTGGCAGCCGGTGCAGCCCGCCCCAGCAGTTTTTCCCACCAGCTACGCGTGCGGCGCATGTCCAGTTCGCTGACCGAAAAGCCGCGGATCGTGGTCACGATGTTGCGCAAGCTGTCGCCAGCCGGACCCACATCCTTGTTGCGCACACCAGCCAGCATGTCCTGACTGATCACTTGCAATTCCGCTTGGGCGGATGAACCGAATTCAATAATCGACTGGGTGTTTTCCATGTCGATTTCGGCCATGCGCTTTTCGATTTCGGCGCTGACTTTCTTGTTGGCTTTTTTCAGCGGAACCAACGCATTTGTCGGCTCTGGCAGCACAACAGCTGTTACAGCTTCGATGTCTTTCAAGTCGGCTTCGGCCTTTTGACGAGTAGTTTCAGTCATTTCAAAATCCTCACAAGTTACTCGGAGCGCACACCTTCGCGTGCAAGTCTTTCGCGCAACACCTCGATTTCGACATCCAGGTCTGTGCGATTATCGTTTAGGAATTGCTGGGTGCGCGCGGTGAAATTCGATTCCAGATCATCCAGCAGGGTTTCATAATCTGCCCGCGCGCCGCCGCTGGCATCGCGCATGTGGATGTCGACGAATTTTGTCGTCGCGTCGCGTGCGCCCAATAGATAGACGCCAAGATATTTGCGCGCGGCTGTCAGGTCGCGGGGGTCGTCTTCAACCGTGCGAAACATATCACGGGCGGTGGAGATGAACCGGTCCAGCCGCGCTTCAAGGCGGCGGTCCTTTGTGCGCTCGATCGCTTCTTTCATCGCGCGCAGGTGTTTCTCAGCCTCAGTGACCGCACGGGCCACGCGGTCGGTCTGAAATTCGTCGATGTCATCCAGACCTTTGTGCCGCATTGGGTCCAGGCCAAAGGCGAATAAGTGCAAGCCAAACCCCAGAAGGCCAAGTGTGGCGGCAATCAGGGTCGTGCCGTCCACCGAGCCTGCCAGAAACAACCCAAGACCGGTTAAAGTCGCGCCAAAAAGCTTGCGCGGAATTGCTGGGCGGCGGGCGATCTTTCGGGCGTCATATTCTTCATGGGCCAACAGCCCTTCGCGGGTCAGCCAAGCCGCAGCTATCAACGCACCAAATGCAAGCAGGCGCAGGATGAGGTCGCCGGGGTCACGAAAAAACGCTAAAAACGCCAGCGGAAGTGGCGCAATGAACAACAAATTGATCCGCCCACCGGCGCGCGACCGCGTTTTGCCGTGGTAGGGGGACCGATCGACTGCGCCGGATTCCTGATGAGGTTCCTTTGGGCTGTAGTCACCACCGTAACGTTGTGCCATTACGCGCCCCCTGTGATCGAAACATAGAGGATCAACGCAACAAGTACGAAAAATGCGGTTTTTTGTAATCCGTTTTCAGACAAGCCGGCCTCCTTTCGTGGTCACCATATCATAGGCAATATAGGGCTGCATGCAGGACATCGCTATGGGTTTGTTTATGGAATACTTTTTGGTTAACGACATAACAATTACAGGTGTCAGTTTGTTTGGTTGAGAACTGATCTGTCTTGCGTCCCCCAAGTTTGCTGCAGTCTGAACCATATATGATTGCGTTTGTATAACAGCGGGGAAAGCCAGCAAACGTTCCCCCTTTGCGGGCGATCGGCCTTGGACGTTTTAGGATGTGGCCGATGACTGATCTTGCCATCTTTGCAGCGCTCGCCCCATCACACGGTTCCACAGTGTCGGCACCATCGCGATTGTTGCCATGACAGGCAATGAATAGGGCAGCATGGGCGCATTCGCCTTGGGCGGAAGATCAAGCGAAGGATACGGGCGCATCGGATGGGCGTGATGGTCGGAATGGCGCGGTGCGTTCAGCATCAGATGTGACGAGAACCAATGTGGTGCGTTCCAACTGTGCTCAATGCCCACAGGCTCATAGCTGCCGTCCGAGCGTTTGTCGCGAAGCAGCCCAAAATGCTGGACATAATCGGACAAAAGAAGTTGCATCTGCGCGTGCAGACACAGCAGAAGATAGGCAACAAAACCGCCAATACCGCCAATCCAGATGGCCAGAAACATCATCAAAACGGCTCCGGAGACATATAGGTAATAGGGATTGAAGCTGCGCTTCTGTCGGCGTGAAAGATCTTGTTTCTCCATCTCATAGCCTGCGGTGAAGGATCCGATCCAGGCGCGCGGGGCGAAATCATAGAAGCTTTCGCCCAGTTCTGCGGTGTTGGGGTCGTCTGGGGTCGCCACCCAGCGGTGATGCACTTTGGGATGAGCCGAGGCGTGGTGCCCAAACAGCAACGAGATATAGACCCACTTGCCCAGATTGCGCAGTTTCCAGTCGCTGCGATGGATCAACTCGTGCGCATTTGAGTTTGAAACTTGTCCAAAAAACAGCCCCGCGGCCAAGAAGGTTAAAGCCGACGCTCCGATGCTTAGCTGAAATCCGCCGCCCAAGGCGAAAACAATCAATCCAAGCAAAGCAAAATGGCAAATTGCAAGGATCGCCGAAAGGAAATCGGCGTCATCACCGGTTTCATCTTCATCCAGCGGCGGTGCGATGCGCGAAATGATCCGGTCCAGCCCATGGATGAACACGGTCATATAGATCAATGCCGCCGCCGCAAACCATCCGCCAAAAACCGCGCCCAAAGCGATCAGAACGACCGGCGTCACCGTCGCTATCGCAAAAACCTTCAAGGGATGGGAAAAGATAGCCGCCATGTGTTCTTTGCTTTCTGATCCGTTTGCAGGTTTCACGCGAAATATCGTGGAAATGGCGAAGATACGCAATCCGCCATGCGTATGTCGCTTTTGGATAGCTTCCCCAATGGAGCGCTGTCTATTGTAGCACAACATCACATTGGGGTTGGCCATGGCACTGGACGACAAAAAAGGTATCTGGAAATCGGGCAAAGGCAAAGGTCGTCGCCGGCCAAAGGGCCGACAGATTGATCCAGAGGCGTTGGAGATTGTGCAGTCCTTGCTGGGCGACCGACCGCGCCGTCGTGACCTGCTGATCGAATTTCTGCACGTGATCCAAGACGCACATGGTCATTTGTCCGCCCCGCATCTGCGCGCGCTGGCCTATGAAATGAAGATCAGTCAGGCCGAAGCCTACGAGGTCGCCAGCTTCTATGCCCATTTCGACGTGGTGCGCGAAGACGAAGCGCCGCCACCCGCGCTGACGATCCGAGTTTGTGATTCTTTGTCATGTGAATTGGCGGGGGCGGAAGCGCTGCAAAAAGCCCTGGAGGACGGGCTGGACGCCGCCGAAGTGCGTGTCGTTCGTGCGCCGTGTATGGGGCGTTGCGATTCCGCCCCAGCGTTGGAACTGGGCCATAACCATATTGACCACGCGACCCCTGAAAAAGTGCATGCGGCTATCGCCGCGGGTGACACCCACACGAAATTGCCAGCCTATGAAGATCTGTCAGCCTACCGTGCTGCCGGGGGCTATGAAAAGCTGGAAGATTTGCGCGCGGGCGGCAATTGGCAGGCCGTTCAGGACGAAGTTTTGGCGGCAGGCCTGCGCGGTCTTGGCGGGGCAGGGTTTCCGTCGGGCAAGAAATGGGGCTTTGTGCGGGCCAACGAAGGCCCCCGCTATCTGGCCGTGAACGGTGATGAGGGCGAGCCCGGCACGTTCAAAGACCGCTATTATCTGGAACGCACGCCGCATCTGATGCTGGAAGGTATGCTTATCGCCGCTTGGGCGGTCGAGGCCGAAACCTGCTTTATCTACATGCGCGACGAATATCCGGCAGTGCTGGAGATTCTGCGCCGTGAGATTGCCGCGCTAGAGGCTGCAGGTCTAGTGACGCCGGGCTATATCGATCTGCGTCGTGGTGCGGGCGCATATATCTGCGGTGAAGAAAGCGCGATGATCGAATCGATCGAAGGCAAGCGTGGGCTACCACGACACCGCCCGCCCTTCGTCGCGCAGGTCGGTATTTTCGACCGCCCGACGCTGGTGCATAACGTCGAGACACTTCATTGGGTTGCCCGCATTCTGCGCGAAGGTCCCGAAATCCTGACCTCGGTCGAAAAGAACGGTCGGACGGGTCTGCGCAGCTATTCAGTATCAGGGCGAGTGGCCAATCCGGGCGTGTACCTGCTGCCCGCCGGCTCGACAATCCGCGATATCATTGACGCGTGTGGCGGTATGGCCGTGGGACACAGTTTCAAAGCCTATCAGCCCGGTGGTCCGTCCTCGGGTCTGTTGCCCGCAGCTATGGATGACATCCCGTTGGATTTCGACACGTTGCAACCACACGGAACTTTTATTGGCTCGGCGGCGGTCGTGGTTCTGTCTGATCAAGACAGCGCCCGCGATGCAGCCCTGAATATGCTGCGGTTCTTTGAGGATGAAAGCTGTGGCCAATGTACCCCGTGCCGATCAGGGTGCGAAAAAGCGGTGAAGCTGATGCAGGCGGATCGTTGGGACCAAGGCTTGCTGACCGAGCTTTGCACGGTCATGCAGGACGCGTCGATCTGCGGCTTGGGTCAGGCGGCACCAAATCCGATCTTGCTGACCATGAAGCACTTCCCGGACGAGGTCTAACCAAAGGGCAAATTGCGCTCTGCCCACGTCATCCTTGACCGACACCCCATAGTCGCACATCGCTATGGCAGGCGGTTTGGCACATCCAAACCATTGGTTAACCTGCGCGGCGGTATGAGGAACCTATGACCCAGTTGGCTTTAATCCTTGGTGTTGTGGTGGCTCATGCCTATTTCCCCCGCACTTCGGCTGCGCCAAGTTGGCCGCGGTCAGCGATCAAAACAGCACCTCTTTTGCTGTTCTCACTTTCCGCCTTTCTGGGCGACGCTGGCCCATATCTGGTGGCAGGCTTGTTTTTGTCGGCGCTGGGTGACTTTGGCTTGTCACGCGATGGCGATGCGCCGTTCCTTTACGGATTGGCGGCCTTCGCGCTGGCGCACCTTTTGTACATTCTTCACTTTCTTAACCTGTCTGGTGTCCCTTTTTACGATGCATTTGTAAGTGCCCCGATCCCGGCATTGATTCTTGTGGCGCTCATGGTTTCGACCGAGCTGTGGCTGGCAACCCATACCGGTCATCTGCAATGGCCCGTGCGCATCTATGTGGTGATTATCGGGTGCATGGGGCTGGCCGCGCTGGCCGTGCCATTTGGCTGGACAGTGATCGGTGCCGCGCTTTTCATCATCTCGGACGTGATCTTGGCGATCAATTTGTTTCGAATGTCTGACACGCACCATCACCGCATTCGTGCCGGATATGCGATATGGGCGTTTTATATCTCCGGCCAGGTTTTGATCCTAATTGGGGGTCTGCAGACCTGACGGTAACGCAGGCAACTGGCCGAATTCAGGAGCACGCGAACCTGTTTCCCCCTATGCTGCCATCTCCGCCTCTTCCATCCGGTCCTCATGTGGACTAGTTGGTTAGAAAGCGATCAAGAGGGCGCAGATGGCATTCTTCAAGAAACTCAAGGAACGTTTGTTCAAATCCTCGTCGAAGCTCGAAGAGGGGCTTGAGGCGATTGTCGAGGATGGTGGCGAAGAGGAACTGGTCGAGGCAACACCCGAACCGGAACCCGAAACAGAGCCAGCCGCAGTTGACAGCGATGCCGTAGTCGAAGACGCCGTTCCTGAGCCTGAGCCTGAGCCTGAGCCTGAGCCTGAGCCTGAGCCTGAGCCTGAGCCTGAGCCTGAGCCTGAGCCTGAGCCTGAGCCTGAGCCTGAGCCTGAGCCGATTGTGGACGCCGTTGAGATCGAAGAGATCTCACCAGAACCAGAACCAGAACCAGAACCAGAACCAGAACCGCAGCCGACCGCGCAACGCGATCCGGTGCCACTTTATCTGGCTGCCGAAGTTACGTCAGAACCTGCCGCCAAACCCGGTCTTCTGGGTCGCATGTTTGGTCGTCGCGAGGCCAAAACAGTCGTGCGGCGCACGGTTGATGATGACATGCTGGAAAGCCTTGAGGATTTGATGATCACCTCCGACATGGGTGTCGACACGGCGATGCGCGTGACCGCCAACATCTCGGAAAGTCATTTCGGCAAGAAACTCTCGGTGGACGAAATCAAATCGGTGCTTGCGGCTGAAGTGACCCGGATTATGGAGCCGGTCGCCGTCCCGATGCCGCTCTACTCCAAGCGTCCGCAGGTCGTCTTGATCGTCGGCGTGAATGGCGCAGGTAAGACGACCACCATTGGTAAATTGGCCAGCCAGTTCACCGCAGCTGGCAAAAAGGTCGTGATCGCAGCCGGTGATACGTTCCGAGCCGCAGCCGTCGAGCAGTTGCAGGTTTGGGGTGACCGTGCGGGTGTGCCCGTGCTGACCGCGCCGGAAGGCTCTGATCCGGCATCGCTCGCCTTTGATGCAATGAAAAAGGCCGAGGCAGACGGTGCTGACCTTCTTTTGATCGACACGGCGGGGCGGCTGCAAAACCGCACCGATCTGATGGAAGAACTTTCTAAAATTGTTCGTGTTATCAAGAAGAAAGACGAAACCGCGCCGCACAATACGTTGTTGGTGTTGGATGCGACCACCGGCCAGAATGCGCTGTCGCAAGTTGGGACCTTTCAACAGCTCGCCGATGTGTCGGGGCTGGTGATGACCAAGCTCGACGGAACGGCGAAAGGCGGCGTGTTGGTCGCGCTGGCTGACAAATTCGCCCTGCCCATTCACGCGATCGGGGTGGGCGAGCAGATCGACGATCTGGCCCCGTTCGACCCCGATGAATTTGCCCGTGCCCTGATTGGCATCAAAGAGTAAGCGCGGGGTATGAGCGACTGGCTCATTTCGCTGGAAGGCACCGAAGCGGGTCACAGGCTGGCCCTCGCCCTTGCGCTTTTTGCGGCGTTTCTTCATGCCTTGTTCGGCGCCCTCCAAAAAGGACGCCACGACCCTTGGCTGTCGCGCGGCGCGATTGATCTTTCCTATGGGTTGATTGCCGCACCCTTCGCTTTGTTCGTTGTCCCATGGCCCGAGCCGCATATGTGGCCGATCTTTGCGGTAATCTTTGTAATCCATGTGGGTTACAAGATTGCGCAAAGCTACACCTACGCGCTCGGCTCCTACACAGTTGTTTATCCTGTCGTGCGCGGCACCGGCCCGCTGTTCACGGTGATCGGGGCGGGTTTCCTGTTTGGCGAAACCTTCACAGGCTTGCAATGGTTTGGTGTTGCCACATTGGTTGCCGGGATATTTGCCCTTGCAGCCTATAACTTGCGGCACTGGCAGATGGGTCGCGAGATGCTGAAGCCTGCGTTGGCGATGGCTGTTGTGACCGGGTTATTTGTGGCTGCCTATACCACCTATGACGCCTATGGTATCCGCGCGACGGCGGACCCCTTCACCTTTTTGGCATGGTTTTTCTTTATCGACGGGTTTTTCATGCCGGTGATCGCTGCGTTGCGCTGGCGAAACATGCCCGACCCACCGGCACTGGGCCCTTTGATGGGGCGTGGGATACTCGGTGCTTTCGTGGCCTATTTCAGTTTCGGTTCGATTATGCTGGCCACACGATTGGACAGCGTCGGAGAAGCCGCCGTTCTGCGCGAAACCTCGACCGTATTTGCGGCTTTGATCGGCTGGCTTGTGCTAAAGGAACGCGTCGGACCGCGTCGGCTGACGATGATGGCTTTGATCGCGGCGGGCGCCGTGATAGTCGAAATGGGCGGATAAGGAGAAACCATGACCGAGAAGCAGGCAAACCCCGCCCTGAGGGCCGCGCTGGAATACGGACCAATCATCCTGTTCTTCGTGGCTTACACGTTCCTGAAGGATCGCGACTTCATGGTGGGCGGCACCGAATATTCAGGCTTCGTTGCCGTGACCGCCCTGTTCATCCCGGTTTTGGCGCTGGCGACATTGGCCATGTGGAAAATCACGGGCCACCTGTCGAAAATGCAGATCATGACCCTTGTCCTTGTGATTGGGTTTGGTGGCATGTCGATCTGGTTCAATGACGAACGGTTCTTCAAGATGAAGCCCACGATTATTTATCTGCTTTTTGCAGGCCTTCTAGGCTTTGGGTTGATGCGTGGCACGAGTTATCTTGAGGCGGTGATGGACCGCGCGTTGCCGTTGGAACGCGCTGGCTGGATGATCCTGACCAAGCGGCTGGCGATGTTTTTTCTGGCACTTGCCGTCGCGAACGAGGTGATTTGGCGCAGCATGTCCACCGACGCCTGGGTCAATTTCAAAACCTTCGGCCTGCCGCTCGCGATGTTCGGTTTTTTCATGACGCAGGCGGGATTGTTCAAGAAATACGGTACGGAAGAGGACGTCAGCGAAAGCTGACCCTAGTTGTAAACCCTGTGAATGCGGTGCAGCAACTTATCTTTTGAACAACACGTCCTGTGCCTTTTTGTCGGTTTGCAGATCCCCGCGTTGCTCGGATGCAACGGCACGTCCACGTTGCACCGCCGGTCGCGCGCCAACCACATCCAGCCACCGCGCCAAATTGGGCTTGTCGTCCAGCGTCTGCTCCTGCCCTTCCCAAAGCGACGCCCAGCCCCAACAGGCCATGTCCGCAATTGAAAAGAAGTCACCAGCCAGAAAGCGATTGTCGGCGAGCTGCCGGTCCATCACACCATAAAGCCGCGCTGTTTCGGCGCGATAGCGGTCTTTGGCATAGGGCAGGTCTTGGGGCGGATCCATTGATGGTGCATATTTCAAGAAGTGGTGTGCCTGACCGGCCATTGGTCCAAGCCCACCCATTTGCCACATGAGCCATTGATCCACCGCGATCCGCTCGCGTTCTGTCGAGCCACAGAACTTGCCGGTTTTGCGGGCCAGATATTGCAGGATTGCGCCACTTTCAAAGATCGAAATGGGCGCGCCATCCGGCCCGTCCGGGTCGATGATGGCGGGCATCCGATTGTTTGGTGCAATCTTCAGAAAGTCAGGCTGAAACTGATCGCCCGCTCCAATATTCACAAGGTTGACCTTGTAAGGCAGCCCCATCTCTTCCAGCGCGATCGAGACCTTCCATCCGTTCGGTGTCGGCCAGTAGTAAAGCTCGATTGGGCTGGGCATGTTGTTCTTTCCTGTATGTGAGCGCAGGATGACAGGTGCACGGAGATTGGCAAGAGCATGCGATGACCAACGGTTCACGATCTGGCGAGTGTGCGCACTTGACGGGGTTTTCTGCACAGGTTAGGGCTTCGACGTGGCGATTTGTTTACCGGATTGCGGGCCACGTTAAATATTCTGCTAAAGAGGTCAGGGACCTTGCGGGCGAAACGCCCCGCAAATTCACCCCCGGCGCTCGTGATGCGGTGGGGGTTTTTTTGTGCGAAAGGAACGCGCGATGTCAGATTGGTCAAAACGGACAACAGCCGTGCATGGCGGCACGCGCCGCAGCCAATATAACGAAGTCAGCGAAGCGATTTTTTTAACGCAGGGCTTCGTCTATGAAAGTGCCGAACAGGCCGAGGCACGCTTTATCGAAAGCAGCCGAGACGAGTTTATCTATGCTCGCTATGGCAACCCGACCGTGGCCATGTTCGAAGATCGCATGGCCGCGATAGAGGGGGCAGAGGATGCGTTTGCCACGGCGTCTGGCATGGCCGCAGTCAATGGTGCTTTGATGTCTGTCCTAAAGGCTGGTGACCACGTGGTCGCCGGGCGCGCATTGTTCGGATCATGCCTTTTCATTCTGGAAGATATCCTGACCCGCTATGGCGTCGAAGTGACGCTGGTCGACGGCACCGACCTTGACGCGTGGCGCACCGCTGTGCGCCCGGACACAGCAGTTTGCTTCTTTGAAAGCGTATCAAACCCGTCGCTCGAGGTGATCGACATTGAAGGCGTGTCCAAGATTGCCCATTCAGTTGGCGCGCTGGTTGTTGTGGATAATGTGTTCGCGACCCCGGTTTTCAGCCGGGCGATTGAGCAAGGCGCCGATGTTGTTGTTTATTCAACCACCAAACATGTGGACGGGCAGGGGCGGTGTCTGGGAGGTGTTGTTCTGGGCACACAGGACTATATTCGCAAGACGTTAGAGCCCTATCTGAAACACACCGGCGGAGCGATGAGCCCGTTTAACGCGTGGGTCATGCTGAAAGGGTTGGAAACGCTCGAACTGCGCGTGAAAGCTCAGGCGACCTCTACGCTCGAGATCGCGCGTGCGCTGGATGGGCACGAAAAGCTGACTCGCGTCATTCATCCTCTGTTGGACAGCCACCCAGACAAGGCGCTGGCCGAACGGCAGATGGTGGGTGGGGCAGGCACCGTGCTTTCCCTTGAACTGGCTGGGGGCAAAGAGGCTGCGTTTCGTTTTCTGAACGCGCTGGAGATTGTTTTGATCTCAAACAACCTTGGTGACGCGAAATCCATCGTGACCCACCCGGCCACGACAACCCACCAGCGTCTGTCGGATGAGCAGAAGGCGCAGTTGGGCATTACACCTGGTCTTTTGCGCCTGTCCATCGGGCTTGAAGACACGCAAGATCTGATCGCAGACCTGACGCGGGCCTTGAACGCGGCCTGATTTGTCGTATCTCGTGCATCCTGTTTGGAGAATCTCTGTCACACACCTATGTTAACAGGGTGCGACAGGATCGGAGGGTCCGTGATGAACCAGATGAAGCGCAAGGGTGGTGAAACCCCTAATGTGGACGCAGCGCGTGATGCGCTTGACGTCCTGCGCAATTGGGCCGCAAAAGCGGACCCGGTCGAAGTGGCGAGGCTGGACCCAGCCATCGCGCGGCTCGTGCCGGGGGCAGAACTGCCGAACTACCCGGACCTCAATCGCGCTTATCCCGACGATTTCGCGCCCGATGCGACCTATAAGGCGTCGATGCCGGACCTTCAGAACGGTCCGGCCAGCCTTATTCAGGGGGCCAAGCGGCATATTCAGCATGTGGGCATTTCGAATTTTCGATTGCCGATCCGCTATCATACCCGCGACGCCGAAGACGTCACGCTTGAGACATCAGTCACCGGCACCGTCAGCCTTGAGGCGGGCAAAAAAGGTATCAACATGTCGCGCATTATGCGCAGCTTCTATGCCCATGCCGAAAAAACATTCAGCTTCGATGTGATCGAGGCGGCGCTGGATGACTATAAGACCGATCTGGAAAGCCTTGATGCACGGATCGAAATGCGATTTTCCTATCCTGCGCGGGTCGAAAGCCTGCGGTCCGGGCTGTCAGGCTATCAGTTTTACGACATTGCGCTGGAACTGGTCGAACATCGCGGCAAGCGGCGCAAGTTCATGCATCTGGACTATGTCTACAGCTCGACCTGCCCCTGTTCGCTAGAACTTTCAGAGCACGCACGGCAGATGCGTGGGCAGCTTGCGACGCCGCATTCACAACGGTCCGTGGCGCGGATCTCGGTCGAGAAAATCCACCAGCCAAACCACACGCTTTGGTTCGAAGATCTGATCGACATTTGCCGCGCAGCCGTGCCGACCGAGACGCAGGTGATGGTCAAGCGCGAGGACGAACAGGCCTTTGCGGAACTGAACGCCGCGAACCCGATTTTTGTCGAAGACGCCGCGCGCCTGTTTTGTGAGCATTTGCAAGAGGATCCGCGGATCGGCGATTTCCGCGTGGTCGCCAGCCATCAAGAGAGCCTGCACAGCCACGACGCCGTGTCAGTGTTGACAGAAGGGGAAACGTTCGAAGCTGAAAGCCTGGACCCCAAGCTGTTCTCGACGCTGTTCCACGTGGGATAAGCGCAACGCGGGGATGCGTGGCGCGCATTGGTAAAGTCAGCGCATCTGACCTATCTGCTGTTGAGGGAGGAAACCAATAACCAATCTTATGGGGTTTCCAATGGCAACGCACACTGCAGATATTTTTGTCGGGCATCGCTCGATCACCGCAAGGCTTATGTCTGGTTTGTCCACTTTCGGGCAGGCTCTGATACACGCAAGCGAAAACAGCTCACACATGAAAGAAGTCCGGCGACTGAACGCACAAAGCGATGCAGAGTTGGCAAAACTGGGTATAGAGCGGGGTGAAATCCCCCGGTATGTTTTTTCCGGCGCGTTTTACATCTGATCCGCAACAGCCGCGCAGGCATCGCGTCTTTCGCGTGATCTGATCCTTGACAGTATGGGCGCGGGGGGCCAACCCTGCGCCCATGTTCGATCTGCGACCAGTCGTTTATGTCACCGGCCTTTTGGTGGCCGCGCTTGGGGCCACAATGCTGATCCCAATGGGGATTGACCTGTATTATGGCAGCTCGGACTGGGCCGTGTTTCTGGAAAGCGCTGTCATTACAACGCTAGTTGGTGGGTCAATGGCTCTGGCCACCGCAAATGGCGTCGGTAAAGGGCTGTCGATCCAACAGACCTTCTTGCTGACCACGGGTGTCTGGGTCGCTTTGCCCATATTTGGTGCATTGCCATTTGCCTTTTCAGAGCTGGGTTCAAGCCCGGTGGACGCGTTTTTTGAGGCGATGTCTGGCCTGACCACCACTGGTTCGACAGTGTTGTCCGGGCTGGATGACATGCCGAAGGGACTTCTGTTCTGGCGAGGTCTTCTGCAATGGTTCGGCGGCATCGGTATCATTGTTGTCGCGATGGTGTTCTTGCCTGAACTCCGCGTGGGCGGCATGCAGATATTCCGCTCTGAAGGGTTTGACACATTCGGAAAAATTCTGCCCCGCGCGACCGAGATATCGTCGCGGATTTCTGTCATCTATTTCAGCTTGACCGGGGCATGTGCAGTGACCTATTTCGCCATGGGTATGGACGTGTTCGATGCGGCGACCCATGCGATGACAACGATCGCAACCGGTGGTTACGCCAACTATGATACGTCATTCGGAGCGTTCCCGCCGGGTGTGGAATATGCCGCCGTTGTGTTCATGTTGCTCGCAGCACTTCCCTTTGTGCGCTATGTCCAAATCCTTTCGGGAACAGCACGCCCGCTTTTCCATGACTCACAGGTTCGGGCATTTTTCGGGACATTGCTTGTGGTCGTGCTGACGATGGCGGCTTGGCGCTGGTTGGCCGATGGGCAGGGCACCGAGGAATCCTTTCGAAAGACTCTGTTTAACCTGACCTCAATTCTGACGGGCACCGGGTACGCGTCGCAGGATTACATGACGTGGGGAGCGTTTCCTGTGGTCATGTTCTTCTTCGTCGGTCTGATCGGTGGGTGTGCGGGGTCCACAGCCTGTTCGATCAAAGTGTTCCGGTACCAATTGCTGTTTTCTTCCATCAAGGCACAGATCCGGGCAATCCACTCACCGCACGGTATTTTCACGCCGCGCTATGCAGGACGTCGCGTGGACGACGACGTGCTGTCATCGGTCATGAGTTTCTTTGTTTTTTTCGTGGTGACGTTGGGCATTGTGGCCGTTTTGCTTGGTATGACGGGCCTGGATTTCATCACCTCGGTTTCCGGTTCGGCAGCGGCGCTGGCCAATATCGGCCCGGGTTTGGGCAGTCAGATCGGGCCAGCGGGCAGTTTTGCAGGCCTCAGCGACACGGCGAAATGGATACTTGCGGCAACCATGTTGATCGGCCGCCTGGAGCTATTAGCGGTTTATGTTCTGTTCACTGTGAAATTCTGGCGCGGATGAAAATGCCCACCCAAAGCAGGGCGGGCAGTCTCATATCTCGTAACGTGAAGCGCCCGTCAGTTCCAGCAGCTGACCAGTACGGTCATGTCTGCCGCGCGCGCGCTCAGGTCCACGGGGTCCATTGATCCGGCTGCGTTGGTGGCCTCAGGTGAAACACCGTTATCCGTCAGGAACGCTGTGACCGAACCCGCGTCCAGCGCAAAACTCACGCCTTCGGGCAGGGTGCGACCAGCAGAGATTTGGGTCGGAAGAAGCATCCCCATTACGGACCCACCTGCATCCAGAACCGGCCCGCCTGCATCACCCGGCAATGCAGCAAGGGTCAGGCGGTTCAGTTCCGCTTCCCCATTCAAGCCATTAAGCTCGGACAGGCTGCCAAACGTCAGGCTGGGCGCACTTAACCGCCCTTCGTAAGAATAGCCAGCAACCGCAATATCTGATTTCAGACGGGGATCGACGGACAGAAATGCGGCATATGCCATAGGTGCCATCGGATCCTTGGGTTCCAGCAGCGCCAGACCGTGCGCTTCGTCCAGCGCGATGACGTCGGCATCATAGTCGTCATTGATTGAAATTCGGGTGCAATCGTTGACGGCTTCCGCTGTCGTCAAGATCGTACCTTTGCTGTCGACATAAAAGCCTGATCGCGACAGGTCTGGTGTTCGAATTTCAAGCCCGGACAAAAGGTCAAAGCTTTGGGTCGCCGCATCCAACCCAGCATTATCCGCCAAGGCTTGTGGTCCCAGCGATGCGAAACTCGCCTGCATATCACGCAAAACCATATCGCGACGCTTGTCATCGCCAACCGGCCAGACCAGCGTGAAGCCTTTCACCGTACCATCGACCAGTTTGGCCTGTGTATACGAGATAATCTTGCCGTCGGTGCCTTCGATGGTGAACGAGGAGTCTTTTCGGCTACGCGGCCCGCCAACAGGCACAATTTCTAGCGACTGCAAAATGTCGTAAAGCCCAAAAAGGGTGTCCTGATTGCCGGTTTGGCTGATCAGCACGACGCGCACGCCGCTGTCGTCTTTGGTGTCAAAATGCACAAACGGCGCTTCGTAACGGGAAAACTCGACCATCGCGCCCGGGATGGCGACGGATATACCGGCTTGTTGGTCCTCATATGGCTGAATGCCCATTGAGGCGATGACGGCCTGAAAACTCGCCAGAAGCTCTTCGCGTTGGCGCGTCGTTAATACGCCCGTTACGTCATAGCCGCGATCAGTTTGCCATGCCGCCATAGACCGGCGCGTCCCCGCTCCAAACGCCCCATCAATGGCCGAGGCGTAATAGCCTTCCCACTTAAGTGCGACCTGAAGCGCTTTGCGTCCATCTCGGTCTAACAGCCGTTCGCTTTGCAGGGCCTCGCGTTTGGTCTCGTCGCGCGGTGGCTCGGGTTGGGTCAGAATTGTCGTTGTTTCGGGCTGGGGAACCGATGCGATTTGCTCACCTTGCTCGGACGGTTGCCCGCCATCGGGTGTTGTCTCGGATGCGGCCGACGCTTCAAGCGGGGTCGTGTTGAGCGTGTTTGCCCCAACTGGCCAAAACTGCTGCCGCAACTGGTTCGAATAGGTGATGAAGCTGTCGCGCGGGATCAGTCCGGCATTCTTCAACGACCGTAGCTGGATGTTCGCGGCAGCCTCGGTATAGGGGCCAAGGATGACGCCGTACCAAGTGCCACCGATGCGAAACCCGTTCACGCCTTCCAGCCGGCTGGCATAGCTGCGCACGCGGGCTTCGGCTTCTGACAAGGTCGGCTGTGCTTCGATCTGGATCCAGAACAAGTTTTGTGCCTGTGCCGCAGATGCGTCAGAGGTATTCTGTTGAGCGACAGCTGGCAGGCTGATCAGGCTTGTCGCAAGTCCGGTGAAAAGGGCTGCAGCTATGCGTTTGGTCATAAGTCCTCGTGGCCTCACGGCTTGGCTTTGGTTTCCTTGGGCAGATAGCACAGCCTGCCCGGCTTCGGTCAATAACAGGTTGGCAATATGACAGTTTCGTGTGGCGGGTCCAGCGCGTTCATCAATTTTTGCGTGAAACGCAAGGCGGGAGTATATGGCATGTGCCGGAACTGCTCAAATCCCGGGCTTTCACGCGTTGACCCTTGGGGGGGCAGGCCGTATTGAGGGCAGACATTCCGGGAACGACCAGATGGGCAAGGCCATGGCCAAGAGCGACACGCGTCCGCAAAGTTTTCAAGAGATCATTCTGCGGCTTCAGACTTACTGGGCCGAGCAGGGCTGTGCGATCCTGCAACCCTATGACATGGAGGTCGGCGCGGGCACGTTCCACCCGGCCACTACTTTGCGTTCGCTAGGGTCTCAGCCATGGGCCGCAGCTTATGTGCAGCCGTCACGTCGCCCGACGGACGGACGGTATGGGGAAAACCCCAACCGGTTGCAGCATTACTATCAGTATCAGGTGCTGATCAAACCCAGCCCGCCCAATCTGCAAGACCTCTATCTGGGGTCGCTCGCGGCAATTGGTGTGGACGCTGAACTGCACGACATCCGTTTCGTCGAAGATGACTGGGAAAGCCCAACCTTGGGGGCTTGGGGCCTTGGGTGGGAGGTTTGGTGCGACGGTATGGAAGTCAGCCAGTTCACCTATTTCCAGCAGGTCGGAGGATACGATTGCCATCCGGTTTCTGGCGAACTCACCTACGGGCTTGAGCGTCTGGCCATGTATATCCTTGGCGTCGATCATGTGATGGATATGCCGTTCAATGATCCCGGCGCGCCGATCCCGCTGAGCTACGGCGACGTTTTCAAACAGACCGAGGAAGAATATGCGCGCTGGAACTTCGACGTGGCCAATACAGATGTTCTTTTGAAGCAATTCGAAGAGGCCGAGGCGGAATGCAACGCCATCCTTGATCTGGCCCACCTCGACCCCAAAACTGGCAAGCGCATTGTCATGGTGCATCCGGCCTATGACCAATGCATCAAGGCCAGCCACTTGTTTAACTTGCTTGATGCACGCGGCGTGATTTCGGTCACCGAACGTCAGGCCTATATCGGCCGCGTACGTAACTTGGCCAAGCTGTGTGCGGATGCTTTCGTGCAAACCCGCGCGGGCGGCTGGACGGACGGCGGCGAGGACGCGGCGTGAGCGGCAAAATCATTGGGATTATCATTGTGGTAACGGCACTTTTCGCAGGTATCGCCATTTATTGGCTGCAACTTTACGCGTTCTATGACGACGTGTCGCTGAACACCGAGTTGCGCATGACAAACATGGTGACGGGGGAACCAGAAGTCGTGTTGTATGACAGCTTTCAAGGGATCGATGCTGACAGTTCCCCGCTCAGGTTCCGCGGTTGTTTCACCACGACGATGAGCCTTGCGATGCTCACGGAAACCTTCGAGAGCTATGAGCAAGCCACGCCTTTGACGGCCCCCGGTTGGTTCGATTGCTTCGATGCCGACCAGATCGGCGCTGCCTTGGAAACCGGCGAGGCCATCGCGTTTCTGGGCGAACGCAACATTCAGGACGGGGTCGATCGCGTTGTTGCGGTTTTTCCCGATGGCCGGGGTTACGCTTGGCATCAACTGAACGAAAAATATAGCGAGTAAGCGATATGCCAGACCTGCTTATTGAACTCTTTTCGGAAGAAATCCCGGCCCGCATGCAAAGGCGTGCCGCCGATGATCTGAAAAAACTGGTGACCGATGGTTTGGTCGAGGCCGGGCTGACCTATGCCGGGGCCGCTGCGCTGTCGACACCGCGCCGTCTGACCCTCGCGATTGAGGGGCTGCTCGCCACTTCGCCGGACACCCGCGAAGAGCGCAAAGGCCCCAAAGTGGGCGCGCCTGACAAAGCGATCGAGGGGTTCTTGCGTGGGGCGGGTCTGACCCGCAATCAGTTGGAAGAACGCGAAACGCCCAAAGGCGCCGTCTATTTCGCCCTGATAGAAAAGAAGGGCCGGCCTGCTGCCGACATCGTCGCCGAAGTTTTGGAAGCCGCGATTAGAAATTTCCCGTGGCCCAAAGCGATGCGCTGGGGGACTGGCAGCTTGCGTTGGGTGCGCCCGTTGCAGTCAATCCTGTGCATCCTGTCAGATGAAACAGGTGCCGAAATTGTGCCGATGGAAATTGACGGGATCAAAGCGGGCGACACCACGGAAGGCCATCGTTTCATGGCCCCCGGACGTTTTTCCGTAACCGGGTTTGCCGATTATGAGGCAAAACTGAAAGCGGCCAAGGTGATCTTGTCACCCGAAGAACGGGCCGATCATATTTGGGCAGAAGCTCAGAATGCCGCCTTTGCGCAAGGTCTGGAAATTGTCGAAGACAATGGTCTGCTGGCAGAGGTGGCGGGGCTCGTCGAATGGCCGGTCGTGTTGCTGGGTGACATCGCAGAAGAGTTCATCCCATTGCCGCCTGAAGTGCTGCAAACCAGTATGCGGGAACACCAGAAATTCTTTTCCGTAAAGAACCCCAAGTCGGGCCTGATTGAGAAGTTCGTGACCGTCGCCAACCGCGAAACAGCGGATCACGGAGCCACCATTTTGGCGGGCAACCAGAAGGTGCTGTCGGCCCGACTGGCGGATGCAAAGTTCTTTTGGGAAAACGACCTGCGCATTGCCGCGACCGGTGCTGCGGCGTGGGTGGACAGCTTGTCGAACGTCACCTTTCACAACAAGCTGGGCACGCAGGGCGAACGGATCGCACGCATCACTCAATTGGCGCGCGATGTTGCGCCTTCAGTCGGCGCGGATGTTGACCTAACCCAACAGGCTGCGCGCTGGGCCAAAGCGGATTTATCTTCCGAGATGGTGTATGAATTCCCGGAGCTTCAGGGATTGATGGGCAAATACTATGCGGCGCCCGCTGGTTACCCGGCGGAAGTCGCGAACGCAGCGGTAGAGCACTATTCCCCGCTCGGCCCGACCGATGACGTCCCGGCAGCACCTGTTTCGGTGGCCGTCGCACTGGCTGACAAGCTGGACACGTTGACCGGATTCTGGGCAATTGATGAAAAGCCGACCGGCTCGAAGGATCCGTTTGCACTTCGCCGTGCGGCGCTTGGCGTGATCCGATTGGTGCTCGACAATAATCTGCGGATCGCGTTGGACCAACTTTTTGATGCCCAAGTGCTGCGTCACGAGATTGCCCTGAATGAAATCGGGTCGGTACGAGAAGCTCTTTTGCGCGATCTGGACAATGAAATTGCAGATCATGGCGTGTTCGGTGCCGCCATTCGCACTGTGCTGGATCATTTTGATGGGGATCTTTCCAACCATCTTGAAGAGGTCAAGGAAAGCCTGCCCGACAAATCGCGCGACCTGCTGGGCTTCTTCCACGACCGCCTGAAAGTCTATCTGCGCGACAAAGGTGTACGGCATGACGTGATCGACGCCTGTTTGGCCATGCCGGGCAATGACGACCTCACGTTGCTGGTCAAACGTGCCGAAGCGCTGACCGCGTTCCTGTCCACCGAGGATGGTGAAAACCTGTTGCAGGGCGTTAAACGCTCCAGCAACATTCTGGCGCAGGCGGAAGAAAAGGACGGCGTTGAATACTCCTATGGCGCCGATGCCAAGTTCGCCGAAGCTGACGAGGAAAAGGCGCTGTTTGCAGCACTTGATACAGCCGAGGCTGCGATCAAGCCGGCGATGGAGGCGGAAGATTTCGCCGCAGCCATGCAAGCGATGGCCGATTTACGCGCGCCGATTGATGCGTTTTTCGAAGCCGTTCAGATCAATACGGACAATCAGGTTGTGCGCCGGAATCGGCTGAACCTGCTGTCACGCATCCGGATGATCTGCGCAGGTGTTGCCGACTTGTCCCGGATCGAAGGCTGACACTATTCACCCGCTAGCGCGTTTTGTTGACGATTCCTACCCTTTTTGCCGCACGGCAGCATAGAACCTAGCTCTTGTGTGACACGCAGCGCCCGTTATGGTGATTTGCGAGAAATGTGCTGCAGCGCAGAATAAAGTGGAAGCCATGACCTTTACCGAGATCACGCCAACAGCGGCGATTGAGAATGCTCGCCATGGCGGGCGGGCGAAATGCCTGCAACGTCTTATCCGGCTGGATATGCCAGTGCCGCGGACGGTTGCCCTGAGCTTTGATGCTGTTCACGGAATTTCGGCAGGTGACATGCCTGATCTGGGGGCGATGCTGGCGCTTTTTGGTCCTGAACCACTGGTGTCAGTGCGGCCATCTTCGGAAGACCCGGATTGGGGCGGACCGGGTGCCATATTGAACATCGGCATGAACGATGCAGTCCATGCCAAATTGTCTAAGTCTCACGGGGAAATGGCGGCAAACGCGCTCTATCTGCGTTTCATTCAGTCTTATGCCGTTCATGTCGGGCGTCTGGACCCCGATGAGTTCGAAACCTTCTCGACCCCGTCTTCGGACGCCCTGCGCGCAGCGCTTGAGCTTTATGAGGAAGAAACCGAAAGTTATTTCCCGCAGGACCCGAAAGAACAACTGGCTGAAATCCTGCGCTCCATGGCGCGCGCCTGGGAGGGCACAACGGCACGCCTTTTGCGCCAGGCCAAGGGTGCCCCAGCGGATGCGGGACTGGGGTTGGTGGTTCAGAAGATGGCGTTGGGTGTCGGTCAAAGTGTCTGTGGATCCGGCGTCATACAGTTCGTTAATGGTCAGACTGGGCGGCGCGAAATTCGCGGGCGTTACTTGTGCAAAAGCCAAGGGCGCGACGCGCTGACAGAAGCGGGCGATCGGGACGTCATGTATTTGACGAAAGATCCGCGCGGGCGTTCGATCGAAGAAGTACTGCCGGTTAATTTCGCAAACCTCATCAAATTTGGTGACCTCTGTCGCAGCCGACTGCGCGAAGAAATGGAAATCGAGTTTACCATCGACAACGAGGAAATGTTCATCCTTGATGCCGTACGTGTTCCACGAAGCGAACGCGCCAATGTCCGGATCGCGGTATCTTTGGCGACTGATGGCATCATCAGCCGCGAAGAGGCCGTGCTGCGAATCCCGCCCCGAGCGCTCAGTGAATTGCTGCACAGCCAGTTTGACCCAAAGGACAAGCGCGACCGTTTTGCACGTGGGATCGCCGCCAGTCCGGGTGCCGCGACCGGAAAGATCGTTTTCAACGCGCGGGCGGCTCAGGCGATGGCGGCTCAGGGCGAAAACTGCATCCTGGTGCGCAGTGAAACCAGCCCCGAGGATATCCGCGGCATGCACGCAGCGAAGGGCATTTTGACCGTTCGCGGTGGTATAACCAGCCATGCAGCGGTGATTGCGCGCGGGCTCGGGTTGCCCTGTGTGGTCGGGGCGCAGGACCTGTCACTGGATAAACGTCACCGCAAACTGATCGCTAAGGATGGCCGCGAATTTGTCGAAGGCGATGTGATCAGCATCGATGGCGCGGTTGGGTTCGCCTATGTGGGCGCAGTGAAGATGTTGCCTCCTGAGCTGGGCGAAGGGTTCCAGACGCTGATGGCATGGGCAGATGATTTCCGCGACATCGGCGTGCGCGCAAATGCTGACACGCCGCCTGATGCCCGCAACGCCCGCATGTTTGCCGCCGAAGGCATCGGCCTGTGTCGGACCGAGCATATGTTTATCGATGATGATCGGCTTCTGGCCATGCGCGAGATGATTTTTGCAGATCACGCCGATGATCGGCGGGCAGCCCTTGATCGACTGTTGCCGATGCAACGTGCCGACTTCACAGAATTGTTCGAGATTATGCAGGGTTTGCCGGTCTGCATCCGCTTGTTTGACCCGCCGCTGCACGAATTTCTGCCACATGGCCGCGAAGGTCTGCGGGAACTGGCCGAAGCGCTTGATCTGCCATTGCGCGATGTCGAGCGCCGGGTTGAGGGATTGCGCGAGTTTAATCCGATGTTGGGGATGCGCGGTGTGCGGTTAGGGATCACCGTTCCCGAAATCTATGACATGCAGGCCCGCGCCATTTTTGAGGCAACCGTCGAGGCATCGAAGTCGGGCGACCCCGTGGTGCCGGAAGTCATGATCCCGCTGGTATCCGCCAAGCGCGAGGTTGAAATCGTGAAAGCCCGCGTTGACGCTGTGGCTGCCGAAGTTCGGATCGAAACAGGTGCCAATTTCACATATCGGCTGGGTGTGATGGTGGAAACGCCGCGCGCCGCCCTTCGTGCGGGTGAAATCGCGCAACATGCCGCCTTCATGTCTTTCGGGACCAATGATTTAACCCAGATGACCTATGGCCTGTCACGTGACGATGCCGGGCGCTTCATGGGCGAATATGTTGCGCAGGGCGTCTATGAGGAAGACCCGTTTCATATGCTTGACGCAGATGGTGTCGGAGAGTTGTTGCAGATGGGAGCGAAACGCGGCCGGGATGCAAACAATGACCTGACGTTGTCAATCTGTGGCGAACATGGCGGCAACCCAGAATCGATCCGATTCTGTCGTGACGCAGGCTTTGACTACGTCTCGTGCTCACCCTTCCGGGTGCCTATCGCGCGGCTGGCTGCGGCTCATCTGGCCGTCGAGGGCCGGGTGGACAAAACTCACCTAGATGACTGATTCAAATTGAAATAATCGCCTGAGCGCTCACTTTATCGGAGTGGTTTTTTGCGCCTGAGCAGTCCTGTGTAAACCTGTCGGGCTAGACCAAACGCCGTTTTTTTCGTAAATCCAACCTCGAGAAACTTAATGTTTTTCTGGTGTGGGGGGATTCCGAATGACCCAGCTTCTTCAGAAGGTGGTAGGTGGTCTTTGTTTGGCGTTGGCTTTTTTTGCGACCTCGTTGCCTGCGGTTGCGCAGGAAAAAGAAAACCTGTTTGGCGCCTTAATTTTACAAGATCGTGCGGGTTTTGTCGCAATGCCGGGGGAACGTATTGCGGCACTTGGTACGCTGCCATCGCCGCGCTCTGCAAGTAAGTCGTCCGAGGTGTTGGCTTCCAAATACACGTCGAAATGGCTTTCGGCCCAGCCCCAACCCCAGCAAGGTGCCGAATGGCGCTGCCTGACCGAAGCGCTGTATTTCGAAGCGCGCGGTGAAACCGTAAAAGGCCAGTTTGCAGTGGCCGAAGTCATCATGAACCGCGTGGAACACCCGCGCTATCCAGACACGGTCTGCGGCGTGATTAATCAGGGCACCGGGCGCAAATATGCCTGCCAGTTTACCTTCACCTGCGATGGGCGGCCTGAAGTCATCAACGAACCTGGTTCCTTTGCGCGACTGGGCAAAGTCGCAAGGGCCATGCTCGATGGGTCCGAGCGTCCTTTGACAGGGGGGGCCACGCATTACCACACAAACGCTGTTGCACCGGGCTGGGCCAAAAGTTTGATCCGCACTGCCAAAATTGGCGTCCACCGGTTCTATCGCTGACCTCGCCTGTCGGATGGCGCGCGATACAGACAGCCTGTCGTTTTGCACTGGCCATTGAGGGGTCTGAAAGGGCACTGTGACCGCATCTAAGATGAGGGTCACATGACGGACGACACATCCATTGCCTTTGCCGCGCTAGAAAGGCGCGCAGCCGCCGGGTCTGATGCACAGAGCCCGCCAGATCGAATATCCGTGCGCGATCATGTCGTTGACGTCGAGATCGGCGCGTTTCAGGCCGAGCGCGACACCACCCAACGGCTCAGTTTCAGCGTCGTGGTCGAGGTTGCACCAAGCGATGGTGCACAGACCGATGATGTGGATGATATCCTATCCTATGACACGATCACCGAAGCAATTACGTTCGAACTTGCAGCAGAGCGCTTGAATCTGCTGGAGACCCTGGCCGAACGCATTGCCGACCGGATCTTGGCAGCACCGCAACCGCTCAGGGTGTTCGTGCGCATCGAGAAGTTGGATCGCGGGCCGGGCAAGTTGGGGGTCGAGATCGTGCGGACGCGCGATACAGCAAAAGAGCAGCAAGGCGCAGCCATTGATTGCATTCCGCAAGTGGTCTTGCTGGACGATGCGGCTTTTGTCGATCCCAATCTGCCCGCGTTTCTCGACCGTCTGAATGATGACACACGAGCCTTTGTTCTTTGCGTGGGCAAGGGGGGACATTCCGGTTCAACGGTCGGTGACGTGGCAGTCCAGCAGCACATCGACCTATTGGCTATTGAGCAAAACGCATGGCGCTTGTCCGCGACCGATCCGCGTTGTGTAGTGGTGGGAACACGGACAGAGCTGGATTGGGGTATGAAAAACAACCAGATCAGCGTTTGGGCCCCTTCGAAACTGGTTTTGGATGCAGTGAATGGTCCTGCCGGTGCAGATCCGCGCGACCTTGCGGTATGGCTCGCGAACACTTTGAATGCGGGTGCGCCGATCGTGGTCGGCGATGATGACACGCCCCTTACGAAGTTCCCATGACAGTGCGCCACCAACCTATTCCGCGCGCAGGCGCGCCTTTCGCCGGACAGTCGCTCGCCGGATCCGCAAACCTATGGTTTGATGAGGTGCTTGTGCGCCGTCGTGATGGCGCGGCAAAGCTGGTTGCCTCGACTGATTGTTCGATGGCCGATCAGGAACGTTTGACCCGACCACGTGCCACGCTGTGTAGCTTGTCGATGGACCAGCCCCTGATCATGGCGGTCCTTAATGTGACGCCTGACAGCTTCTCGGATGGCGGTGATCACGTAACGCTTGAAGCAGCGGTGGACCGCGCCCGCCAAATGGCACAAGACGCCGACATTTTGGATATTGGCGGTGAAAGCACCCGACCGGGCGCTGCGGAAGTGTCGGTCAAGGAAGAAATCCGCCGCACATCGACCGTCATCGCCGCAATCCGGGACGCCGGGATCACCACACCCATCTCCATCGACACCCGCAAAGCCCGCGTGGCTGAAGCGGCATTGGATGCGGGGGCGGATATGGTCAACGATGTGGCCGCGTTTACATATGATCCAGAACTTGCCGATCTGGTTGCGGATCGCGATGTGCCGGTCTGCCTGATGCATGCGCAGGGCCAGCCGGAGACGATGCAAAACGACCCGCGCTATGATGATGTGTTATTTGATGTGATGGATTTTCTCGAAGAACGCATCACCTTTGCCACCAGTCGCGGCATTGCCTTTGAGCGGATAGTGACCGATCCCGGCATTGGGTTTGGTAAAACTTTGGAACACAATGTGACTTTGCTGCAGAACCTGTCCCTGTTACATGATTTGGGCCTGCCGATGCTTCTTGGCGTGTCGCGCAAGCGGTTCATCGGGACAATCGGTCAGGTCACCGAGGCAAAAGATCGGATGGCCGGTTCACTGGCTGTCGCGCTTTACGGCATTCAAAATGGGGCACAGATCCTAAGGGTGCACGACACGTTCGAGACCCGGCAGGCCATCCGCCTGCAACAGGCAATGATAAAAAGAGAGAACTGAGCAGTGGTTGATAAACTTTTCGGAACGGATGGCGTGCGTGGTCTGGCGAACAGTTGGCCGATGACCGCGGATATGGCGTTGAAACTGGGGGCCGCGGCTGGCCGGCATTTTCGCCGTGATGGCCTGAACGGCCACCGCGTTGTGATCGGCAAGGACACGCGCCTGTCAGGCTATATGCTTGAGAACGCATTGACCGCTGGGCTGACCTCGACCGGGATGAACGTGTTGCTGCTTGGGCCAGTCCCGACCCCGGCTGTTGGGCGGCTGACAAACTCGATGCGTGCGGATCTGGGGATTATGATTTCCGCGTCGCACAACCCGTTCCACGACAATGGCATCAAGTTCTTTGGACCCGACGGGTTCAAACTCTCGGATGATGACGAGGCCGAGATCGAAAGCCTTGTGCATCATGGGGTGGAGCCGGTTCAGCATCAGAATATCGGGCGGGCGAAGCGGATTGACGAAGGGCGGATGCGCTATACCGAATACCTCAAGACGACCTTCCCTGAAAACAAGCGCCTGAACGGGATCAAGGTGGTGATCGACTGTGCCAACGGCGCGGGTTATCGCACCGCGCCGGAAACCTTATGGGAACTGGGGGCCGAGATCGTGCCAGTAGGCGTTGCGCCTGATGGTACCAATATCAACAAGGGCTGCGGGTCGACCGACACCGCGCTGGCAGCAAAAACGGTTGTCGAGAGCGGGGCCGATCTGGGCATCTGTCTGGACGGTGATGCTGATCGGGTTATGATCATCGACGAAAAAGGCCAGGTCGCAGATGGCGATCAAATCATGGGGTTGTTTGCCAGCCATTGGGCGCGCGCGGGTCGCCTGAAAGGCGGCAAGTTGGTGGCGACTGTAATGTCAAATCTGGGACTTGAGCGGTTTGTTACATCACAAGGGCTGGAACTGCTGCGCACGAAAGTCGGCGACCGACATGTGGTCGAAGCGATGCGCGCCGGTGGGTACAATCTTGGCGGCGAACAGTCAGGCCATATTGTCATGACCGATTTTGCCACGACGGGCGATGGTCTGCTCGCCGGTATTCAGTTTCTGGCCTGCATGGTCGAGACAGGAAAACCCGCGTCCGAGCTTTGTAAAGTGTTCGAAACTGTCCCTCAGCTTCTTAAAAACGTGCGGTACGAGGCCGGACGGGTGCCGCTTGATGCAGATAACGTAATATCCGCTATCTCGGATGCCGAGGCGAGGCTGAATGGGCAAGGTCGTTTGCTGATCCGCAAGTCGGGCACAGAGCCTTTGATCCGCGTAATGGCGGAGTGCGAAGATGGTGCACTGCTGACTGAGGTCGTCGACAGTATTGTGGCCGAGGTCGAAGCGGCTAGTTAGATCGCAGAGTTTGCGCTTAATCCGGTTGTTTCACCAAAGTCGGCGTTAAGAAAACGACCAACTCTTCGCGGGTGGTAAATGATCGGCCCACTCGGGTTCTGAATAAACTGCCAGCTGCGGGCAGATTGCGCAGTTTAAGTCGCCTTGGGCGCGTCTTGATCTGCCATTCCGTGTCTTGATGCGTCACGCTGCACAGATTTGGCAACGGGCTTGCTGCGACGGAGTCGATCGCCAGAACATTGCCATACAGATAGACGTCACCCTGAAGCGTCGCCCTTTCGATCCGCGTAGACAGCGGCTGACGCAATATACCTTGGCCAAGGGTGTTGAGCAGCGACCCTTTGACTGGGTAATGGTTAATTTCACGGTTTAGTTGCCATCCAACGGGACCACCATCGGTCAAACCTAAAATGACAGTCGGGCGAACCGTTCGTCCCGCGTGCCTGAACTCGATACGGCTGGTAAGCACCCTCTTGTCGCGATCTTTGATGGTTGCAAACCCGGGCTTAGGTGCAAGAAGTGATGTCGCGAACGCTCCGGCAATCAATTGACGTCGATCCATGTGTGTTCCTCCCCTCAGCCATATTAGCATAGATCGGCTAAGAGACGAAAACTCAGCGAACGGCCAGCAATCTTCGCAGGCTGTACCATTGGCTGATGCCCAGCCCAGCGAGGATCATCGCCAGCGCGATGAAGAAGCGCAGGGGCAGGACCTCGGACAAAATCCATGCGCCGAATACCATCGACCAAACGGGCACCTGATAGTTCACGAGCGTCATGAAAACCGACCCTGCGCTGCGGATAATCGAAACCCGTAGCAAGGTCGCCAGGGCGGTTGGTAATAGGCCCAGCGCTATGATTGCCAGTCCGGATCTTGCATCTTGCCAGACGGGCACGCCTTCTGAAATCAACATGATGGGCACCAGAATGACGGAGCCGACAACCAGCGTCAGTGCGGCCAGCGTCACCGGATCAACAGGTGGGCAGCGCCGTGTGAAAATCGACGCAAGAGAATAACAAAACGCAGCGCCAATGCAGGCAAGTTGTGCCAGGGGTTGAGTACCTTGCCCCAATTGTGAAAGCCCCGGTCCGATCAACACCAAGGCCCCACAGAACCCCATAGTAACGCCGATGAACTTTCGCGCGTTCAAGGGTTCGTCTGAAAAGAAATGCGCCAGTGGTAGCACCATCAGCGGAATTGCCGCCATGGACAGCCCGGCAAAGGCGGACGGAACGTATTGCTGTCCCCAACTTAGCAAAACAAAGGGAAGAGCGGTCGACAGGATGCCGATGATCGTGATCGATTCCCATAAAGCCCTATCCCACGCTGGCATCGATCGGCCTGTGCCCCACATCAATACCAACAGCGCCACGGCCCCCAATGTCGTGCGCGCAGTAGCGACGGTCACAGGGCCATAGCCTTCCAGCGCAAGAGCGACGACCATAAAGGTGCCGCCCCAGATAAGGCCAAGTGCGATTACTCCGGCCCAGTCGCGAGAGGTGGGATTATCAGTCATCTGCCCGACATAACCCGCAGCATCCCCAATGTCATCTGTCGAAAGCTGCATTTAGGTAAGTAATAACTTACCGTAAGTCATGGCTTACGAAGACTCATTAGCGGCCTTGGCTGATCTGACCCGGCGGAAAGTGTTTGAAGCGGTCGCCAGCGCCCCGCGTGCCGTAGGCGCATTGGCGGAAGAATTACCTGTCAGCCGCCCTGCGGTTTCGCAACACTTGAAGGTGTTGTCAGATGCAGGACTGGTCCTTTGCAGGGTCGAAGGGACGCGCCGCATCTATGCCGCACGGCCAGAAGGTCTGGCCGAACTGCGCGCGTGGTTGGATCGGTATTGGACCAATGTGCTGCAAAACTTCGCAAGCGAGATCGACGATAACGGAGAGGGACAAAATGACTGACCCGATTGTAAAGACCATCATCGTGAACTGCACCCCTGAGCGCGCCTTTGACGTTTTCGTTAACCGAACTTCGGACTGGTGGCCACTTGATCGGCACGCGGTGTCGGCCGGAGCGGGCAAAGTGGCACTGGCTGTTATTATCGAGCCCAAAGTGGGCGGAGCTGTCTATGAAACCATGCATGATGGCAATCGCACCGACTGGGGCAAGGTGCTGGAATTTGAACAGGGATCGAAACTCGCGATGACCTGGCATCCGGGCACCAACGTGGATGCCCCTACGCGGGTCGATGTCGCATTCGCTGCAGAAGGGAATGGTCAGACGAGGGTGACTCTGACTCATTCTGGCTGGAATGTCTGGGCGGAAAGGGCCGACGATATGCGCAACAGCTACAATGGTGGTTGGGAAACCGTATTCGTCACCCGTTATGCCGATGCTTGCACGACCAGATAAGAAAAGGGCGGTCGCTTGGACCGCCCCTTCGATGACAGTGGTCAGCCTTAGTTCTTTTCTTTGTCGACCATTTTGCCTGCCGAAATCCAAGGCATCATGTCGCGCAGTTTCTTACCGACGACCTCGATCTGGTGCTCGTCATTGGCACGGCGCGACGCTTTGATGGTCGGTTGGCCAACAGCGTTTTCAAGCATGAAGTCACGCACGAATTTGCCAGACTGGATGTCGGCAAGCGTTTCTTTCATCGCCTTCTTGGTCTGCTCGTATGGCAGGATGCGCGGGCCGGTGACGTACTGGCCGTATTCTGCGGTGTTCGAGATCGAGTAATCCATGTTGGCGATGCCGCCTTCATAGATCAAGTCCACGATCAGCTTGGTTTCGTGCAGACACTCAAAGTAAGCCATCTCGGGCGCATAGCCAGCTTCAACCAGAGTTTCAAAGCCGCAACGGATCAGCTCGACAATGCCACCACACAGAACGGCCTGCTCACCGAACAGGTCGGTTTCACACTCTTCGCGGAAGTTGGTCTCGATGATGCCCGAGCGCCCGCCACCGATGGCCGAGCAATAGGACAGGCCGATTTCCAGCGCTTTGCCGGTCGCGTCAGTGTTCACCGCAACGAGGCAGGGCACGCCGCCGCCTTTTTGGTATTCGCCGCGCACGGTGTGGCCGGGGCCTTTCGGGGCCATCATGATCACGTCGACGCCTTCTTTGGGCTCGATCAGACCGAAGTGCACGTTCAGGCCGTGGGCAAATGCGATGGCTGCACCCGGCTTGATGTTGTCATGGACGTATTTCTTATAGGTCTCAGCCTGCAATTCGTCAGGCATTGTGAACATGATGACGTCGCACCACGCAGCCGCTTCGGCGATGCCCATGACGTCCAGACCTTCAGCGGTGGCTTTCTTGGCAGACGCCGAGCCTTCGCGCAGGGCAACCACAAGGTTCTTAGCGCCCGAGTCGCGCAGGTTCAGCGCGTGCGCGTGGCCTTGCGAGCCATAGCCCAGAATGGCAACTTTTTTGTCTTTGATCAGGTTAATGTCGCAATCGCGATCGTAATAAACGCGCATATGGGGCGCTCCCTTGGATGTGTTTCGTTCTGAATGGCATCATATGGATGTGGGTGGCACGCGCGAGATGAGGTGAGGCTATTTTTCTGGCAATCTTAGGCATTTTAATTCGCCAAATAGCAGGATAGTAAAAAAATCATGCTCGATGATACAGACAGACGCATTCTAAGGCAGATGCAGGCCGATCCGATGATGGCAGCGCCTGACCTTGCGCATCTTATCGGGATGTCGACGGCGCGGCTGACGCGTCGCATTGAACGGCTGCGCGATCAGAACATCCTGCGAGGGCCTCGTGCGGTGATAAACTGGCGCGCGCTGGGCTATGCGGTCGAAGTCAGTCTGCGCATCACGTTGGACAAAACCCAATCGCGTGCATTCGATGATTTCATTGCGGCGGCGCGCGACATTCGTGAAGTGATCGAGATCCAAACTTTCCTTGGCCGAGTTGACGTGCGGTTGTCCGTCGTGGCGCGTGATATGGCGCATTATCAAGCGATCTATCGCGACCAGATATTGGCGCTCCCGCATATAGCGGACATCGAGGCATTGATGCAGGTGGCGCGGATCAAAGCCGATGAAAGCTTGCCGCTATGATCGAGTTGGATGACATCGACCGGGCATTGATCCGCGCACTTACCGACGATGCCACCAAATCAGCGGGCGCTTTGGGGCGGGATGTCGGGCTAAGCCAACCGGCAACGTGGCGCCGCATCAAAAGACTGACCGAACAGGGGGTTCTGGCGGGCAGGCGGTTGGACCTTGATCGCGAGGCGCTGGGTTTCGGGGTCACCGTTTTTCTTGGGGTGAAACTGGCCACAAAAGGTCGGGTCAGTTTGGAAGATTTCGAACGCGCTGTTTCTGCCATTCCCGAGGTGCAGACGGTTGAGCATGTGTTGGGGCTCTATGACTATCGCCTACGTGTCGTGGCGCGTGATCTGGCGGATTTTGAGCGTGTTCTAAGGCGGCGGGTTATGACATTGCCGGGTGTCGGCAACGTCGAAGCAAATGTGCTTTTATCTGAAGAACGCCGCCCCGGACCAATTTGACCCTTCCCTGTGGATGGGATTTCGGTCAGTCTCGCTTCGCTATGTGAAGGAGACACGACCATGCCCGCACTTTTGCCTGATATTGATCCCGATGGGATGCTGGAGTTTTCGGTGGTCTTCACTGACCGCTCGCTGAACCATATGTCGACCGCTTTTCAAGGGGTGATGAACGATATCTCAGCAACTCTGAAAGAGGTCTATAACGCGGACGCTGTGGCCGTCGTACCCGGCGGTGGCACCTATGCGATGGAAGCAGTTGCCCGCCAGTTCGCAACAGGCAAGCGCGTCATGGTCATCCGGAACGGGTTCTTTTCCTTCCGCTGGAGCCAGATATTCGAGATGGGAGCGATCCCGTCTGATGAAACCGTGATGAAAGCCCGCCGGGTCGGCAACGCACCCGATGCGCCCTTCGCGCCTGCCCCGATTGACGAGGTCGTGGCCCGCATCAAGGATGCGCGCCCCGATGTGGTTTTCGCCCCGCATGTGGAAACGGCCAGCGGGATGATCCTGCCAGACGACTATCTGAAGGCCGTTTCGGATGCTGTACACGGTGTCGACGGTATCTTTGTGCTGGATTGCATCGCGTCAGGTTGTGCGTGGGTCGATATGAAGGCGACGGGCGTTGATGTGCTGATCTCGGCCCCGCAAAAAGGGTGGTCGGCGCAGCCGTCCGCCGGGTTGGTGATGATGAACGAAACCGCCCGTGATCTGGCGAAAGCGGCCACATCCACCTCGTTTGCCGTCGATCTTGGCAAGTGGCTATCGATCATGGAGGCCTATGAGGGTGGCGGGCACGCGTACCATGCGACCATGCCAACGGATGCGCTGCGCGCCTTCCGCGATACGATGCTCGAGACCAAGGAATATGGCTTTGACCAGCTCCGGGACGCGCAATGGGACCAAGGTCGCCGCGTGCGCGAATTACTAGCCTTAAAGGGCGTGAAGTCGGTTGCCGCAGATGGGTTTGCGGCGCCGGGTGTTGTGGTGTCCTATACCTCGAACCCCGACATCAAAGCGGGCAAAGCCTTCGCCGCGGAAGGCATGCAGATCGCCGCCGGTGTGCCGCTGATGTGCGACGAAGGCGACGAGTATTCGAGCTTCCGCCTGGGGCTGTTTGGCCTCGACAAACTGTATGACGTCGACGCGAGTGTCGCGCGGTTGGACGCGGTGCTGTCAAAAGTGCTGTAAGGCTAGTGCGCGGGCTTGTGCCCGCGCCAAAACCTCTGGCAGTGCGGTCAGCCTTTGCCGCCGGCCATCAGTACCAGCAGAACATAAATCACCGGAACCGTGGCGACTGCAACAAGCCCGACGCCTGTCAGGCCTAAGGCCAGATAACCAAGCACGAGGGCAAGCACGATCCCTGCAAAGATGCCGAATGTGATCTTTTCGGCGCGGGCTTCTGCGGATTTCTGTTCCGGGGTTTGGTCTGTCGTCATTGCTGTGTCTCCTGTTCGCTATGTGAAGGGGATATCAGTCCCCGGAGTGAAGAACGGAATGCGACAATACAGCATTGCGGCGGCATGCCGCAGCGCAGCTATTGTGGGCCCAACCCCGCCCGCATGACGCGTTTCCGCATCGGGGCCACATCATGCACCGCTTTCAATCCGATCAGACGCACAGCCTGCAACACCCCATCACCCGACCGAGTCACGCGATTGAAAAGGTCAATAACGCGGGCGCGCCGGGCGATGTCGGTCGTGCGGGCTTTTCCGTAAGCCTGCATCATCTGCGGATCACCAAGCTGCTCGGGCGAGCCCTCTGCCAACTCAAGCAGAGCGATCACATCGTTCAGCGACGTGTTCAGGCCCTGCGCCCCAATGGGGGGCAAGGCATGTGCGGCCTCTGCCACCACCGCCACGCGGCCCGACGTCAGTTGATCCGCTGTTTGGGTGATGATCGGCCAAACCGAGCGATTGCCCTGCAGATGCATCCGCCCAAGCAGACCTGTCGACCGGGCGAACATCACGTCTTCGAACTCGGAGACCGGCATGTTCATCAGCTCGACTGCGCGCGGCCCCTTGTTCATCCAGACGATGGCCGAAGCGTTTTGACCGTCGATATCGGGCAGGGGCACGATGGTGAATGGGCCGCCTTCGTTGTAAATCTCGGTCGAGATGTTGTCGTGCGGCAGATCATGGGTAACTGTGAAAGCCAGTGACTTCTGACCATAGCGCGTGATCGACACGGATATCCCGGCAGCCTCGCGCAATGGCGAAAACTTGCCATCCGCAGCAACGCCCATTCGCGCCCGAACCTGATCGCCATTTGTCAGTGTAACGATGATTTCTCCGGTGCGCTGCACAAGCGAGCGAAAGCCTGTTCCATACAGGAGTTTGATCCGTGGTTGATCCTGCAGATAACCCCATATTTCCTGTCGGACGACCCAGTTCATCAAGTTCCAGCCAAACGGCTCGTTACCCATGTCGTCTGATTGAAACACCCGCCGGTCGCGGATTTCGGGCGGCCAGCCAACCGTGTCGATCACCGCAAGCTGGTCGAGCGGCTTGGCATGCGGCTTGAGCAAAGACCACAAACCGATCCGGTCAAACAATTGCCGCGCGGGTTGCAGAAATGCGGTGGATCGTAGGTCTGACTTCTCATCATCCGCCGTGACTACGGGCGTGAAGGGGTCAGCCATAACGACACTGAACCCGGCCTCGGCAAAGGCCGCGGCGGTAACCTGGCCGGCAATGCCGCCGCCTGAAATGAAAATATCAGCGCTGTGGTCCGTCATCGGTCTTTCCTTTGTGTCGGGCCGTTGTGTCAGGACAGGCGGCATCAACAAGTTGGCTCAAAAATTCGGTCAGGTTGTGCGTGTGGTGGTGGATGTAATCCGCAGGCGATGGGTCTGGTGCAACATGAACCGTTCGCATGCCCAATGCGTGGGGCACGGCCAGATTGCGCGGATCGTCTTCAAACATCGCCGCGACCTCGGGCGCAAGCCCATCACGAGCAAAAATCGTGTCGAACGCAGCCCGGTCAGGTTTTGGATGAAAACCCGCGTCTTCAACGCCATAGACCGCATCGAACAATCCCGACAATCCGCGCGCTGACAATACCCGTTCAGCATAGGGTGCCGAGCCGTTGGTGTAGACGATCTTGCGCCCCGGCAGAGACCGAATATGTTGCACCAAAGCAGGGTCAACCTCCAGATGCTCCATCGAAATGTCGTGCACATCGTGAAGGTAGGGTGCGGGGTCGACGCCATGTTCGCGCATTAGCCCAGCCAGCGTGGTTCCATAGGTTTTCCAATAATGCTGGCGAAGCCGGTCTGCCTCATAGCGATCTACCCCCAGCGCTTGCATGACCCAGTTGGTCATACGGATTTCGATCTGATCGAAAAGCCGCGCATGAGGTGGGTAAAGCGTATTGTCCAGGTCGAAAACCCAGGCGCTAACATGAGAAAAGTGATCTTTCACCATGGCGCGAAGCTACTCTTGTTTGCCATGAGGGGGAAGGGGGCGGCGCGGAAATCTGACAGCCCTGCGACAGTGTGTTGCGAGGTTCGTATTTGCGCTAACGTGCCTCGCATGGTTAGGTTGGCGCATTGCATGCCCGAACCATAGACGAGGACACCGTGGCTGAGGTCAAACAAGGACAGAAAGACGCATACGAGCTGATCCTCGACGCGATCGATATGGGCACCTATAAGCCCGGCGACAGACTGGTCGAAAGCGAGCTGGCCGAAAGGTTCGGTGTGTCACGCACGCCCATCCGCGAGGCTTTGCAGAGGCTTGAAACCCAATCGCTTTTGACGCGTGACGGCAGAAGTCTGATCGTTGCATCGCTGAGCCATAACCAGCTTGCAGAGCTATATGTTGTGCGGTCAGCGCTTGAGGGTCTGGCTGCGTCACTTGCTGCGCAACATGCTACCCCTGAAGAAATCCGTGTTTTGCGCGAGATGGTAGAGGATGATCGCAAACGCCTGTCGGACCCATCCGCCCTGTCGCGATCAAATCGTCGGTTCCACAAACAACTGCATCTGGCATCGCACAATCGCTATTTGGTGCAGCAACTTGATCTTGTGCATCGGACAATGGCGCTTTTGGCAACCACATCTTTGGCGGCTGAAGGGCGAAGTGAAATCGCGATAGCAGAACATGACGCCATTGTCGCCGCGATCGAGGCACGGGATCAGGCTGCGGCTCAAGCCGCCCTGAAAGCCCATATCTCGCAGGCTTTTGAGACGCGGATCAAGCTGGATTCAATGGCGGGGGAATGACCACGTCCTGTGCGTCATCATCGAATTCTCCGTGCTGGGTTTTGTCCCAATAGAAGGGCTTGGTTACGATTTCGACGAACCCTTTCATCGCAGCAAGAGAAGCCAGCGGGTAATAGAAATGTAGTGTTGGCACCCAGAAACGCAGCCAACGAAGTTTTTCATTGCTGACCGCCTGAATGCCCACGGTAATAGTCAATAGCTCCGTTGCCATGAAAACCGTGCCGAGTACGATCAGAAGCTCATTGGGCATTACCCCCCGTAACGGGTGTGGCAGGCCCAAAGGAAAGGCCCAGAAGGTCCATAGGATCGGAGCGAGCAAGAACTGCGACAGGCTGCCCAGAAACAGGATCTGAAAACCAAAAAACTTCCACCAACCCAGATCGCGCAGCAATTGGCGTGGCTGACGCATGTGAACGCCGTACGTCATGGCATAGCCTTTGATCCAACGGGACCGCTGTTTGATCCACGGCCAGACGCGGCAGTTTGCCTCTTCCTCGGTCACGGTGTCGACCAGTTCGGTTCGATATCCATGCCGGGCCAAACGGATGCCCAGATCGGCGTCTTCTGTGACGTTATGGGCATCCCAGCGCCCAAGTGCCTCCAACGCTTCACGGCGGAAGAACAGCGTGGTGCCGCCCAGTGGAATGGCAAAGCCCGCACGCTCAACGCCCGGCAGCACGATCCCCCACCATGTAGCATATTCAACTGTAAAGCAGCGGCTCAACCAATTGGTGCGTGCGTTGTAGAAACCAAGTTTGCCTTGAAGACAAGCCACGTCAGTCCCGCGCTCAGAAAACCTGCGCACAATTTTGTGGATTTGGTCGGGGGCAGGGGCGTCTTCGGCGTCATAAACACCGATTACGGACCCCCGGCAGAAATCCAATGCAAAATTCATTGCGCGGGGTTTGGTCTTCACCACCCCGCGCGGCACGACGATCTGGCGCATCCAGCGCGGCAAATCAGAATTCGCCAAGGTTTCCTGTGTCATTGTGTCGTCTTCTTCGACAACCAAGCAAACATCCAGCAACTCGCGTGGATAGGAAAGCTGCGCCAATCGTTTGACCAATCGGCCAGCGATTTCGCGCTCGTGGAAAAGCGGCACGAGGATCGACACCGTTGGCAGTTTGAGAAGACCCCGTTGGTCGCTTGATGCGAGACGCTCGGGTTCTGTCTGTCGGTCTTGGCGCCAATACTGTAATGCCGCGATCGCCTTAAGCGAGGAATTCAGAAGCAAGGTGATGACTGCCCAAGCCACCAACGCAACGAAGCCTGCGAAGGATGACACCATGAACAATGCGCACAGAGCGATAAGCAACGCGGACGCGAACCGCGCGACCGACCCCCTGCGCCATCCACGGCAGCTTTCCGCTTCAGATACTCGGTTTTCAGCACGTGCGGCCAAAGATCTGTGTCGCATTGCAATCAACGCGGTTTGGATGTCGCGTTCCGGCGCGATGGCCAGAAAGCATCGGCCCCAGTCGGCTGGTAAAGCGCTCTGCACCCGGTGGAATTCATCAGGTCGAGAGCAGATGACGATAGTCGCGCCACCGACTTGCTTCCAAGGCACGATCCCCTTGCGAATGCAGAAAGCAGCCCCCAGTCGATCAATCAAACGAACATCTGGCGGCTCTTTTTGCAGGTCGGCAATCTGGCAGCCATATTGCCGCGCCAGCCCGGCATACAAATCCGATTGTCGCACCCAGCCATTGGTCAGAAGGATGTCACCAAACCGGGCGTCCTCACGCACCTGCAGCGACACAGCCATGGCGAGGTTTTCCGGGCTGAGCGCGCCCATCTCGACCAAGATCTGACCTAACGGTTTGCGGGGTTGGCGCGGCGCTTTGGCATATGCCGACAAACTGCCTGCGGGCAAAGTGTCGGATGGAACAAGGCGCAGGTTGGCGGCGTGCATGTTTGGGCTCGTTAGGTTCTTTGACCAGACGAACATGAAGAACCATTGGTTAACAGGGCGTTAATCAAAGGTCTTTGCTACAACAATCGTGCAGAGTTGCGACAGGTTTAGGCTCGGGCATCCATCGCTTTGGTGAACCGTTCAAACAGATAGTAGCTATCCATTGGACCCGGACTTGCTTCTGGATGGTATTGCACAGAAAAGACCGGACGGTTTTCCATGCGCAGCCCACAGTTCGACCCGTCAAACAGCGACACGTGGGTTTCAACAACCCCCTTGGGCAAGCTCGCCGTGTCCACAGCGAAACCGTGGTTCATCGACGTAATTTCGACCTTGCCAGTATCATTGTCCTTCACCGGGTGGTTCGCGCCGTGGTGGCCGTGGTTCATTTTGATGGTGCGCGCGCCAAGGGCCAGCGCAAGCATCTGGTGGCCAAGGCAAATGCCAAAGACAGGCAGATCCGTTGTATCGAGGATGGATTTGATCATCGGTACAGCATACGCGCCCGTGGCCGCCGGATCTCCGGGGCCATTTGACAAGAACACCCCGTCTGGTTTGTGGGCCAGCACCTCGTCCGCAGTGGCGGTGGCGGGCATAACAGTGACGTCGCACCCAGCAGACGCAAGACAGCGCAGAATGTTGCGTTTCGCCCCGAAATCGAGCGCAACAACCTTGTGACGAGGGGCCGTTTGTTTGGGATAGCCGTCCGGCCAAGCCCACCGCATCTCATCCCACTTATAACTCTGGGCACAGGTCACTTCTTTTGCCAGATCCAACCCTTCAAGCCCAGAAAAGGCGCGGGCAGCGGCAACCAGCGCTTCAATGTCGAAATTCCCCTCGGGATCATGCGATATCGCCACGTGAGGCGCGCCTTGTTGGCGGATTTCGCGGGTCAGTCGGCGCGTATCGATGCCCCCGACGCCGATCCGACCACGTTTGGCCAGCCAATCAACCAGATTTTCGGTCGATCGCCAGTTTGATGGCTCGGTGGGGTCCCATTTCACCACCATACCGGCGGCGACAGGATCACCAGTTTCGTCATCCTCAGGGTTTACACCGACATTTCCGATATGGGGGAAGGTGAAGGTGACGACCTGACCCGCATAAGACGGGTCAGTCATGATCTCTTGGTACCCCGTCATGGCGGTGTTGAAGCACAGCTCGGCGGTGGTGGTGCCAGTCGCACCGAACCCATGACCATAAAAAATGGTGCCGTCGGCAAGGGCCAGACAGGCGGTGGGTTTGGCAGTTACTGGGGCTTGGGCGGTGGCAGCGGACATGTGGCGACTCCCGATCGACAAATCGTCGCGAAACTAGAGGCGCAGGCCCTTAGGGTCAAGGGGCAGAGCCCGATGCAATCAATTTTACATACCATTGATTTTCAAGATGTTAGCGCTGCTGCTCCCCGGTTGAATGCAACACAGCTTTTCGATAAGTTGCGAGCTTCGTAATGGTCACAGCAAACGGATAGATCCATGGACATGCGCAGCCGGGTGAATGACGCCCTGAAATCGGCCATGAAAAACAAAGAGGCCGCGCGGTTGTCGACGCTTCGATTGATTAGCGCCGCAATCAAGGATCGCGACATTGCCATGCGTGGCTCCGATGAAGAGGTCGAGCTGACAGACGCCGACGTTCTGGCGATTCTTGGCAAAATGGTGAAGCAACGTCAGGAAAGTGCGCGCGCCTATGAAGAAGGTGGACGGCTGGAATTGGCGGAGAAAGAACTCTCTGAGATTCTGGTGATTGAAGACTTCCTGCCAAAGCAGTTAACGGAAGAAGAAACCGACGCCGCCGTCGCCGAAGCAATCGCCGCCGTAGAGGCAGCCAGCATCCGCGATATGGGTAAGGTGATGGGCGAGCTAAAGGCCAAATACACCGGCCAGATGGACTTCGGTAAAGTCGGGCAAATGGTGAAGAAGAAGCTGGGATAAACTCTAGGCACCGTTTTCCGACCTTCACGAATACCCCCCACCAACCAAGCAATCGGCCAAGGCAGTTGGCGGGATTGCAGTGGCTGAGTTCTTGCTTCTGTCGGGTGGCCCATTTCTTTTGCTGTTATGCTATTCTGGCCGGACACGGTGGATGAGGAGCTAAACGATGTTAGAAATCAAACGCGCCAGATTACCCCAAGATGCGCCCGTCGTCGCGAAGCTGTTCCTCGGATACATCGCCTTCTTGTTAGACAGATCGCCGGAAGACCGGGAACTTATTCTGCAGAAATACGACCCGGACAAGGTCGACGATTTGGTGGCGGACTTTGCCCGTATTCACAGTCGTCCGAATGGCGACCTTCTGCTCGCCTATGATGGCGGCAGACCGATTGGCTGTGGAATGATCCGCAAACTGGAGGATGGCGTTGCTGAAATCCAACGGGTCTTCGTTACTGATGAGGCGCGGGGACTTGGGGCCGGGAAGGCGTTAACCGTGGCACTGATGGATCAGGCCCGTAAGGATGGGCACCAGACCGTTCGTCTTGATACCGGCCGGGCGCTGGTCGAGGCGACGGGCCTTTACAAGAAGCTGGGTTTCAAGGAATGCTCACCCTACCATCAGGAAACACCGTATCTGGACCATCTGATCAAGTATTACGAGCGATCGCTCTGAATTGGGCAGCCTATGATGGCGTCACCCTAACCAATCGTTTTCGCACGCAACAGCGCCGCGCTTAACTCTTCAAAGAGCTCGGGTCGTTCCTTCTCGGACAGAAACGCCCCAATCTCGACCTCGCGACCATCGCCCTTGAGCGTTACATAGTTTGGGACCGGGCCGCCCTTTTTATGAAGGTGCACTGTGACCCAATAGGGGTTGGCCTCCCATTCCCGCAACGCACCGCGCGGGCCATGGCGGGTTAGTGTCATTCTGTCGGACCAGATCAGCAATTCTTCTAGGATTTCGCCATCTTTGTAGCTTTTCTCGATAAAGAACCACAGCGCGCCCATCGCCCCCAATGCGAAAGGCAGCAGCCACCAAAGCGTTGCTGATCCCAATAAAGCCAGCAGCGGGATCAGCATCAAAGCGAAACCCATTCCCATGACCCAGACAAAGCCGCGCCGGGGCAGGGACCTGAAGGGCCACAGGTGAAGCTCGGCCTTGGGGCCGCCTTGGGTCTCGGTAGTCATCCACTCGTAAGGCATCGGGATGGGCTTTCATGCAGAATAGAACGCTTAAGACAAACAAGCGTGTCAGTTTGAGGCAAGCGAAAAATATGCGTGCGGGGTTGTGACATCTGGTCCCAAGCCGGCTCGCTGAGACGTGATTGGCGGAATGGGCGTTGGCCCTGCACAATGCGGTTAGTCTGTTAAGGAGTGTCGTATGCGATCTTTCTGTGTTGGCTTTCTTTGTGTGGCCTCACCTGTCTTCGCCCATGAGGCGGTGATCGAAGGCGCGACAGCGACACCGTCTGGCGCTGGTTGGAGCATATCGGTAACGCTCGCCCATGACGAAACTGGGTGGGATGATTATGCCGACGGTTGGCGGGTCGAGAACCAAGCTGGCGATACGCTGGGAACGCGCGTCTTACAGCACCCCCACGCCAACGAGCAGCCGTTCACCCGCAGTTTGCCAAGTGTTGCACTGCCTGAGGGTGCTGAGGCGGTATGGATCCGGGCGCGAACCAGCGTGGATGGATGGGGCAAGGAGCGGTTTCGGCTGGATTTGCCTGTGCAGTAGCAACGACATCATTGGCGTTTACCTAATTGAAAAGGCCCGGACGTTTGTCCGGGCCTTTCACGTTGATCAGGTCAGTTTAGTGTGAATGACCTTTGTCCCATTCTTCCTGCTTGGGCAGGATTTCGAACGTATGCTCTGGCGGAGGAGTAGGCAGGGTCCATTCCAACGTATCCGCATATTCGTTCCAATAGTTGTTCTCGGTAATGCGTTTGCCTTTCATCAGCGTGTAGAACACGATGCCGATGAAGAACACGAACGACGCAAAGGACAGGAACGCGCCGTAAGAGCTGATCTTGTTCCAATACGCAAAGGCTTCCGGATAGTCGATATAACGACGCGGCATACCCTGACGGCCCAAGAAGTGTTGTGGGAAGAAGGTCAGGTTCACGCCGATGAAGAAGGTCCAGAAGTGGATCTTGCCCGCAAGCTCAGGATACTGGCGACCGGACATCTTTCCGATCCAGTAATAGACGCCTGCGAAGATACACATCACAGCCCCGATCGACATCACATAGTGGAAATGCGCCACAACATAGTAGGTGTCGTGATAGACGCGATCCACACCTGCTTGCGACAGGACCACACCAGTTACGCCGCCCACGGTAAACAGGAACAGGAAGCCCATTGCAAAAAGCATCGGCGTCTTGAACTCGATCGAGCCGCCCCACAGCGTCGCAATCCACGAGAAGATCTTAATCCCGGTCGGGACAGCAATGACCATGGTTGCCAGCATGAAATAGGACTGCTGTGTCAGCGACATGCCGACAGTGTACATATGGTGCGCCCATACGACGAAGCCGATGAAGCCAATGGCGATCAGCGCCCAGACCATCGGAACGTAGCCAAAAATGGGCTTACGCGCGAAGGTGCCGATCACGTGGCTGATCAGACCGAAGCCCGGCAGGATCACGATATACACTTCCGGGTGGCCAAAGAACCACAGGATGTGTTGATACAGGATCGGATCGCCACCCCCCGATGGGTCAAAGAAAGTCCCGCCGAAGTTACGGTCAATCAGCAGCATGGTGATTGCGCCAGCCAGAACGGGCAGCGACAAAAGGATCAGCCAGGCTGTGACAAAGATCGACCACGCGAACAACGGCACTTTGAACAAGGTCATGCCCGGGGCACGCATGTTCAGGAAGGTGGTGATGATGTTGATGGCACCAAGGATCGAAGAGGCACCGGATACGTGAACCGCGAAGATCGCGAGGTCCATCGAATACCCGCCTTCAGTCGTCGACAGCGGCGGGTAAAGCACCCAACCAACGCCTGACCCAAGCTGGTCGTTGCCACCCGGAGCCAGCAGCGACGCCACACCAAGCCCAACACCTGTGGCATAAAGCCAGAAGGACAGGTTGTTCATCCGAGGGAAGGACATGTCCGGCGCGCCGATTTGCAGCGGCATGAAATAGTTGCCAAACCCGCCAAACAGGGCAGGAATGACCACAAAGAACATCATCAGGACACCGTGATAGGTGATCATCACGTTCCAGAGGTGCCCGTTCGGCGTACATTCTGCCGACGCGTCGGCAATGAAGCGTGCGCCTTCCAGGCACATGTACTGAACACCGGGGTCCATCAGCTCCATGCGCATATACACAGTGAAACTGACCGATATGAAACCGGTCAAACCGGCCAGGAACAGGTAAAGGATCCCGATATCTTTGTGGTTGGTCGACATGAACCACCGGGTAAAGAACCCGCGCTCGTCGTGGTGGTCCTGGTCGTGAATGGCTGCGTCCGCCATGTATCCCTCCCTTTGGGGTTAACGTGACCAGAGCGGAGAGTCACTCCACCCGGCTTTTTAACGTGTGTAATATGCAGCGCGGGGTCGGGCAATGTCGCAATGGTCGCATGATGCAAAAAAATGCGCCCCGCGCGGCTTTTACCGGGCGGGGCGTGGGATTCTTGCGAAAAATCGGCCAACTGGCCGGTTGTTCTTAGTTGGTTGTGGTCGAATCGCTTTCGGTCGCTTCGCCTTCAGCGGCCTCGCCTTCGGCTGCTTCACCCTCGGCGGGCATCTCGGCTGAGAAGCTTGCCAGGAAGACCACGATATCTTCGGGCTTGCCCCATTTGAAGGTCATCTTCGACTTGGCAGCTGAATCGCCGGTCTGCTCTTTCAGGAACCCTTTAGGATCTTTGATGTATTCCATCAGAAGTTCCTCTGTCCAAACCAGACCAGCTTCACCTGCGGCAACGATAGAATCGCCGTATTTGAAGCCTTCAACGGTGCCGGCCGTGCGGCCAACAATGCCATAAAGGTTCGGGCCGGTCTTACCCCCTTTGAACAGCGCTTCACCGTCGGTATCAATGATACCGTGGCAGGATTTGCATTTTTTGAAGTCCTTTTCACCTTTGGCGACGTCGCCTTCGGCAAAAGCTGTGCCCGAAAGGGCAAGGATCATGGCGGCGGCAGAGAGAATGGTCTTCATGTTGGTCCTCTTGATAGATCGGTTCACGCGCTAAGCGTTATTGTCGCGCGGACCCTGCGATGAATACAACCCTATTGTAAGATGGCGTGCTGTCGCAGGGTGAATGAAGGCCTGCGCTGGCTATTTTTCGCCGACAGGGCCGAAGACCTCACCAAAACACTTACGCAGAGCATTGTCCACGTCATCCATCGTAACAGGCAGGCCAAGATCGACCAGACTTGTCACGCCGTGTTCGGAAATGCCGCACGGCACAATGCCCGAGAAATGCTCCAAATCCGGTTCGACATTGATCGAGATGCCGTGGAAGCTGACCCATTTCCGAAGCCGCACGCCGATGGCAGCGATCTTGTCTTCAGCAGACTGGCCCAAGGCGTTTAGCGGCTTGTCATTGCGCACGACCCAGACGCCAACGCGGCCGTCGCGCCGTTCGCCAGTGACGTTGAATTCAGCAAGGGTTCGGATGACCCAGTCTTCCATGGCGGCCACAAAGGCGCGCACATCGCGCCCGCGCCGTCCAACATCAAGCATCACATAGGCCACGCGCTGACCAGGGCCATGATATGTGTACTGCCCCCCGCGTTTCGACGAGTAGACCGGAAAACGGTCAGGTGCCACCAAGTCCTTTTCATCCGCAGACGTGCCAGCCGTATACAGCGGCGGATGCTCCAGCAACCAGATCATTTCGCCTGCCTCGCCGCGCGTCATAGCGTCGACATGGGCCTCCATTCGCGCCACTGCGGCTTCGTAGTCGACCAATGTGTCGGCGGTTTCCCACATGACTGGGGGCATATCAGACTGGGCTTTCATAAACTTCATTTGGCATTGCGCTGGCCCTTTGTCAAAAAGCATCCCGATTTATTTCTGGCGGGCGTTTTTTGGCTTCACATCCCCAAACCCCTTCGCTATGAAACGCGTCACCTAGCCTAGGCTCGCGGTCGTGGCGGAATTGGTAGACGCGCAGCGTTGAGGTCGCTGTGAGGTAACACTCGTGTGGGTTCGAGTCCCACCGACCGCACCACTTGTAGACCCATCCAAAAATGCCGAGATTTTGGTTCTTTCATCCTGCTTCAGGATCGCCGCGCTTTTTGTCGGCGGGGCTGGCTTAGCTTGTTGTTTCCAAAAGCCTCGGTCGCGTGGATTTGTTGCCAGCAAAGACTGCTGCCAACAGCGCCACGGCTGGATCAAGCTGTATTTGGTTATTGCCAGCCTCAGCTGCATTCTCCGCAAAGGCATTTGTTTGCGGAAGGGAAGATTTTCTTGATCCAGTTCCTGGCCGCGATAATCGCAAGATCATTCTTGCGCTTCTCGTAGAAAAGAAACCACAGTTCGCGGTTTACTATAAGGGGTGCATCAGCGCGTTTAATCAGATGAAGCTCTTCATATTGTTGCGCCAGGCAAGTGGGAAGTACACATGGCAGACCGGTTGAGATCGACGCTCGAGCTTGCGCGCGATAGGAATCCAATCTGACGACGGGATCGCTCTGAAAAAAATCTCGAGCCACCTTCATTTCAGGCAGGTAATCCAGTGAACCTGAAAACCCAATCCAGGCATTGCCTTTGTGGTGCTTGGGCGCAAACACTCCGACGTGGCAGTTTGCGACTTTAAACCGTGCTATGCCAGCTGTATCTGGGCGGGTCAGGCGAAGCGCGACATCGGCTTCTCCGCGTTCGACCGCCGTGGTTTGGTCGGTTGCGTCAATCACCAATTCGGCAAGCGGATTTTCCTTCCGCCATAGATGGAGGAACTGCGCTAGGAATTCACTGCCCACAAATGAAAGGGTGCTTATCTGTAACGAGCCAAAGAAATCTTTGTCTGTCTCAAGGTTCCTTATCATGAAGCCGAGGTTGGTCTGGGTTTTGCTTGCTATTTTGACGAGTTCTTTACCAACATCGGTCAGTTCCCTGCCATTGCCCTTTGGTACAAATATCGGGTGCTTCAGTTCCTGTGAGACCGCTTCAATATGCCGGGCGACCGTACTGGTCGTGATTCCAAGTTCCATGCTGGCAGCCCGGTAGGATCCGGTTTCTACGACTGCCAAAACTGTTTGCAGCTGGCTCCATGAATTGAATTTTCTCATATCAGGCATCATTGCATTTGAATCAAATTTTCCCAATCCCTTCCTACATTTTTTTGGATGAGTATTTTTTGACCGCCAACACGAACAACATTTTGATCACCTCAAGTCGCAGCACCGATCACTGGTGCGATGAGCAGCGGCCTTTATCTGCGACGTGCCGATCCACCTCCCAAATTGGCGTACCTGCGGTATTGTGAACCACATTTTTTCGACGGGGGGCTGCAGAAATATCAGTATTAGGTCAGAGGTTTAATGCGCTAATTAGGTTGGAATTTCGCGCCACTCACGGATACGAAATGAGGCAAAACATCGATTGCTGGACGCTGGGCCGCTTGGATTCTGGCAACAGGTGTTTTGCCGACCTAAACACATCCCTCTGATGCCCACGAAGATACCAGTTGCTCCTATTTCGCCCTTTGGTGTGGGTCGACCGTTCGGGCATCTGACCGGCGATCGAGACCAAGTGAGCTTTTCTTTCTTACGCGGCGAAGCTCCCGACTATATTCGCTTGATACGTCGAAACCGGAAAATTCTCTAAAGTCGTAGACCCAAAGCTGCGCCAATCGGCGAGGGCGCAAACGCTAACACCAATTGCAAAACAGTGGGTCTTTCAAGGGCGTATCAACCGTAGATAGTTCACAACAGATGCGAATCAGGCGGCTTAGAAAGCAGAAAACCGGCTTCTCACAGGCAGGTTTGCAAGATTTTTTCGTCCAAGAGACTCGTTAAACTCGTGCCCAAACTTCTTTTTCAATCACCTAGGGAATTGTGCCCACCATGAGTTGAAAGTTTGGCGAAAATGTGTCCAAGCAGTCTAAAATATTGCATAATGTAGAAGTGTCGGCGCTGCGGTTTTCAGCTTTCGACAGAAAAAAAGAAAATCTACTTTTTGTGGATTTGTGAGGAAGATTATGTACGTCAATTCATTGTTAGCCGCTGGCCTATTCGCCATATCTGTTACCGTATCGCATGCTGCCACTGTAACAGACGTCGGGACCGCCGCAGGAAGTACTGATTTTGTTAGCAGCGGCGGTGGCGCAATTGCGGACTCCCTCCATCCCGCCTATTTGCCAAATAGCTCAACATCTGCATGGGTTTGGGATGAAAACCCGACGCTAAGTAGCGTAACATTTACACACAGTTTTGACCTGACAGGGTTTGATTATACCACTGCTTCATTAAGTGGCCTTTGGGGCGCTGACAATATGGGCACGGCTTATCTTAACGGCACCGCGATTAGTTCGATCTCGTTCGGCCGCGATGCATTTTTGATGCTCACCGCATTTAGCGCTACGCAAGGGTTTTTTGCGGGCATAAACACGTTGTCGTTTACAGTGATCAATACAGGCGTTTGGAGCCACAGGAATCCTGCGGCATTCCGAGCAGAAGCTTTGGTTACAGCGGATCTGTCTCCATCTCCTGTTCCGATCCCAGCTAGTGGTTTTCTGCTGCTGGCTGGACTCGGCGCGATAGCGGGACTACGCCGTCGTAACAGGAAAGCTTGAAACCTGTTTCAATGCGCTGCCCGACCGAATTTCTGCCTCGAACTATAGGGCTTCAGGCCTCTGGGTTGGCCAGATTGCGTCCCGACTTAGACGCAGATCGAACGATGTCCGCTATACGGTGGTACTGAGGGGCCAGCGGGCTTGTGTCGCGCCACAGCATGCCAATGGTCCGCGTCGGTTGCGGGTCACTGAAGCGGGCGAGGGACACGTTGGCCGAGCGCGTTTCGACGGGAATGGCCATCTCGGGGACCAATGTCACACCCAGTCCGGCCCCCACAAGCTGAACGAGTGTTGATAGCGAGCTGCCGTCGAGCGTTTCACGCGGTTGGTTTGGCTGAACGCTACAGAAAGACAGCGCTTGATCGCGAAAGCAGTGGCCTTCTTCAAGCAAAAGCAGGCGCAATTCCTGCAGCATCTCGCGGTTTGGCACCGGCTTGTTACGATCCGCCTTTTGCCGCACGAGGACGAAGTTTTCTTCAAACAACGCAACCTCGGTCAGTCCGGGTTCAGAGATCGGCAGCGCCAGAATGGCCGTGTCGATCCGACCTTCATTCAACTCCTTGATAAGGTTGGAGGTCATGGTTTCCCGGACATGAATCTCAACGCCAGAGAAGCTCTGGGTAAGTTGCTCAACAATGGAGGGCAGAAGGTAGGGCGCAATGGTTGGAATCACGCCGATGCGAAGCTGCCCGACCCACTGGTCCTGCGCCGCGCGCACCAGATCACCCAACTCGTCGACCGCGCGCAGAATAGCCTGCGCCCGATTCAGAAACTCGCGCCCCAGTGTCGTCAGTCTGACTTGACGCGGCAAGCGTTCAAACAACGTGCTGCCGAGCGTTTCTTCAAGCTCTCGAATCTGGACAGACAGCGCAGGTTGCGAGATGGAGCAGGCATCGGCTGCGCGGCCAAAATGACCGTGTCTGGCCAGTGCGTCGAAATAACGAAGCTGTCTGATCGTAATGTTTATCATAACGAATAATTATCACCTGGATTGGCAAATGCAATTTCCACTTATCTAAATGACCCGCTACATTACTTATGAGATAACATTCAGATCTGAACTGCGAACCGCTATGGGAGTTATATGATGGACGGAAACAACGCGGGCAAATGCCCAGTCGCGCACGGCGCCACGAACATGGGCATGATCACCAATAAAGATTGGTGGCCGAACCAGCTCAACCTACGGATCCTTGCGCAAAACTCAGCGAAGTCCGACCCGATGGGGCAAGATTTCAGCTATGCCGAAGCGTTCAGTTCAATCGACTATGACGGTCTTAAAGCTGACCTCACGGCTCTGATGACAGACAGCCAGGAATGGTGGCCCGCAGATTATGGCCATTATGGCGGTTTGTTTATCCGGATGGCGTGGCACAGCGCGGGCACCTATCGCACCGCAGATGGTCGCGGCGGTGCCGGTACCGGGCAGCAACGGTTTGCGCCACTCAATTCCTGGCCCGATAACGGCAACCTCGATAAGGCACGCCGCCTTCTTTGGCCGATCAAACAGAAATACGGCAATGCGATCAGCTGGGCGGACCTGATGATCCTCGCCGGCAACGTCGCGATGGAATCGATGGGTTTCAAATCTTTCGGCTTCGCCGGTGGTCGCGCTGATGTGTGGGAACCAGAAGAAGACGTGTACTGGGGCTCGGAAACTGAATGGTTGGCCGATTCAAAGGCCGAAGGCAGCCGTTATTCCGGCGAGCGCGACCTTGAAAACCCGTTGGCCGCAGTGCAGATGGGCCTGATCTACGTCAACCCGGAAGGTCCGGATGGGCACCCCGATATCCTCGCCTCGGGCCGCGACGTGCGCGAAACTTTTGCCCGCATGGCTATGGATGACGCGGAAACCGTGGCCCTGACCGCGGGCGGTCACACATTCGGCAAAATGCACGGTAACGGCCCGGCCGATGCGGTCGGCCCGGAGCCAGAAGCCGCCCCGATAGAAGAAATGGGCCTTGGATGGAAATCTTCGCACGGGTCCGGCAAAGCGGGCGACGCGATCACATCGGGTCTTGAGGGCGCTTGGAAACCCAACCCGACAACGTGGGACATGGGCTATCTGAAGGTGCTGTTCAAATACGAGTGGGCGCTGGATAAAACACCTGCTGGCGCGAACATCTGGATCGCACAGGATGTCGAGCCTGAAGACATGGTTGTTGATGCTTTTGATAAGTCGAAAATGCATCCGCCAGCGATGACAACCGCAGACATGTCGATGCGCTATGATCCGATCTATGGCCCGATTGCGAAGCGGTATCTGGAAAACCCGGACGAGTTTGCCGATGCTTATGCCCGTGCGTGGTTCAAATTGACCCACCGCGATATGGGGCCAAAGTCACGCTATCTCGGCCCGGAAGTGCCTGCAGAAGATCTGCTGTGGCAGGACCCGATCCCGGCGTCTGAGACCGCTGCCGATCTGGACGTAGCTGCCCTGAAAAAAGCGTGCCTTAATAGCGGCCTATCGGTCAGTGATATGGTCAAAACCGCTTGGGCGTCTGCCTCAACCTTCCGGGGTTCGGACATGCGCGGTGGTGCCAACGGGGCGCATGTTCAGCTTGAGCCGATGAAGGGTTGGGCGGTCAACGAACCAGCCGAACTCGCTCGCGTTTTGGCGGTGCTGGACGGCATCAAATCGGCGTCAGTCCAACCTGTATCGATGGCCGACCTGATCGTGATCGCGGGAGCGGCGGGCATTGAGAAGGCCGCGAAGGATGCAGGTCACGACCTCGAGGTGCCGGTCACACTGGGTCGCGGTGACGCGACGCCGGATCTGGTTGAGGTCGAGAGCATGAACTATCTTGAGCCGCAGGCTGACGGGTTCCGCAATTGGCAAAGGACAGAGTTCACCATTTCACCAGAAGAACTGCTGGTCGACAAGGCACAGCTTTTGACCCTGACCGCGCCGGAAATGACGGTATTGGTTGGTGGCCTTAGGGTTCTGGGTGCGAACCATGGTGGTAGCAAGCATGGTGTTCTGACCGACCGTGCGGGTCAGCTTACCAACGATTTCTTCGTGAACCTGCTCGACATGGGCACCACGTGGGCGGACACGGGTGACGGCCATTTTGAAGGCAAAGACCGCAGCACCGGTAAAGCGACGTGGACTGCGACCCGTGTCGATCTGGTCTTTGGGTCCAACTCGCAACTGCGAGCGCTTTCGGAGGTCTATGGCCAGAAAGACGCGGGCGAGAAGTTCGTGGGCGACTTCGTTGCTGCTTGGAACAAGGTGATGAATGTGGATCGCTTCGACCTAGCATAAGACACAGGCCTAAGGGTCTCAAAACCGGCGGCGCTTCGAAACTAGGAGCGCCGCCGATATTTTACCAAGGATCACTCGCTAAGTTGTTTCGTTGTGGCGATTGGTAACGCGAAAACTAGATTTGACGCTCAACCGCGCTGGGCGACGTTGCCCCGATCTGAGCCATCGCATTGCTCATCTCCGAACTCAGAACTTCCCACATTCTTTGCAGCCCGGGTTCACCGGCGGCGGCGATAGCGAATTGCAGGACGCGCCCGATGAAGGTGAAGTCGGCCCCTAAGCTCAGCGCTTTTAGTACATCTTCGCCAGATCGAATGCCGCTGTCATAGAAGAGCGGGAAATCGGGCCCAAGCTTGGCACGGATTTTCGCCAGCATTTCAATTGGCGCGGGCGCGCTTTCCAATTGCCGCGCGCCATGGCTGGATACCTGAATGGCATCCACGCCTGCGCTCACCAACTGTTGTGCATCGTCGACATCCAGCACGCCCTTGACCACCAGTTTCCCCGGCCACGCGTCCCGTACACGAGACAGCGTTTCCCAAGTGACATTGGCCCGCGTTTCCGTGCGGTCGAATTCAAACCCGTCCATTTCGAAATTTGCCATCTGCGGCTTGCCACTGAACAGCGCGGGAAAGGACCACTGCGGGTGCAATGCGAAGTCGATGAATTGCCGTGGTCCGATGCGGAAGGGCATTGTGAACCCATGGCGAAGTTCGCGCGGTCGGCGGCCCACTTCGGGCACGTCGACGGTCAGAACAAGGGTCTTGTATCCTGCGGCCTTCGCCCGTTCCAGCAGCTTGAATGTGCCCACGCCGTCCCCGCTGAAGTAAAGTTGGAACCACGCATGGCCCTGGGCGGTTTCAATGATCTGTTCCAACGGCGTTGACGCAACAGTGGACACGCCATGGGGCACGCGATGACGCCCTGCCAGTCGGGCCAGCATCAGGTCTGCGCCCGGACGGGACAAGTTGCACATACCCATGGGCGCGATCCCGAAAGGGCGACCTGCCGAAGCACCGAAGATTTCGGTTGCCAGAGACCGCTGACTGACGTCTTTCAAGATACGCGGCCTGAGCGTGACCGCATCAAGGGCAGCCCGATTGCGCGCTGCCCCTGTTTCCCGACCGGCCGAGCCGTCGATATAGTCAAACACCATCCAAGGCAGCCTGCGCCGCGCCAATCGGCGGGCATCGTCCGCACAATGGATGGCGCTTGCGCCCATCAGCTTGCGACCGCTTTCATAAAGCGATCCCGGATGATGACCGGGTCCATCGTGATGACCGGCATCTTGGCGTTGCCACTGTCGCATTTGACCACCATGACGGTGGCTTTTCCGCCGTCGATGGCGTCTTGCAGCGCTTTGCCCGTGTCCACATCCTGAACCACAACGACATTGTCGCAGCCAGCGGCGCGTGCCATGCCCGCCAGATCGGTTTTCTTGCCGGTATATGTCGGTTGATCCCCGGTCGAGCCATAGGACCCGTTGTCGATGATCATCAGGATATAGTTGTTGGGCGCGTTGTTCCCAATCGTCGGCAATGTGCCGAGGTTGGTAAGAACCGAGCCGTCACCGTCGATTGCAATCACGGTTTTGGGCTGTGCCAAAGCAAGACCAAGACCGATCGAGGAGGCAAGCCCCATGGTCCCCAGCATGTAAAAGTTAGACGGTTGATCGTCGATGGCATGCAGTTCCTGACTGGGAATGCCGATGTTGCAGACGACCAGCTGGTCACGAAGGATGGGCGCGATCTCGCGCAGGATTTCAGAACGGATCATTGGTCGCCATAGCCTCCCCAGAAATTGGCGTCGGTCAGGATCGCCACAGGTTTGTTGCACATGAAAGTGTATTTCAGGATGTTGTCAAATTCCTCGACATCGCTTTGGCGATGGAAGTGGTAGGTTGGAATGTTCAACTGCGCCAGAAGCGCTTTGGTATGCACCGCCATTTCAACCTGACAGGCGACAGGCTCGCGCAGTTCGCCGCGATATGAAATCAGCATCGGCAAGGGCATCCGATAAAACTGCGTCAGCGTGGCCAGCGTGTTGATTGTCACGCCGATGGCTGTGTTTTGCATGATGATGGCGGGGCGCTTGCCGCCCATCCACGCGCCTGCACACAGCCCCATGCCCTCATCTTCCTTGTTGGAAGGGATGTGGAAAATTTCCTCGCGCCGGTCGACTTCTTCGATCACGCCAGCCAGCTGCTTGCAGGGCACGGTGGTGATGAACGAGACGTCATTGGCGACTAGATCGTCCGCGATCTTCTTGTCGATGTTCATGATCGTTTGGCCTTTATGGTTGATGTCATTTGTTAACTAGGTGCTGCGATAGACGTGCACGGCGCACGGGGCATGGCGCACGACACGTGCCGCCGTTGTTCCCAGCAGATAGTCACTGAGCCCCGGTTTATGTGATCCGATCACAACGCACCCGATGCCATTTTCAGCAGAGAAGTCGATGATAGTACGATAGGTATGACCGGCCACGATTTCCGCCTGAATGCCCGGTATTCCTGCTGTCTTTTCCGCCAGCAACGCACGGGCGGCATCGAAACCTTCGCGTACAACTTCTTTGTCAAGATAAGCCCCTACTGATCCGTGGGGGGTTTCGTAAACATGAAGGGCAATAATCTGCCCGCCGGGATTGCACAGCGCCTTTGCCACACCAAGGGTTGAAGCTGACAACCCGTGATCAAGCGCCATCGGAACCAGAACTTTATCATACATGGTTGACGTCCTTCCTTACGATGCAAACTAGGACCATGGGTCCAGAACAATTTTAGGAGCGGCGACAGTGCCAGCGCGAAGGTCTCGAAAAGCCTGCGCACCATCTGATAACGCACGCGTTTCGATCCAGTCCAGCGCGCCAAGCCGACCATCAAAGATCGCATGTGCGGTGTCGCGAAAATCCTGTGCGGTATAGGTGTATGTGCCGATAAAGGTGATTTCCTGAAGCGTCATGCGGCGGATATCCAGCCCGCCAGAGTTCTCGCCCAGTCCCACATGAGCAATCACGCCGCCCGGTGCCGCAATCTCGGATGCTATGGCCCGGGTTGCGGCATAGCCAACGGCATCAATCACGATGGTAGCTGGATGTGAGGCCTTGTCGGTAACCGATTGGTCGCACCGATCTGCCAGAAAGCGACGGCGTTTCTCGTTCGGTTCAACGATGGTTACGTCCTCAACCCCCATCGCGCGCAAGGCCAGAGCGGCGGCCAGACCGATGGCTCCTCCACCCAGAACCAGCGCAGAGCGGTCCATTTTGTGATGCATTGCGTCAAGCGCAAGGCGGACGGCATGCCAACTGACGGCCAGCGGTTCGGCAAGAGCGGCTTTGCCAAGGGGCACCTCGTCGGGAACCGTAACTAGATTGCTGTCAGGCATCGTGACAAATTGTGCGAACGCACCTTCGCGCGGCGGCATCGAGATGATCTGTCGGTCGGCGCACAGATTTTCGCGCCCTATGCTGCAAGCCGCACAAGTACCGCAAGTCACAAGAGGATTGATTGTTACCCGCCGACCAACCTCAGAACCGCCCTCAATGACACCGGCCGCTTCGTGCCCGAGGATAAGCGGGGCAGGTCGACGATCGTCGTGGCCCAGATAAGCATGCATGTCAGACCCACATATGCCCGACGCCATGATGCGGATCAGGTGTTCGCCCTTCTTCGCTTCAGCCTTAGCGACATCGCGATATCCAAGCGTTTCAACACCGTCATAAACCAGAGCTTTCATTTCGCCGTGAACCCTCCGTCAACCATCAAAACTTGCCCAGTTACATAGGCAGACGCCTGCGAACACAAAAACAATAACGGCCCATCCATATCCTCAAGGTGCCCGTTGCGCCCGATGCAGGTTTGCGCAGCATTTCGGTCTGTAAGTGCCGCATCATCGAAGACAGCTTGTGTCAGTTCGGTTGGGAAGAAGCCCGGACCAATAGCGTTTGCAGTGATGCCGAAAGGTGACCAGGCCTCGGCCATGGCGCGGGTCAACTGCCCGACACCCGCCTTGCTGGCACCATAAGCGATGCCGCCCGGAAAGGCGCGGGTGGTTTGCAGTGAGGCGAAGTTTACGATGCGGCCCCAGCCTTTGTCTTTCATAGCCGGCACAAGGGCTTGGCTCAGGAAAAACGGGGTGCTGAGGTTCAGGGCCAGTGTCTGATCCCATCCTTCAGCCGTAACCTCATCCGCAGGTTGGCGTGTGTTCACTCCTGCTGCATGGATAAGGATGTCCGGCGATCCAAATGGCTCGCAGATTGCATCAGATAGAGCGCCAAGGTTTGCCCGATCGGCGACGTCCGCCGCGACATGTGCGGCATTCGCCCCGATTTCGGCAGAAAGGCTCTGCAACGGGTCCGCGCGGCGCGCCACGGACACGACCCGCGCCCCTGCCGACGACAATGCAATAGCTGCCCGCCGCCCGAGACCCGAACTGGCCCCGGTGATGCAAGCAACCTTGCCTGTCAGATCAAACAGGGATCGAGGATCAGCCATTTGCTGTCAGGTCAAAGATTTCATCGGGGAAATACTTCGCCAGACGCACGTCCGCCGCGCGGGCATGGCCTTCCATACCTTCCAGTCGCGAAATACGGGCCGTTGCTTCGGCCACAGCTTTCGACCCTTCGCGGGTGGCGCGCTGCCACGTCACGATCTTCATGTATTTGTGCACCGACAGGCCGCCGGTATAGCTTGCTGCGCGCGACGTCGGCAGCACGTGGTTGGTGCCGGTGGCCTTGTCGCCATAGGAGACGGTGGTTTCTTCGCCTAGGAACAGTGACCCGTAACATGTGAGGTTTTCCAGCCACCAGTCCAGATCTTCCGCCTGAACGGTCAGATGCTCGGGCGCATATTCGTCGGAACATGCCGCCATTTCCTCACGATCAGAACAGACCATGACCTCGGCATAATCGCGCCACGCGGCAAAGGCGTTTTCGCGGTTCACGTCTGGCAAGTCTGCAATCAGTTTTGGTACGCGGGCCATAACGTCTTCGGCCAACGCGCGGTCGTCAGTGACCAGCCAGACCGGCGAGTTATACCCGTGCTCGGCTTGGCTGACCAAATCGGTGGCCACGATATGTGCATCGGCCGTCTTGTCGGCCAGGATCAGGCTGTCGGTTGGCCCCGCGATCATGTCGATCCCGACGCGACCAAACAGGATGCGTTTGGCTTCGGCCACAAACTGGTTGCCCGGACCGACAAGGATGTTTGCCTTGGGCAGTCCAAACAGACCAAAGGTCATGGCCGCGACACCCTGCACACCGCCCATTGCCATGATTTTGTCCGCGCCGCAGATATGAGCGGCATAGACGATAGCGGGCGCGACGCCCACGTCAGGGCGGGGTGGGGAACAGGCGGTGATGTGTTTGCATCCGGCAACCTTGGCCGTGGTTACGGTCATGATCGCGCTGGCGATATGGCTATAACGCCCACCGGGCACATAACAACCCGCCGCATCAACAGGGATTGCCTTTTGGCCTGTCACGAAACCTGGTGTGATCTCGGTTTCCACATTGCTGACCGTGCTTTTTTGCAGTTCGGCAAAGCGGCGCACATTGTCGTGGGAAAACCGGATATCTGCTTTCAGTTTCTCCGGCACCAAAGCACAGGCAGCTTCGATCTCTGCCGGGCTCAGTAGAACACTGCCCTCATACTTGTCGAACTTGGCTGCGTATTCCATCGCCTTGGCATCACCACCGGCTTCAATATCATTCAGGATACCTTTCACGATCTCATGGGTTTCGGATGCGTCTGACTTCGAAGTTAAAGAAGCCTTTTTCAGGTATTCACGAGTCATAACTGTAAGGTCCTATTTATAGATATCTGGAAGAAAAGTGGTCGAGATTGCCGGGATATAGGCGATCAGAAGCACAACGATCAGCATGGTCAGAACGAACGGTACGGCACGGGCTGCGATCTTAAGGATCGATTCCCCAGTGATGCCAGAGACGACGAACAGGTTCAGACCCAAAGGCGGTGTAATGAACCCTACGCCCAGAGCAGTGATCATCATGATACAGAACTGGATTTCGTTCATACCGATATTATCGGCGAGTGGCTTCAGGATCGGCGCGAGGATCACGATGTTTGGCGTGGTCTCCATCACACAACCCGCCGCGATCAGGATGCCGATCATCAGCAAGATCAGAACATAAGGATCGTCGGTCATACCTGTGACGGCGGTCACAAACCCTTGGGGCACACCCATAATGGCCAGCGCTTCAGCAAGCGGGGCAGAGAAGGCGATGATCGGCAGGATCACACCGTTTACCTTGGCAGAACTGACCAGCATCGCGGGGAAGTCTGAAAAGCTCAACGTACGCAGAAAGAAGCCCATGATGATGGTCACGACAACTGCCGTTGCACCTGCTTCGGTGGGGGTCAGACGCCCCGAGAAGATGCCGTAGAAAATAATGCCGGGCACGATGAAAGCATACCAGCCGGATTTCAGCGATTTGCCCAGATTGACGGACCATTCGCTGACGCTCATGTTGCCACCGGTTTCGTAGCTGTAAAGCCGGTTCATGATGATGTTTGTCACCAGTATCGACACCAGAATGGCGATACCGGGAATGAGCGCGGCCAGAAACAGCGTCGAGGCAGATATTCCCAGCACAAGGCCGATAATGATATACGCGATCGACGGCGGGATCAGGATGCCAGTACACGCACCAGCCGCCACAAGCGCACAAGCATAGGGGCGCGGATAGCCGCTTTCCACCAAACGCCCGATGGTCATCCGACCAACGGCAGCAGCACCCGCTGCGTCCGAGCCGGAAATCGCGGCAAACATACCACAGACCAACACGGTGGCTGAACCAAACCCGCCTTTGGTCCAGCAGGTCAGCGCCTCGGCCACATCAAGGAACTTTCGACTAAGCCCGGTGCGCACCAGCACGTCGCCGGTCAGGATGAAAAGGGGAACAGCGGTCAACGCAAAAGCGTCGATGCCGGTGAACAGGCTTTCGCCCACGGCGGACAGGGGCAGGTCGCCCGACATGACCAACATGGTGATCGCGGCCGCACCAATGGCGGCCCAGACGGGCACGGCCAGTGCGATTAGACCCACGAACATCAGGACGGGAAGGTAAAAATCCCAGCCTAGCTCAACTGTTTGACCAACTTGTTGCCACAGCATTTGTGATCTCCTCAATCAAACAGTTTATCGCCTTCGAAGACGGGGGTGCCGTCACGAAGCGAGTGGAAATCGCGCCACAAGGATTGCAGCAAGCGCCAGACAATCAGGGCGAACCCAGCGGGCACGGCCATCAGGAACCAGACCATCGAGATGCGAAGCCCATGGCTGACCGAACCGAATTTGGCCGAGACGTGAACGGTCTCGTATGACCAATACAAGGCAATCACAGCGACAATGAGCATCACAAGATCGCCGAAGATATAGATCAGCGCCTTAACGCGCGGCCCGACGTAATGCATCAGAACATCAATGCGGATATGCGCCCGCTCTTTCACCGCGGCGGCGGCACCGATCCAAGCCAGGTAAATGAAAGAATAGCGAACGATCTCTTCGCCCCAGATCGAGGAATAGGCAAAAAGTTCGCGCCGGATGACCTCGATCGCCATGGTGATAACAAGCATCACATAGAAGGTAAGCAGCAACCAGCGTTCCGCATTCTGATCTATCTGTCTGAGAAGTTTCATAACGGGATCCTTCAGCCAAAGCTGTGACCATTAAAGGTGTCGCATCGCCATGCGCGGGGGTTCAAAAAAGTGGGTGCCCCGCGAAGGAGGCACCCCAGGAGAACTAGGCGTCGTGCACGTAGTATTTGCCTTGAGTGCCCGCGGCCTCTTCCATCTTGGCAAAGTCGTCCATGGACCCGGCAAGCTCGACTTTGAACTCGTCCCACTCAGCGCGCTGGAAGCCGCCTGCTTCTTTCCATTCGCCAAGCTGATCTTCACTGAGTGAATGAAACTCGACGCCGGCTTTTGCAAGCTCGGCCATGGCGTAGCTGCGTGCCGACGGAACTTTCGACAGGTTCTGGTGCGCGGTCATTTCTGCCCCCCACATCACGCCTTCCTGCACGTCAGCAGGCAGCGAGTTGAACCACTCCAGATTACACGAATACACTTGGCTATCTGGCACAGCCTGCGTGAAGGTCACGTGGCTGAGGATATCCTTGAACCCGAAGACGTAAAGCGCGCCGACCGATGGGTCCAAAGCGTCTGCGACGCCTTGTTTGATGGCCGACGGTGTTTCACCCCATGCCACCGGCGTTGGGTTTGCACCCACCATGCGGTAATACTGCTGCAGCATTTTCGAACCCGGCACGCGGAACTTCACGCCTGCCATATCGCTCGGGGTCATAACCGCATTGCCGCCCTTGCGCACCGCAACGACGCGCGGGTCGATGTTTACATAGAACAGGGCTTTGAAGCCGTTTTCTTCAACTTTGGGCTCAACCGCTGTTTTCCAGAAATCTGAATTCACCAGATTGGTGAAGCGTTGGTTCGAACCGCAAAGGTAGGGCATGTTGATCAGGTCAACAGTCGATGCAAACGGCGCAAAGTTCGACAGCGAATGCTGTGCCGCTTGAATGGTGCCGCCTTGAACTTTTTGGACCAATGCACCACCTGCGCCAAGCTGTCCGCCCGGTGCCAGTTTTACATATACTTTGCCGTTGGTCGCGTTCTGAATGTTCTCTTTCAGGTCCAGCTGCATGATCGGATAGCTGCGGGACGCGCCCAGCACATAGGCTGTCGCCACGGTCATCACATGTTCTGCGGCTGCCTCACGCTCTTGCTCTTCTTTGGCGGTTTGCGCGACCGCTTCGGTTGACCAAAGCATCCCGCCAGCGCCGACCACCATTGCGGCCGTGAAGCCGCCGCTCGCGCTGAGCTTCAGAAAGTTACGTCGTTCAGCTGACTTCAGCCCGTCTTTTACTTTTCTCATGTTATCCTCCCTAGGATTCATCAGCTGCCTTGGTTCTTTGATTTTTGGTCAGCTTCTTTTTTAAGAATTGCGACGACAAACAGGATCGAGGCCGCAAACAGAACCAGCATTTCCCCAATGTCGCCAAGAAAAGCGCTGCCGGCGAAGGCCCCGAGGGCAACATTCGCGAAGAAAACAGCAAAGACGACGACAGAGGCTACAAGAAACATTTTTCGCTCCGTAGTGAATCGGTTCACCCTCATTTGTAAGCGCTTACATTTTAAATGCAAGCGTTTACATTACCCGGATGGCAAGTGCCTGCCGATGTGTTAAGAAGAGCTGAAACAATGGGCAGATGTGGTGATGGGAAAAACTCGTTCAGTACCGACACTTAACGATGTGGCAGCTATGGCTGGCGTGTCGACTGCCACGGTGTCGCGCTGCCTGAATTCCCCTGACCAAGTGGTGGAGCGAACGCGCATTCGCGTCATGGCCGCGGTAGAATCCCTGGGCTACACACCCAATTTCGCCGCGCGTGTGATGGCCGCAAAGCGGTCATTTACAATCGGTGCGATCATTCCAACCATGGACAACGCGATCTTTGCGCGTGGTCTGCAAGCCTTTCAGGACGAACTGCGCCAAAACGGCTATACGCTTCTTGTGTCCAGCTCGGCCTACAAACCAGAAATTGAGAAAGAACAAATCCGCGCCTTGGTGGCGCGGGGTGCAGATGGTTTGTTGTTGATTGGCCATGAACGCGAAGACCAGATCTATGAATACCTCGAGCGGCATCAGGTTCCGGCTCTGGTCGCCTGGTCTTACCTGTCCGATGCCCGGCAGCCCTCTGTGGGGTTCAGCAACCGGAACGCCATGTTCGACCTGACGCAAAATGTCATCGATGCAGGGCACAAACGGATCGCGATGATCTCGGGAATGACTGTGGGAAATGATCGTGCGCAAAGACGTGTAAAAGGTGTTCGCGATGCGCTGCTCGCCAATGGTATCGAACCAGACGGTATGAGGTTGATTGAAACCAACTATGGCATTGATAGTGGCGCGTATGCGTTTCGCGAACTCATGTCCCACACGCCGAGGCCGACAGCAGTTTTGTGTGGTAATGACGTTTTGGCCGTGGGCGCGCTGCGCGAAGCGCGACTTATGGGGCTTTCGGTTCCAGATCAGATTTCGATCACCGGTTTTGACGATATTGAGCTGGCAGAGATTGCCAGCCCTGGATTGACGACAGTTCATGTGCCCCACCGCGAAATGGGGCGCAGAGCTGCGCAAGAACTGATTGCGATGGTGGAGGGTCGGTCAAAAGGGGCTTCGACCTGCATCAATACACATGTTGTTTCGCGCCAATCGCTGGCAAAACCCCCAAAGGATGACAGCCCAGAGACGTAGCCATACCGGTCCAGCGCTTTGACGGCACGCTGTCCGCAACCTGGCCGCTTGCGAGCGGCTCTTAAGCAGAGCTATGGTCGCCCAATGATAGACATTGCAGACCGAGCCTTCCTGACAGACCTCTTCGACACGGCCATCTTGGCCGCTGATGCGCGGGCGGTCCTGAAAGACAACCTGCCTGACAAACCCAAGGGCCGGACCGTTGTGGTTGGAGCAGGCAAAGGGGCCGCGCAACTGGCAGCGGCGTTCGAAGAGGTGTGGGGCGACCACGTCGAAGGGGTTGTGGTTACTCGATATGGTTATGGCGCGACCTGCAAACACATACGCATTTTAGAAGCCGCCCACCCGGTGCCGGATGCGGCGGGGCTGGAAGCCTCTCGCGCTCTGACCGAAGCGGTCGCCGGGCTCAGCGAAGATGATCTGGTCGTTGCATTGATCACCGGAGGCGGGTCAGCATTGTTGCCTGCCCCGCCCGATGGATTGACTCTGGCGGACGAGCAGAAGTTGAACGAAGCGCTTCTGGCGTCCGGGGCGCCGATATCGGTGATGAATGCGATCCGCAAGCACGCGTCAACGATAAAGGGCGGGCGTTTGGCGGTGGCGGCCCATCCCGCAAAAGTCATCACGTTGATTGTATCGGATGTGCCCGGCGACGCGCCGTCACAAGTCGCGTCGGGTCCGACCGTGCCGGATGATGCGGATCAGGAGCACGCACTGTCCGCGATAGCCGCTTGGAAAATAAACCTGCCCGCGAACATTCTTGAGCACATCCGCGCATATCCAGCTCCATCGCCGACGGATCCAGTATTCGCGGGCAACCAGGTTGAGGTGATCGCCTCAGCGCGGCTTAGCCTTGAAGCGGCTGCCGCGCGGTCCGAAGCGCAGGGCGTACCGGCGATCATTCTGTCTGACGCAATTGAAGGCGAGGCGCGCGATGTGGCCCGGATGCATGGGGCAATAACGCGAGAGGTTCTGACGCGGGACCGACCGTTCCGCGCTCCCTGTCTCCTGTTGTCTGGCGGCGAGACCACAGTCACGCTTAAGGGCGGGGGGCGCGGCGGGCGGAATACGGAGTTCCTGTTGTCGCTGGCCTTCACGTGCGACGGCTTATCAGGGTTTACGGCGATGGCAGCTGATACGGATGGAATTGACGGATCGGAAGACAACGCCGGTGCTTTTGTTGATGGCCAGTCCGCGCACAGGCTGCGGATGCTCGGTCGTGATCCAATGGCGCTTTTATCGAACAATGACGCATGGGTTGCTTTCGATGCGCTGGGTGATCTGTTTTCACCGGGCCCGACAGGGACCAATGTGAATGACTTTAGGGCCATCTTGATCAGATAGGCCAAGACGCGCACGGGGCGCCAAGACAGCGCCCCGAACCTTGTCGTCAGGCAGCCAGCTTTTCGATATGGGCGTCGGCGACGGCAATACCGTCGGCACCAGTGGCCGAGATGAATTCGACATCCGAAAGTCCCATGAAATTCAGGATGAACGTCAGATAGGGTGAGATAAAGTCGTGCGCCGCGCCGATGGGCGTTCCGCCAGACGCGGTCACGACGATGACGCGTTTGTCGGTCAAAAGACCTTCAGGAGTGCCGTCCTCGCGATACCGAAAGGTGACACCCGAGCGCACAAGCTGATCAATCCAGGCTTTCAGCGACGACGGGATCGAGAAGTTGTAAGTCGCGGCTGAGATCACGATAAGGTCTGCGGCCTGAACTTCGGCAACAATCTGATCGGACAAGGCCAGTGCTGCAGTGTCATCAGCACTGCGGGCGTCAACCGGCGTGAAGGTCGCCTTGGTCCATGCCGCGTCCAGATGGGGAATGCCGTCTGCCAAATCCCGACCGGTCACCGAGGCTCCCGCGTATTTGGCAATCACTTTATCTGCCAGCGCGCGCGAGATTGAACCTTCGGTCCGGGCGGAACTGTCGATGCGAAGGATATGTGTCATTTGGTGCTCCATTGCTGTGTTGCACCAGATATGCGGAGTTGCAAAAACAAACGCAATCTGCGTTCCTTAACAGTATCTGTTGGAAAATGCACAGAAGGTCCAGATGAACCATTGGGACGAAATTCGAACGGCCTATCACGTCGCACGTGCTGGTACCGTCAGCGGCGCGGCGGATGGGTTGGGCATTCATCATGCCACCGTCATTCGTCACATAGATGCGCTTGAGGCCCGTCTTGGCGTGAAGCTGTTCCAGCGCCACGCACGAGGATACACGCCTACAGAAGCCGGGGCTGATCTAGCGCGGATTGCGCAGGTGACGGAGGATCAGTTTTCGCAGCTTGAAGGCCGCCTAAAGGGGCAGGGCGAGGATGTGACCGGTGATCTCGTGATCACCGCGCTGCCCGGGTTTTCCGCGCGGCTTGCCCCCGTCTTGACCGCGTTTCAGGCGCGCCATCCCAGTTTGCGGGTCCAGCTTTTGACAGGCCCAAGGCTGTTCAAACTGGAATACGGCGAGGCGCATGTGGCCATACGCGCTGGCAATGCCCCGCAAGAACCTGACAATGTTGTTCAACCTTATCTGGATGTGACTGTCGGGCTGTATGCCGCGCCAAGCTATGTCGAAAGGCACGGTATGCCGACAGCAGATACGTTGGAAAACCACCGCTTCATCGGGTCAAGTGAAAGGGATTCGCGCGCGCCGTTCATGCAATGGTTGGCGCAGGCCGTTCCTGCCGAAAATATCCTGTTCCGGGTTTCGGATGATATTTCAATGCGGGAAGCCCTGATCGCCGGGGCCGGATTGGGTTTTTCGATGCGCGGGTCACTTCCAGAGATGATCGAGGTCATGCCGCCACAGCCAGAATGGGTTTCGCACCTTTGGCTGGTCACACATGTCGATCTTCATCGATCGACCAAAGTGCAAGCGGTTCTGTCGCACCTGAAAGCCGCAGCGCAAGAATGGGTGAGGTCTGATCCGAGCGTGTCGCTGCCGTGATCCGGCGCGGCTAGTCGCGCAGCTCTGTCTCAAGAAACCGTTCGAAGGCATCGAGGTTCACCGGCTCGAACTGCCCAAACCCCTGCATCCAGACAGAGGCGTCGCGCAGCGCATTGGGTTCCAGCTTGCACCATTTAACACGACCGCGCTTTTCCTGACTGATCAAGCCAGCCCGCGACAGGATAGTCAGGTGTTTCGAAATAGCGGCCAATGACATCTCGAACGGTTCTGCGACGTCGGTCACCGCCATGTCATCTTCCAGAAGCATGGTTAGAATGGTGCGTCGTGTCGGATCAGACAAAGCGGCAAAGGCAAGGTCAAGGCGGGTTTCCATGTCTATGGGTTAGGTCTGAGCGCTCCAATCGTCAACCAAATGGTTAAATGTACGGTTTCAGCACCAAATACGGCTTGCGATGGGTTGCGGCGATATTGGGAAATCATGCGGTCTAGGAAAATCGCTTTAAAACAACTAGTTACGCCAGAAAATGTTGGCGCTAAACGCCGTTGACTCATTGCCCCTGACGCCTTAGCAAATGCAGCAACTGTTATTGGAGGCATATTTTTGTCGAACCCCCCTGATCCCGAGCGGCTGAAACAGCTCGAGACGCGCCTGAAAGCGGCAAAGGGCGAGGTCGACGAGGAAGCCACCGGAGACGCGGCCTACAATCAGGCATCTTTCGCCTGGCAGATGGTCATAGAGCTTACCGTCGGTCTGCTGATCGGCTTCGGCATCGGATACGGACTGGATGCGCTGTTTGGCACCAAACCGATTTTCATGGTGCTGTTCATATTGCTGGGCTTTGCGGCGGGGATGAAAGTCATGCTGTCGACGGCAGCCCAGATGCAGAAGAAAGCGGAGGACGCGCAAAATGCGCAGACTTCCGAAGAAGAAGAGGGAAAATAACGTGGCTGAACAAAGCGAAAAACAGGGCCCAAGCCCGATCATCAAGATCGCTTTCTTTGTTGTTCTGGCGCTGGTCCTCATCTCGGGCCTGATTTTTGCGCCTGAGCATCCCGGTCTGGCGATCCACCCGATGGATCAGTTTGAGATCAAGCCTTTGTTCGGTGGTGATCACCTTGGTACGTTCACGCCAACCAACCAGACTTTGTGGATGGTTCTGGCGATTGTTGGCATCGTGCTTCTGCTTGTTGTCGGTTCGCGCGGTCGTGCGATTGTGCCCACCCGTGGGCAGTCCGTTGCTGAACTGGCCTACGGCTTTGTTTACAAGATGGTCGAAGACGTGGCCGGCAAAGATGCCGTCAAATACTTCCCCGGAATTATGACCCTGTTCATGTTCATCCTGTTTGCCAACTTCTTGGGCCTGATCCCAACAAGCTTCACGCCCACCAGCCATATTGCCGTCACCGCTGTACTGGCGCTGATTGTGTTCGTTTTCGTGACCGTGCTGGGTTTCGTGAAGAACGGCATGGGCTTTCTTGGCCTCTTCTGGGTATCGGCAGCGCCTTTGGCCCTGCGCCCCGTTCTGGCCATCATCGAGTTGATCTCCTACTTCGTGCGCCCCGTCAGCCACTCCATTCGTTTGGCTGGTAACGTGATGGCTGGCCACGCTGTGATCAAAGTATTCGCCGGCTTTGCTGCTGCCTTGGGCATGTTCAGCTTCCTGCCAATCCTGGCCATCTCGGCCGTCTATGCACTTGAGGTGCTCGTGGCTTTCATCCAGGCCTACGTGTTCACCATCCTCACCTGCGTATATCTGAAAGACGCTCTGCACCCGTCGCACTAAGACGGTTGCAGCCCGCTCATCCAACCAATTCAAGCATTCCAACGTAAGGAGAAATCACAATGGAAGGCAATATCGCTCAAATGGGTCAATTCATCGGTGCAGGTCTGGCAGCTATCGGTTCAGGTGCCGCCGCAATCGGTGTGGGCCACGTTGCTGGTAACTTCCTGGCCGGTGCTCTTCGCAACCCGTCGGCAGCCGCCGCACAAACAGCGACCCTGTTCATCGGCATCGCATTTGCAGAAGCCCTGGGCATCTTCTCGTTCCTGGTCGCACTGCTGCTGATGTTTGCTGTCTAAGACCTGAACCATCCTTACGCCGGGGCGAAGCGTCCATCGTTTCGCCCTAAGTAACCCGGTTCCTGGAGACTTAAGACATGGCAAGCAACACACAAAGCACAGAAGCAGCACACGGTGGCGCAGAAGCCGCCGGTATGCCGCAGCTGGATTTCTCGACCTTCGGGAACCAGATCTTTTGGCTCGTGGTGACGCTGGTTGTGATCTACTTTGTTCTGACCAAGGTCGCACTTCCTCGCATTGAGGCTGTGCTGTCCGAGCGTCGGGGCACGATCACGAACGATCTGGCCGCCGCTGAAGATCTGAAGCAAAAGGCTGTTGAGGCTGAAGAAGCTTACAACAAAGCCTTGGCCGAAGCCCGCGCTGAAGCAAACAAGATCGTTGCTGAAGCCCGCGCTGACATTCAGGGTGAAGTCGATGCCGCCGCTGCCAAGGCAGATGCGGAAATCGCTGCTAAAGCTGCTGAAAGTGAAGCCGCAATTGCGGAAATTCGTGCTGGCGCAGTTGAAAGCGTAAAGGCTGTGGCCAAGGACACCGCGAAGGAAATCCTCGCGTCCATGGGCTACAAGGCTGATGCGAAAGCTGTCACCAGTGCTGTGACATCACGGATGAAAGGGTGAAGAAGATGAAACAACTTGTTCTTACCCCTCTCGTCTTAATGGTGGCTTCACCAGCATTCGCGGCTGACGGTGCGGGTTGGACAGATCTGTCCAACACCAACATGGTTGTGACGCTGGCGTTCCTGCTGTTCATTACCTTTCTGGGGTACATGGGTGTCCACAAGATGCTCGGTTCTCAGTTAGACAACCGCGCGGAAGGCATCAGGTCCGACCTCGAGGAAGCCCGTGCCTTGCGTGAAGAAGCCCAGACTATTCTGGCGTCTTACGAGCGCAAGCAGAAGGAAGTCGCAAAGCAAGCCGACCGCATTGTCGCTCATGCCAAGGAAGAGGCTGCCAACGCGGCGGTCGCGGCCAAGGACGAGCTGAAAGCATCGATTGCACGCCGTTTGGCTGCTGCTGAGGACCAGATCATTTCTGCGCAATCAGCTGCGGTGAAAGAGGTTCGTGACACGGCTGTTCAGGTTGCTGTTTCCGCTGCCCGCGACGTGATCGCGAAGCAGATGACGGCAAATGAAGGCAACAGCCTGATTGACGATGCGATCAAGACGGTGGAAGCCAAGCTTCACTAAGCTGCCCGCACAACGAAAAAGAAAAAACCCGGCCAGTGAGGTCGGGTTTTTTTTGGAAACGTGCTGCGCCTGTGGTGGCTCAGATGCGTTCTTTTTCATAGGTCAGTCGCTGGCGCGCAACTTCTTCGTTCCGGTCAGCGCGCAACAGGTCTGAATAGGCTTGAGAGACAAAATCCATATGCGCTTCGATGGCCGCGCGGGCGCGAGACGGATCGCGTGCTTGAAGCCCATCGTTGATGGCTCTGTGCTGTTCCAAAAGGTCGACGCGTGTGTTCGTGATTTGGATCACCACCTGACGGCTATAGAACACGCCCTGCTTCAGCAGGTCATACATGGCCCGCATCATGTGGACCATGAGCACATTATGACTGGCTTCGATGATTGCCATGTGAAAATCGCTGTCCAGATCAGCGCCTTGCCCCTCGGGTGCATTTTCCATTTTGCGAAACAGTTCCCCGATCACCTGAAGATCTGTATCGGAGGCAAATTTCGCCGCGCGTTCGGCCGCAAGACCTTCCATGTCGCGGCGAAACGCGATGTAGTCATAAACGGCTTCATCATGGCGCGAGAAAAGCTGGGTGAGGGCAGGCGGGAAAGAACTGTCCAGGCTGTCACTTACGAAAATACCGGCGCCTGCCCTTCGGGTCAGCAACCCTTTTTCTTCCAGATCGGCAATCGCATCACGTAAGGATGGGCGCGATACGCCCATGCGCTCGGACAGATCGCGTTCTGACGGCAGCCGTTCGCCGGGGCGCAATATGCCGCGCAAAATCAACAACTCAATCTGTTCAACAACAGATTGAGATAGCTTGCCTGTGGAAACTTTATGAAAGGGCATTCTGTCTCTCGCGCGAATTGGTCATATTATATGACCACACCTAAGCCATTGCCTCAATGAAAAAAGCCGGGCGTTGGCCCGGCTCTTAATACTGCTGCCGTAATGATCAGTTTCGGATCGGTCGAATAATGATCTCAACCCGGCGGTTTTGCTGGCGGCCAGAGGCATTGAGGTTCGATGCCACAGGGCGATCTTCACCATACCCAATCGTCACCACGCGAGATGTCGGTACGCCGTTTGATATCAGGACGGATGCCACCGACGCAGCCCGGCGGCGCGACAGGGTCTGATTGTAATCCGCATCGCCAACATTGTCGGTATGCCCCACAACTTCGATCACAGAATTTGGATAATCACGCAGGTTCTGTGCCACGGCCCGCAGGTCCGATTGCAACGCATATCCGACGTCTGCGCTGTCTGTCGCGAACAAGATATCCTGCGGCAAGGTCACGATCAGTTCGTTGCCGGTGTTTACGATCTTGACCTGATCGTTGTCGATTGACTGACGCAGATCACCGGCTTGCTTATCCAGTTGCTGACCAATCGCGCCGCCAACAATTCCACCAATCACAGCGCCGACAGCCGCCTTGCCAAGTTTGCCGTCGCCTTTGCGGGTCGCGCCCAGAAGACCGCCCGCGATTGCGCCGATGGCGGCACCGTTCTGAGTGCGGGGGCCAACGTTGCTTGTCGGGCTTTGCGTCGGTGACGTACAGGCCGTTGTGGCCAATGTGGCGACCATTGCCAGCGTCAATACAGAGTGTTTCAATTGCATATTGCTTTCCTCAGGTTTGCTATTCGCTTTTTCTTTACATGAACGCGCATTGATATCGAATAACAAGCCCCGAACTGGGCGGAAAGTGGCGAATGTCAGGCGCTTGCGGCGGCCTCGATCTCGGCGCTTTCCCAGGCAAGCAGCGCTCGTTTCACTGGAAGTCCCCAGTGATATCCGCCAAGTGCGCCGGATTTGCGCAACGCGCGGTGACAGGGAATTAGCCAGCTGACAGGGTTACGCCCAACCGCAGTCCCAACGGCACGCACAGCCCGCGGTGCGCCAATCCTTTCAGCAATTTGCGAATAGGTCGTGACATGACCCGAGGGGATGGCCAGCAGCGCCTCCCAAACCTTGATCTGGAAAGGTGCGCCGATCAGGTGCAGCGGGGTCATGCCGCGACCATCGAAGGCCTGTTTGACCCAGGGTTCCAACACCGTAGGATCTTCAACGAATACCGCATTGGGCCAGCGGGACCGCAGGTCGGCCATGGCCACGACCTCACCAGTTTCCGAAGTAAAACCCAATCCGCAAATACCTTTGTCCGTCCCCATCACCAATGCTGGGCCAAAGGGGCTTTCAAACCAACCCCAACGGATCGTCAGCCCGTCGCCACCTGCTGCATAGGCGCCGGGGCTCATGGCCTCCCATCGTAGGAAAAGGTCGTGCAACCGCCCTTGCCCGGACAGGCCGACCGAGTGGCTGGTTGACAAAGTAGAGAACCGCTCTTGTAGCAAGGTCTTTGCATGGCCAAGCGTCAGAAACTGTTGATACCGTTTCGGCGAAACCCCGACCCAGCGAGAGAAAACCCGCTGGAAGTGAGCCGGCGACATATCCATCTTGGCGGCCAATGCCTCAAGCGACAAAGGTTCTCCGTCGCTCGCATCGATGTGGTCGATCGCCCGGCGGATAACGTTGTAATGATAACTATCTTCCTGAAGGGTCATGGCGGCCTCGCTTGTTCTACGGTACCAGAATGGCGCAGATTACCAGTGTAAAGCGACCCGGAAAGTGCGCATCCGTTCGAAATCATGAGGGAACCGCCTTGTCGGAGAGGTCAGAAAAAGGCATAGGAACGGCATGGCAAAACAACTGGGATATCACCCGATCCGCGCGATCTTTGAGCGTTTTCACGCGGCCGAGCCAGAGCCGAAAGGCGAGCTTGAGCACGTGAATGCCTACACGCTGGTCGTCGCCGTGGCGCTGTCTGCGCAGGCTACAGATGTCGGCGTCAACAAAGCGACACATGCGCTGTTCAAAATCGCCGATACTCCCGAAAAGATGCTCGCCCTTGGTGAAGATGGGTTGATTGAACACATCAAGACCATCGGTCTGTTCCGGCAGAAGGCAAAAAACGTCATCAAGCTTAGCCGCATTCTGGTTGAGGAATACGGCGGTGTTGTTCCGAATTCCCGCGCGGCGCTTCAATCGCTGCCGGGGGTCGGGCGCAAGACCGCAAATGTGGTTCTGAATATGTGGTGGGGCGTCCCCGCGCAGGCGGTTGACACGCATATCTTTCGTGTCGGTAACCGTACCGGAATAGCGGTGGGCAAAGACGTGAACGCGGTCGAACGCGCGATCGAAGACAACATTCCAGCTGACTATCAACAACATGCCCATCACTGGTTGATCTTGCATGGGCGCTATACCTGCAAGGCGCGCAAGCCAATGTGCGGAAATTGTATTATCCGGGATCTCTGCCCCTACGAGGACAAGAATTTATGACGAAAAAGTACAAGGTTGTCGGCATCGGAAACGCCGTTGTGGACGTGTTGACTGTGGCAGATGACAGTTTTCTTGAAATGATGGGGATCGAGAAAGGCATTATGCAATTGGTCGAACGTGACCGTGCTGAAGTGCTTTACGGCTCTATGAAAGATCGCAAACAGGCAGCGGGCGGATCGGTCGCCAACACGCTGGCCGGGATTGGTAAGCTTGGCTTGCCGACGGGTTTTGTAGGCCGTGTACATGATGACGCGTTGGGTCATTTCTATGCCGATGCGATGGAGATGGACGGAACCCGGTTCATCAATCCGCCCGTCCCAGGCGGGGAACTTCCGACGTCGCGCTCAATGATCTTTGTATCACCAGACGGCGAACGTTCGATGAATACCTATCTGGGTATTTCGGCTGAGCTTGGATCTGATGATGTGGACCCCGAAGTTGCGGCCGCAGCCGAGATTGTCTTTCTGGAAGGCTACCTGTTCGACAAGGACAAGGGCAAAGAGGCGTTCATAGCTATGGCGCGCGCCTGTCGCGCTGCCGGAGGGCTGGCAGGCATCGCGATCTCAGACCCATTCTGCGTCGAACGTCATCGCGATGATTTCCTGACCCTGATTGAACATCACCTTGATTATGTCATTGGTAATGAAGAAGAAATAAAATCCCTCTACGAAACGTCGGACATGGAAGAGGCCATCGCCAGAACGGCTGCCATCTGCCCGATGGTTGTTTGCACCCGGTCGGGCGATGGGGTGTCGATCCTGGCCCATGGTGAGCGGGTGGATGTGCCGGTTGAGCGTATCGTACCAGTCGACGCAACGGGCGCTGGCGATGGTTTTGCCGCTGGGTTCCTGTACGGCCTGGCAACGGGCGCTGACATGCGCACTTGCGGCGAAATGGGCTGTGTCGTCGCCGGTGAAGTGATCCGTCATATCGGACCGCGCACGGATCGAAACCTGCTGGCGTTATTCCGCGAAAAGGGCCTTGCCTAAAACATCCTGTGTTGATGTCGGCGCGAGGCACGCTGCCGCGTGACCTCAGTCGCCCAACTTCGCATGCACCTCGTCCAAATCAATCTCGCCGATGGGCATTTTATTGCCGGGGTTCTCGAAATCATATTTGAACAGGTCAAAATCTTTTTTGAAGATTTCGTAAACCAGATGCATCGAAAGGTCGTCGAAGTAGTCCTCGACCGGGTGGGCGCGTTTGGGACCGTGCCCTTCGCTTTCGTTGAACCGGGGGATGTCGGACAGGGCCACCGCATGTGGCGTCTCGATTGCATCGAGCACCTGTTGCATGCCGTCGTTAAACTTTTCTGTCCAGATAATATTATCGTACCGACCGCCGTTCGAGATGAACGTCGACACATGCCCTGACATGGCCGACCAATGGATGTCGGGGTCCATAGGGCGCCGCCAGCGGATCGTGTCGCGCGCGAACAACAGGAATCGGCGGAAACTCTGCACCTGATCGAATTCGAACCCATTGTCAGGGTCACCAACCTCGATCCCGTATTTTTGGATCAGAAGCGGCACCAGATTGCCGCGGTACCGCCGCCCATTTCGCTGAATGCCACAGATCTTGTCAAAGAAGCTGGACAAGATCCGGGTGTAGGGGTTGCGCACACACGTAAAAGCATAGCTTTTGTGCGCTAAGACATTGGTTTCAATCAGCTTTTGCGAGTCTTCCTGTGCCCATTTATGAAAGCGATCCTTGCTGTCATGGATGTCACCGTCAAAAAATTCGCCATGATCCGAATAATACATGATCTGGCCAATGGTCGAGCAAGCGCATTTGGGAACAACCCGATACACAACGCTTTCGCTTTCGGTCATCCAAGTACCGGGAAATCCCATTTACTCAATACCTCCTAGGTCCAATCAACGACCGATAATATTATTCATGTCTATACAGACCAGAAAAAAGCAAAGAAACACTGTTTATTCAATGGTCTTTCACGGTAACTATGGCCGCAGTCTTCGTGTCTACAAGGGTTCTGTGACATCATCATGGCCAAAATTGCCTTCATTTTGCTTTGCCACAAAGATCCTGAGGCCATCATTAATCAGGCCACGCAGCTGACAGCTGTTGGCGATTGCATGTCTATTCATTTCGATGCAAGCGCCAATCCCGAGCACTACCAGAAAATTCGCGATGCGCTTGCAGACAACCCCAATGTCACATTCGCGCGCAAGCGTATCAAATGCGGCTGGGGCGAATGGTCGTTGGTACAGGCGACACTGAATGCGGTCGATGCTGCGCTGGAGGCTTTCCCGCGTGCCACGCATTTCTATATGGTGTCGGGCGATTGCATGGCGATCAAATCGGCCGAATACATGTATAGTTTTCTGGATGCCGCTGACGTCGACTATATCGAAAGCTTTGATTATTTCGAAAGTGACTGGATCAAAACCGGTATGAAGGAAGAGCGGCTGATTTATCGCCATTTCTTCAACGAGCGCAGTCAGAAACGCCGGTTTTACACCAGTTACAACTTACAAAAGAAACTTGGTTTGACGCGCGACGTGCCGCATGATCTTCAAGTTATGATTGGTAGCCAATGGTGGTGCCTCAGACGGCGCACAGTCGAATGGATCGTCGAGTTTACCCGCAAACGCAAAGACGTGATGCGGTTCTTCCGCACAACATGGATCCCGGACGAGACCTTCTTTCAGACCCTTGTGCGTCACCTTGTACCAGAAACGGAAATCCGCTCGCGCACCCCAACATTTCTGATGTTTACCGACTACGGAATGCCGGTGACGTTCTATGACGACCATTACGATCTTTTGCTCAGCCAAGATTTTCTGTTTGCACGAAAAATCAGCCCCGAGGCCAAAGAATTGAAGCGCCGATTGGGTGATCTTTTTGCTGCCGAAGGGGTTTCATTCCAGATATCCAACGAAGGACGCAGCCTTTTCAAATTCCTGACCGGGCGGGGGCGCATCGGACAGCGGTTCGCCCCGCGCTTCTGGGAAGCGGAAAGTAGCCTTGGACGTGATCGCGAGTTGCTGATCATCGTGTCCAAGAAATGGCACGTGGGGAAACGGCTTGTCCAAAAGATCGCCCAAGTGACGGGCCTTCCGACCATCGAATACCTGTTTGACGAAGAAAGCTGTCCAATGCCCGACTTGGGCGGGATTCAGACACGACTGGGTAAGCGGACCCGACACCGACGCGCGCTGATGCGCATGTTGTTCGACTATAACGAAACAAATCGGTTGGTGGTCTGCATGGACCCAAACAACCTTGATCTGTTGCAGGACTTCTTTTCCGACCGGTCGATAACGCGCTTGCTGGAAATCGATTGCGTTTTCTCAGATGATTATCTGCTGGGCCACGCGAAACGCGTAGGGCTGGCCGGGGACAATACACCTCAGGATGCAATCGACCGCCTGCTGCCGACGATCCGATCAGATGTGGCCTTCGAAAGTGACCAGATCCGCGACGCAGGGTTCGCCGAATTTTACCGCATGAGCGAAACGGCGAGTGTTGAGGAAAACATGGCCTCATTGGCCCGCTTCCTGTCGATCGCAGAAGACCGCGCGAAAGAGATCGCTGAACATCAACATCTTTTTGCTGACTGACCTGGCGCCCGATGCCATGCTGACCGGAGAGAACCCAATGGCCTATGTCTATGACGACCAAAACATCTTTGCGAAGATCCTGCGGGGGGAAATCCCGAATGACACAGTCTACGAGGATGATTACGCGTTGGCGTTTCGCGATATCCAGCCTCAGGCCCCGGTGCATGTTCTGGTAATCCCCAAAGGACCCTATGTGACCTATGACCACTTCGCGAACACCGCCTCTGAGGCCGAAATTGTCGGTTACACCCGCGCAATTGGCAAGGTCTGTGCGTTTCTGGGGGTTGAACCGGGTAATGGCGGGCGGGGGTATCGCACCATTGCCAATACTGGCGAGGCGGGCGTGCAGGAAGTCCCCCATCTTCACACCCATATTTTGGGCGGGCGAATGTTGGGCAGGATGCTGAAACGCTTTGACGATTAAACGGTTCTGACTTGCAGAGATATGCCGCGCTGGTATCATAGCGTGAATTGAACGAACGAGGTGTCAAAGATGACCCAGACCCCGCCTGAAACAAAAGTTGTAGACAGCTACAAAGTCGCCTGTGACGGGGGCGAGGGTGCCCTTGGTCATCCACGCGTCTTCCTGCAAATCTCGGGTGAGCATGGTTGGGTTGAATGCCCGTATTGCGACTGCAAATTTGTCCATAAAGACCATACGGATAATGTTGGCGGTGGGCAGGCTGCCTAACCGGGTGCTTGCCTTCGGGTGACGAATAGACAGGACCTGACAAGGCCGCGGGCAGGTGCTTCGCGGCCTTTGCTATCCGTGCTGAACTGGCGCGCGCGAACGAATGGGAGGGGCCGATGAGCTTCGGTAAAGGTTGTCATCTGCATTTGGTCGACGGATCGGCCTTCATCTTCCGCGCCTATCATGCGCTGCCGCCGTTGACGCGTAAATCCGACGGGCTGCCCATCGGTGCTGTCGCGGGTTTTTGCAACATGCTGTTCAAGTTTGTCGAGGACAATACGGGCCCCGATGCGCCGACCCATGTGGCGGTGATCTTTGACTATTCAGGCAAGTCCTTTCGCAATGATATGTATCCGCTCTATAAGGCCAACCGTCCGCCCGCGCCTGAAGACCTTGTGCCCCAATTTCCCCTGACCCGTGACGCAACGCGCGCTTTCAATATCGCCTGCATTGAGAAAGAAGGGTTTGAGGCAGACGACATCATCGCGACCCTTGCCAAACGAGCCGACGAAGCGGGGGCGCGGGTGACGATCTTGTCGTCGGACAAGGATCTGATGCAGTTGGTTGGTGGTGGGGTCGAAATGCTCGACCCTATGAAAAACAAACGCATTGGCGTGGAAGGCGTCGAAGAAAAGTTCGGCGTTGGTCCGGATCGTGTTGTGGACGTTCAGGCGCTGGCTGGGGACAGTGTGGATAACGTGCCGGGCGCGCCGGGGATCGGCATCAAGACAGCCGCTCTTTTGATCAACGAATATGGAGATCTTGAAACACTTCTGTCCCGCGCGGAAGAGATTAAACAGCCGAAACGCCGGCAATCCCTGATCGACAACGTGGATCAAATCCGCATCAGCCGCGATCTTGTGAAACTTGACGACGCCATGGATATGGACGTCGCGTTTGATGATCTTGAGTTGCGGGACCCCGAAGCAGAAACGCTTTTGACGTTCCTGGCTGAAATGGAGTTTCGCACCCTCACCAACCGGGTCGCAAACAAGCTTGGTGTCGAAAGCCCCGAGATTAAAAGTGTCGAACCTGATGGCGGTGCAACGACGACCCTGGAAATGCCCGAGATAAATCCCGACGCCTATGAATGGGTGAAAGATGCGACGGCCCTGAACGCATGGGTCGACCGGATCATGGCACGCGGCTATGTGGCTTTTGACACCGAAACGACCGGCCTTGACGAAATGCGGGCCGAGCTTGTCGGCATTTCGCTGGCAGTTGAGCCGGGCGAGGCGTGCTATATCCCCATTATCCACAAAGCCAGTCAGACAGATGACCTGTTCGGCGGTGCCGATCTGGCCGAGGGCCAAATGCCGTTGGATGAGGTTTTGGCGATCCTGAAACCGGTTTTGGAGGATCCCGCGATCCTGAAAATCGGCCAGAACATGAAATACGATGCGAAGATATTGGCGCGCAATGGCGTCAACATTGCGCCGATCGACGACACCATGCTGATGTCCTACGCGCAGAATGCCGGGCTGCATAATCACGGTATGGATGCGCTGTCGGATCGGTATTTGGGCCACACGCCCATCTCGATCAAATCCCTTCTTGGTACGGGAAAGTCAGCGATCACCTTCGACCGCGTGCCGGTCGAGGATGCCGTCAAATATGCGGCGGAAGATGCGGATGTTACGCTGCGCCTGTGGCATTACCTAAAGCCGCGGCTGCACAGTGCAAAAGTGACCCGCGTGTATGAGCGGCTTGAACGCCCGCTGGTGCCCGTGCTGGCGCAGATGGAGATGACAGGCATCAAGGTTGATCGCGAAGTCCTGTCGCGCATGTCCAACGCTTTCGCACAGAAGATGGCAGGGTTTGAAGCGGACCTTTATCAGATCGCCGGTAAAGAGTTTAACGTTCAAAGCCCGGCTCAAGTGGGCGAAATACTGTTTGACCAGATGGGGCTGGAGGGCGGCAAGCGTACCAAGTCCGGCCAGTGGTCAACGCCCGCCGATGTGCTGGCCGATTTGGCAACCGAGCATGATTTCGCCGCCCGTGTTCTGGATTACCGGCAGCTCCAGAAGCTGAAATCGACTTACACCGATGCTTTGCAGGATCACATCCACCCGGAAACTGGTCGGGTGCACACGTCTTACTCAATTGCTGGGGCGAACACGGGGCGGTTGGCCTCGACCGACCCGAATTTGCAGAACATTCCCGTCCGGTCTGAAGAAGGACGCCGTATCCGCGAAGCCTTTGTGGCCCCGGAAGGTACCAAACTGATCAGTTTGGATTACAGTCAGATCGAATTGCGTATCCTTGCCCATGTGGCGGGGATTGATGCGCTGAAGCAGGCGTTTCGTGAAGGGCAGGACATCCACGCAATGACCGCGTCCGAGATGTTCGACGTGCCAATGGATGAGATGACACCGGACATTCGCCGTCAGGCAAAGGCGATCAACTTCGGTGTGATCTATGGCATCTCTGGCTTCGGCCTTGCTCGGAATCTACGCATCCCGCGGGCCGAGGCGCAGGGCTTCATTGATCGGTATTTCGAGCGGTTCCCCGGAATTCGCCAGTATATGGACGACACCGTGGCGTTTGCCAAAGAACACAAACGGGTCGAAACGCTGTTTGGCCGCCAGATCCATACGCCAGAGATTGACGCCAAAGGCCCACATGCGGGCTTTGCCAAGCGCGCCGCCATCAATGCCCCCATCCAAGGCACAGCGGCGGATATCATCCGCCGCGCCATGATCCGTATGCCCGACGCCATCGCCAAATTGCCCGCGAAGATGTTGTTGCAGGTGCACGACGAATTGATTTTTGAAGTCGAAGATGGCGCTGTGGATGAGGTGATCGAGGTCGTTCGCGGCGTGATGGAAGGTGCTGCTGAACCTGCGGTGAAGCTTGACCTGCCGCTGACGGTCGATGCAGGCACCGGCATGAACTGGGCGGAAGCGCACTGATCCCTTATTCGTTCGGATCAATGCCGCGTTCAGCCAGTTGGGCGTAAAGGGCGGGCAGGCCTTTGTCGCGCTCTTCGCGAAAGGGGTCACCAGTTGTGAACGCCTCGATCCGGTCGATGCGGAACATACGAAAGTCCTCGCGCAGCTCGCACCAGCTGACCACACACCATCCGTTTTTCCACAGCCACAAAGCCAGCGGGCGGATAACACGGGTGCTTTTGCGCGCCTCTTCGTCCGCATAGGTCAGGGCAAGGCGCAAACGGGCATCAATGGCGGCTTCGATCTGATCAATGAAATGACGGTCCCGTTCAGTGGGCATCAAATTTGGCCCGGCGTGGATTTCGACACGGTTGGCTTGCGCCTCAAGCCCCTCGGGAAGGACCGCCTTGATTTTGACCAACGCTTCAGCCGCCGCTTTTGCCATCGCCGCGCCGCCCATTCGTTCGATCAACCGCGTGCCTGCAATCACGGCCATTACCTCGTCGCGTGAAAACATCAGAGGCGGGACATCATATCCCGCCCGCATGATATAGCCGACGCCAGCTTCGCCATCGATGGGAACACCAGAACCGATCAGATCGGCAATGTCGCGATAAATCGTCCGTTCGCTGACTTCCAGAGTTTCGGATAGGTCGCGCGCGGTGGTCAGCCGACCGCCCCTTAGATGTTGAACGATCTGAAAAAGGCGGTCGGCGCGGCGCATTTCTTATTCCTTGGCTTCAAACAGCCCCAGCGTATTGCCATCGGGATCGGTTGCAAAGACGAAGCGGCCGTGTTCGATGACAACCGGATCGCTGATAACTTTGCCACCGGCGCTTTCCCAACGTGTCATCGCGTCTTCAAGCGACGTTTTGATTGTGATATGAGGACGCGGCCCTTGTCCGCCCTTGGCTGCGTCACTTTCATAAAGATTAGCCCCCGCGACATCCATGTGCCCGCCAAGTACGGCCATGGGGGCCGGGCCGGTGTGATCGACCTCCATCGTCCAGCCAAAAGCTGCGTTGTAAAATGCCGTTGCTTTTTTGATGTTGGACACTGGAATTTCTGTCCATGCGACGATCGGTTGGGTGTTCATGATAATCTCCTTCATGTGGTGTTGATAACGCTCGTGTCGCACACCCCTCCTGACAGCGTTCTGTCAGGAGGGTTTGTGTCGTGCGAAAAGATTTCCATGGTCAGCCGCCCTGCGGTGCGCGCATTCCCGCAAGACGATGCGTGTTGATGTCCAGTGCGCTTGACCAAGCCCCGTAGTGCTATAGGCTTTCTGAGACTTTTCAGGGGACTGCCATGCGTCGATTTCTCGTTCTACCCGCCATGTTGGCGGCACTTGCTCTTGCAGGATGCCAGTCCTCAGAGAAGTCTCAGGCTTCAGGCGGGGCAGTTACATTCTGCGACCGATTGATCGGATGGGAGGCAGTCAAGGGCGAAGATGGCGCAGAACGCGCAATTACGCGTGCCGAAGTTTGCGCTAAGCCGGCAGGCGACGGGGTGTGGATGAAAGTGCCTCAGGTGCATTCAAAACTGCGTGGTCGCAGCTATTGGCTGTTGATGCCGAATACAGACCGACATTTGGCGGCCTCAGCCGCTGACGGTTCGCTGGTTCTGGCAGGCTGGACACTTCAGGCGCGCCCCTTTGGCTGGGCACATGAAATCGTCGCGGTCCGCGACGAAGGAAAGGTGCAACTGGGCGCGCTTCCAGCGGGCGCGTGTCCGCGCAAAGCGGTCGGGAAGAAACCTCAAATACGGTATTGCATCCCAGCCAATTAGGCCGCGCCGCGCGGATCCAGCAACCGCTTCATAACGTCGTCTGATGTAATGCGACCGACTGGCTTGCCGCCCTCGGTCACCGAAAGCTCCGATTGACCGTTCAGTGCCGTCATGACGTCGGCCACCCGGTCACGCACATCAACGCTGACGTCTGCGCGACTGCTATCTGCGGTCATCACGTCGCGCGCCGTCAGTACACCCAGCGGGTTCATGTGGGCCACGAAATCCGCGACATAATCGTCGGCGGGGGAAGTGAAGATATCGCGCGGTGTGCCACATTGAACGATCCGCCCGCCCTCCATGATGGCGATCCGGTCGCCCAGTTTGAACGCTTCGTCCAGATCGTGACTCACAAAGATGATTGTGCGTTTCAGAGATTGCTGTAGCTCAAGCAATTCGTCCTGAAGTCGCGTGCGGATCAATGGGTCAAGCGCCGAGAAGGGTTCGTCCATTAAAAGGATGGGGGCTTCGGTGACAAAAGCGCGGGCCAGCCCGACGCGTTGCTGCATGCCGCCTGACAGATCGCCAACCTTGCGGTCGGCCCAGTCCGACAGGCCCACAAGTTCCAGCTGAGTGTCCACTCGGTCTTTGCGTTCCGTGGCAGACACGCCATCAAGTTCGAGCCCTAGCCCGACATTCTGACGCACGGTACGCCAAGGCAGCAGGCCAAATTGCTGAAATACCATTGCCACGCGGCGCGCACGGATTCGGCGCAAGGTGTTCTTGTCGGCATGGGTCACATCGACCAGCGTGTTGCCGTCGCACACATGCGCAGCCCCTCGGACCACCGGGTTCAATCCATTCACAGCACGCAAAAGGGTCGATTTTCCAGATCCTGACAGCCCCATAAGGACAAGGATCTCGCCTTCTTTTACGGTCAGCGAGCAATCGTGAACGCCCAGCACCTGGCCTGTGGCCTCTTGTATCTCGGCGCGTGTCATGCCTTGATCCATCAGAGGCAAGGCCTTTTCGGGCGATTGACCGAACACGATCGAAACATTCTCGAACTTTACGGCGACGCCTGCGGTTTCCTTTGGGTTGGTTATGCGGGTCATATCAACGCTCCACTCGCAAAATTCGGTCGAGCATGATCGCCACAACGACGATGATAAACCCGCTTTCAAACCCAAGTGCGGTGTTCACTTGGTTCAAGGCCCGCACAACCGGTACGCCAAGCCCATCCGCGCCAACCAAGGCGGCAATCACCACCATTGACAGTGACAGCATGATGGTCTGGTTCAGGCCAGCCATAATCTGTGGCAGGGCAAAAGGCAGTTCGACTTTCCAAAGGATCTGGCGCGGGGTTGCGCCAAACGCTTGGGCGGCCTCGAGCAACGCTGACGGGGTCGAGCTGACTCCCAGATGGGTTAGGCGAATGGGGGCGGGCAGAACGAAGATCACTGTGGCGATCAGGCCCGGCACCATGCCGATGCCGAAAAAGACGATGGCAGGGATCAGGTAGACAAAGGTGGGTAGCGTTTGCATCAGGTCCAGAACCGGGCGCATAGCGCGAAACAGGCGGGGGCGGTGCGCCGCTGCAATGCCAATAGGCGTGCCGACCGCCATGCAGACGACACAGGCTGACAGCACCAGCGTCAGGCTTTCGGTTGTTTCTTCCCAATAGTCTTGGTTGAGGATGAACAGGAACCCTAAGAACACCAGCAGGCAGGTCTTCCAATTGCGTTGCAAAATCCATGTGATGGCCACGAAAACCGCTGTGATAAGAAGAGGATGCGGCGTTTGCAGAACCCAGAGGATGCCATCAATCAGCAATTCCATCAGCCAGCTGAGCCAGTCAAAGAATGGCTCTCCCGCTTCCTGAAGCCAGTCAAACAGGCGTTTGGCGGTCTTGCCCACGGGTATCTTTGTTTCGGTCAGCCAGTCCATGCTCTGCCTTGCTCATAAATAGAAGGAACAAAGATACGCGCCGGAGAAACCCCCGGCGCGTCTTTGAATTGGGGTCAGATTACAGACCCAAGGCGCCTTTGACTGCGGCAACGCTGTCACCACCATCAACCGTGGTCACGCCGTCGAGCCACGACATGACGGCGTCAGGGTTGGCCTTCAGCCAAGCGCTGGCCGCATCAGCAGGGGTTTCACCATCGTTCAGGATCGCGCCCATGATTTCGTTCTCCATCGCCAGCGAGAACTCGAGGTTTTGCAGCAACTTGCCGACGTTGGCGCAATCTTCGACATAGCCCTTGCGGGTGTTGGTCATAACCTGTGCGCCACCCAGATTAGGGCCGAAGAAGTCATCGCCACCAGTCAGATAGCCCATGTCGAAATTGGCGTTCATCGGGTGCGGTTCCCAACCAAGGAAAACAACCGGCTCGCCTTTTTTGTCGGCGCGCGCAACTTGCGCCAGCATGCCTTGTTCCGAGCTTTCGACAACTTCGAAGCCCTCAAGCCCAAAGGCGTTGCCGTCGATCATCGATTGAATCAGGCGGTTGCCATCGTTGCCAGGCTCGATCCCATAAATCTTGCCCTCCAGCGCATCGCTGTTGGCGGCAATGTCGGCGAAATCCTTGATGCCCATATCCATCGCGGCCTTGTTGACAGCAAGTGTGTATTTCGCGCCGTCAAGGTTCATGCGGACGGTGTCAACTGTGCCGGCCTCGCGATAGGGCGCGATATCCGCTTCCATGGTGGGCATCCAGTTGCCAAGGAACACATCGATGTCACCCTCGGCCATCGAGGTGTAAGTTACGGGCACCGACAGCACCTTGATATCAGTGTCATAGCCCAAAGCGCCAAGTACGACGGTCGTCGCCGCGGTTGTAGCCGTGATGTCGGTCCAGCCAACATCCGAGAACACCACTTCTTCACAGTGATTGTCGGCAAAGGCGGTTGTTGCTGCTGCTGAAAGTGCAATGGCAGAAAGAGTTGTCTTGAGGTTCATTTTTCGCTCCCTGTTTTTGGTGCGGTTTCTTTTGAACGGAGGTCTGGAATTTTCCCAAACCGCTCGCGCAAACCCTAGCGCAGTGTGCGCGGGGGTGAAACCAGCTTCATTGGGAATAGACGCTGCTTTTTATTGATTGACGAGTCAATTAAAAAACCGCAAGTCTGCCAAGATAACGGAATTGGAGGGGCAATGCCCAAGCTTGGAATGGAGCCGATCCGGCGCGGTGCGTTGGTACAAGCCACGATCCACGAGATTGGGCGCGCGGGGAGCCTGGACGTCACGGTGACGCAGATTGCCAAAAGGGCAGGTGTGTCCAGCGCGTTGGCGCATCACTATTTTGGCGGCAAAGAACAGATCTTTCTGGCCGCCATGCGTCACATTCTGTCTGTCTACAGTGCACAGGTGCGCGCTGCGCTTTTGGGCGCAAAGGGCCCGCGCGAGCGTGTGGAAGCGATCATCCGCGCCAATTTCGAAGCAGGAAACTTTCGACCCGAAGTCATCAGCGCCTGGCTGAATTTCTATGTAATGTCGCAAAGCAATGACGGCGCGCGCCGGTTGCTTCGGGTCTATCAACACCGGCTGCACTCAAACCTCGTTTACGATCTGCGGCCTTTGGTTGGAGAGGCAGCGCATGACGTGGCTGACACGATCGGCTCGATGATCGACGGGCTTTATATCCGCCACGCCCTGCGCGAAGAAACCCCAAGCGGCGTGCGTGCGTGCGACAGGGTGCTGGCTTGTTTGGACTTGATTTTGGAGCAACGCGCATGAGCAATCCCAACATCCTGATTATCATGGTCGACCAATTGAACGGCACGTTGTTCCCGGATGGTCCGGCCGACTGGCTGCATGCGCCCAACTTGAAAAAGCTGGCCGCCCGGTCGGTGCGGTTTCAAAATGCATATACCGCCAGCCCACTTTGCGCCCCGGGGCGGGCAAGTTTCATGTCTGGCCTGCTGCCACGTCGCACTAAGGTTTATGACAATGCAGCCGAGTTCGCCTCGGACATACCGACCTATGCCCATCATTTGCGCCGGGCGGGATATCAGACAGCGCTGTCTGGCAAAATGCACTTCGTCGGCCCTGACCAAATGCACGGGTTCGAAGAGCGGCTGACCACTGACATTTATCCCGCCGATTTCGGCTGGACCCCGGATTACCGCAAGCCCGGTGAGAGGATCGACTGGTGGTATCACAACATGGGGTCGGTGACCGGGGCAGGCGTCGCCGAGATCTCGAACCAGATGGAGTATGATGACGAGGTCGCCTATAACGCCTGTTCCAAGCTGTATGATCTGGCACGTGGACATGATGACCGCCCGTGGTGCCTGACCGTCAGCTTCACCCACCCGCACGATCCCTACGTTGCCCGACGCAAATACTGGGACCTCTATGAGGATTGCGAACACCTTCTGCCAGAGGTGCCCGCAATGGATTACAACGATCACGATCCGCACGCCAAGCGCATCTTTGACGCCAATGACTGGCGCAATTTTGACATCACAGAAGAAGATATCCGCCGCTCGCGCCGCGCCTATTTCGCCAATATCTCATATCTGGACGACAAGGTCGGCGAAATGCTGGATGTGATGGAGCGTACCCGGCAGGATGCGATCATCCTGTTTGTGTCGGATCACGGCGACATGCTGGGCGAGCGTGGATTGTGGTTCAAGATGAACTTCTATGAGGGCTCTGCTCGTGTTCCGCTGATGATTTCAGCCCCCGGACTGACGCCGGGATTGGTTGACGCGCCGGTGTCGACGCTGGATGTCACCCCTACGCTGGCTGATCTGGCGGGAATTTCGCTGGAGGACGTGAAGCCATGGGTGGATGGCGAGACACTGGTGCCTTTGGCCCAAGGCGAGGGTCGGGATAGCCCCGTCGCAATGGAATATGCCGCAGAGGCGTCATATGCCCCACTTGTCTCATTACGATATGGACCATGGAAATATACCCGCTGCGCGTTGGATCCCGATCAACTTTTCAACATTACTGACGATCCGCATGAATTGACCAATCTTGCGGGCGACCCGGCACATTTGGGCACATTGAACAGCCTGCGCGCAAAGTCAGAAGCCCGTTGGGACCTGTCTGCATATGATGCGGAAGTGCGCGAAAGCCAGGCGCGGCGCTGGGTGGTCTATGAGGCGTTGCGCAATGGCGCCTATTTCCCTTGGGACTATCAGCCGCTGCAAAAAGCGTCGGAACGCTACATGCGCAACCACATGAATTTGGACACTTTGGAAGAAGGCCAGCGGTTCCCCCGTGGGGAATAGCAGGCCCACAAACGACGGAACGGACATGCAAGCAGAATATATCATCGTAGGTGCGGGCAGCGCCGGGTGCGCCATGGCATATCGGCTGGCCGAAGCTGGAAAACGTGTGCTGGTCATCGAACATGGTGGCACCGATGCAGGCCCCTTCATCCAGATGCCAGCGGCGCTGAGCTACCCCATGAATATGAAGCTTTATGACTGGGGGTTCAAAACCGAGCCGGAGCCCCATCTGGATGGGCGCATCCTTGTCACGCCGCGTGGCAAGGTGATCGGTGGCTCCAGCTCAATCAACGGTATGGTTTACGTGCGTGGACACGCGCGCGATTTTGATAGCTGGGCCGAAATGGGGGCGGTCGGCTGGGCCTATGCTGACGTGCTGCCGTATTATAAGCGAATGGAGAGCTGGCACGATGGCGGCCATGGTGGCGACGCAGATTGGCGCGGCTCAGATGGCCCCCTGCACGTCACCCGAGGCCCGCGGGCCAACCTTCTTTATCACGCCTTTGTTGAGGCAGGAAAACAGGCCGGTTATCCGGTGACTGGCGACTATAATGGTCAGCAGCAAGAGGGTTTCGGCCCAATGGAACAAACCGTTTGGCGCGGGCGGCGCTGGTCGGCAGCCAATGCTTATCTGCGCCCTGCGCTGAAGCATGACAATTGCGAACTGATCCGGGCTTTTGTCCGTAAGGTGGTGATCGAAGATGGTCGCGCCGTGGGTGTTGAAGTCGAACGTGGTGGCAAAATCGAGGTGATCCGCGCCGAGGCTGAGGTGATCATCGCGGCAAGCTCGATCAACTCACCCAAGCTTTTGATGCTGTCGGGTATTGGCCCCGCCGCGCATCTGGCCGAGCACGGCATAGAGGTCGTCGCCGACCGTCCCGGTGTCGGGCAGAATCTTCAGGATCATCTTGAAGTCTATATGCAATACGCGGCCAAAAAGCCGATTACCTTGTATCGGTATTGGAACTTGTTTTGGAAGGGCATTCTTGGCGCGCGCTGGCTGTTCACCAAAACCGGGTTGGGCGCGTCCAACCAGTTTGAAAGTGCCGCTTTCATCCGGTCGCGGGCGGGTATCGAGTACCCCGATATCCAATATCACTTTCTGCCGATGGCGGTGCGATATGACGGAAAAGCAGCCGCAGAGGGGCATGGTTTCCAAGCCCACACTGGCCCCATGCGGTCGCCCTCGCGCGGTGAGATTACCTTGAAAAGCGCGGATCCCAACGAAGCGCCGCGCATCTTCTTCAACTACATGTCCACCGATCAGGATTGGCAGGACTTTCGCACATGTATCCGCCTGACCCGCGAAATCTTTGCGCAAGACGCGTTCAAAGATCATGTGAAGCACGAGATTCAGCCGGGCAATGCGCTGCAAACCGATGATGAGATCGACAGCTTTATTCGCGAACATGCGGAAAGCGCCTATCATCCTTGCGGCACCTGCCGTATCGGCCGTGCAGACGACCCTAATGCGGTTGTCGACCCAGAACTGAGGGTCATTGGCGTGGATGGCTTGCGGGTGGCTGACAGCTCTGTCTTTCCGCAAATTACCAACGGCAATTTGAATGCGCCGTCAATCATGGTGGGCGAAAAGGCGTCGGATCATATTCTGGGGCGGCGATTGCCATCGTCAAACGAGGAACCGTGGATACATCCCAACTGGAAAAATTCTCAGCGGTGACGCCGGGTTGTTTGATCCGGGTCAAAGCGGCGGCGACAGAACACGCGCAGTCTTGTTCTGAACAATGACAATAGGAGAGATCGCGAATGTCCCACACGCCGCACGAACTGCATGAAGAGTTTCCGGAACTGGCTGAAAAAATGACCGTGTTGAAGCAGGCTGACGCTCATTTTGCCAAACTGGCTGATGAGTACCACGAGTTGAACCGCGCCGTGCACCGCGCCGAAACCAATGTCGAGCCGACCGATCAGTTCAATGAAGAAGAAATGCGCAAGAAGCGCGCTGTCCTGAAAGACGAAATCTATCGGATGCTGACGGCAGCCTAAGGGAATAATCAAAAAACGCCCTGGCGATGTCTCGGGGCGTTTTTAGTTTCAATAGAGCGCTTCTATCCAATCCAACATCTTGAGCAACACGTCCCGGCGCCAAATCGACGTGTGGCCCGCATTTGGGTGGGTCACAAAAACTTTGTTGGGACTGGGCGATAGCTTGAAAAGTGTACGCCCCATCGAAACAGGGATCGTTTTGTCAGCGCCACCATGCAGGATAAACAACGGAACTTTCGTGTTTTTTACCGTCTGCTTTGATGGCCACAGGTCGGAGCGCGAATGAAACAATGGCAGCATTGCCGGTTTCTTGTGAGCGACAAGGTCTACCAGCGAAGTATACGGTGCTTGTAAGACAATACCCAGCGGTGGCCGCCTTCGCGCAACACCATGTGTTGCAATTTCAAGCCCAACGCCAGTCCCAAGGCTTTCGCCCCAAATGATTGTTGGGCTGTTGCCAACGATTTTCGGCAACTGTTCGTAGAGTTGATTGGCCCTAAGCTGGATAAGCTGGCGACTCGGTTGCCCCTTGCTGCCATTCATTCCGGGATAAGCCATCGCGACGACGCCGTACCCTCTATCAAGAAACCACGGAAGTTTACCGCGCCGTGTGGCAAGGTTTCCACCGGAACCGGGCAGATATAGGATAGTCGGCTTGCCCGGCTTGGGTTTGCCGACCCACAAAACCAGTCCGTGGAAACGTTTTTCTTCAAGCCGAGCATCCACGTTCTTTGGATTGGCCCAAGCTGGCAGAAACTGGTAGAAGACTTTCCGCTCCAACAGTGTCTGTGGCGATTGGGCTTGCACCGGACCGGTAGGCATGGTGGCTGTTGCGATCAGCGCCAGCACTAGCGAAAACAGTAACTTTTTCATCTTTTGATCTCGTAAGGAAGCGTGCCACGTGAATATGGGTCGACTTGCAACTGACGTTCAAGGGGAGGAACGGAGCGTTGATGGCAGAACTGACGTTCGCAGATGCGACAGGACACGCCAATGGGTTCGAAGGCCGCGTCGTTCGAGACATCCAGATCGTCCGCATAGACCAGAGCACCCGCATGTTTCACTTCGCACCCCAACCCGATCGCATAGCGCCGAACTGGTGCGTCAAAACTGCCGCCCGATTTTGTGACGTTTCGCGACAAGCAGAAATAGCGCACGCCGTCTGGTGTTTGGGCAAGCTGTCGTAGGAAACGTCCAGGTGTTTCAAAGGCTTGGTGAACATTCCACAACGGACATGCACCGCCGAAACGTGCGAATTGCAGCCGAGTTGCTGAGTGGCGTTTCGTGATTGTGCCAGCTTGATCCACCCGCACGAAAAAGAACGGGATACCTTTGGCCCCGGGTCGCTGCAACGTCGACAAGCGGTGGGCGATCTGTTCGATGGATGCGCCAAAACGATCCGCCAGTCTTTCAAGGTCGTGGCGGGTCTCGTGAGCAGCGGCAAGAAACTGCCCATAGGGCAAAAGGGCCGCGCCAGCAAAATAGTTCGCGAGCCCAAGTTTCGCGATTGCGCGGGCTTCATCGGTCTGGAATCGGGCAAAATCGAGCGTTGCCTCAAGAAGCGCATCTTGCGTCAGTAAAGCCACCTGCATCAGAAGTTGAAATTCCTGCGTGGCGCGGGGCGGGCGGGTCGAAAGGCTGAGGATGCATTTGTCGGGGTCGTAAGTTCGCATCGATTCCTGATCAACCCTTTCAACGGCAATCCCGCGGTCTTTCAGAACAGCTTCGGCCATGTCAGCTGGGGCAAGGCCGCGGCTTTTCCCGGTGTTGGAAAAATGCTCAGCGGCGCGATCCACGGCATCAAGGTAATTGTCGCAATAGTGAAAAAAGTCGCGCACCTCGTCCCAAGGGCTGGCCTTTGATCGTCTGTCGTCTGTCCCGAGGTTTTCATCCAGTGATGCCAAACGTTCATGACCCAACCGGTAGGCGCGGTGCAATTCCAGCAACGCGTGCGCCAAGGCTGGTGCGTTGGACGCCGCAAGGCGCAGGTCCGCCAAGGGCGGAACGTCCGAAAAAACCGGGTCGGCAAAAGCTTCGCGCATGTCACTGACCAGACGTTCTGCGTCGCCAGTCGAAAGCTCGGCCACGTCAAACCCGAATTCTTGTGCCAGAGCCAGCACGACACCCGTCGACACCGGACGGTTATTGTTCTCCATCTGGTTCAGATAAGGCAGACTCACACCGAGTTTTTCGGCAAAACTTTTCTGAGTAAGCCCAAGGCGCGTTCGGATTTCTCGAAGTTTCACACCGGCGTAGAGCTTTTGCGTGGCCATGGACAGGGCATTCCTGTGACTGATTTGCAGAATTTGCTATTGTCAATTCATACCATTTGCAAATGCCCCCCGTCAAAGACTTAGCCGTTTTTCACGCCGGATCACCAGCAAGATCGCAACCACCGCCAGCACGGATGATGTCAACATCAACAGCAAAAGCGGCATCGCCGTAGAGCCGGGCGCCAACAGCCAACCGGCAATCGCAGATAAGGCTGCGCCACCGCCGATGTTTAACGCGCCACCAAGACCTGACGCGCTGCCTGCAAGTTCAGGCCGAACGCTCATCATTCCAGCCGTGGCGTTTGGCAGGGTCATACCATTCCCTACGCCCACCCATGTCATGAAACCGAAAAAGATATATTCGGATCCCTGCCCAAGCAGAAAAAGTGCAAGTGAGATGGTCAGCCCCGCCGCCGTGATGAGCGCCCCATAGAACACCATATTGGTCATTCCAACGCGGATCGAATAGCGGCCAGAGAAATAGTTCCCCACGAGATATCCCGCGGCAGGCGCACCAAAGAAGAAGCCAAGGCGGGCCGGGCTCATGCTGTAGATCTCGCTGCCGACAAATGGCGCGCCGCCCAAATAGGCAAAGAACGCACCAGATGTCAGGGCAGCTGATGCACAATATCCCCAGAACCGCGGCGACGATAGCAGCGATGGATAAGCGCGGAACTGGGCTCCAAACCCACCAGCACGCGGGGTGATCGTTTCACCCAGATCGCGCCACGTCAGCATTAAGGCTGCGATACCTGCGCCCGCTTGTAGCCAGAAATTGGCTTTCCAACCCAAAGCCTGGTCTAAAACGCCGCCGATCGACGGGGCAATCATTGGAATGATCGACATACCCATGGTCACGTACCCGATCAACGACGCCGCTTGATCGCCGGGCACCATGTCGCGAATAGCGGCGCGAGACAGGACAACCCCCACCACGACCGCGGCCTGCAACATGCGAAAACCCAGAAAAACCTGGATGTTAGGTGCATAGATGCAGCCCAATGTAGCGAAGATAAAGAAAACGAAACCTGCCAAGATCACAGGTCGGCGTCCGAAACGATCCGACAGCGGCCCAACGACAACTTGCATCACCGCATTCATGCAAAGATACAGTGCCACTGACAGTTGGACGATGCGGTAGTCGACCTCGAAGTATCTGGCCATGCCTGGCAACGACGGTAGGAATACATTCATCGACAAAGTTGCCGCTGCCGCGACGAATGTCAGCGTAAAGACATGCGGTGGCGTGCTGGGGTCCAGAAACCGGGAAGTGGGCGGCGATGGCATTCGTCATGGCTAGGCGCGCAAGGTCAGTCTGTCCATCCTGCGAACTTAGAATATGCAAATATTCAATTTGCAATATTCACCTTGCAATAAGTTTGCAAATTCGCCCAATTTCTCTTTCCGGATTGATGGTTAGGCGTTAGTTTGCCTTGAAATCAAGGAGTGCCGCCAGATGAAAGATATCCTTCAGGAACTTGAAGATCGCCGCGAAACAGCCCGCCTTGGGGGCGGCCAACGTCGGATCGACAGCCAACACAAAAAGGGCAAGCTGACCGCGCGTGAGCGGGTCGAACTGCTTCTGGATGAAGGCTCATTTGAAGAATTCGACATGTTCAAAGCGCATCGCTGCACCGAGTTCGGTATGGCGGCTGATAAGCCCGCTGGGGATGGCGTCATCACCGGCTGGGGTACGATCAACGGTCGTTTGGTATATGTCTTCAGTCAGGACTTCACCGTCTTTGGTGGGTCGTTGTCGGAAACCCACGCCGAAAAAATTTGCAAAATCATGGATATGGCGATGCAAAACGGCGCGCCTGTCATTGGCATCAACGATTCTGGGGGCGCGCGTATCCAGGAAGGTGTCGCATCACTTGCAGGGTATGCAGAAGTGTTCCAGCGTAACATCATGGCATCGGGCGTTGTGCCGCAGATCTCGTTGATCATGGGGCCATGTGCCGGCGGCGCGGTCTACTCGCCCGCGATGACGGACTTCATCTTCATGGTGAAAGACAGCTCATACATGTTTGTGACTGGGCCCGACGTTGTGAAGACTGTGACGAATGAGGTTGTGACCGCAGAAGAGCTTGGCGGCGCGTCGACTCACACTAAGAAGTCGTCAGTCGCGGATGGCGCATTTGAAAATGATGTCGAGGCTTTGACAGAAGTTCGTCGCCTTGTTGATTTCCTGCCCTTGAACAACCGTGACAAGGCGCCAACGCGCCCATTCTTTGATGATCCCGCACGGATTGACGAAAGCCTTGATACGCTGGTGCCGGAAAATGCCAACGCGCCCTACGATATGAAAGAGCTTATCACCAAGCTCGCGGATGAAGGCGACTTCTACGAAATTCAGGAAGATTATGCCAAGAACATCATCACTGGCTTTGTGCGCCTGGAGGGGCAGACCGTGGGTGTGGTTGCGAACCAACCGATGGTTTTGGCGGGGTGTCTGGATATCGACAGCTCGCGCAAAGCTGCGCGGTTTGTGCGCTTCTGCGATGCGTTTGAGGTTCCGATCCTGACACTGGTTGATGTGCCGGGCTTCTTGCCGGGCACCGGTCAGGAATATGGCGGTGTTATTAAGCATGGCGCGAAGCTTCTGTTTGCTTATGGCGAGGCGACGGTGCCGAAGGTCACACTGATCACTCGCAAGGCCTATGGCGGCGCTTATGACGTTATGGCGTCCAAGCACCTGCGCGGGGATTTCAACTATGCGTGGCCGACAGCCGAAATCGCTGTAATGGGTGCTAAGGGCGCGACCGAGATCTTGTACCGCTCGGAATTGGCTGATGCTGAAAAGATCGCACAACGGACGCAGGACTACGAAAAACGGTTTGCCAATCCATTTGTGGCAGCCGAACGTGGCTTCATTGACGAGGTGATACAACCCCGGTCGTCGCGTATGCGGATTTGTCGGGCGTTTGCGTCACTGCGCAATAAGAAGCTGCAAAATCCGTGGAAAAAACACGACAATATTCCGCTGTGATCATGGGGGACGCGGACAGACATCGGGGCCTTATCGGCCTGACCAAGGTGATGGCCTGTGCCGTCGCTCTGGTGCTGTCCGCGCCTGTATCCGGGCTGGCATCCAGCCCTGTTCTTGAAGCCGGCACGCTTATCCAGGTCCCATCGGGGCAAGAAGTTACTTTTCTGGACGTGATCGAAGGTGAAGAGGGGGCCGCGGGCACAGCGATCCGCTTTCGCTTTCTGGCGCCCCGCATTGCGCGCGAGAAAGGCGATGTGGAGTTTATGCAGGCGGAAGAGGATATGGCGGTGCTGTGCCAAGACTATGCCTTGCCACATATGATGGATATCGGTGCAGACATGCCTGCCCAGATCATCATTGTTCTGTCCGACCGCGCTGTGGAGTTTGGGGTTGCAGATCCCGATGCCACTCAATTTTTTGAAGCCTACCGTCCCGAGGACGGCATGTGCATCTGGGAGGGGTTCTGATGGCCTTGCCATACATGACCAAACACAGGGGTTTTCCGGGACGCCTGCCGGGGACTGATTTCCAGTTCACCATTCGCCGCCCCAACAAGTCTGGCGCGACGCCATTGATCGCGCGCGAACGCTTTGCAGATCGCCGACCCGCAGATCGCCGGGCAGATGCGGGCTTTATGGGCGCGCTTTGGGATCATTTTGGCGATCAGCCCTTCGAGCGCGGAAATCTGGATGCTGGCCGCTTGTCTTGGCTGTTTGGCCGCGAAGTCATTGCTGTCGATGATCCTTTTGACCCTGAAAGCTATGAATCCCTGCTTGTGATCGACGTGGACCGTGCGACCGCAGCATTTCCTGACGTTTTCGAGGTATAGTCGGCATGAACCCGCCCGTCAGTATATTGAACCGGCAGATTCCAGCCCAAAACCTGAGCATGGTTGATTGGCGTTCTTGCGACGCGGGTAAACCGTGCCAATCTCGTATTCAAGCAGTAAGCATATCCCCGCTTTCTGCTATGGTTTGTCGAAACCATTACCCTTCCCCTTCTTCAGCCCGGTTCACTGCTTTTGCAGCTGAACCGGGCCTCTTTTTCGCCATATGCACGACTTTTGCTGCGAATAGCGGAAAATTTTACTTTGGAAATTCTGTAAATCACGGCAAACTGGTCGCCAATAATAATACAACCAGAGGCAGTCAACGATGCAGATCAGCAAATTCTTCGTGGGGGCCGCAGCCCTTGTCATGCTGGCAGGATGCCAGTGGAACGACTTACAACGCGCCGGTGTCGGCGCGGCAACGGGTGCGGTGGTCGCGAAAGCGGCCAGCGGCAACCTTCTTACCGGTGCTGTCATCGGCGCGGGCGCTGGTGCGCTGTGCGATGATGTCGGCATGCGCATTTGTAACTGATAAAATTGCCGCTTCGCGCGGCACCGTGACTTCGTTTCAGCCTGCCGGGTTTGCGCCCGGCGGGCTTTTCTATGCCAATTTGCACAAAAAACTGCACGGTGGTTCTGCCCACCGCGCGCACACATAAACGGAAGGGACAGGACATGTTCAAGAAGATCCTGATTGCAAACCGGGGCGAAATCGCCTGCCGCGTGATCAAAACCGCCCGCAAGATGGGCATCCAGACAGTGGCCATTTACTCGGACGCGGACAAAAACGCCCTTCATGTGAAAATGGCTGATGAAGCGGTTCATATTGGGCCGCCCCCCGCCAACCAGTCCTATATTGTCATCGACAAAGTGATGAAGGCGATCAAGGAGACGGGCGCCGAGGCGGTGCATCCGGGATATGGTTTTCTGTCCGAGAACTCGAAATTCGCCGAGGCTTTGTCTGCCGCCGGTGTCGCGTTCATTGGACCGCCCGTGGGCGCAATCGAAGCAATGGGCGACAAAATCACATCGAAGAAGATCGCTCAGGACGCCGATGTCTCAACTGTGCCCGGCTATATGGGTCTGATTGAGGACGCAGAAGAGGCCGTCAAAATCTCAAACCAGATTGGGTACCCGGTGATGATCAAGGCGTCGGCTGGCGGCGGTGGCAAAGGGATGCGGATTGCGTGGAATGACAATGAAGCCCGCGAAGGGTTTCAGTCGTCCAAGAACGAGGCAGCCTCTTCTTTCGGCGATGACCGGATCTTCATTGAGAAGTTTATCACGCAACCACGTCACATCGAGATTCAAGTTCTCTGCGACAGCCACGGCAACGGTGTCTATCTGGGCGAGCGCGAATGCTCGATCCAGCGTCGGCAGCAGAAAGTCGTAGAAGAAGCCCCAAGCCCCTTCCTGGACGAAGCCACACGTAAAGCGATGGGCGAACAGGCGGTCGCGCTTGCGCAAGCCGTGGATTATGCCAGCGCCGGTACGGTCGAGTTCATCGTCGATGGCGACAAGAACTTCTATTTCCTTGAAATGAATACACGCCTTCAGGTGGAACACCCCGTAACCGAGCTGATCACCGGCGTCGATTTGGTCGAACAGATGATCCGTGTCGCGGCTGGTGAGAAGCTGTCGATCAGCCAGAAAGATGTGACACTGACCGGCTGGGCCATCGAAAACCGTCTTTATGCGGAAGATCCGTATCGCGGCTTCCTGCCGTCGATCGGTCGCCTGACAGCCTATCGTCCACCAGCGGAACTGGCCGCAGGACCGCTGCTTGAGAACGACAAATGGCAAGGGGATGCGCCCAAGGGCAACACCATCGCCGTGCGCAATGACACAGGCGTTTTCGAAGGCGGCGAGATCTCGATGTATTATGACCCGATGATCGCCAAGCTGTGCACGTGGGCTCCGACGCGGGATGAAGCCATCGAAGCGATGCGTGTTGCGCTGGACAGCTTCGAGGTTGAGGGCATTGGCCACAACCTTCCCTTCCTGTCAGCTGTGATGGATCATCCGATCTTCATCAAGGGCGACATGACCACGGCGTTTATCGAGGAACAATACCCCGATGGGTTTGAAGGCGTAGAGCTTGCGCAGGAAAACCTGAAGTGTATCGCAGCCGCGGCCGCCGCCATGTATCGGGTCGCCGAGATCCGGCGTGCGCGCATTTCTGGCCGCATGGACAATCACGAACGCAAGGTCGGAAAGCACTGGGTTGTTACATTGCAAGGGATAGAATTTGCAATGAAAATCAAAGCTGACAAGAAGGGGTCGACGGTCAAGTTCGAAGACGGCTCGAAGCTGCGCGTGACGTCGGATTGGACGCCGGGCAACAGTTTGGCACGTCTGAGCGTCGGCGGTGAGCCGCTGGTACTGAAAGTCGACAAGATTCCCGCCGGGTTCCGCATGCGGTCGCGCGGTGCCGACCTGAAGGTTCATGTCCGCACCCCACGTCAAGCTGAACTTGCCCGCTTGATGCCCGAGAAACTGCCGCCGGATACATCAAAAATGCTTCTGTGCCCGATGCCGGGTTTGATGGTGAAGATCAACGTAGAGGCCGGTGATGAAGTGCAGGAAGGGCAGGCCCTGTGCACCATCGAAGCCATGAAGATGGAGAACATCCTACGCGCCGAAAAGAAGGGCGTGGTGACCAAGATCAATGCCGGGGCTGGTGACAGTCTGGCTGTTGACGAAGTGATCATGGAGTTCGAATAAAGATGGCACTTGCGACCAGTACGACAACGGACCGGAGCTTTACCGTTCCCCTGATCGCCGTGATCGCGGTGCTGGTCGCATTCACTGCGATTCAAGTTGGGGCTTATTCGATCGCCGGGCGGTTCGAATACCCATTGGATGACGTTTATATTCATCTAGCAATGGCAGACGGTATTGCCGCTGGCGGATATGGCGTGAATGCCGGTGAATATGCCTCGGCCGCGTCGTCACCGCTCTACCCATATCTGCTGGCACCGTTTTCCGGCCAACAAATCCAGCGGTACATCCCGCTCCTGATTAACATTCTGGCACTTGTGACTGCAACGTTGTTGTGGGCGCGCATCGTGGTGGACGCGCTTGGCCGCACTGGCATGGGCTTTGTCTTGGCCGTGTTCGGATTGATCGCTTTGAACCTGCCGCAACTGGCGTTTTCGGGGATGGAGCATACGTTGCATATCCTTGCGACGCTGGCCGTGGTCCGCGGCATTCAGCTGTTGGGTAACAAAGATCGGGTGTCGGTCTTGTTGATCGCCGGGATGATCCTTGGGCCGATGATCCGCTTCGAAGCCATGGCGATTTCCGTCGCCGCCGCACTGTTTTTGATCTTCGACGGACGCGCGCGTCTTGGGGTTCTGTTGGGTGTGTTGTCTATTCTGCCGGTGGTCGGCTTCATGTATTTCCTGACGACGCTTGGGTTGGACCCACTGCCCAACTCGGTCAACGCGAAACTGGGTGTTGGCGCAGCGCCGGATATGGGGCGATTTGAATATTTTATAGCAAAAATAGCTGCGAAGATGCGCGGGCTGGCGGCAATGGGCTTCGGCCTAATGCTTTTCCTGGCGTTGGTTAACCTGCTGCGAAGCCGGATGATGGGGGACCGTCGGCTTGTATTGATGCTTGCAGTCGCCAGTTTCGCGGGTCTTGGCCACCTGGCCTTTGGGCAGTTTGGCTGGATGGATCGGTATGAGATTTACATCCTCGTTTTTCTGGCCGCGATGCTGATCGTGGCCGCCGAACGTGGCGAGGGGGCTTTCCGAAACACGACAGTTCTGGCCGTGGTCGCCGCGATGGCGGTCTGTTCGGTGCAGTATTACGCCAATATCGTCTATTCGTCGGTTTTCTCACCGCGCGGCATTTCTTTGCAGCAAAACCAAATGGCCCGATTTGCACATGAGTATGTCAAAGCGCCCGTCGGCGTGAACGACTTGGGTCTGGTTGTCTGGCGCAACCCGAACTATGTGCTCGACCTTTTTGGGCTGGCCTCAAAAGAAGCACTTGAAACACGGCGGTCGATGCCTTCGCAAGGTTGGGGCGCACCGCTTGCGGCTGCGCGCGATGTCGACTTGGTGATGATTTACGATCGGTGGCTGCACGGCACCGTCGGCGCGAACTGGGTTCGATTGGGCGAATTGCACGCCGCCCCACCCACAGGTGCGCTGGGTGACAACAAAGTCGGGTTTTATGCGACCAGCCCGGATGCGGTTGCAGACCTGCGTGCCAAACTTGAAGCTTTCGTGCCGACCTTACCCACAGGGGCGACCTTCTTTATGCAGGAGGCACTGCAATGATCTGGCAAGCGCGTGCCTTTTCGTTGCGGGATGCCGGGCTATTGGCCTCGCTGTCTCTGGTTAGCCTTGGGCTTGCCGGGTGTGATCGCAACAATGCCGATGATCTGCGTGCAGAACTGGAGCAGAGGTTTTTTCTAGGTGAAACGTTGTTCTTTGAAAGCAAACAGCGCTGCACCGCCGCCGTGTTCCGCGCGACCGAGAATGATGTGAAGCAGGGTGTGGTCAGCCATGATGACCCGGAAACGGCTCAAGCTGCCTATCGCCGCGAAGGAACTGCTGTTTTTCGTCGCGCCGGGCTTTCGCCGCATGACCTAACCGACATCCTGTTGATGTCCGGCGATGGCGCATTCGGAAAACAGGCTTTGGCAGCCGCGGCATTGGTCGAGGGTTGCCTGACAAAAGAAATCAGCATTGGATTTAAGGTCGCCCTGACACGACCCGGAGCAACACTCGCCATTTCCGATGCGCTGGGCGGGGTGATCATCCTCGATCCAGTTGACCGCAAACTCTATTTCGCCGCCGGAGATCCAGTCTGATCGGTGGCACCGCAATTGCCTGCATGGCTGCAGGATAAAAATGACGAAAAGGATGACGTGATGAGCGATACAGCCAAGTGGAAAGAACTGGCCGAGAAGGAACTTCGCGGTCGCGCGCTTGATGATCTGACGTGGAATACGTTGGAAGGGATCGACGTGAAGCCGCTTTATACAGCGGACGACACGCAAGATTTGGACCACATGGGCACGCTGCCCGGTTTTGGACCATTCACCCGAGGCGTTAAGGCGACAATGTATGCCGGCCGTCCGTGGACGATCCGCCAATATGCAGGCTTTTCGACCGCCGAGGAATCGAATGCCTTCTATCGCCGCAACCTCGCTGCAGGTCAGCAGGGCGTGTCGGTTGCGTTCGATCTGGCCACACACCGTGGTTACGACAGCGACCACCCACGCGTTGTCGGCGATGTGGGCAAAGCCGGTGTCGCAATCGACTCGATCGAGGATATGAAGATCCTGTTCGACGGAATCCCGCTTGATAAAGTGTCGGTGTCGATGACCATGAACGGCGCGGTCATACCGATCCTCGCAAATTTCATCGTTGCTGGTGAAGAGCAGGGTCACGACAAGGCGCTGCTGTCGGGCACCATTCAGAATGACATTCTGAAAGAATTCATGGTGCGCAACACGTATATCTATCCGCCTGAACCGTCGATGCGGATTATTTCGGACATCATTGAATATACGTCAAACGAGATGCCGAAATTCAACTCGATCTCGATCTCGGGCTACCACATGCAGGAAGCGGGCGCGAACCTTGTGCAGGAGCTGGCCTATACGCTGGCCGACGGGCGCGAATATGTGCGTGCGGCGATTGAGGCAGGTATGGACGTAGACAAGTTTGCTGGCCGCCTGTCGTTCTTCTTTGCCATCGGCATGAACTTCTTCATGGAAGCCGCCAAACTGCGCGCGGCCCGCACCTTATGGCATCGCGTGATGACCGATTTCAACGCAAAGTCCGAACGCTCGAAAATGCTGCGCACCCACTGCCAGACATCGGGCGTGAGCTTGCAAGAACAAGACCCCTATAACAACGTGATCCGCACAGCCTATGAGGCGATGTCGGCTGCCCTTGGCGGCACCCAGTCGCTGCACACCAATGCGCTGGACGAAGCCATCGCGTTGCCCACAGACTTCTCGGCCCGGATCGCGCGCAATACGCAGATCATCTTGCAAGAAGAAACCGGCGTGACCAACGTGGTCGATCCGCTGGCTGGGTCTTATTATGTCGAAGCGCTGACTGACGAACTGATCAACAAAGCCTGGGCCTTGATGGAAGAGGTCGAAGAGATGGGCGGCATGACCAAAGCGGTTGCCAGCGGTATGCCCAAGCTGCGGATCGAAGAATCCGCGGCCAAGCGCCAAGCGATGATCGACCGAGGTGAAGAGACCATCGTCGGTGTGAACAAACACAGGTTGGAAAAAGAAGACCCGATCGACATTCTGGACGTGGACAATGTTGCCGTGCGCGAAAGCCAGATTGCCCGTCTTGAAAAAATTCGCGCGACACGCGACAGCGCCGCATGCGACGCCGCGCTGGCTGAACTGACCCGCCGCGCCAAAGAAGGCGGCAACCTGCTTGAAGCGGCCGTCGAAGCCGCGCGGTCACGCGCAACAGTCGGAGAGATATCTATGGCTATGGAAGAAGAATTCGGTCGCCACCGCGCCGAAGTTAAAACGCTGGCTGGCGTCTATGGCGCGGCATACGAAGGCGATGAAGGCTTTGCCGCCATTCAGAAGTCGGTTGAAGAATTTGCAGATGCCGAAGGCCGTCGTCCGCGCATGTTGGTCGTCAAGATGGGCCAGGATGGTCATGATCGGGGCGCTAAAGTGATCGCGACGGCCTTTGCAGATATCGGCTTTGATGTCGATGTTGGACCGCTGTTCCAGACCCCGGAAGAGGCTGCGCAGGACGCCATTGATAACGACGTGCATATCGTCGGCATCAGCAGCCAAGCCGCTGGTCACAAGACCTTGGCGCCACAACTGGTGAACGCGCTGAAAGAACAGGGTGCAGAAGACATCATCGTGATCTGTGGTGGAGTTATTCCGCAGCAGGACTATGATTTCCTTTATAAAAATGGCGTGAAAGCTATCTTTGGCCCGGGCACGAACATTCCGAAAGCTGCGCAGGACATTCTGAAACTGGTGCGTTCGGACCGCGGCTGATCGACAAGACACTTGCGGCTGGCGGGTTTTCCCGCCAGCTTCATCCCAGACCAGAAGGAGACGGTTTTGGCTCTGGGAATAATAGATCATCTTGTGGTGTCCTCCGCGACCCTGTCAGAAGGCGTCGCGTTTATCGAGGACCTGCTTGGGGTGCCCATGACGGAGGGAGGAGACCATCCGCTTATGGGCACCCACAACGCGCTTTTATCGTTGGGGCCAGAGATCTATCTGGAAGTCATCGCAGTTAACCCGGATGCACCAAATCCTGATCACGCCCGTTGGTATGATCTGGACTATTTCACCGGGCCTGCGCGGCTGACAAATTGGGTTTTGCGGGTGCCGGATCTGATCGACGCATTACATCGCGCGCCAGACGGGATGGGCGACCGGGTTGCGCTTGAACGCGGCGTCTATGCGTGGGACATGGCGATCCCGCAGGATGGTCGGCTTCCCTTCTCTGGCTGCGCACCTGGGCTTCTGAGTTGGAAAGGCAAGCAACCCGCGCCCAACCTGCCCGATCTGGGGCTTCGCCTTGCCGCAATAGAAATCACCCACCCGGAGGCCGAAGCTCTTTCCGTAGCACTAGCCCCTTTGGTTGCTGATGATCGTATCTCGGTGCATGCGGGCACAGCACAGCTGATTGCTTGGCTTGATACGCCCAAAGGTTTGGTTGAACTGTCATGATCCGCCCAGCGACCAATGTGGACGCGCCGGCCATTCAGCGCCTCTGGAACATCGCAATCCGCGAGACGTTGATCACCTTCAACAGCGTCGAGAAGTCACCAACAGAGGTGGCCGAGGCAATTGAACAGTTTGATACGTTTCTGGTCGCAGAGATTGCCGGTCGGGTTATTGGCTTTGCTGCCCTTTTCCCTTTTCGCTCAGGTGCTGGCTACGCGCTTACCAAAGAGCATTCGATCATGCTGGATGCAGATGCGCGTGGGAACGGCATTGGCCGTGCGTTAATGACTGAATTGGAAGACGCGGCACGAGCGCAGGGCGTGCACTCCTTGATCGCGGGGATATCGGCATCTAACCCGGACGGTGAGCCGTTTCATGTAGCAGTTGGGTTTGGTGCCGTTGGGCGCGTGAAACAGGCGGGGCGCAAGTTTGACCAGTGGCATGACCTCCTCTTGATGCAGAAGCTTATTTAAAGCGTTTCGAATGCTCCCTGTCTCAGGTTTAATTCGAAAAGCTTTAAGCATGGTCCACGTCGATTTTTGGTCGTGGCTCAGTTGACCAATTGACGCCAAGTGTGTCGGAAATGCCCTGCAACCCAATGCTTTTGCGATAAGAAACATCTGTTTGATGATGCGCTTTGTGCTCGTTTTTGGAGCGCGGACTGTGTAACAAGTCGGCATGTCGATCTGGTCCCGCATAACTGACGCGCTGTCCGCACTTGCCAAAGGCGAGGGGCTGTCGGATGTCTTCTCGCATCTCCGCACGCCACCCGAACGGTCTGCTGGCTTCGCGATTGCGGTGATTGCGCTTGGGGCGAAGATGGCGAAAGCTGACGGGCAGGTGACGCGCGACGAGGTGTCTGCGTTTCGCGAAGTTTTCAATATCCCACAGAGCGAAGAGAAAAACGCAGCACGTTTGTTCAATCTGGCGCGCACCGACGTTGCCGGTTTCGAATTGTATGCGCAAAAAGTGGCTGCAATGTTCGGGCCGGACGATCCGGCGCTTTGCGATTTGATGGAAGGGTTGTTTCACATCGCGATTGCGGATGGTGAATACCATCCCGCCGAAGATGATTTCCTGCAGCATGTGTCAGATATATTTGGAATTACCCCGCGAAAATTTGTCGCTCTGCGGTCGCGACTGGTGCCCGATGCGCATCCGGACCCGTACCAGGTTCTGGGCGTAACGGCGGATATGTCTCTGAAAGAGATTAGGGCCGCCTGGCGGAACGAGGTGCGCGAAAGCCACCCCGATCAGATGATCGCCCGTGGCGTTCCGGAAGAGGCCGTGAAACTGGCCGAGAAACGCCTGATTGCGATTAACCGCGCTTGGGAAGAAATCAGTAAGGATCGCGACTGATGCGGATCGCGACCTATAATGTCGAGTGGTTCAATTCGCTGTTTGACGATGATGGGAACCCGCTTGTGGACGAGCAATGGTCTGGTCGCCACGACGTCACCCGTCGCGCGCAACTCAAAGCCGTGGGGATCGTTTTCAAACTGCTTGATGCGGACGCCATTATGGTGATCGAAGCGCCCGACCATAACAAACGTCGAAACACGATCACGGCGCTTGAAAACTTTGCCGAACTGTTTGGTCTGCGCGCATGCAAGGCCATGATCGGCTTTTCCAACCACACCCAGCAAGAGATCGCACTGTTGTACGATCCCAATGTGTTTTCCGCCCACCATGACCCGCTGGGAAGCGTGGACGGGATCGGCACGCCGCGCTTTGATACGACATTTCAGCTCGACGTTGACGTGGATGCGTCACCCGAGCCCATCGAGTTTTCCAAACCACCGCTAGAGGTGCAACTGACCCATCGCGAGTCTGGAACCCAGCTGCGCCTGATTGGTGTGCACGTAAAATCCAAGGCACCACACGGTGCGCGTGGTCGTGCGGAAGTGATGCGCGTGGCGATTGAGAACCGCCGAAAGCAGATGGCGCAGTGTATCTGGATACGTCACCGGGTGAACGAACATCTGGAAGCTGGCGACCCGCTGATCGTTCTGGGCGACTTCAACGATGGCCCCGGTCTGGATGTGTATGAGAAACTTTTCGGCCGTTCTGGCGTGGAGATCGTGATGGGCGAGGAAGATGCGATCGGCATGTTTGACCCTCATGCGCGGATGATCCTGACCCAAAAATCTGGGGCCAGACCTGCAACATCACGGTTCTATATCGCAAAGCAGAAACGATATCTTCAGGCGTTGCTGGATTACATCATGGTTTCGCCAGATTTGGTCGCTAAGTCTCCTCAATGGCGTATCTGGCATCCGTTCGACGACCCGGAATGCTATCGCGCACCGGAACTGCGAGAGGCGCTGCTGACCGCGTCCGACCACTTCCCGGTGTCAATCGACTTTGACCTATAGTCTTCAAAACGCTGTTGGTCGCGCCTACATATGACCTATGAAACAGATTGCGAAAACCGCTGCCGTGGCTGTATTAGCCGTTGCTTGCCTGTCCTCTCCGTTGTTGGCCGAGGGCGATGTGACACAGCCGTCTGACAACCCGGAACTGTCAGAAGGCGCTGAGCTTCTGAACCGAGGCTTTCAACTGCTGTTAGAGGGGCTGGCCAACGAAGTTGAGCCGATGGCAGACAAATGGGCCGAGGGTTGGGCTGAGTTGATCGAACGTTTCAGCGATATGAATGCTTACTATCCGCCCGAAACGCTACCTAACGGCGATATCATTATTAGGCGCCGCATCCCGCTTGCGCCGGACGACGCGCCACTTGGTGAAACTGACCTGTAACGCGCAAGGTTCAAACTGGTACGCATTAGCGGCGCTTGACGATGCCTTCCGCCTCAAGCGCTTCGGCGAGGGTTTGGAACCGACCTTGCGCAACCTCTCCGAAAAGGTCCGAACCGTTATCATTCAACGTCAAAACAAGCTGACGTTTCTTTGGAAACCACGCCAGAGATCCAAGTTTGGTTGGGTCGTTCATTGTCAGCATGGCCCCAAATCGCATCGCTTTTCCCAGAACTTCGGCACGCATAATGCTTTTCTCAGGCAGAATTCCAAAAAGCGGCTCAAAGCGCGATCCTTCTCGCGCGTTTTTGTACCGGTGCAGCAGGGCCAAGCCGAGGAAAACGCGTTCCTGATGGGTCAGGCCCCCTAGGTTCGCACGGGTTGCATTGTCAAAACACACTTCGTGCCGATAATCGGGATGCGCGCGCCAGCTCACATCATGCAACAAACATGCGGCTTTGATAAGGCGAAGCTCGTTGGGTTTCGCTGCTTTGAACAGCGGCCGCAGGAAGGTGAACAGCTTCTTGCCAAAGCCCGGCATGCGGGCGTCCTTCTGTTCAGCGACGTAACACGCCTCGATCAAAGGGTCACGTTTGCGCAGGCGATTGGGCATTTGTTCGTAAAGCAATCCCTCACGAATACCGTATGAACTGACGGCGATCTCTTTCGGGCGAAACTCGCGGACAAGGCGCTTCAAGACCTGCGCTGCTATCGGCACCAGAGCCATCCGCGCTGATGAGGTGCCGGTGCGTTGGCGGACCTGTTCCAAGTCAACCTCGTCGATCCATTTTAGCGTGGTCGCCAGCGATCGTGGCGCCATGCGGTATTCGTGCAGAACTGTCAGTGGATAGCCGCGCCGCTCCATATCCAGACGGGCAATTGCCCGCCAGGAACCACCGACCAAGAACAGTCGCGGATGATCGGTGCCCATCTCCTCGGCCAGTTGCTTTACGACGCGTGAAATCTCGGCCTTAACGCCCTTTTTCCCACCTGGTATGCCCGCCAGCTTCAACGGCCCAAGCGGCGAGGTTACACGCTTTCCGACTTGGCCTTGCGATATCGCGGCAAGCTCAAGGGAAGAGCCGCCAATGTCACACATAAGACCATTGGCCTCGGGCCAGCCCAAAAGAACTCCCTGCGCTGAAAAGCGGGCTTCTTCTTCGCCGTCAATGACATAAATGTCCAACCCGGTTTCGCGCAATACATCTGCGCAAAAGTCCTCCCCATCGCTGGCTTCGCGTACAGCCGCTGTGGCCACTGCAGAAAGGGGCGGCATGTTCATGCTGTCGGCAAGCGCTTGGAACCGCTTGATTGCCGCCAAGGCGCGGATACGACCTTCTGGATGCAGCCGTCCTGTTTCCAGCAGGCCCGTCCCCAAGCCACACAGAATTTTTTCGTTGAAGAAATACGCCGGGCTACGCGCAGCCCCGTCAAAAACCACCAGACGAACCGAGTTGGAGCCGACATCCACGACACCGACGCGACTTAGCGCCCGGACAGATGGGTCATTGAACAGCGGACGTCCAAAGGGACCCCAATCTTCACCGGTCTCGCCGCGTCCGTCCATCGATTGTCCCCTATCTGGTGATGCTATTTTAGCCGGGCGGCCGACTGCGATCAATCTTGTGAATGCGCAAGTTCCGGTACGTCAGACGCACCTGCTGACCCGCGTCCTGAAAGGGACGGGTTTTCCATGAAGAACCGATGACAATTGAATGGGTGGTCAACGGATGTCAGGTCGGCACGCTGAAAGCTTCCATCAGGCTGCATCACCCAACTTTGAGCAACATCAGCCAGATTTGCGGCCATCACCTGACTGACGATCTGGGCTTTGACAGTGGGGTTCTGAATTTCGACCAAGGTCTCAACGCGGCGGTTCAGGTTGCGGCCCATCCAATCGGCAGACGACATGTAAACACGCGATTTTTTAGAGGGCAGACCATAGCCGTTGCCAAAACAGACAATGCGCGAATGCTCAAGGAAGCGACCAACGATCGACTTTACCCGGATGTTCTCGGACAGGCCTTTGATGCCGGGGCGCAAGCCGCAGATGCCACGAACGACAAGGCTGATCTTCACACCGGCTTGCGATGCGTCGTAAAGGGCGTCGATGACGTCCGGTTCGACCAATGAATTCATTTTGGCCCAGATTTCCGCGGGCTTGCCCTCCTTCGCGAATGCCGCTTCCGCCTTGATACGTGCAATCAATGTCGACTTCAGATCCAATGGGGAAATGGAAAGGTTCTCAAGGGACTGAGGCTCCGCATACCCAGACAGATAGTTAAATACCCGCGTCGCATCCCGGCCAAGGGCCGGGTCGCAGGTGAACAAACTGAGGTCGGTGTAGATGCGCGCCGTAATGGGGTGGTAGTTGCCGGTGCCATAATGAGTATAGGTCACCAATTCGTCCCCTTCACGCCGGACAACGGTCGAGATTTTTGCGTGAGTTTTGTAGTTGATGAACCCATACACCACATGCGCGCCCGCACGTTCCAGTCGACGTGACTGACGAATATTCGCAGCTTCATCAAAACGGGCTTTCAGCTCAACCAACGCGGTTACAGATTTCCCGTCCTCTGCAGCCTCACACAGTTCGGTGACAATCGGACTGTCAAGAGAGGTGCGGTATAGCGTTTGCTTGATTGCGACCACATTGGGATCGCGTGCAGCCTGATGCAGGAACCGAACGACCATATCGAAGGTTTCATAGGGATGATGCAGCAACATGTCTTTCTGGCGGATTGCCGAAAACATGTCGCCGTCGTGATCCTGCACCCGCTCCGGTATGCGGGGCGAGAAGCTGGGCCAAAGTAGATCAGGCAAATCTTTCAGGACAAGCTGGTCCAGATCAGCCATGCCAATCATCCCATCGACCTCGACTATCTCATCATCCGAGACTTTCAACTCGCGCGTAATCATCGACAGCAGACCTGACGGTGCACCTTTGGTAATCTTCATGCGCACTACCTCGCCGCGGCGGCGGCGTTTGAGGGCGGTTTCGAATTCGCGCACAAGGTCTTCGGCTTCGTCTTCAACTTCCAGGTCACTGTCGCGCAAGATACGGAAGGCACAGGAACCTTTTTCTGCATATCCGGGGAACAGCGATCCAAGATGCTCGAGCAGCAAATCTTCCAGCGGCAGGAATCGGAATTGACCCTCTTCCGCCGGAAGCGGCACGAACCGATCAATCTGCTGCGGAATGGGAAGCAGTGCCTGCAGTTTCTGTTTGTCCGATTTGCGCTCCAACTGAAGGGCCAGCGTGTGGCCGGTGTTCGGGATGAATGGGAACGGATGGGCAGGGTCAATGGCCAATGGCGATAGAACAGGAAAGACCTGAGTAAGAAACACGTGATCCAAATGGGCGTGGTCGGCATCTGTCAAATCTTCACGCCGACAGATGATGATACCATTTTCCTGCATCTCGACCGACAAATTCTCAAACACCCCTTGTTGATGGGCCATAAGAGCACGGGCATCAGAGTTGATCAGTTTCAACTGTTCGGCGGGGTTCAGGCCGTCGGCAGCAGGTGTTGTAACCCCCTCGCGCACCAGTTCACGAAGACCGGCCACGCGGACGGTGTAAAACTCGTCCAAGTTGGCGGCTGAAATCGACAAGAACCGCAAACGTTCCAGCAAGGGGACGCGAGGGTTTTCGGCTTCCTCAAGTACGCGCCAGTTAAAACCGAGCCAGCTGAGTTCACGGTTAAAGAACCGCCGGGGCCCTTCGTACTCTTCAGTAGGAAGAGTTTGCGCGGCAGGAAAGCCCGAAGCAAGGAAATCAGCGAGCGGAATTTGGGGTGTATTTGTCTTGTTCATAACAGCACTCTATCACTCTTCTTTGCGACGGGAAGGTGACGTTATGTCCCTGTTCCGAAATCTTTGTTCAGTATGCGCGCGGCAAGTGCGCGGGTTAACGGACGGCCTTCCGAAAGAGCCGCGTGGTCCAATTGTGCGACCAGTTTTGCAGCGGCAGCAAGAGACCGACCCATGCGCGGCAAAACATAGTCGATGAGGTTGGCAGGAACTGCGATCTGCCGGTCATCAAAAAGTTTGACCAGAACGGCAGACAGCAGCAGGTCATCTGGTGCGTCCAGGTGGGCAATCGTGGTGCCCTCCATTCGGCTTTTCAGATCGGGCAAGTGTATGCCCCAACGCGATGGCGCGGCATTCGCTGTGATCAACAGTGCGCCGCCTTCGGCCAGAACCAGATTGTGCAAGTGGAACAACGCGGTTTCTGCCACTTTGTCGCCAGCGACTTGTTCAGCATCTTCAACAGCAACTGACTGTCCTGCGAATGTCTGGATGTCTAGGTCAGCAAGAGCGCTCGCATCAATTATCCGGGCGGCGCTCTGACCTGCCCAAACATGGGTCAGGTGGGTTTTTCCTGTGCTCTGCGCGCCGACCAGGACCAGTTTGCGGTTGGGCCAATTCTGCCAACCCTCGATGGCGGCCATCGCCGCAGCATTTGACGACGTGACCAAAAAATCATCCAGACCCTGCGCCGCGTGCGCAGGCAGGTCGAAGGTCAATTGTTCGGCCATTACTCGGGGTCGCTTTCGTCATTGATTGGCCGGCCTGCGAGGCCCTGATAAAGCCGCCCCTCCTGGTATCGTTCGATAAAGAACCGCGCAACCACACCCAGCGATGCGGCAACGGGCACCGCAACAAGCATGCCGACGAAGCCAAACAAATAGCCGAAAACTGACAGCGCGAACATCAACCAGACCGGGTGCAGCCCGACGGAACTGCCAACCAGCTTAGGTGTCAGGATGTTTCCTTCGAAGAATTGCCCGACAAGGAAGATCACCGCGACAGCCCCAAGGCTCCACCAGTCGCCCCAGAACTGGAATAGCCCAAGGCCGATGGCCAATGCGCCCCCGACAAGAGCGCCGACATAGGGAATAAAGGTGATCAGCCCGGCGATGAACCCGACGACCAGCCCGAATTGCAGGCCGACCAACATCAGAGAAACGGCATAATATGTGCCAAGAACGATGCAAACTGAACCTTGCCCACGGATGAAACTTGCCAGCGTGCGGTCGATATCGGACGCGATCTGGCGGATGGCCGGGCGGTGGTCAAGTGGCAATAGGATATCGATCTTTGCGACCATCCGGTCCCAGTCAAGCAGCATGTAAAAGGCCACGACGGGGGTTACGACCAGCAGGATGACAATGTTGAGCACTCCCATAGCCGAGCTCAGAAGCGTGCCCACAAGTTCCCCACCCTTGCTTTGGATGGTTTGCCCAAGGCTTTCCAGCGATTGGCGCAGTGTAGAGTTTTCGTCCATCAGTGACGGGAAGTTTTCGGTCAGAAAACCCTGCAACTGACGAAACAGGTCCGGTGCTGCATTGGCCAGCGCAAGCGCTTGCGAGACAAGGGTCGGAACCACGAGCAAGATCGCGATGACGAAAAGCAGAATGGCCAAAACAGAGATGATGACGGTCGACACCACCCGAGAAAGCCCCATATTTTCAAGGCGGTCTGCAATTGGGTCAAGGAAGTAGGCGATCGCGCCGCCCAGGATGAATGGCATGATAACGTCACCCAGATACCAAAGGGCCAGCGCTGACAGCGCGATAGCAATGGACCAGTATTTGGCTTGAGTCTGAACGGGTAAGGCCATGGGGGTTCCTTATTGTGCTGGTTCCTATGTCGCCCAGCTTTGACGGCTTTTCAAGGGTTGGTGATATGTGGTCACAAGCTGCGGAGGCGCGACTTTTGCCCTTGTCCATGTCGGCGTCAGGGTGAATGATGGCCAGTGTTGAAACTTTTCCGGCGTTTCGAAGGGAAAACAAATGCGCATTATCGTTGCAAGCAGTCTGATCTGTGCATTGCTTGCCGGCTGCACAGGCCATCAATACGAACCAAGAAAGCCGGGCGTCAGCTATTCCGGTGAGGCAGGGCTTGGCGTTGTCTACAAAGACGGCAAGGTCACACCGGATCAAACAACAAAACTTACGATCAGTGTCGGCGGTTCGATCTAGGGCGTAAGCTGAGCATGCCAAGCCGCGTTGCCTGCTGGTAACCCACTTGAAATCTTACAGCCTTTGGCAGGCTTTTAAGCGCCAATCCACGGGAAACCGGGTCGTCGCCTCATTGCATGATTGCTCCGCCTGCCATGATGTCATAGACCGCTTGGGAAGTTTTCGCGTTTGAACAGAGGTCCACATGCGCCTGTCCCGCTATTTCCTGCCTGTGCTGAAAGAAACCCCATCCGAGGCCCAGATCGTTTCGCACCGTTACATGTTGCGTGCTGGTATGATTAAACAGCAATCCGCTGGCATCTATTCCTGGCTGCCGCTGGGCTTCAAGGTGTTGCGCAAGATCGAAAATATCGTCCACGAGGAACAGATGCGCGCGGGTCATATCCCGATGCAAATGCCGACCATCCAATCGGCGGACCTATGGCGCGAAAGCGGTCGTTATGACGGCTATGGCGAAGAAATGTTGCGGATGCAGGACCGTCATGGACGCGACATGCTTTTCTCGCCGACCGCGGAAGAAATGATCACCGATATTTTCCGTGCGCATGTCAATTCGTATAAAGACCTGCCGCTGACGCTCTATCAAATCCAGTGGAAATTCCGCGATGAAATTCGCCCGCGGTTTGGCGTTATGCGCGGTCGCGAATTCTATATGAAAGACGGCTACAATTTCGACCTGACGAAAGAGGACGCGCTGCACGCCTATAATCGTCATCTGGTCAGCTATTTGCGCACCTACGAGCGCATGGGGCTGCAAGCGATCCCGATGCGCGCGGACTCCGGCCCAATCGGTGGCGACTACACGCATGAATTCCTTGTGCTGGCAGACACCGGCGAAAGCGAAGTGTTTTATGACAGTGAAGTCACGGACCTGACGTTCGGTGACCGCGACATCGACTTTGATAACGTGGCGCAGTGTCAGGGCGTCATGGATGAATTCACCTCGCGATATGCCCGCACGGATGAAACGCATAATGCGGCAGAGTTTGACAAGGTGCCCGAAGAACGCCGCCGCGTGGCGCGCGGGATCGAGGTTGGCCAGATTTTCTATTTCGGTACGACCTATTCGGACAAGCTGGGCGCGACGGTGGTTGATAAAGACCAGAAACAGGTGCCGGTTCATATGGGTTCGCACGGAATTGGCGTCAGCCGCCTATTGGGCGCGATCATTGAAGCCAGCCATGATGACAAAGGCATCATCTGGCCCGAAGGCGTGACACCTTTCCATTGTGGGATCGTCAACCTGAAGCAGGGCGATGACGAGGCGGACGCGGCTTGCGAGTCACTTTACGAGCAACTGACCAATGCTGGGTTGGAACCGCTTTATGATGACCGCAACGAACGGGCAGGCGGCAAGTTCGCGACGATGGACCTGATCGGTCTGCCGTGGCGCATCACTGTCGGACCGCGCGGGTTGAAAAACGGCGTGGTCGAATTGACCTCGCGCAAGACCGGCGAAAGCGAAGAGCTGTCGCCCGAGGCCGCGATCGCAAAGGTAGTCGATATCTTTAAGCCGCACCATGTGCGCGGGCTCTAGGTCCAACAGCTAAACTTGACCAAACGGCGCGCCCCGCAGCGCGCCGTTCTTGGTTGAGGTCACGGGTATACGGCTCCCCTTGACCTCGACAGGTCTCTTTGTGAAGCTGCTGGAAAAGAACAAACGAGCGGGTGACGCAGATGATCCGAGCATTGGCGATGGTTGGCGGGCTTTCAGGGGCAGTGGCGTTCAGCCAATTCCCCGAGTTTTCGCAGCAGTATATGCAGCGCCTTGCGGGTGCGCGCACAGAGTTGAAAGTGGTCACAACAGGGTTTGACCTGACCGCACAGGCGGCAGGATACACCCGAGATCAAGCGCTTGACCAAATGGGCGGCTCCGACTTCCAGAACAACCTGCGCAATCAGATGAAAGTCAATTTCGCACGCTTCGACCGTCTGGACGCAGCACATACTGCGTTGAAAGGCACAGAGCCATTGGCGCGGCTGGCCAAGGTCTGGCATTTTCGCGATACCGATCTCGTCAAACGAACATGGGAAGATTATCGACCGGCCATACCGGTCACCGCAGACGGTCTGCTGTGCGCCGGGATCGGTTTTGTGGGGGGCTGGCTGTTGGTGTCCCTAATACTGGGCGCGTTCCTGCGCCCATTCCGCCGCAAAGCCTACTAAGCCCTGCGGGTAAGGTCGGCGGTCGCGTTGACGTTAGCCGTTCAGAAGCGTAAATTCAGACCCACTTTGACCGAGTGAAACAACGGTGTCGCAAGCGTGCTGTTGCCCAACCCGTCTGAAAGCGAATTCTTACCGTAGTTCTGGTATTCATACTCGCCCGTGACCGACAAGCGCTCTGTCAGCGGTTGCTCGATCCCGAACCCCAAGATGTATCCATTGCTGCTGTAGGTCTCGTCGATTGCCAAAGCTCCGGCCGATCCGGACCCGACAACGCTATAGTCAAATTCAGCGCGCGACAGGCCGACGGTTCCGTACACAACTGAGTTTAGAACGGGCCAAACGTAGCCAGCTTTCAAGCGAAGAGACAGCGCGTTGTTCAGCTTTGTGGTTCCACTATAGCCGCTTGAGGAAAAGGTATCTTCGATTTTCCCACCTTCGACAGCGATCTCTGGGCCGATAACCCAACGGTTCAGTTGCCAACGATAACCAGCGCGCAAACTGCCTGCCCAGCCACTACTATCATATTTCCCCAGCAGAAGGCTCGAGCCACCAGTCTGGGTAATGCCAATTCGATCGCCGCCACTAAAACTGTAACCAAGAGTGGCACCAACATAAGGCCCTTCCCAAAAGGGTGACCGATCTTCGTCAATCACTTCGACCGGCGCGTCTGTTGTCTGGTCGGACAAGTTGCCAGCGATAGCAGCTTCTGACACCAACAGCAAAGAGAGGCATGTTAAGACTTTTCGAGCGCCAAATTGGGCCATTACACAGATCCACTACCTTAAAAGCGAGATTGATTTTTATTAACCACAAAACTTAGGGCATGGAACACTTTTCTGGGTCATATCTAGTGCTGTGCCGCCTAAGTTATCGGCAAAACCCTGAGACTACTGATACCGCCTTTTTAAAGTTTCCACCTTCATTGCCATATGGACAACCTAGACGACAAGAGCCTCCGGCTGCAGGTGCCTGAAAACCAAATGCTGCAAGTGTGCTAATTTTGATTCAATCGAACGCGGTTCACATGCCCCATCTTTCGCCCGGGTTTTACGTCCACCTTGCCATATAAGTGCAACGACGCGTTGGCTTCTTTTGCAATCTCTGGCACGCGGAGCATATCGTCGCCGATCAGGTTTTCCATCACGACATCTGCATACCGCGACCCGTCTCCGAGCGGCCAGCCAGCAACAGCACGGATATGCTGCTCAAACTGATCGACTGCGCAACCTTGCTGGGTCCAGTGACCTGAGTTATGCACACGGGGGGCGATTTCGTTTACGATAAGACCTTGTGATGTAACGAAAAGTTCGACGCCCATGACACCGACATAATCAAAAGCGTTCAAGATTTTCGCAGCCAGCAAGACCGCGTCAGTGCGCTGGGCGCTGGTCAGACGGGCGGGCACTGTTGTTGTCGCAAGAATGCCGTCCTTGTGGACATTCTCGCCGGGGTCAAAACAGGCGATGTCACCATTGACACCGCGCGCAGCAATCACGCTGACCTCATGTGTGAAATCGACGAACCCTTCCAGGACCGAGGGCGCACCCTGCATGTCGGAAAAGGCTTGGTCTGCCTGATCGGGTGACATGATCCGGGCTTGTCCTTTTCCATCATATCCGAACCGGCGGGTCTTCAGGATGGAGGGCGTGCCGATGAGATCCATGGCCTCTTGCAAGTCCATAAATGTTTCGACGTTTTTATATGGCGCAACTTTGATGCCGAGGTCGGACAGGAAGTCTTTTTCAGTCAATCGGTCCTGACTAACGCGCAACGATTCGCGGCCGGGGCGGATCGGACGGTGGCGTTCCAGAACGTCCAATGCGGCGGTTGGGATGTTCTCGAACTCGTAAGTGATAACTTCGACTGCGGCTGCAAATTTTTCCAACGCAGCGGTATCGTCGTAACCCGCAGTTGTTACACGGTCGGCCACCTGCCCGGCAGGCGGGTTCGCACCGGGTTCAAAGATATGCGTCTTTAGACCAAGCCGAGACGCAGCGACCGACAGCATTCGCCCAAGTTGACCACCACCAAGGATACCGATTGTAGCGCCGGGGGCGAGGGGCTCAGTCATCGGTCGGCTCGTCAGAGATTGAGGCGGACAAAGCAGCGCGCCAAGCGTCCAGTCTTTGGGCCAAGGCCGCGTCTGACACGGCAAGAATACTTGCAGCCATCAAACCTGCATTGGCCGCTCCCGCTGCTCCGATGGCCATGGTGGCAACCGGGAAGCCTTTCGGCATTTGCACGATGGAATAAAGACTGTCGACGCCAGAGAGCGCGCGGGTCTGAATGGGCACGCCCACCACGGGCACGCGGGTTTTGGATGCCATCATGCCGGGAAGATGGGCGGCGCCACCTGCGCCAGCGATGATAACGTGAAGTCCACGATCCGCAGCGGTTTTGCCGTAGGACCAAAGCCGATCTGGGGTACGGTGAGCTGAAACGATTTTCGTCTCGTAGCTGATACCCAGCTCGTCCAGAATATTGGCGGCTTCTTTCATCGTGGGCCAATCGGACTGGCTGCCCATAATGATCCCGACTTTCACATCTGTCATGGTGACCTCACGTCTTGGAAGCCCGCTTTATAAGGGGCCGGGGCGCTGATGCAATCAGGCAATGATATCCGGCGTCAGTTTATCTTCGATCAAGGCAATCTTGTCTTTCAAAGCAAGCTTTTGCTTCTTGAGACGCCGAAGCTGCAGTTGATCCGCGCGCCCGCGCTCTTCCAGCGCATGGATCGCATCATCAAGATCCCTGTGCTCGGCGCGGAAAACCTCTAGCTCCACCCGAAGCACATCTTCGGTTTTCATCTCTTTGGCGTTGCTCATCGATGTGGGCCATTCTTTTTAGGCGCGTGCGCCTGCAGCATAGCGACATGCAAGCGCCAAAGCCAGAAAAAGGCACCCCTTGCAAGGCGCGCGGTCAGGCCCCATATTTTCACCAAGGTCGCCAGTTTGGGGCCTTCCAACGTGTCGCTTCTTTAAGGACGTGTCGATGACAAAGATGAATTTGGGAACGCATCCCTTTTTGCTGGGCTTTGAACAGCTTGAACGCATGGTCGAACAGGCCGCAAAAACCGGCAAGGACGGCTATCCCCCTTTTAACATCGAACAGGTCAGCGACCGTGCCTATCGCATCACGCTAGCGGTGGCTGGATTTGCCGATGACGACTTGTCTATCACCATTGAGAACGCAAAGCTGATGATCCGTGGGGCGCAAAACGACGCCGGTGGCGAACGTGTGTTCCTGCATCGGGGTATTGCAGCGCGCCAGTTCATGAAAAGCTTCGTGCTGGCCGATGGTGTGGATGTCAAAGGGGCCAAAACCGAGAACGGGCTTTTGCACATTGACCTTGAACGGGCCGAGCCAGAGCGTCTGGTGCAGACAATCCAGATCAAAAAGGGGTGAGCAGATGAACCACAGAATGCCTTTGGAAAAATCCGACATCGGCAACATTGTTTATGTAAAAGCCGTTGCAATTGATGACTTGCCCGATGCGCTTCAAGACGAAGCGCGTGCGCAGGCAGATGGCGCAGAAACACTTTATGCGGTGCACCGCGAAGATGGCGAGCAATTGGCGCTGGTCGTTGATCGCGATCTGGCCTATGCGCTGGCCCGCCAGAACGATTTTTCGCCGGTGTCGATTCACTAAGTCGCGGCCTGCCCAACAACAAATCAAAAACCCGGGGAAATCCCCGGGTTTTTCTGTTTTGACATATCCGGTTCTTAAGCGCGGATCAGACCCATGTTTTCCAGCTTCAACAAAACTTGGTGAGCGCAATTGTCGACATCGACATTTTCCGTTTCCACACTGAGTTCTGGATTCTTCGGCACGTCATAAGGGTCCGAGATGCCGGTGAACTCTTTGATCTTGCCTTCACGCGCCAGCTTGTACAGCCCCTTGCGGTCACGACGCTCGCATTCCTCGATCGAGGTGGCGACATGCACTTCGACAAACGCACCGAATTGTTCGATGTCTTCGCGGACGGCACGGCGGGTGGTGGCATAGGGCGCAATGGGCGCACAGATGGCGATGCCGCCGTTCTTGGTGATCTCGGAGGCGACATAGCCGATGCGGCGGATGTTCAAGTCGCGGTGTTCTTTTGAGAAGCCAAGCTCGCTCGACAGGTTTTTACGCACGATGTCACCATCCAAAAGCGTGACGGGACGCCCGCCCATTTCCATCAATTTGACCATCAAGGCGTTGGCGATGGTGGATTTTCCCGACCCAGAGAAGCCGGTGAAGAAGACAGTGAAGCCCTGTTCCGCGCGCGGCGGTTTGGTCTTGCGCAGCTCTTCCACGACGGCAGGGAAGCTGAACCATTCAGGAATTTCCAAACCTTCAGACAGGCGGCGGCGCAGTTCGGTGCCCGAGATGTTCAGGATCGTCACGTCATCCTTGTCCAGAATCTCGTCGGCTGGTTCGTACTGGGCACGGTCCTGCACAAAGACCATGTGCTTGAAGTCCACCATTTCGACGCCAATTTCGTCCTGATGCTCGCGGAACAGGTCTTGGGCATCATAGGGGCCATAGAAATCCTCTCCGGCAGAATTTTTGCCGGGGCCAGCGTGGTCACGACCCACGATAAAATGGGTGCAGCCGTGGTTCTTGCGGATCAGGCCGTGCCAGACAGCTTCGCGCGGGCCAGCCATACGCATGGCGAGGTTCAGCAGGCTCATCGTGGTGGTGGCAGCGGGATATTGATCCAACACAGCTTCGTAACAGCGCACGCGGGTGAAGTGGTCGATATCGCCCGGTTTTGTCATGCCGACGACAGGGTGGATCAACAGGTTGGCCTGAGCCTCTTTCGCGGCGCGGAAGGTCAGTTCCTGATGCGCACGGTGAAGCGGATTGCGGGTCTGGAACGCCACGATGCGGCGCCAACCCAGCTTGCGGAAATAAGCGCGCAGCTCGTTCGGCGTGTCGCGACGGGCGCGGAAATCATAATGGATAGGCTGTTGAATGCCGACAATCGGACCACCCAGATAGATTTTGCCCGCCACGTTGTGCAGGTAGTTCACTGCTGGGTGAGCATCATCGTCAGCACCAAAAACTTTCTCGGCTTCGCGTGCTTTGTTGGGTTCCCAGCGGTCGGTGACAGTCATCGTGGCCAGAATGACGCCTTCCTGGTCGCGAAGGGCAATGTCCTGGCCTAGTTCGATGGTTTTGGCGAAATCTTCCGAGACGTCCAGTGTGATCGGAATCGGCCAAAGGGTGCCATCAGCCAACCGCATGTCTTCCACGACGCCATCATAATCTGCTTCAGACAAAAAGCCCTTAAGCGGGTTAAAACCGCCGTTCATCAAAAGTTCAAGGTCGCAGGTTTGGCGCGGGGTCAAATCATGGCTGATCAGATCACCGGCTTCAACTTTCAGCTTCTGCGCGCTTTCATACGAGACATAAAGCTCGGGGATCGGCGATAGGTTGTTCTGCATTGGATGTGTCCTGTGTTTTAATGGCGAAAGACCGCTGGAAGTGCCGGTCAGTTCCGCGTGTAAAGCGTCGTATTCTGCAAACTTTCTGGTAAGGAATTGATCTCGGAGCCGCACCATTTCGGCCGCGCCCCTTGCGGTGATCGCATAGGCGAAGCGCTGGCGCTTGTCGGGACCAACACGTTCGCTGATCCGGATCAGCCCACGCTCTGCGCTTATTCGCAAAAGAGCGTTCAGCCGTCCCAGAGAAATTCCGATTGCCGATGCGGTTGCACGCTGCGAAGCCTCCGGCGCGCTATCAAGCTGGCGCAGAAGGCGGAAGATCTGGTCTTCCTCGGCAGGGTTGGTTTTCAGCAGTTGCGACGACATAACAAGCGACTCAAAGAGTGTTCATGCGTGAACGCATTGCATGTTTGACCGGAAAGGCAAAGCAGAAAAACGCGGATATGAGCGATATTGCCAACCGTGGCACGGGCGCAACGGCGCTCAGGCAACGCCGAAAAGGGTCAGGGGAAGGGTATCGGCGAGCCGGCGATGTGAAGCCGGTCTGGGCTGGCATCGAACAAAACCAGATGTGTCAGGTCTGGGCGGGATCGCGATGAATACATCAAACCTTGTGCACCATCCGCGCGGGCATGGTCCGAGTGGTCCCAAGTCGGAGCGGGCTGCCCTATGGCGCGAAAATCTTGCCATACGACCGCGGCTTCTGACTGACCGCGAATATCGACGACACTTTCGAGTTCGACCTTAAGCGGTACGATGTGGCGCGGAGCGCCTTCAGAGGTCAGGTAGCGTTTGATGGCAACCCCACACCCCTCAACCGAAAGGGACGTATAGATGGCTGTTTGGCCGGAATGATGAAATCGTCCCTCCGGCGAGCGAACCGGCAACATTGCATCCTGATCCGTAAAGACCAGACGATATGCGTTGCCGGTGAAAGGGATCATTCTTGCTCGGCCAGAAAATGCTCGGCTTCCAGCGCGGCCATGCAGCCCATGCCTGCACTTGTGACCGCCTGGCGGTACTTGTGATCCGTCAGATCGCCCGCAGCAAAGACGCCGGGGATCGAGGTGGCCGTTGAGTCCGGTTTGGTGACCACATAGCCGCCCATATGCGTTTCCAGCGTATCTTTGACCAATTCATTCGCGGGGGCGTGACCGATGGCGATGAAAACGCCCTTGGCTGGGATTTCCGTAACTTCGCCTGTTTTCACATGCTTGACCCGCACGCCGGTAACGCCCAATGGATTTTCGTCGCCGACGACTTCTTCCAACGTATGATCCCACAACGGAACAATCTTGTCATTCTTCATGAGCCGGTTGATCAGGATCTTTTCGGCACGCAACTCGTCGCGGCGATGGATCAGCGTGACTTTTGAGGCGAAGTTGGTCAGGAACAATGCTTCTTCAACAGCGGTGTTGCCGCCGCCGATGACAACGATTTCCTGCCCGCGATAGAAGAACCCATCACATGTGGCACAGGCCGAGACGCCGAAGCCTTTGAATTTCTCTTCGCTCTCAAGCCCCAACCATTTGGCGCGTGCTCCGGTGGCCAGAATAACAGCGTCGGCCTTGTAGACCATGCCGCTGTCACCGGTCGCTGTGAACGGGCGTTCGGACAGGTCCAGCTTTGTGATCAGGTCGCCAATGATCTCGGTGCCGACCGCTTTGGCATGGGTTTCCATCTTGACCATAAGGTCGGGGCCTTGGATTTCGGTTTCTCCGGGCCAATTCTCGACCTCGGTCGTGGTTGTCAGCTGGCCGCCGGGTTCCATGCCCTGAACAAGAATGGGTTCCAGCATCGCGCGGGATGCATAGACTGCGGCCGTGTAGCCAGCCGGGCCGGAGCCGATGATAAGGACTTTGGTTTTACGAGTGTCAGGCATGCGGATATCCTTGGGTATTCAGGGTTCCCAACGCATATAAGGCGGCGCGCGGCTGGTGGGAAGCCCGTGCAGAAAATGGATCGTTTGCGCCGCCACATTGGCATCCATGGTTTTTGCAGAAATTATGTTGCGCGACTACGAAAGATTGTTGCGTATTTGGGTATCCAGCGGTAATCTCTGCGCAATTTCCAACGATAACACTGGTTCTACCGGGATCAGCGCGCCCTCCTGAAAAGGTTTATTTATGTCCGTAAGCAAACTTGATCCGATTGATCGCATGATTCTCGCAGAGCTTCAGGCGGATGGTCGCATGACGAACGTAGAGCTGGCCAAGCGGGTGGGCATATCGGCACCACCCTGCCTGCGTCGCGTTCGAACTTTGGAAGAACAGGGATTGATCCGTGGCTACCACGCAAAAGTTGATGCGCGCGCCCTTGGGTTCGAAGTGCAGGTTTTTGCTATGGTGGGGCTTGTCAGCCAAGCCGAGGCTGACCTGTCCGCTTTCGAAAAACAGTGCCGCGGCTGGTCGTTGGTTCGCGAATGCCACATGTTGAACGGCGAAGTTGATTTCGTGCTGAAATGCGTCGCACCCGACCTGTCGACGTTCCAGACCTTCCTGACCGAAGAACTGACTGCAGCAGAAAATGTGGCATCAGTTAAAACGTCATTGGTCATTCGTGGCGCGAAAGACGAACCTGGCGTGCCCTTTGATATCTTGGAAGCGCGGATGCGTGAAGCGCCCTAAATCTCTCCTGTTTTCAGGCGGGCGTCACGGTAAATTGTAAGGCGTCGTGGTTGGTTGGATGCGATCTTACAACCGAATGGCCGAAATCAATCGTCCGTAATCCGGTTCTTTCTTGTGGCAGCTGCGCCGGTAAGAAAAAAAGCGATCAGGGTCGGAATAGGTGCAATGCCCCACCCATTCGGCATGACCCACACCAGCTTCACGCAGCAGATGTAATCCAAAACCCGGCAAATCGAACATGGCCCGGTCACCGTCTCCGCCCGCGAAAAAACGGCTGTAGTCTGGGTTTTCGGCCATAAAACTGTCCAAGAACTCAGGACCGACTTCATAAGCGCGTTGACTGATTGTTGGGCCGATGATGGCGGTGATGTTCTCGCGATTGGCACCAAGATCGACCATCGCATCAACAGTTGCCCCAAGCACACCAGAAATTGCGCCTTTCCACCCGGCATGGGCGGCCCCAACGACGCCCGCATCATGGTCGGCAAACAGCACTGGCTGGCAATCGGCGGTCAGTATTGTCAGGGCAAGGCCGGGAGTGGCGGTGACAAGGGCGTCAGCTTCGGGTTTTTCGCCGTTGATCGGCTCATCCACAGTCACAACATCCGGCGAGTGCACCTGAAAGACGCCACACATCATGTCGCCATCCACACCCATCGCATTGGCGACACGGTCACGATTGATCACAACCAGTTCGGACTGGTCTTGACTGCCGGTGCCGCAGTTCAGACCCGCATAAACACCCGAAGACGCGCCGCCTCGACGCGTGAAGAACCCGTGTTGCAACGGTGCAAGCGCGTCAGATGTGATGATTTCCAGTGTCATGTCGGATCTACTTGGGCCAGATTGCGGGTAAGGCCGGGCAAGTCCGGCGCATCCGCGCGAGTCAGTCCCAGCACTTTGAAGAGCGTCCCCATTTCACCAGGGTGCGTCAAGCGCCGGTGTGCAGCGATATGGGCCTCAAGCGCTGCACCGCTGATCTGTGCAGCAAGCGTCTGGGCACGTTGCGTGATGCCCAACCGCTCAAGAAAGACACCCTGCGGGGTCAGAAGGTGCGGCGTCAGGGGCGCTGCCGCCTGCACCAAGGTCTCAAAATCCACATGTGCGGTCAGGTCTGCTTCGCCGGGGGCGGCGAGCGGATCAACATGTTCATGTGCGACCACGGCTTGCAACGTATCGCCCAATGAGCGCCAGTCGCCATAGTCTATGATCAGGGCGGCGCCACCATGTGCGGTTATTCGCGTCGTGATCTCTGACATGATGGTGGGGGCTGCGGGGCACCACTCGACGACATCCCCGTCGCGCGTGTCCTCAAGTCGAAAGGCAATGTCGCGGGCGGGCACGGGGCCGGTCATGCCGATTGTCAGTTTATCCCCATCCAGACCGATCTGCCGTTCGCGCCATCCCGCGCCTTCGCGCAGGAACTGGCGGATGGGCAAAGCGTCGAAGAACTCGTTGGCAATCAGAAACAAGGGCTGGTCGGGCAGGGCGGCGACGGTGTCGTGATGCGTGATGGCGTGTGGGGCCAGCTTTGCGGCCTGCGCTGCCTTCAATACCGGAGACAATTCGACAAGATGAATGTCGGCTGCTGCATGAAATCCGGGAACACCTTTGGTTGCCCGCAGGATGTCGGCCATCAGCGTCCCGCGTCCGGGGCCCAGTTCGGCAAGCGTGAATGATTTACAAGCCCCCTGATCAAGCCATGCCTGTGCCAATGCTAACCCGATCATTTCGCCAAACATCTGGCTGATTTCCGGAGCGGTGGTGAAGTCGCCCCGCGCGCCCAACGGATCGCGGGTCGCATAATAACCATGTTCTGGATGCATCAAACATTCCGCCATAAAGTCGGCGACAGATATCGGGCCGGTGGCCGCAATTCGGCGCGCCAATAGTTGGGCCAGCGGGGTCATGATTCTGAGGCCCTTTGTTGGCGTCTCGCAGCCCAAATCAGGGTGAGAATGCCCACAGCGATCATCGGCAGGGTTAAAGTTTGACCCATTGTCAGCCCGAACTCGCCAGCTCGGATGACGTGACCCCAGGGGTTGTCTGGTGTGATGAATTGCATGTCGGCCTGCCGGAAGAACTCGACGATGAATCTGGACAGTCCATAACCCAGAAAGAATGCGCCGGTCAGCATGCCCGGACGTTTCAGCCAGCCTTGCCGGAACGCGAGTGTCAGAAGCACCACTGCCAAGACCAGTCCTTCAAGTATCGCTTCGTAAAGCTGGCTGGGGTGGCGGGCGCAAGCCCCGAGGGCTGCATCCCAACCGGGGCAGCTTTGCGCGGCTTCGCCGGGGAAAATGACGCCCCATGGAGCGTCGGTTGGCCGCCCCCATAGTTCGGCGTTGATGAAGTTTGTGACCCGCACCAACCCGATGCCAATCGGGGCAGCGATTGCCATCAGGTCTGCCAGTTTTGCCACGGCGATCCCGTGTTTGCGGGCAAACAGCCAGGTGATCGCGACAATGCCAAGGAAGCCGCCATGAAACGACATTCCGCCCGTCCAGACCTTGGGGATATCCAGTGGATTTGCCAGGAAATGGGCTGGGTCGTAAAACAGCACATAGCCCAAGCGGCCCCCCAAAACGATTCCGACAATCGCCCATGTGGCTAGGTCTTCCAACTGGGTCCGCGTCATCGGAACGTCACCGCGCCAAAGTTGGGGCTTTGAGATTGCTCGCGCTATGATCCACCAGCCAATTGCAATGCCAGCCAAATAACCCAGCGCGTACCAGCGCAGGGCGAAGGTAAAAGTGCCGATCTCAACCGAGAAAAGTTCGGGCGAGATGGCGGGAAAGGGGATAGCTAAGAACATGGCGCATTCCTGACCCCGACAGGTGGGGCAAGTCAACCTTGTCTCTGCCTGCGCAAATCCCCATATAGGAGGCAACAAGCGAGGAGATGCCGATGCAGACGCGCAACAAAATTCTGGACGATATGTCCCAATTGATGACCAATGCGATGGGCGTGGCCCAAGGCGCAAAGGATGAAGCCGAGACCGCGATGAAAAGTTGGATGGACCGCTGGCTGGCCGACCGCGATTTCGTCACCCGCGAAGAATTCGACGCGGTGCGTGCTATGGCGCAAAAAGCGCGCGAGGAAAACGACGCGCTGAAAGCCCGTTTGGATGCGCTTGAGAAGAAAAAGACCAAAGGGTAACTCTTAACGTGATACCCTCAAACCCGTCTGCCCTAATGGGTCCGGCGGGCTTCGCATGACTGTCACAAGACTGTTTTGGCGTTGTCACACTGGGGTCTTAGCTGGCGAGCATTCGCGTCTAAGAGCGCGTAATGCTCTAACCTGGAGAACCCATATGAAAAAGACGCTCGCTTGACTGCTAGCTGCCACGTCACTGACCCCCGCAGAAGATGACCCAACGGGATGAGAGCAACGCTGCCGACAGTGCGACCGCCGAGTTCAACAAGATGGAAGGTGCCAACATCAACTATGATGTCGCCAAAGATGGCTTGGTTCCATTTATGTATTTGGCCATGTCTGCGATCGGCAAATCGATGGCGGATGGCGAAGGATCGGTTCGCCTTGAAGCCAACAATTGCGGCGCGGTCTATGAATTGAAGTTGGAGGCTGACTTCGACGTGCAGGCGATGTCACCCGTTGTCGCAGGTCATGGGCTTAACAAAGATAACCAGCCAAATGCTTGTCCGGTGTGATCGTTGTCCAACCCCGATAACCTGATCGTGCGGCGTGATGGGTCTGTGGTGATTGGTGAAGACACCGGCAATCACGAAAACAACGCCATGTGGCTCTGGAAACGCGGCTAAGCGCTTTTAGAAACGCAACATGATTGGGCGCGGTCTTGCGCGCCCTTTCGTTTTGCTGTCGATCGTCAAGCGGTGCGCGTTTGGTATCGTTACTTCAAGATGGGTGGTTTTTCCGGGTCAGAGCCCGGCGCGACAGGCGTCGCGCGGTCTGGGGCTGGGGGAGCGGGAAGGTCAAACCGCACCCCCAAAGCTGCCAATTTCCCAGCTGCCTGTTCGCTGCCTGCAAAAAACCCCACATCCATCACACCCGCATCGAGGCCAGAGAAGGTTAACGCTTCGTTTGCGGCACCCGCCAGCGCGTGTTCAGCGCCAGTGACCGCATCAATGAACCCCAGCAAGTGCCCTTTGCGGCCATCTGTATAGGTGACACCCGCCAAACACGCATGGTTTGCCAGGCCGCCAGCGGTAGCGAGCTTGGCATCCAGTGCCGCGATCAGCGCCTCAGGTGCGGATGGGCTGTGGACCTCGGCAATCCGGGCTTCGACCTGCTCTGGCCCCGATTTCAACGTGTCTGCCAGCCAGGCCATTGCCTCTGCCGGGATCAGGATGGATGACGGGGCCACGCCCAGATTGACCCCCAGGCCGATCTTTTGCCCGGCCAACATGGAGGCGATCAATCGGCCTGGCAGCGCGGCGTAGGGCGCGGGCGAGCCCACGAATTCGGCCAGCCGATCTTCGCGGTCGAACACCAGCACATAGGCGGTGCCCTCTAGTTCAAAAACATCCGGTGTGATGTCGTCGCCTTCCGGCTCGTTGGCCAATAGCATGAACAACTCGCCATCCGCGAGGCGCTCATAAAACCGAAGCCGCGCCGCGTCGTTGGTCAGATCAACCTCCATTGCGGCATGGGCATCATCAAGGCGGGTTGTTTCGGTCATGTTTTGGCCTCGGCACTTCGGTGGTTTAGCAGTTCAGCGACGCGGGACCTTAAGACCGGCAGCAGTTCTGCCTCGAACCACGCGTTTTTCTTTAGCCATCCCGTATTGCGCCAAGATGGATGTGGCAAGGGAAAGAGCCGCGGCGCATGATCGCGCCATCCTTCGACAGTTGCTGTCACGCCTTTCGCGCGCCCAAGGTGGCGCGCTTGGGCAAACCCACCGACCAAAAGCGTCAGCGGGACATCTGCAAGGGCGGCGTCGACGCGGTCTGCCCATGTCGCCGCGCAAATCTTGGGTGGCGGAAGGTCGGACCCGTTCGCATCATAACCGGGGAAACAGAACCCCATCGGCGTGATGGCGATGCGTGACTTGTCATAAAAGGCGTCCCGATCAATCCCCATCCAATCGCGCAATCGGTCGCCTGACGGATCGTCAAAAGGCAGGCCCGATTTGTGCACGCGCATGCCCGGTGCCTGCCCGATAACGCGCACAGATGCCCCCTGCCGGAACCAGACCACTGGGCGCGGCGCATGGCGCGTTTCGGTGGCGGCGAAGCGGACCGTACACAGTCGGCAGGCTTCGATGTCGCGGGTCAAACTTGTCATGGGCGCAAGTTAGGGGTCAGCCGCCGTGCGTGCAATATTTCGAGATTTCTCGAAATAAATGTTGCCTTCCTCAATCATTTCTATATTTCTAGAAATATGAAACACGATTCTCTTGAACCACTCAACCTCGACATTGCCGCGTCTCAATTCGCGGCTCTCGGGTCCGAACACCGCCTGTCGGTGCTGCGCACATTAGTGCGCGCGGGTCCTGAAGGCTTGCCCATTGGGGCGCTGGGCGAACGATGCGGGGTGACCGGGTCCACGCTGACGCACCATATGAAAATCCTTGCGGCTGCGGGATTGGTGACACAGGCAAAGCAAGGCCGAAGCATCATCTGCGCGGCTGCTGAATACGAGGTTATGCGCGCGCTGTCAGACTATCTTTTGTCTGAATGCTGTGCTGATTGCCCGGACGGAAAGGGCCACGATCATGGCTGAGACAACGCATTCACACCCGCCATCGAGAAGCTGGAAGATCGATAAAGCCTGGGTCGCAATCTTGCTGATTCCGATCATTCTGGCTGTGTTTGCGCCGGGTGAGGTCTGGCCGATGATCACATTCGCGCTGACAGCACTGATGCATACAGCGCCGTTTATCTTGTTTGCGATCCTTGCTGTCGCCTACCTCAAAGCAACCGGGGCTGAAAGCCTGCTCGCCCGAGCGTTTGAGGGGCGTGAAGTGCGCATGATCGTTATGGCCGCGTTTGCGGGCGGCCTGTCGCCGTTTTGCTCGTGCGAGGTTATTCCCTTCATTGCCGCCATGCTGGCTGTCGGCGCACCGTTGGGCGCGGTCATGGCGTTCTGGCTGTCCTCGCCCTTGATGGACCCGGCGATGTTCGCCATCACGGCCGGTACATTGGGCACAGGTTTCGCCGTTGCCAAAACCATTGCGGCTGTGTCGATCGGCCTTTTCGGCGGCTTCACCGTCCGCGCCATGGCCAAAACCGCTGTGTTTGCCGACCCTCTGAAGAACGCGCCTGCAGCCGCGTGCTGTTCGTCGTCGGGCTGTGGCACCGGATCGGGCGCTGACATCTATTCTGGTGAGGTCAACTGGCAGTTCTGGAGCGACTCAGCGCGGCGCTCAACATTTCGCGCGACAGCGCTTGAGAACCTTCTCTTCCTCGGAAAATGGTTGCTGCTGGCTTATATGATCGAGGCGTTGATGCTGCGCTATGTGCCCGCTGATCTTGTGGCGCAGGTGTTGGGTGGTTCTGGTATTGGGCCGATCTTGTTGGCCGCAATTGTTGGTGCTCCGGCCTATCTGAATGGTTATGCCGCTGTTCCCATGGTTGCTGCATTGCTTGAACAAGGCATGTCCAACGGCGCGGCAATGTCCTTCGTAATTGCGGGTGGTGTCAGCTGCATCCCCGCTGCCATAGCTGTGTGGGCGCTGGTCAAACCACGGGTTTTTGCGGCCTACCTTGTGCTGGCAGTTATTGGTGCTATCGCAGCTGGTCTTACTTGGGGGGCAATCGCCTAAACCCGCTTAAAGACTGCAACTTACGCTCGACCATTGTTGTTTGCCATCAGTTGCAGTATTTCCAGAAATTAACAAACATTACGGTTGCGTCTTGCGGGTTTGCGCCAAGACGCAACCGGTTGGTTTAGAAAGAACTGGACGGGGCATCTCATGTATCGCGTGTGGAATTTTGTCACGACTTACTCGATCCTCCTGATCAGCGGGGCCATTCTCGCGCTGATCTGGGCCAATATCGATCCCCATTCTTATCATCATGTTGTCGAATACCCGCTGTGGTTTAACAGCTGGATCGGCATTGATATCGGCCATTGGGAGCACGCATACGGCGAGGTCGCGCATCATTTCGAATACGGTGATATCGAGCGTGTGGTGACATTCCACTATCTGATCAACGACATGCTAATGGCGTTGTTCTTCGCCATCGCAGGCAAAGAGGTCTGGGAAGCAGTGATCCTCGAAAACGGGTCGTTGCGCGGCAAGAAAGCAGCGACGCCGCTGGTGGCGACTGCAGGCGGTATGCTGGGTCCCATCGCCGTGTATCTGGGCATTGCCTATTTCCTCGGATCCACAACCTTTGATGCGGTGTCGCGCGGTTGGGCTATTCCGACCGCAACCGATATCGCCTTCAGCTATCTGGTCGGGCGTCTGGTCTTCGGCGCAGGTCACCCCGCCGTTCGGTTCCTGTTGTTGCTGGCTATCGCAGATGACGCTGCTGGCCTGATCATTCTGGCGATTTTTTACCCATCTGGCGAACTGGCACCATTGTGGCTTCTGTTGTCGGTCATTGCCTCAGCTGCGACCTTCTTGGTGTTCAACTGGATGCCGCGCCGTCTTGATCGCGGAAACCAATTACGCCCTCGTTCGACATGGGTGCGCAAGAAGTTGGGCTGGTATCCTTACGCCGTTGCGGGATGTCTAAGCTGGTTTGCATTCGCCCAAGCAGGTATCCACCCAGCTTTGGGTTTGTTGCCAGTCATCCCGGCTATTCCTCATGCAGATCGTGCATTTGGCCTGTTTGCCGAGGCTGAGAAATACCTGACGGACACCCTGAACCAAATGGAACACGGTTTGGCCATACCCGTAGACATCGTTCTATTTTTCTTCGGGCTGCTGAATGCTGGCGTCGAGTTTGGCGCGATATCTGAAGCCACTTGGTTGGTTTTGGCCGGGCTGGTCGTTGGCAAGCCCGTGGGTATTTTCTGCATGGGATGGCTCGCGGCGCACCCGATGGGACTTGGATTGCCAGCAGGTATGCGCACCATCGATTTGATCGTTATCGGCTTCGTGGCAGCCATTGGTTTCACCGTTTCACTCTTCGTTGCCTCGGTGGCATTTTCTCCGGGACCAATTCAGGATGCAGCCAAAATGGGTGCCCTGTTTAGCTTCGGCGCGGTAATCCTGTCGTTTGCAGCGGGAAAGTTGTTAAAAGTGCAAAAACAGGAAGGCTAGCGCTGCGGCTGGTGTCCAGTCACACTAGCTTCCGGGTCGGACAGCGCATCATGGAAGCGGTTTTAGGGGACAAGTTTGGACAATTTCCCCAACAAATGGGGCACTCCATTGATGTCTCGCGCTGGAGTTCGACATAATGATGCCTAAGTAGGCGATTATAGCGCTACGTTAAGAAAGCTAGTTTATTAGCGATAAACGAAAGCAGTGTCGGAGCACCAAATGCTCGAGTTCAACAATGTCAGCAAGTCCTTCTGGACGGGACAGCAACGCAAGGTCATTCTTGACGATGTGTCCTTTCGCGTTGAGCTGGGCAATTCGTTGGGCATTCTAGCACCCAACGGAACGGGCAAGACGACGCTGATCAATATGATTGCAGGGCTCGAAAAGCCGGACGAAGGTGAAATACGTCGTGGGTGCCGAATTTCCTTTCCATTGGGCTTTATGGGCGGTGTGATCGGACGGCTGTCAGCCAAAGAAAACGCCCGTTACCTTGCCAAAATCTATGGTTTGGACCCGGATTACATCGAAGCGTTTACCAGATGGCTGTGCGAGCTCGAGGAATATTACGATTTTCCCGTGGCAACCTACAGCGCGGGTATGCGCGGACGGTTCTCATTCGCGCTGTTGCTGGCACTGGACTTTGACATTTACCTGATCGACGAGGGCATGCCACAAAGCACCGATGCGCAGTTCAACCGAAAGGCCGGGGATGTGCTGCGCGACAGGTTGACGAAATCCACGGTGATCATTGTCTCGCACCAAGCAGAGACACTTGAGAAGTTCTGCCAGTCTGCGGCGGTTCTTAAGGATGGCCAGTTCTATATGTTTGAAACTTTGGAAGAAGCGAAACGGCTTTATGACTACCAAACCCAAGGCTAAAAAATTTCGCATAAGCCGAACCTCGCGGGTCCGCCAATCGGATGCCGCGCTGTCAAACAACGATGTTTTTGCGCAGCGGGTGAGGGCTGAGGCTCAGAATGCCAATCCAACCCCAGCTGATGCAACCCCGCGTACGCCAAATCCGTTGGAAGAGCAGGCTCAATCCGTTTCCGAAGATGGTTTCCCCAAAACGGGGTTTGTTGAAAAAAGCCGTTCTCAGGGCGCATCTTCAGGCGATGATATGGAGGCAGCAATCGATGCAATTCGGCAAGAGGGTCTGACTGGTCGCCAATTGCGAATGGCCCGACGCGTTGCGCAAAAACACGGCATCGAAATCGAGACCGATTTTGAAGCTGTGTACAAGCTTCGACAGGCCGGGGTGGACCCGTTTAAACGCTCTAACATGCTGGAACTTGTGGGGGCAGATGGGCGGGGTCGGACCTCGGACAAACCGTCTGCAAACCTGCCGCAGGCTCGATCGATGCCAAACCTACCGGCGAACCATGTCTATGACGAAGCAGACCGTGCTCGGACAGTCCGCGAGATCCAGCTGGATATTGTCCGCCGTCGCCGCAGAAACCTCCGCTTGCTATTTGCGCGCCTGGCATTCTTTATCTTACTTCCGACATTCATCGCTGGACTCTATTATTACAACTATGCGACGCCAATGTACGCGACCAAAACTGAATTCGTGATCCAGAAAGCGGATGGGTCCGGTAGCAGCGGCTTGGGCAGCCTTTTTGCAGGCTCGGGTCTGGCCACGTCGCAAGATAGCATAACGGTGCAAAGCTACCTGACGTCGCGTGATGCAATGCGCAGACTGGACGACGATATCGGCTACAAGTCGGTCTTTTCAGACGCAAACATTGATTCAATCCAGCGCCTTGACGATGACGCCTCCAATGAAGACGCATATAAGCTCTATAAGAAGAACGTGAAAATCGGCTTCGACCCAACCGAAGGCATCGTTAAGATGGAGGTCGTCGCACCTTCGCCAGCGCAAAGCGCCCAGTTCTCAGAGGTGTTGATTTCATATGCTGAAGAACGCGTTGATAACCTGACTCAGCGCTTGCGCGAGGATCAGATGGAGGGCGCAGTTTCCAGCTACGAAAAGGCTGAACGCGACATGCTTGATGCGCAGGCGGAAGTGTTGCGGCTGCAGGAAGATATGGGCGTTTTTGATGCGAACTCTGATGCGTCGGCCTTGATGACGCAAATCACTGGTTTTGAAGGCCAGCTGCAGGAAAAACGATTGTCGTTACAGCAGCTCTTGGACAACACACGGCCCAACCAAGCGCGTGTGGCCGGCCTGAGGGGTGATATCGGTAGGCTTGAAACGCTGATTGCGGAATTGCGCGGGAAGTTGACCGAGACAGGTGGTGCAAACGGATCTCTGGCCTCGATCAGTGGTCGATTGCGCATTGCACAAACCAATCTGGAAACGCGCACTATGTTGATGCAGCAATCGTTGCAGCAGCTGGAAAACGCGCGGATCGAAGCCAACAAGCAAACCCGCTATCTGGAGCTTGGCGTGCGCCCGGTCGCACCAGACGAACCGACCTATCCAAGATCGTTTGAGAACACATTGCTAGCGTTTCTGATTTTTTCCGGTCTTTACCTGATGGCGTCGATTACAGCGTCGATCCTGCGCGAACAGGTTTCGTCCTGATATGACGGATGTGGCCGTTGGAAAAGTGCGGATCGGCAACACCCGCCCGTTAACAATCATAGCGGGGCCCTGCCAATTGGAAGGGCAGGAGCATGCTATGATGATCGCCGAAAAGATGGCGCGCATCTGCGAGGGTTGCGGCGTCGGCTATGTCTTTAAAGGGTCTTTCGACAAGGCCAACCGAACCTCTCTGTCTGGGCAGCGGGGGCTTGGACTGGAAGAAGGTCTTCAGGTTCTCGCGGCGGTGAGGGAGCAGGTGGGAGTACCAGTTCTGACGGATGTGCATTTGCCAGAACAATGTGCAGAAGTCGCAAGCGTCGTCGACGTCCTTCAAATCCCAGCTTTTTTGTGCCGGCAAACCGATCTTCTGGTGGCCGCTGCCAAAGCTGGTAAACCGATCAACGTCAAGAAGGGCCAGTTTCTTGCCCCTTGGGACATGGACCACGCGGTCGGGAAAATCACCGGATCTGGTAATTCGCAAGTGATGTTGACCGAACGGGGTACCTCTTTCGGCTACAATACCCTTGTCACAGATATGCGCGCTTTGCCGCAATTGGCGGCGTCGGGTTTTCCCGTGATCATGGACGCGACCCACGCAGTGCAAATGCCGGGCGGGCAGGGGGCTTCGTCTGGTGGCCAGAGGGAGTTTGCGCCGGTCCTTGCGCGCGCGGCCGTCGCGATCGGCATTGCAGGTGTGTTCATCGAAACCCATCCAGATCCGGACAATGCACCGTCTGATGGGCCGAATATGATCCCTTTGGACCAGATGGCGCAATTGGTTGCCGATCTGGCGGCTTTTGACCGACTGGCCAAGGAAAGACCATTGCAGAGATGACAATGCGCTTATGCCCCAGCGGTTTTCGTGAATACGACGCTCGCTGGCGTTATCCTGACGACATTGATCTGATTGGCTTGCAGGCGGTTGGCCTTGGCCTTGGGACACAGCTGATGCGCCACGGCAAGGGGCCGCAGATAATCGTCGGGCATGACTATCGAAGCTATTCCACTGCCGTGAAAAATGCGCTGTCGGATGGATTGATTCAAGCCGGGGCACATGTCCTCGATATTGGCATGAGCTTATCACCGATGGCCTATTTTGCGCGGTCCCACCTGAATGTCGGCGCAGTTGCGATGGTGACGGCCAGCCACAATCCAAATGGTTGGGCAGGTATTAAGGTCGGATTTGACGACCCTTGCACACATGGCTCTGACGCGATGATGGAGCTAAAGAACATCGTCCTGGCACAAGATTTCCGCCGTTCCGAAGGTGGAAAGATCGAGTCTGTGGAGGGTGTGAAAGAAGCCTACCTGAAGGATCTGGTTTATGGCATATCGATTAGGCGTCCGCTTCGCGTGGTCTGTGCCACGGGCAACGGAACAGCCGGAGCCTTCGCGCCTGACCTGCTGCGGCGGCTGGGTATAGAGGTGATCGAGCGGCATTGTGTGCTGGATCACAGTTTCCCGAACTACAACCCGAATCCAGAAGCCGTTGAAATGCTCAGTGATATAGGCGCGGCTGTCCGGGAAAGCGCGGCCGATTTCGGTGTGGGCCTGGACGGTGATGGTGACCGGATCGGCGTCGTTGATGATGCAGGGAACCCTGTTTTTGCTGACAAATTGGGGCTGGTGTTGGCACGTAACTTGGCGGGAGAGAAGCCAGGCGCGCGGTTCCTAGTGGACGTAAAATCCACCGGCCTTTTCACGACCGACCCTGTCCTGTCGTCTCACAATGCAGTGGTCGAATACGGCAAGACTGGCCATAGTTTTGTGAAGCAACGGCTGAAGGATACGGGCGCGCTGGCCGCTTTCGAGAAGTCGGGCCATTTTTACTTTGGGGCTCCGATTGGGCGCGGCTATGACTGCGGTTTGCGTGCTATTGTCGAGCTCTGCAAATTGATGGATCACCACGCTGCCAAAACCCTCGCAGCGCTGGTAGAGGAGCTTCAACCAAGCTGGAACTCCCCAACCCTCTCCCCAGCCTGTCCGGACGATCAGAAGTATCAGGTGATCAAGCATTTGATAGAGAGGTTTCGGCAGATCCAAACTCGCGGTGACCTAATTGCGGGCCGAAAAATCGCAAACATACAAACCATTAATGGCGCGCGTGTTCAGCTAGAAGACGGCGCTTGGGCGCTTGTTCGAGCGTCCTCAAACACCCCCAATCTTGTCGTCGTTTGCGAAAGTTTCACCGGCAAGGCCGACCTTCGCGCCATCTTCGCTGACATCGACAACATCCTGTGCGAGGAGCCGATGATCGGCGCTTATGATCAGACATTTCAGGATTAGTGCGAGAGTAGTTTCTTTGTCAGGACGAGACTTTGTAGCGAAGCGATCATCCGACTGCAACGCCGCATGATATTGCGGTTTGTTTCTGAGAAAGAATCCACTAATTTGGGGTTGCGTCCCGGATTGGCTTTGGCTAGGAAAGCGCGCACAGTTGGGGTGTAGCCAAGTGGTAAGGCAACGCTTTTTGGTAGCGTGTACCGTAGGTTCGAATCCTACCACCCCAGCCAGACACTTCCCTGATTCCAGACGTCGAGAGGTTGCCGCGCTATTGTCGCGTGTTTTCCGACGCTTGCGGAACCGGATTTCAGTGAGAGACACGGATTTGCAGACAAATATGGCTGATTTCAGGCCGCAGTCTCTGATTGCCATTCCGGCGGTACGAGTTTGGAAGATTTTGGGGCTTGCCGATTTACAGTTGCGCGAACTGTTCGCGCTGCTCAGCCCATGAGGTCGGAATACCAGTTTTGATGAGGTAATCTGAGGTCAGGCCGTCCGGCTGTTCGCCACTGGCGATAGCGTCAAGGATGTCCGGTGCAAGCGTTGCGAGATCGACAACATCCTGCACCCAGCGCTTCGATACGCCGTCCGCTTCTGCGATCTCGGTGAATGTCTTCCCGTCAATAATCTCCGCCAACCACTTCTGAGCATTTACGATGTTTTGTACAAGCGTCCGGTCGACCTCGGGTGAAGCCTCACCCAAGTGCAGTTTCAACTCGACGCCCCGGCGGCGCATTCGGAATGGGCAATGTGAGTGTTAGCTCTTCTGTGTTGATCCGGGTTGCATCACATTCCTGGGCCCGAGCGAGTTCGTTCAGGCTCAAACGAACGATCAGAGTTCCCGGGCACAGGTCAGCGCGTGCGACCAGCTTCAGACACTGCTTTGTCTGCTGAATGGCTGGTTGTTCCACTGCAACGCCGCATCAAGATTTCCGCAAATGCAGAAATCTCTGTGCTGCGAGCGCACGCAGCACAGATCTGATACTTCCGCTATGTGATCGAAGCAGCCTTTAGCCGCGTCATGGATCAAGGAACGCAGGGCGGTCCTAAGCGACCATTGGATTGGTCGCAGCGATAACATCTTCCAGCCTGTCGCCGCCGAAACCGGAAATTCGCTGCGTGGTGCATGAATAACCAAATAATTGCGGGGCGTTCCAGACCTTCGCCGTAAAAAGCTAAAGTCGGCTTTTCATGAGCCCTACGAAAACGAATAGAAACACGCAGCTGTTTCTCTAAACACTAAGTTTTGATGTGATTGGGATACGATTCTACGACATGAGTCGACGACCGCTGCATAGTCCGAATAGAGTTTGTCCACCGGGAAATTCGACCCAAACATGCAGCGGTCTGCGCCGAACTGCTCCAGGCAGGTTTCCACGATCGGCCGAATGCTTTCGGTCGTCCAATTGTAATCGAACATCCCTAGGCCGGAGAGTTTGCAGTACACGTGCGGTAAGGCCGAGAGGTGCTGCAATTGCTCGGCCCAGTAAACTAGTCCTTGGGCTGACCGGTCATGTGGAGACCCCGCGTGACACAACGCGACCTTGGTTTCGGGCGATTTCTCCAAAACCTTCGCTGTTTTCCCCATCAGTTCGGGGATCAACTGCAGATCAAAACTCAACCCGCGGGCACCAGTCTCTCGCAACCCCTCCGCAAATTTGGGATTGTCCAGCAGGTCGTTCGTCCCAGTTGCCGCGTCCTCTTCGGGTGCGCGCCCGACGATCTGGCGCACGCCGACCACCGACGGCAGATGTTGAAACGCATCCAGTTTCTGGTTCAGATCAGGCGCAGTCAGATCACAGAACACCACCTGTTTCATCGGCCAATCCGGGTTGGCGTCAGCCACAGATTGAACCCAGCGGGCTTCGGCCAAACCATCTTCCGCACCAACCTGAATATGCACCGAACCCGTAAAGCCGAGGGGAGATGCGTCAGCACGGAACTCATCCAACAGATAGTCGCGTTGTATAGGTGTCGGGTCGCCAAAGAACCGCTTCACTCCGCGTGCTATGAGCCACGGATAGTAAACAGCGGATAAGTCCCACAGGGGATGATGCGCGTCGATCATTTTGTGGCCCCGTTTGCGCCGGTTTCTTGTCTTGCAGAAATGCCGGTTGTGCGAGCCAGCACGTCGATACCTTGCATGTTCCAAAAGTGCAGAAGGTCGATGAAAATCCAGTTCTCGGTGAGTTTGTCGCCATCGCGCCGATAGATATCAATCACCCGCATGTCGCCGGGTTTTCCTGTGGCCGGCATACCCATGAAGCCCCCGGACGGTGTGAGTGTCAGGTTCGGCCAGCCAAAGAATCCGCCATAGTGGCCTTCGGCGATACGGCAGATATGGCCATTAAAAGTCCGGTCCTTCAGGCCCGCGCGGAAGGGTCCAGAGTGCTGCTGGGCATATCGTTCGATCGTGTATGTCGCGCCAATCCCGGCGGGCCCCCACCAGATCATATCCTCGTTCCAACTACGGCGTAATTCGTCGACCAGAGGTTCCTCAACACCACCGCGCCATGTCTTGATGTCATTTACCATATGGTCGATGGCGGCCAGCGTCTTGTGACCCTCTTTAGGGTCTTGCTCGTCATACATGAGGCCGTCATGAGTCATCGGGCCGGGCTGCACCAGATGTGCCGCTGTTTGCGGAGGGAATGGTTGGAGTCCTGCTTGCATCATCAAATGAGGAATATCGAAGAACATCGCTGTTTCTGTGATCTTGCCACCTTCGACCCGATGAAATTCACAATAACGCAGCATGGCAATTTTGCCTGTGGGTGGAATGCCCAACCATGGTTGATCGAAAAGCCCCATCAGATGACCCATAGAAACAACCCAGACGCCACCGTGACCCTCGATGGAATTCTCACCTGCCATAAACACATCGATGCGGCGTTGCATGTGGGTTAGAGCAATCTTGAGTGGACTCCAGAACCGATCCACAACGTTCTGGGGATCACGAATCTCGTGGAACGGGTGAAAGCCGCGCCAAAGGTATTTGGGTGCGATGAAACGTTCTTGCACTGCTTTCATGTCGTCAACCGAGGCTGCGTCTAGTTGGGCGTTGTAATCCCTAACCAGTTGTTTTTCAGCCTGAAAGAAGATGTCGCCCATTTGTTTTTTTACCTTGCTCGTGTCAGTTTTGCATACGTTTGCAAAAATACATTGCCAAAACGCCGCACCCGAGTCTAGCATATTGCAAACGTATGCAAACGATTCCGCCCGGGGGGAACCATGGCAGAAATTCAACTGCGCAATATATCCAAGCGCTGGGGGGCATTCGTCGGTGTCGACAACTTTGACCTGACGATTGCCGACAAAGAATTCCTGGTTTTGTTGGGGCCGTCTGGCTGCGGCAAGACCACAACCATGCGGATGATTGCAGGCCTTGAGGACGCCACCGAAGGTGACATTTTGGTCGATGGCGAGCGGGTCAATGATCTGGAGCCGAAAGACCGTGATGTGGCGATGGTGTTCCAAAGCTATGCGCTTTACCCGAACATGAACGTTTATGAAAACATCCGGTTCCCTCTGAAAGTGCGCGGGATCGATCCTAGCTCTCATGATGAAAAAGTCCGCCGTGCCAGCGCGATGGTCGAGCTGGATGAGTTCCTGCATCGCAAACCGGCGGAACTGTCTGGTGGGCAACGTCAGCGTGTCGCACTTGCTCGTGCGATTGTGCGTGAACCCAATGTCTTCTTGATGGACGAACCACTGTCGAACCTTGACGCGAAACTGCGTGTTTCGACCCGCGCGCAGATCAAGAACCTCAGCCACGAACTGGCTGTGACAACCATCTATGTGACCCACGACCAAATTGAAGCGATGACTCTGGCGGATCGTGTTGTCGTGATGAAACAAGGCGTGGTTCAACAAGTTGGCAGCCCGACCGAGATCTATGACACCCCCGCAAACGCATTTGTCGCCAGCTTCATTGGAAGCCCGGCGATGAACCTTGTGGATGGCGAGATGAAAGACGGCGTGTTCCGCGCCAAGAATACAGAGATTTCCGGTCTGAAAGGTCCAGATGGCAAGGTCACGCTTGGCTTTCGGGCTGAAGACGCAAATGTGGTTGAAAGCGGCGGTGAGATCAACGCTCCCATCTACACGATGGAGCTTTTGGGCGATGCCACCATGGTGTCGGTCCGTATCAGTGGCGCGTTGGTCAGCGTGAAGGCCGACAAATTGTTCCGCGCCGACATCGACGATGCGGTGTCCATCCAAGTTCACAAAGACCACTGTCACCTGTTCGATGCTGAAACAGGTGAACGCATTGGGGGCTAGCGCCCTCGCAACCTCCCGCATGGCGGGACAACAGGATGCAGTCTTCGAAGGTGCATCCATCCAAACAGGGAGAGAGACGAAATGTTTCTGAAACACGCAGCACTGGCCAGTGGTTTGGCCTTAATGGCCGGCTCGGCTTTGGCGGAATGTGAAATTCCCGGCAATGTCAGTATTGTTGGTAACGAATTTCCTGCCATTCACACGGTTGCCAATGGCGCAGCACAATGCACCGGTGGTGAGGTGAAATCAAACCTGACCGCTGACCACCAGAAGATCAATGTTGCTGGTATGCAAGGCAATCCCGCAGAATATTCCAGCGCCATCATCGCCAACTCATCGGTTGTCGCTTTGATGAATGAAGATGTCATTCGTCCGCTTGATGACCTGGTTGCAGAATACGGGCAGGACATACCGAAAAACCAGTTGATCACAATTGGCGGTAAAGTGATGGCAGTGGCCTTCATGGCGAACGCTCAGACGCTGGCTTATCGCAAGGATGTTCTTGCAGAGATTGGCGCAGATGTACCCTCTACATACGAAGACGTACTGGCAGCGGCTGAAAAAATCCGCGCAGCTGGTATCAGCCAGTATCCCGTTGGCGGTGCTTATGCAGCTGGCTGGAACCTCGCTGAAGAGTTCGTGAACATGTACACCGGGCACGGTGGCGAGTTCTTCGTTCCCGGCTCTGCTGAAGTTGCGATCAACAACGAACAAGGTGTTGCCGCGCTTGAGATGATGAAAGCGCTGACCGCCTATATGAACCCCGATTTCCTAACCCATGATTCAAACGCCACAGGCGCCGAGATGGAAGCAGGAAATGTCATGCTGATGAACATGTGGGGCTCGCGCATGGGCAACCTGATGGATGCCGAAGGTGCCGAAGAGCAAGTCTATTCCAACATCACAGTCGGCCCGCCGCTAACCGTCGGTGGCGGTTCAACCCCAGCCTCGACCCTGTGGTGGGACGGTTGGACTGTGGCCAAAAATGTTTCGGATGACGACGCGGTTGCGACATTTCTGGCGATGAAGCACGGCACAAGCCCGGCAATCCTGAACGACGAAACGATGAGCCAGGCCGTCTGGATGATCGAAGGCTACACGCCGGCACCGGTAAACGATGGTGTATTTGCCGCCATTGCCGCCGGAACCAGATCATACCCGATGTTGCCATACATGGGCCTGCTTCATACCGCTTTGGGTGATAACCTGGCTGACTTCCTGTTGGGTAAGGAGTCCGCAGAACAAGCACTCGCCGACGCAGAAGCCGCCTATACAGCCGCCGCAAAAGAAAAGGGTTTCCTTCAGTAAGGAATTTCAACTGGTCCGGGGCGGCTCCGACTGCCCCGGATATCCCAAGCATCACCACAGAACGCCCGGGGGCAAATGGACAATGAAGCATAGATCGTTCTTTTGGTTTGTTCTGCCATCGGCATTGGCGATGCTGCTGTTTATCTTTTTTCCGATCATTTCGGTAATTGTTCAATCGTTCCATGTTGAGCATGAGCAGGTCATTAAAACAGTCGAAACTTGCGATTTGTTCGGGTGCAAGGAATCTACGACAATCGACCAAGAGGCAACGGCCGCTTTGAAAGAAGCCCAGCCTCTGGGACAGTTTGCGGGTTTCAAAACGTATCTGGATCGAAACCACCTCGCGACGAGTGAAGTCAGCTCCACTTGGAACAGAACCAACAGCTGGCGCGATTTCGGGGCGCAGATGTTGAACTTGCCGTTCTATAAAGCGATAGGCTTCACACTCACCTTTACCTTCGTCGTAACACCTTTGATGATCGTTCTTGGCTTTATCGTCGCCGTCGCCGTCAACGGTGCGGCCAAACGGTTGCGCGGTATGCTGATATTCTTCTCACTTTTGCCAATGATGATTACCCCGTTGGTCGGCGCTTTGATCCTATTTTGGATGGTAGACGCGCGTGGCATCATCGGGACCACGCTACAATATCTGGCAGGCGACCCGGACTTATCCGTCAAAGCGTCGACGCCGATGATGTGGATCATGCTGATGGTCTATGGCGTGTGGCATGCCGTGCCCTTTGCCTTCATCGTTTATTACGCGGGTCTGCAATCCGTAAATCAGGACACATTGGAAGCCGCTCGGGTCGACGGGGCCAACCGCTGGCTACAAATCCGCCATGTGATCATCCCGCATCTGTTGCCGCTCACAACTTTCATCGCGCTGATGCAGCTGATGGATAATTTCAGAGTGTTTGAGCCGATCGTCAGTTTTGCTGCCAGCGCGCATGCGACCTCGCTCAGTTGGGCGATCTACAACGACCTTGGTGGGGAAACCCGACAGCTTTCGTCCGCAGCCGCGACCTCGGTTCTGACAATTCTCGGTGTGGCCATTCTGTTGTCACCAGTCCTTGTGCGCACGTGGCGCGAATTCGATCGGAAATAGGTGAAACATGTCTAGCAAATTAAAACGCCAGCCCCCCGCCATTACGTTTCTGGTCGTCGCCGTTCTGGCGATCTGGATGATCCTGGCTGCCTTTCCGTTCCTTTGGACGCTTTGGGGGTCCTTCAAGGTGGAAGGTGACTTCTTTTCAAAAGCCGACTGGGCAAACGCCTTAAAGGGAACCCTGACGCAAGCCGAAACTGGAGGCCGATTTACAGGCGACGGCTACTATGGGGCTTGGGTGCAGGAAGAGTTCTGGCGCGCCGCGCTGAATTCAGTGATCGTCTGTATTTTCGTGGTCTCGATTTCCCTGACGCTTGGCACACTTGGCGGCTACGCGCTGGCCCGGTCGACTTATCGCTATGCGTTCTGGTTCCTGCTGGCAGCTCTGATTTTCCGCGCAATGCCGCCGATCACACTGGTGTCGGGTTATCTGCCGGTGTTTTTCCAATGGAACCTTTGGGGGCACACCGCGACAACCATCATCGTGCTGGTCGCGATCAACCAGCCCTTCACGCTGTGGATGCTGCACTCGTTTTTCAAAAACATTCCGGCCGAACTGGATGAAAGCGCAATGGTTGATGGCTGCACCCGTTTTCAGGCGTTTCGCAACGTGATCATTCCGGTGATGTGGCCGGGGGTGATTACCACGGGCCTGTTCTCTTTTTTGCTGGCGTACAATGACTTTGCGGTCACAACGATGCTGCTGTCGAAAGAAAACCAAACTATGATACCTAAGATCAACAGCTTCCTTGGCACCACGCAGACCAAGGGCAATGTGATGTTCGCTGTGTCTGCGGTTGTCTCGGTGACGGCACCTTTGTTCCTGATGGTCCTATTCTTCCAGCGCCAGATTGTCGGCGGCCTGACCGCCGGCGCGGTTAAGGGGTGACGCTGTGGGGCGCAGTCACCCTCAATCGGTCCATGCTCACGCGCGCAGCGCCAGCTTGAATGTCGCTGCGCGCAGGGCACAAAGACCGGGGCGGATTCCATTTGCATCGATGCGGGCCGGGACAGGTGCCCGCACCTTCGAAGCAAATAGAATTCCAGTTTAAGAGGACAGCCCAATGAGTTCTCCCGACCGAACCCCATATCTTGAATATGCCGCCGCGCTACGCCACCCCGGCGACTTCGCCCCGGCAACAGAACGTTTCTTTTCACCCGCCGCCCAAATCAACGTGGTGCACCCGTTCAACGAAACCGGCAACGGCAGCGGCTATCATGATGCAGTGATTGCGACGCTTCAGGCAGCCTTTACCGGACTGTATCGCCGCGACGATATCGTTATGGCAGGACAGTTTGAAGATGGCGATTGGATCACTGCCACCGGTTATTACGTCGGTCACTTCAGCAGTGACTGGATCGGCCTTCGTGCCACGGGCCGGTTGGCCTATCTTCGATACGGTGAATTTCACCGGATGGAAAACGGTGCGGCAGTGGAAAGCTACATCTTTCTGGACCTCCCGGAATTGATGATCGCGTCGGGTCAATGGCCCATCTCTAGCGGTCCAGGTAATGAGCGTGGATATACCGGTCTGATCCACGGGCCGGCCACGCAAGATGGTGTCATGACCGCACCGCAGGATCCGGCAGAGAGTGCGAAAAGCTACCAAATCACCTCGGACATGTTGCTTAAGCTGGCAACCAAGGACGAAGCCTGGCGACCTTACTGGCACGAAAACATGATGTGGTATGGCCCCGGTGCGTTCGGGTCATTCATTGGCATCGAACATTTCGCATCCTTTCAGGTGCCCTTTGAAGGCCAGTTCGACGGCTGGTCGGGGGGATCGAAGAACAACGGCATGACCCGCCATTTCACGCGTTTCGGCGATGGCAACTACTCCTGCTCGGGCGGGTGGCCATCGCTGACTGGCGTTAATGTCAAATCGTTCCTTGAACAGGAACCGACCGGCGAGCGCGTCTTCATGCGTGTCTGCGATTGGTGGCGCCGCGAGGCCGATCTGCTGGTTGAAAACTGGGTCTTTGTGGATGTTCCACACGTGCTCAAACAACTCGGGTTCGACCTGTTTGCTGATTTGGAGAACGCGGGATGACATCACGGGCAGACTTCATCGTAGTAGGCGCGGGCTCGGCTGGCTGCATCGCAGCGGCTGAGCTGGTCCGGCGCGAAGCCGGTTCGGTGTTGTTGCTTGAGGCTGGTCCCACAGACAAATCTCCATTGGTGAAGATGCCCTTCGGTCTGGTCTGGATGATGGGGAAGCCCCACCGGGATTGGTGTTACAAATCGACCCCACAGGTCCATCTTGGCGGACGGCAGTTGAACGTCACGCGTGGCCGCATGGTCGGCGGATCGGGGTCTATCAACTCGATGGTCTGGTTCCGGGGTCGTAAGGATGACTTCGACAACTGGCAGCTTCCGGGCTGGTCATGGGCCGATGTCGAACGCGCGTTTGAGTCTATCGAGGCCCGCCTTACACCCAATAGAATGCAAGGCGCACATCCGGTGACGGAAGCACTGCATAGCCTGTTTCCTGAACACGGAACAACGCCACCGTCGCCTGAGTATGAAAGCGCAGGTGTTTTTGCATTCAACATGGTGGATGGGCGTCGTCGCTCGGCCGCTGATGGGTTCGTCAAACCCGCCCCACCGGGTCTGACGCTCGCGACCGGGCAAGAAGTGGATCGCGTGCTGTTTGAAGGCGACGCGACACGCGGTATACGTCTTGTGGATGGCACCGAATTACGCGCCAACAAGGGCGTGATCTTGTCGGCGGGCTCCATTGGATCGCCTTCAATCCTGATGCGATCTGGTGTCGGTCCAAGGGCGGAACTGCAGGCTCTCGGCATCGATGTTCGCCACAACTCAGAAGAGGTTGGCGCAAACTTGCACGACCATCCTGCTGCTGGTTTGCATTTTGCCGGGTCCGGGTCTGGCTACGGGCTGACTCCTGCGCAAATGCCGGGATGGGCTGTCGCACCATTCCAATACCTCATGACGCGTCGGGGGCGCTTTGCCTCGCCCACAGTTGAAGGCGGTGGATTTTTCAACGCGCGCGGATTGGACGAAGCTCCGGACGTGCAAAGCCATTTCATACCTTTCAAGTTAGGATGGGAAGGCAAACGGTACGTTTACGGATCGGGCTATTTCGCGGATGTCGGCGTGTGCCGTCCCAAGTCACGCGGTGCGCTCAGGTTGACCAGCCGTGATCCGCAGGCTGCGCCTGATATTGATCTGGGGCTGTTCAATGACGGTTCCGATCTGGACACACTGGTGGCTGGTCTGAAGCGGTTACGGATCCTCATGGAACAGGTCGATTTCGGCGCGCGGCATGCCCCCGAAGCCTTCCCCGGCCCAGCCGTTCAGTCTGACGAAGCGCTGCGGGCGCACATCAGGGATCGCGGTGCGACGGCCTATCACCCAGTGGGCACCCTGAGGATGGGGGAAGGCAGCGCGCCAGTCGATCCGCGCCTCGCAGTGCGCGGTGTGAACGGGCTTTGGGTGGCGGATGCCTCCGTCATGCCAGCTGTCACGTCAGCAAACACCAACGCCCCATCCATGATGATCGGCCACCGAGCCGCACAATTTATTGCAGAGGATGCAGCATGAAAGGTTCCCGCCCCGAACAAGCGGTCCTGACCCGTGACACGGATATGTCGAAAACTGAAGATACCCGCCGGGTGATTGAAACGATGGTGGATGGCCTCAATGACCATCGTATCAACGACATTGGCGAGTTTTTCAGCCAAGGATTCCGCTGGATGGGCAATCAGGGGTGCGGCACGAAAACCGGCCTGAAAGAGTTTCAGGACAATTGGCAGCGCCCCTTTCAGGCGGCGTTCTCGGACAAAACCTGCATAGACGAGGCCCGCCTTTATATGGGCGAATGGGCCGCCGCATTTGGACGTCAGGAAGCCACGCATTCCGGTGAATTTCTGGGCATTGCCCCCACCGGAAGACGCATCGAAATCCGGTACATGGATTTCTGGAAAGTGGTGGATGGCAAAATCGTCGACAACTGGGTGAATGTCGATTTCGCCCACGTGGCCGCTCAGCTGGGCGTCGACCTCTTCAATGGTGAAGGCTGGGAAGCATATGACCGGGGCGAGCGCGAAGCCCCCCGGCCTGAGTAAATGAGGAAAAAGCAATGACAATAGAACACCTTAAACGTGGCAAGCCCGAAGCAGATCGCGCGGAAGACGATGCGAAAACCGCAGCTGTTGTGGCCGCGACGTTGAAGGATATCGAAACCCGTGGCGACACCGCCGTGCGCGAGTTGGCCAATAAGTTCGACGGCTATGATCGCGACAGCTATCGCCTGACCCAAGACGAGATCGACGCCCTGATCGCCAAGGTCAGCCCGCGTGATCTGGAAGACATCAAGTTTGCACAGGCGCAGGTGGTGAATTTCGCGCAAGCCCAACGCGACAGCATGCTGGATATCGAGGTCGAGACGATGCCCGGCGTCATTCTGGGTCACAAGAACATCCCCGTGCAATCTGTCGGCTGCTACGTGCCCGGCGGCAAGTTCCCGATGGTAGCATCAGCCCACATGTCAGTCGCCACCGCCAAAGTTGCCGGTGTCCCGCGCATTATCGCTTGCACACCGCCCTTTAAGGGTGAACCCAACCCCGCAGTGATCGCAGCAATGCATCTGGGTGGCGCGCATGAGATCTATGTGCTGGGCGGTATTCAGGCTGTCGGTGCGATGGCCCTTGGCACCGAAACCATCGACCCTGTTCACCTGCTGGTCGGACCCGGCAATGCATTTGTGGCTGAAGCCAAGCGGCAGCTTTTTGGCCGGGTTGGCATCGATCTGTTCGCAGGCCCGACCGAGACCATGGTGATTGCCGATGAAACGGTGGACGCTGAGATGTGCGCGACTGACCTTTTGGGACAGGCTGAACACGGCTATGACTCCCCAGCTGTGCTGGTGACGAACTCCCGCAAGCTCGCCGAGGACACTCTAACCGAGATCGACCGCATCCTTGAGATCTTGCCCACTGCCGGTACCGCGGGCGTCAGTTGGCAAGATTACGGCGAGGTCATCCTTTGTGACAGCTATGACGAGATGCTGGCGGTCGCAGATGACATCGCGTCCGAGCATGTTCAGGTGATGACCGACCGTGACGATTGGTTTCTAGAGAACATGACCTGCTATGGCGCGCTGTTCCTTGGTCCGCGCACCAATGTCTCGAACGGCGATAAGGTGATCGGCACCAACCACACGCTGCCCACCAAGAAGGCCGGGCGCTATACCGGCGGGCTGTGGGTTGGCAAGTATTTGAAAACGCACAGTTATCAGAAAATCACGACAGACGAGGCCGCCGCAAAGATCGGCGCTTATGGCTCGCGTTTGTGCCTTCTGGAAGGTTTTGTGGGCCATGCCGAACAATGCAACCTGCGTGTGCGCCGTTATGGCGGACAGAATGTCCCTTACGGTGAGGCCGCCGAGTAATGAGCACGCCTGCGCATTTCAAATCCTTGATCGCACCCCTGCGTGCAGCCATGGCGGAGTTTTCCGAAGTTGGTGCGCGCGCGGCGCTGGGTGGTGTGCTGGCAGAGGATGCACAAGTGCGGCTCTCGCACCCCTTAGGCGACATGACCGGGGCGGAGCTTTACGACCACGCCTATGCACCGCTCTTTGAGGCCATGCCAGACCTCGAAAGACGCGACCTGATCGTCGTTGCGGGCAGCGATGGGGATGGTGGCAATTGGGTCGGATGCATGGGGCACTATATGGGCACCTTCGCCGCACCGTTCCTCGATATTCCGCCCACCGGACATCTTGCCCATATGCGGTATCACGAGTTCTACCGTATTGAACGGGACATGATCATCGAGATGCAGGCGATCTGGGACCTGCCGGAATTGATGATGCAGGCCGGGGCGTGGCCGATGGTGCCAAGCCTTGGGCGCGAGTTCTGCGTACCGTCTCCGATGACCCAAGACGGTCTGTCAGAGCATGACCCGAAGACCAGTCAGGCCAGCCATGATCTGGTGATCAACATGCTCACCAACTTATCGCGCCATCCCTCCGAAGGAGGGCAGGAGATCATGCAGGCCGACAAGTTTTGGCACCCACGCATGAATTGGTACGGCCCAGCGGGCGTCGGCACGGCACGCGGGCTAGCCGGCTTTCGCAACTGGCACCAGATCCCGTTTCTGAACGCTCTGCCTGACCGCAAGGGCGGCACCACCGGCACACTCCAGTCGCATTTCTTCGCGGACGGGAACTATGTCGCCGTCACCGGCTGGCCTAACATGCAAATGACCGTGACCGGTGACGGCTGGCTGGGAATCGCGCCCGCCGGGCAGAAGATCACCATGAAGAGCCTCGATTTCTGGCGCATCGAAGGCGACCGCATCCGCGAAAACTGGGTGTTGGTGGACTTGCTGGACGTCTATGCCCAGCTGGGCGTAGATGTGTTTGCCCGGTTGCGTGAGTTCAACAAAGCGCGCGTTCCGGGCCGCATACCATTCCCGATAGGAGCCGCCTGATGTCTCTTCCCACGACCCCATCCTTCCGCCTTGATGGCAAACGCGCGCTGGTCGCGGGCGCAAGCTCCGGCATCGGTCTGGCTTGTGCTGCGGCCTTAGGTGAGGCCGGGGCCGAGGTCACACTGGCCGCCCGACGCACTGAAGTGCTGAACGATTTGGTTGATGAAATGATAGCTGCGGGCATGTCCGCCTCCGCCTTGCCCTTGGATGTGGCAGACGTGGCGGGAACCCAAGCGGCCATCGCAAACGATGGGCCATTCGACATCCTTTTGAACTCTGCCGGGCTGGCCCGCCACAGCCCGGCCAACGAGACGAAAGAAGATGATTTTGATGCGGTCGCAAACCTGAACGTCAAAGGGGCTTATTTCCTGACGCAGGCGGTCGCCAAAGGTTTGGTTGCAGCAGGCAAACCCGGCAGCCTGATCAATATCTCATCGCAGATGGCACATGTGGGCGGGCTGGATCGCGCGGTCTATTGTGCCACCAAGCACGCAGTTGAAGGGTTCACTAAGGCGATGGCAATCGAATGGGGCAAGTCGGGCATCCGCGTCAACACAATCTGCCCAACCTTCATTCTGACCGATCTGACACGCTCGACCTTCGAGCAACCTGATAAGCGCTCGTGGATCGAAGACAAGATCAAGCTTGGCCGCGTCGGCGAGGTCGAGGACATCATGGGCGCAGTGGTATTCTTGGCCTCAGAGGCGTCTTCCCTTGTGACAGGCACGGCCCTGATGATCGACGGCGGGTGGACAGCGGAATGAGCACAACCAAGGTCACATCTCAACAAGTTGCTGAACGTGCTGGCGTCAGCCAATCGGCAGTTAGCCGGGTGTTCACGCCCGGCGCTTCGGCGTCAAAAAAGACTGTCGAGAAAGTTCGCAAAGCGGCTGCCGAACTGGGGTATCGTCCCAACGTTCTGGCACGCGCCATGGTGTCTGGCAAAAGCCGGATCATCGGGCTGGTCGTGGCATATCTGGAAAACCAGTTTTACCCAGAAGCACTTGAGAAACTGTCAAACGAATTGCAGCAACGCGGCTATCACGTACTGATTTTTCTGGCCGAACAAACCGCTGGAAACATTGACGATGTCGTCGAGGAAATCCTTGATTATCAAGTTGATGGAATCATAGCGGCCTCGGTTGCCATGTCCTCCGACTTGTCTGAACGATGCCGGGCAGCGGGCGTGCCGATGGTGCTATTCAATCGTAGCCAAGATGACCCGAACATGTCCGCTGTGACCTCAGACAACTATGCCGGTGGGCGCAAAATTGCAGAGTTTCTTCTGGCCGCCGGACACCGAAAAATCGGCCATATCGCCGGATGGGAAGGCGCCTCGACCCAACGTGATCGCGAGGCTGGGTTCATCTCTGCTTTGGCCGAAGCGGGTGTCGCCCTGCATTCCCGCGCCACTGGTGACTTCACCATGGAAAAGGCTGCCGAGGCCACCCGCAAGATGTTCGCAACAGATCCGCCCAAAGCCGTTTTCGTCGCCAACGACCACATGGCCTTGGCCGTTATGGACACGTTACGGTTCGAGTTGGGGTTGAAAGTGCCCGAGGATGTATCGGTCGTCGGCTTCGATGACGTACCAGCCGCTGGCTGGCCTGCCTATAACCTCACAACCGTACGCCAGCCCGCCAATCGCATGGTGGCCGACACGGTCGAAATTCTGCTCGACCAGATCGAAAACAAAAGCGACGAACCACGCCGCATCGCCATTGATGGGCCTTTGATCCTGCGCGGATCAGCCCGCATTCCAGAAGGATGGACCGCATGAAGGGATTTTCAAACCGGTGGAAAGATTTCCCCGACTATATCATCGGCATTACCAAGGAGATCTGGGAAGAACGGGGGGTCGGAACCCTTAACCAGTATTATGCGCCGGATATCCCCGTGCGCTCGCCCATGGGCATCAGTCAGGGCAACCAATCGGTTATTGCCGCGACAATGGCCACGATAAACGAATTCCCTGACCGCGAATTACGAGCTGAAGATGTCATTTGGTCTGATCATCCCGAATACGGGCTTTTGTCATCGCATAGATTAATTACCTCTGCCACGCATACGCGAGACGGCCAGTTTGGCCCTGCATCCGGTAAACAATGGACAGTGCGCGTCATCGCGGATTGTGCTGCGAAAAATGACACGATCTATGATGAGTGGCTGGTTCGAGATTATGGCGGGATCGTGCGCCAACTGGGCATGGACCCGGCGGAATATGCCGCGAATCTGATTTCAGCCGAAGGTGGTCCGGATCATGCCAATCCAGTGTTTCTGCCAGAGAACGACATAGCGGGCGACTATGCTGGACGGGGTAATGACAACGAATGGGGCCAGCGATATGCCGACCTTCTTGCCCGAATTATGGACCACGATTTCAACTGTATTTATTCGGAATATGACCGTGCAGTGATTGGGGAATATGCGGGTGCGAAGAACGCACTTGGATGGGCGCAATGTCTGGAGTTTTGGGTAGGACTCCGATCCTCTTTCCCGCATGCTGAATTTCGTGTCCATCACCAGATCGGAATGGATGCCGATATGCTTAGCCCGCGCGCAGCACTGCGCTGGTCGCTGGATGGCACTCATGATGGTTGGGGCAGTTTTGGAAAACCAACCGGCAAACGCGTCCATGTTTTTGGTATGAGCCACGCCGAGTTTGGCCCGTGGGGTCTGCGCCGAGAATGTGCACTGTACGACGAAATTGCAATCTGGAAGCAGATCCTGATGCAGACGGGGGCGTGCTAGATGACGCTGCGACGCTCATATCTTGACGCAAGCCAGTCGTTGCGCAGGTTCCATACCTATCGTGCATCATTGCGAGCACGGCGTTTGAACAACCGTCCCCCCGGAGGGTGGGTTTGACTCAAACAAACCCAAACCAAAGGAGATTAGACAATGACAAATATCGAAAACCGCATCGTTCGTTACGGCGATCTGAAGCCCTGTAAAACCGCCTTCATCGACGCCCACACGCCGGGGTCGGATCAAAAGGAAAACTTCACGATCATCGGTGGGGGTGTGTCTGAAAGCCCCGATCAGCATGTGCATATTGCCGACCAGATCGGGTTCAACATCGGGGCGGCTGGCCAGCCGCCGCGCGTCCGCAACTCGTTGCATGATCACAACACGGCTGAGGTGTTTTTTGTGCTCAAGGGCAAGTGGCGGTTCTTCTGGGGCCGTTGGGGAAACGCAGGCGAAGTAACGTTGGAAGAGGGTGACATTTTCAACATCCCCACCGGCATATTCCGCGGATTTGAGAACATTGGCACGGATTACGGGATGATCATGGCCGTTCTTGGTGGCGACGATGCCGGCGGTGGCGTGCATTGGGCCCCTCAGGTGATCGAAGATGCCGCTGACCACGGCCTCGTGCTGGGCGAAAACGGTGTGCTTTATGATAGCAAAAAGGGCGATGAGTTGCCCCACAACGTCAACCCGATGCCTTTGATGTCAGACGAGGAACTGGCCAAACGCGGTGAGCCGACCACAGCGGACGTCCTGCCAAATCACGTTGCTCGCTATTGGGACCTGATGGCATTGTCTGACGCCCAACCTGCTAAGGTGATTGGCGCTGATGCGATCTTGCGCGACCGCCCCGGTTTCGAGGTGGATTTCCTGTCACGCAATTCCATCTCGGCTGACGCGCACACCCACGACCAGAACACCGTTTTGATGCCTGTTCGCGGGCATTGGAAAGTCAGTATCCAAGGGGAAGAAAGCGTTCTGAACCCAGGCGACACCTGCCTGATCAAAGCAGGCGAGGCGCATTCCGTCACGCCGTCTATGACGGGCGAAGCCAGCCTTTATCGTATCCGCGCAACGGACGACCCAGCTGGCCTGACCGGTTCGGTAGAATAATCAAAGGGAGAGAGCCCACTATGACCAAGATTAAGACAACTCATGTGGGCTCTTTGCCACGCACTCAGGACGTGGTGGATTTCATTTTCGCGCGCGAGAACGAAAAGCCCTTTGATCAGGCCGATTTTGACGCTTGCATGACATCTGCGGTTTCAGAGACTGTGCGCAAGCAGGTCGAGGCAGGCATCGACATCGTCTCTGACGGCGAGACCTCGAAAATCTCGTATGCGACTTATGTTAAAGACCGTTATACGGGTTTTGATGGCGACAGCCCCCGCAATGCCCCGGCGGACCTGAAGATGTTTCCGGGATTCCTGAAACGACTTGCCGATGATGGTGGGACACCCAAATATGCCCGTCCGATGTGCGTGGGCGAGGTAAAGTCGAAGGGGCAAGGCGAGCTTGAAAAGGACATCGCGAACCTTAAGGCGGCAATGGCCGAACACGGTGCAGAACGTGGCTTCATGAACGCCGCCAGCCCCGGTGTAATCTCTCTGTTTTTGCAAAACGACCACTACAAATCGCGCGAGGCTTATCTAGCCGCGCTGGCTGATGCAATGAAAGCGGAATACGAAACGATCGTGGCCGCAGGGCTGGATCTGCAACTCGATTGTCCCGACCTTGCCCTGTCGCGTCACATGCTCTTCACCGACCTTTCTGATGACGAGTTCATCAAGGTGGCAAACATGCATGTCGAGGCGTTGAACCACGCGCTTTCCGACGTGCCTGCCGATAAGGTGCGCGTCCATATTTGTTGGGGCAATTACGAGGGGCCGCATTGCTGTGACATCCCGATGTCGAAGATGTTCGACACACTGATGGCGACGAAATCGCGCTATGTGCTGTTTGAAACCTCGAACCCGCGTCACGGGCATGAATGGACAACCTTCCGCGATCGCAAGGCGGAAATACCTGACAACAAGGTTCTGGTGCCCGGCGTTGTCGACACCACCACCAATTTCGTGGAGCATCCCGAGTTGGTCGCGCAACGTATTGAACGATTTGTTGATATTGTTGGGTCAGACCGCGTGATCGCAGGGTCTGACTGTGGCTTTGGCACTTTTGCGGGTTTTGGCGCCGTCGACCCCGACATCGCATACGCCAAGCTTTCGGCCCTGTCCGAAGGCGCGGCTCTGGTCAGATGACTCCACTGGTCTTGCTTCCCGGAATGATGTGCGATGCGCGGCTTTTCGGCCCGCAGATTGCCGCGTTTTCTGGTCGCAGGGCGCTGATTTACGCACCAATATCAGAGCGCTCCAGCATCGAAGAGCTTGCGTCTGACATTCTTGCCGATGCCCCGCGGCGTTTTGCGTTGGCAGGCCTTTCGATGGGTGGGATCGTTGCGATGGAAATCTTGAAACAGGCACCGGATCGTATCGAAAGGATTGCACTTCTCGACACCAACCCTTTGGCGGAACAAGAGCAGATGAAGGCCCGCCGGCTTCCCCAGATGCTGGCGGTCAAACAAGGTAAATTAGCCGCAATCATGCGCGATGAAATGAAACCAAACTACCTGAGCGACGGACCGCGTCGCGGCGAAGTCCTTGATCTATGCATGGATATGGCGCTCGACCTCGGCCCGCATGTGTTTCTGAACCAATCTCGCGCGCTGATGGACCGACATGACCAAACCGATACCTTGCGCAAGGCAAACCTTCCGGCGCTTGTTTTGTGCGGGGCGCACGATACGCTGTGCCCCGTTTCTCGTCATGAGCTGATGGCCGATCTGATTCCCGGCGCACGACTGGAGGTCATTGATGGCGCGGGGCATTTACCCACTTTGGAACAACCTGAAAAAACCAATGCAGCGCTTGCCCGTTGGCTGGAGGATTAAATGGACGACACGCTTCTGACCCTGCTGCAGAAGGTCGACACGCCGACCGTGTGTAACGCCATCGAGGTGGCACAAGGCAAGCGTGGGTTCAACGCCTTCACGCGCGGCACTATGCTGGCGTCGCACCCCGATGGACCCGCAATGGTCGGCTATGCCCGCACAGCCAAGATCGCGGCCGTGGCCCCACCTGATGAACCGCCTGAAACCATCAAAGCCCGGCGCATGGACTATTACCGTCACATGGCTGAAGGTCCGCGCCCAGCCATTACGGTTGTGGAAGATATCGATTTTCCACATTGCATTGGCGCCTATTGGGGTGAGATCAACACGACGGTTCATAAAGGTTTCGGCGTGTGCGGGGCGCTGACCAATGGTGTGATGCGCGATCTGGGTGACCTACCTGATAATTTCCCGGTCGTGGCCGGGTCCATCGGTCCCAGTCATGGTTTTGTGCATGTGAAAGAGATCGGCATGCCGGTGACGGTGTTCGGTCTGACCGTTGCCGATGGAGATCTGGTCCACGCTGACCGGCACGGCGCACTTGTCATTCCACCAGAGGTGCTGGCTAATTTGGAAAGCGCAATTCGTAAACTGCTTGAAACCGAACAGCTTGTGCTTGAGCCCGCGCGCAAGGACGGATTTGATTTCGACGCATTCGAGGCCGCTTGGGCTGCATTTGAGGCCGCGCGAACGTAACGGTTCCCATGTGCGTTGTAATCAACATTTGGATGGTTTTCGACTAAACTTCGCAATGTGGCGCTTTGCGTTCCCACGGGTTTCGCATTGCGCGTACCCACTACGCGCGCTCAGACAGCATGTTTTTCAGCACGTCAGAAGTTCATACTGATTGCGGCATTCATCATAATGGGCTCATTGCAGCCATCGGAGTCATTTCAGCATCCGCCTGAATTGAGTTTACGTGGTTGCCATGGACCGGCCCTTAGCTGTCACCCATCGTGTCAAGGCACGCCGCATAGCAGCTTCACCGAACCGGCCAATTGCTGCGCCCGCGAGGGGGAGACCCATGTGAATTCACGCAATGCGGAGCAGAGCCGCCGTCCAGAGTATCAAATGCAGGCCCGGTCCAGCTTGGCGCGATCGGTCCTTGAAAGCTTTGTTCTCAAGCGCGAGCTTCCAGACCACACAGACAGGCGATCGGCTACGAAAGGTCCGATTGATAGCTTGCAGCGGTCGAAGCGTCCGCAAGTGCGTCCATTTTCTTAGCCAGCTTAATATCCAGATTCGTTAGACCGTCGGCATCGTGTGTCGCCAAAGTGACGTCGACAGTTCGATAGACATTGAGCCATTCAGGGTGATGGTTCCACTTTTCACACCAAATCGCTACACGGGACATCCAGCCCCAAGCCTCTACAAAATTAGGGAAGATATATACCTTCCGGATTGCATCACGGTCCGAGACCGCTCCCCAACCGACTTCTCCCAACTGGATGAGATGTTCCTGACGCTCTTCGGGTGTCAAAATATCTGCCATTTTCAGCTTTCCTCCGCTCCAAAGAGTATAACTTGTCGAACAGCCGACGGAAATCTGTATCCGCTCCGGGCTATTTCCAGCCATTCGCTACGCATTACAGCATGGATCACAAGGCAAGCCAAAGCAGCCATTGTTCTCGATGCAAAACAGGCGTGATTCAACCATCTGTCCTCAAAATTCAACAACTACAATGAGTTGTTAGTATGGTGTCCCCCTAGTACCTGATTGCAGCTAACAACCGGCCGAGCATGCTCAGCGTCTTTTGCGCATGTGCCTTGTCTTCGAACAGGAGCTTGCGGATTCCTTCTTCCTTCTCGGTTACCAAATCAATTTCGATTTCAACAAGCTCCCGTTCGCACATGTCCTTCTTTATTTGCCACTTCTCAAGTGCAACCAAATTTTGCTTGCACATGAGTCCTTAAGCGCGAGCCTCTCAGGTTCTGAAGCCAATTCTGACCTGATCGGGGTGGGGCAGAGGGGGGTGGTAAGTCTGCAATCCCCAACTCCTCCCGTCGTCCTAGTTCCTCTTCCCACTCGACTTTTTAGGTGATTTCGGATTGAATCCAAGCTTCTACGAACTACTTTTTTTCATGCTCCGTTGTCCCCAAGAGTTCCGCAAACGAACGCTGAGCTCTGTGCTGCCCATGACCGCATTAACTTCCAAAGCGCGCATTAATGCTTGCGCCATTGGCACCGTCACATTTCGGTTATTTTCACGCACCGTGATGTCGCAACAAACCTCGCCCAAAATATTCCCCTTGATGCGTTCTTCATTGAGCTTAGGCTGTTTGTTCTTCGAACCAAGTGGCAGCCCCGAGGGCATAGCCGGACTGCCCGGGTTAGAAACGGGTTTTGGTCGGAGGTTTGCCGTATCCCGCATCATAATCCGCGGCCCGATACATCCCTGATCACATCGGTGACCATCTGCACAGGTTTTCCGTTGGATGGAGATCCAGATCCTCCATACATTGCCCGTGACGGCTGTTGATCGCTCGGTATTCCCAATCATTCGAGCGGTAACGGCCATGTTGCCCAAGTTCGAAATTGTTAATGTGGGGCGCTGTGCCCTTTTTGAATACGAAGATTAACTCATAACGCGATCGATAGAATGTTCCCGCTCCAACATTGTCTTTGGCCCAGACGATCAAGTTCTTCAATTCGTCATAGACTTTCTGTCCCGCCGCCAGAATTTCGGTCAGGTGTCGCCAATCCATACAGAGAAAGTCGATTGAGCTGTCAGCGCTATGATCTGCAAGATTACGGAATGCTGTTTTCAGGAACGCAGTAAATACCGCCTGGCTCATCTCGCCCGATGCCATGGCAAATTCGCGGTGCTGGTTCTTATCAGAGTTTCCGACATGACTATCAATGGGCACATTGTACGGCGGGCCACTAAATACCATTTGTGCCGCCTTGCCATCCATGAGCAGGGACACCACAGATTGCGATTTGTTCAATTTTCTTCCGGGTCATCTTGATCTCCTGATCAACGTTGCGCCACTCGGTCGACGGAAACGACGCCGAATCAAAAACGGGCGCCCGTGTGAACACGGCCATCCTTAATAGGCCAAACTACGCAATATGAACGCAACATGAACATTCAGCATTTACGAGACCGACCACGTCGAAGTGGTTGTCATACCTGGGCGGCTTATTAGTCGCTGTAAGCAGTACGGGCGAGCTTGTGTGACACACGTCAACGTAGCAACGCGCCTGTACTTATCCCTGTCATCGAAACTGATATCCCTGAAATTGGACTGATATTTCCCTGTTTTTCCTTGTAAACTACAATTTCGGTGGGAGACCGGCTAGCGCACGCCTGCCAGTACTGCCAACTATTCTCTAAAACCTGAAAACCCAGACTGGCGGTTGAATAGCTGCATGGTTTCAGTGGGTTGTGGCAGGGACCGGTCTGGCCAGACGCAAATCCTTCGGATGTCCGGCCGTAGATAACGCGTCCGTCTGTACACGCGATTTCCGGGATACACGAAGAAGGGATTTCAAAGAGTTGCGATGTAGTGTCGTTGCGCCTGCCAGTCGGAAGGCAAGTCGCGGCGCGGGCACCAGTCAGACGTCAAGTGGACATGACCGTTGAACATCTTCTCACCACTTCACGACATGGAACTTTTTCGCCGTCAACGCGCCCAATGCGCCGCCAAATGCCGCGCAAAGGCTTCAGGCGTTTCGCAGATTCCCCAGTGGCCAACATCCTTTTGGATAACCAAGGGAATGTCCCATCGACTGCAAAACCGGTTGGCATAACCTAAGGGCACGAAGGGATCGTTTTCACCCCACATGACAAGCCCGCGATCCGCGATGTTTGAAAAGTCGAAGGCGCCCATCCAAGCGCCGGGGTTCTTGGCCGAGCGATAGAGCTTGAGGATCGCACGTTTCATATGGCCGTCGATCCGGGGAGCCTCGTGATCGGCTATCGGCTTTGGCATCCCGGCCGAGATCAACTGCTGATGAAATTTCTTGGAATTGCCAAGCAACATGAAAACTTCGCCTAATATTGGTGTTTGCCAGGTTTTGGCCAAGGAATGCCATTCATAGGTTGGTTCTGGCACCGCGTTCACCACGGTCCAGGTGCGGATCGCTGCTGGCCGGCTGTGCGCCGCCACCGCGGCCAATGGTGCCCCCCAATCGTGGCCAACAAGATCAATCGGACCGTGAGTATTTGCCGCTGATTCAAGTGTTTTAATCACCCAATCAAGATATGCTTCCTTCGTGGCAGCGAAGCCGGCAGGTGTCGCGCCGTTGAAACCTGGCATTGTCGGATTAAGGTAATCGCCTTCGGCAAGCCCTAATGCCTTGATAACCGGCGACCACATGTACCCAGTATCCGGCACACCGTGAATAAACAGCTTCATAATAACCTCCTTTGTTTCACCGAGGGTCAAACGACGCATCATTGAACGTGCTACCAGCTGACAAGAGCAGAAGATCGCCAATTGTTTGGCAAAGGCGCAGCTCCAAACCTACGTGCCGCCGGTATTCAGTCGCCTTTCGGCACCTTCCTTTCGGAAACTCGCAATTTGGCGCTTACAATCCCCCAAAGCATAATCGCAGCAACCACGATCAAAGTGATCTTAATGACGCCAAGTGCGACGAATAACCAACTCGCTATCCAACTTTGAATAACCATTGCAGCGCTCACACAAATGGTTTCGCATGGACATCGAAGCGTTCAGCCACCCTGTCCAAACAGCGGCGACAATGTTCAATGTCCCTTGTCGCATTTGCTTTCATTGTCAAAAGCCCGGCTATTCGTCGTGGTAATGGATACCAACGATCAAGATCCAAGCCGCAACGATCCAACAGCATCAAGGGCAGCGTTTGTACCGCGACCACCTGGTTCATATAGGCCTGTGCTGCAGATGCGCCGACCCAGGCATTCCGGTTTTTGCGGAACAAGGCCTCTAGGTCCACGGTATAGAAACCCTGCCTGCGCATTTGACTTCGATACAGTAAATGGGTTGTGAAGAAGCCAGAGACGCTTGTCAGGAAATGAAACGTATCGCGCGAATTGATGCTTAGCACACAGTTATTAGGGCTGAGGATTGGTATCGGCGTCGCGAGATCACTGCTTCTGAAGAAGCTGCCGGTGCAGTTTACGAAAATGCTACCATCTGCAACGGATGCCTTGGCCCTGCTGCGCATTAACATTTGTGGACCATCCGGGGTGTCAGTGACATCGACGAGGTAATCCGCATGCGTTCTTGCCACGCCAGCTTTGATCTTGGCGAGTTCTTCTTCCGACTGTAGCCCATAAAGAAATACGTCATTGTCAGATGCTGGGTCTGTTGAGTGGTTCTTACGTAGATGCGAAAGCGTATGATCCTCGTTGTCGCCATCGAATGCCATTGCCACGTCGCGGAACAGTTGCGACGCTAGCATGCCTGAGGTCCAGCGTTTCAGTCCTGTGGGAATATATTTGGTTCGGTTGAAAAAGTTTGTGCCGCGTCCATTGATCAATGAAATGTTGCGCGCTGGATCTGCTGCAAGCGTCGCGAGGACCGAGTCCATGCCGGTTTTTCCACCACCTACAATGATGACCGGGACGTTTGGTCTTTCGGCCAATGTCGTGCGTAAATCCTGTGGAATGATCGAAATGACGTTCTTGCTGGAAAACTCAAGCGGCTTGGCCAGTACGTAATTCAGCCCCGGGGCATGAATGGCGCGTTTGGCGTAAACTGTTTTCGAACCATCCTTCGCCCCGTTGGGATGAAAGACCACCTCTGCCATTGGTCCCCCGCAGGTTTCCACTTCGGTGCAGCGTTCAACAGTTTGCCCAAAGCGTGTTTGCAAGTCGACTTTGTCGCCGATCGGACCGAGCGAATTGGCAAGATGGCTTTGAACCTCGTCCCGTGTCGCCAAGTAATTGTGCGGCTTTTGCCATCGCCATTTCATATTGCCGACCGTAAACATGGGGTGTGGTTGGTGAAGCCTCACATAATCATAGGCGGTGTTCCACATTCCGCCAGGTGCGTCCTTCTGATCCAGCAACAGCACCCGCGCGTCCTTGGTAAGATACTCTGACGCCGCATTCAAAGCGTTCAGCCCGGCGATGCCCGCACCCACAACGACCAACTCGTAAGTTTCAACTGCGCTAACTGCGCCCTCTTGTAAAAGGCTTTTATCTAACATGTTTGCCCCCGCATTACTCTAGGTCAGCTTCGCTTGAATGTGCGGTTCGGAAACAGGGCAATTTTACCCAAAAGATCGGGTTGGTCCTTGGGTAATTTTACTCATGTGCAGGAACCTGACGAGAGGTCAATCTATAACCAGCCGCAAACGGTGCGCGGAAAAAAATAAAGAGCGCCTAACTATTCAATCATTTGGAGGATACCATGAAACGACTTTCCATGTTTGCATTTTTCGCCTCGCCCGTTGGAGGCGGCACCTTCGTATCGCTTTCCAATCCAGAAACCGGCAAGTCGAGACTTGACGTTCTCGGCTCGGTCAGTCTGCAATAAGGAACGCTATCATGTACACACGCATCACCTCGTTCGAGGCTACCGATATCAATGCGGTCGAAGCGCAGCTTGACGATATTTCGAAGAAGATTGCCGAAATTCCCGGCGTCATACGTATGCAGGCTGCTTGGACCGGCGAGGGCAAGGGCATGGTCATCGCGCTTTATGAAAGTAAAGAGGCTGCCCAAGCAGGCCAAGCATATGCGCTTGGTATTTGGAACGCCATCATCACACATCTTGCAGGCATGCCGGACTCGGTTGAATACGAGCGTGGTCGCGTGTTGGTCTGAACGCTAGTGCAGGCGCCGATCAGACGAACCCTCATTTGGCGTAAACAATATCGGATCGTCGGGGTCATACATGGCTCCGACGATCCGGAATACTGCAAGTGCTTCGGATAGTGCTCCGGTTGACTTGACACCAACCTTCTCAAGGACAGCTTGAACCTGATTTCGGATCGTCTTTTCCGCACGTCCTGTAAGCTTGGCAATCTCTGCGGGTGTCTTGCCGGTCACGATATGAGATGAAACCTCAGCTTCCCGCTTTGTCAGGGCAAAGACGTCCTGCAGAAGCCCCGGATTGACAGCTGTTTCGCCTTGAGTTCCAGCGAATATCGCGAACAAGGTTCGGTTCTCGAATATGTCGCGATCGGCCTGAAGCTGGTCAGTCATGCGCGGGTGGAAGGGGGCAACGCAAAGCGAAATCGGACCGGCGTCATCCTCCAGGCGCAGACCAGTGGGTTGTTTCTCCGCTTCCAAATCGCGAAAACAGCGATACAGCCACTTGGTTTCATAGGAATGCCGCAATGCGATCCCGCCACCTTTGCGCACTTTTAGAACGCCACCACGTGCTATCATGCGTTGGCCAGCCTTGTTTCCAAACTGTACGATGCCATCTGCGTCGCACACAACAAGAGGTAACGCCATAACATCAAGAAACCCTTGGAAAGCCTCTGCACTTTGCTTGGCCAGATGCAGGGCCCGGCTGATACGCATTGCGCGCACAACGTGTTGCGATAGCAACTCCAGCAGGCGGTAGATTCCCTCGTAATCTTTTTCGACCGGCATTGCGTCGATCTCAGCAAATGCGATTGTGGCATATCTTGGCCCCGAAACGGCGAAGGCCAACCCAACCCAATGACCAATTCCCATCGGCTTCATTTTTTGCTGGTAGAAGTTGAACGAGTGCAGTTCGTCGTCCGAAAATACGTCCCGAGATTTTAGGATACCTCCTAGGACGGGTTTTTGGCGGGTGCGCTGAACACGACGCATGTCGTTAAGTTCATCGGGCATTTCGGTGAAGACGCGGTCTTCGTCCGTCCTTTCTGCATCCCAGCGTTCGAGAAGCAAATCATTGAACCCATCCGCCGTGTACATACCCAGCCAATACTCGTTGTGAAACGAACTGGTCCATCCAAAGAACCCTGGAAACATCTCCGTGACGCGCGTTATCAGGCTCTGCCACTGGTTCTTCTCCAAGGCGGAGTCATAGACCAAACCAATGAGATCGCTCAGTTCCTGCGCGTCAATTTCGCTGTTTTTCATCGTCGACCCCTAGCGTTAACAGGTTAACTAATTAGATCGCTCACGATCAAGTTCTTTGCACTGCTCATTCGATCAGGGGTCAAACGCTGCACGCCAACCCACCTTTCATTAGTCTTTTGAGGAGAGATTTGCAGCGCTCTGGCATTTGGTAGCGGCGCGCAATAGCATCGTACTTCGCTGAACCAGATAGCCGCGATCTGGCGGTGTATCGGTCCAGATCGAACGCTTTAGCATAAGCAAGCTTGGCGTCGATAAAGCGTAGAAACATTGGACGCTACAAGATAAACTAAACCGGCTGTAGCGTTAGCTTTTTTGCAGCCTCGGCAATCCTAACATCTAATCCCGTCGCCGCAATCGTAAGGTTGAACTCACATCACAGAATGCCTGTCGTCATATTGAATGGGACATTAAATCGGCCCTGAGGTTTTCCATCGGTGTTATTTCAAACCGGCGTTGGCCGCCCGCATGTCACGCAATGCAAATTCTATGAGTGCGCGCGTTTTACGGGGCAGCGCACGACCTTCCAGATAGACAGCATTAATGCTGCCCGGTACGGGTTGGAAATCTTCAAGCACAGGTGCCAGACGCCCCGCCTCAATGTCACGCGCAATGGCGAATTCCGGGGCGTAGACAATGCCGTGCCCATCTATTGCAAGTTCGCAAGCGGCGCGTGCCGAATTCACGTAAAACTTGCCCTCGACCGAAATCAGAACCTCTGCCCCGTCTTTCTGTAGGGCCCAACGTTTTGGGTTTCGCCGATTGCTGTCAACGATACAGATATGGTGTGCCAGATCCTCTGGCACCCGTGGCGTTCCGTGCCGGACCAGGTAATCCGGGCTTGCCGCTATGATACTTCTCATGATCCCCAATTTGCGTGTCTTGATTGTCAGATTGTCGGTGGTTCCAATTCGAAATGCCAAGTCTATCCCGTCCGCGGCAAGATCAACAAAACTGTCGCTGAGACGCAGATCCAGCGACAGTTTCGGGTTTTCGGCAGCGAACCGTCCAAGCATCTTGGCGACATAGATTTCTCCGAACGTCACAGGCGCAGAAATCCTGATAACACCGGAAAACCCGCGCGACCCTTCGGAAACGTCCGAAAGCATGTCATCCAGATTATCCAGAAGGGCGGGCGCGCGGGACAGAAGGTCTTCGCCCGCCGGGGACAATCCGACTTTGCGCGTGGTGCGTTGAAGAAGCCGCACGCCCAGACGGGCCTCAAGTTCCGCCACATATTTCGACGTCAGGCGGTTCGAGACACCAAGTTGGTCGGCGGCGGCGGTGAAAGATCCGGTTTGGGCCGTGGCGACAAACGCCTTAAGCTGATCAATCGTGTCCATGAATGACCCCTTATTAAGAACATTTTGTGGATACAATTACCATAATGTCACCATTTCATAGAAAGTAAGTGCAGTCCATATTCAAACTCAGAGAAGCGGGCACAGCGTTGTTCCTGCGAGTGAATAAATACCAGCGAAGAGAATTGCGATCACCCAAAAAGGCACGCCAGCGCATTGCGCGGCAGCGTCGCCGAGTTGTTGGCCACCAGTGTTAATCGTGCTGATCGGCCTGCAAGGGCACTTTACGTGATCGCCACATACAAGGAAGAAATGATGACATCCCAAACAAACGCGGACTACGCCGCCCTGATCCTGCGCGTCTCAAGCGGCGCACTTTTCATTGCCCACGGCTTGCTGAAGCTTCTGGTTTTTACAATTCCCGGTACAGTCGGCTTTTTTGAAAGTCTGGGGCTGCCTTCGGTCTTCGCCTATTTTACAATTCTTGCGGAAATAGGCGGCGGGTTGGCTCTCATCCTCGGTGTCGCGACACGTCTTGTTTCGGTGTTCCTTATCGCGATCCTGCTTGGGGCGACCTGGGTTCATGCTGGCAATGGCTGGAGCTTCTCCAGCGCTGGCGGCGGTTGGGAATTCCCCGTATTCTGGGCTGCAGTTCAGGCAGCGATTGCGTTGCTGGGGGCAGGTGCAATTGCCGTGAAACTTCCCGCACTGGAACGTCATTTGGGAAAACTTGCCTGATAGGCTGCGATACCAATTTCGGGGGTGCCAATTGGCAACCCCGATCCTTAGAAAAGGACCGCCGAAATGAGCACCGCACAATCCCTTCGTAACCTGCGTGACCGGTTTTCGCCCACCGATCGTATGCCATTGGTGTTTCTGGGTCATGGCAGTCCCATGAATGCCATAGAGGATACGGAATTCAGCCGGGCGTGGTCGCAGTTGGGACAATCCTTGCCCCGACCCAAGGCGATCCTTATTGTATCAGCCCATTGGATGACGCATGGAACGACGCTTGTTGATGTCTCGGCGCTGCCTCGCACAATACACGACTTTTATGGCTTTCCAGACGCGCTTTATGAAGAAGACTATCCCGCATTAGGAGCGCCAAAACTGGCGCGCGAGGTCGTGTCGTTGCTAGCCAGTCACAATGCGAACGAGGACGACACCTGGGGTCTGGATCATGGGGCGTGGACGGTTCTGAAATTCCTCTTCCCTCAGGCCGACGTTCCAGTGTTTCAGGTCTCAATCGACATGACGCAGGACCTTGGTTATCAGCTTGAGATCGGCAATGCCCTGTCCGAGTTGCGCGATCGAGGCGTGCTGATCTTGGGCTCTGGCAATGTGGTGCACAACCTTGGCCGGATGCGGTTTGGTGGAGCGCCGCAGGATTTCGCGATTGAATTCGACACGCTGTTCGCCGACCGGCTGGAGGCCAGAGATTTTGCCGCATTGGCGGACCGACCGGCGCTTGGTTCTTTGCTGGATATGGCGCACCCGTCGGTTGACCACTATCTGCCAGCGCTGACGATTGCGGGAGCCGCAAACAACAAGGACGCGTTGACTTTCATGACGGACGGCATCGACCTTGGGACAGTCGCGATGCGGTCTTTCATCTTCCATCCGGCTTAAGAAACTCCTGCGCCAGACAATGGGCTGCAGGACCTGATTGTTCCCGCGCTGCGTCAGAATGTGGCCGTGATCAATTTAGGAACCTCCAGTGCCCGCAATGGCGCCCATTCTAGTCGGCTAATAAGCAAAGGCGTGATCGTGAGCGCAGCAAGTGGCCGAGGAGGTTCATGTCAGTTGGACTCGGGCGGTGATGTCACTTTCGAAGTGAGAAAAGCTGAATCTCTGGGTGAGGTTTCGCTGGGGAAAAATCCCATCTCCCATAGATTGACGGGGATCAGTGCGTTCGCCTCAGGAATATGTTCGCCTAGTTATGCCAGCGACTTTCGAAAGAGGAGGGGCACATGCGACCTGTGGTTAAGTGCGAGCTAGAACTGGCAATCCGATTGAGATTTGTTGGTTTGCTTGCGGCAGTTTTGATGTCGCCTACGCAGGTGATTGCACAAGATAGCTGTACTTGGCGGCCTGTGCAAAATGCCGGTATCAACAGTCATCAGAAGGGTGCGCCATGGTGCCAACCCGGCGAATTCATGACCGCTTTCGACTTGGACGGGGTGAGCAATTACGCACCGCACGACTCTCCGATTGTCGGGCAGGCGCTGTGTTGCACCAACGGACCCAACAGCGCGTGGACCCGGCTTGATGCATGGCGACCCGTCTGGCAGGCCAATCCACTGATCAGTAGCCACCAACTGCCGATGAACGGTTGGTGCGCACAGGGTTCGTTCATCGTGGCCATCGACTTCGACGGTCCACGAAACATCTCAGCGTATGATTCACCCGTCGTGGGTGCTGTTTTATGCGCGTATCGCTCTCCAACGGGCGGTTCTGCTGCCCGAGTCTTTCCGGTCGAGAGTGCTGGGTACAATAGTCACCAACCCTTTGGCCGTTGGTGCCCCGAAGGATGGTATCTGACAGCTTTCGATCAGGACAGTCGGCCGGGCTATTCGCCACATGACAGCCCCGTTATTGGGCAAGCCCAATGCGCTGCACCATAGCCATCGGCTTGCCATAGCAAGGCACCCGGACCAACCGGATCCGGTCATGGGAATGGATGAACGGAACGGGAGACCACCTGATGGAACCACTTGATCATGCCAAGGCTCTGACCACAATCGTGCGCACCGCTTGGACAGGCGTGACAGCAGCAAGTCTGTATGTCTGGCTTACCTTGGCGTCGCTCAAAGATGTAGACCTGTTCGTGCCTTACCGTACGTTCAGTTTGCCAGTGGTTGGCACCGGGATCGATCCGCGCGGTTTTTTCGTCTTCGCACCATTGCTGCTGCTGGCGGCGTATTTCTATTTCCACCTGATGCTGACGCGGTTGTTCGGATGCTATCATGCCCTGCTAGAGCAACATGAGGCGAGCAAGGGCACAGACACGCCACACATACTGGAATCGCTGGTCCCACCGTGGTTTCTGACGGTCCTGACTGATCCGGAAAGTAGCGATATCGAGGGTGAAAAACGGCTCGATTTTCACCCAGTCGCCTTTCATTTGGCTTGGTTCTTTGCCTATGCCTTCACACCATTGACGGTCTTTGCTCTAAGCTTTCGCTATTTGCGAGCGCATGACGCGTTTTTGACGTTTGCACACACTTTACTGACCACCATTATAGTTGTGGCGGCGGCCTTGTTCTGGCTGAAGCGCTGTGATTTCTGTCCAGGCGAAAGGGGCGCGCCTGATGAAAAGGCCCCACCTATTGCGGCCAAACAGGCGGCCGCTGCACAGGCGGCTGTTATTGCCACGCTTTTTGGAACGGTGTGCCTGTATCTTTTTTCTCAGGCTTTTATTGCGTCCGGTTTCAGACCGTACCATCCATTAGTTTTTCTGTCGCCCAATGCCCAGCTTTACCGGGCTGAACTCAGCAAACGGCCAGCTGGTTGGGACGAAATCCGGTGGATACAACTTCAGGACTTTTATGAAGAATGGGAGAAGTGCACCAAGGACGAGATAACGCTCGGCCGTGCTGGCGAAAGGGTCAACCGTGAAATCATTTTGGCCAGACTTGCCAAAAGGGATGCCGATTGCAACCAGGCAATTTTGTCGCGCCAGCCCGAGAACTCTATCCAAGATCTTCAAAGCGAATTGGCCCTGAGATTGGATATCTCTATAGGCGCTCAACTTGGCCGTATTCCCGCACCTGGCGACAAGGACGATGCCCTGAATACCAATCTGGTTTATTGCAAGAATGAGAATGAGGAAGTTCTTGTAGGCAAACCTCGCGATTTGCGGCATGCCTTCCTGATGGAAGCGCATCTGGTCGGCGCTAACCTCGATTGCGTAGATCTAGCCGGTGCAGACTTGCGCCGCGCAAGAATGGATCTGGCGAGTTTGTGGGGCGCAAACCTAACGGGTGCAGATTTGAAAGGGGCTTGGCTTTCCGGGGCAAGGTTAAAGGGTGCATTGCTGAAGAGCGCAATTCTTTCTGATTTGCGCACGCACTCTGCGGCCATATTCGAATCCGCCGTTATCTCCGGGACCAGCTTCGAAAGAGCATTGATCCACCAGTCTGATTTCTCCGGAGGCGCATCATTGGACGAGGTATCATTTTCGAATGCTCGAATGAACGGTTCGAAATTCTCGGGCGCAAATTTAACAAATGTCAGTTTTGAAAACGCGTCCCTTGTTGGGGCTGAATTCGTTTCTGTTGAAGCGCAGGGCGTAAACTTTTCCACAACTAACCTGCGAGGTGCAAAAATCTCGGGTACGTTGGAAGCTGCGGATTTCAGCACCGCCAAGCTGGCCGGGGCTGATCTGACCTGGGCCACGATCAAGGACGGTGTAATTGCTTCAACAGAGTTATCCGGAACCGTGCTGGATTATGTAGATCTAGACGGGTCGGCTTTGCGCGATCTGGACATGACCGCGCTCGACCATGTGCCACAAGATTTTTCGGATCAGCTGGCAAAGGCGTTCGGCGATGGATCGGTTGAGCTTCCAGAGGATATCGATCGACCTGCCCATTGGTGTGAGAAGGCGCTGACACCCGTTCAATTCTATGGAGTCTGGCAAGGGTGGAGAAAGGCTCGGGGTATGTCCTCTCTGTCGGTAATGAATGCACACCGGTGGATATATGTATCCCATTCGAACGGAACCAGACGATATCCAGAAATCCCTTTGGAGGCTCCGCTGCCGCAAGGTTGCCCGGCTAAGGCGGTTGAACAAAACGGGCGAGCAGGGGAAAGCAGGGTAGAGGTCAGCAATTAAAGAAATACGGGAAAGTTGGCCCAAGCCAGCTTCTTTCCCTCAGTACAGAAATGTAAACCAATCGGGCAGGGCCAAGTTGTTTTACTGTTGTATGGTGGTGCGTCGCTCCGGCCCAAACTTCATAACCCGCGCCAACTCTTCCGCGACCCGGGTAGTTACCATTTGGCCTTCCAATCCACACACGGTTTGCCACTATTTAGCCGATACGCAATAGACTGCAGAATAACGGCGTTCGTATTGATATCGCTGTATGCTTGGTCTGTTTCGCCGGTGACCGAGAAAACCCCCGGATTGAATCCCAGCACACTGGACATTGCTTTTTCGCGGATATGCCCAATCAGTAGATCGTTGTATTCGCTGGGTCTGTAGGCGCTCCAAAGGAAAGCGCCCTTGCTATTTAGCATGTCAACAGCTCGAATGAATCCCTTCGTCTTGAAACGTGGGGACGGGTCGAGTGTTTCAACCGTCCAATGCCCCCGATCCTCCCCGATCTGAAACCCCTGGTACACGAACCAGGGTTCACGGTTGATCGGACCCTCCGAAACGCAGACCAGTTTTCCGGTTGCTTGATACTCCTCAACCTGAGCCGCGAAAAGCGCTTCCGAGGCGGCGATTACCAGGTCGGAAGCCCCCAGTTCTATGGCCTCGAGCAGGTGTGGTTCCGCCCCGATCGGCCCAAACTCAGCAACGTCGTGAAGGATGTGGACGCCTCGGTCGAAGGGCGAGCCGGGCTCAGGTTCAGAATAGGGCGAAACAACAGGGTAACCCCAAAGACCAAAGGCACGTGCAATGTATCCCGCGTAATTTGATCGATACGAAGATACCAAGCGTCCCCCCCGCACGGTCAGAGGGGTGCCATTCCGGATGGTTTCAATTAGGTCCCAATTGCTTAGTATGCCCGCAATCCCGAGGTCCTTTTGGGCGTATTTCTGAAGCAAATGCAGCGAAACGAGTAGCCTTGCTGTATCGCTGGCATTGTAATCGTTGTCGCCGGAAGCTTTGCCGTTGGTTGATGCCAAACCTTTAGGAAGACGCAATCCGTCGAAAATTCCTGTGGCCAACCCGCCAAGAACCGCGCCTATTCGCTCGGCGAACTCGGCGTTGCTCAAAAGTCCAGTGCTATGTGCACTAAGGATAGCGAGTATCAGCGAACCAGTGTCCCACATTGTACTGAAGTTATAGGATTGGACCTTGTCGTCTTCGAGCCAGGCTGTCGCGGGCACCAAGCCGGTATCAGGGTTCGTCAGTTGCTCGAAATACGACCAGGCTGACTTAGCGTCGTCCATCAAAATATCGCGCTCAGCAGAGCTCACTTCGTCCGCGTATGGCCGGGCGGGCCATCGCTGCGCAAAACGCAGTAACCTTGCCTGTTCGCTCTTGACGGAAACGCTCGCATGGTACTGCTTGATGTTGAGAAGGCTGAATTGATCAGGTTTTCCAAGCGCGACAATTTCCTTAACCAGTTCATTCGCATCATCTGACGCACTGTATGCCGTCGCCTTAACAAGCAGCACGACATCTTCAGTGGGCGACGCGACTTCATCAATTCGCCCGCGCAACGTCTGCGCCGGAAGAATGGAATGCGACCCGGCGAGCACCACAGATGTGGTCATCCGCAGCGCGCCACTCTCGTCATATCCCAAGACGTGCTCTTTCCCCGGCGACATATTCAAAACGATTTCGAACCCAGCGTGTTCATACATGTTGGAAGTAGGCGTGGTTTCGTCTTTCACCGCTGCACATGAAATCGGTTCTATGGTGCGGGGTTTCGTGTCTGCTGCTATGGCTTCAAAGGCGAAGGACCTCGCCTCTTTCCAAGTGTCAGCGCTTGTTGTCGAAACCTGGAAACACTTGTGTGACTGACCCTCGCCGGCCGCTGCAGAAGTGGCATCAGATTTCTCTGGGGCGAGATCGAAAGCCCCCTTGATCACGGAGAACGGAACACCCGCTGCGGTCAGTTTCGCCGCGAGTCCGTCAGCTTCAGCGTCGGAACCATCTGCTTGGATGCAGAGAACCAAATTGCGAGAGAAGACGTCACCAGATCTGAACCGCAACTCTGATGGCAGGATAAGATAGTTGCGGTTGGAGATCAGATTGCGGCGAATTGTGTCTCCGAGGATAGCGCCTTGGTTGAACAGCTCTTCCTCTCCTTGCGGACCATCACTGGGAAACTTGGCGGCAAGAACGATCGGACCGTCACTGGATGTCGCCGTCGCGAGAGTTGCGGCGATATCCTCGCTTGTTGCGGACGGCGGTAAACGCCATCCGCCGTTGATTTGCTGAGTGCCGTCGCTGTTGCGCCAGATCTCAGGTGCCATTCCAGTCTCCGGAAGCAAGATGGTACTTAAGACGCCCGCAGACCGCAGTCCCTCTATGATTGGTTTCTCGCCATTCGGGAGGCGGGACACAATCGTCTGTGGAATGGCTTTTGGCGACCAATTGTCTAATGCTGCAGCAAGGGATTGCGTGAACCGATTTCGTGCTTCGCTTGCGGATCGCATGCGCAGATAAGGATGTTGTGAAGCAAGGTCCGGCAGATCAAGGGCCAAATCGATCAAGCCCGGATAGTCCGAGGTCATAGTCGAAAAAAAGCGCATCAAGTCGGTGTTTGCGTCTTTCTTATCCCATTCCTCGCGGTCGAATTTGACCACGATGCTTACCGGAACATTCTGCGAAATAATTGGATCAAGGTATGCGAATAGGTCGGACGACGAGGTGCTTGGAGTCACGCCATCGACAAGAAGAATGCATGGCGCGGTACTGGCCCCTTGTGCCGCCTGCAAAGTAGGGAAAGTCGCTGCTGCTCCGCTCAAAACAACGCGGGAAAGAAATGTACGACGATCCATCATCTCACCTCGATTAAACTGCCCAGTTGAGCATCGCAGCTTTGCGCGTGGCGGCCAACAACCAAGACGCCGCACCTTGACGGCCTGCGACCATATACGCATTTCGTCAACATCGCGACTGTGCCATTCTATCCGTGAGACTGAAAACGCGAAATCGGCGCGACCCAGGGAACCAAACTTGAAAAACACCAAAGAAACAAAGGGTGGATCTTCGAACAAGCCAATATTCTTCGATCCCACATCGCACCGGCTTGTGTTCTTTAGTGTTTTTTCAATTGTGTTCCTGATCTTCGGCTTAGTTTGGTTTGCCCTGTTTTTTGTTCACCTGCTCGGTTCAGAACTTCCACTGTTTTCTGCAGAAACCACCTCAACATCTATTGAAGGCGCCCCAAGTGATTATTCCCAGTTGTCGCCTGACTGGCAGGGTCAAACAGAAACCTCAGCACCGAGTACGCAGGGGGCAATAAATTGGACGGATACGATAAATGACAGCGCGTCGCCAAATGTTGAAGTTGCGCAGCAACGTGATATCCAGAAGACCATCGTACATGCGTTCATTCCCCATTGGTCTATCGCTGGAATGGTGGAAACGCGTGCTAACATTGCAGCGGTTGATGTGCTGCTGCCGGAATGGTTTTCACTTGACCACCAATCCGGCGAAATAACAGCACTTCCAGCCGCCCAACGCGACAAGCTTCGAGACGTTTGGTTGCAACAAAGAGAACACGTCAAACTTATTCCTGTTCTCACATCGGGTTTAAACCAAAGCGATGAGGGCGTGCAGTGGTTGACCTCTGCAAAACAAAGAAACGAACTCATCAAATCCCTATCGTCGCTCATGAACGAGAAGGAGTTTGATGGCCTTTGCCTCGACTTCGCGGGTGCCGGCGCAATACGAGCCGAGGAAATCGCCGCGTTTTTGTTGGCAGTGAAAGCCGAGTTTCATCGGTGGGGAAAAGAAAGCTGCATTGTCGCTGAGATCGACGACGCGCTTTTGATGCATCCGAAAGCTGCGGATCTGGCCGACCGCTTGGTCGTACTTGCATTTCAGGAGCCGGGACCATTCAGCGGACCAACGCCCCTTGCGCCTCTGGATTGGTACGAGGAAAAGCTTTCGGTGCTGCTGGACAGCATCCCGGCAGAAAAGCTGGTTATAGCGCTTGGCAACTTTGGAATGGATTGGGTTAGCGGAATGCCCAACCCTGAATATTTGACCTTTTTCGATATCACGGAGGCAGTCGACAGAAACAAGGGCTCCATAGGAATGGACCGTGAAAGCCTAAACTCAGAGGCGTCGTTTTCGGATGCTCAGGGTCGTCGGCACCAAATCTGGTTTTTGGATGCGTTGAGCGCCCATAATCAATTGGCTCGAACCCCGCTGGATCGGATTGGTGGGGTGGCAATTTGGCCAGTAACCGGGGGCGACCCCGGGATCTGGGAGCTTCTTTCCCCCGGGTTCCCTGAGCTAAATACTGCCTCCAGTTTATTGCAGAAAATCGGACAAGCCTCGCATGTCAGATACACCGGGCAAGGGCCTCTGCTCACGGTTCAGAACCCAGCCACGCCCGGTCGAAGGATATTGGCGAAAGATCCAGAAGGCGGCCTTATCACCGATGCGAATTACTTGGAACTTCCTCGCGCTTTTACGGTCTCCTTGAGTGGAGCGTTGCCGAAAAACTCTGCCGTTCTTACCTTCGACGATGGCCCTAATAAAAAATACACGCCGAAAATATTGGATATTCTAAAGGAATATAACGTTCCGGCAGTATTCTTTGTCGTTGGCAACCGCGTGCAGATTTCTCCTGGGATTGCCCGGCGTATAGTCGAAGAAGGGCATGAACTGGGCGTTCATACCTACACCCACCCCAACGTTGCCGATATCTCTGACCTGCGTCTCAAGCTGGAACTCCATGCTTCGCAGGAGCTTATCGAAAGTGTTTCGGGACTGAACACCAACCTGTTCCGCGCACCATATGGGTTCGATGAAAACCCGGAAACACCTAAAGAAGCCAGCGTTCTAAGCCTGCTGACCAACGAACGTTATGTCGTGGTTGGCATTGAGATTGACTCGACAGACTGGACACGCCCGGGTGCAGACAAGATCGTAGAGACCGTCACCTCTCTGGTGCAGTCAGGGCAGGGCAACGTGATCCTGTTCCATGATGCAGGCGGGGATCGGGAACAAACGGTCTTGGCATTGCCGAAGATTATCGAAGCGCTTGACGGGATGGGGGTATCAATTGTTCCTCTATCCAGCGTGACCGGGCAGGGCGCAGGCTTTCAGTCGGGTGAAGTGGCGCAGGCTCAAGATCAGATCAGTACCTACTCTTTTTGGTTTATCCGGTCTCTGAAAACGGCCATAACGGCGGTTTTCTTTTTCTTGATAACAGTTGGTATTGTTCGTTCGCTGGCGGTTTTGGTGCTTGCGTTGATTAAGGAACGGCGCGTGCATAAAAGCGGCGATGCGAAATTGCCCGTCACAGTTTTGATCCCGGCGTATTGCGAAGAAACTGTCATCACCAAATCCGTGACATCGGTCCTTCAATCAACTTACCCAATCGAACAGGTCATCGTCATTGATGATGGTTCAACCGACGAGACCGCAAAGGTAGTGGTTGAGCATTTCGGGTCCGATCCGCGCGTCCGATTGGTCCGTCAAAGAAATCAGGGTAAAGCAGAGGCGCTCAATCACGGGATAGGCCTGATTGATACGCCCGTTTTTGTCGCCATCGATGCCGATACTATCATTGCGCCGGACGCAATTGGCCAATTGGTCAAGCATTTCAATGATGCGAAAGTTGGGGCAGTGGCAGGCAATGTCAAAGTCGGGAACCGTCGGAACCTGCTGACACGTCTGCAGGCGATCGAATACATTACGGCGCAGAACCTAGACCGTCGGGCGTTCGAAGTTCTTAACGGCATTATGGTTGTTCCCGGTTCGATCGGTGCCTGGCGAACTGACGCGGTAAAGGTTTCTGGCGGCTACACGACGCAGACCCTTGTTGAGGACGCCGACCTGACGGTTTCCATTATTCGGAATGGCTATCAAGTTGTTTTCGAACCGAAGGCGCACGCCTTTACCGAAGCCCCAGAGACGATCCCGCAGTGGATGCGACAGCGGTTGCGCTGGCATTTCGGGATGCTGCAGATCGCTTGGAAGCACAAATCCGCATTCTTTGAACGCCGCGCAGTTGGGATGGTTTCGATACCGGATTTGGTTTTGTTCGGTGCGGTGTTTTCATTGTTCGCGCCAATTGCGGATATCGTGATGGTCGTCAACTTAATCGCTCTGGCGGAGCATTTTACAGATGCGCCACAAATGCCGTTTGAGAGTTCCACTGTTGTAGTCGCAATTTCCTATATTGCTTATCTGCTTTCTGACCTCGTGCTCGCGACCATTGCCTTTGGCCTTGAGCCAAAAGAAAACAAGCGGCTGCTGCCCTGGGTTCTGACCCAGAGGTTTTTCTATCGCCAGATATACTGGATGGTGGCCTTGCGTTCGATCGCTAGGGCCGTGACCGGGCGTTTTACCGGGTGGCGCAAGATCACTAGAACCTCGTCGATCAACTTGGCAAACACCCTTGGCCTGCCGAGAGATCAGGTAAGGGTTGTGTTGACCGACAAGAAGACGCCTAAGGATTCAAATTAAGCCCCCGCGGGCTTATGCAAAAGCATCTGCGCGTACGCACCACATCCGAGGTGGCGCGTTTTCAGTCGGTGCTCCGGCGCGTCAGCTACAGACTTGGAACTTTACAGCACCTGAACCAGAGCCGAACCGTTGCATCGTGTATTTTTCGATATCAATGAGATAGCCATCGCCACCCAGATTATTGGTGCAGCAGCCGTTGCAGTCTGAATCAGAGCACAAATCGAGCACGTCCACCATTATCTCTCGGCCACCCTGGCGCAAGCGCAACGACTTTCCACCATACTGGCGCCAGTGCTTCTCATGGACTGCCGCGATGTTGGATTTTGCCACCCAATTCTCGGTTTTTTTGCCTCGCACGCCATAGAACTGTCCTGCCCACTTGCAGCCGTTATATTTGACGCATTCAGTGCTGCCGGGGTCGGGGTAGCTTTCGTAGTTCGTCAGCTTTGCCGTTCGCCACTCACCTTCACAGGTCTTCTCGGCCATCGCGGCGGGCGCGAAAAACAAGAGTGTCAGAAACAAAAAATGCTTAATCACTTTCAGCATCGTCATTTTGCTCTCCTTGATCCGGGGCATATGCTCGCTTTCCTCAGTTCCAATTCAATAGAACGCGAGCGATTTCTAAGTTAGCCCCCTGCGGGTCAGAGTGATCTGGAAGCCGTGAATGTATTATCTAAGCGCGAAAAAACAACCCTTAGGCTCCAGAAGTTTCTCTTTCATTTAGTCGAATTGATCATGTTTTGCTTCTATATCGGCAATATCACGGGCAAATCGGCGTCGTTCCGCTTCTGTCACTAATTGGGAATTAGATCATAATTATGTTCGATTGATGGTTTCCATCTGTGCCAGCGGTTTCATCCAGTTGGAATTTCGACGAGGCCATGATCGTCAAAGCGGCCGCAACAACGGTGCGCCAACAAAACCCACTGTAACCCGTGTGCTGTTAATAATATCGGGTAGTGAGTTGGGCATGATGATGTGACGCATGTTCTGAATCTTGCTTGCGCGATGTAAATAGTCCGCCTGGGCTTTCGAGCCTGCCCGAGAGGCCACAACTCTCGCCAGCGAGTGCACCAGCGAGAGTTCGTTTAAGTTGCGTGACCTTAGACAGTGCCGCCCAAGCTGCCTTCCAAGGCAACAAGTTCCTGGCCACCCGCCATCAGGTCCTGCAATTCTTCCGGCGTTATCTGACCGCGTTGGGCCGTTCCCAGCGTTTGCCCCCGGTTCAGAACTGTGAACCGGTCGCCGACTGCCATGGCGTGGCGCACATTGTGCGTGATAAACACGACCGCAATGCCTTGCTTGCGAACCTTGGCTACAGTGGCCAATACGTTCGCTGTCTGGCGCACGCCCAAAGCCGAGGTTGGCTCATCAAGGATCAGTACCTTGGCACCGAAATGGACGGCACGGGCAATCGCCACCGTCTGACGCTCGCCGCCGGACAAGGTGCCCACCGCTTGATCAGGGCCGCGCAGGTTGATACCCATTTTGCTCATCTCTTCCATGGTGACCCGATTTGCGTAATCGTGATCGAAGAAATTGAGCGGCCCCACCTTTTTCACCGGCTCATTACCCATGAAAAAGTTCCGACTGACTGACATCAGCGGGATCATCGCCAGATGCTGGTGCACTGTCGCGATCCCTGCTGCAATCGCGTCGCGTGGGTCAGCGAAATGCAACGGCTTACCTTCAAATTCGATCTCGCCTTTGGTGGGTTGGTGCACACCGGACATGGTTTTGATGAAGGTCGATTTACCGGCGCCGTTGTCGCCCAGAAGGCAGTGGCACTCGCCCGGAAAAACATCAAGCGACACTCCGGCCAAAGCAATAACGGACCCGAAATGCTTTTCGATATTCTTCATTTGGATGATTGGTGCGTGTTCGGGATTCATATCAACGCTCCCCTGTAATGATGCGACGGATATAGGTGTTCAGGATCACCGCAAACAGCAAGATCACACCAAGGAACACGCGGAAAAGGCTGCTTTCGACGCCCGCAAAGAACAACCCTTGCTGCACCACGCCGAAGATGAGCGCGCCTAGCGCGGCCCCCAGTACGGACCCGTAACCACCTGTTAGCAAGGCCCCGCCGATAACCACCGCGATGATTGCTTCGAACTCTTTCAGCAATCCCCGGTCAGACCCGGCAGAGCCAAATTCCATCACCTGGCAGGTCGCAAAAACGCAGGCACAGAATGCTGTAAACATGAACATGCTGATCTTAACCTTATTTACGGGCACGCCTGAATTGCGGGCGGCTTCGGCATCGCCGCCAGCAGCAAAGATCCAGTTCCCGAACCGCGTTTTGGTCAACAGAATATGGCCAACAAAAACCAGAAGAATGGCCCAGATAATCAGCATGGGAATTCCATCGACCACGGGCTGACCTTTGCGGGTGCCACGCTCAAATGTGGCGATGATGCCAGCTTCTCCGAGCCATTCGAAAATGCCGCCCAAAACCTTGCCACCGAACATTGCGGCCAGCCAATCACCTTCGGCAACGTCTTTGATGCCACCGATGATCGTTTTCCGCTCAATCTGTTGCGGTAGGAAAATTGCAAAACCACGCAGAATGAACAGGAAGGCGAGGGTCACGATGAAACTTGGAAGTCCAGTACGAACAACGATGAAACCGTTAAGCCCCCCAATCGCGATACACAGGGCGAATGTCACAAGAATGGCCATCCAGACAGGCCAACCCAATGTCACCGAGAAAATCGCGATCAACATGCCCGCAAAGCCGATCATTGAACCGACCGACAAGTCGAACTCGCCGGCGATCATTAACAAGCAAGCACCAACGGCGATGATCATGAATTGCGCCGAGACGATCGACCAGTTCATGACCCCTTGGCTGTTGAACATGCCGCTGTCGAAAGCGAATAGCAGAAAAAAGGTGAACACGGCGATGGTGCCTACGATACCGCCCAATTCGGGTCGGATCATGGCTTCGCGGAACCTGGAACGGGTCTTGATCCGTTCGTCGACCTCCGCTGGAGTTTGTGCGTTGGACATAATAACCTCATGCGTCCTTGGATCGGACATGATGTTTCAGGATACAATAAGGGCGGCCAAATTGCTTCGGCCGCCCCTTTAGCGGTAAGTTTAGCGGTATTCCCCCGCAAACTCTTCAATTTTGGTCAACCCGTCCGCGGTTACGAAACCAGGGCCGGAGTTGATGTTGTTGCCCGGCAAAACGCCATAGCGGTGGAAGTTGGTCATCACCACAACTGGCAGGTAAGCCTGAAGGAAGGGTTGTTGGTCGATGCCCCACTGGATCACGCCGGACTTGATGCCCTTAACGATCTCGCCACCCAGGTCGAACGTCCCGAAGTAGATGTCACCGGCCATGCCGTTTTCTTCAAGCGCCAGCAGCGTCGGATCGGCCGAGGTCGGCCCAAGCGTTAGAACCGCATCTGTGTCCGGGTTGGCTGAGAGATAAGCCAATACACGGTTTTTGATCTCGGCAGGGTCTTGGCCGGCGTCAATCATCTGGTCACCCAGTTCGATGCCCAGCCCGTCAGCAAAACCTTGGCAACGCTCTTGCGAGGACGGCTGTACAATATAGTGGTTTACGCAAAGGAAGCTGCCAATGCCATCGCCTTTGGCGCGCATACCGGCGGCATGGCCTGCATCATATTCCGGCTGACCGACATACATCAACGCGCCGACTTCGCGTGCCTGATCGGGCGTGCCAGTGTTCATGATGATCACGTCTACGCCGCTATCGACGGCCGCTTTGATCGGGCCACTCAGCACGTCATAATCGGCCAGGGTCGTAATGATCCCGTTCGGGCCAGACGCCGCAGCCTGTTCGATGATCCGAGCCATATCGGCAAGGTCACCAGTTGGCGGGTTGCGGTATTCAACCTCTACACCCATCTGCTCGCCAGCAAGTGCGATGCCGTTCTTAATGGTGTTCCACCAGCTGTCACTGTCAGGCGCGTGGCTGACCAGAATGTATTTCTCTCCGTCCGCATGGGCGCTGGTGGCAGCCATCAGCGGGGCAGCGGCAACCGCCGTGACCAACGCCAGTTTTTTAATAAGTGAGTTCATCTTTTCCTCCCAGAAGTTCACCGATTTTAGGCGAAAGGGCGGTCTTCTCCGCCTCTTCGACTCAAGGTAAAGCACATCTGGCGACGTTTTGCAACCGGTTGCAAAAAGTCTCCGGACAATTCATGCTGCACGTGTTTGTGAAACCGGATAAAAGGTTTGGAACAAGTTCCTAAAGGAGGATGTACCGCATGGCCGTTACGTTGAAAGAGGTTGCAGCACGGGCTGGCGTTTCGCGCTCGGCGGTGTCGCGGACCTTCACCAACGGCGCATCGGTCTCCGACAAGATGCGTCGCAAAGTCGAGAAGGCCGCGCGCGAATTAGGCTACAGCCCGAATGCTTTGGCTTCCTCGCTCACAACTGGCCGCACGAAACTTATTGGTCTGGTGTCCAACAACTTCCACAACCCGATCTTCTTGCAGGTGTTCGATCTGTTCACCCGTGGCCTTCAAGAAAGGGGATTGCGACCATTGTTGGTCAATCTGACCGATGAGATCGATCCAGAACAATCGGTCCGCATGCTGCGTCAGTATTCCGTTGATGGTGTGGTTGTTGCGTCGTCCACGCTTCCACCCGGCTTTGCCAAAGCGTTTCGTGACGCAGGCGTGCCGGTGGTCCATTCCTTTGGGCGTTATTCCTCTGCACCGCAGGTTCATGTGGTTGGTATCGACAATGTCGAATGTGGTCGCATGGCCGCCCGTTGCCTTGTTGAGCGCGGCTATGATCATATTGCCTTCCTTGGTGGACCCGCAGACGCGACGTCTACCCAAGACCGGTTTTCCGGCTTTATGTCGGAGATGGCAGCACATCCCGAGATTCGGACCAGCCACTCGTTTGCCGACGCCTATTCCTTCGACGCTGGTCGGAAAGAGATGCTGCGCCTTTTAGCTGATGCCCCGGCGCAGGCGTATTTCTGCGGCGATGACGTATTGTCGATTGGAGCGCTTTCCGCAATTTCGGACAGCGGTTTATCCGTGCCGGACGACATTGGCGTCATCGGCCTGAACGACATGGAAATGGCGGGTTGGGAGAATATCGACCTGACTACAATCCATCAGCCGATCCGCCAAATTGTAACCTCGTCGATCGAGTTGATGGTTGCGATGTTGGACGAACCTGACAGATATCCCGAAGCCCGGATATTCCCCTGTTCGGTGGTCGAACGGGGCACTTTGCGCCCCGTCCTGGTCAGCTCATAAACCTAGCGATACATCGGTGGACGCGCATCCATCCAAGCACCGCCATTCTTGGCTGAGGCGACAGCAGTATGGACGGCCGCCATCGACCGCACCCCGTCGGCCGCGTTAGGCAGCCCGTCGCGGGTTTCGCCCCGGATGGCATCAGCCAGATCGCAATAGATATTTGCCACGGCCAAAGGAAACCCTTCAGGGTGAGCGATCGATACGCGCGACAAGCGCTGCGCATCTTCGTGCAATCCGCCTTCGCCTTTTTCGATGATCTGGGTCCGCCCGCCAACAGGTGTATAGATCAGTTGGTTCGGCTGTTCTGACGCCCACCGCAGGCCGCCGGTTTCACCGAAAACCTGTATATCAAAACCGTGCTGACGTCCGATCGCCACTGACGACGTCCAAAGCCGCCCGACGGTGCCGCTGGTCATGCGGAAATTGACCATCGCGTCGTCTTCCAGTTCGCGGCTGGCGATGGTCGAGGCGAAATCAGCAGACAGCTTTTCGACCTCATCATCACAAATAAATCCTGCCATGTGCATCGCGTGGATACCGCAATCAGCGAATTGCCCCGATACACCAGCCATCGCGGGATCATAGCGCCAGCGCACCCGCGGATTGTCCGCGTCCGTTGCATCGCCGTGGTGGCCATGGCTGAAGTTCGTCACGACCAAGCGCACCTTGCCGATCTCGCCAGCGCGCACCATGGCGCGGGCCTGACGCACCATCGGATAAGCGGTGTAGCAATAGTTTACAGCGCAGATTTTGCCCGTCGCCTCGACCACGCGGACAATCTCTTCGCCTTCTGCCACGGTCATGGTCATCGGCTTTTCGCACAGCACATTGAAGCCGGCCTCAAGAAAGGCTTTGGTGATTTCGAAATGCGTTGCGTTTGGGGTTGCCACGGTGACCAGATCGACCTTGTCGTCGCGCCCCTTTTCGCCCTCTAGCATCTCTTTCCAGTCGCCATAGGCGCGGTCAGCAGCGACGCCCAGTCGCTGGGCAAAATCACGACCCGCGTCGGGGCGATGATCAAAGGCACCAGCGGCCAGTTCAAACAGACCATCCGCCTGTGCGCCAAGGCGATGTGCGGGTCCGATCTGGCTGCCTTCGCCGCCACCTATCATACCCCATTTCAGTTTTTTCATGTCAACGGCCCCTTAATTAAAGCCAATAGATTCAAGATATTCTCGGTTCTTGCGCGCATCGCCAACCGGGTCGGGGTCAAGTGTTGGATCACAGTCCTGCTCAACCGTGCACCAGCCTTGGAATCCTGCGTCCAACAACACCTGTCGCACAGCGGGGAAGTCGACATCGCCGTCGCCCAGATTGCAGAAAATTCCTTGCCCGCACGCGTCATAAAACCCCGTGCGTTTGGCGATTACATCCGCCTTCACGTCTGGAGAGATGTCCTTGAAGTGCATATAAGAAATCCGACCCACGTGGCGCTTCAGAAAGGCCACCGGGTCAAAGCCCGCGTAAGAATGGTGGCCTGTATCAAAGCAGATCTTAAGGATGCGTTCATCCACTTCATCCAGCAACCGTTCCAGTTCGGGCTCGAAATCCATGAAGCCGCCAGCATGGGCGTGAATGCCCACAGTCAGCCCATATTCTTCGGCTCCGATCCGTGCGCTTTCGGCGATGCGGTCGCGATAGGCCGTCCACTCGGTTTTATCCATTTGTTCGGCTTCGTCGGCGCGACCAGCTGTCGGCGCGCGGCGTGGTGATATCGAGTCGATCAGCACCAAATGCTGAGCACCATGCGCCTTTAAGGCGCGGGCCGTGCGATGGGTGGCGTCCAACACATCCTCCCATGCATCCGGATCATGATAAGCGCGAAAGACCACGCCGCCGATCAGCTCCAAATCGTGTTTGGCCAAGCCCTCGGCCAAAACAGCCGGATCTTCAGGCATGAAGCCAACAGGACCCAGTTCGATGCCTTTATAGCCCGCTGCAGCGCAGTCCTTGAGGACCGATTGCCAGCTGGGATTGCGCGGGTCTTGCGCAAATTCTACGCCCCAGGAACAGGGCGCATTGCCAATTCTGATTGTCATCCAAGTGCCTTTCTGATGCTCAGAACGTTTCGATATCTTGCCAGCTCTCCGTACGGGACGAGGCCATGGCTGCCGCGATTACGCGGTTGACCTCCATCCCGTCGCGAAAAGTTGGCCAAACAGGTTTGCCGGTTTCGATCGCGGTCAGGAAGTCGCGCGCTTCGATGATGATCTGGTCCTGGTATCCGGTGCCATGGCCGGGTCCCTGACAGAACGGAAGATAGTCCGGATGCGCGGGACCCGTCAGGATCTTGGTGAAGCCACGCGTCGCATCGGGGCCGTCCATTCGGTAAAGCCAGATCGCATTCTGATCCTCCTGATCAAACCGGATCGCGCCCTTGGTGCCGGTAACTTCATAGGCATACCCCATTTTGCGTCCCGTCGCGATACGGCTGAAATACATCTGGCCCATCGCGCCATTTTCAAATCGGCACATCATTTGGGCGTGATCATCATTCGTGACCTGCCCGCCGGGGCGGGAGGTGTGCACAGTTTCGACAGTGGCCATCACGCGGGCAATCGGGCCCAGCAGGGCAAGGGCACCGTTTATCATGTGTGGGGCCAGATCGCCCAAGGTGCCATTGGCTTCTCCGGATGTGCGCCAAGTTGCCGGAGCAGCTGGGTCAGCATAGAAATCCTCTGTGTGCTCGCCGCGAAACCACGTGACGTCACCGATCGCGCCTTCTGCAATCAACTGGCGGGCAAACTGGCTGGCCGGTGTGCGGATGTAGTTGAACCCGACCATGTTGGCCACACCCGATGCCTCGGCTGCGGCGACCATTGCCCGGCTGTCATCCAGCGATGCGCCCAGCGGTTTTTCGCAGAACACGGGCTTGCCAAGAGCAAACGCCGCTTCAGCAATATGGCGGTGGGTTTCTTGCGGGGTCGCAATGACAATCGCGTCGACCTTGGGGTCATTCACCAGTGTTTGCCAGTCATCTGTAGCGCGTTGAAATCCATATGCTGCGCGGTACTTTTCCGCACTGGCCGGTGTCGACGCGCAGACCATCTCTAGCCGGGGGCGCAAGGTGGTATCAAACACTGCGCCAACCGCAGACATGGCGACGGCGTGGGCTTTGCCCATATACCCGCCGCCAAGGATGCCGATCCCGATCTGAACCATGACGTCGCCCCTCTTATATGAAATACAGTTTGCAACCGGTTGCAAAACTTGTATCTTGGGAATCGAATTATCGCAAGCTGCATTCGGCAAAGGGTCGAATTTTCCTGAAGGGTTCGCGCTGACATGACATCGACACAAAACACAATCCAGCTGACCACCGCACAGGCGATTATCCGTTGGCTTTCCAATCAGTTCATTGACATTGACGGGCAAGAACTGCGCTTGTGTGGCGGCGGCTTCGGCATCTTCGGGCATGGCAATGTGACTTGCCTGGGCGAAGCGTTGCACGGGGTGCAAGATGACCTGCCACTTTATCGTGGTCAGAATGAACAAAGCATGGGATTCGCGGCGGCAGGCTATGCCAAGCAATGGCTGCGTCAGCGGTTCATGTTCTGTACGGCAAGCGCTGGGCCGGGCACCTCGAACCTGTTGACCAGTGCCGCGCTGGCCCACGCCAACCGGATGCCGATGTTGCTTCTTTGCGGCGACACCTTCCTGACCCGCTTGCCCGATCCGGTCCTGCAGCAGATGGAAAACTTCAACGACCCGACCTTTGGTGTGAATGACGCATTCAAACCAGTTGTTCGCTATTGGGATCGCATTACCCATCCAGCGCAGGTCATTCAGTCGCTGCCCGCAGCGATAGCCACGATGCTTGATCCAGCCGATTGTGGTCCGGCCTTTTTGGGGCTGCCGCAGGATGTTCAGGGCTGGACATATGAATACCCGTCGGTGTTTTTCGAGAAGAAAGTTCACCGCATTCGCCGACAATCCCCCGATGCGGATGAGGTCGCGGATGCCATCGCGCAGCTTGCAGGTGCAAAGCGCCCCATGATCATCGCGGGTGGGGGCGTGCAGTATTCCCGTGCGGTCGGTGAATTGACCGCTTTTGCCGAAGCACACCAGATCCCAGTCGTGGAAACCATCGCCGGTCGCGCCAATATGGTGGCCACTCACCCGCTGAACATTGGCCCGATAGGGGTTACCGGCTCCGACAGTGCCAATGCGATCGCCGAACAGGCAGACGTGATCGTCGCTGTTGGCACACGGTTGCAGGATTTCACCACCGGATCGTGGACGGCCTTTGCCAAGGACGCGCAATTCATTTCGGTAAACGCCGCCCGACATGACGCGGCCAAGCATATGTCGCTGCCAGTGGTCGGGGATGCAAAACTGTCGCTGGCGACTTTGACCGAGGGGTTGGATTACTCCGCCCCGGCCGATTGGGTCGCCTTGGCGCAAGAGAATAGGCGCACGTGGGATGCCTATGTGGCGGAAAATGTCTCACACGGCAATCGTCCGAATTCTTATGCGCAAGCCATCGGTGTTGTGAACGGTTTGTGCGATCCGCGCGACCGGGTTGTGGCTGCAGCTGGCGGATTGCCTGCCGAAGTCACCGCAAACTGGCGGACGTTGGACATCGGAACCGTGGACGTGGAATTCGGGTTTTCCTGCATGGGTTATGAGATTTCTGGTGCTTGGGGCGCGCGTATCGCGCAGGCGGAACAAGAGCCGGACAATGACACAATCGTTTTTATTGGCGATGGGTCGTACATGATGATGAACTCGGACATCTATTCCTCCGTGCTGAGCCAGAAAAAGCTGATCATCCTTGTTCTGGACAATGGTGGCTTCGCAGTAATCAACAAGTTGCAGAACAACACCGGCAACGAAAGTTTCAACAACTTGCTTGCCGATTGCCCAACCATTCCCGAACCGTTTGGTGTTGATTTCGAAGCCCACGCGGCATCGCAAGGCGCGATCTCTGAGACAGTATCAAATCCCGCTGAATTGGGCGAGGCCTTCACCCGCGCCAAGGCGTCGGATCGCACCCATGTCATCGTCATGAAAGTCGACGCTTATGACGGCTGGACCACCGAGGGTCACACGTGGTGGGAAGTTGGCACACCTCACATCACCGACAGCGATCGCGTGCGCGCCGCCCATTTGGATTGGGAAAGCACACGCACCAAACAAAGAAAAGGTGTCTGATGAAACGTTACACTGCACAAACGGCCGATCCCGCCGAAATCGTTCAAGAGTTGCTGCATGGCGGTGGGGCGGTCGGTATTTCTGGCCTGTTTACACCTGAAGATATCGCCGAAGCGCGTGCAATCGTTATGGCACACTCCGAAAGTGCGGCCGAGAAAGTCACGCATTTTCAAGGTGCTGCCGAAGATGCTGGCAAACTGGACCTGCAACGCAGGGTCTGGAACCTGCTGGCCAAGGGCGAGGTATTCTCGCGTATGGCGGCACATCCCAAACTGATGGAAATCCTTCGCGCCTTTCTAGGCACGGAATTCATTATGGGGTCGATTGCGGCCAACCGCATTCTGCCTGGCGGTCCGGGGCAGGAGCCACATGTGGACTATCCGTATTGGGACTTTCACAAGCCTGAAACCCATCCGGTTGGGCTGAACGGATCGTTTCCGATGAATGCTCAGGTTTCGGTACTGCTGGATCCGTTCACCGAGGAAAGCGGCGCAACGGGTTATGTGCCCGGATCGCAACGGGAACTGCGTTACCCAACAGCCGAGGATCGGTTTCACGACCGCTGTGAACAGATGACCGGACAGCCCGGTGATGTGGCGTTGTTCTATGGAGTAACTTGGCATTGCGCGATGCCAAACAACGCCGATCACGATCGAAGCGCCATCCTCATCCAATACCTGCCGAAATGGGTAAAACCGATGGAGGATATGCCAGCCGCGCTGCCGAAGAAATTCCTAGATCAAGCCAGTCCGGATCTACGCCAGCTTTTGGGTCTGAACTATCCCTATCCGGAAGTTCTGGACGCAGCGCGTGCCGGCAATACGGAGGGACGAGTGTGATCCTGGAAGGTATCGCAAAGCGGAATTTTCTGGTGATTGGGCGGGTTGGTATGGACCTTTCGCCTGACCCTCCGGGCACACGCACGCGGGATGCAGAGTGTATGATGGTTGCGATGGGGGGCAGCAGCGCCAATATCGCAGCAGGGCTGGTGAAGCTGGGATGCCAGTCTGCCTTGGTGACCAGCGTATCGGATGATGCGGTGGGTTGGTATTGTGAGGGTCAGCTGGATGCTTACGGGGTTGATCGCAGCTATGTCAGTCGCATCCGCGGCGAAGAACGAACCTCACTTGCCGTCTATGAAACGCGTCTGGAAGAGCACCAAAGCGTTATCTACCGCAACAACGCCGCCGATTTCCGAATGACCATCGAGGATGTAGAGGCTGTCGACTACTCAGCCTTCGGTGCCTTGATCACAGCAGGCACAGTGTTTGCCGCAGAACCCTCCCGGTCGGCCACGTTTCGGGCTTTTGAACTGGCCAAGGCGGCTGGCCTGCCGATCATATTTGACGTGGATTACCGGCCTTATAGCTGGCCATCGCCCCAGATCGCAGCCGAGGTTCTGTCACGTGCCGGAGCCTTGTCGGACATCATCGTCGGCAATGACGAAGAATTCGGTTTCATGGCCGGCGACATCGCGCTGGGCTTGGACAAAGCACGTGAACTGGCGGCATCGTCTGCTGCGGTTGTCGTTTACAAAATGGGGGCCGAAGGTGCCGTCACTCTGGCCAGCGGCACCGAAACACGCACCGGTATTTTCCCGACCGAAGCTGTGAAACCTACCGGCGCAGGGGACAGTTTCATGGCAGGGTTTCTCGCAGCTCTGGCCGACAGGCACACCATGCACGACGCGGTGCTGCGCGGGTCCGCCTGCGCCTCGATCGTCGTGGCCAAACCTGGTTGCGCCCCCGCAATGCCAAACACCGCCGAGCTTGAAGCTTACCTTGCCTCGCATCCCGGTCCCACCGACTGCTGAAAGGATATCCAATGCATATCGCGCCCCATGACAACCGAAACAAACCCATCGTCGATGTGGACCATGAGCTTGTGCCGCTGAACTACTTCAACATCGTCAAACTGACGAAAGGCGAGGTGTTCGACTATGCTGTGCCAGGTTACGAAACCTGCATCGTTCCGGCGACCGGCACAGTCGACATCGACATCGACGGGGCTTCATTTCCCGCGCTCGGCAATCGCACAGTTGATGTCTGGGACGGCGAACCCGAAGGTGTCTATGTCCCCACCGGGGCGCATGCGCGCATCACGTGCCTGACTGACGCGACCGAAGTCTTTATCGCCGGGGCGAAATACAACAAGGTGCTGGAACCGTTCGACGTGCGCGACAGTGCAATTGACCTGGTTCAATACGGTTCTGACGATACCAAAACGCACCGCAAAATCAAACACATACTGGGCGCGAACCATCACGACAGAGTAGGGCGCTTGTTGGTCAGCGAATTGTATACGGTTGGTCAAGGTGGCTGGTCGGGTTTCCCGTCGCACAAACATGACACGGACAATCTGCCCGACGAAACCCGCCATGACGAGACCTACAATTTCCGGTTCCGTCCGGACTATGGCTCGGGCCTCCAGATGCTCCAGCGCGAAGATAACGAGCCTGGGGACGCCTATCACATCATGAACAGATCAACCGTTCTGATTGACAAGGGCTATCACCCCTGTGCGGTGCTGCCGGGCTATGAGATGTACTATTTCACCATCCTAGGCGGGCTGTCACAGCGGTCGTTGAAACAGTATTTCCAGCCGACCCATGCCGCCCAGCTGCACACGATACCGGGTATCATGGACATGGTGGCAAAGTTCAAATGACGCTTGCGACATTATCGGAGGTGCTTCAGCCCGCGTTGAAGCAAGGATATGCCGTGGCCGGTTTGGTCACGTTGGGCTGGGAAGACATGCGCGCGTTTGTTGCGGCAGCCGAGGCTGAAGATGTGCCGGTGATCCTGCAGGCCGGACCGTCGTGCCGAGAACATACGCCACTGCCCATACTTGGCCGTATGTTTCGCCATTTGGCAGAGAACGCGACCGTGCCGGTCGTCGCGCATCTTGACCACGGCTATACGGCAGAGGAGTGCCAGATCGCGATAGACAGCGGTTTCACCTCGGTGATGTTTGATGGCTCTCGCAAACCCTTGGCAGAAAACATTGCCCAGACTGCGGCGATCGCCAACTTGGCAGGTCAGGCCGGTGTGTCCTGCGAAGGAGAGATCGGTTTTGTCGGCTATTCCGGCGGCGAAAACTCTGCTGGCACCGACCCTGAAGAAGCCGCCCAATTCGCTCGTGAAACTGGTGTGGATGCCATGGCGATCTCTGTCGGAAATGTTCATTTGCAGCAGGACAAGGAAGGCGGTCTGGACATCGATCGCATTCGTTCAATCGAGGCACTGACCACTGTTCCCTTGGTCATCCACGGAGGATCCGGTGTTCCCGTCGCGCAGCGGACCGCACTTGCCCGCACGTCCAGTGTCTGTAAATTCAACATCGGCACAGAGCTCCGCATGGCTTTCGGCCAAGCGTTACGAGATGCGGTGAATGCCGATCCCACTCGGTTTGACCGTGTGCAAATCTTGAAAGAAACCCATGACCCCGTGGTCGCTGCCGCGCGCCGGGTGCTGCAAGCGTTCAAAGGAGCCTGAAATGCTGAAAATCGGATTGTTGGGGTGTGGCCGGATTGGTCAGGTGCATGCGCGGTCAATCGGACAAATCGATGACGCGCGCGTGACTGTCGTTGCCGATGCCTTTGCTGACACCGCGCGGGCGCTGGCCGAGAAGACTGGCGCGCAGGTGATGGACAGCCAAGCCCTGATCGAAAGCCCTGAGGTCGACGCGGTGGTCATTGGTACGCCCACAGACACCCATTACGATCTGATCCACGCCGCCGCTGACGCAGGCAAGGCAATCTTTTGCGAAAAACCGGTGGATATGTCGGCCGACCGCATCCGGGATTGCATCAAAGTGGTCGAGGCGTCAGGCGTGGCTTTTATGACGGCCTTCAACCGCCGTTTCGATCCGAATTTTGCCAATGTACAAGCCCGCATCGCGGGCGGGGATATCGGTCCGGTCGAGATTGTGACCATCCAGTCGCGCGACCCTTCGCCGCCGCCGATCAGCTATATCCAAAGCTCGGGTGGACTGTTTCGGGACATGATGATCCATGATCTGGATATGGCACGCTTCTTGCTGGCCGAGGAACCAATCAGTGTCTTTGCTGTCGGGTCATCGCTTGTTGATCCTGACATTGGGCGTGCGGGAGACGTCGACACCGCTGCCGTCACGCTGACCACAGCCAGTGGCAAGATTTGTCAGATTTCAAATTCGCGCCGCGCAACTTATGGATATGATCAGCGGATCGAAGTGCATGGTGCCTCTGGTATGATCCGCGCTGAAAACATGTTGGAAAATACGGTCGAGATCGCAAGCGAAGCTGGGTTTCGCAAAGCGCCGGCGCAACATTTCTTTCTGGAACGCTATGAGTCTGCCTATCGCGCAGAGATGCAGCATTTCGTGCGCGGTGTCGTTGACGGTGCGCCACTTTCGCCGGGCATCTTCGACGGTCTGCAGGCGCAACTTCTGGCCGATGCTGCGACGCGATCATGGACCGAAGGCAAACCCATCGCGGTGAACGTGGCGGGCTAGACCCTTTGTGGACCGGGCTTCTGCAGTTGAGACGAAACATCGATCTCACCAAGAGATGACCGACCTTCACGCAAGCGAGCCGTCTTCGGCTTTGCGCCAGCAAGGGACCTGTGCAATCATGTTCAGGTATTCGATACGGAGCATAGCTTATGTCAATTACCAAAACGCTTGCTGCCGCTTGTTTGGCGACCGGCTTAACCGCAGGTCTTGCCTCAGGCGCGACATGCGGAAATACGGCTAAGGGATTTGAAAACTGGAAGGCGGCTTTTGCTGGTGAGGCAAAGTCTGCTGGCGTCGGCCAGCGGGGATTGCAGGCGCTGGCGTCCACACGGTATTCGACTGCCACCATCAAGGCCGACCGAAGCCAAAGGTCCTTTAAATATTCGCTGTCCAAGTTTATGCAGGTTCGCGGGGCAGAGACCATTATCGCTCAGGGGCGAAAACGCAAAGCACGCAACGCTGCATTCTATCAATCACTTGAACGAGGGTATGGCGTTCCCGCTGGTGTATTGTTGGCAATCCATGGGATGGAAACCGGTTTCGGTGGATTCATGGGTGACAGCGAAGTCGTGTCGGCGATTACCACCTTGGCCTATGATTGTCGTCGTTCGGCGTTTTTTACACCACATGCAATCGGCGCGCTGAAATTGGTGGATCAGGGCGCGATTACCAGTGGCACACGTGGCGCGAAACATGGCGAGCTGGGCCATACCCAGTTCCTGCCGGGCAACGCGCTAAAATATGGCGTCGATGGGTCGGGTGATGGTCGCGTGGATTTTTACAATCTTGCAGACGCCATGGCATCGACTGCGAATTTCCTGCGCAAGAAAGGCTGGAAGCCGGGCAAGGGATACCAGGAAGGGCAGCCGAACTTTAAAGTGATCAAGCAATGGAACGCGGCCACAGTTTACCAGAAAGCCATTGCAATAATGGGCGCGCGTATCGACGGCTGAAGTCAGCCCTCGCCGGGTGCTAATGCCGAAAAAGACATCCGTCAGACCGGCTTTCATTCGGCTGCGTCATTCACGTCCTGTGCACCAGCGCATTACCGCCGGGCGGCTATGCCGTGACGAAGTGTGGTTCAAGAAACAGCGGCTTTTGTACCAAGCCTTGGTTGGGAAACAGACAATTTCAACTGTCTGTAAACGCTCAACAATCACTCGAAAATACCCCTCACTGTTGCAAAAATTGCGGTCTGAGCCAACAATGAACCCATATTTTAAAACTTTTAGTTGATTCTTTTTCACCAGCCGTACTGAGGAGTTTGCCTATGTTACTCCGCGTATTTTCGTGTTTTTTAGTTTTCGCTTTGGTTCCGTTTTCCGCGTCGGCGCAGCTTTTTTCTGGTCCGAAAGACGAAGCACTTCTGGTTGGGCGGGACGAAACCACATTCCCCCCGGCAGACGAAGATTACTTCGCCGAAATGGATAATGGCATTCCGTTGACCCCTGATGAAATCAAGGGGCGAAACATGTGGATGGTCTGGACCGGCGGCAATGATCTGTTGTGGGACACGCTGACGGTGGACACGTTCGGGCAGTTTGACCTGCTCAAGACCCTGTCTTCCCATCCAAGTCTTGAGGCAAAGCGCAGCAACCGGTTTGAGCAACTGGGCTTGATAAACGAGCCGTGCTTTGACGAGGCAACCGGCCCGCTCGCGGATCGTCACGGTCTGTGGCTGGATGTGCGCCGCGATGATTGTGACCCCGATCCTTTCGCCAATGCAGAAAAGTATCCGGGTGTCGAAATCGGTGCGCGTGGACGCAATCTGCCGGTCTGGTCTTACTACGGAGAGCCAACCGGCGTGCTGGGGTTGCGCTTGTTCCCAAACCCCGAATTTAACGAACGCGCCGAAAACAACTGGGACCCCGAGCGGTTTTATAACGATCCCGATTATTACAATGACGACGACCTGGTACGTCCGTATCGGGTCGGTATGTCCTGCGCATTCTGCCATGTCGGGCCAAGCCCGATTGATCCGCCTGCTGATCCTGAAAACCCCGAGATGCGGAACCTGAACGCCACGGTGGGCGCGCAGTATTTCTGGTTTGATCGGGTTTTTGCTTGGAAGCCGGACAAGCGCCAATACATGGTGCAACTGATCCATACGGCGCGCCCGGGCACACTGGATACTTCGCTTGTGTCACCGGATTATATCAACAATCCGCGCACCATGAACGCGATCTATCTGCTGGAAGAACGTCTGGCCGTCGCCCGACGCTTTGGTGAGGAACGGCTTGAAGCAGGTCAGCTGGATAACAAGCAGTTTCAGGACTATGTCGCCGAAGGACCGCTGACAGAGTTTTTTGAAGAACCGGATATGAGCTTCAGTCCCCGCGTCCTGAAGGACGGGGCGGATTCTGTCGGGGCGCTGGGCGCCTTGAACCGAGTTTACTTGAATATCGGTCTGTTCAGCGAAGAATGGACGCGCCATTTCAACCCGATCGTGGGCGGACGTGACATCACGCCAATCAAGATCGAGACGGCGCAGAAAAACTCGGCCTATTGGCGGGCGACCGAAGATCAATCCCCGCTGACGGCGCTCTACTTCCTGAAGGCAGGTCGCCCGGACCGGCTCGCGGATGCGCCGGGGGGCGCTGCTTTCCTGACCGAAGACGCGGCGCAGGTGGACCAAGGCAAGACGGTTTTTGCCGAAAACTGTGCCGGGTGTCATTCGTCAAAACTGCCGGAAAGCGCTTATGAGGCGATGCCGGGCGGGTGTTCCGGCCCCGGTTATCTGGAGTGTTTCAAGCGCTATGGCGAACTAACCCAATCTGACGCGTTCAAGGCCGACATGCGCGAGATCGTTCATGCCGAAGATTTTCTGAGTGGCAATTATCTATCCAGCGAATTGCGCATTCCCGTGACGCTTCTGGAAACCAACGCGTGCAGCCCGCTCGCCACCAACGCCATTGAAGGCAACATTTGGGACAACTTCTCGTCGTCGACCTATAAAGCGCTGCCATCTGTGGGCACGATCAAGGTGCACCACCCGAAAACAGGCGAGGAATATGATTACGAGATGCCAGCAGGCGGGCGCGGTTATACCCGTGTGCCCTCGCTGGTCAGCCTGTGGTCCAGTGCGCCTTACCTACTGAACAACACGGTCGGGTATTACAATCAAGACCCGTCAGTCGCGGGCCGGATGGCGGCGTTCGAGGATGGTATTACCAAGATGCTGTGGCCTGAAAAACGGCTACGTGACACAGTTCTGGGCGACAAAGTCCCCGGCCTGATCGACCGCACGACCGAGCAGAGTTACCTGATCGTGCCGCGCGGCTTTCAGCCCGATTTCCTTGTTAAGCTTTTGACACCGTTGCGCGACGATCTGCCGTGGCTGTTCGATCTGGATGGGAATATTGAGCTTGGCCCGATCCCCGCGGGCACACCTATCGGGTTGCTGGCGAACCTGAACATTCGTCTGGATCAGGCCGATCTTCTTGAACGTCTTGGTCACGATTTTGAGCTGGCCAAGCTGATCGTCAAGATCAAACGCGACCTGAAAGAACTGCCCGACGATGCCAGCGATGAACAGGCCCGCGCCATCTTTGCCGACCTGATCGAGCCGCTGCTCGAGCTGAGCAAGTGCCCCGATTTCGTCGTCAATCGCGGGCATTATTTCGGCACCAAATTGGAAGACGCAGACAAGACCGCATTGATCGCTTTTCTCAAACGCTTCTAAGGGGCGCTACAGTGGAGGCTGAACATGACTATATCGTCGTCGGCTCCGGGGCTGGCGGAGGCACTCTGGCTGCACGGCTGGCCGAGAATGGAATGCGTGTGCTGCTTTTGGAAGCGGGCGGGGATCCCCGGTCGCTGAACGGCGGTGTGCGCGAGATGGACGAGGCGTCAAACCGTCTGCCAGATGACTATGACGTGCCAGCCTTCCATCCCTTCGCAACCGAGAACGCGGCGATGCGGTGGGATTTCATGGTTGGCCACTACGCCGACAAGACGGCGCAGGCGCGCGACCCCAAGGCCGGACCTGCCGGCGTTCTCTATCCACGTGCGGGCACGCTGGGCGGGTGCACGGCCCACAACGCGATGATCTTTGTCTATCCTCACCATTCTGACTGGCAGCGCATCGCAGATTTGACCGGTGATGACAGCTGGTCACCTGAAGCTATGCACAAGGTATTTCAAAAGCTTGAGAATTGCCGCCACCGTCCCGTGCAGCGCGCGTTGAGCACGTTCGGCATTGATCGCACCGGCCATGGATTTGACGGCTGGCTGTCCACCGAGAAAGCAATCCCGCGTGCGGCCATGCGGGATGACGACATCATGGAAATGGTCCGTAAATCGCTGCGCGAAAGCTGGGCCTCGCCAAATGATTTCCTGAAACGTTTGCGCTGGCTGGCCAACAGCGCGGCGGATCCCAATGACCGGGACCGGATCGACGATGATGCGGTGGGCATGGTCTATACGCCGCTGACCACGCGCAATGGCGTGCGGGTCGGCACGCGGGAACGCGTGTTGGAGGTGGCGCAGCGTTACCCAGACAGATTGAAAATAGAGCTGGATGCTTTGGCGGCCAAGGTGCTTCTGGATGACGACAACCGAGCCATCGGTGTCGAATACCTTAAAGGCGCGCGGCTGTATCGTGCCCATGCCAAGCCCAGCAAAGCGCCGGGTGATGTCCGGCAGGCGTTTGCCGCGCGTGAGGTCATTCTGGCGGGCGGGGCTTTCAATACGCCGCAGCTATTGATGTTGTCGGGCATTGGCGACCCGCAGGCGTTGACCCCCCACGGTATCCCCCCAAAAGTTGCGTTGCCCGGTGTCGGGCGGTCGCTGCAGGACCGGTACGAAGTGGCGGTGGTCAACCGCATGGACTTCGACAGCTGGGAAAGTATGAGCCGGTGCCGCTACGAAAAAGACGACCCGCTTTGGCAAACTTGGAAAGCACGCGGTGACGGCCTTTACGCGACCAACGGCGCGGCAATGGCGGTGATCCGCAAGTCATCGGACGCGCAACCGTTGCCTGATCTTTTCTGCATGGCGCTTTTGGGCAAGTTCAACGGGTATTACCCCGGCTATGCCGCCGATCTGGCGCAGTGCCGAAACCACCTGAGTTGGGCAGTGCTGAAAGCACACACCTCCAATCGCGCGGGCCGCGTGACGCTTGCCTCACCTGATCCGCGCGACATGCCGGTCATTGATTTCAACTACTTCGAAGACGGCGGCAAGGAAGACCTGTCCGCCGTGGTGGAGGGCGTCAAGTTTGTGCGCAAGCTGTGTGAGCCTTTGCACGCCGCAGGCCGTATCGCCGCCGAGGAAATCCCCGGTCCTGATGTTCAGAGTGACGCCGAGATCGCGCAGTTCGTGCGCGACAATTGCTGGGGCCATCATGCGTCTTGCTCCTGTCCGATCGGATCGGCGGATCAGGGCGGCGTTCTGGACAGCCGCTTGCGGGTTCACGGCACAAAAGGGCTGCGGATCGCGGATGCGTCGGTCTTTCCGCGCATCCCTGGATTTTTCATTGCATCCGCCGTTTACATGATTGGCGAAAAGGCCGCCGACATGCTGCTGGAGGATGCGCAATCCCACCCACAACGTGAGGAAATGCACTATGGCACATGATATCGACACCTTGATGGATATGGAGCAGGACGCGCTGGACGAGCTGTTTTCAAGCGTTTCGGCAGGCGCTATCCCGGATGGTGAGGCAGAGGGCACGGCGATCATCGCACCCGGCACGCGATTTACCCCCCTGATTGCACGCTTTATTAACGGTTTTGCTTGGCAAGGGAAGGTCTTTGACAGCGAAAAGCGGGTGTTGAAAAACCAGATCCTTCCGTTTGGTCTCAATGCTATTCTGGCCAAAGTCTATACAGACAATAGCTGGCTGGACGGCAAGGAGTGCATCGTCCTTGATTACTCCGACACATCAATTGTTGCTCAGTGGATCCGTGACGAAATTCGTCAGATCGGGCCGGGGATGTATCTGGGCAAGGTCTATTGGGATGACACGCGTTTGATCGACTTCGCGCTTGAATTCAACGCCGAGGCCTGAGTGCGCCCATGACACAGCAGGACACATTTTTCATTCTTGCGCCGGTCGCCGAAGGCCGGGCGGAAAGCCTTGTGTCCCTGTTGGAAAGTATGACCTTGAAACCGGGTTTCGCCGATCCAGAGAACACAGTGGTGCCATTTGGCAAATTCGATCATCTGCATGTGGCCCGGTTCTTTTTGGTGCAGGCGAACACATGGCGCGACGTGGAAGCCTATGGTCAATCCCCGCGCCCTTATCCGCTGCAACTTGCCTTTCTGGGTGATGTGGACGGGCATCGGCAAGTGTTCTTGCGCGAGCTTGTCAATCGCAGCGCCGATGGGCTGGTCGAGATATTCAGTCATTGCGAGGGTGTGCATGACGGCACGGATATCCTGCGCTGGATGGAGGATCACAATGTCAAAGAATCCGCCAATTACGTAAACGTACGGGGGCGTACGGTATCGCAGATCCGGGAAGAAGCCGCGCTGGCTGCTGTGCTGCATGACGAGCTCGCGACGGTGGTTTCAGCACAGGGGTCGGCGGATGTGTTTGGCTTGCACCAGCATCTGGCCGAATTCGTCGAGCGTCAAAAAGCCAGCGGGCTACTGCACCTGACCGCACCTACGAAACCATCGTGGCGCGAAAGGATCGCCCGTTGGTTCGATCTGATCAGCGTGCCGTTGCTGATTTTGTTCTTGTCGCCGCTGTTGGTACTTCTGTTGCCGCTCTTTCTTTTGCGCCTGCGTCTGGCCGAACGGTCGGACCCCGAGGTCCTACCGCGCCCGGACGACGAAAGGATCGTCGATTTGGGGCGATACGAGGATCACGACGTGACCAACCCGTTTTCGGCCTTCGGTGATGTAAAGCCGGGATGGTTTCGGCGCTGGGTCACAACTGTCGCGCTGTTTTTATTGAATTACGCGGCCCGCAATATCTATGGCCGGGGATATCTGACCCGCGTGCAGACCATCCATTTCGCGCGATGGGTCTTTGTCGATGACAAGCGCCGCGTGATGTTTTGCAGCAATTACGACGGGGCGCTGGAAAGCTATATGGATGATTTCGTGAACAAGGTGGCGTGGGGCTTGAACCTCGTCTTCTCCAACGGCGTCGGGTATCCGTCAACGCGTTTCCTGATCAAAGGCGGGGCCGAGCAAGAGGCGAAGTTCAAACGCTATCTGCGTAATCGGCAACTGCCGACGCAGGTCTGGTACAAAGCCTATCCCGGCCTGACTGCGCGCGATCTGGCGCGACATAGTGAAATCCGCAAAGGGCTTGAAAAACGACCCAATGGGGCAAGGGCCATGCGCAACTGGTTGTCAAAAATATGAGCCGCACACCCAACATACCCAATGATCCGGTCGAGTTCGACGATATGCAGGCATTGGTCCGGTTCGGCCATGGCGCGTTGTCCGAGGCAGAGTTCATCCTGTGCTCCATTCGCGATCCGAAGGCCGCGGGCGACTGGCTGGATCAGGCTCCGGTGACGTCGGCTGAGAGGCTGGATGCGCCGCCTTCGGCTGCCCTGCAAGTGGCGTTTACCGCGGTAGGTCTGCGGGCGATGGGGGTGGAAGAAGGCATGAGCACGGGCTTCGCCCAGCCCTTCCTGTCCGGCATGAGCAGTGAAGACAGCCGGTCGCGGCGGTTGGGCGATACCGGGCAGAACGCGCCGTCTGAATGGGACTGGGATGCAGGGGATGCCCATGTTCTGATCATGCTTTACGCCCGCAAGGGTGGGTTGGCAGCATGGAAAGACAAGGTGCTGACCCCAACATTCGATGCAGCCTTCACGCAGGCGCGCAGCTTTCCCACTCGCACAAATGATGGGACCGAGCCGTTCGGGTTCCGGGACGGCATATCAGAGCCGAAGATCGACTGGCAGAATGCGCACCCGCCGTCGAAACACGGGCGCGAGGATTTCAGCAACCTGATTTCACCCGGCGAGGTCGTGCTGGGGCTGCGCAACGAATACAACGCTCGCTCGTCCTCTCCCAAGGTTGACGGTGATGTGCCGGGCAGCGCGATACTGGCCGAGGCGTCCGGCAATGCCGCGCGCCGTGATCTTGGGCGCAATGGCAGTTATCTGGTGTTTCGGCAATTGGCGCAGGATGTGCCGGGGTTCTGGGCATTCATTGACAAGGCAGCCAAAGGGGATCCTGATCGCCGGGACTGGCTGGCGGCAAAGATGGTCGGGCGCACGCAGGATGGCACGCCACTGATCCACGGTCGGCGCGATATCGAAGGGTCGCCGCGCAGCAATGACTTTACCTATGAGGATGACGTTGACGGCGTGCGCTGTCCCCTGGGCGCGCATATCCGACGGGCCAACCCGCGCACGGGCGATCACCCCTACCAAATTGAAGGGCGCATTGGCTGGTTACTCAGCACGCTCGGGTTTCGTCGGCGACGTGACAAATTGCCGGGGCGGCACGATCTGGTGGCCTCGACCCGGTTTCACCGGCTGGTGCGGCGGGGGCGGGTCTATGGGCCGAAACTGAAGTCGAAAATGGCGAGCCAGAAAGGGGGGCAATCCGTCGATCAGGGTCTGCTGTTCATCTGCCTGTGCGCCGATATCGTCCGACAGTTCGAGTTTGTACAGAACGCGTGGATCGCCTCGCCCACGTTCAACGGATTGACGGGGGAAGCCGACCCGCTGCTGGGTGGCCGGGCACCGTTTTGCGGGGTGGCCAGCGACGGGTTCACGATCCAGACCGCAGACGGGGTGGGAGAGCACATTGCTCACCTGCCCAGCTTTGTGACGGTCAGGGGCGGGGGCTACTTCTTCCTGCCGGGACTGCGCGCCCTTCGGTTCATCGCCCATCACGGCAAGCAGGAGGTCTGAATGCGAAAAATCCTGGTCCCAATTCGTCGCCTTATCCACCGCGCAACGCAGGTTGGTCTGCAAATAGAACGGCGGTTGGAGCCGTTCTTTCGCAGACGACTGAATGCATGGGTCCGCGCGCCACTGGCGAAGTGGATTCAACGGATGAAGAACCGCAAGCGCGAAGATCTTGGGCTGGCGCTGGCCGAGGAAAAGATTTTCGACTGGGAAGAACAGGCGCTGCAAACCATCATCGACGAGATGCGCGAGCAGATGAACCTGCATTTCCAACCAGGCGCCTATGAGCGCGGCGGCAACACCAAGACGCATGGTTTGGTCCGTGCCACTTTCACGGTACTGCCTGACCTGCCCGACACTCTGCGCCACGGCGTATTCGCGACCCAGCGAGACTACCCTGCCTATATTCGCTTTGCCGGCCCCGGGCCGGACGTGCCCGAGGATATTCGCGATGTGGGGTTCGGCTCAATGTCGGTGAAGCTGATGGACGTGCCCGGCCCAAAGTTGATGGACGAAGAGAAGTTCACCCAAGACTGGCCAGCCGTCGTGACCCCCACATTTGTCACGCCGGATGCACGCGAAAATTCCAAACTGCAGTATTGGAGCACAATCGACGAACCGCTTTGGTATTTCCTGAACCCGTTGGACAGTCATTTTCTTGATATGTTGATGCAGGGTCTGTGGAACGAGACGCAGTATAACCCCCTCGGGCACAGGTATTACAGCTGCGTGCCTTATCTGATGGGGCAGGGGCAGGCGATGCTTTATTCCTATGTGCCGCGCACGGATGTACCGATGGACATTCCCGGCGTGCCCTTTGGCCGCGTGCCGCCCAATTACTTGCGTGACAACATGGCAAAGACGCTGCGGCAGAAACCGGTCGAATTCGATATGGTGGTGCAAATCCAGACCGATCCCCACCTTATGCCGATCGAGGATGCGTCGGTCCTTTGGCCGGAAGATCTGTCGCCTTGGATTCCGGTCGCTCGTATTCATATCCCTATGCAGGATTTCGACACGCCTGCCCAGATGGCCTTTGCCCGGAACCTACGGATCAACCCGTGGCATTCGCTGCCAGAGCACCGCCCTTTAGGCAATCAAAGCCGGGCCCGGCGGCGGATGTATCAGGAATTGGCGCGTTTCAGGCAGCACATGAACAAGGCCGCGCATGTTGAACCGACCGGAGACGAGACGTTTGATTGAACTTTGCGGTCCCGGGCCAAGTCCCGGCGACACCTTATCAGCGATCGCGCGTGATGGCGTTTGGCCCGGCGCGGCGGATCAGCCATGCGGCGCCCAGCAGGTCGGGAATGCCGACCAAAGCGCGGGTCAGGTTAGAGTATTTCGATTGCCCACCCTGTCGCTGATTGTGCGATACGGACACGGTCTGCACCTCCCACCCTTCGCGCAGCATCATCGCTGGCATGAACCGATGGATGTGGTTGAACCATGGCAAATCAAGATAAGCTTCACGGCGGAAGGCCTTTAGGCCGCAACCGGAATCCCGGACGCCGTCGTGAAGCAGCGCGCCTCGGATTGCGTTTGCTGCCCGTGATGCCCAACGTTTCGCGGCCGTATCCTGACGCCCAACGCGTTGCCCCTGAACCAGCCCCAGCGCCGCGGTGTCGCCCTCGTCGAACGGGGCCAGCAGTTTCGGGATCTGGTCGGCCGGGTTCTGACCGTCACCGTCCAACGTCACGATGATCTGGCCGCGTGCAGTGCGCACACCTCGCCGGATCGAGGCCGACTGACCAACGCTTTTTTCGTTCTGTAGCCAGATTAGCCAGTCATGCGCTGATGCCAGCCGCACAAGCGCATGGTGGGTGCCATCGGTAGATCCATCATCAATCACGATGACTTCAAATGCCTTGTCCTGCAGGGTCTGGCCGACCTCTTCGACAAGCGGGCCAATCGCGATGACTTCGTCGCGCGCCGGAATGACGACACTGATTTCTGGTGTGCTTTGGGTCATGAGGAGGCCTCCGGATTAGGGGCATCGGCGACACGCCAAATAGCGTGCGGCGTGTTGCGGAACAGGATTTTTCGATAGGGTTGCCACATCGGGCCAACTTCATCGGGTCGGCCAATGATGACGCCATTCGGATGCTCTGCCTGCCAAGCCGGCAAGCCGGAGGGGTCAATGATTTCGGTGACCGGCGTTGTTAAACGACCGGCGAAATTGAATTCGGCATTGTACTGGCGACCGACATAAGCAATGCCGTCAACTTGGTGCGGGGCGACAATGGTTGCGATCTTCTTCGTGTCAAAAACGCCATGGACTGCGCTCAGGCTGATCAGGACGTTCAGCGACAGCACAGCACCCAATGTCAGTATAACAGCGCCGGGGAAGCCCCCCCGATGCACAGCCATCCAGCACACGGCCAACATGAACAAGCCCCAAGCCAACAAGTTGGTTGGCGGGTCTAGAAGCGGTGCGGCATTCCCAAGGTCAACAAAGCCAGCCCCGGCCAAGATGGCCGCAGCAGCGGCCAGCAGAAGGGGGACACTCGCAAACGTCAGCCGAAATGAGGGGCCCTGCGACAGAAGCCTGGCCACGATCAGGGCAACCGCAGGAAGTTCGGGCACAAGATAATGCACCTGTTTGCCGCTGATGAGACTGAACAGCACGAGTGCGGACAGCGCCCAGATCGCCGCCAAGCTCAACCCGGCGTCGCGCCACTTGGCTTTTATTGCGGCTTTCCAGACGGCTGGAACCAAGCACCACGGAAACAGAAACAGTGGCAGAAGTGCTGCGAACCACCACCAAGGGCGCGCATGTGCAAACGAACTGCTGATCCGCCCCGCGCTTTGTGTCCACAGGATCTCGTCCCGGTAGGCTGGGCCACCGGTTATGATGGCAGGCACCAACCACAGCGCAACGACCCCAAGGGCTGCTGTCAATGCGATCCCAACGCCGGTCAGCATTGCCTTCCATGTCATTTCGCGACGGGTTCGCGCCCAGACGGGCACCAGCAGCATTGCAGGACCGAGGTGTACCAAAATCACAGGCCCTTTGGCCAAAACACCCATTGCCAGCGCGCACCCTAGTGCCGCCCACCAGCGTCGTTCGCCTGTATCTGCGGCATTGAGCAACGCCAGATAACCTGCAAGCGTCGCTGTTGCCAACAAAGCATCGAACATGGTCAGTCCACCTGAAATGGCGAAAATCACCATGCTGGACAGTACCAATATGGCGCGCGCGCCGATGTCTGCATCATCTGGCCACAGTTTGCGCGCCAAGCGGCCAGTCAACGCGATCGCAACCACGGCGAAAAGCGGACCGACAAGGCGCGCGGCAAATTCTGAAACCCCGGTAAAGACCCAAATCAGGTTAATCGCCCAAAACAACATTGGGGGTTTGTGGGTGTAGATACCGTAGTTTTTCGTGGGCACGAAATAATCGCCGCTTTGCCACATCTCCCATGCGACGGCCACATAGCGTGTTTCGTCAATTGGGGTGAGCGGACGCAGCAATGTGCCTGCCACCGCCACCAGGAAGAAGGCAATCAGGGACCACCGCGCGGCGACGTGCGGCTTCATGAAGAGGCCTCGGCCTTGCGACGCCTGATCAGGATGAGGTTGCGCACATAGACAAACAGACCGGTAGCTTGCCCAAGGATGAACACCGGATCCTGCCGCCAAATTGCATAGGACAACAGTGTCAGACCACCAGCCAGACTGAACCACCAAAAGGCCAGCGGAACAACACTTTCGCCCCGGCGCTCGCTGACGATCCATTGCACCAGAAACCTGGATGTGAAGAGCAACTGACCCAGAAACCCGATCCCGAGCCAAATAGAGCTGATTGACATGACTTTCCCAACACTTGCCATCCGGCCAATGTGCCGGAGGTGGGGTCATTGCATCACCACCTTACCGATTGCTGACGAATGTTTTAGGATTGGAAAAAAATAGGCTGGATCCGAATGCGATTGTTGGTTGTAGAAGATGAGCAGGGACTGGCAGATGCGGTCGCGGATCACTTGCGTGCGGCCAACCATGTCGTCGATATTGCGCGGACCTTGGAGGATGCACAGGCGGCCAATCGTGTTGCCCAGTACGATCTTATTTTGCTGGATTTGCATCTGCCTGATGGCGATGGTCTGGCGCTGGTTCGCGATCTGCGCAACAGGTCAGTCAGCACTCCGGTTTTGATCGCCACAGCGCGAGACCGGATAATGGAGCGAATAGAGGGCCTTGAAGCAGGCGCCGACGATTATCTGGTCAAACCCTACGATCTTGACGAGATGCTGGCGCGCATAACTGCGATTTTGCGCCGGGCAGACAGCAGCAGGGCATCCCAACGGAAATTTGGTCCGATTTGCGTCGTGCCTTCGGCAAAGACGGTGTATCTGGACGGGCAGCTTGTAAGCCTGACGCCCAAGGAATGGGCGATCCTTGACAGACTCAGCCGACGACCCGGCATTACCGTCGCGAAAGCCGAGTTCGAGGAAGCGCTGTATGGGTTTGGTCGCGAAGTGGAAAGCAATGCCATCGAAGCCCATGTCAGTCGCCTGCGCGCCAAGTTGGGACGGCGCGTGATCGAAACGGTGCGCGGCTTTGGGTACAGGATGGGCACAGGATGAGCCAAACTGGCAGCCTGTCACGGCGTCTTTCGCGCCTTATCATCGCGGGGTTCGCAGCCATCTGGATACTGGCATTGGTGGCAACAGCAGTCGTGTTGCGCAACGAGCAGCAAGCCCTTGCGAACAAGATTGTTCAGGAAACTGCGCAAATTTACTTACCTGCCATTGTCAGCGACTACCGTCTCGGTCTGGCGAATGGTGGAACGCTGCCGATCAAATTCGAAAGCAGATTGCGGTTCGATCCAGACGGCAAGCTGGAACCTGCAGAAGAGGCACTGGTCTATCGCTTGCTTGATCGCTCAGGAACGACACTCGTGGTTTCGCATGTCCCGCCCGAATTCGCTTTTCCTGCGGCGACATCGACTGGCTATGCCAAGACCGAAAGTCATGTGTTTTTCACCACGTCGCCGAATAGGGAGGGCTTTGTCGTTCAGGTCGGCGATCTGCGACAGGAAAGATCAAAGGCGTTTTTCGAAAGCCTAACAGCTTTGGTGATTCCAATGCTTGCGATCCTGCCCTTGGCCTATCTGGCTGTTGCGTGGATTGGGAAGCGCGCTCTGGCGCCGCTGGATCAGTTGCGCGGCGAAATCGAGGCGCGCAGCGACGCACGGCTTGATCCAATTGATGCCGGTGGTCAGCCTGCCGAACTGCGCGCGATTACCGCCACGTTGAACGGGTTCATGATCCGCCTGTCACAGGCGTTGGACGGCGAGCGCGCTTTTGCGACAAACGCCGCTCATGAGTTGCGCACGCCTGTTGCTGTCGCGTTGGCGCAGGTTCAACGGATGCGTGCCGAAGCGGACAACGAAGCAGAGCAACGGCTTGCGACGACAGAAGAGGCGCTAAAACGGATGAGCCGCCTGGTCGCTCGACTGTTGCAGCTTGCGCGTGCCGAAACCGGGATTGGTCTTTCGCAGGATGCGCAAGACCTCTCGAAGCTTTTTGACGTGGTTCTGGACGATAACCTCAGGCTGCCTGACCGCAGCAAACGCTTGCAGATCCTGCGGCCGGAACAGCCCGTATATGCCAAGGTCGACCCGGATGCATTTGCGATGATTACCGGCAACTTGATCGACAACGCGTTTCAATATGCCCCGCCCGGCTCACCGATTGAGGTCGAGTTGACACGCGAAGGGATGTTTCGGGTCAGAAACGAAGGCCCCGATATTCCATCGGCGGAACTTGAACGGTTGCCCAGACGATTTCAACGCGGAACTACCTCTGCAGACGGGTTTGGTCTGGGGTTGTATATTGCCGAAAAGGTCGCCCGGCATTCAGGTGGACGACTTCAGCTGATTTCACCACCAGATAAAGAAACGTCCGGGTTTGAAGGCAGGTTCTATGCACCCGCTGGAAAAAGGGGTGGCGTCGACGGGTAGGGGCGCTTTATCCGGCGCTGTCATATCATCTGGTTGGCAGCCACCGCAGGCAGGGCGAAACATCTTTCTGACACGACTGCCCATCGTGAGGAAAAAAGTTTCACTGTTTAGTATTTCTCAGTTGAACTGCGACTGGCAAAATGACTAGGCGGAATAAAGTGTGCATTTACCGTCAGTTACGAAGCTCTTAGCATAACGCATTCAAAAATATAAATTTTTCTTGTTAAGCGAAACTAACTGAGAATTCGCCAGAAATGTTGATCTAGGTCAAATGGTCGCATGAGCACCAGGTCTAAGTGTTGTGAGACCAAACACCCAAGCAACGAGCGAGTCTTATGTCTGCAACGCCCACCAGACGCGCCTTTCTGAAAGGCAAAGTTCAAGAGGTTCCGCGCCAGCGGCCCCCCGGTGCTGGGTCAGAGGCAGAGTTCTATGACGCCTGCACCCAATGTGGGGAATGCGCTGATGCTTGCCCCGAAGGCATCATTTTCAAAGATGCGGGCGAACGTCCCTTCCTTGACTTCAATGCTGGTGCTTGCACCTTTTGCCACGCCTGCACAGACGCTTGCGATTTCGGCGCATTGAGCCCGGACAACGAATGGCTGTGGCGTGGCGCTGTTGAAGCATCTTGTCTGTCAATGAATGGTGTAAACTGCCGCACTTGCGAAGATCACTGTGATCAACGTGCAATCGGGTTCCAGTTACAAACGGGTGGCCGCGCGCAACCTGTTCTGGACGAAGACCTTTGCAACGGTTGCGGCGGATGTTCGATGGCGTGCCCCGTGGGGGCCATCTCTTTCAAGAAAACCAAATCAAAAACGGAGGCTCGCACATGATGAATATCTGCGGCTGCCTGGTGCACACGATGCCAGAGATGACCGAACAGGTCATATCTGCGATTGGCGCAACCGAAGGTGGCGAAGTTCATGCACATCAAAACGGTCGCATCGTCGTGACCGTCGAAGACACGCCGGACATGCGAGCATCCGACCAGATCATGTCAATGCACCAGATCCCCGGCGTTTTGACCATCACCCTGACGTATCACCATTTCGAAGAGTTGGACGGCGAAGAAGCCGCCGCCGCTTCGTCAATCAAACATTAATAAACGGGAGACCTAACATGTCCGTGACTTCATCCCGCCGCTCATTCTTGAAGGCCAGCGCCGCCGCCGCGACCGCCTCGGCCGCCGGCATCACCCTTCCTAATGGCGCGATTGCGCAACCCAAGTCCCCCGATATTCGTTGGGACAAGGCCGCCTGTCGTTTCTGTGGCACTGGCTGCTCGGTTCTCGTGGGCGTCAAGGACGGCCGCGTTGTGGCGACCCAAGGCGACCCGGAAGCTCCGGTGAACCGCGGTCTGAACTGCATCAAGGGCTATTTCCTGTCCAAGATCATGTACGGCGCTGACCGGTTGACCACACCGCTGTTGCGCAAGTCGAATGGCGTTTACGACAAAAACGGCGAGTTTGAACCCGTCAGCTGGGACGAAGCCTTCGACGTGATGGCCGAGAAATGGAAAGCCACGCTCAAGGAAAAAGGCCCAACCGCCGTTTCCATGTTCGGATCAGGGCAGTGGACGGTTTGGGAAGGTTACGCCGCCGCAAAACTGATGAAAGCTGGCTTCCGGTCGAACAATATCGACCCCAATGCGCGCCACTGTATGGCGTCTGCTGTGGCAGGCTTCATCCGCACCTTCGGCATCGACGAGCCAATGGGCTGCTATGACGACCTTGAGCACGCCGATACGTTCGTCCTTTGGGGATCGAACATGGCCGAGATGCACCCGATCCTGTGGTCGCGTCTGACCGATACCCGCCTGACCAAGCCGGGCTCTGAAGTGCACGTGTTGTCGACGTTTGAGCACCGCTCGTTCGAACTGGCGGACAATGGCATGATCTTTGCGCCACAAACCGACCTCGCGATCCTGAACTACATCGCCAACTACATTATCGAAAATGATGCCGTGAACTGGGACTTCGTCGAGAAGAACACCCACTTTAAACGCACCAACACCGATATCGGTTATGGTCTGCGGCCCGAGCACGCGTTGGAACAAGCAGCTGCAAACCCGGCTCATGACGGTAAGCATGGCGGGATGTCCGACATGACGTTTGAGGAATATAAAGAAGCCGTTGCGCCTTACACCGCCGAGTATGTCTCGGAACTGTCAGGTGTGCCGGTTGCCTCGCTTGAGCGTTTGGCACAGCAATATGCGGATCCGAACCGCAAGGTGATGTCGCTGTGGACCATGGGCTTCAACCAGCACACACGCGGGTCGTGGGTGAATTCGCTCATGTATAACGTGCACCTGTTGGTTGGAAAAATCTCGGAACCCGGCAACTCGCCGTTCTCGCTTACCGGTCAGCCGTCAGCGTGCGGGACCGCGCGTGAGGTTGGCACATTTGCCCACCGTCTGCCCGCCGACATGGTTGTGGCCAATGACGCGCATCGCGAGATTTGCGAAACTGCATGGGGCATTCCTGCGGGTACGATCCCACCCAAGCCGGGCTTCCACGCAGTGCTGATGCACCGCAAACTGAAAGATGGCGATCTGAACTGCCATTGGGTGCAGTGCACCAACAACATGCAGGCTGCGCCCAACATGAACGAAGAAGGTCTGCCGGGGTATCGCAACCCTGATAACTTCATCACCGTGTCCGATCCCTATCCGACTGTGACCGCACTGGCCGCCGACCTGATCCTGCCCACCGCAATGTGGGTCGAGAAGGAAGGGGCTTACGGCAACGCCGAACGCCGCACACAGTTCTGGCGTCAGCAAGTGGATGCACCGGGCGAGGCGATGTCAGATGTCTGGCAGGTCATGGAATTCTCGAAGCGCTTCACCACGGACGAAGTATGGCCCGCCGAGCTACTGGATACGATGCCAGAGCTTAAGGGAAAAACCCTGTTCGAAGTTCTTTATGAGAACGGCAAGGTCAACAAATACCCGAACAGCGAAATCGCCGAAGGGTTCAAAAACCACGAGTCCGAAGACTTCGGTTTCTATGTTCAGAAAGGCCTGTTCGAAGAGTATGCCGAATTTGGTCGTGGCCATGCCCACGATCTGGCGGACTTCGACACCTATCATCAGGCCCGTGGTCTGCGCTGGCCCGTGGTGGACGGCAAGGAAACGCTCTACCGCTTCCGCGAAGGCTATGACCCCTATGTGAAAGAGGGTGAGGGCGTGAAGTTCTACGGCAAGCCCGATGGTAAAGCCTTCATCATTTTCGCCCCATATGAGCCCGCCGCTGAAGAGCCGGATGATGAATATAACCTGTGGTTCGTAACTGGCCGCGTGCTGGAGCACTGGCATTCGGGGTCTATGACCCGTCGCGTGCCCGAACTGCACCGCTCGTTCCCATCGGCAGTGGTGTTCATGCACCCGGATGATGCGAAGGATCGTGGTCTGAAGCGTGGACAAGAGATTCAGGTCTCGACGCGCCGTGGCGAGGTGCTGTCGCGCGTCGAAACCCGTGGGCGCAACAAGATGCCTAAGGGTGTCGTGTTCATGCCGTGGTTCGACGAAGGCCAGTTGACCAACAAACTGACACTGGACGCAACTTGCCCGATTTCCAAGGAAACGGACTTCAAGAAGTGTGCCTGCAAAGTTGAACGCGCCTAAGCGCAGAGCAGACGAAAGAGAATACCATGTCCGCCGCCCCAAAACGCAACGCAAAGCCGCTTGACCGCCGCCGCTTCCTTCAGGATGCAGCGCGGGCGGCGGGCGCATGCGCGGTGGCGGGCATGGCCTTGAGCAAACTCGCAACAGATGCACGCGCGCTTCCAGCGCAAGCCATCCGACCTCCCGGGGCACTGCCCGAGGGTGATTTTCTGGCCGCCTGCATCCGTTGCGGTCTTTGCGTCCGGGACTGTCCTTATGATACCCTGAAACTGGCCGAGCTGGGGCTGGAAGGCCCCGCAACCGGCACACCCTTTTTCACCGCCCGCGATGTGCCGTGCGAGATGTGTGATGACATCCCCTGTGTCGTGGCTTGCCCAACGGGCGCGCTGGACCACGGGCTGACCAATATCGACGACGCTGATATGGGTCTTGCGGTGCTGATCGACGAGGAACATTGCCTTAATGCCTTGGGCCTGCGCTGCGATGTATGCTATCGCGTCTGCCCGGTGATCGACAAAGCGATCACGTTGGAACTCCGTCATAATGAGCGTTCGGGCCACCACGCCATTTTCTTGCCGGTCGTCCATTCGGACCACTGCACCGGTTGCGGCAAGTGCGAGAAATCTTGCGTACTGCCGGGCGAAAGCGCCATCAAAGTGCTTCCCCGTCGTGTCGCCATGGCCGAAGCCGCAGACCATTACAAATTGGGTTGGGAAGATCGCAACCCGATGGTGGATGACATCATCGACCTGCCAGACCGCTTGCCCGGACCGGGCACTGACAATCTTGCCGCACCCGGAGGCTACTTGCCAACCGAAGGCCTGCCTGATCCGTCGATGGACGGAGGGTTCACCCCGTCATTCGGGCTGCCCGGCACAGGGGGCACAGGTCAATGAGCGAGAAAACAGCCCTTCCCGTCGGACAAGAGGCCATTCAGGACAAAGGTTGGTGGCTTGCCCATCGCTTCCTGATCCTGCGGCGCCTGACCCAAGCTGCCTTCCTTGGCCTGTTCCTGTTGGGGCCGTGGTTCGGGATCTGGTGGGTGAAGGGTAACTTGGCCGGGTCATTGACCTTTGACATCCTGCCGCTGAGCGACCCGTTCGTGCTGCTGCAAGGTATCGTCGCGCAACATTGGCCCGAAATGACCGCCATCACCGGCGCAGTGATTGTCGCCGTCGCTTATGCGCTGATCGGAGGCCGCGTCTATTGCAGCTGGGTCTGCCCGATTAACCCTGTGACCGATGCCGCCTATTGGCTGCATGATCGATTGGGGCTTGCCAAAGGTTGGCAGCCCAAGCGCAACACCCGGTACTGGGTGCTGGGCATGGTGCTGGCCGTTTCCGCCCTGACCGGAACGATCGCATGGGAGTTTGTGAACCCGATTTCGATGCTGCATCGCGGCCTGATATTCGGCATGGGCTTTGCCTGGACCTTTGTGCTTGCCGTCTTCCTGTTCGATTTGGTTGTGTCGCGTCGCGGATGGTGCGGCCACCTGTGCCCGGTCGGCGCTTTTTATGGCTTGCTTGGCACCCGCTCGATCCTGCGGGTCAGCGCTGTGAAACGTGCCGAATGCGACGACTGCATGGATTGCTTCGCGGTTTGCCCCGAAATGCACGTGATCACCCCCGCGCTTCGCGGCGCGGATGAGGACACGCCGATCATCCTGTCGCCCGACTGCACCAATTGCGGTCGCTGCGTGGATGTCTGCGCGCCCGACGTTTTCAAATTCACCACCCGGTTCGACACGACCCCCGCGCCAGCCCGCGCGATCCGCCGGAACAAACACCGTCAACCCGAGGCCAGTCGCGCGGCCTGAGACATAAATACGGGAGATGCCCAAATGAAAAAGAACCTTTTGATCAGCGCCATCGTCGCTCCGACACTTTTGGCCACTATCGCCTTCGCGCAAAATGCGGGCGGAGTCAGCACGCTTCGTGGCGCTGATGTTTCAGACCCGGTCGCCGTCGAGGACGTGTTCCACCAAAAAGAAACCCGGTTTGCGCGGAACTATCGCCAGCAGCCGCCATTGGTGCCGCACTCGATCGATCAATATCAGATCGACCTGAAGGCCAACCGGTGCCTGTCTTGCCATGACTGGACCGTGGCGGGCGAGCGTCGTGCTCCGACGCTGTCGATGACCCACTATCTGGACCGCGACGGCAACCAGCTTGATACCGTTGCTGGAACGCGTTGGTTCTGCAACCAATGCCACGTACCGCAGGCTGATGCGCCCGCACTTGTTGAAAACACTTTTGAAGCCTCGAACTAAGGCCAGATGAAAATGGGAAAGGATAAGGGATATGTCTGACGCAAACCCCGGATTCATCCGCCGAATGTGGCGCAAGTTCTGGACGCCTGCCGGAGCAACCTCGCTTGGAATGCTGTTGATCGGTGGTTTTGCCGCAGGAGTTATCTTTTGGGGTGGCTTCAACTGGGCGCTGGAGATGACCAACAAAGAAAAGTTCTGCATCTCGTGCCACGAGATGGAAGACAACGTGTTTGCAGAATATCAGGGCACGATTCACCAAAACAACAGCTCTGGTGTTCGCGCGACCTGCCCGGACTGCCATGTGCCCAAGGACTGGGGTCCGAAGATCGTTCGCAAAATACAGGCCTCAAAAGAACTTTATGGTCACTTCATCACCAAATCCATTTGGACGCGTGAAAAGTTTGAAGACCACCGTATTGAGATGGCAGCCCGCGAATGGCGCCGCATGAAAGCAACGGATTCCAAAGAATGCCGGAACTGCCACAGCTTCGATTTCATGGATTTCACGCAGCAGGAAAACCGCGCAGCTGACAACCACCAGGTTGCTTTGGACGATGGCAAGACCTGCATCGATTGCCATCAGGGTATCGCTCATGAACTGCCCGAGAACTGGCAGCAGCGTTATGAAGAAATGTCAGACCAACTTGCCGCCGAGGGAAATTTGCCGTTGCCAAGTGGCCGCATGGTGGCCGACGCGAAGCAAGAGCTGAGCGGGTATCTGGCAGGGGCGTCGAACTAACGTCGGGATATACCAGACGATAACGGAAACGAAAAACGGCGCGCTAAGTTCAGCGCGCCGTTTCTTTTTTGGTCAGTTTGGTCGCTTAGTTCAAAGCAGCATCAGTGATCGCGCTGGTCCACGCGCCTTCAGGCTCTGCCGTGATCACAGGATCCGAGCCGCCAGCCAAAAGTGTCTCAACCGTCCGCTCGTAAGCGGCGGCATCAAGCGCACCATTTGACCCTGCGGTCAGTTTGGCGATTTCGCCCATCATCCGCACCTGATGGTTTTCGGTTTGTGCGCCGGTTTCGTCATACTCAAGAACGATCATGGCCGCGTCAGCGGGGTTTTCTTCGGCCCATTTCCAGCCTTTCATCGACGCGCGCACGAAACGCTCCATCTTGTTGGTGAAGGCTTCGTCGCTTAGGTTTTCTTCCATGACATAAAGGCCGTCTTCCAAGGTCGCGACGCCTTGATCTTCATACTTGAACGTCACCAGCTCTTCCGGAGCGACGCCAGCGTCGATCACCTGCCAGTATTCGTTATAGGTCATGGTCGAGATGCAATCGGCCTGACGTTGCAACAGCGGGTCGACGTTGAAACCCTGTTTCAGAACCTCCACCCCGGTTTCGCTTGCCCCATCCGTTGCGATCCCCAGCTTTGACATCCAGCTCATGAAGGGAAACTCGTTGCCAAAAAACCAAACGCCAAGCGTGCGGTTGGCCAGATCTTCCGGGCTTTCAATCCCAACATCTCCCCAGCAAGTCAGCATCATGCCCGACGATGCGAAGGGCTGGGCAATATTGACCAAAGGCAAACCTTTTTCGCGCGCGGCCAGTGCGGCTGGCATCCATTCCACGATGACATCGGCTCCGCCGCCGGCAATCACCTGTGTTGGGGCAATATCCGGCCCGCCGGGCAGAACTGTAACGTTCAGGTCTTCTTCGGTATAGAACCCTTGATCCAGCGCGACATAATAGCCCGCAAACTGAGACTGCGTGACCCATTTAAGCTGCAGTGTTACGTCGTCCGCCGCCATCGCGGTGCCCGACGTAAGCGCCAGGGCGGTCGCCCCGATCACTGATTTGATATTCATGTCTCTCTCCTTGTTGAACTTCGTTTGTTTTTATTTTTGCTCAGCCTCGTTGGGACGGATGCCAGAATGTCACCTTCTTTTCGAACCATGCAACCACACCATAAAACAACGTGCCTGCCAATGCAGCGACAACGATCTCGGCCCAGACTAGATCAATCGACAAGCTGCCGACACCGGTGGAAATGCGGAACCCCATGCCGCGGGTTGGGGACCCGAAATACTCGGCCACAATCGCGCCGATCAGGGCTAGGGTTGCCCCCACTTTCAGCCCATTGAAAATGAAGGGCATCGCAGCCGGAATGCGTAATTTCCACAAGGTTTTGAAATATCCGGCGGCATAGGTCTTCATCAAGTCGCGCAGCATGATGTCTGTTTCGCGCAAGCCCTGCACGGTGTTGACCAACACAGGGAAGAACACCATCACGACAACGACGGCGGCTTTGGATTGCCAGTCAAATCCGAACCAACTGACCAAAATGGGCGCGACCCCAACAATGGGCAGGGCTGCAACGAAGTTGCCAATGGGCAAAAGTCCGCGGGTCAGGAAGGGCGACCGGTCGATCAGGATAGCCATCACGAAGGCCGCTGCTGCTCCGATGAAATAGCCGCGCAGCGCGCCCTTCAGGACGGTTTGTTTGAAGTCCTCCCACAGCATTCCGGTCGATTTTGCAAATGTCTCGGCCACATCGGATGGCGCGGGCAGAATCGCGGCAGAGATATTGAAGGTGTGAACCAAGGCCTCCCACGCGACGATGAGCGTCAGGCCGAAGATGATCGGCACCAGATAACGCACAAGCGTCGTGTCGCACCATTTGGACCGAACCATCACGACATTCGCAGCCCAAGCCGCCAGCCAGAAGATAAGGGCAATAATCAACCAATTCATGAGCGCATCCCCATCCGGCGCAGCAACACATGCTGCGTGCGGTCGATCAGGGTGACAAGCACGCCGGCCAGGATGGCCGCCGCAAACAGTGCCGACCAGATCGCAAGTGGCGTGCCGAACTGATCACCGATCAGGATACGCGCACCAAGACCGCTGATCGCGCCCGTTGGCAGCTCGCCCACGATGGCCCCAACAAGGGCTGCCGCAATCCCGATTTTCAGCGAAGTGAATAGATAGGGCAGGGAGGCGGGCAGGCGCAGCTTCAGGAACCGCTGCACACCGGATGCGCTGTAGGTTTTCAAAAGATCCAGCTGCTCGCTGGTTGGGGAACGCAGGCCTTTGACCATACCCACGAGCACCGGGAAGAAACACAGATAGGAGGAGATCAGCGCCTTCGGAAAACCGCGCCCCTCGATCCCCACTTGCGAGGATAAAACGATGATCATCGGGGCAAGTGCCACGATCGGAATGGCCTGCGAGATGATGGCCCACGGCATCACGGACATCTCGATCACCCGGGACTGCACGATGGCAATGGCCCCCACGATTCCTATGGTGGTGCCCAAGAGGAAGCCCCAAAACGTAGACTGAAGCGTGATCCAGCCGTGATAGATCAGCGACCGTTTGGACCATGTGCGACCCTTCAAAACCATCGCGCCCGTGGTTTTCCAAAGCTCCTGACCAACCTGAGCGGGCGTGGGCAGCCGTGGCCGATCCAGCGCATAGCCCGTCGCGATATGGTCGCGGTTCTTGGCCATCAGCACCCAACTGGACACCTCGCGCCGTTCAACTGGCGTTTCGGGCGTAATGGTTTCACCGGCCCGGTCCGCCTGATCCAAAGCCACGCGAATGTTCATCGGTGCCACGGCCAAATACCAAATGACCACGATTGCCGCCAAAACTGTCAGGACAGAAAGCGCGGTTTTAGTCATAGGAATGCCCCGCGCGCAGCCCTTCGCGCACCCGGTGTGCAACATCCAGAAATTCCTGCGTGTCACGGATGTCCAATGGGCGATCCACCGGTAACGGGTTCTCGATCACATCCGATATTCGACCGGGGCGGGGCGACATCACGACGATCTTGGTCGACAGATAGACCGCTTCGGGGATCGAGTGGGTGACGAAGGCAATCGTCTTCTCGGTCTTGGCCCAAAGCTTCAAAAGTTGTTCATTCAGGTGGTCGCGCACGATCTCGTCCAGCGCGCCAAAGGGTTCGTCCATCAGCAAGATGTCTGCGTCAAAAGCCAGCGCCCGCGCGATCGAAGCGCGTTGTTGCATCCCGCCTGACAGCTGCCACGGAAATTTCTTCTCAAACCCGTCCAGTTCGACCAGTTCCAGAACGCGTTTGATGCGCGCGTCTTGGTCCTCTTTCGAATACCCCATGATTTCAAGTGGCAAGCGGATATTCCGACCGATGGTGCGCCATGGATAGAGGCCAGCATGCTGAAACACATAACCGTACGCGCGGGATTTTCGCGCCTCTCGCGCTGACACACCATTCACTGTGATCGAGCCACCCGTGGGCTCCTCCAGGTCCGCCATGCAGCGCAGGAACGTGGTCTTGCCACAGCCCGACGGGCCAATGAAGCTGACAAAATCGCCCTTGTTGATATCAAGCGACACGTCTTTGAGCGCATGCACCGGACCGTCATTGGTCTGAAAAGTCAGCGAGAGGTTCTTAGCCTGAATTGCCGTTTCTGTGTTCAACTCAGACCCCTGTCGCCGGAATGCCGGTGCGTTTGACCGGCTGCGGTGCCGTCAGTTCTTTCCATTTGCTCAGTGCGGTGTTGACGGTTGCATTCGGCTCGCGTTCGACAAACTTGCCGTGGCCTTCTTGTGTGCGGATCTCGCCGTCATGCACCGCAACTTGTCCGCGTGTCAGCGTGAAACGGGGCAGGCCTTTGACCTTGTGACCTTCGAAGACGTTGTAATCAATGGCCGATTGCTGGCTGCCCGCCGCGATGGTCTTTTCCTTCTCAGGATCCCACACAACAAGGTCGGCATCCGCACCCACCAGAACGGCACCCTTGGTGGGGTAGCAGTTCAGGATTTTGGCGATATTGGTCGAGGTGACCGCGACGAATTCATTCATCGTCAAGCGCCCGGTCGCGACACCATTGGTCCAAAGCATCGGCATCCGATCCTCAAGCCCACCGGTGCCATTCGGGATCTTGGTGAAGTCCCCCACGCCATAGCGTTTCTGCTCGGTCGTAAAGGCACAATGGTCGGTTGCGACAACCGACAGGCTGCCTGATTGCAGGCCCGCCCACAGGCTGTCTTGATGCTTTTTGTTGCGGAAGGGCGGGGACATCACGCGGCGTGCAGCGTGGTCCCAATCTTTGTTGAAATACTCGCTTTCATCCAAGGTCAGGTGCTGGATCAGCGGCTCGCCCCACACGCGCTTGCCCTGCATGCGGGCGCGGCGGATCGCTTCGTGGCTTTCCTCGCACGACACATGCACGACATAAAGCGGCGCGCCGGCCATGTCGGCAATCATGATCGCGCGGTTGGTGGCTTCGCCTTCGACCTGCGACGGGCGCGAATAGGCGTGCGCTTCTGGCCCGGTGTTGCCTTCTGCCAGCAGCTTGGCAGAGAGTTCCGCCACCACGTCGCCATTTTCGGCATGCACCATCGGGGTCGCGCCAAGTTCGGCCAGACGGTTGAACGAGGCGAACAGCTCGTCATCATTCACCATCAACGCGCCCTTATAGGCAAGGAAGTGCTTGAACGTGTTGATGCCGCGTTCCTGCACGACGGTTTTCATGTCGTCAAACACCTGCTCGCCCCACCACGTCACAGCCATGTGGAACGAGTAGTCGCAGTTCGCACGGGTCGATTTATTGTCCCAGCGTTTCAGCGCGTCCAGCAAGCTTTCGCCTTGGTTCGGCAGAGCGAAATCGACAACCATCGTGGTGCCGCCAGCAAGTGCCGCCCGCGTGCCGCTTTCGAAATCGTCCGAGGAATAGGTGCCCATGAACGGCATTTCGAGATGCGTGTGCGGGTCGATCCCGCCTGGCATGACATAGCAGCCGGTGGCGTCAAGCACCTCGTCGCCCTTCAAGTCCGGGCCGATTTCGATGATCTTTCCGTTATCGACCAAGACGTCTGCCTTGTAGGTCAGATCGGCTGTGACGACGGTTCCGTTTTTTATGACTGTGGTTCCCATATCTCGTCTCCCTGATGGCCAGGCGCAGCTCTCCTGCCTTTTCTTCTGGCGGTAAATATCCCGGGGGTCCGGGGCAGCGCCCCGGTCCGATCTGTCAACTCACTCCACGATTTCTGCCGTCTGCAGAACCGCATGTAAAAGCACGTCCGCGCCAGCTTGCGCCCATTCCTTGGAAATGTCTTCCGCCTCGTTGTGGCTAAGCCCATCCACGCAGGGACACATGATCATCGCCGTCGGATAAATCTCGTTGATCCAGCACGCGTCGTGGCCCGCGCCAGACACGATATCCATGTGGCTATAGCCCAGTTCTTTTGCGGCACTGCGCACAGCTTTCACGCAGCCTTCGTCAAAGGCGGGCGGGTCGAAGGTGCCGACCATTTCCCAGCTCATTTCCACGCCGATATCCGCGCAAAGCTTCGGCGCGCGCTCGTCAAATTCGGCGATCATCGCGTCGATGACCTCTTGCAGGTGCGAGCGGAAATCGACGGTGCAGACGACCTTGCCGGGGATAATGTTGCGCGAGTTCGGATAGACGTCGATATGCCCGATGGCACCCACGGCATTGGGTTGGTGCTTCATCGCGATCTCGTGGACCAACTCGGTGATCAGGGCCAATCCGCGCCCTGCGTTGATCCGCATGGGCATGGGCGTCGAGCCGGTATGGCTTTCTTTGCCCACAATTGTCACTTCCAGCCAATTCAACCCCTGACCGTGCGTGACGACGCCGATATCTTTACCTTCAGCTTCCAGAATGGGCCCTTGTTCGATGTGAAGCTCGAACATCGCGTGCATTTTTCGCGCGCCGACCTCTTCTTCGCCGACCCAGCCGATCCGCTTCAATTCATCGCCAAACTTCTTTCCTTTCGCGTCTTCGCGATCGTAAGCCCAATCTTGCGTGTGCTTCCCTGCAAAAACGCCGGACGCCAGCATGGCAGGGGCAAACCGCGTGCCTTCTTCGTTGGTCCAGTTCACCAAGACAATCGGGTGTTTGGTTTTGACGTTCAGGTCATTCATGGTGCGGATGGCTTCCAGCCCCCCAAGCACCCCCAGCACACCATCATACTTGCCACCGGTCGGCTGAGTATCCAGATGCGACCCCATATAAACGGGCAGGGCGTCGGGATCTTCGCCCGGACGCGTGGCGAACATGTTGCCCATCGTATCCAGCCCCATGGTGCAGCCCGCGGCCTCGCACCAGGTTTGAAACAGGGCGCGACCTTCGGCATCTTCATCCGTCAGGGTCTGGCGATTGTTGCCGCCCGCGATGCCCGGTCCAATCTTGGCCATCTCCATTATGCTGTCCCAAAGGCGGTCGGGATCAATGCGCAAATTGCTTCCGTGGCTCATATCAATCTCCCAATTGGATTTGCTTGCAGCGGCGCGGATTTTGGATTCCGTCTTGGTCACAGGCTGACGGATTTCTGCACGATCGGTCAATCTTTTTCTGACCGATCGTGCAGAAATACCTGTTTTTCAGGCAAAACTCGTGCCACAAGATGAAACCCTGTGCGGGTTTTGCACTGGGAAGTGAATGTGAAGAGCGAACGTGAACAAGACGACAAGAGGCATACAAAGCCGCAATCGCGAAGAGGTGACAGCCCGAATACTGGTCGCTGCCGAGAAGGTATTTGCCGAGTTTGGCTATGCCGGTGCGTCCATCAGCCGGATCGCTGCCTCGGCCGGAATTCCGAAATCCAACGTCGTTTATTACTTTGAGACCAAAGAAGCGCTCTATCGCCGGGTCGTGGGCGAGATTTTCGACATCTGGCGCGCCGCGGCGGACAGCATCACCGTCGACAATGATCCGATCCAGGCGCTGGGCGCATATATCGACACAAAACTCGATTTGGCACGCACGCGGCCCTATGGTTCGAAGGTTTGGGCCAACGAGATCATTCAACGCGCGCCGATTGTTCAGGATTATCTGGAAGACGAATTGCGGTCATGGACCGAAAACCGGATCACCGTGATTGAAACATGGATCGGGAATGGTCAGATCAGGCCGATCAGTGCGCGCCATTTGCTTTATGCGATCTGGGCCACAACGCAGCATTACGCCGATTTCACTCACCAGATCACCACCCTGAACGATGGTCTTGAACTGACCAACGCCCAGTGGAATGACACAAAGGTGGCGGTGAAGGATCTGCTGCTCTGCGGTGTCGCGTTGCCTGACCAGAGCCGGGCATAGAAAGATCAGCACATGGCGAAAGCAGGATCGACATCCAGACCCACCCGCATCCAGCGCAAAAAGCGGCAGGCGATTTTCGAGGCGGCATTGGGCGTGTTTTCAGAAAAGGGATTGCGTGGCGCAACCCTTGATCAGATCGCTGATGCTGCCGGGATATCCAAGCAAAACATCGTCTATTACTTCAACGGCAAGGAAGCCATCTATTCCGAACTTCTTGAGAGCCTGCTGGAAGAGTGGGTCAGCCCGTTGCGCGACCTGTCAGAAAACGGCGAGCCGCTGGATGAAATCATGACCTATGTGGGCCGGAAGATGGAGATGTCGCGTAAGATGCCGCGCGAAAGTCGGCTGTTCGCGACGGAGATCCTGCATGGCGCACCGCGCTTGGGCAACATGCTGACCAAGGACCTGAAAACACTGGTGGACGAAAAGGCCGCCGTGATCGCGGGTTGGATGGTCGAGGGGCGGCTTGCCACGATTGACCCCCATCATCTGATCTTCTCAATCTGGGCGATGACCCAGCACTATGCAGATTTCGACCTTCAGGTGCAGGCGGTGCTGGGACCCGTGCGCAGTGAAACCCGGTTTGAAGATGCAGAAGCGTTCATCAAGCACATGCTGATCAGAACGCTTCGCCCCTAAGCAGCATCACCAAAGCCAAAAGGGTGGCGACAACCCCCGCCATCAAGGCCAATGGCTGTGTCGTGCCTTTGAACAGAAACTCCCACATCACAACCCAGCTTGGCACCAGATAAGTATAGGCCATGACTTTGCTCGCGGGCAGGCGCTGGCTGGCAAATTGAACCAAAAAGAACGTGCCAGCCGTAGTGACGATGGCCAGATAGGCGATGACCAGCCAGACGGTCGACGATAGGGCCGCGTAGTCTGTGCTCACGACGTCGCGAAACCCGTAAATGCCCGCAACAATCAGCGCGCCCATCACGGACCCGATTGATGTCTGCAACGGCTTCACATCATGCGCCAGTTTGCGCGCCACCGCCGGCACCAAAGCATGGGCCAGAGCGCCCAAAGTGAACAAGGCCTCGCCGCGCCCGACTTCAAACCGCATCAGGGCAGCCAAGTCGGCGCGGAAGATGACCCAGATGGCACCAATCGCACCAATGGTCAGCGCGATTAACGTCCAGCGACCTGACCTCTGCCCGGCGATCAGCAGACCAAACCCCGCCGCCATAAGCGGGGTCAGCGTAAAAACAGCGGCGGTCGAGACGGCGGTCGTGACCCGTAGCGCTTCGAACATTGTGATGAAATAGACGGCCATCAGGCCGCCAATCAGAGCAAACCGCCAAAACCGGTCAAAGACAGGGCGGATGGGCACGCGCAAGACGCGTGCGATCGCGAGCAGGACAGCGGCCGCCAGCGCAAATCGCACCGTGTTCAATGCGGCTGGCGGTATATCCTTTGCGACGATGTGCCCAAAGCTGAACGACAGCGAGACCAACGCCGAGAAGGACAACATCGCCAGATGGCCCTGCCGGGAGGGGGACAGGGCCATCTCAGCCTTACTCTGCGGCTGTGGCGCTTGGGTTGTTGGGGTGGGTTGTCCAGTTGGCATAGTCGCCTTCAACAACCTTTCCGGTGCGTTCATCGACAGCACCGGCGGCAATGGTTTCCATGGTGATGCAGCCTTCGACCGGGCAGACATTGACGCAGAGGTTACACGCCACGCATTCGTCGTCTTTCACGTCAAAGACGCGATCATCGGACATGCTGATCGCTTGGTGCGATGTGTCTTCGCACGCCGCATAACAGCGCCCGCATTTGATGCAGGCATCTTGATCAATCCGCGCCTTGGTCACGTGGTTCAGGTTCAGATATTGCCAATCCGTGACGTTCGGCACAGCGCGACCGACAACCTCATCGATCGAGGTGTAACCCTTTTCGTCCATCCATTGGCTAAGGCCCGAGATCATTTCCTGCACGATCTTAAACCCATAGGTCATGGCGGCCGTGCAGACCTGCACGTTGCCAGCACCCAGTGCCATAAACTCGGCCGCATCGCGCCATGTGGTCACGCCACCAATACCAGAAATCGGCAAGCCGTGGGTGCCGGGATTGCGGGCAATCTCGGCCACCATGTTCAAGGCGATTGGCTTCACCGCCGGGCCGCAATAGCCGCCATGTGTGCCTTTACCGTCGATCATGGGTTCAGGCGCCATCGCGTCCAGATTGACATTGGTGATCGAGTTGATCGTATTGATCAGGCTGACCGCATCCGCGCCACCATCCTTGGCCGCCTGCGCGGGCATCAGGATATTGGTGATGTTGGGTGTGAGCTTCACAATGACGGGCAGATCGGTGGCTTCTTTACACCAGCGCGTGACCATCTCGATATACTCCGGCACCTGCCCGACAGCCGACCCCATACCGCGTTCGGCCATCCCATGCGGGCAACCGAAGTTCAGTTCGAACCCGTCACAGCCTGTCTCGGCAATGCGCGGGATGATCTCTTTCCACGCGGCTTCTTCGCAGGGCACCATGACCGAGGCGATGAGCGCGTGATCAGGATAGTCCTTCTTTACGCGGGCCATTTCCTCTAGGTTCACCTCAAGCGGGCGGTCAGTGATCAGCTCGATGTTATTCAAGCCCAGAAGCCGACGATCCGCGCCGTGGATTGCGCCATAACGCGGACCGTTGACGTTGACGACCGGCGGGCCTTCGGAGCCAAGCGTTTTCCATACCACGCCGCCCCAACCGGCTTCGAACGCGCGGCGCACGTTGTATTCCTTGTCGGTCGGCGGGGCCGAGGCCAGCCAAAACGGGTTCGGTGACGAAATTCCAAGAAAATTCGATGTCAGGTCGGCCATTAGCTTGCTCCCATCAGGCTGGCGTGGATGTCCATGGCCGCATCGCGACCTTCAGCAACGGCGGTGACGGTCAGATCGTCCCCGCCCGAGGCGCAATCACCCCCTGCCCAGACACCGTTTGCGCTGGTTTTCTGTGCGTCGTCGACTTTGATCTTGCCGCCATCGAGTGTCAGAGCCTCGGGCATGCCGCCCAGCTTCTGACCGATGGCTTTGAAAAGTTGATCGGCGGGCAGGGTGAAGGTTTCGTCCAGCGTGACGAGCTTGCCGCCCTGCGTTTCGGTATAGGCGAAAGTCACACCGCTGAGCGATCCGTTGCCTTCGATCCCGACCGGGGTCGCGTTGCAAATGAGGGTCACACCCTTCTGTTGCGCCAAGTCCTGTTCGAATTTCGACGCTGCCATGGCGTCTTGCCCGCGACGATAAACGATGGTCACTTCTTCCGCGCCCAGCAGCTTGGATTGAACCCCGGCGTCGATCGCGGTCATGCCGCCGCCAATGACGACCACCCGACGGCCAACTGGCAAGGAGGTCAGATCGCTGGCTTGGCGCAGTTCGGAAATGAAATCGACCGCGTCAGAGACATTGTCTTTGTTTTCGCCATCCAGCCGCAGAGCATTCACGGCTGACAGCCCCATTCCAAGGAACACCGCGTCAAAGTCGCTTTGTAGCCCATCCAGGGTGAGGGACTCGCCTAAGGCCTGACCATAGCGGATTTCAATCCCGCCAATGGCCATCAACCAATCCAGCTCTTTCTGGGCGAAGTCATTGGTGGACTTATAAGCGGCGATGCCGAATTCGTTCAGGCCTCCGCCTTTGGCGCGGGCTTCAAAGGCCACAACATTGTGGCCGAGCATCGCCAGCCGGTGCGCGCAAGCCAGTCCCGCAGGGCCAGCACCAACAACAGCGACGGTCTTGCCTGTTTTGGCAGCGCGCACGAACGGGTGCACTCCGTTGGCCATCAATGTATCGGTGGCAAAGCGCTGCAAGCGGCCGATTTCGACCGGTTTGCCTTCGGCGGTTTCGCGTACGCAAACTTCCTCGCACAGCGTTTCCGTCGGGCAGACGCGCGCGCACATCCCACCCAGAATGTTCTGGTTCAGGATGGTTTTGGCCGCCGCTTCCGGCGTTCCGGTCGCAATCTGGCGGATAAACAGGGGTATGTCGATCGATGTCGGACAGGCCGTCATGCAGGGCGCGTCGTGGCAAAAATAGCAACGATCCGCGGCGACGAGCGCCTCATGATCATCAAAAGCCGGATGAAGGTCCGTAAAATTGGCTTGCACATCGGCTGGCGCTAATCGACCCGAAGAAACGCCGTTCTCTCTGTTGGTTTGGGGCATTTTCTGATTCCCATTCTTGATTTCTCCTTACATGAAGGCACAAAACCAAGAATTTTACCAGATGGTAAAAAAATTATCTGCAACCCGCCCGAAATCGGATCAGAGGTTTCTGCTGATCCAGTTGTCCAATACCTCGATCTCGCCTTTCTGCATCCTCAGGCCAAGCTTAGAGCGTCGCCACACGACATCTTCGGCGCGATGCACATATTCCTTGTCGATCATCCAGCGCACTTCCTGCTCGGTTAGGGTGGCCCCAAAGTCCCGGCCCAGATCATCCGCTGTTTTGGCATCTCCCAATAGGTCCCAGCTTTCGGTGCCATAGGCCCGCACCAGCCGTTTTGCCCACGCAGGCGTCAAGAAGGGAAAGTCACCTTGCAGCTTGTCGGTCAGCGCCGGCACCCAATCCACAGGGAAGTCGCCACCAGGCAAGGCTTTTTCGGCCGTCCAATTTGCGGAAAGCTTTGGAAGGTGGCCCTTGAGGTTGGCCAGCGCATTTTCTGCAAGGCGGCGATAGGTGGTGATCTTACCGCCAAAAATGTTCAAAACCGGTGCGCCGCCCAAGTCATTCAGTTTCAGAACATATTCCCGTGTCGCCGCAGTGGCAGAGCTTGCCCCATCTTCATAGAGCGGTCGCACACCTGAATAGCTCCAGACCACGTCATCTTGCGTGATCGGCTTGTCGAAATACTGGTTGGCAAACGCGATAAGGTAATTTTGTTCTTCTTCGGTGCAGACGGGGCTTTTATCGGCGTCCTCGTGCGGCTCGTCCGTCGTGCCGATTAAGGTAAAGTCGGTTTCATAGGGGATCGCGAAGATGATCCGGCCATCTTCGCCTTGGAAGAAATATGCCTTCTCGTGGTCAAACAGCTTGGGGGTAACAATATGTGACCCACGCACCAGTCGAACGCCTTCCGAGGTCTGGACATCCAGCGCGCCGTCTATCAGCTCTCCAACCCATGGCCCGGCGGCGTTCACAATGATTTTTGCCGAGTGGAGCGTGGTTTTGCCGGTTCGTGCATCTTGGGTTTCGATGTCCCAATGATGCGCATGGCGGGTCGTTCTGATGACTTTTGTACGCGTCATGATCGTCGCGCCCCGCGCCTCGGCATTACGCGCGTTCAGCACCACAAGTCGTGCGTCATCAACCCAACCATCGGAATATTCATAGGCCTTGATGAATTTGTCCTTCAGCGGCGCACCTTCCGGTGTGCCCGGCAGCTTCAGGGTCTTCGTGCCCGGCAGAAACTTTCGCCCACCAAGATTGTCGTAAAGAAACAGACCAAGCCGGATCAGCCATGCGGGTCTGCGGCCTTTCATCCACGGCATGACCAGCGTCAGCAGCTTCGAAGTAGGCGTGTCCCCTTCGAACCGCATGTCCTTGTGATAGGGCAGCACAAAGCGCATCGGCCAGCTGATGTGCGGCATCGTGCGCAGAAGGATTTCGCGCTCGATCAGGGCTTCGCGAACCAGTCGAAATTCAAAATACTCAAGATAGCGCAGGCCACCGTGAAACAGTTTGGTCGAGGATGACGAGGTCGCCCCGCCAAGGTCATTCATTTCAGCCAAAGTGACCGAAAGTCCACGCCCGGCGGCGTCGCGGGCAATGCCGCAGCCATTGATGCCGCCGCCGATGATAAAGATGTCGCTGGTGGTGTCGGGCTGGGTCATGGGATGGCCTTTTTCGATTCTGTCGCGATTATGCGGCAAAACCCGCCAAAGCGAAAGAAAAAGACTTTCGTAAATGTTCGTTTTGGCGCAAATTGGCCTGAAAGAAAGGCGCTGGATGTCGCAATCACTTCGAATACCGGAAATCCTCGAGATCGCCCGCCGTGATGGCAGGGTCACGGTCGATGGGCTGGCCGAGCATTTCGGGGTGACTTTGCAAACCATCCGGCGCGATCTGACCGATCTTGCCGAGGCGGGGCGGCTAGAGCGGGTCCACGGCGGCGCCATCATGCCGTCGGGCATTTCGAACATAGCTTACGAAGAACGCCGGGCACTGAACCAGGCGGCCAAAGACCGGATTGCGGCGGCGACGGCACAAATGATCCCGAATGACGTCGCGCTTTTCCTGAACATTGGCACCACCACCGAGGCGGTCGCCCATGCGCTGTTGCATCACCAGAACATTCTTGTCGTCACCAACAATATCAATGTGGCACAAATCCTGTCCGCCAATCCCGACAGCCACGTCATTGTCACAGGTGGCACGATGCGGCGGTCAGACGGCGGGTTGGTTGGTGAACATGCGGCCCGGTGCGTCCGCGAGTTCAAGTTTGATATTTCTGTTATCGGCTGCTCGGCGCTTGATCATGACGGCGATTTTCTGGACTTCGACATGCAAGAGGTCGTGGTGAGTCAGGCTGGTCTGCAACAGGCACGACAGAGGTTTCTGGTCTGCGATCACTCAAAACTGTCGCGCAAAGCGCCAGCACGGATTGGTGCCTTGGCGGATCTGGACGGCATCTTCACGGATCAATCGCTGCCTGACACGCTGGTTCGCAACAGTGCGGAATGTGGAGTCGAGATCATAGTTGCCTAGCTACGCATTCTATGTTGAATATATGACCGATGGTCATTTATTAGTGCGCAGCCGGTAATTTTGCTGCATTCACACAGGGACCCACCGCGATGAAGCTTACTGTAAACGGAACAGAGCATGATCTGGACGTTGAAGACGACATGCCGCTTCTGTGGGTGCTGCGTGATGAGATTGGTTTGAACGGACCGAAATACGGCTGCGGTGTCGCAGCATGCGGTGCCTGCACTGTGCATATCGACGGCGTTGCGGTGCGATCCTGCCAAACGTTGGTCTCTGACGTTGACGGGCCTGTGACAACTATCGAAGGACTGGGAAACCCTGCCGAGATGCATGCGATTCAAGCGGCATGGTTGGAATATCAGGTCGCCCAATGTGGTTACTGTCAGGGCGGGCAAATGATGCAGGCAGCAGATCTGCTTTCAAACACGCCTGACCCATCAGATCAAGATATCGACGAGGCCATGTCCGGCAACCTGTGCCGATGTGGGACTTATCCGCGCATTCGAGCTGCTGTAAAATCAGCAGCCCAGAAGTTGCAGGCGGTCTGAGAATGGCGCGCGCAGGTACAATCGCTCGTCGCACGTTCCTCGTTGGATCTGTGGCTATTCTTGGTGGCGTCGCTTTCGGGTATTACCAATACAAACGGCCAGCCAAGAACCCTTTGTTGGATGGCCTGCCTGATGGCGAGGCTGCGCTGACGCCCTATGTGTTGATCAACGCCGATGGCGTCACGCTGATCACGCCGCGTGCCGACATGGGGCAAGGGTCGTATTCAGTTCAAGCGGCCCTGATCGCCGAGGAACTGGATGTCGAACTCGACCAGATCAAGGTTGATCCCGGTCCGCCGTCAAAAGCCTATTACAACACTGCACTGGCGAACGAGGCTGTGCCATTCCCAAGCACGGATCAAAGTGCTGCTGCCAAAGCGATGCGCGGAACAGTTGATGCGGTCATTAAATTCATGGGCATGCAACTGACCGGTGGATCGACCACTGTGCCCGACGGATATGAGAAGTTGCGCGTGGCGGGTGCGGTCGCGCGAGAAACGCTTAAAGCAGCCGCGGCAAAGCAAACCGGCCTGGCAGTCCCCCAACTGAAAACCGCGCGCGGCGCGGTCATTTTGCCTGACGGCAAGCGCATCCCATATCAGGCATTGGCCGCAACGGCCGCCGCTATTGATCCTGTCACCGATGTGACGCTGCGCCCCTCAACCCAGTGGCGGTTGGTGGGGAAACCTATGCAGCGCGTCGATATGATCGCGAAATCCACGGGTACGCAAAGCTATGGGATCGACATGCGGATGGACGGCATGGTCCACGCAGCCATTCGCTTGAACCCTCGTAAAGGGGGGGATGTAATCGGCTTTGACGCCAGCACCGCAAAGGAAATGCGTGGCGTGCAACAGATCGTTCCTGTCACCGGTGGCGTGGGCGTGATTGCCAACAACACATGGCGCGCCTTTCAAGCGGTCGACGCGATCGAGGTGGAATGGGGCGAGGCTCCGTACCCCGCCGAGCAGGACCAGCACTGGCAAGCGCTGTCCGACACTTTGGACAGTGGCGAACAAGATTCCCAGCCACGTGATGATGGGGATGTGGACGCCGCACCCATTACGATCGAAGCGGAATACCGTGCACCCTATTTGGCGCATGCCCCGTTGGAGCCGCTGAACGCGATAGTTATGGTCACGGATGCGCGGGTCGATGTTTGGACCGGCAACCAGATCCCGCGCATGACACAAGCAAGTGTCGCCAAGATGACTGGCGTCCCGGTCGATGATGTCCATGTTCACATTCAGATGATGGGTGGCAGCTTTGGGCATCGGTTGGAAGATGATGTCGTGAAACGCTGCACCGAACTGGCGATGGCACTGCCTGGCACGCCCGTAAAACTGACTTATAAGCGCGAAGAAGACACTGCCCAGGACTTCACCCGCCCCATCGCAATGATGCGCGGGCGCGGCGCCGTTGACGGCGGTCGGGTCACGGCCATGGACATACGTGTCGCATCACCTTCGGTGCTGGACAGTCAAATGGGCGAAAGACAAGGGCTGGGTCTGCCTGGACCGGATGCGTCCATCACCCAGGCGCTGTGGGATCAACCCTACGCGATCCCCAATTACCGCGTCACGGGTTATCGCGCGCCGAAACTTGGACCCGTCAGTTCTTGGCGGTCCGTCGGTGCCTCGCAAAACGGGTTCTTCCACGAAAACTTCCTGAACGAGCTGATACATGCCGCCGGTGCTGACCCTATTGAAGAGCGCTTGCGCCTGATGACGGACGCGCCGTCGCGCAAAGTGCTTGAGGCCGTTGCCGAGATGTCTGGCTGGGGGAGTGATCTTGGGGCGAACAAGGCGCGCGGCGTTGCGTTCAGCCTGTCTTTTGGCACGCCCGTCGCCGAGGTGATCGAGATCACCAACTCTGACGATGGGATTCGACTGGACAAGGTCTGGGTCGCCGCCGAGGTGGGCCGCGTCATTGACCCGGTGAACTTCGAGAACCTTGTGCAAGGCGGCGTCATCTGGGGGCTGGGACATGCGATCAACAGCCAGATCACCTATGCCGATGGCATGGCCGAGCAAGAGAATTTCTACGATTTCGAAGGGTTGCGGAACTATCAAGCGCCCGAGATTTTTGTGCGCGGCATGGAAAACCGGGATCATGTGACCGGCGTCGGTGAACCCCCTGTGCCGCCCGCGGCACCGGCGTTGGCCGAAGCGATATTCCAAGCAACAGGAGAACGCCCAACCGAGATGCCGTTTGCCAATAACTTCAACTTCGCCTGACCAACTTACCACCACTCACGGGGTCAGACCAATCGCGCTCGCCAGAAATGGCGGGCGCTATTTTTATCTGCCACGCCCCTTGCGCCCAGCCCGCTGCCCGGGCTTCCCAGCCGTTGATCGCCCCTTAGTCTTTTGTGCCGCTTCTCCCGCTGCTTCGATTGCCGTCTGGCGCGCCATTGGGTCGTCAGCGATGGCCAGTTCCACTGCTTCCAGCCGGTGAACCTCGTCGCGCAAGCGGGCAGCTTCTTCGAATTCGAGGTTTTCGGCGGCTTTGCGCATGTCGGCTTTCAGGCTGTCCAGATGGGCGGCCAGATTGTCGCCAATCAGTGGCTTGTCGATGGTGGCCGTGACCCGCGCCATATCGGTGTCACCAGAGTATAGCCCCGACAGGACATCATCGACGTTCTTCTTCACCGTTTCGGGGGTAATTCCGTGTTCGATGTTATAGGCCCGTTGCTTTTCGCGGCGACGTTCCGTTTCTTTCAACGCGCGTTCCATCGAACCGGTGATCCGGTCGGCATACATGATGACGCGGCCTTCGGCGTTTCGTGCGGCGCGCCCGATTGTTTGCACCAGAGAGGTTTCGGAGCGCAGGAAACCTTCTTTGTCCGCATCCAGAATGGCGACCAGCCCACATTCGGGAATGTCCAAGCCTTCACGCAGCAAGTTGATACCCACCAGCACATCGAAAGCGCCCAGACGCAAGTCGCGCAGGATTTCGATCCGCTCAATCGTATCGATATCAGAGTGCATGTAACGCACGCGGATACCCTGTTCATGCAAGTATTCGGTCAGGTCTTCGGCCATGCGCTTGGTCAGGGTCGTGACCAACGTGCGCATGCCGCATGCTGCAACTTTTCGCACTTCATCAAGCAAGTCATCGACCTGCATTTCAACCGGACGGATCTCGACCTCGGGGTCGACGAGGCCGGTGGGGCGGATCACTTGTTCAGCAAACACGCCACCGGTCTGTTCAAGCTCCCAACTGCTGGGGGTGGCGGATACGAACACTGATTGCGGGCGCATCGCGTCCCACTCCTCGAACTTCAGCGGGCGGTTATCCATGCAAGACGGCAGGCGGAAGCCGTGTTCGGCCAGTGTGAATTTACGACGGTAGTCACCGCGATACATGCCGCCGATTTGGGGCACGGACACGTGGCTTTCATCGGCAAACACAATCGCGTTGTCAGGGATATATTCAAACAGGGTAGGGGGCGGTTCACCCGGTGCACGGCCTGTCAGGTAACGCGAGTAATTCTCGATCCCGTTGCAGAACCCCGCGGCCTCTAACATCTCCAAATCAAATTTGGTGCGCTGTTCAAGCCGCTGGGCTTCCAACAGTTTCCCCTCTTCTTCGAACTGGAGCAGCCGCACGGCGAGCTCCTGTTTGATATTCTGGATGGCCTGTTTCAGCGTCGGTGTGGGCGTCACATAATGAGAATTCGCATAGACGCGCACTTTTTCCAGCGTGTCCGTCTTTGCGCCGGTCAGCGTGTCAAATTCGGTGATGCCTTCCAGCTCTTCGCCAAAAAAGGACAGCCGCCAGCCGCGATCTTCCAAGTGACTTGGCCATATCTCCAGACTGTCACCGCGCACCCGGAACGACCCGCGATGGAAGGCATTGTCATTGCGTTTGTATTGCTGCGCCACGAGATCGCGCATGACGGACCGCTGATCATATTCTTTACCAACCGTAATGTCTTGCGTCATGGCGGTATATGTTTCGGGCGAGCCGATCCCATAGATGCAGCTGACCGAAGCCACGATGATCACATCGTCGCGTTCCAAAAGCGCTCGCGTGGCGGAATGGCGCATCCGATCAATCTGTTCGTTGATCTGACTTTCTTTCTCGATGAAGGTGTCAGAACGCGCGACATAGGCTTCGGGCTGATAGTAGTCATAGTAACTGACGAAATATTCGACCGCGTTGTCTGGGAAATACCCCTTCATTTCACCGTAAAGCTGGGCTGCAAGTGTTTTGTTCGGAGCGAGGATGATCGCCGGGCGCTGCGTTTTCTCAATGATCTTGGCCATTGTGAACGTTTTGCCCGTGCCGGTCGCACCCAAAAGAACCTGATCCTGCTCGCCTGCATCAAGACCGCCGACAAGTTCCGCGATTGCTGTGGGCTGATCACCTGCCGGCTGAAACGGCGTGTGCATGACGAAACGCTTGCCGCCCTCAAGTTTAGGGCGGGCTGTCGGGGCGAGTGTCGGGTTGGTCAGTGGGCTGTGAGTCATGCGAATCCCTCCGCCCATTAGAATGGTCACATTTTGTTCTTCTTCAAGAGGTAAGGAAACCTTTACCCCTTCCTCCCCATAATTGGCGAGTTGAGCGACATGCGCACATTTCCGATTATAGGGTCAAGATAGAAGCCTTCGGACATGTGAAGGCGCTTACCAGTTAGCAACCAATGGTTGCATTAGTTCAAAAGAGGAGCGTAGAGCCTCTTTTGGCTTTCTGCTATCTAACTACCAGATTTAAAAAGTAAAAAAGTCGTAAATTGGCAAAATTTTTTTGCAAAAAATGCAACTAAAGGTGTTTTTAGTGCTTGCCGAAGCGCGAACGCCGCGCTAGGTTTGTCTTGCAAGCAGCAGAACGTACTGCCGGTAGACGACGATACACCCACCCCACCCCTCGCTCCCTCGTCGTCTACCGGCAGTCACTCTTCTTTCTCACAACCACCACTCACATGCGCTTCTGGCCCGCAGCTGGGCTGGAAGCCGCAGTGTGTGGCGTGCATCCACCGTTTCTGTGCCAAATCTGCTTGAATTACGGCCTCGCATGCCGGATAAACTGCACAAGCTTTCAAGGAGATCCCGGATGCGTGCACGTATCTATCAACCCGCTCGCAATGCCATGTCGTCAGGGCTAGGCAAGACCAAGGTCTGGCTTTTGGAATATGCGGCCGACGAATCGCGGGAAGTCGATCCGTTGATGGGGTGGACAAGTTCTTCAGACACTCAAAGCCAGGTGCGTCTGAAGTTCGATACGAAAGCGGCAGCACTTAGCTATGCGCGCGCACATGGCATTGAAGCTGTTGTTCAAGAACCGCACAAACGCAAACCCAACATTCGCCCAGGCGGGTATGGCGAAAATTTCGCCACCAAACGCCGGGGTCCCTGGACCCACTGATCAGGTCCAACCCGTTTGTTAGGCACTGCGCCCATTCGGCTTAGACTGGTCAGGCGCTCAAGAAAGCAAGTGCAGCAGCTTCAAAGTCGCGCGGTTTCTCGGCGTGCAACCAGTGACCAGCTTGCGGTATCTTGGCATGCTTAGCCTTCGGAAAAAGCTCTTTGATGATGCCCCGATGGTCCGGCAAGACATAGTCAGAGATCGCACCAGACAAAAACAGGGTGGGACCATCAAACTGCCCCTGCAGTTCGGGGAACCCAACGATAAGCCCCATATCCTTTTCAAGCACATCCAAGTTCAAACGCCATTCCTGCGCTTTCACGTCAAGCGATTGCAAAAGAAACGCTCGGACAGATGGCTCGTCAAGCACATGTGCCAATTGCCGATCCGCATCGCCTCGGGTTTTCACTTGCGACAGGTCGATGCTGCGCATGGCAGTGATCATTGATTGCTGACTGTGTGTGTAGGCGATGGGCGCGATATCCGCGACCAGCAGACGCCGGACCATATCAGGTTGAGCATTCGCAAAGACCATCGCGGCCTTACCGCCCATCGAATGTCCGATCACATCGACCGGTCCACCGCTGGCTGCCACGACCTCGGCCAAATCACCGGCAAGATCGGGATAGCTGTGACTGTCGCTCCATGGGCTTTGACCGTGATTGCGCATATCCACGCTGACAACGCGGCGTGTTGCGGACAGGCGTTTCGCGATGACGCCCCAATTGCGGGCCGAGCCAAAAAGCCCGTGGGCAATCAGGATCGGCGGCAGCACCGTATCGGTGCCATATGTTTGCATCTCAAGCATAAGGTTTGATAGCCCGGGGCTGATTGGGCTTGAAGCCCTTTTTATGCAGTTAGACACTTTCGGATGCCGGTGCGATGCCGGTATGGTGGCGCGAAAGAGGGATCGTGAAAGGCGAACAGCGACGTGGACATTCACGCACGGACAGATCGGCTGTCCCGGCTGCTGGAAGAGCGACTGGACATCCGCGGCGCGGGTTTCGAAACCAAGTTGCGCCGGGCGGGACGGTTGTTGCCACGCCACCTGCGTCGCGAAGGCGCGACACTGATCGAGGCATTGAAATTGGCCTCTCATCCCCGGTTGGGGCGGCAGGTTGATGCCAAGCGGCTTGAGAAAGCGGCCAATGCGATTGAGAGCCACCTGTTAAACTTGGATGCGTGGGACCGCCGACGTGGCATTGCTGTCAATGTATCTGCCAGTGTATTTTTCAACCTTTTTATCATCGCGGCACTGGTGGCCGGCGTGATCATCTGGCGCAAGCTGGTTTGACTGGTGATTTCGTTGTCGATCCTCACCATTAAAAAGAAGAAGGCCCCGACGTGTCGCCGGGGCCGTTTATCTTTCACCACACTAAATCCGTGCGCTTAGCCGCTTAAAGGTTGGGATACAGCGGGAACCGGGCGCAGAGCGTGGCAACTTTGGCTTTCACCGCGTCTTCAACGGCGCCATTGCCGTCTTCGCCATTGGCTGCCAGACCGTCGACCACTTCAACGATAAGGTCTGCAATCTCGCGGAACTCGGCTTCGCCAAAACCGCGTGTGGTACCGGCGGGGGTGCCCAGACGGATGCCCGAAGTAACTGTCGGTTTTTCCGGGTCAAACGGGATACCGTTTTTGTTGCAAGTGATGTGGGCGCGGCCAAGCGCTTTGTCGACGATATTACCGGTCACGCCTTTGGGGCGCAGGTCGACCAGCATGACGTGGGTGTCGGTGCCGCCGGTTACGATGTCCAGGCCGCCCTTCATCAACTGATCAGCCAGAGCGACTGCGTTGGCGCGCACTTGTTTCTGGTAGGCTTTGAATTCGGGGCGCAACGCCTCTCCGAACGCGACAGCTTTGGCGGCGATCACGTGCATTAGGGGCCCACCCTGAATGCCGGGGAAGATGGCCGAATTGATTTTCTTGGCCAGATCCTCGCGGTTGGTCAGGATCATGCCGCCGCGCGGACCACGCAGGGTTTTGTGGGTCGTCGTTGTGGCCACATCCGCATATGGGAAGGGCGAGGGGTGTTCGCCCGCGGCGACCAGACCGGCAAAGTGAGCCATATCAACCAATAAGAACGCGCCAACACTGTCCGCGATTTCGCGGAACTTTGCGAAGTCGATTTGACGCGGAATGGCCGAGCCGCCCGCGATGATCAGCTTCGGTTGGTGTTCCGTGGCCAGCGCCTGAACCTCGTCATAGTCGATCAGGTTGTCCTGCTTGCGCACACCGTATTGCACCGCGTTGAACCACTTGCCCGATTGGTTCGGAGCCGCGCCGTGCGTCAGGTGCCCGCCCGATGCGAGGTTCATGCCCAGAATCGTATCACCCGGTTGGATCATCGCCATGAAGGCACCTTGGTTCGCCTGCGAACCCGAGTTGGGCTGCACATTAGCAAACTCGCAGCCAAACAACGCCTTGGCGCGGTCGATGGCCAGATTCTCGGCCACATCCACAAACTGGCAACCGCCATAGTAGCGGCGGCCCGGGTAACCTTCGGCATATTTGTTGGTCAGAACCGAGCCCTGAGCCTCCATTACGGCGGCGGACACGATATTTTCCGACGCGATCAGCTCGATCTCGTCGCGTTGGCGACCAAGTTCGTCAGTGATCGACCCGAAAAGCTCAGGGTCGCGGGTGGCGAGGGATTCGGTAAAGAAGCCTTGGTCACGGGAAGCAGTCATGGGTGTAATCCTTGGGTTGGAAGCCAGTTGTTGGCGTTTCCTATCGGAAACACCGCCAAACGCAAAGACCGGAAAGCGACATGGCTGCGGAAAGACGCGGCAATTTCTGGCACTTTACGGAAACATGTGTTTCTTTCGGAAACCAAGGGATACGGATCGGAAACCTAGCAATGAGCCAGAATATCGCTTTTGTCGCCAGCGATGCGCAGATTTCGCAGATCGCGAAAGAAGAATTGGTAACTCGTTATGGTAACAAACCAGTGGACAAAGCCGACGTCATCGTCGCGCTGGGCGGTGACGGGTTCATGCTGCAAACCCTGCACGACACCCAAGAGTTACCGGCCCCTGTCTATGGAATGAACCGCGGGACCGTCGGATTTCTGATGAATGAATATTCGCCTGACGATCTAATCGAACGACTAATCGCCGCCGAGGAAGCGGTGATAAACCCGCTTGCGATGCGGGCCGAAGGGGCGGACGGAAAAGTGCATAAGGCGCTGGCCATCAACGAGGTCAGCCTTCTGCGTGCTGGTCCGCAAGCCGCGAAACTGCAGATCAGCGTTGATGGGCGCGTTCGTCTGCCGGAACTCGTCTGCGATGGTGCGCTTTTGTGTACTGCGGCTGGATCGACGGCCTATAACTACTCGGCGCACGGCCCGATCTTACCTATTGGATCGGACGTTCTGGCGCTGACCGCAATGGCTGCTTTTCGCCCTCGTCGCTGGCGGGGTGCGCTTCTTCCCAAAAATGCAGTGGTGCAATTTGACGTTCTTGAACACGAAAAGCGCCCTGTGATGGCCGATGCCGACGGCAGATCAGTGCGTGATGTCGTTTTGGTTGAGATCAAATCGAACAACGAGATTGCCCACCGCATCCTGTTTGATCCCGGTCACGGTCTGGAAGAAAGGCTGATCCGCGAGCAGTTTGTCTGACTGGGCAGCTAATCGCGCGCCCACCCGTCGCGCTTGCGATAGATCGTCGACGGTGAAACTTCCAAAACTTGTGCTGCGCGCGGGATCGATCCACCCTGTGCCCGGATCGTTTCTTCGATCACTATGCGTTCGATTTCCGCCAGTGGTCGCCCCAGTAAGCCGGTATCAGCCAGCACCCGAGGTGGCATTTGCACGTTTGGATTGGCAGATTGTCCAGTCAAAAGATCGACCGGCAACATCTCGGCGGTGACCAGATCCGCATCGTGGTGCAAAACGATGTTCCAGACGACGTTGATCAATTGACGCACATTGCCGGGCCAACGATGCGACATCAGAATGTCAGCGGCATCAGCGGTGAATCCACGGAACCGCCGCCCCTCTTGCCGGGCTGTTTGCACCAGTTTGCTGTTGGCGATGGCCAGAATATCCTGGCCCCGATCTCGGAGCGGCGGCAGCAGGATCGGCACGACATGCAAGCGGTAATACAGGTCTTCGCGCAGCCGACCAGCGTCGATTTCAGTGCGGGCATTTTCTGCACTGGCGCAGATGATACGTGCATCAACCTTGGCTGAATCGGTCGACCCTAGAGGGTCGATCTCGCCGCTCTCCAGAAACCGCATCAGTTGCTTCTGAACCCGCAGATCAGTGCGGGCAATGCCGTCCAGAAAAAGCGTGACGCCATCAGCTGCATTTGCGGCGCCGCGCGATGTCATTCGGTTGTCCGAGAAAACCCGCTTGGCCAGCGTGTCTGGCTGCAGTCGCGCGCAGTCGACAACGATGAACGGTCCGCCGGACCGGCCACTTTCCGCGTGCAGAGCGCGGGCAAGAACCTCCTTGCCTGTGCCCGTTTCGCCCTGAATGAAGACAGGAGCACTGGACGACGCGATCGTGTCGAGCGCCTTCAGCACCGGCTTCATCGACATGTCTGACAAGACCATACCGTGCCTGACCCAGCGCGCGTCGGCAGTGACAGACGCGACCGAAGTGGCAGGCAGCGTCTTAGCGCTAGGCTTGACGGGGTTGCGGCGTGACGAAACCACCGCGCGCCTTTTGATTTTTTGGAGAACATTGCCAACGGTCTTTTGAAGACGGTTTTGCGTAAAAGGTACAAAGATGCAGTCCAACGCACCCAGTCGCATGGCCTCTGCCGCATCATTGATTTCGTCGCTTTGCGACACAACAATAATTGCCTGGTCAGCATCCCCCTTCAGAAAATCGCGGATCAGCGGCAAGACGCTGCGGTTATTCACACGCAAAGGCAGGATGATGACATCAACTGGCTTGTCTTCTGTGATAGCTTTCGCTTCCGAAATCGAGTTAGCATAGGCAGCTTCGCAGCCCAGGCTCTCAAAAACCGGGCCGGGAAACAGGTCGGTGAAATCTGGTGGCGCCAAAACCATGACCAAGGCGCGCCCAACAATTGCGTCAGCTTTGGTTGTGTTCAATGAGGCAGCGCTGGGATTGCCCCGTTCGTCCATCGCCATCACTCCCCCCCGGATATTTGAACCTGCAACGGTTCCCGGTTTGGTTTTAGCGAAGTGGCCATCGAAAAGCTAAAAAAAACTCCCCCAAACGTAGTTTGGAGGAGCATTTTTCTACTTATTAGCGGGCATTACTTTGAGTACCCGAGACTTTGCAGCGCTTCCTGGATTTCTTCCAGAATGGCTGGGTCGTCGATAGTGGCAGGCATTTTGTAATCTTTGCCGTCGGCGATCGACACCATGGTCGCGCGCAGAATTTTGCCTGACCGGGTTTTCGGCAGGCGATCCACCACGATACACAGTTTGAACGCGGCCACGGGCCCGATCTTCTCGCGCACCAGCTTGACGCATTCTGCGGTCACCTCGGCGTCCGGTCGATCCGTGCCAGCATTCAGGCAAATCATGCCCAAGGGCAACTGGCCTTTCAACTGATCGGTAACACCGATGACGGCGCATTCGGCCACGTCCGGGTGGCTTGCCAAAACCTCTTCCATCCCGCCGGTGGACAGGCGGTGGCCGGCAACGTTGATCACATCATCGGTGCGCGCCATGATGTAAAGGTATCCATCCTCATCCTTATAACCCGCGTCGCCCGTTTCATAGTAGCCGGGGAACGTGTTCAGATAGCTCGACTTATAGCGCTCTTCAGCGTTCCACAGGGTGGGCAGCGTGCCGGGGGGCAGGGGCAGTTTGATCGCAATCGCGCCCAGTTCGCCTGCGGGCATTGGATGGCCGCCTTCATCCAGAATTTGCACGTCGAAACCCGGCATCGGCACAGAAGGCGAGCCCAGCTTGACCGGCAATTCCTCGATACCCAGCGGGTTCGCTGCGATCGCGAAGCCGGTTTCGGTCTGCCACCAGTGGTCAATTACGGGAACCTTAAGTTGGTCCTGCGCCCAGACGATGGTGTCAGGGTCTGCGCGTTCCCCAGCCAGATAGACTTGCTTCAAGCAGGACAGATCGTATTTCTTTACGAACTCGCCTTTAGGGTCTTCACGTTTCACGGCGCGGAATGCGGTGGGGGCCGTGAAGAAGCTTTTGACATTATGTTCCGAGATCACGCGCCAGAAGGTGCCTGCATCAGGCGTTCCGACAGGTTTGCCCTCAAACACGATGGTAGTGTTGCCATGCACCAACGGGCCATATGTAATATAGCTGTGGCCAACGACCCAGCCCACATCGGATGCCGCCCAGAACACGTCACCGGGGTCGACATTATAAAGGTTCTTCATCGTCCAGTTCAGCGCAACCAAGTGACCACCAGTATGGCGGATCACGCCTTTTGGTTGGCCGGTCGTGCCAGAGGTATAGAGGATGTAGGCCGGATGATTGCCCTCAACGGGCACACAGTCGGCGGGGGTGGCGCTGGCCTCCAGTTCGGTCCAGCTGTAATCGCGGCCCGGAATCAGATCGGCGGTGGCCTCTTCTCGCTGAAGGATCACGGTGAAATCGGGCTTGTGCGACGCAATGTCGATCGCGCCGTCCAGAAGTGGTTTGTAGGCTATGACCCGGCCCGGTTCGATACCGCAGGATGCGGCGATGATCGCCTTTGGCTTGGCGTCGTCAATACGTACGGCCAGTTCGTTTGATGCAAATCCACCAAATACCACGGAATGCACCGCGCCAATGCGGGTTGCGGCAAGCATCGCCATTAGGGCCTCGGGGACCATCGGCATATAGATGATGATGCGGTCGCCCTTTTCGATGCCCTTGGCTTTGAGCGCGCCTGCAAGCGCCGCGACACGGGTTTGCAGCTGGGCAAAGGTAATCTTGGCTTGGCGTCCGGTGATCGGGCTGTCATAAATGATGGCCACTTGGTCGCCGCGCCCATTCTCAACATGGCGGTCGACGGCGTTGTAGCAGGTGTTCACCATACCATCCGAGAACCACTCATAAAGCGGCGCGTTTTCGTCAAAGAGCGCTTTTGAGGGCGGCTTGTCCCACGTGATAGCCTTGGCCGCATCCATCCAGAAAGTTTCCGGGTCAGCCTGCCACGCAGCGTAAACGTCTTTGTATGCCATGGTGCACTTCCTCCAATTTCCCTTGGTAAGAAGTGTTACGCCTCGAACTGTCGGTAGGGCAAGCGCGGCGTGCCACGGTGCGACGGTTTTGCGCCAACAATTTGCAATCCGGCAGAAAAAGGCCTGCAAATTTTTGCAAACCTCAGGTAAATAGGCACCTAAGGTTTGAAAAAGTCAGAATTTGCAAAACTGCAAACTCTGACTTGCAAATATTAGCAACCCCGAGTCGCCTTAGCCATATCGTGCGACGGGGGTGCCTGCGACCGCAGACATGTTCAGCAATCCACGTGCGGTGATTGACGGGGTGACAATATGGGCACGGTTGCCCATGCCCATCAGGATCGGCCCAACCTCAAGCCCACCCCCTTTGACCTTCAACGTGTTGCGAACAGCGCTGGCCGCATCTGCATTGGCAAACACCAGTGTGTTTGCCGGCCCCTCAAAACGGGCGTCCGGGAAGATATGTTGGCGCACATCCACGTCTAGCGCGGCGTCAACATGCATCTCGCCCTCATAGGCGAAATCGCGCGGACGGCTGTCCAAAATTTTCAAGGCCCCGCGCGCACGCTCGCCGCTGTCGCCATCATGGTTGCCAAACTGCGAATAAGAACACAGCGCGATTTTTGGTTCGACGCCGAAACGGCGGACATGCCGGGCGGCCGCACAGACGGACTCCGCGATCTGTTCCGCGGTCGGGATGTTGTGAACATGCGTGTCCGCGATGAAAAGCGGACCGTCCTGCAAGATCATCAGGCTCAGCGCGCCCACCGGGTGCAACTGATCCGTTCCGAGGATCTGCCTGATATAATTGAGGTGCCACAGATACTGCCCGAACGTACCGGCAATAACGCTGTCCGCTTGGCCCAAATGAACCATGATGGCGCCAATGGCAGTGGTGTTCGTGCGCATGATGGCTTTGGCCAGATCAGGTGTAGTACCTTGACGGGCCATGATCTGATGATAAGCGCTCCAATAGTCGCGATAGCGATCATCGCGTTCGGGGTTCACAATCTGGAAATCTTCGCCCGGCTTGATTGACAGGCCGGCCCGTTCGCAGCGCTGCGCGATTACGTCCGGTCGACCAATCAGAATGGGGGCGTCTGTTGTTTCCTCCAACATCGCATTGGCAGCGCGCAGCACCCGTTCATCCTCGCCTTCAGCAAACACGATCCGACGTTCTGCGGTCGCGGCGGCCTCAAAGACGGGGCGCATGATGAGGGCCGAACGGAATACCGATCCGTCCAGAGTTTTCTTGTAAGCCGCAATATCTTCGACGGGACGCGTGGCCACGCCACTTTCCATCGCAGCCTTGGCAACGGCTGTCGCGACCACCCCCATAAGGCGTGGGTCAAAAGGTTTCGGGATCAGATAGTGCTCGCCGAAGCTCAGTTGTTCGCCTTTATAGGCAGCGGCGGCTTCGGCAGAGGTTGTGGCGCGCGCCAGGGCGGCGATCCCTTCGATACATCCCAGTTGCATGGCGTCATTGATCTCGGTTGCGCCCACGTCAAGCGCGCCACGGAAGATGAATGGAAAACACAAAACGTTGTTAACCTGATTTGGGAAATCGGACCGACCCGTGGCGATAATGGCGTCTGGTGCGACCGACCGCACCTCGTCCGGCATGATTTCAGGCGTCGGGTTTGCAAGGGCGAATACAATAGGGCGTTTGGCCATTTTTGCGACCATTGCTGGCGTCAAAACACCAGGGCCAGACAGGCCAAGAAACACGTCCGCGCCTTCGATCACATCATCCAAAGTGGCCGGGCTGGCGCCTTGAGCATAGGCTGACTTTTGCGGCGTCATTTCCGCTTCGCGGCCCTCATAGACCAATCCTTCGATGTCACACAGCCAGACGTTTTCTCGTTTCACGCCCAATTTCAACAGCATGTTCAAGCAGGCAATCCCAGCCGCGCCACCGCCGGTGGATACCACCTTGATCTGGTCGAAGGACTTGCCTGTGACCTGCATCGCGTTGGTGGCTGCCGCGCCGACAACGATGGCCGTGCCGTGTTGATCGTCGTGGAAAACCGGGATGTTCATACGTTCGCGACAAATTTGTTCAACGATGAAACAATCGGGCGCCTTGATGTCTTCAAGATTGATCGCGCCGAAGCTTGGCTCCATTGCGCAAACGATCTCGGCCAACTTTTCAGGATCTTTTTGGTCCAGTTCGATGTCAAAGCAATCGATATTGGCGAATTTCTTGAACAAAACTGCCTTGCCTTCCATCACGGGCTTGGAGGCAAGTGCGCCGATATTGCCAAGCCCCAACACCGCGGTGCCGTTTGAGACCACGGCAACCAGATTGCCACGAGCGGTGTAACGGCTTGCCGTAGAAGGATCATTCTTGATCTCAAGACAGGCTTCGGCCACGCCGGGGGAATATGCAAGGCTTAGGTCACGCCCGTTTGCCATGGGCTTGGTTGGGCGGATTTCCAGCTTCCCGGGCTTTGGAAATTCATGGTAATCCAAGGCGCGTTTGCGGGGGTAATTGTCGTCGCTCACGGTGTCCTCCTCCGGGAAGTTTAACTTTAAACTACTTTCATAGCCGCCATATAGCAGGCCGCATTGGGCAATCAAGCCTGCTTGCGCAACCATAGGATAGCGCAGGTATTTGTCTGCAGGTCAACTCGGGCACGGTTTGGCCTTGCATCCGGCGTCGCCTCGCGCCACGGTGTCTGGATCAAAATCGAAACCGATCTGGAGGTCCGATGTCGCTATTGGACGCTGCGAAGACCGCCCGCGAAAATGCTTATGCGCCTTACTCGAATTTCAAGGTAGGTGCAGCGCTGCGGTGCGCATCGGGGGCAGTTTATTCGGGCTGCAATGTCGAAAACATAGCGTATCCCGAAGGAACGTGCGCCGAGGCTGGTGCAATCGCCGCGATGGCTTTGGCAGGTGACCGAAAAGTGGTCGAGGTTGTGGTGATCGCTGACGCCCCTCTGCCAGTGACGCCCTGCGGAGGATGCCGTCAGAAACTGGCGGAGTTTGCGGATGCTGATGCCACGATCACCATGATGACGCTGAGTGGCGAAAGCTTGACCATGTCGATGGCCGAGCTTCTGCCTGGTGCGTTCGGGACCGAGCATATGGTGAATACATGACCCGTGCTTTTCTGATCGTCTTGGACAGTGCAGGTTGTGGTGGGGCACCCGACGCGCACGCGTTTTTCAATGACAAGACTGTCCCCGATACAGGGGCCAACACGCTGGCGCATATTGCACAAGCCTGTGCTGCTGGACAGGCCAGGGATGGCCGCAGCGGACCGCTAAAAATGCCAAACTTGGATGGGTTGGGGCTGGGTGCCGCGATCCGTCTGGCCTCGGGCGATGAAACGCCCGGGTTGACGGCTGTGCCGCAGGGTTTGTGGGGTGCTGCGCAGGAAATATCCAACGGAAAAGATACGCCGTCAGGCCATTGGGAGATCGCCGGCGTGCCGGTCCCTTGGGATTGGGGGTATTTCCCCGACACCCAACCAGCCTTTCCCGAAGAGCTTACCCAGAAAATCTGCGAGATCGCGGGTGTAGACGGAATTTTGGGTAACAAACACGCCTCTGGCACCGCAATTCTGGACGAGTTGGGGGGTGAGCACCTGCGCACGGGTTGGCCCATCGTCTATACCTCGGTCGACAGTGTTATTCAGATTGCGGCACATGAGGAAACATTCGGCCTCGATCGTTTGGTCGGTCTGTGCGAGGCGATTGCACCCATGGTGCATGCCATGCAAGTCGGACGTGCCATCGCCCGACCCTTCATTGGGTCCGAAGCCGAGGGCTTCAAACGCACGACAAACCGTCGCGATTTCGCGATGACGCCGCCCAGCCCGACCTTATGTGACTGGGTGCAAGATGCGGGCCGCAACGTGCACGCCATCGGCAAGATCGGCGACATCTTTGCCCATCGCGGGATCAGCACTTTGAAGAAAGGTGCAGACGCTGACTTGATGGAGCATCTGGTCGCGTCGATGGACACCGCGCAGGACGGCGACTTTGTGTTTGCCAATTTCGTGGAGTTCGACTCCAAATACGGGCACCGGCGCGACGTCTCGGGATACGCTCGTGCTTTGGAATGGTTCGACGCCGAACTGCCGCGCGTGTTCGCCAAGATGCGCGCGGGCGACGTGGTGCTCTTTACCGCCGATCACGGCAACGATCCCACATGGGTTGGAACCGATCACACTCGTGAACGTGTGCCGGTGGTAGGCGCAGGGCTTGGTCTTCGGGAAATAGGCATTTGCGGTTTTTCCGACATTGGGGCATCAGTCGCCGATCATCTGGGATTAGACGCCCGTGGCGCAGGGAAGTCGTTTTTATGAGCTATCAGTCACTGCCGAAAGTTGAACTGCACACCCATATTGAGGGTGCAGCACCGCCCGATCTCATCAAGGGTTTGGCGAAAGAAAAAAGTGTCGATCTGTCGGGTATATTTGCTGAAGACGGCGGCTATGCCTACCGCGATTTCTGGCACTTCCTAGAGGTCTATGAAGCTGCAACCTCAGTCCTCAAAAGCCCGACAGACTATGCGCGACTGACCAAAGCCGTTCTGGAAAAATGCGCCGAGGCAGGGGTCATCTATCTTGAAACCTTCATTTCCCCCGATTTTTGCGGTGGGCGTGATGTCAGCGCCTGGCGTGATTATCTTGCTGCGATTGAAGATGCCGCAAACGAAGCTGAACGCGATGCGGGCATCACCCTGCGCGGGGTTATAACGGCGGTGCGCCATTTTGGCCCCGACGCCGCCCGCGAAACGGCGCGTTGTGCACAAGAAACCGCAGGCGGCTTCATCACCGGTTTCGGCATGGGTGGCGACGAAAAGTCAGGCAAACAAAGCGATTTTGCCTATGCTTTCGACATGGCGCGCGAGGCTGGTTTGCAACTGACCACGCATGCCGGCGAATGGAACGGCCCGCAGGAAGTGCGCGACGCCTTGGATCATTTGAAGGTCCAGCGGATCGGGCATGGCGTGCGGGCGATTGAAGATCTGGCACTGATAGACCGCCTGATTGAAGACGATATCACGCTTGAAGTCTGTCCGGGATCGAATGTCTTTTTGGGCGTCTATTCTGATCTTGGCGACCACCCCATCGCCAAGTTGCGGGACAAGGGCGTAAAGGTCACCGTTTCGACGGACGACCCGCCATTTTTCCGCACCGATATGGTGAAGGAATATGAGGATCTGTCGCGCCAGTTTGGCTGGGACGCTGCGGATTTCCAAGCTCTGAACCTGGCCGCAATCGACGCGGCATTTTGTGATGAAACGACCCGCACCCGTGTGCGAAAAATATTGGAGGCTCAAGATGTTTGACCATCTGACCGTCGTGAAACACCCTTTGATTCAGCACAAGCTGACTCTGATGCGCGACGAGACCACGCCGACCAACCATTTTCGTCAGCTGCTGCGTGAGATCAGCCAGCTTCTGGCCTATGAAGTGACGCGCGAATTGCCGATGGAAACCCAGCGGATCACAACCCCGATGCAGGAAATGGATGCCCCGGTTCTGGCCGGGCGTAAACTGGCACTCGTGTCCATCCTGCGCGCAGGCAACGGTCTGTTGGACGGTGTACTGGAATTGATCCCGTCAGCCCGGGTTGGCTTTGTCGGGCTTTACCGTGACGAAGAGACGCTGGAGCCTGTGCAATACTATTTCAAAGTGCCAGAAGCGTTGGAGGATCGGCTGGTCATTGCCGTCGATCCGATGCTGGCCACCGGCAACAGCTCGGCCGCCGCAGTTGATCTGTTGAAAAAGGCCGGTGCGCGTGACATTCGGTTCATGTGCCTGCTGGCCGCCCCGGAAGGCGTGGCGCGCATGAAAGAGGCGCATCCTGATGTGCCGATTATTACGGCCGCGTTGGATGAGAAACTGAACGATAAGGGCTATATCGTGCCCGGTCTTGGGGATGCAGGCGACCGGATGTTCGGCACCAAATAGCACCGGGCGTTCGTCGCGACCGCTATTCGCCGCAGATTCCCTGCAAACGCACCCAGTCTGCATCGGTAAGCAGCGGTGCTGCATCCGCCAGCGCAATTGGATCGGCCTCGATAAGGTCAAGCGTGCTTTCGCCTGTCAGATCAATCGCATAAGCGTAAGGGGTCGACCGCAGGCCTGCTTTCTCGAACCGGCCAAGCAACGCGTCGTTGTCAAGCGGCGTGGGGGCCGCGGTCAGCAAATCTTCGGCATAGCTGTCAATCACGCCGTCAGGCAGATCGCCCGTCGTCAGAAGCTGTGCGGTGGCTTTCAGGCCAGCATGCTCTAACAACGCTTTCATCGGGTCCGTATTTTGGCGGCGCATGTCTTCTGCCAGAAGAAAACCCGCCACGACATCTGGTTCTTCAAAATCTTCGATCAGGGCGCGATTCAAAAGCGTGATGTGGCCCGGCAGATGGGTCGCGGTCTGAACCCCGGTCGACAGTACGATGACCCGTGGCGCTTCTGTGTCCAGCACACGGACCCCCAATTGTTCGAGCGCGCTTTGTCCATTCCGCCCATCGCATTTCTGGCCTGCAACGCGCCCAATTCGGTTTAGGATGCGTTGCCCGATGGCGTCGCGAGTAGGATCAGGTACCACTGAAACCGTGTAATCCCTGAGCGCATTGGGCATCCAGAAAACACCAAGGGCAACCAACAGACCAAACACACCGGCAGTCACCCAATGACGCAATCGTCCGGGATGGGGGCGACGTCGTTCAACAACCCTGCGTACCTTTTCAATCGCCTTGATGAGCGTCTCGTCCTCGATCTCCAATTCTTCCGTGGCATCGTTGCCGGGCGAATAAAGCGCGGGGCGCTCTGATGGATTTAACCGGATGAGCGCGGGCAGGGACCAGTGGGTCAGCGCCACGTCATGCATGTCCGTGATGGTAAGTGTGGCATCGCCGAGTGACACAATAACATCACGCCGCTGCGCCTCAGGAGCGCTGCGCCACAGCCCGGCTGCTTCCAGCCGTTGATATTTTGTGAGGGCCGTCATGTTCTGGACGGGTCTCGCCTGCTCGTTATCATTATCGGCAGGATAGTCGGTTGCCGTCGTTGGGGCAATGCGCGTGGTGGGTCAGGGCGCGTTCCGCAAACGATCACGCAATTCGAACTTCTGGATTTTCCCGGTTGAGGTTTTTGGCAACTCGCAAAACTCGATCATCTTGGGGGTCTTGAACCCGGCCAAACGACCGCGCACGAATGCAATCAACTCGTCTTCGGTAACGGCAGCGCCGTCTTTCAATTCGACAAATGCGCAAGGTACTTCACCCCATTTATCATCCGGTTTGGCCACAACCGCACACAAGCTGACGGCCGGGTGGTGCATCAAAGCGCCTTCGACCTCGACCGAGCTGACGTTTTCGCCGCCCGAGATGATGATGTCCTTTGCCCGATCCGTGATACGGATGTATCCGTCCGGCGTTTGATGCGCGATGTCACCAGAGTGGAAGTAGCCCCCTTGGAACGCGTCACGGGTGGCCTCTGGATTCTTCAGATAGCCTTTCATCACCGAATTTCCACGGATCATGATTTCACCAATCGCTTCACCATCCATCGGTACTTGTTCCATCGTGTCGGGGAACATCACAGTGATATCTTCCATCTGAGGCATGGCGATACCTGTGCGGGCTTTCATGGCCGCTTTTTCATCCTGCGGCAGCGCGTCCCACTCCGGTCCGTTCCACAAGCATTCGGTGACGTGCCCATACGTCTCGGTCAAACCATAAACCTGCGTGACATTGAATCCCAAAGGCTCGATGGCGGCCAGGGTGGCCGCCGCTGGCGGAGCGCCGGCGGTAAACACTTGCACGGTGTGGTCAAAATCGCGGCGAGCCTGGTTGGGCGCATTCACAATCATGTTCAGCACGATGGGCGCACCGCCAAAATGGGTCACACCTTCATCGGCAATTGCGTCATAGATCGCCTTAGCCGTGATGTCGCGGCAGCAAATGATAGTCCCGCCCAGAACCGGCATCATCCAACTGTGATTCCAGTTGTTGCAGTGAAACAGCGGCACGATGGTCAAGTAACGCGGATACAGTGTCATGCCCCAACTTATTGGGGTCCCCATCGTCATCAGGTAAGCGCCCCGATGGTGACAGACGACCCCTTTGGGCCGGCCCGTCGTGCCAGAGGTGTAGTTCAGCGCAAGGCTTTCCCATTCATCCTCAGGCATAATCCAGTTGAAGTCGGCAGAACCACTCGTGACCAGATCTTCATATTCTGTAAAGCGCCCGGTGGCCGGGAAGCCTGCGTCAGGGTCTGCGACCTCGATAATCATCGGCGTTGCAGTGGCGCCGTCGGCCTTCATTTGTTCAATCGCTTTCTCGGCCAGAGGCAAAAGCGGCGTGTCCACCAGCACCGCACGTGCCCCTCCGTGAGCGAAGATATAGGCGACGGTGTCTACGTCTAAACGCGTATTGATGGTGTTCAGAACTGCACCACAAGCCGGGATGGCGAAGCTGGCTTCGACATGAGCCAAGGTGTTGGGCAGAAGTGTTGCGACGACATCGCCGGGTGTGACCCCGTTCGTTGTCAGCGCGGATGCCAGCCGCGTCACCCGTTCGTAATAGTCCCGATAGGTCAGTCGCCGTGAGCCATAAACCAGAGCTTCCCTGTTTGGGAAAACCCGCGCCGCACGTCTGAGGTGAGACAGCGGCGTCAGGGGCACAAAGTTGGCCGCACATTTCTCCAGCCCCGTTTCGTCTGCCATCCAGCCCATCAGCGTCTCTCCCTGTCTTGTCTCGACATTTTTGTCGTGTATGTCGTTGTAGGAGCAGACCAGAACGACCACCGCGTGGTCAATGCCTTGAACACGCGAAAAACGGACTAAAAGCGACATGTCAGGCAATCGAACTCTTCAAGCGGCAAGCGTTATTTGCCTTGCGATGTTCTTGCTTGGGTTTCTGGATAACTTCGTTGCGATGATCGCACAGGATCTGGGCTTGTGGCAATTTCACCTGATGCGGACAGTGTTGGCGGTTGGAATACTGGGCGCTTTAGCGCTTTTGGGCCATGCGCAACTCCGGCCCAAGCGCCGATGGGCCGTCGCCGTGCGCGGCGGGTTCGCGGCCTTTGCCATGCTGATCTATTTTGGCTGCTTGGGGTTCTTGCCAATCGGACAAGTGGCTGCCGGGCTGTTTACCGCGCCAATCTGGGTCATGCTGATCTCGGCCGTCTTCCTCGGCCAACCTGTCGGTTTGACGCGTATCACGGCGGCGCTGATAGGGTTTGCAGGGGTTTTGATCGTCCTGAATCCGTTTGAGAATGGCGTAAACACCGTCGCCCTTGTTCCGATGACGGCAGGATTTTTCTATGCCATCGGGGGGATTGCAACGCGGCAATGGTGCGACGGGGAAAGCGCGCTGTCGATGTTGCTTTACTTCTTCCTGGCATTAGGGGTGTTCGGGTTGATTGGTACAATCGTCACCACGCTTGGGGCATTTGACGTTCCTGCCGGATCGGAGGGGTTTTTGTTGCGTGGCCTTGTATGGCCCACGCCACTTGGGCTTGGTCTGACGGTGCTGCAAGCCATCGGTTCGCTGATCGCGGTTGGGCTGGTTTTCAAAGCCTATCAGCTTGGGGATGCTGCGCAGGTCGCCATATACGAATATTCACTTTTGGCTTTCGTAGCCGGTTGGAGTTTTGTGCTGTTCGGCGAAGTAATCCCGGTCCAGGCCATTTTGGGAATGGCGTTGATTGTCGTTTCGGGCACTGTCATTTCACTGCGCTCGCACCCGTCCTGAATTCCCGCTAATATCGCCCCATGATCATTTCGCACGGTCGTCGATACATTTTCATTCATCCGCCTAAAACCGGGGGGACATCGCTTGCACTGGCTCTGGAAGCTCGGGCGATGAAAGACGACATCATGCTGGGGGATACGCCCAAAGCGGTCAATCGGCGCAAACGGATGACGCACGTTGCGTCCTCTGGTCGGCTGTGGAAACACTCCAAGCTGCGCGATATCTATGGGCCGGTGACGCAGGAGCAGATTGAGGACTACTTCGTCATAACGCTCGTCCGAAATCCGTGGGACCGGTTGGTCAGCTATTACCACTGGCTCAAAGCGCAGCATTTTGATCATCCAGCGGTCGATCTGGCGCATGCGCTGACATTTTCAGAGTTTCTGAACCATCAACACACGATTGACAGCTTCGCAGGGTCGCCTTTGGGGTCTTACGTGACAGATCAGAACGGGCAGGAGCGCTGCGACCTGTTTGCGCGGATGGAAGCATTACCAGAGGATTTGGCGCCGTTTGAAACACATCTGGGGTTTTCGCTGGGTCCCATGCCGCATGAGAACAGGTCCGACCGGCGCGCGGATTATCGCAGCTATTACAATGACGATGATGCCGCCCTTGTCGCCGACGTGTGCGCGCCGGATATTCGGCGGTTTTCCTATAACTTTTAAGGGTGTGGGCTCGCGGGTAAGTTAGGGGGAAGGGGCTTTGCCCCTCTGCGCCAAGGCGCATTCACCCCAGGATATTTCGAGCCAGAAGAAGCGGTCAAGAATGGCAGCCCAAGGTTATCCTTGGGCTGCATCGTCACTTAAGGTCAAGCCGCGTCTTGCGCGCTGTCGAAGCGGCCGTAGAACGTATCGCCTTTGTCCGCCAGATCACGCAGAAGGGCAGGGGTCGTGAACCGCGCGCCTTGTGCGTTGGTCAGGTCGTCGCAGATTTCCACTGCTTTGCCCGCACCGATCATGTCGAGCCAGCTGAACGGGCCGCCGGACCAAGGGGCAAAGCCCCAAGCCAGAATCGCACCCACGTCGCCTTCGCGGATGTCTTCCAACACGCCTTCTTCCAGTGCACGGACAGCTTCCAGAACCTGGCTCATCATCAGGCGATGTTTCACTTCGGTGAGGTCAGGCTGATCGTCGGCCAGTTGGAATTTGTCGCCAAGACCTTCCCATAGACCTGTGCGTTTGCCTTTGTCGTCATAGTTATAGAAACCTGCGTTCGACTTACGGCCCAATCGGCCCTCGTCGGCCATCCAGAAGATGATGTCGTCGACCGCAGCATCCGGGTAGTTGTCGCCCATCGCCGCTTTCGTGGCTTTGGCGATCTTCACGCCCAGATCGATCGAGGTTTCGTCCACCAGTTGCAGCGGTCCCACCGGGAAGCCCAGCAGTTTTGCGGCCCCTTCGACCAGCGCCGGGGATACACCTTCGCCAACCATGCGCATGCCTTCGTTGATGTATGGGATGATGCAGCGATTGCAGTAGAAGAAGCGCGCGTCGTTGACGACAATCGGCGTTTTGCGGATCTGACGCACATAGTCAAGCGCCTTGGCCACAGCACGTCCGCCAGTTTCTTTACCCTTGATGATCTCGACCAGCATCATGCGCTCAACCGGGCTGAAGAAGTGGATGCCGATGAACTGATCGGGCCGGGCCGAGGCTTTCGCCAGCTCGGTGATCGGCAGGGTTGAGGTGTTGGTGGCATAGATGCAATCTTCGCCCACGACGGCCTCGACCTTTTTGGTCATCTCGGCTTTCACGCCCACGTCTTCAAAGACCGCTTCGATGATAAGATCAGCACCTTTCAGAGCGTCCAGATCAGTGGTGGCGGTGATGGCGGACAGCACGGCCTCTTTCTTTTCGGGCGTGGCTTTCTTGCGGGCGATGCCTTTGTCCAGATAACCCTCTGAATATGCCTTGCCGCGATCCGCAGCTTCTTGGGTTTGGTCGATCAAAACGACCTCCATCCCGGCCATGGCCGATACCAGCGCGATGCCGGCCCCCATCATGCCTGCACCCAGCACGCCGACTTTCTTAACCGACTGATCATCCACGTCTTTCGGACGCACAGCGCCTTTTTCCAAAGCCTGTTTGTTGATGAAAAGCGAGCGGATCATGGCGCTAGATGACGGGTTCATCAGAACGTTCACGAACCAACGGCATTCCACACGCAGGGCGTCATCGAAGGGCACCATTGCGCCTTCGTAAACGGCAGCCAGCAGAGCTTTCGCCGCCGGATAGACGCCATTGGTTTTGCCGTGGATCATTGCAGCAGCGCCAACGAAGGTTTGGAAACCAGCGGGGTGATAAGGCGCGCCGCCGGGCATTTTATAGCCCTTGGCATCCCACGGTTTCACGATGTCCGCATCGGTTGCGTTCATTACCCAATCTTTCGCACGGGCTTGCAGCTCATCTGCTGGCACAACCTCGTCGATCAGACCCGCAGATTTGGCTTTCTCAGGTGAAACGGTTTTGCCTTCCAAAAGGAACGGCGCCGCCGCCATCGCGCCCATTTTGCGAACCAGTCGCGTGGTGCCACCGGCGCCGGGGAAGATGCCGACCATGATCTCTGGGAGGCCGATCTTGGCCTTGGGATTGTCGGCCGCAATGATGCGGTGACACGACAGCGGGATTTCCAGACCAATGCCAAGCGCGATGCCGGGCAGGGCGGCGACAATAGGCTTGCCGCCTTTGTTGGTCTTAGCGTCCATGCCCGCGCGTTCGATTTTGCGCAGCACGCCGTGCATCCCCATGACACCGTCAAACAGGCCCTTTGCCGGGTTGTCGCCCGCGTCCGATTTCATCTGCGCGATCACGTTTAGGTCCATACCGCCAGCAAAGTCTTTCTTCGCTGAAGTGATGATTGCGCCTTTGATCGTGTCATCCGACAAAACGGTGTCGATATGAGCGTCCAATTCGCGCAACGCGTCATAGGACAGCACGTTCATGGACTTCCCGGGCACATCCCAGGTGATGGTTGCGACGCCATCTGCGTCTGTTTTCATTGTGAAGTCGGTCATTGGTCGTCTCCCTTTTGAGGGTATTTTGTTCCATCCAGATGTGTGTAGCCCGCAGGTGTGGCCAGCATGTCCAATCCGGGATAATGGCAAGTGTTTTCAGGATCTCGCGTGCCTATGATCAGGTAAGTCGCATCCGCATCACTGTGATTGCGCAACTGATGCGCAACCTTGGTGTTCGCTTTCCAAGCGCAGGCATCACCTTGAGTGACAATGGCCTCTTCGCCATCCTCAATTACGGTCAACTCGCCCGCCAGCATGTAAAGGAATTCGTCTTCACGATCCTCCCAATGCATTTGCGAGCTGACAGCGCCGGGATGCAGCGTTTCAAGTGAAACACCATATTGCGTCAGACCGCCAGCATCCCCCAAGGCCTGCCACATCAAGCGGCCAGCCGGCAGGGTATACGGCGCCGGGTAGGTGCCCTTGGATACTGTTGGTGCAACACTGTCTTTGCGGATGATCATGCTTAGACCCGTTCGATGATGGTTGCGGCACCCATGCCTGAGCCGATGCACAGTGTGGCCAGACCGGTTTCCTTGTCGGCCCGCTCCATCTCGTCCAGCAGCGCGCTGAGGATCATCGCGCCAGTGCCACCCAGCGGGTGACCCATGGCGATGGCACCGCCGTTCACGTTCACCTTGTTCGTGTCCGCATCAAACGCTTGGATGAAGCGCAGAACGACTGAGGCAAAAGCTTCGTTCACTTCGAACAGATCGATGTCGCCGAAGTTCATGCCAGCGGCCTGCAATACACGCTCGGTCGCGGGAACCGGGCCGGTCAACATGATCGTCGGATCTGTCCCAACTTTGGACGTCGCCTTCACGCGTGCGCGCGGTTTCAACCCGTGGCGTTCGCCGAACTCTTTGTTGCCGATCAGGATGGCCGCAGAGCCGTCCGCGATGCCCGATGAGTTGCCAGCGTGGTGCACGTGGTTGATGCGCTCCAAGTGCGGATATTTCAGCAATGCCACAGCGTCAAAGCCCGGCATTGCCTCGCCCATCGCTTTGAACGACGGGTTCAGTCCACCCAATGTCTGCATTGTGGTTTCGCGAATCATCTCGTCTTGCGACATGATTTCCAGACCGTTTTGGTCTTTGACTGGAACGATGGACTTGAAACGACCATCGGCCCGCGCTGCGGCGGCACGTTTCTGGCTTTCGACAGCGTAAGCGTCACAGTCATCACGCGAGAAGCCGTACTCAGTTGCGATGATGTCAGCCGAGATGCCCTGCGGCACGAAATAGGCTTTCATAGCCAGATGCGGATCAGCAGCAATCGCGCCACCGTCCATGCCCATGGGCACGCGGCTCATGCTTTCCACGCCACCGGCGATATATGCGTCGCCCGCACCACCTTTGACTTGGTTGGCGGCCATGTTCACAGCTTCCAGGCCAGAGGCGCAGAAGCGGTTGATAGACACGCCCGGAATGCGTTCGTCCAGATCGGAATACAGAACCGAAGAGCGGGCCAAACAGGCACCTTGTTCACCCACTTGGGTGACGTTGCCCCAGATCACATCCTCGACGACATGGCCTTCAAGGTTGTTCCGCTCTTTCAAGGCATTCAGTGCCAGCGCGGACAGGCGCACAGCCGTCACCTCGTGCAAGGTGCCGTCTTTTTTGCCTTTGCCACGCGGGGTGCGCACGGCGTCATAGATATAGGCGTCGGTCATCATTCGTCCTTTCGAGATCACGCGCGGTCCGCAGGGGAACCGGGCATCAGGTCATAGGGGTGTTTCCAGCCGGGCGTTTCCGAAATGCGGGTCAGCCAGGCGTCGATAGCGGGCCATTCGGCACGGTCAAAGCCGAAGGGTTCAGGGTAAAACAGGTATCCAGCGCAGGAAATGTCAGCGAGCGTAATTTGGTCACCGACCAGCCAGTCGCGTTGGGACAGCTCGCCCTCTAGCACTTTGTAGGCCGACTTGAGCCGGGCCTGATTGAAGGCGATCACTTCGGCCGGGCGTTTATCCTCGGGCAGGAAGTTCATCAAGAACCGAGTGTTGCCCGCGACAGACGACATTTTGTGGTTGTCCCAGAACTGCCAGCGCAGGATTTCTCGACGTTCGGCGGCACTGCGTCCGCCCAGTTTGCCTGATTTCGAGGATACGTAGTCCTGAATGACACCCGATTGCGACAGGGTCACATCGCCGTCGATCATCACCGGCACTTCGCCCATCGGGTTCAAGGCCAGAAACTCGGGGCTGCGGCTTTCGCCATTGAAGAAGTCGACGAAGACGGGTTCCCATGCCATTTCGGACAATTCCAGCGTCAGTGCGGCCTTGTAGGCGTTTCCGCTTTCACCAAAGCAATAGAGTTTGATCGTCATCGTTCCCTCCCGTTGAACGTGGTCCGCATCAGCGTTTGCGTGCGTCCAGTTCAGAGTTGAACAGCCGCAGACGGGCCGTAAGATTTTCTTGGTCCGTTACACTGTCAAAATGCTCAAAGAGGAACGACAGGGCTTCACCTTCATCAAGCCCTGCCTCACGCGCGAAACGCTTCAGTCGACGATAGCCATCCTCTGTCATTGCGCAGGGAAAGCGACGGGTCAGTTTGAAACGTTTCGGCATGATCTCTCCTTGTTCGGTTGGTCTGGCTCAGAACGCGTCCGCGTCAAGCGCCATCACAGTGTCCGCGCCGCTTTCGATCCGAGCAAGATGCATACCCGTGGCGGGCAGGCGGCGCGCCATATAGTAGCGTGCAGTTGCCAACTTGGTCTCATAGAACGTGGCGTCAGCCGCACCGTTTGCAAGGGCGTCCAGCGCAGCACGTGCCTGCTGTGCCCATGCATAGCCAAGGCAGACGTGGCCAAACAGATGCATGAAATCATAGCTGCCAGCCAGCGCATGGTTGGGGTTTTTCATACCGTTTTGCATGAAGAACATCGACGCAGCCTGCAGGTGCTTAGAGGCGGTTTTCAACGGCTCGATGAAATCCTTCATCGCTTCGTCGTCGCCCTGTTCCTTGCAATAGGACTTAATCAGGTCAAAGAATGCCATGACATGCTTGCCGCCATCGGCTGCCAGTTTGCGACCAACAAGGTCCAGAGCCTGAACGCCATTTGCGCCTTCGTAGATCTGCGCGATGCGGGCATCGCGAACGAACTGGCTCATGCCGTGTTCTTCGATGTAGCCATGGCCGCCATAGACCTGCTGGGCCAATACGGTCATGTCGAAGCCCTGATCGGTCAGGAAACCTTTCAGAACAGGCGTCATCAGGCTGATCAGGCCGTCTGCCTGATCGTCGTTCGACCGATGCGCCTGATCAATCAGCAAAGCGCCCCACAGCAGGAAGCCACGCGCGCCTTCGACGAAGCTTTTCTGATCCATAAGCGAGCGGCGGATATCCGGATGCACAATCAACGGATCGGCTGGTCCATCTGGGTTTTTCACACCGGTTACATCACGGCCTTGCAGGCGGTCTTTGGCATAAATTACGGCGTTCTGATACGCGGCCTCGGCTTGCGCCAGACCTTGCATAGCAACGCCCAAACGGGCCTCGTTCATCATGGTGAACATGGCGCGCATGCCTTTGTGCATATCACCCAGCAGGTAACCGGTCGCCTCGTCATAGTTCATGACGCAGGTCGAATTGCCGTGGATACCCATCTTGTGCTCGATATTGCCGACACTGACGCCGTTGCGCGAGCCGACCGAGCCATCGTCGTTCACGTTGAACTTGGGCACGATGAACAGGGACACGCCCTTGATGCCATCAGGCCCGCCGGGGATTTTTGCCAGCACAAGGTGGATAACGTTGTCGGACATGTCATGATCGCCGGCCGAGATGAAGATCTTTTGGCCCGATACCTTATAGCTCCCATCGTCCTGCGGTTCGGCCTTGGTCCGCATCAAACCCAGATCGGTGCCGCAATGCGGTTCGGTCAGGTTCATGGTGCCGGTCCATTCGCAGCTGACCATTTTGGGCAGATAGGTTGCCTTCTGCTCGTCTGTGCCGTGCGCCAGAATGGCCGAGGCCGCGCCGTGGGTCAGGCCCTGATACATGGTGAAGGCTTGGTTCGCGGCGGAAAACATCTCGCCCACAGCAGTGCCCAGCAACACCGGCATGTTCTGGCCGCCAAATTCTTCTGGCATGTCCAGACCGGTCCAGCCGCCCTCTTTCATCTGCTCAAACGCGCCTTTGAACCCCTTGGGTGTATAGACGACGCCGTTTTCCAGCCGGCAGCCTTCCTTATCGCCGGCAACGTTCAGCGGTGTCAGCACTTCACTGGCGACTTTTCCGGCTTCTTCCAGAACAGCACCTGTGAAGTCAGGCTCCAGTTCATCGTAACCGGGAATGTTCAGTTTTTCCGCCTTGAGCACTTCGTGCAGCAGGAAGGCCATGTCCTTGGTCGGTGCGGTGTAGCTGGGCATAGAGGTCGTCCTTGTCTTAGGTCTTATTGGTCATCGTCAAGTGAAGCGATCTTGTCGTTCACCCATTGCAATTGATTTGTCAGATCATCGATGGCGTCATCCAATTCGGCCCGTTGACGCTTCAGGTCCTCAAGATGTCCCTGGGCCACGTCATAGGTGCGTTTCAGCTGTGTCTTCTGCTGATCACCCCGATCATAAAGGTCCAGCAACTGGCGGATCTCTTCCAATGAGAACCCGAAACGCTTGCCGCGCAGGATCAGTTTTAAGCGCGCGCGATCACGTTTGGTGAAAAGTCGCTTCTGGCCCTCACGAATGGGCGCGATCAGCTCTTTCGCTTCATAAAATCGCAGCGTCCTAGCTGTCACCTCGAAGGCATCACACATTTGCCGAATGGTCATAAGTTCGTCGGTCATACTAGCTCCAATCTTTACCCGACGCCGGTCGTGTCGTCTGACCAGCATGTCATACAATATAAGTTTACGTTAACGTAAATGTAACGTGGCGTCAGAGCATTTCTTGTCGTTACGTAACGTCGGAAAATACCCTGCATTACGCAAGGGCATGTTTTTTAAGGAGAAATGAGGTTCCGTAGGGTTAGCTGAAAATTCGTTTTTCGGCGCAAATTAACGGAAACCTGAACGAAATAAGGAGAATCAGCGCTGTTTAGTCCAGCGCATTGGCCACATCATCTCGCAGTTTTTGCAGATCAGTGATGCTGTCTACCAACTCCGCTTGCTGTTTGCGCAGATCACCCAACTGGCGGTCGGCAAGCTCCACCCAGGCGCGGTTCTGGGCCTCGGTGCCCTTTTCGTCATAGATCAAAAGCCACTGCCGAAGCTCTTCCAAAGAGAACCCAAACCGGCGTCCTCTGAGAATCAGCGTCATGCGCGCGACCTCGCGCGGGGCATAGAACCGGGCGCGACCTTCCTTTTCGGGGCTCAGAAGCTCTATGTATTCGTAATATCTGAGCGTGCGCGGGGTCACGTCGAACTTCGCGCACATTTCCTTGAAGGTCAGGCGGTCTTCGGTCATCTGGGCCCCATTTCCAGTCTAGATAACAATCAACCTAGAGGACCGGCGCTGGGCGTGCAATTGGGCTGACGCATGCTTCTGCGCCTTTGGCGTCAATTCATGAAGCCGGGGGCCAGGAAATAGAAGGTATAGGCCACGATCAGCGCAGGGATAGTTGAATAGAGCGTGGCCATTACGGCGGCCTTTGGGTTCAGCGCTATGGCCGGGAACAGCGCATCGCCGTCGTTCGAGATCGCATTGCCGACCAGAGCCGAAAACGGAATGACACCGTTTAGGAACAGGGTGGCCACCAGCACTTGCGGGCCACATCCGGGGATCAAGCCAACGAGAATGGCCATCAGTGGCAACAAGGGTGCAATGGACTGGAACAGCAGTTCAATGTCGAGCCCCGCGAATTCGGCAACATAGTCATAGGCCAGATAAGCCCCAATTACCCACACCGAGATGAAGCTCGTTTCTTCGGCCATCCTGGTAACTGGGCTGTCTTTGGCGTTGGTCATCGCCGCCAGTTTTGATGTGGCCCAGATGGTCAGCCCCAGAAAGGTGCCGGTCAATGCCAGCCATTGGACTGGAACGCCAAGGATATGGTTGATCTCAACCTGCGCAAGTTGCGCCGCACCCACAATGAAGCCGGGAACGGCCAGAAGCAGGTATGCAATGTCTTGCGGCCGGGTGCGGCCGATCAGGGGCGCAAGGTCACAGCTGGCAAGATTGCCCGCACGATATTCAACCTTGTGGAAATAATCGACCAGCCAGCCCGATAAGATCCCGACAACCAGCGACAAGGGCAGAACGACAAGGGCTGCGTCGGGACGGGTTGCGATCAAAAAGAACGCCGCATCGCCCATTGTGGCGGTCAAGGTGGCAACCACCGCACCAAAGCCGACATGGCCCGAGCTATAGGCCGCGACCACAACCACAGCGCCTCCGCAACCCGGGGTCGTGCCAAGCAGCGCCGCCAGCGGCACTTGCGCACCCCGCGCCTTGGACAGGCTTTCGCCAATATCGAAGTTGAACAGCCGCTCCGCGCCATAGAAGATTAACAAGGTCGCCGCAACGAACACCGACACTTGCACATAGGCGTCGGTCATCAGCTCTCGTGTCAGTTCGCCAAGATGGCCAGGTGCCAATGCCAAGACAGCCAAGATGGCAAGCACCAGCAAGCGCCTTGGGCGCAGTTTCCCCAGCGGGGCAGTGATGGCGGTGGCGTCGGTCATGGGAGCTCTTGCAATTGAGAATAATTCTTAATTGCGAAAGTAGGGGCTGGACGCGCCATTTGCAAGGGCCAATAAAAGGCAGACCCAACCAAAGGAGTGCGGGTGATGATCAAAGGCTTGACGCAAGAGAAGAAGGCTGAAATCGCTCGGAAATTTACTGAAGCCATACCGCATTGCGGCGCTTTGGGTATGACGCTGGATGATTTGGGCGACGGAGAGGCAGTGATGTCGATGCCCTATGACGCGCGATTTATCGGTGATCCGCGAACAGGTGTGATTCATGGTGGCGCTGTATCAGCGCTTATGGACACGTGCTGTGGCTCTGCCGTGATGAGCCACCCTGACGCCCCAGCCATCACAGCAACGATTGATTTGCGCATTGATTACATGCGCCCGGCCACACCCGGCCAGAAGATCACCGCCCGCGCGACTTGCTATCATGTTACCCGCTCGGTGGCGTTTGTGCGGGCCGTGGCGCTTGACGAGGACGAAAGCCGCCCTGTGGCGACGGCAACCGGTGCCTTTTCCGCTGATGGCGATCCCAAGCGGCGGTCGACTGAAATTTCGGTGGAAATCAGTGGCGGGGACAAACCATGAGCGGCACCGTGAAACGCCCGCGCCCGGAACCGGTCGAGGTGGTCAAGAAACGACGAGACGCCGCCTTGTCGGCCCTTGTGGACAGCGTGCCTTACTTGACCTTTTTGGGCATTCAAGTGGAGCGTCACGGCGATGAATTGACGGCGGTCTTGCCCTATTCAGACAAATTGATCGGCAATCCACTTTTACCGGCCATCCATGGCGGTGTTACCGCGGCATTTCTGGAAACCGCTGCGGTGATTGAGCTGAGCTGGGTATCGCTGTGGGAAGACATGGAGACCGGCAAACTTGACCCCGGCACACTCGGGCCGGAAAACCTGCCTTATCTGCCCAAGACCATCGACTTTTCAATCGATTACCTGCGGTCTGGGCTGCCGCGTGATGCCTATGCGCGGGCACGGATTGTGCGCCAAGGTCGGCGATACGCTTCCGTGCATGTCGAGGCATGGCAGGATAACCGCAACAAGCTGTATGCGCAGGCCACGGGGCATTTTCTGATGCCAACGAAATGAGCGGGTCCACCGCCCGGTCTGCGGCACTGACGCACCGTCGCATCCTTGCGGTCGCGGGGCCGATTGTTCTGTCGAACGTGACCGTGCCGATCCTTGGGGTAGTCGATACTGGCGTAATAGGGCAGCTGGGCGAAGCGGCACCCATCGGAGCCGTCGGGATCGGGGCGGTCATAATCTCCACCTTCTATTGGGTGTTCAGCTTTCTCAGAATGGGCACCACTGGATTGACCGCACAGGCCCAAGGGGCTGGGCGCAGTGGTGAGGTGTCGGCAATGTTGACACGCGCCATGATGATCGCGGCACTGGCCGGTGTTGCGCTTGTCGTGTTGCAATTTCCTCTGTTCTGGGCGGCCTTCCAAATAGCGCCGGCCTCAGTCGAGGTTGAAGGCATGGCGCACGACTATCTTTCCATTCGGATCTGGGGCGCGCCGTTTGCGATTTCAATCTATGCGCTGACCGGTTGGCTGATCGCGTTAGAGCGTGCGAAATCGGTTCTGGTTCTGCAAGTCGTCATGAATGGCATCAACCTCGGGCTCGACCTGTGGTTTGTTCTTGGCTTGGGTTGGGGCATCGAAGGCGTTGCTGTTGCCACCTTAATCGCCGAATTAGGTGGGGCAGCGCTGGGTCTGTGGCTGTGCCGCGATGCGTTCCAGAACCCGGCGTGGCGTGAACGCACGCGGGTGCTGGACCCCGAGATGTTGACCCGCATGGCTATTGTGAACTCAGATATCATGATCCGTTCGCTGCTGCTGACCGCGATATTCACCAGCTTCATGTTTTTCGGTGCGCGCTTTTCAGATGTCGAACTGGCCGCCAATCAGGTGTTGTTTCAGTTTCTTAATGTTGCGGCCTATGCGATGGATGGGTTCGCATTTGGGGCGGAAACCTTTGTCGGGCAAGCGCTGGGCGCGCGCAATAAGGCGGGAGTGCGCCGGGCCGCGATCATGTCCAGCCAATGGGGGGCTGGGATTTCCTGTGCGATGGCGCTGGGCTTCTTGTTGTTTGGTGGTATGGCAATTGATCTGATGACAACCGCGGAAGACGTGCGTACTACGGCACGTGCCTTTCTGATCTACATGGTGCTGGCGCCACTGGTCGGGTGGCCATCCTGGATGCTGGACGGGATATTCATTGGGGCCACGCGGACTGCGGACATGCGCAACATGATGGTGGCGTCTGCGGTGGTTTACTTTGCCGCCGTTCTGACTCTGATGCCTTTTTTGGGTAACCACGGATTGTGGCTGGCGCTTTTGATCTCGTTTATCGCGCGCGGGGTAACGCTTGGCCTGCGGTATCCGGCGTTGGAAGCGTCGGCTTAAAGGATCTCGGTCACGCTTTCGGGCGGGCGGCCCATCCGGGCTTTACCGTTTTTGATCACGATGGGGCGCTCGATCAGGATCGGGTGTGATGCCATCGCGGCGATCAAAGTGGCGTCATCTGTATCGGCACCCAACCCAAGCTCTTTGAACAGATTTTCGCCTTTGCGCATGATGTTGATCGGATCAACGCCAAGGGCTGCAAGAACGGCGCGCAACGTGGCTACATCAGGGGCGTCGTCAAGATACCGGCGCACCGTTATGTCTTCGCCATGCGCTTCCAGTATGGCCAGAGTTTGGCGTGATTTTGAACAGCGCGGGTTGTGCCAAATCTCGGTCATAGCCAATCCTCTCGCCCCGTGCCCACGGCCTCGGAAACATGGCCAAAGCCGTCGCGTTCCAAAAGCGTATCAAGACCCAACGCAATTTCCGCCACAAGGCTAAGCCCTTTATAGGCCAGTGAGGAGTAGAGCTGCACGATAGACGCGCCAGCTCGGATTTTCTGATACGCATCCTCGGCCGAGGCGATGCCGCCGACGCCGATCAGTGGCATCTTCCCATCGGTCAATTCGGACAGACGCGCCACTACGCGGGTCGACTTTTCAAACAAAGGCGGGCCAGACAAGCCGCCAGCTTCGCTTTTGTATTGGCTTTGCAACCCTTCACGCGACAGGGTGGTATTGGTGGCGATGATTGCATCGACGTTGACCTCTTGGGCGACGCCGGCGACCTCGGCCAGCTCTGCGTCACTGAGGTCGGGCGCGATTTTTAAGAAAATCGGCGTGTATTTGTCCTGACCTTCGCGGGCCGCAAGAACGCCAGACAACAAACCGCGCAGCGCATCCGCGCCTTGCAGGTCGCGCAGCTTCTCGGTGTTGGGCGAACTGACGTTGACGGTTGCGAAATCGACGAACGGTCCGCAGGTCTGAAACACCTTCACATAGTCGGCAGCGCGATCATCACTGTCTTTGTTGGCTCCAAGGTTCAACCCGACAGGTACCGGGCGGCGGCGCGACCGGCGCGTCAGGCGTGCTGCGGCGGCCTCCATCCCTTCGTTGTTAAAGCCAAAGCGGTTGATAACGGCTTGGTCTTCGGTCAGCCGAAACAAGCGTGGCTTAGGGTTGCCGGTCTGCGGGCGGGGTGTCACGGCCCCAACCTCAACGAACCCAAACCCTGCTTGGGTCAAGGCGTCCACGACAGTCGCGTTTTTGTCATAGCCCGCCGCAAGCCCGACCGGGTTCAGAAGATCCATGCCGCAGAATCTCGTCTTGATGCGGTCGGTTGTGACCAGGCCAGACAGCGGCACGATACCGGCCTTCATCGCCATCAGCGCCAGCCCATGCGACCGTTCCGGGTCAACCTGGTGAAGTGCTTTTAGGGCAATCTTTTCAATCAGGTTCATGCCAAGGCCTCAGGAAAGATATGCCCGTCGGTGCCAAGCGGCAGTGCGCGATGCCACAGGGCCTCGGACAACATCAGGTCCCGATAGAGGTGCGGGAAAAGTGCCCCACCGCGCGAGGGTTCCCATTTCAATGCGTCCCCCATAGCGCCAGCCTCGAAAGCCACCAAAACCAACCCATCCTCGTTAGCAAAATGCTTTGCGGCCGTTTCCTGCGCCTGCGCGGCGGTTGAGAAGTGGATAAAGCCGTCGGTCAGGTCAATTGGTGCACCCGATGTCTTGCCGGTTGCCTGAAACGCCTGCCATTCGGCGGCACGTAGAATTTTGTATATTTGCATGCCCTTCATGTGACGCGCAGGGTCACATTCGTCAAGCCATGTTGAGTTTTGGTTGGGCACGACGTGGAAAAAGGCGACATCTTCCCGTTACGTTAACCGGCCATCCAATTCGTGGTCTTTGACAAGGCAGGCCGACTCGCGTCAACCTGTTCGCAAGACACCAATAACAGGGGGCTCCCAATGATTATGCGTTTTATGACGACGGTTGCAGCGCTGGCTGTGACAGCTGGCACGGCTGCTGCGGACTATACACTGACCGTTTTGCACACCAACGACTTCCACGCTCGGTTTGAACCGATCAGCAAATACGACTCCGGCTGTTCTGCTGAAGACAACACTGCAGGCGAATGCTTTGGCGGCTCAGCCCGTCTGGTCAGCGCCATCGCCGAGGCGCGCGCGCGGTCGAACAACTCGATCCTTGTTGACGGCGGTGACCAATTCCAAGGCACGCTGTTTTATACCTATTACAAGGGCAAGCTTGCGGCCGAGATGATGAACAAGATGGGCTATGATGCGATGACCGTGGGCAACCACGAGTTTGACGATGGCCCGGAGGTTCTGAGCGGCTTCATGGATGCGGTCGATTTCCCGGTCCTAATGTCAAATGCCGATGTGTCGGGCGAAGAACTACTGGCTGGAAAGCTTGCAAAGTCGACCATCATCGAGCGTGGCGGCGAAAAACTGGGTCTGATAGGCCTGACCCCGCAAGATACGGATGAACTGGCATCACCCGGTCCCAATGTCATCTTCACCGACCCAGTTGGCGCGGTGCAGGGCGAGGTCGACAAGCTGACCGCCGAGGGCGTGAACAAGATCATCGTGCTCAGCCACTCGGGTTATGGCGTTGACCAGAAGGTCGCAGCCGAAACCACGGGCGTCGACATTATTGTTGGCGGTCACACGAACACGCTGTTGTCCAACAGCAATGAACGCGCCGAAGGTCCATACCCGACCATGGTAGGCTCGACCGCGATCGTGTCGGCCTATGCCTATGGTAAGTTTCTGGGCGAGTTGAATGTAACCTTCGACGACGACGGCAACATCACCGAGGCTTCGGGCGAGCCGATCATCATGGACGGTGGAGTCGCCGAAGATGAGGGTACCGTGGCACGGATCGCTGAAGCAGCAGCGCCTCTGGATGAAATCCGCAATAAGGTTGTCGCCAATACAGTCGAGGCAATCGATGGAGAGCGCGGCTCGTGTCGCGCAGTCGAGTGTGCCATGGGCAATATCATCGCTGACGCAATGCTTGATCGCGTGAAGGATCAAGGCATTGAGATCGCCCTTGCAAATGGTGGTGGTATACGCGCGTCAATCGACGCGGGCGATGTGACCATGGGCGAGGTGCTGACCGTTCTTCCGTTCCAGAACACGCTCTCGACATTCCAAGTGTCTGGCGCAACGATTTTGGAGGCGCTTGAAAACGGCGTCAGCCAACACGAAGAAGGCGCGGGCCGTTTCCTCCAAGTTGCTGGTATGAAGTACACGTTTGATGTGTCGAAGCCAGCAGGCGAGAGGATTTCTGACGTGATGGTTGGCGATGCGCCGATTGATCCCGCAAAAATTTATGGCGTTGTATCGAACAACTTTGTACGCAACGGTGGCGATGGCTTCGTGATGTTCCGTGATGCTGAGAATGCGTATGACTTCGGCCCCGACCTTGCCGATGTCACCGCCGAGTACATGGCCCAGATGGGTCCAGTGACCCCCATGCTTGATGGGCGTATTACCCAGAAGTAAGTTGGTCTTAGGCTGGTTTATGACCCCCGCTGTGCAAATGGCGGGGGTTTTCCTTTGTGCGAGACCCTGAGCGGCTTCTAAAGCGTTTCGAATAAAACCTGAGGCAGGGATCATTCGAAATACCGTTCAACATTTCAACGTTCCGCGCGTCTCGCCAAAAACCGGTGTCGCAGGTTTTTCTCGAAACGCTTTAGGCTTCGGACCACCGCTTTGTAGCCAACAGGATACGTGCGCCGAACCGCCGCGCAGTGGCAAGATCCTCGGCCGGCAGATCGTCGGCTTGGCCCAATTGCTCGGTCACCATTAGACCCAGCCAGCTTCCGTCTCGATTGACGCCGGGCATATCTGGTTTCACCGGAGCGCCGATGTCAGATTGGCCGACCCAGATCATACCCATTTGTGCAGCATAAATGGAAAGACGTTGAAGTGTTGCAAGCTTGTCGCCCGACGGGTGGATGGCGGTCGTGAAGCCGGCTGCGATTTTGTCGACCCACAGACCATGCTCCCACCTTGTGTCGACCTCTTCGAGAAACTGGCTGAATCGCGCCGCGGCGGAGCCCATATAGGTGGGCGCGCCGAAAATAATTGCGTTTGCCGCGTCGAGTGCGGCCCAATCATCTTGGGTCATGACCTCAACATCAATAAGGCGCGCGGACTTGCCGACGCCCTCGGCAATCGCGGCAGCAATACGTCTGGTGTGACCAAAACCCGAGAAATAGGGCAGGCATATCAATAGTTTTTCCATCCTGCCAAGATGACGAAACTGGTGAAGGTGTCAAAGGTAAGTTAGACTTTCGGCATGTGCGGACGAATTGCCATGACCTTGCCTCCGGATGCGATGGCGCAGCTTTTCGCGGCACAACCGGCGAACAATCTGCCCACCGTCCCAAATTTCAATGTCTGCCCGACCACACAGGTCTCGGTCGTCTCTCTGATGGGAGGGGCGCGCCGGTTGAGCGCGATGCGCTGGGGGTTCTTGCCGCGCTGGTACAAAGCTCTCAATGATGGCCCCTTGCTGATCAACGCGCGGGCCGAAACCATCGCCGAAAAACCAGCGTTTCGCGAGGCGTGCCGCGCGCGAAGGTGCCTCGTCCCAATGGATGGGTTTTACGAATGGGAACGCTCTGGCGATAAGAAACTACCCTATTTCGTTCGCAGTTCTGACGGTAAGCCTCTGTTCTGTGCCGGGATATGGCAAGATTGGGAGGATGCGGGCGAGGTCTTGTCGACCTTTGCAATCGTGACAACCAATGCGCCATCCCCCTTGTCCGATATTCACCACCGCTGCCCGGTGATCATCAAACAAGCGCATTGGGGCAAGTGGCTGGGCGAGGACGGGCACGGCGCCGCAAAGTTGATGATGCCGCCTGAGGATGGCGCGCTGAGGATGCACAGGGTATCGACCGAAGTGAACTCAAACCGTGCAACAGGGCCGCAATTGGTTGAACCCTTTGAAGAGTAGGTATCGTGTTGCCCTAATTCGGGTTGCGGCAATTTGGGCGAAACGGACCGATTGACCCGAGAGTTCCTCAAGGCTAATCCGCACATGCTGTCAGGAGGAAATGATGTACGAAGAAAACCACCTTGCCCGCGCCATTTCCATGGCTTCAGATGGGCGGCATGACGCAACCTTCCTGATCGACGGGCGCAGCGGAAAAACGACAAGCTATGGCGTGTTCTGGGCCAATGCGGAACGCATGGCGGCGGCACTGGTTGGGATGGGGTTGCAACCCGGTGACCGGGTGGCGGTGCAAACGCCGAAAGAACCAGCGATGTTAGAGCTTTACGTGGGCACCGTTCTGGCAGGCGGGGTTTTTCTGCCATTGAACACAGCTTATACTGCGGACGAGATTGGCTATTTCCTTGGTGATGCCGCGCCTCGGGTCTTTGTATGTGACCCGGAAAAGGTCGAGGCGCTGACCCAAGTGGCCCAACATGCAGGTGTTGCCCATGTCCAGACATTGGGTGCAGGTGAAGACGGCAATTTGGTCAAGATGCGGGACGCGCAGCCTGCTGGTTTCAAAGCGGTCCCACGCGATCCGCTGGACTTGGCAGCGATCCTCTATACCTCGGGCACGACCGGGCGATCAAAGGGCGCGATGTTGACCCATCGGGCGCTTGCCTCGAACAGTCAGACCCTACGGGACTATTGGCGCTTCACTGAAAAAGACGTTTTGATCCACGCCCTGCCAATCTTTCATACCCACGGGTTGTTCGTTGCGACCAATGTCACATTGATGGCAGGCGGTTCGGCTATTTTTCTGCCAGCATTCGATGCTGAGGCGATCATCGAGGTGATGCCAAACGCGACAGCGCTGATGGGGGTGCCCACATTTTATACGCGCCTTCTGAAAGACCCGCGACTGGCGGACGCGTCCAAGAACATGCGGTTGTTTGTGTCCGGGTCTGCGCCGCTTCTGGCGGAAACGCATGACCGATGGCGCGAGATCACGGGTCACGCGATCCTAGAGCGATATGGCATGACCGAGACCAACATGAACACATCGAACCCTTATTATGGCGACAGGCGGGCCGGCACGGTTGGTCTGCCACTGCCGGGTGTCGAGGTGAAAGTCTGTGATCCAGACTCCGGCGAGACCTTACCTGATGGCGACATTGGGGTGCTTGAAGTGCGCGGGGAGAACGTTTTCGCGGGCTATTGGCAGATGCCCGAAAAAACCGCCGAAGAATTGCGTGAAGATGGGTGGTTCATCACCGGTGATCTCGCGATGATGGATGCGACGGGCTATGTCACCATCGTCGGGCGCAGCAAGGACCTGATCATCACGGGCGGCTTTAATGTTTATCCAAAAGAGGTCGAAGGCGTGATCGACGATCTGCCCGGCATCGTGGAGAGCGCTGTCATTGGTGTACCGCATGAGGATTTCGGAGAAGCTGTGGTGGCAATTGTCGTCGCCCAGCCGGGCGTTTCGGTAGATGAAGCCGCGATCATGGACGGTGTCGGGCGCAGTCTGGCGAAGTTCAAGCAGCCAAAGCGGGTGATCGTAGTCGACGAGTTGCCACGCAATACGATGGGCAAGGTGCAGAAAAATGTGCTGCGTAAGACCTATGCCGATATTTTGAAAGCGTAGGGGGCTTTGCCCCTCTTGGCTGCGCCAATTCACCCCAGGATATTTTTGGCCAGAAGAAGCCTTTGGCTTTAACGCGGTGGCGGGCCGTCTTTGAAGCGATACCCCAAGAACGCGCCGTGCAGATAGGTGCGGCGCAGTTTAGGGAATGGGAAGCGGGGCAGGGTGCGGGTATGCACTGGCAGCACAGAGCTTTGGCCAAGCGCCATATCTGCAAGCCTTGCGCCGACCCACGTCGCCATTGCCACACCATTACCGTGATAGTTCAATCCCGCCCAGGCGTTTTCCCAGTCGCCAATCGGCCCGGCATAAGGCAGAAGATCGCGCGACAGGCTGATAAGCCCCGACCAGAAATGTGGCGTGTCGACATTGGCCCAGACCGGGAACAAAGCGCCAAGTTCCCGACTTAGCCTGGCTCTCATTGCGGCCTGACCCTGTACGCTGGCCGATATGTTCCCCCGGGCGCCAAACAGGAAGCGCCGGTCGGGCAACAGGCGAAAGTAATGCAGAAGGTTCCGGCTGTCATAAGCCATCAGGTCCGTGGTCCAGCCTTGCGCTGTGATCTCAGCGTCGGATAGCGGTCGCGTCAAAAGGATGTTGGATTGCACGGGCAAATAGCGCCCGGTGAGCCAGTCGGGCACCCCGTCCGTGCTGTAGCCGTTTGTCGCGAGGATGATCTTGTCGGCGGTCAGCTGACCGTTTGGTGTGTCGAGGACATATTTGGCGTAGGTCTGCGCGATCTTTTTGACAGGGCTGTTGCCAAGTACGTCCACTCCGGCGTGACGTGCCGCGTTGGCCAGGCCGGCTGCGTATTTTCCCGGGTTGAGTGCGAAGCCCACGCGGACATGAAGTCCACCATGGAACGCACCATTCATGCCGCGGTTTATGAGTTCCGAGCGCTCTATCAGATCGGCAACTACACCATACTGTGTCCATTCGCTTTGGTCCCCGCGCAGATCAGACAGCATACGAGGATGATGGGCCAGTTTAAGCTCGCCGTCTGAATGGGTATCGGCATCGATATCGTGTGTGACAAGCAGCTGTGCCACAAGATCAATCGCCGCGCGCTGGGCATTGAAATAGGCCAACGCCGCGTCAGCGCCGAAACGCTTGCGGATCGCGCTCAGACCTCGTTTGTCTCCGCCGACGGAGCAAAATCCACCATTGCGGCCGGATGCACCCCAACCTGGCGTTTTTGCCTCAAGCAGCGTGACTTGCACCCCGGCTTGCGCCAAATGAAGCGCGGCAGAAAGGCCGGTGTAGCCGCCGCCGACGATTGCCACTTCGGTTTGGGTGTCCTCCGCCAGCGATGGCCAATCGCCTTGTGGGCGGGGCCAAATGCACTCTGCACGTGCAGCGTCGCCGTAAGCGTAGTCTTCATAAATACGGCGCGGCATGGGGGTTATAGGCGGCCAAGATACGCGCGGTATTCGATATGGCTGATCTCATTGGTCAGTTGGTCGATCTCATCCAGTCGTACTGCGGAATAGATGTCGCGGTAGCGTTCACCAAAGATATCAGCGGCGATGTCGGATTGCGAGAACCGGTCCACGGCGCGGATCCAGTCAGCAGTCAGGCGCGGCGCGGGTTCAGCATTCGGGTCGTCCAGTGGCAAGGGCAGGTCAGGTTTGTGTTCCAATCCGTGCAATATGCCGCCCAGAATGGCGGCGATCACCAAGTAGGGGTTCACATCTGCACCGGCGATCCGGTGTTCCAGCCTGGCTCCGGGGCCCGAGACCTCGGGCAAGCGAATCCCAGCGGCGCGGTTGTCATAGCCCCAATCTGGTGCCGAAGGAGAGAAATCCAACGGGCGATAGCGGCGGTAGGAGTTGAGGTGCGGCGCAAATATTGCCTGAAGATCGCGCATCGTCTCGAGCGATCCGCCAACAGCGGCACGCAATGTATCAGAAGCCGTTCCGCTGCCGTCGTCAAAGATGTTTTTGCCATCCTGATCCACGACCGACGCGTGCAGATGCATCCCATTGCCGGGAAAGTTGGCATAGGGCTTGGCCATGAAAGTAGCTTCAAACCCGTGATTTCGCGCAACGCCACGCACCAACCGCTTGAACAACAGCGCCATGTCGGCTGCTTTCATAACGTCATCCGTGTGGTGGAAGTTCACTTCGAACTGGCCGGGTCCATATTCTGCGATCAGCGTATCGGTGGCGATCCCCTGTTGCGCAGACATTTCCAGAATTTCGTCCAACACATCTTGGGTGCGCTCCAGCACTTCAAGGTCATAATTCTGCGCGTCCGGGCTGCGGACGGGTGGGGTGGGTGCCTCGTCTTCGCTTTGGCGGGGCTGAATCAGATAGAATTCCAATTCACTTGCCAACACGGGGTGCCAGCCTTTTTCGTGAAACCGGTCGACCATATTCGCCAGCAACTTGCGCGAAGACAGTTCACTGATCAGGCCCGTGTCTGGATCGAGCATTTCGACCTGTACTTGCACCATATTGCCCTTGGCCCATGGAACCGGCCTGAGCGAGCCGGGGATTGGAACGATGCGCCCATCCGGGTCGCCAACGATGATGCCCAAACCCGTTTCCGAGACCTCTGCGCCCAGAATATTGGGGGCATAGGTGGAATGGGGCAGGCGCACGGCGCCCTCGGACAGCTTCTTTTCGTCATCACCCGGCAGCCATTTGCCACGCAACACGGCATTGATGTCGCATAACATCAGTTCGATCCGGTCAGGGCGCCCATGCTTTTCGCAGTATTGGGCATATTCTTTAAGAAAATCGCTCATTTTATAGCTTCCTGCTCGTCTTTCTGACGTTTGGCGATGGACCGTTTGGAGGCCAGCGAGGCCCCGATAACCCCAATGGTAACAAGGCCAATCATGATGGTGGACAGCGCGTTGATTTCTGGGCTGACACCCAATCGCACCGCCGAGAAAATCTTGATCGGCAGGGTTGTTGAGCTTGGCCCGGATGTGAACGAGGCGATCACAAGGTCATCCAGCGACAGCGTGAAAGCCAGCAGCCAACCGGATACTACCGCGGGCATAATGATGGGCAGGGTGACAAGGCGGAATGCCTCAAAGCCCGTGCAGCCCAGATCAAGCGCGGCTTCTTCCAGAGACTGATCGAAAGTTACCAGCCGCGACGACACCACAACCGACACAAAACACATCGAGAATGTGGTGTGCGCCAGCACAATGGTCAGTATCCCACGGTCCAGCCCGATGGAAATGAACAACAGCAAGAGCGACAGGCCGGTGATCACTTCTGGCATCACGAGCGGGGCGTAGATCATACCCGAAAAAATCGTGCGACCCGGGAAGCGGCCCGCGCGCACCATGACATAAGCCGCCATTGTGCCCAAAACGGTTGCGATCGAGGATGACATCACGGCCACTTTCAACGTGACCCACGCGGCATCCAAGAAGGCCTCGTTGCGGAACAACTCTCCGTACCACTTGGTCGAGAAGCCCGCCCAAACGGTCACGAGCTTACCGGCATTGAATGAGTAGGTGATCAATATCAACATTGGGATATAGAGAAACGCAAACCCCAGTGTCAGGGAAACTGCGTTGAACCAGGACAGACGTCTCATTTCTCGGCCTCCCTCTGTTTTTCCTCGTTCCGCTGGAACAGGACAATCGGGATGATCAGCAGAAGAAGCAGGATCACGGCCACTGCCGATGCGACCGGCCAGTCGCGGTTCGAGAAGAATTCTTCCCACAGAACCTTACCGATCATCAGTGTTTTCGATCCGCCCAGCAGCGCCGGGATGACAAATTCGCCCATCGCCGGAATGAAAACGAGGAAAGACCCGGCAATTATCCCCTGTTTAGACAGCGGCATGGTCACCAGCCAGAAGGCTTTCAAGCGCGAACAGCCCAGATCCTCGGCCGCTTCCAGCAGGCTTTCGTCCAGCCGTTCCAGCGCCGAATAGATCGGCAGCACCATGAATGGCAGATAGGTGTAAACAATGCCGATATAGACGGCGAGGTTGGTGTTCAGGATGACCAATGGTTCCTGAATGATCCCCAGATACATCAAAAGCTGGTTCAGCAGACCTTCGTTCGACAGGATGGCTTTCCACGAATAAACACGGATCAGGAAGCTGGTCCAAAATGGCAGGATGATCAGCATCATCAGCGTCGGTCGCCATTCATCCGGTGCACGGGTCATACCATAGGCAATCGGATAGCCGACCATCAGTGTAAGAATGGTCGAGATAATGGCGATCTTCAGGCTGGACAGGTAGGCTTTCCAGTATAGGTCATCCGAGGTGAGCCACCAGAAATTTTCCATATCCAGATCGGCCCACCAAGTGCGAATACCTTCCCAGCCCTGTGACAAATCAAGGGTCGGTGTATAGGGCGGGATCGCAAGGGCTGTGTCTGACAGGCTGATTTTCAGCACGATCAGGAAGGGCACCAGAAACAGCGCCAACAGCCACAGGTAAGGGACCGATATCAGGGCGAAGCGTCTCATGTGTTCAACACCACGCCAGCTGTTTCAGTGAAGCCAAGGTACACCGTGTCCTCCCACGTGATCTGACGACGTTGAATACGCCGCGTGTTGGCGATTTGCGCCTTGAACAGCGCACCCGAGGGTGTTTCGATCACATAGGTGGACATGTTGCCCAAATAGGCAATGTCCAGAACTTTACCCTTGATCACATTGGCCTGATCCTTTGGGCGCGATGTATAGATACTCAGCTTTTCCGGACGCACGGCAAGGGTGGCGGCACTGCCGAGTTCGATGTCCTGATGAGTGATGCCGGACAGTGCCGGTTGGCCTTCAGCCCATGAGATAGACGCGTGTCCGTCGCTGGATTTGGACACGTTGCCTTTGATCAGGTTCACGTCGCCAATAAAATCAGCGACATAAATCGATTTCGGTTCTTCATAAATCTTCGACGGTGTGTCCACTTGAACGATCTTGCCATGGTCCATCACGGCGATCCGGCTGGCGACGGTCATCGCTTCTTCCTGATCGTGGGTCACGATCACGAAGGTGGTGCCGGTTTTTTCCTGAATGTCCATCAGTTCAAACTGCGTATCTTGGCGCAATTTCTTGTCCAAAGCGCCCAGCGGTTCGTCCAACAGTAGCAACTTGGGGGCTTTGGCGAGAGACCGCGCAAGCGCAACGCGCTGGCGCTGGCCGCCCGAGATTTGATGAGGTTTGCGGTTGGCAAATTTGTTCAGTTGCACAAGGGTCAGCATTTCTTCGACCCGCGCGGCGATCTTGTCTTTGGGCATCTTATCGCGCTTCAGGCCGAATGCGATGTTCTCTGCCACCGACAAATGTGGAAACAGCGCATAGCTTTGGAACATCATGTTCACAGCGCGTTTGTTCGGTGGGATGCGGGCGACATCTTGTCCGTCGATCAAAATCTTGCCTTCGGTCGGGGTTTCAAATCCTGCCAGCATCCGCATCATCGTGGTCTTGCCACAGCCCGACGGCCCCAACAGCGCAAAAAACTCTTGCGCATAGATGTCGATCGACAGGTCGTCGATTGCCGTAAAATCTCCCCAGCGCTTGGTGACATTCTGAAACTGGATCAAAGGTTTGGCCTGGGGGTCTTCCCAGGGTGCGAAAACAGAGACCGGTGCGGTGGCGGTGTCAGACATGATAACCTCGGAAGGGAAAAAAGACGTCTCCCCCCGCCTGTTTTCACAAGCGGGGGGAGCAGGTTTTCAGGTTTAGGTGCCTGATTTGATCTTGGTCCACATACGCGTCAGCACGCGCTGAACCTTCGATTCATAGGGTGATTTGGTATAGAGGTTCTTGACCGTTTCTTCACCCGGATAGATTGCCGGATCGCCGATAACGTCTTCAAGTAGGAACTCCTGGCTCGCTTTGTTGCCATTGGCGTAATAGACGTAATTCGACGCCGCAGCCATGTTTTCCGCATCCATGATGAAGTTCAGGAACTTGTGTGCTGCCTCTGGGTTTGGCGCATCCGTTGGGATCGCCATTTGGTCAAACCACATAAGCGAGCCTTCTTCGAAGGCGTTATATGCAATTTCCACGCCGTTATCGGCTTCTGCAGCGCGGTCACGAGCTTGCAAGACATCGCCAGACCAACCGACAGCTACGCAGATGTCCCCATTGGCCAGCGCGTTAATGTATTCTGAGCTGTGGAATTTTTGAATGTAGGGGCGGACAGCCATTAGGACGGGTTCGACCTTTGCAATCACATCTGGATCGGCGCTGTCAGGATTTTCACCCAAATATTTCAAAGCCATTGGGATGATCTCGGTGGGAGCATCCAGAAAATGCACGCCACACTCTGCCAGTTTTTCCATGTTTGCTGGATTAAGCACCAGCTCCATGCTGTCGATAGGTGCGTCGTCACCCAGAATCTCTGTCACTTTGCCAACGTTAACACCAAGACCTGTTGTGCCCCACATATAGTTGATCGCATATTCATTGCCGGGGTCGTATTGCGCGGTGCGCTCTTCAATCACGTCCCACATATTGGCGATATTCGGCAGCTGGGATTTGTCCAGCTTTTGGAAGGCACCAGCGGTGATCTGGCGTTGCAGAAAATCTGCGGTGGGCACAACGACATCGTAGCCCGAGCCACCCGCCAGCATTTTTGTTTCCAGCACTTCGTTGGAATCGAACACGTCATAGACCAGGTCGATCCCGGTCTCTTCTTCGAATTTGGACAGCAGTTCTTCGTCGATATAGTCCGACCAGTTGTAAACACGCACCTCTTCGGCAATGGCAGCGCTTGCGCCCATCGCCAGTGCGACACTCATAGTTACCCAAGTCTTCTTCATTATTCGTTTCTCCCTGTTTGAGGTCGTAACCCCGATGCGCGACATTTGATCAAATAAATACCATTTGCGCAATATGGTAATATTACGGATAGCATAGTAGGTTGCTTTCAAAGATTATCTTTGGGGCCAGATTTGGCAAACAATAGTTACAAAGGGGACGCGCGTGTCCGAGAAACCCGCGAAATTGCCGGATCACCAACGTGTTTATCGTGCATTGCGCGAGATGATTCTGTTTGGTGAACTCGCACCCGGTCAGCCAGTGACCATACAAGGTTTGGTTGGTGTGCTGGATGTCGGCATGACTCCAGTGCGCGAGGCGATCCGCAGGTTGACGTCAGAAGGCGCGCTGATCTTCAAAGGAAATCGACGCGTGTCAGTGCCGCAGCCGGATATGGCGCAATGGAATGAAATCGCCTTCGCTCGCTTGAGCGTCGAGCCAGAGTTGGCTCGTTTGGCTACCAAAAACATAGGCGTGCCAGAGATTGCCAGGCTCATCGAGTATGATGAACAGCTGAACACCGCCATCGATCGGGGTGATGTGCGCGGGTATCTGGAAAACAATTACCGTTTCCATGCCTACCTATACGATCTGGCCGAGTCCGAGGTTCTGTCGTCGATTGCAAATATGCTTTGGCTGCGGGCCGGTCCATCGCTGCGCGTTGTGCTGGGCCGTTATGGCACCGCCAATCTGCCGGACAAGCATGTCGAAGCGATTGATGCCCTGAAATCAGGGGATGCTGATCGTGTCGCGGCGGCCGTTCGCGGGGATATTGAACAGGGAATCGCTCAGGTGCGCGAGACCCTGTTGGCAGATAAGATTTGATCACATTACAGACTCTTCGTTGACAGCGGAATTTTTGATCATATTCTGGCGACAGCTTTTCGCAGGCAGCGGCGCGGACTGATTCCATGCCAGATGCTTTGCGCCGGACTGTTTCTAGGAGTTCCCGAAATGAACAAGATCACAAACCATCTGCCCACGGCCGAGCTTCAAGCCATCGACGCCGCCCACCATATGCATCCGTTCACCACTGATGATGATCTGAAAGCAAAAGGTGTCCGCGTCATCACCTCTGCCGAAGGTATCTGGCTGACAGACAGCGAAGGCGAACGGATCCTTGATGCAATGGCCGGTCTGTGGTGCATGAACATCGGGTATGGACGCAGCGAAATGGCAGATGTGGCTGCTCGCCAAATTCGCGAACTTCCATTCTACAACACCTTCTTCCAGACAACCCATGTGCCCGCTATTGCTTTGGCCCAAAAATTGGCCGAACTGGCACCGGGCGATCTGAACCACGTGTTCTTCGCCAATGGCGGATCGGACGCAAATGACACGAACATCCGCATGGTGCGCACCTATTGGGCCGAGAAGGGCCAGCCTGAGCGCCAAGTGATCATATCGCGCTGGAACGCCTATCATGGGTCAACCATTGGCGGCACGTCACTGGGTGGTATGAAAGGGATGCACGAGCAGGGCAGCCTGCCCATTCCGGGCATTGAGTTCATCGATCAGCCCAACTGGTATTCCGAAGGCGGCGACACCGATCCCGAGGCATTTGGCTTGGAGCGCGCGCAACAATTGGAAGCCAAGATCAAAGAAGTCGGCCCTGAAAAAGTAGCGGCCTTCATTGGCGAGCCGATACAGGGTGCTGGTGGAGTGATCGTCGCGCCTGACGGCTATTGGGCTGAAATTCAACGCATTTGTAAGAAATACGGTATTCTGTTGATCGCGGACGAAGTCATCACTGGCTTTGGTCGTACCGGCAATTGGTTTGGCAGCCAGACGCTGAATATCCAGCCTGACATCATGACCGTCGCAAAGGGTCTGAGCTCTGGTTACGTCCCGATTGGTGCGTCAATCGTATCCGACAAGATTGCCGAAGTGATTGCCGCGACCGAATTCAATCACGGCTATACCTATTCAGGCCACCCCGTCGCCTGTGCCTTGGCCTTGGAAAACCTGCGCATTCTGGAAGAAGAAGGCATTATTGACAGCGTTCGCAACGAAACTGCGCCTTATCTGGCCGAGAAATGGCATTCGCTGGCTGATCATCCTTTGGTCGGGGAAACCAAGCTCGTCGGTATGATGGGGTCGCTGGCGCTGACGCCAGACAAGTCCAAGCGTGCACCCTTTGCGGCGGACGCCGGCACTGTAGGCTACATCACCCGCGAGCGGTGCTTTGCGAATAATCTGGTCATGCGCCATTCGGGCGACCGAATGATCATCTCGCCCCCGTTGGTGATCACCAAAGCCGAGATTGACATCTTTATCGAACGCGCCCGCAAGTCGCTGGATGAGGCGTATGAGATCGTGAAGGAAAAAGGTCTGCTGGTTGCAGGCTAAACTAGGGTGGGCCGGGTCGATCCCGGCCTTTTCCACGAGGGTTTGATGGATCTTTTGACCGCCAATGACCGGCACGGGAAACACCCGCAATCATGGTATGCCGCCACAGCTGATGCACCTGGACCTTATCCGGCGGCGTCGGGCGATCTGACATGCGACGTTTGCATTGTCGGTGGCGGGTTCACGGGCCTTTCTGCGGCTCTGCATCTGGCCGAGCGCGGTTATGATGTCGTGTTGTTAGAGGCACAGCGCGTGGGTTTCGGTGCCTCTGGCCGCAATGGCGGGCAGGTGGGCATTGGGCAACGCCTTGATCAGGACGCGCTGGAAAAGATGGTTGGGCGCGATGACGCCCGCAAGCTGTGGCACATGGCTTTGGAAAGTGTTCAGTTGGTGCGCGATATCGTGGCCAAACATGCGCCAGAAGCCGGGTTCACCGACGGTATCCTGCACGCCATGCACCGGCCCCGTTACGTGCCCGAAGACCACGCTTATGTCCGCAAGCTGAACGAAGACTATCTATATGATCTGATCCGCACCGTGGATCGCGACGAGATGCGCAGTTTGTGCGGGTCGCCAGCCTATCACGGCGGCTCGCTGGACATAGGCGGGGGGCATACGCATCCGCTTCGGCTGGCCTTTGGTATGGCGCGCGCTGCAGTGGCTGCGGGTGCGCGGATATTCGAGACAAGCCGCGTCACCAGCGTGACAGATGGCGCGAAAGTTGTTGTGAAAACCGATACGTCGCGCATTACTGCGGGGCATGTGCTGTGGGCCTGCAACGGGTATCTCGGCAATGTCGAAGGCAGCGTGGCTGCACGGGTTATGCCGATCAACAATTACATCCTTGCGACTGAGCCGCTTGATGAAAGCTTTGCGAAGTCGTTGATCCGCGACGGTCATGCGGTGGCCGACAGCAAATTTGTGATCAACTATTTCCGACTGTCGGAAGATAACAGGATGCTGTTTGGCGGGGCAGAGAGCTACGGCTACCGCTTTCCCAAAGACATTGTGAAACTGGTGTCGAAACCAATGTTGGAAATCTACCCGCAACTCAAAGACACCAAGATCGACTATGCGTGGGGCGGTACTTTGGGCATCACCCTCAATCGCATGCCACACTTCGCCCGCCTTCAAGGCAATGTACTGTCGGCGTCTGGCTATTCCGGTCATGGGGTGGCAATGGCCACGCTCGGCGGCAAGATGGCGGCAGAAGCAATTACCGGGCAGGCGGAACGGTTTGACCTTATGGCGTCCGTGCCGACGCCGCGCTTTCCCGGTGGTGTCGCAATGCGTTGGCCGTTGCTGGTCGCTGCGATGTTCTGGTTCTCTCTGCGCGATAAGCTCTAGCGGGATGCTCCACCGACATCGCCCGGCGCGACAGCAACGGATTTGACCACCGCGAAGACAGCGGTGCCCTGTCGCAGTTCCAACCCCAGCACAGAGCGTTTCGTCACGCGCGCCAGCACACGCCCTGCCGCCGTATCAAGTGAAACGACTGCGCCCGGACCGTCGCCTCGCCGGATGTCTGCAATTGTACCCGGTAGAATGTTCAGTGCTGATAATCCCTCAGGCCGCGTCTTGGACAGGATCACGTCTTGCGCGGCGATGCGCAGGCGCAGCTTGTCGCCAACAGATCGGTCGACATGTGGCAAAAGCAAAGGCAGCCCGCCGGCGTCCAGCTCGGTCAGCCCGTCCGGGTGATGGGTTGAAACCCGCGCTTCAATCACGGCGCCGATGTCACGCACGCGGCCGGGGGTAAAGCTGGGATCGCCCAGAACCTCGGCGGCCGTTCCTTGCCGGACCACCTTGCCCGCGTCCAGTGCCACAACCGTGGTAGCCAGCCGCGCCACCTCGGTCGCCGCATGGGTGACATAAAGGATCGGGACATCGCTTTCGTCGCGCAAACGCTCGAAATACGGAAGGATTTCGTCTTTGCGGGCATCATCCAGCGCCGCCAGCGGCTCGTCTGCCAAGATCAGCTTTGGGCGCGCCAACAGGGCGCGTCCAATTGCGACACGCTGCGTTTCCCCGCCAGACAGCCGGGCAGGACGACGCGACATAAGCGGGCCAATGCCCAACATTTCGACCACGCGATCAAAGGCGGGCTGGTCTTTAGCCTGTCCTGTCACCCACCGGGCGTAATCGAGGTTGCGCGCGACGCTCATGTGCGGAAACAGGCGGGCATCCTGAAAGATGTACCCGAGTTGCCGTTTGTGTGCGGGCAGGTGCAGGTTTTGCGCGCTGTCCATCAGTACCTGATCCCCGACGGCGATGCGCCCAGTTGCGGCGCGGCTCAGCCCGGCAACCGCATCAATCACGGATGTTTTGCCCGAACCCGATGCGCCGAACAGCACGGTCAGACCGGCGGGCGCGTCGAAATCCACTGACAGCGCGAAGCTATCCATGGTCTGACGCAGATGGACGGACAGGGCGTGGGGGATCATGCGCCCTCCATCCGGTTGGCAAGGCGGCGGGCAAAGACCTCGGACAGGATCAGCGCCGCCATCGCAATGATGATCGAGACGACAACCAGCCGTAGTGCTGCTGTTTCACCACCGGGCACTTGCAAAAAACTATAAATTGCCGAGGGCAAGGTTTGTGTCTGACCGGGAATGTTCGACACAAAGGTGATCGTTGCGCCAAATTCCCCCATCGCTTTGGCAAAGCCAAGGATCGTACCGGTCAGCACCCCGGGCAGCGCGAGCGGTAGCGTGACTGTCAAAAAGACCCGCAACCGGCTGGCCCCAAGGGTTGCGGCGGCCTCTTCCAACCGTTGATCAACCGCCTCGATCGACAGGCGGATGGCGCGGACCATCAGCGGGAATCCCATGATTGCGGCCGCCAGCGCCGCGCCCGTCCACTGGAAGGCAATGCTCAGCCCCAACGCATCAAGCACCCGGCCACCGGGTCCGGTGACACCGAAAATCAGCAACAAAAGATAGCCGGTGACGACTGGAGGCAAAATCAACGGCAGGTGAACCAAGCCGTTTGCAACCTGCTTGCCGGGAAAATCCCACCGCGCCAACGCGTGAGAGACAAAAATGGCAAAGGGCAGGGAAAGCACCGTCGCCCAGAAGGCGACCTTCAGCGACAGCACGACGGCCTGCCATTCCTGCGGACCAAGCCAACTGGTCATGACCCCTCCAACGTGGTGAAGCCGTGGTTTTGGAAAACAGACAACACCGCCGATCGCTGCAGCCAGTCCAGAAACGCGCGGGCTGCATCTTGGTTTTTACCTGCGACGATGGCCGCAGGATACCGAATGGCAGGGTGGCTGTCGGCTGGAAAACTCATGACAATCTGCACTTTCGGTTCGGCCTGCGCATCACTGCCATAGACAATGCCCAGGGGCGTCTGTCCAAGCGCCACCAATGCCAACGCCGCACGTACATTGTCAGTTTGCGCGACCAGCGGGGCGATGGCGTCCCATTGGCCCAAGGCTTCAAGCGCCGCTTTCCCATAGATGCCGGCAGGCACCGCCTCGACCAGTCCCATGGCCAGCCGCCGACCGTCGAGATATCCCGCTAGGTCTGCTAACTCATTGGCAGAGGGCGCGGTCGCGTCAGCGGGCGCAATCAGGACCAGTGTATTGCCCAAAAGATCAACTCGCGAACCGGGCAGGATGTGGCCGCTTTGCTCAAGCACATCCATCCAGTCCGTGTTGGCCGAAAGGAAAACGTCCGCAGGCGCACCAAGTGATATCTGACGCGCAAGCACAGATGACCCGGCATAAGACAAGTTCACTGTGCTGCCAGTTTGGTCCTCGTAGTTCAGCGCAACCTCATCCAAAGTGTCCTTTAGGCTCGCAGCAGCAAACACGGTGATATCATCGGCCCAGACAGCCGCCGCGCTTATGAAAGCTGCAAAGACCGCGCAGATAAGCGAAGCGGAAAAGGAGAGGGCGCGTGAGGCAAACATGATCGTTGAGCAGATAACGACATGCGGGCAAGGGCGGCAAGGTCTTTCGCTGCGGCCCGACGGCAAGTTAGGTGTTAAAACCAGCCCGCAGATCAAAAGGTTGCGGGCTGGCTTGGTCGTTATTCTGCTGCGTCACGCTTGGGCAGCACCCAGTCAGGACGCACGAAATGGCACGTATAGCCGTGGGGAATACGCTCCAGATAATCCTGATGCTCCGGCTCTGCTTCCCAGAAATCGCCGACAGGTTCGACTTCGGTCACAACCTTGCCGGGCCACAAGCCAGAGGCGTCGACATCGGCGATGGTGGTCAGGGCGTCGGCCTTCTGCACGTCATCCACGTAATAGATGGCGGACCGATACGAGCTGCCCCGGTCGTTGCCTTGCCGCATGGGCGTGGTGGGGTCGTGGATTTGGAAGAAGAACTCCAAAAGCCGACGATAGGTGATCCGGTCCGGGTCGAACAAGATCTCGATCCCTTCAGCATGGGTGCCATGGTTGCGATAGGTCGCGTTTGGCACGTCACCGCCGGTATATCCCACACGGGTCGAGGTGACGCCGGGCAACTTGCGGATCAAATCCTGCATGCCCCAAAAACACCCACCAGCAAAGACTGCGCGTTGTTCTGCCATCAAATATCCTCCACTTGATTGATATAGTCGCCATAGCCCTCGGCCTGCATGTCATCACGATGCACAAAACGAAGCGCGGCTGAGTTGATACAGTAGCGCAGACCGCCCCGGTCTTTCGGGCCATCTGGGAACACGTGACCCAAATGGCTGTCGCCATGCGCCGAACGTACCTCGGTCCGCACCATGCCCAGCGTCGCGTCGCGCAACTCCGTCACATGCGCGGGTTCGATCGGCTTGGTGAAACTGGGCCATCCGCAACCGCTTTCGTATTTCTCCGTTGACGCAAACAAGGGTTCGCCCGTGACGATATCCACATAGATGCCCGGCTCCTTGTTCCCCAGATATTCGCCACTTCCGGGCCGCTCGGTGCCGTTTTCCTGCGTCACATGGTATTGTTCAGGCGACAGTTTGGCGATGGCGTCTGCGGTTTTTTGGTAAGTCTTCAAGTCAGATACCCCTCTGTCTTTGTGTCAGAGTATAGAGGTAGTGCTTTGCGCGTTAAATTTCCATGGGCATGCCGGTGTCGCAAACACCGGCTTAGAATGGCATGCGGAAGAAACCTAACAGAAAGGCGGATACACATCGCCTTTCGCCGCGGTCCTACCGATGCCTGCTAATGGCCCAGCTCGCACCGCTTGGCTGAAACCGGCATCCTTCATCATCAGGTGACCGATGGAAAACGCATTGGCTCATTTAACATTGGCGCCTACACGTCCCTTCACTGAAAAAGTCAGCATCTAAGTTGGCATGCGCATGCATTGGATTGGCCATGTCGGTGCGTTTTCAAGTCAGACCGATCAGTGGGACAGCTTATAGCACGATTGGAGGCGAGTACCGGAATCGAACCGGTGTACACGGATTTGCAATCCGCTGCGTCACCACTCCGCCAACTCGCCATCCGTGGTGTTGGGGTTCTCTAGCGCCTATTCTGGGGGCATGTCCAGCCCGGAACTGCAGTGTGGATGCAAAACTATGGGCTCGGTCAGCTTTCGGCGGACTGCGACGCATTATCCGGATCGGGCCTTGCGGGATTGCCGCGTCTGGCTAACTATGGCAAGAGAAGCCAGACGCTCTGAATAGATAGGCTAAACATGACCGACTTTGCCATGCGCCGCACGATGATGGTGGACACACAAGTCCGCCCGTCTGATGTGACCAAGTTCCCAATTATCGACGCTATGCTTTCCGTCCCGCGCGAAGACTATGTACCTGATGGGAAACGTGAAGCAGCCTATATGGGCGAGAATATCGCACTTGAAGGCGGTCGGGTGGTTCTTGAGCCGCGTACGTTGGCCAAGATGCTGGATGCGGTCGATATTCAGCGTGACGAAATGGTGCTCGATCTGGGATGTGGGCTTGGTTACAGCTCTGCCGTTATTGCACGCTTGGCGGATTTCGTTGTTGCGGTTGAAGAAGATGAAGCAATGGCGGCGGATGCCCAAGCCAACCTGTCGGAACATGGCGCAGACAATGTCGCTGTCATTGCTGGTTCGCTGGTGGAAGGAAACGCCAAGAACGGCCCCTATGACGTGATTTTGATCCAAGGCGCGGTTGAAGTTGTGCCTTCGGCGATCACCGAGCAACTCAAAGATGGCGGGCGTATCTGTGGCATCTTCGCTGAAGGTATGCTGGGCACCGTTAAAGTGGGCTACAAGATCGACGGTAACGTCGTTTGGCGCCATAGCTTCAGCGCAGGCGCTCCTGTGATCGACGGATTCCAGACGCCTCGGAAATTCGTTCTATAATGCGATGCTAGGTTGGTCTGTGCTGGGCCACACCGCATGTGAGGTTAATAAGGTGGCGAGATGACCAAACGGTTTGGGAAAAAATGGGCCAGCTTTGTACTGGCAATCGGTGTTTCTGTCGCATCGGTGCCAATGGCCTTTGGCGAAACCTTGTCCGACGCGATGGCTGCTGCCTACAAACACAGCGGATTGCTTGCGCAAAACCAAGCCCTTCTGCGCGCCGCTGACGAAGATGTTGCGATTGCACAAGCCGCTTTGCGACCCACGCTTAGCTATGCCATTCAGCACGGGTGGACGGACCCCAATGCTAGCGTTTCCGGAAACTCTTTCTGGGGCACGTCGGCTCAATTGACGGCCGAGTTTCTGATCTTCAATTTCGGCCGCGGCAAAGCTGCGATCGCCGCGCAGAAAGAGATCGTGCTGGCGACACGCGACGGTTTGACCAGTGTCGAGCAACAGATTTTGTTGCGGGCTGTCAAAGCCTATGTTGACGTCCGTTCCGCCGTTGAAAACGCACAGCTTCAGGGAAATTCGGTCCGGGTGCTGACGCAGGAACTGCGGGCTGCAAATGATCGCTTTGAGGTTGGCGAGGTGACCCAAACGGACGTCGCTTTGTCACAGGCCCGGCTGGCGGCTGCCCGTGCGAGCGAGGCGTCCGCACGCGGCAATCTAGCGATTGCGCGAGAAGAATATCGCGCTGCGACTGGCAAACTGCCCGGTTCGCTCTCGGCGCCACCGGCTTTGCCCATGACGGCTAAAACATTAGATGCAGCGCAAGGCATTGCCCGGCAACGTCACCCCGATATTCTTGCAGCGCAACACAACGTGGCAGCGGCTGATCTGGCCATCGAGATTTCGATGGCGGCGATGAAACCGGCGTTGGTCGGAAGCGCGCAGACAAAATGGCAAGACGCGGGCGGGACGGATTTCTTCTCGAACAACGTTGGCGTGGCGGTTCAAGGCACGATCTATTCGGGTGGAAAATTGTCGGCCGAATATCGGAAAGCCGTGGCAAATACCGAAGCGGCCCGTGCGGGACTGCATCAAACACGGCTGGCAGTGGATCAGGGCGTTGCGAACGCCTGGGCGCAACTGGCCATCGCCGCAGCGTCGCTTGAGGCGACCGAGCGGCAGATCCGGGCAAGCCGCGTGGCGCTTCGTGGTGCTCGCGAAGAAGCATCGCTGGGCTCGCGCACAACATTGGACGTTTTGAATGCCGAACAGGAGCTTCTGAACGCAGAAGCCAGCCGCATTACGGCCCAATCCAATCAGTACCTTGCTGCATATTCCCTGTTGTCGTCGATGGGGTTGCTGACGGCCGAGCATCTGAAACTTGGCGTCGTGACCTATGATCCCGAGGCTTATTTCAACACTGTAAAGTCGGCTCCGGTGCACCGCGTCAGCCCACAGGGCAAGCGGTTGGACAGCTTATTGGAAGCTCTTGGCAAAAATTGAAACAGTTCGTTCAGTTGTGCGAACGCGTTGCATTCGGTAGAGTTCTTGTAATGAAGGCCGGCTAGACCGGTCCAAGGAACAATTTTGCAGGTGTTATTGCATGTCTGACCCGGTTTCAAATGCCGAGATCGAAGATGTCCTTTCGTCGATTCGTCGGCTGATCTCTGAAAGCAAAGCTTCTGAAGGGCAAGAAGCTTCGACAAAAACCGAAAAGCTGGTTTTGACCCCGGCTTTCCGTGTCCATGACGAAAGCAACAGCAAACCCTCCTCTCCGGCGCCCCAAAGCGATCGGGTTTTGGAACTGGAAGATCCGGTAATTGGCGCTGGCACCCGAAGTCGCCATGTTGACGAGGCTGCGAAACCAAACACCCGCGAGGAAAAGCCGCAGGAAGCGGAGCGCCTGCAGGCAGCGGCTGAGACGCCTCGCTCAAGCACAGACGACCACCCGATCCCAGTCTTCTCACATCGCGGCTATTCCAAAACGCCCGTTGAGGATGCGGAAGAGCTGCCGCCCCTTACGCCGGAAGCTGAACAAGATGCCGCAACTCTGACAGGGCGGTTCGCGGAGTTTGAATATTCGGCCAACCAAAAACCCGACGCATGGGAGGCAGATGAAGGCGACGAGACTGCTCAGTCCGACGTATTGATGTTTCACGCCGCGCGCCTGCGGACTGACAGTGACGAGGGCATTACCGATACCGAAACGCGTGACTGGCCCAAGGGCGAAGATGCGCCGGAAGCTCCTTTTGTCGCTGTGAAAGATGCAACGGACGCAGAACGCCAGCCACCTACCGAACTACGGCAAAACCACTCAGCACCGCTCGTGCCTGACGCGCATGCCGGCGACGTCGAGATTGTCGGTGACGACACTGATATTATCGACGAAGAAGTTGTTCAGGCGATGGTAGCCCGTCTAGTGCGCGAAGAGCTGCAAGGCGAAGTGGGCGAGAAGATTACCCAATCCATCCGCCGCTTTGTTCGGCGCGAGATTGAGCGCGCCCTGACCTTGAAAGGGTTGGAGTAGAAATCCAGCCGCTATTGGGCCAAGTCCAGGAACCGGTCTAGGTCCAGATGGTTTTCGACGTGTTGCGCCAAAGCCTCCAGTGTATCGTCTATACGGGCTTCAAACCCGGTCACGCCAGCCTGCCCACCCAACTGTTCAAGATAGACCTGCCTGAAGCCGTCGGCTGAGAACAGGCCATGCAAATAACACCCCAAAACGCGACCATCTGCACTGGCTGCGCCTTCCGGTCGGCCATCCACGGATAGCCATGCGCGCGATGTATCGGGGCCGGTGCTTTGGCCCAGATGAATTTCATAGCCGGATAAGCGCTTTCCCGAAGCCAAATGAATGGCTTGGGTCATTGCCAGCGTCTTCTTGGGTTCAAGATAGGTTGTGATGTTCAGGTGTCCCAACCCCATCACACGACCTGGCGTACCCTCGATCCCGTCTTGATCTATGATCTCTTGCCCCAACATCTGATAACCACCGCAAATGCCAAGCACATGCCCACCGCGCCTGAGGTGGGCGGCAAGATCAACGTCCCAACCTTGTGCACGGAAATCCGCCAGATCAGCGATTGTGGATTTAGAGCCGGGAATAAGAACCAGATGCGCGTCGCCGGGCAAAGCGCGGCCGGGTTCGATGATTTCGACCGTCACGTCAGGTTCGTTCACCAAAGGGTCCAGATCGTCAAAATTGGCGATCCGGTTCAAGCGTGGCACGGCAATCTTGAATGCCCCACCGGCGCGGCTAGCGATGTCCATGACATCTTCGGCGGGCAGACGCCAGGCGTCGCTAAACCAGGGCAATGTGCCCAGATCGTGCCATCCGGTTCGCGCCGCGATCTCGGACGCGCCATCGGCAAAAAGGGTGGGGTCGCCGCGAAATTTGTTCACAAGAAAGGCTTTGATCCGGTTTCGATCATCCGCAGGCAGCACGGCATGGGTGCCGACCAGTTGGGCAATGACGCCGCCACGATCAATGTCGCCCGCCAGCAAGACAGGCAGGTCTGCAGCTTCGGCAAAGCCCATATTGGCAATGTCGCCCGCCCGCAGGTTGATCTCGGCGGGGCTTCCGGCACCTTCCACGATGACCAGATCGCGCCCCTTTTTCAATCGGTGAAAGCTCTCCAAAACACGTGGCATCAAATCTGCTTTGGCCTTGCCGTAGTCTCGGGCTTTCATTGTCGCAAAGCGCTGCCCCTGAACAATCACCTGTGCACCAGTGTCGGTTTCGGGTTTCAACAGCACCGGGTTCATGTCGACCACCGGGTCCAAACCGCAGGCGCGCGCCTGAAGCGCTTGTGCCCGCCCGATTTCGCCCCCATCCACGGTGACTGCGGCATTGTTTGACATGTTTTGCGGCTTGAATGGTGCGACGTTTAATCCGCGCGCAACACAGGCGCGCGCGATCCCTGCAACCAGCAGGGACTTTCCCACATTCGAGCCCGCGCCCTGTATCATAATCGCTTTGGTCATAACGGTTGCATAGGGTCTTTTCCGAAGGCTGCCCAGCCCCGAACCGACTTTACCAGCCCCGCAAACGAAAAACGCGCCCGCAGGGGGGCGCGACTTTCAGAAATCCACAGGCCTTGCCTGTTTATGCAGCTTCGGCCTGCGCGGCGTTGCGGCGTTCGCTTTCCTCGCGGCTCAGCGCAACCGAGGTACGGATACCTTTGGAAACAAACTCCATCAAACCCTTCACGACACGTTCGTTCGGGTCAATGCCAGCACAGCTCAAAACTTCGCGTCCGTCACGCGAACGCGCCCAGCGTGCAATCTGGTCGGGGCCATTGCCGTATTTTTTGTCATCAGCGATCGCGTCATCCAACGCGGCCAGCACCACGGCTGCAAAAAGTTTGCGCGCGCGATTGCCTTGTTCGTTGTTGAAAGCGGTACCGTCTACGGAGTCCAGCATGGTGGTCCTTTTTTTATTCTGCTCTTGCGCTCGTCGGAGTAGCAGACAATATGTCTTTTTCTATGCGATTCGGTATCCCCGCTAGCGCATGTCTGTTATGCGTATAGTGCATACCTTAAGCACTAGACAAGCTAAATACGTCACCTTGCCTGCGCCGGATCGTCAAGATATAGGTGCAGCCCAACAGAGTTCAACCTTTTGCGAAGGTTTAGGCATGCCCAAAATCAACGGTAACGAAATTCGCCCCGGAAACGTACTGGAGCATAATGATGGCCTGTGGGCCGCTGTGAAAGTCGATCACGTAAAGCCCGGCAAGGGTGGCGCCTTTGCGCAGGTCGAGATGAAGAACCTGCGCAATGGCTCGAAGCTCAACGAGCGGTTCCGGTCCGCCGATAAGGTCGAGCGTGTGCGCCTTGAGCAAAAAGACCAGCAATTTCTGTATGAAGACGACGGGATGCTGATCTTCATGGACACGGAAACCTATGAGCAGAACCAGATACCGGCGGACCTGCTTGGCGACCGTCGCCCGTTCTTGCAAGACGGTATGACCATCGTGGTCGAGTTCTATGACACCGAAGCGTTGAACGCGACTTTGCCCCAAAAAGTGACCTGCACCATCGAAGAAACCGAGCCGGTGGTAAAGGGCCAGACGGCCGCCAACAGTTTCAAACCCGCCCTTCTGGACAACGGCGTGCGGATTTCCGTGCCGCCTTTCGTTGGGCAGGGTGAGGCGATAATTGTGAACACCGAAACCATGGAATATTCCGAGCGCGCGTGACGTCGCGTCGCTAGGGTGAATGGGGCAGGGCAATTGCTCTGCCCTTTTTCATTGGAGGCTAGCTTGACCACGATCCTGTTCAATAAGCCCTTCAACGTTCTGTCGCAGTTTACCGACAAGGGGACCGACGGGTCGCCGCGTCAAACTTTGTCAGACTTTATTAATGTGCCCGGTGTCTATGCGGCAGGCCGGCTTGATCGCGACAGCGAGGGGCTGCTGGTGTTGACCGATGACGGAAAGTTACAAGCGCGGATTGCCAATCCCAGTCATAAGTTGGCTAAAACCTATTGGGTTCAAGTCGAAGGGATACCTGATGACAATGCACTTCGTGCCTTGCGTGAGGGTGTCGCGCTGAAAGACGGACGGACACGCCCGGCGCAAGCAAGTCGTATCGATGAACCCAAGGCGCTGTGGACCCGTGACCCGCCCGTCCGGTTTCGAAAAACTGTGCCGGATTGCTGGCTGGAACTCACGATCCGTGAAGGCAAAAACCGGCAGGTGCGGCGGATGACAGCCGCGATCGGGCACCCGACGCTGCGCTTGATCCGCTATGGCGTCGGGGATTGGACGCTGGATGGTTTGGACAGCGGCGAATGGCGTCACGTCTGAGGCGGACACGCGTTATCCCGGCCAAGAAACACTGGCGTCGCCTGCCTGCATGTCTTTGGTCGCGCGGTCGAACCGCAGATAGGCGATGGCCTGATCTCCGGATTGGGTAAACACTGTGCCGACCGGTTTGCCGCCAGATGTGATTGGCGTGCCCACCGGCGCTTTCCCGTTTGTCTGAACCATACTCAGACCTTTCTTTAGGTCGGTTTTATGCTTCATGCGGGCTGTCACTTCTTGACCGACATAACAGCCCTTGCGGAAATCAACCCCGTTCAGACGTTCAAAACCAGCCTCGAGCAAATAGGAGTCCGGGGTCAGCTCTATCCCGGTTTCCGGGATGCAGTGTGCAACGCGGATGGCGTCCCAATCGACCCCGTCCTGACCCGCGCGACCGTCATAGGCGCGCCATCCCAGCGCATCGTGCCGCGGGTCGGCGAATGCTCCGTCTGGTGCTTGGCCCAGCCCCCGCACAGGGGCAATGTCGGTTGCGGCGATCTGTACGTCAGCCCGAAGTTTATACATGGTCAGCCGTTGGGCGAGCGGTGCGGCAAGCGCGGTCGCGACGTCCAACAAGATCGCGTCTTCATCCGGCACAAGAAAGAAATCGGCAAGATACTTGCCCTGCGGGGTTAGAAGAGCCGCGTAAACGATGCCATTCGCCAACTTTTTTATGTCATTGGTCACAAGACCCTGAAGAAAGCTGTCGCGGTCTGTGCCTGTGATGCGCAGCACGGTGCGCGTTGGTTCTGCTGTCATGGTGTTCTCCTGTCGCCGCACCAATATAGGGTCGCGGGATCAGAGCGAAAGAGGTCAACCACGCTTGCGCCCCAGAAGTCCTCCGGCAAACAGCCCGCGGATAGACCAGCGCGCAGGCTCGGCGTGTTCGACTGTCGACACTTTACGCTTGCGCCGCCGGCCTTTTAAGCGGGCGTCCGCTGGTTTGCCGCCATCCTGAAACTGCAATTTGTAAAGCTGTGCATAGATGCCGCCACGGGCCAGCAACTCCTCGTGATTTCCCTGATCAACCACCTTGCCCTGATCCATTACGACGATCTTGTCGGCGTCTCGCACGGTGGCCAAGCGATGCGCAATGACAAGCGTTGTGCGGTCTTTCGACAGTTCGTCCAGCGCCTGCTGCACCAGTTTTTCGGACTTCGCATCCAGTGCGGATGTGGCTTCGTCTAGCAGAAGAAAAGGCGCGTCTCGCAACACGGCCCGGGCGATTGCGACACGTTGACGTTGACCGCCAGACAGGTTTGATCCGCGTGGCCCGGCCGGGGTATCCAACCCTTTTTCCATCTGGAGCAGAAAATCGGAAACATGCGCCACATCCAGCGCGTGCTTCAGCTTCTTTTCGTCAATGTCAGAGCGACCCATGAGGATGTTGTCGCGCAGCGTTTCGTCAAACAATAACGCTTCTTGACTGACGACCGAAAAAAGACCACGGAGTTTTTCAAGCGGAAGCTGCGTAACGTCTGCCGCGCCAATCGTTACCTTACCTGATTTTGCGTCCGCCAGACGGGTCAGAAGATTGAAAACGGTGCTTTTCCCAGCGCCGGATGCGCCGACCAATGCCGTTGTTTTGCCGGCCTCTGCAGTAAAACTGGCACCCCGCAGAACGGGTGTTTCGCCATAAGAGAAAACCACATCTTTCAATTCGATCTTCGCTTTGCGGGCCATACCGGGAAGCGTTGCAGGCTTGGGGGGTGACAGGATTGAAGGGCGCTCACTGAACACACTTCTGATCCGCTCAAGGCTGGAAAGTGCTGCCTGCCAGGCCCCTGAAACTTTCCCGAGGTTGCGCAACGGGTCAAAAACCAGCGCCATCGCGGTGAAGAAGCTCATGAATTCGCCAACGGTCTTGGCACCTGAATTGATCTGGATGCCGCCGTAAACCAGCACACCAAAGAACCCCACGGCCGCGATGATGTCGACCATTGCAACAATGCCGCCTTGATTGGCTTGGCTTTGCAAATGGGTGCGGGCAAACTGGTCGATCTCGCGATCCACACGGCCCTGTTCGTGGCGTTCAGTGCCCGAAAGTTTGATCGAGTTGATGCCGTGAAAAATCTCGTCCAGACGGGTCGAGATCTGCGCGGCAGACGACCGGCTGTCGGTTGTGGTGCGGCGCACCCGTTTTTGCAGGATGCTCATCGGTATGGTCAGGATCGGGGCGGCAGCAACCGCGACCACGACCCAAAGCCAGTCAATCGACAGCGCCACACCCAACAGTGCCAAAAGCGATACGACATCGCGCGCGACAGCGGCCAGAACCACCTCCCATATCGTGGCAATGGCTTGCGCGTCGCCGCGCACACGCTCGATCAGGGTGCCGGGTGAATTGTCACGAAAGAAGTTGCTGTCCAGTGTCAGCATATGCGCTACCATGTCCGACTGCAGTTTGGCGGCAACGCGTTGTCCGACATGCACCATCAAGACCCGATGACCAAAGGCAGCGACAGCGCGAACGATGAAGATGCCAGCCACCGTCAAAGCGACTGCGATAATTGACGACGTGCTGCCCGACGAAAAGGCCACATCGAACATCGGTTTGATCATATAACTCAGGCCACCCAGCGCGAGCCCTTCCAGCAACATCAAAAACACCGCTGCAATCAGTGGCCAGCGATAGGCGCGCATGTAACTGCGCCACATCCAGCGGATCATGTCAGGGTGTTTCGTCGCGCTCATCCTTTGCTCCGCTTGGCTAGGAACGAGGCGGTGATGGCCTCGGGATCATAGTGGTTTGCCAGCCAATCCCGAACGGGCAGTGGGTCGGTCTCAATATGGGTGGCGTATGCTTCCAGAAGATGATCCAGAATGCCCGCCTTTGACCAGCGCTGATGCGCATATTTCAGCGAAAGTTGCGCGCGCGCCTCGTCGATGCTGGCCCCCTTTTGGTCCAGCAGGTACAGAGCGGCCGCGATCCCGGTGCGATCCGCCCCGGATTTGCAGTGGATCAACATCGGCTTTTCAACTGTCTCCATCAGGTCAAGCAACTCAAGATAATCCTGCGCGCTGCCAAGCACGCGGGCGAACAGCTCGTGATCATGCAAAGACATGTCATAGTCTGCACAGGCCTCTTTTTCGAACAGGTAATATGAGAACCTGTCCGGCCCACGCAAGTTGATCACGCTTTTGATTCCGATTTTCGCCAAGGCCGGAAAATGCACCGGATCGGGTTGATTTGATCGCCATGCCTCGTCGGACAGTTGATAGCGGTTGGGCAGAATGCGCCGCAGGAACGCATGGTCCACGATGTTGTTGTGACGCCGCGCATCCCGCCGCCCCTCGGGTGTCGATATGTCCGTGCCAAACGAGCTTTTCCAGCTGCGTTCCCACTGTTTGATCCGGGCGTAGGCCTTGGAAAACATGGTGTCTCCGAGTGTCTGGCCCAGCAATTTTGCGGGCGGTTTCAGGGCGGTGTAGCCTGTCCGTCAAGTCCAGACAAGCATGGCCCGACCTGCCGTCTGTTGACGGGCAGCCGGGCGCGCAGTACCGCTTGGAAACATATAGACACAAGAAGACCACGATGACGCTTTCCTTTGGACGCCCTTACCTCGCCATTCCGGGGCCATCTGTGATGCCCGACCGGGTGCTGCGCGCAATGCACAGGCCCGGCCCAAACATCTACGAAGGCGAGTTGGTCGAGATGATGCCGGACTTGATCGAAAGTTTGCGGACGGTCGCGCGGACCCGACACAATGTGGCGATCTATATCGCCAATGGGCATGGCGCGTGGGAGGCAGCGCTTGCAAATGTGCTCTCTCCCGGGGAAAAGGTTCTGTCGCTTTGCACGGGGCGGTTCGGGCATGGCTGGACTGAAATGGCCGAAGCCCTAGGCGCACAAGTGCAGATTGAAGATTTCGGCCTGCGCGCGCCAGTCGCTCCGGCGCGAGTTGAAGCCGCCTTGCTGGCGGACCCCGACCACAGCATCCGCGCTGTCCTGCTGACCCATGTGGACACCTCGACCTCGATCAGGAATGATGTGGCAGCGGTCCGGGCCGCCTTGGATGCCGCAGGTCACCCGGCGCTCCTGTTGGTCGATTGCATCGCTTCGATGGGCTGCGACCGTTTCGAAATGGACGCGTGGGGCGTGGATGTTGCGATCACGGCGTCACAGAAGGGTCTGATGGTTCCGCCCGGTGTGGCGTTTGTGTTCTTCAGTGAAAAGGCAGCGCAAGCCCGCACGAAAGTGACCCGCGTGTCACGGTATTGGGACTGGACTGACCGCGCAAACCCGAAAGTGTTCTACCAGTATTTCGGTGGCACCGCCCCAACGCATCACTTGTACGGTCTTCGCGAGTCGCTCGACATGATCGCCGAGGAAGGCGGGATGGAAGCCGTCTGGGCGCGCCATGCCCAACTTGCCCGCGTGGTCTGGGCAGCGTTTGAAGCTTGGGCCAGCGAAGGTCCGCTGGAACTCAATGTGGCAGATCGCACCCATCGGTCCTGTGCTGTCACATCGGTACGGATCGGCGCCCCGAATGGTACGGCGCTTCGACGATGGACCGAGGAAAAAGCAGGCATAACACTGGGTATCGGGCTGGGTATGAACACCGACGAGGACCCCGATGCCGACGGCTTCTTCCGCTTGGGCCATATGGGGCACTTGAACGCCTCAATGGTCATGGGGGCGCTGTCCTCAATCCAATCTGGGTTGATTGCCTTGGGAATACCGCATGGACCCGGCGCGCTGGACGCCGCAGCTCTGGTGATTTCCGAAGCTTAGGGCGTTTTGAATGAACCCTGTCTCAGGTTTATTTCGAAACGCTTTAGCTGCGCGCCGTTTCAAGTGCGGCAGGCAATGCGGCTGCGAAGGCGTCCAACTCCTCTGGTCGGCCGGCCGAAATGCGGATGCACCGGTTTTGCGGGGTCGCAAATGGCATTCGCACAAAGATGTCCTGTTCAATCAGGGCATCCAGCACCGACTTGGCGAAAGTGCCATCGCGACCACAATCCACCGCGACGAAATTTGTGGCAGAGGGCAGGGTGGTCAAACCGTTTTGCCGCGCGATATCGTCAATACGCTGCCTGGCCCCGGCAACACTGGCGATGGTGCGTGCCAGATGATCCTGATCCCGCAATGCCGCCAAAGCACCGGCTTGGCTGATCCTGCACATGCCGAAATGATTGCGGATCTTGTGGAAGGCGGCGATCAACCCCGCCTCTGCGATCGCATAACCAACCCGCGCACCAGCCATCCCATAAGCCTTTGAAAAAGTGCGCATACGGATGACACGCGGATCGTCGGCATTCAGCGCAGGCGCGGCACCGTCGGGCGCAAATTCGACGTAGGCCTCGTCCAAAACCAAAAGGCAACCTTCAGGCACGCGGTCGATCATCCGTTGCATCGTGGCCGCGTCATGCCATGTACCCATCGGGTTGTCCGGGTTGGCGATATAGACCAGCTTCGCGCTAACCTCTGCCGCCTTGGCAATCAACGTGACTGGATCCTCGTGATCATCCTTATAGGGCACGACCTCAATCCGCCCCCCATAACCCGTCACGTGATAATTGAACGTGGGATACCCGCCTTGCGAGGTCACCACCGCCTCACCCGGTCCAACCAGCAGACGCACCAGATAGCCAAGAAGCCCGTCGATCCCTTCGCCAACCATGATGTTATCGACATCTATCCCATAATGGGCAGCCAGCGCGGTGCGCAGGTCATGGTTCTCAGGGTCGCCATACATCCACACATCGCGCCCGGCCTTCGCCATTGCGTCGATGACATGGGGGGACGGCCCAAATGTGTTTTCATTTGCCCCCAGCCGGGCTTTGAACAAGCGACCATGCGCACGTTCTTGTGTCTCGGGTCCAACGAACGGAACGGTTGCGGGAAGGCTGTCGGCAAGCGGTGTCAGGCGGGCATATGTCTTGGTCATACGGGTGTTAGAGCAGGGCAGACCACAGCCGACAAGGTTGAAAATCGCAGCGCAGTATCTACATAAGAATGGTTCTTAACGAGTGGAGGGCATCTTATGCCCAAAATGAACCGACGCACTTTTCTCGCCAGCGCTGCTGCAGCAGGTGCTGCCACGCGCCTACCAAACATCGCGGTTCAGGCGGCAAAAACCCCGCCGATGCGACGGGTTTTAACCCTCGTCTATGACAAGTCATTGGGTATGATGCGGGCGGTGGAACGCCTTATTCCCTGATCTGTTTCTTCTGGCCAAAAATATCCCGGGGTAGAGGGAAACCTCTGGTTTCCCTCAAAGGGGCGGTGCCCCTCAGGCTCACAACGTGAGCCATACACCTCTTTCACACCGTCAGATTTCCTGAAGCCGCGCCAAAGCCGTCTTTAGCGTCGCTTCTTCTTCCGCGCGCGCTGCAAGGTTTTCCTGCGCTTCTTCCACCACTTCGGGCGGCGCGTTTTCAGCAAATTTCGGGTTCTTCAACCGTCCGCGCAGCCCGCCGATTTCCTTGGTCAGTTTGCCCAGCGTCTTTTCAAGCCGCGCAATCTCTTCCCCCACGTCGATGATATCGGCCAGGGGCAGGGCGAAGATGCCACCAGCAACTGCGATGGTGATGCAGCCCTTTGGCAAGTCCGCCATCTCGGTCATACTGTCGATCCGCGCCATGCGCTTGATCATCACCTCGTTATTGGTCCAGGCAATGCGCCCGGCCTCATCCAGTTCTTGCAGGATCAGCGGGACTTTCAGTCCGGCGGGCACGTGCATTTGCGCGCGCGCTGATCTGATGTTTTCGATCAGCGAAATCACCCAGTTCATTTCGCGCGCCGCGTCCTCGTCCGCCAACTCGTCGCCATAGCCAGGCCATTCGGCATGGATCAGCATCGTGTCACGGCTCGCGATCTGGCCCCACAACTCTTCGGTAATGAAGGGCATGATCGGGTGCAGCATGATCAGGCATTGGTCGATCACCCACGCCATGGTCGCGCGCGTTTCAGCCAGCACAGCCTCGTCATCCGAGTTCAGGAGCGGCTTGGAGAACTCGACATACCAGTCGCAAACTTTGCCCCAGACAAAGGCATAAAGCCCGTTGGCCGCGTCGTTGAAACGATAGGAGGTCAGCGCCTCGTCGACCTCAACGCGGATTTTCGCGGTTTCCGAGATGATCCAGCGGTTCACCGTCTGGGTCGGGCTTGTGGGATCAAATCCAGCAACGGGTTTACACGCGTTCATCTCAGCAAAACGGGCAGCGTTCCACAGCTTGGTGCCGAAGTTGCGATAGCCCGCAATGCGGTCGCGGGACAGTTTCAGCACACCACCGAGCGAAGCCATAGCCGTGTTGGTAAACCGCAGTGCATCTGCGCCGTATTCGTCGATGATCTCCAGCGGGTCGATCACATTACCCGTGGTCTTGGACATCTTCTTGCCCTTCTCGTCACGGACAAGACCGTGCAGATAGACCGTGTGGAACGGGTTCTTGCCCGTCACCGCTTGGCTCATCATCATCATCCGGGCGACCCAGAAGAACAGGATGTCCTGACCTGTTATCAGCACGTCGCCGGGGAAGAAGCGGTTCAGCTCATCCGTGTCCTGAGGCCAGCCCAACGTGCCGAAGGGCCAAAGGCCGGACGAGAACCACGTGTCGAGAACGTCGGGGTCACGCCAGACCGGATAGATCAACTTTGCAGGATCCTGAGTGGTTTCATAAGCCGCAAGGCTTTCAGCCAGCATGTGCATAGCGTCAGCGCGATTTGCCACCTCGACGACGCGGGCATGGTTCAATGGCGCGGGCAATGTGACCAAAACCTCATCGAATTTCGGAGCAACCGAATCGAAATCATGCGCACAATGGCTGTGCTCATGTCCTGGCAGTAGATCCTGTTGTTGCAACAGGCGCCCCATTTCGACCAGATCAAGCGCGTTGTTGCCCTCGTCGTCTTTGAAATCGTCGCCCGACAGATCAAGACCATACCAAACCGGCACCTGATGTCCCCACCACAGCTGGCGAGAAATACACCACGGCTCGATGTTCTCCAGCCAATGATAAAAGGTCTTCTCGCCGCTTTCGGGCATGATCTTCACGTCGCCGTTGCGGACCGCGTCCAGCGCCGGCCCGGCGATCTTCTCGGCGTCGACAAACCACTGGTCGGTCAACATCGGCTCGATCACCACTTTGGAGCGGTCGCCGAAGGGCTGCATGATCGGCTTGTTTTCGACGTAAGGCACGGTGCCGGTAACTTCCTCACCATCCACCTCTACGGTCTGAGTGATCATCACGGCCAGACCTTCGGCAGTGATTTGATCGACCACCAGCTTGCGCGCGTCAAACCGGTCCAGCCCGCGGTATTCGTCCGGCACAAGGTTCATCGCGGCGATCTTCGCCTCGTCGAAACCTTCTTCACCGTTTGCGATGCGCTGGGCGGTGGCGGCCTCGTCGGCATAGGGCAGGCCGTCGGCCCGCATCGCGCCGCGCGTGTCCATCAGCGAATACATCGGAATGCCACCTCGCTTGGCGACCTGATAATCGTTAAAGTCATGCGCGCCAGTGATTTTCACTGCACCCGAGCCGAAATTCATATCCGGATATTCATCGGTGATGATGGGGATCAGGCGGCGATGCTCTTTCGGGCCAACGGGGATTTCGCACAGCTTACCGACGATAGGCGCATAGCGTGCGTCATCCGGGTGCACGGCCACGGCCCCGTCGCCCAACATGGTTTCGGGGCGGGTCGTAGCGATCGAGATATAGTCACGCTCTTCCGTGAGCGTGACATTCCCGTCTTCGTCTTTCTCGACATAGGTATAGGTCGCGCCATCGGCCAGCGGGTATTTGAAGTGCCACATATGGCCGGGGGTCTCGATATTCTCGACCTCAAGATCGGAAATCGCGGTCTCAAAATGCGGGTCCCAGTTGACCAGACGCTTGCCGCGGTAAATGAGCCCTTTGTCGTACATGTCGACAAAGACCTTCAGAACGGCATCGTGGAAGTTGGCCGAGTTCTCGTGTCCCGTGCGCGGATCACCTGGCGCTCCGGCCATGGTAAACGCGTTGCGCGACCAGTCACAGGTCGACCCCAGACGTTTCAGCTGGTTGATGATGGTCGAGCCGGAATTGCCCTTCCACTCCCACACTTTCTCAAGAAACTTTTCGCGGCCAAGTTCACGGCGGCCGGGTTGCTGCGTTTCTGCCAGCATCTTCTCGACCTGCAACTGCGTGGCGATACCCGCGTGGTCCTGACCAGGTTGCCACAGCGTGTCAAACCCGCGCATCCTGTGCCAGCGCACCAGAATGTCCTGCAATGTGTTGTTGAACGCATGGCCCACATGCAGCGCACCTGTGACATTGGGCGGGGGGATCATAATGGTGAAGCTGTCCGCACCCGGCTTTGCATTGGCACCGGCTTTGAACGCGCCCGCGTCTTCCCAGGATTTGTAGATGCGTGCTTCGGCAGATGCCGCGTCGAATGTCTTGTCCATGGCCATGGTTTTTGTCCCAAGTCGTATGAGTTCAGCACCGTTTACCCAAGACGAACGGAAAGGGGAAGCCCGGTCCCGAAAGACAACGCCCGAGCGTTGGCCCGGGCGCTTCTTAAAGCGTTTCGAGAAAACCTGCGACACCGGTTTTTGGCGAAACGTGCGAAACGCTTTAGTTTATTTTGGGTGGTATCAGAAATCCATCTGATAGCCGACCGTCGCCATCACCGATGGTTTGTCAGCATAGGCCGTTTGGTTGACGCCCAGTCCCACATCATAGCTGCGGCCGTTGCCAAGGCTGTGTGTGTAATGTGCCTCTGCGAACAACCGCTTTTCGTTCTCTAACGCAGGGCCTGCAATGGCGAATGTGGTCATGCCGGGGATCGCGCTGGTGCCGGACACGGTGTTGGTCGAGCGCGACAGATCCCAATCCACGCCAGCATTCAGGCGCACCACGCCAGCATCAGAAACAGGGATGCGCACATCCGCTCCCAAGGTGGCGATTGTGGCGCTGACCTCGTAGTCGTCATAGGTCACGGGGAATGCTACCGCGCCCGTTTCGGTGTAGCCATCGCGCTGAACCGAAGACCGTGTCACGCGCATGAAGGGTGTCACCAGAGCCGCACCACGTTGCATACCGTAGCCAAGCTCGATCGAGGTTGCGTGCGCGCTCATATCCGTGCTGCCAGTTCCGCGCTCGGTGTTTGCCAAGGCGGTCGACCGGGTGATATCAACCTCAGCCGCGGTCCGCGCCGTGGCCAGTTTCCAGTTCAGACCTTCTGTGCTGGGGTGCCCACCTTGCAGATAAACGCCAAAGCTGCGGAAGGTCCCGTCAATGCCGAACCCGGTCAGGGTGTCGTCATCATTGCCAAGCCCGACAAAGCCGCCAAGCGACAGATTGTCATTCAACGCCGTGGCAGCCATTAGACCCAGAAGGGCAGTGTCATTGCCATCGCGATTGTTGGCAGCGCCTGCTGCGACTTTCAGCGAATAAGGACGCCCCAAACCAGCCTTGCTTCTGCTGCCTTGACCGCCGTCAACCGGCAGCTCAAGCGATTGGCCCAGTGTGAACCGAACCAGATTGTCCAGATAAAGCGCGCCCGCCGCCTGCTCGGCAGCATTATTTGCGACTTGGGTCAAGGTGTTAACGTGATCCAGCATTGTTCCAGCTGGTTCTTCGACTACGTCGCGCCAGATAAAGCCGCGTGTGTCGCCTGCGTCGTTGGTCGCAGTGCCCACGACGATGGTGCCGTCGTCGCTAATGCCTCTGGCATAGGAAATCCCGCTGTTGTCGTTGGTCAAATCACCAAGATCAATTGCTGCGCCGGTACTGTCCCAGCGAAGTGCGCGCGTAGTTCCAGTTGAGATAAAACTGGCGTAGCCTGCAACATATGAACCGTCAGCGCTGGCTGCAAACGCCTCCGAGATGCTGGTATCGGCTTCATCGGGCGCATTAAGCTGTACCATCGCAGTCCCTTGCGACCAGCGGAAAGCGCGCGTTCCCGAACTGCTGGTCGAAGATCGTCCTACGACCACTAAGCCGTCGGCACTGACACCATTCGCGGTGCTATTTCCAGAGGCGCCATTGAGCGATCCGAGATCGGTTGTCGAACTTCCAACAACAGCCCGAAACGCATGCACTGGCCCAGCAGCAGTATTTGCTTCACCAACCACGATGGTGCCGTCGTTACTTATGTCGTTGCCAAACGTGAAGCCGCCTGGGATCAGAGGAGACAAGTAAGTGACCGCGTTCGTCGCGCGTGTCCAAACGAATGCCGCCGGGTTTGAACTACCAAACTGTGTGCCAAGAATACTAGTGCCATCGCCACTGACGGCATTTCCGAAGGATTGTTCACCAGGGGGATTGGAAAAAGTGACAAGGCCTGTTGCTTGAGTCCAATAAAATGCCGAGGTGCCCGATAGAGTTTGTTGAATCCCAGAAATGACGGATCCATCTTGACTCACATCGGTTGCACGGCTGAACGAAGGCGTAGGCGCCGCGGGGTCGAGATTGGTTAAAGTCCCACTTGAAAATGCAAAAGCACGCGCAAACCCGCCGGCGATAAAGGCTTCGCCAACTACGACCGTTCCGTCCCCCGAAACAGCGTAAGCTTCGGACCTTGCCGCTGGATCCAGGTCATCAAATGTCGGAATTTCTTCGATCGTCGGCAATGCAGATTGTGCAAGCACAGGGTGCGCCGCCATAGCCAATGCTGAGACAGCTAAAAACCGAAACGCCTTAGACTGAAAGCTGGGTTGTGAGCGATCTGATGCCCGATCCTCGGAAAAGTATTTCATTTGTCCCTCATTTTTTTCCGTCGAACCAAGCAAGGAATTGTTTAGCAACGCCCAATATGCGGTGGCCAAACGTTTCTATTCGACAGTTTTTATAGTTATAACAAAAAGGCCCAGCTTGGGCGCAGCCGAATTCAATTAACACCTCATTAATCTGCCCTTAGTCGCCCAAAAACAACTAAAATGGCCGTAAAATCTACTGAACACGTACAGAATTGTGGTCAATCGGAGTAAAAAGTGGGATTCTTTTCCCTAGCTGATCACATCCGGGCCATCGCGGCCGGTAAAATGTTTGATTTGTGCAATTGATGTGGTGGCGTTGATAACCTGTAAAAGCGCGATCTGCGCATCCAGATCATGGGCTTGGTTCGGCTCGGCGTATTGCTCAAGATAAACACGGAGCGTCGCGCCCTCTGTCCCGGTGCCGGACAACCGCAGGACGGCCCGCGCGCCACCTTTATAGGTCAGGATAATGCCCTGTCCCGTGCTGACCGAACCGTCGATCGGATCCGCATAGGAAAAGTCTTCAGCGCTGGCTACGGTCATGCCGTCGGAGGACCGCCCCGGTAATAAGGGCAGGTCGGCTTTCAGCGCAGACATGAGCGCCGTCGCGCCATCCGCAGTGATCCCCTCATAGTCATGGCGAGAATAGTAATCGCGCCCAAACTCTGCCCAATGGCTTGTCAGAACCTCGTCAACAGCAACCTTCCGGACCGCCAGTATGTTCAGCCACATCAGCACCGCCCAAAGCCCGTCTTTCTCGCGCACATGGTTTGATCCGGTGCCCGCGCTTTCTTCCCCGCACAAAGTCGCTCGGCCAGCATCCAGAAGATTGCCGAAAAACTTCCAACCGGTCGGCGTTTGAAAAGCCTCGACCCCAAGTTTCTTGGCAACCCGGTCGGATGCGGCCGACGTGGGCATTGACCGGGCAACACCTGAAATGCCGGATTTGTAACCGGGTACCAGATGTGCATTTGCGGCAAGCACGGCAAGGCTGTCGGATGGGGTAACATAGATGCCGTGGCCCATGATCATGTTACGATCACCGTCGCCGTCGGATGCAGCCCCGAAATCCGGCGCATCCGAGCCAAGCATAAGATCGTAAAGCCGTTTGGCCCAGACGGGGTTGGGGTCAGGGTGCCCGCCTCCGAAATCTTCGCTTGGCACGGCATTGATGACGCTTCCGGACGCAGCGCCAAGTCGGCGTTCCAAAATCTCCGTGGCATAGGGCCCAGTCACCGCATGCATCGCGTCAAAGCACAGGGTGAACCCGCCTGCGAACATCTGCCGGAGCGCATCGAAGTCGAACAGGTCCTCCATCAAAGCCGCGTAGTCTGCGACAGGGTCGACAACCTCGATGACCATGTCGCCTACGGAAGACTCGCCCAGCGTATCCAGCGTTGGCGCGCTTGCCTTAAGAATATGGTAGCGATCAATATGCTCGGCGCAGGTTACAATGGTGTCGGTCACGCTTTCGGGGGCGGGGCCACCATTTGCAATGTTGTATTTCAGGCCGAAATCACCCTCTGGCCCACCGGGATTATGACTGGCCGACAGGATCAGCCCACCATCAGCGTTGCGTGTTCGGATCAGATGGCTGGCCGCAGGTGTCGACAGAATGCCACCCTGTCCAACGATAACCCGCGCCACTCCGTTCGCTGCTGCGATACGCAGAATAGTTGCCATGGCATCGCGGTTGAAATACCGGCCGTCACCGCCCAGCACCAACACCGCGCCCTTCGGTTGGATCGCGTTGAAGATCGCTTGCGTATACGTTTCCAAATAGCCTGGTTCGGCAAATACGGCGACTTTTTTGCGCAGACCCGAAGTGCCCGGTTTTTGTCCTTCAATGGGCGCGGTAGGAATGGTGGCTATCGTCATGGGGCCTCGCTGGGCGAAATGTGTTAAAGAATGACTACGTTCTAGCCTAGTCGGTTGATCCGCGTCGAGAGGTGGATCAGACTTTCCGAACTTTTCACGCCGTCGATTTCGCCAATGGCATCAAGTGTTTGATCCAGCTCGGTCGTCGAAGAGGCGGCAAGCTGCAAGATCATGTCAAACCGACCTGACGCTGTATGCGCTGTTTCGACAGCCGTCAGCGTCTTCAGTCGCGACAAAACTGCCGGTGTCGACCGCGGCTCAATCACGATCAGAACGGTGGCCCGGATCCGATCGCCGCGGGCGGCATCACCCAGTCGCAGGGCGTAACCGGCGATGATCTTTTTCTCCTCCAGCCGTTCGATACGGGCCTGTACGGTCGAGCGCGCAAGCCCTAATCGACGGGCAAGCGTGGCCACAGGCAAACGCGCATTTCCTTCAAGCTGAGCAAGCAATTCGCGGTCTTTGTCATCCATTTGATCGGTATCCTCGATGTTTCGACGGAATTTACACGACATATTGTCAGAAGTGCCACTGGAAATCGACGGGGCGAATTCAGATTCTGAAAAGGTGACCGCAAACAGAGACTTTAAAAGGCAAGCGCACATGAGCAGGCAACCTTCGATCTGGCTAACAGCCTTATCCCATTTGAGAACCGAAACACCGACACAGCCGGTGCTGTATTTCGCGCCATCCGCGCTTCAGGCGACCGCGCAACGGTTTATTGATGGTTTCGATGGGCTGGTGACTTATGCTGTAAAAGCCAACGATTCCAAAGTAGTGTTGGAAAACCTTGTTGCGTCAGGGATCAGCGCTTTTGATGTGGCCAGCCCGGCCGAAATGCACGCGCTGCGCTCTGTGTCGCCCGACGTTGTGATGCACTATAACAATCCCGTTCGGTCGCGCGATGAGATTGCCCAGGCGGTTGAACTTGGCGTTCGGTCCTATTCCATTGACGCGCCGCACGAGTTTGAGAAATTGCGCGCGCAGGTCGATCCAGCGGGCGTCGAGGTTGCCGTGCGCTTGCGGCTGTCTGTCGAAGGCGCGGCCTATCATTTCGGTGCGAAGTTTGGTGCGGATGCCGAGCAGGCAGTCGCTTTACTGCGCATGGTGAAAGAAGCGGGGTATACCCCGTCGATGACGTTCCATCCCGGCACGCAATGCGCTGCTCCTTCGGCGTGGTCGACGTATATCGAAACATGCGCCGAGGTTGCGAAAGCGGCAGGCGTTACGCTGTCGCGCCTGAACGTGGGGGGCGGTTTTGCCGCCAATCGAGGTGTCGCGCCGGATCTGGAGGCGATTTTTGGGGCCATCCACGATGCCGTGATCAAGGCGTTTGGTCAGAATGCGCCGGCGCTGGTTTGCGAACCCGGCCGCGCGATGGTCGCGGATGCATTCACGCTGGCCACGCGGGTAAAGTCCATTCGCGAGGACGGCGCGGTGTTTCTGAATGACGGAATTTACGGTGCGCTGTCCGAAGCGCCGTCGATCGGTGTGCCGGACCGTATCGTAACAGTGACGTCAAATGGGGACCAACACGCAGGCGCTGTGTCGCGCCGCGTGGTTTTCGGGCCAACCTGCGATTCTATTGACCAACTGCCCGACCCGCTGGCCTTGCCATCCGATCTGGCCGAAGACGACTATGTTCTGTTTTCGGGAATGGGGGCCTATAGCCTTGCGACCGTGACGCGGTTCAATGGCTACGGCCTGTTGGACATCGTAACAGTGCAACGCGCCGGATTGTGATCCGGCGCGTCAGGTTTATGCCACGTCTTGCAGTACTACGCGTGGGGTGATGCCCAAGGCGCGCGCCACATCACGGGTCAGAGCCGGGTTGTTCAGCGTGTAGAAATGTAGGTCCTCGACGCCGCCATCAATCAGATCCGTGCACAATTCGCTGCAAAGCGCGGTGGCCAGAAGATCTTCCCGACCATCGCGAACCGCCTTCTCGAACGCATCGTTCAGCCAGTTGGGAATTTCCGTGCCGCAGCGTTCTGCAAACTTGCGCACGCCTTTCCAGTTCTCAATCGGCAGGATGCCCGGGATGATCGGCACGTCGATCCCGGCTTTTTCGCATTTGTCGCGGAACCGGAAGAACGTATCGTCTTCAAAGAAGAACTGGGTGATGGCAGAGTTTGCGCCCGCATCAACTTTGCGTTTCAACCACGCGACGTTCGCGTCCAGATCTGCGCTTTCGGGGTGCGGGTCTGGATACGCGCCAACACGGATATTGAAGTCGCCGGTTTCAGCAAGGGCTTCGATCAGTTCAACAGATGAAGAAAACCCGTCTTCATGCGGCACAAAGCCAGCAGCCCCCTTGGGCGGATCGCCACGCAACGCAACAATATCGGTCACGCCGGTTTTGGCGTAGTCTTTGGCGATGGCCAACGTATCTTCGCGTGAGGCATCCACACAGGTCAGGTGGGCTGCGACATTCAGGCCGTAATGTTTGTGGATGGTCTGCACTGCGTCATGGGTCAGTTCGCGAGTCGTGCCGCCTGCGCCATATGTAACCGATACAAAGCTTGGATCCAGCGGCGCCAGTTCGCGCACCGTCTCCCACAGGCGGAAGGACGCATCAAGCGACTGGGGCGGAAAAAACTCGAACGAGATATTGGGGGTTTTCATGGCGACCTCGGTATTCGGATTTGATGTTTGTTGACCCCTTGTGCCGGCTTTTGGTTTGTGAGACAAATTCATAATTCTCACAATGATCATGAGTTTGGTACATGTATTTGGAATTTCGCCATCTGCGCACGATCCGGGCTATCGAACAGGCCGGCAGTCTGGCGCGGGCAGCCGATATTTTGCACATCACCCAATCGGCGCTGAGCCACCAGATCAAAGGGCTTGAAGAACAAGTCGGGATGGAGCTGTTTCATCGCCGCACAAAGCCCATGCGCCTGAGCCCGGCCGGCATGAAGCTTTTGCGGTTGGCTGAGCATATTCTGCCGGAAGTATCTCGTTTGGAAGAGGAATTTAGGGCACTGAAGTCTGGCCGGTCCGGTCGGCTGCATATCGCGATCGAGTGTCACGCGTGCTTTGACTGGTTGTTTCCTGTGCTGGATAAATTGCGCCACGCCTGGCCCGATGTGGATTTGGACATCCGCCAACGGCTATCCTTTGATGCGCTGGAGGCACTAAGGCGCGAAGAAGTGGACTATGTCATATCGTCTGATCCCATCGATATGCCCGGCATTACATTTTCGCCACTCTTTGATTACGAGCCAAGATTTGTTGCTGCCGCCAACCATAAATTGTCAGAACGCGACTATATCGAGGCCGAAGATTTTGCGGACGAATTGCTGCTGACATATCCCGTCGAACGGTCAAAGACGGATGTTTTTTCTGCTCTTCTGACCCCCAACCGGGTCGAACCGCGCGGGGTGCGGCAGGTCGAGATGACCGAGGTTATTCTGATGCTGGTCGCCGCCGGTCGTGGTGTAGCAGTTTTACCTGATTGGGTTTTGCGCAGCGTAAAAAACAACCCTGATTACATCACCCGCCCGTTGACCGAACAAGGGCTGGCCAAACGCATGTATGCAGCAACCAGAGATGAAGATGCGATGGTGCCTTATGTGGCGCATATGATCCGTTTGTGCAGATCGGAACCGGTTAAACTGCAGCGTGCATGACGCGACTAATCGGGCTTGGCAAACAAGGCGTCGGCACGTATACGCGCCGTCTAAGAGGTTAGGAGCGCCCCATGGAAGGCAGTGCAAATCTGAATGTGATGATCAAGGCCGCCCGGATGGCGGGTCGCAGCCTTGTGAAAGACTTCCGTGAAGTCGAGAACTTGCAAGTGTCGATGAAGGGCGCAGGCGACTTCGTATCGAAGGCTGATTTGGCCGCTGAAAAGATCATTCGAGACATCTTGATGGAGGCACGGCCCAACTATGGCTGGCTGGCCGAAGAAAGCGACGCGGCCGAGGGCAAAGATCCGACCCGTCGCTGGATCGTCGATCCCCTGGATGGGACGACCAATTTCCTGCACGGTTTGCCACATTGGGCGGTTTCTATTGCTCTGGAGCATAAAGGCGAGATTGTTGCCGGTGTGATTTTTGATGCCGCGAAAGACGAAATGTTCGTTGCTGAAAAAGGCGCAGGCGCATGGTTGAACCAAAGCCGGCTGCGCGTTTCGGGCCGGTCGCGGATGATCGAAAGCCTGTTTGCCACGGGGCTTCCATTTGGCGGGCGCGCTGATCTTCCAGATACGCTGCAAGACCTTGCACGGATCTTGCCCAGTTGTTCGGGTGTTCGCCGCTTTGGTGCTGCTGCTCTTGACCTCGCCTATGTGGCGGCTGGACGGTATGACGGGTTCTGGGAACGCCGCCTGAACGCATGGGACGTCGCAGCCGGACTAGTTATCGTTCGCGAGGCAGGTGGCCTTCTTGCACCGATCAATCCTGAAGGGTCAATCCTGTCGGATGGAGAGGTCATCGCATCAAACGAAGCGATCTTTGAGAAGTTCTCGGGCCTCGTTCGCGGCGACTAATTTCCTGCCAGAGCTGCAAAATACCGTTTCGAGGTCACAATGCTGCCTGATTGTTCGGCAAGAAAGCGGTATGAACAAGTTAAAAGATATATCAGCCCGCATGTTTGGGCTTCTCGCGGACGAAGATGGTGCTGTAACCGTCGATTGGATCGTGTTGACCGCTGCTATTGTCATGCTGGGCATGGCGAGTATGTTTATTGTCGCTGGGAATATTCCCGGGCTGTCCAGTAAGGTCAGTAGCGTCGTGGCCAATCAGTCAGTCGGAAGTTAACCACCTTTTCGTGGGTCGAAAGCAGGTGCGTGCGTTGCGCCAGCTGTGCGTTATTGCTTCCGTCGGCGAACGGTCGGAATACCACTTTTCTCAAATTTATATTGTGCATCCGGATGGTCCGGATGCCCATGGGTGCGTGTCCAAAACGCCGTTGCACCAAGCCGTTGCCAAACTGGCAGCACGAACAGGAGACCGGTGATGAAGCCGCCCGCGTGGGCCCAATAGGCCACGCCGCCGCCTGTTTGCGACAGGCTCAGCGCTCCGTTCACGACCTGCAATCCGAACCAGATGATCAGCATGAGCCAAGCTGGGAACGGGATCACTTTGATGATCACGATGATGATGAAAAGCACGTCGACCCGCGCCCGCGGAAACAACAATAGGTATCCGCCCATCACGCCCGCGATCGCACCTGATGCGCCGACCATTGGGACGAGGCTGCTGGTGTCTGCGATTATCTGCATCGCCAAAGCGCCGATACCGGACAGAAGATAAAAGACGGCAAACCGGACATGACCAAGTACATCTTCAAGGTTGTCACCAAAGATCCACAAAAACAGCATGTTGCCAGCGAAATGCATAAAGCCACCATGCAGGAACATTGAGGTGACCACCGTTAGGATGCCATCGCCGCTCATAAGCCGCATCGGTACGGCGCCAAACTCCACGTAGATGCGGCCCAACGCTTCTTCATTGCCATAAAGCGGCAACATCAAAAGAAAAACGATCGCGTTTATCGCAATCAGCCCGTAGGTGACATAGGGCGTGCGTTCGGATGGGTTGTGATCGCGAATAGGAAACATGGGATGACTTGACCCGATGGCGTGCACCGGGTCAAGCACAGTGCTTATTCAGCGGCAAGATCAGGCGCTTGCGACAGCATCAAAAGTTCCGCATTGCCACCCGATGCCGTGGTGTCCACGCAAAGGTGGCGTTCATAGGTGACAGCCTCTGCGGTGATCGCGCCGGTGATCAAAGACAGGATCGCTCCCGGACGCGCAGAAAGCGCCTGCGCGATGGTGCGGGAGATGTCGTTGTCGCCCCAAAAGACCGCGCCGCCTATTCCACCGACAGATGAAATCAGCTCGGCTGGCAGATCGGGCGACAAAACCGCTTTTCCGCCCAATTTTTCAATGTCGGCCTTCTGCCGTTCGGCTGCGACCTTGCCTGGCCCAAGACACAAGAACGGTGCCCGCGGGTGGATGGACAGTTGGTTCAGTTCACCTGTGGGGCCGGGCAAGCGCTCCGAGCCAAGCATTGTCGCTTTGGAAGCTGACGCGACCGCGCGTTCGAGTTCTGCTTTGCTGAGTATCGAAATCGCGCTCTCCGTAGCGGACATTGGCGCGGGTCCCGTGTCGCAGAAACGATCCATATAAGATGGCCCGCCCGCCTTAGGGCCGGTGCCAGATAATCCCTCTCCGCCAAAGGGTTGCGATCCTACAATCGCGCCGATCTGGTTGCGGTTGACATAGGCGTTACCCGCATGAATGCGTTCGACCACGTGTTGAACGCGGTCATCAATGCGCGTGTGCAGCCCGAAGGTCAGACCATAGCCCGTCGCATTGATCGCATCGATCACACTGTCCAGCTTGTCTGCCTTGTACCGCGCGATGTGCAGCACCGGCCCAAAGATCTCGCGCTCCATCTCTTTGATGCCACCGACGCGGATCAGGGCAGGCGCGATGAAATACCCGCTGTTTGGTGCAGTTAATTCGTGCACCAACCGCTTGTCGGCCCGAGCGGCGTCCACATAGGCGCGAATGCCTTGGTAAGCTTCGTCATCAATCACCGGTCCAAGGTCGGTAGACAATTGCCAAGGATCCGCGGGGTTAAGTTCGTCCATCGCGCCGATCAGCATCTCAGTCAGGCTGTCGGCGATGTCCTCTTGCACGTAAAGACAGCGCAGGGCCGAACAACGCTGGCCGGCTGATTGAAAGCTCGACGCGACGATGTCGCGCACGGCTTGCTCGGGCAACGCCGTGCTGTCGACGATCATTGCGTTCAGTCCGCCGGTCTCAGCGATCAAGGGTGCTGACGGCGACATGTGTTTGGCCATCGCACGTCGAATGATCAGCGCCGTCTCGGTCGACCCGGTGAAGGCGACGCCACCAATCCGTGCATCCGACGTGAGGGCGGCACCGACAGTGGCACCGTCGCCCGGCAAAAGTTGCAAAACATCACGCGGCACACCGGCCTCGTGCATCAATTTCACCGCAGCATGGGCGATAAGCCCCGTCTGTTCGGCAGGCTTGGCCAGCACGCCGTTTCCAGCCGCAAGTGCGCCGGCAATCTGGCCGGTGAAAATCGCCAAAGGAAAGTTCCATGGCGAGATACAAGTAAACACGCCACGCGCCTCGCGGGTCAGATGTGGAATGCGGGACGCGTAATAACGCAGGAAATCCACGGCTTCGCGCAGTTCCCCCATGCAGTCCGGTAAGGTCTTTCCAGCCTCGCGGGTGAGCAGAGCAAAGAAGATACCAAGGTTGTCTTCGTAAAGATCAGCGGCGCGGTTCAGCACATCCGCGCGCCTCGCGGCGTCTGCGTCCCAGCGTTTTGCGGCACCAAGAGCTGCCGTGACGTCTTCGGCGCTGGCCCATGTAATCTTGCCAACTGCGTTGCCATTGGCGGGGTTCTTGACGGTCACGACCTTGCCGCCCTTGGGTTTCGCCGAGATCAGCGGCGCGCCGGTAAATTCGGTTTTGCCAAAAACATCGCGCGCCGCATCAATTTGGTCCAGATGCGGCTCGTATGTTAGATCCAACCCCATCGAGTTCTTGCGGTCGCCATAAAGTTCGGGTCCAGTCGGAACATGCGGCGCCGGGTGGTCCAGCGCATCAAACGGGCAGGCGGCAACCTCCTCTGGTGTAACGCTTTCATCGACAATTTGGTTCACGAACGAGCTGTTTGCCCCGTTTTCCAGCAGGCGACGCACCAGATAGGCTAGCAGGTCGCGATGTGCGCCAACGGGCGCATAAATCCGGCACCGCGTGCCGTTTCCATCCATGATGATCTGGTGCAGACGTTCCCCCATCCCGTGCAGGCGTTGGAATTCATAGCCACGGGCATCCACGCCGGACGTCTTTGCGATGTCCAGAATGGCGGCTGCCGTATGCGCATTGTGGGTCGCAAATTGTGGATAGATACGATCAGTCCGCGACAGCAGGTTGCGCGCGTTGGCGATATAGCTGACATCGGTTGCCACTTTGCGGGTGAAGACAGGGAACTCCGGCAAGCCTTCGACCTGTGCACGTTTGATTTCGCTGTCCCAATAGGCGCCTTTCACCAAGCGCACCATGATCTTGCGGTCCAGCCGCTCAGCCAAGGCATGCAGCCAGTCAATGACCGTGCCAGCGCGGTGGCCATAGGCCTGCACGACAACGCCAAATCCGTCCCACCCGGCCAAAGATTTTTCGCTGAGTACGGCTTCGATAACATCGAGCGAGATTTGCAGTCGATCGGCTTCTTCGGCATCGATGTTGAACCCCATCCCGGCGGATTTCGCCAAGTGGGCAAGTGCGGATACGCGCGGCACCAGTGTTTCCATCACCCGGTCGCGCTGGGCACGCTCATAGCGGGGGAAAAGCGCGGAAAGCTTCACCGAGATGCCGGGGTTGGCCCGGATGTCTTTGGATTTGCAGGCGCCAGCGATTTCAGAGATCGCCTTGGCATAGGACATCTGATAACGGCGCGCGTCATCATCGGTCAGCGCGGCTTCGCCCAGCATGTCATAGGAATAGGTGAAGCCTTTGGCCTCCATTTTCGACCCGCGCTTCATCGCGGACCCAATGGTTTCGCCCAGCACGAACTGGCTGCCCATTTCCTTCATTGCACGACCGACGGCGGTCCGGATGACGGGTTCGCCCAACCGCTTCACGGCTCCACGCAGCGCGCCCGCAATGCCGGGCTCGCGGTCTTCCAGCACCTTGCCAGTCACGAGCAACGCCCAGGTAGACGCGTTCACCAGCGAAGAAGACGAGCGCCCAAGGTGCTTGCCCCAGTCACTGGGGGCGATCTTGTCCTCAATCAACGCGTCAATGGTTTCGGCATCCGGCACACGCAGAAGGGCTTCGGCCAGACACATCAGCGCAATGCCTTCGTCCGTCGACAAGCCGTATTCAGCCAGAAAGACCTCCATCATGCCCGGATCGGAAGAGGCACGGATCGCGCGCACAAGATCGGCACCACTGGCCGAGATACGGGCGCGGTCCTCATTGGACAGCCCAGCCGCTTTGGCCAGCGCATGGATATGTTGTTCTTCGCCAGCATAGGCGAGTGCGTCGATTTTTTGGCGTAGAGCATCGGTCATTTGCGGATCCCCTTGGTGTTCGCGTTTCTGCTATGATATGCCGAATTCACAAATCAGTTTTCCTGATTTTTGCTGATCTGCAGCCGAAATGAACAATTTGAGGGGTAAAATGAAGGAAGAAAAGCAAGTCGACCTTGACCGGTTTGATCGAAAGATTCTGGATGTCTTGTCTGGCGATGGGCGTATCTCGATTACTGATCTGGCACAGCGGATTGGGTTGTCGAAATCACCGACCCAAGCGCGGGTCCGCAGGTTAGAGGCAGAAGGCGTCATCACCGGCTACCGCGCCGATGTTGATCCGATCCGGCTGGGGCGTGATCACGTGGCCTTTGTCGAGGTGAAGCTGTCTGACACTCGCGAGGCTGCTCTGACTGCTTTCAACAAACATGTCGCGCGCATCCCTGAAGTCGAAGAATGCCATTTGCTCGCGGCTCATTTCGATTACTTGTTGAAGGTGCGCACGCAAGACATGCGTGATTTTCGACGCGTGCTGGGCGAGGCGATTTCGACTTTGCCGCATCTGGCTCAAAGCTCGACCCATGTGGTGATGCAGGCCATCAAAGATGACGGACCCACCATCGTGACCTGATCGCAAAGCACGCAATTTCATCTGACCGATTGCCACCGGTTTTCTAAGGAGGTAGGGAAAGGGCGGGGCTAACCCCACCCGGTGCGGGCGTGATGGAATGGTAGACATACCAGACTTAAAATCTGTTGGGCCTTGTGCCCGTGTGGGTTCGACTCCCACCGCCCGCACCACTCAAAGTCACCCATTTAAAGCATCCCACAGCAAAGTTCCTGCTTCGTTCCGCTTGGCGTGAGTGTGGGGTTTGGGCGGCGTTAATTAAGCGTCAATACGCGTGTCGGGGCATTGATTTTTTGCCCCGGCATGGCGAAACCTAAACTCAGGTCAGGCACCGCAGATCATTCATTCTGCAGATTACAGCCAAGTTTTCATTAGGCCTTTTCGATAACCAAATTATTTTTTTAAGACTTTGGATTGGATGGTCGGGGATATGAGTCATTTTAGCTCATTAGATGGTTGGGAAATGGTCGGATTGCTGGGGGCAGCGATCTATTGCACGACCTACATGTTGATCGCGTTCGACATACTGACCAGCAAGGCAACGTGCTATTACGCGTTGCAGTTTTCGGCAGCCAGTTTTGTGGCGTTGAGCCTGACGGTTCATTTCAACGTCGCTGCGCTAACCATCCAGGTATTTTTCCTGGTGGTATCGATCATAGGTTTCGCAAACCACATGAAGGGGCAGTCCGCTTCGTCTGCAAAAAACAGCAAAGCGGTTTGACGGGTAACGAGACCTCTCCCTGAGTGCGTTGTCCCACGTGCTCAACAGAAAAGCCGGGCTAGGGGTGGCCCGGCTTTTCACTTTTCCATCGGCTGTTGGGGTCAGGCGTTGAACAGGAAATGCAGAACGTCGCCGTCTTTCACCTGATAGGTTTTACCTTCGGCGCGCATTTTTCCCGCTTCCTTGGCGCCAGCTTCGCCATTCAAAGCGATGTAGTCCGCATAGGCGATGGTTTCTGCCCGGATGAAGCCGCGTTCGAAATCGCCGTGGATGACGCCTGCCGCCTGCGGTGCCCGTGTGCCCTCGCGGATCGTCCAGGCGCGGGCCTCTTTCGGGCCGACGGTGAAATAGGTTTCCAGATGCAAAAGCTCGTATCCTGCGCGGATCAGGCGATCCAGACCCGCTTCTTTCAGGCCCAGTTCTTCCAAAAACATTTCCATGTCATCAGCGTCAAGCTGGCTGATCTCTTCTTCGATCTTGGCGGAAATGACGACCGAGGCCGCACCTTGTTCAGCAGCCATCTTTTCGACGGCTTCCGAATAGGCGTTGCCGGTGGCGGCGTCGCTTTCATCAACGTTGCAGACATACAGGATCTTCTTGGTAGTCAGAAGCTGCAACATGTCCCATGCTTTACGGTCTTCGTCGTCCACATCGACAGTGCGGGCAGGGCGGCCCGCTTCCAGCGCCTCTTGGGCGGCCCGCATCAGACGTTCTTGCTGCACGGCTTCCTTGTCGCCCCCACGCACTTTGCGCACGATGTTTTGCAGGCGCTTTTCGATGCTTTCCAGATCGGCCAGCATCAATTCGGTTTCGATGACTTCGGCGTCTTCAACCGGGTTCACGCGGCCTTCGACATGGGTCACGTCACCGTCGTCAAAGCAGCGCAGCACATGGGCAATGGCATCAACTTCGCGAATGTTGGCCAGAAACTGGTTGCCCAACCCTTCGCCTTTGGACGCGCCCTTAACCAGACCGGCGATGTCGACAAAGGTCATTCGGGTCGGAATGATCTCTTTTGACCCGGCGATGGCGGCCAATTTGTCCAGCCGGTCATCCGGTACGTTCACCTCGCCCACATTGGGTTCGATGGTGCAGAACGGAAAGTTCGCCGCCTGCGCTGCGGCCGTTTTGGTCAGTGCGTTGAAAAGGGTTGATTTACCGACATTCGGCAGACCAACGATACCCATTTTGAAACCCATCACGGCCTCCGTCATTCAGTGTTCGAGGCGTTCTAGGGCTTTGACAGGATGGGCGCAAGCGTGCTGGAGTGGGAATGCGCACAACACAGGAGCTTTGCTATGCAACCTATTCCTTACGTGTTTTTTAAGAGCGGCTGTCGCGATGCCGTTTCACGCTATGGCGAGATATTTGGCAGCGACCCCGAGATCATGTCGTTCAAGGACATGCCGGAAGAAGATCGCAAACAGATGCCCGGCGTGCCCGACGATGCGGTGATGCATGCCGGCGTGGCAATTGGGGACGGGATGCTTTTTGCCAGCGATGACCCAAGCGGCGAGACACCAGAGATGGCGGGGTGCAATGTCTGCATCTCCTTACCGGACGAGGCCGAAACCAAGCGGGTCTTTAACGCTTTGGCCGAGGGTGGCGATGTTCGCATGCCACTCAGCCCGATGTTCTGGACTCCATTGTTCGGAACGCTGACCGACAAGTTCGGCATCCGCTGGATGATTATGGCGGACAGCGACTATCAGTGACCCATTGATTTTCTCGCGCGTTTTCGGCACATCGGTTCTGAACTTGATAAAGGACGGATGATGAGCCGGATTGATGCGAAATTTGCTGCTTTGGCCGCGACAGGTCAGAAAGCGTTTGTGAGCTATATCATGGGCGGTGATCCCGACATGGCGACATCGCTTGAGGTGATGAAAGGATTGCCAGCGGCGGGTGTCGATATCATCGAGTTGGGCGTGCCTTTTACCGATCCGATGGCGGACGGCCCGACCATCCAGTTGGCCGGACAGCGCGCGCTTGAAGCCGGGATGACCCTGCAAAAGACGCTTGAAATGGCCGCCGAGTTTCGCAAGGGCGATGACACGACGCCAATTGTGCTGATGGGGTATTACAACCCGATCTACAATCGGGGTGTGGACAAGTTTCTGGCGGATGCAAAAGCTGCGGGCGTGGATGGCCTGATCGTTGTCGATCTGCCACCGGAAGAGGATGACGAATTGTGCATTCCCGCGAATAAAGCTGGGCTGAACTTTATTCGGCTGGCGACCCCAACCACTGACAACAAACGGTTGCCGAAGGTTCTGCAAAACACTTCTGGGTTTGTCTATTACGTCTCAGTTACCGGCGTGACCGGTTCGTCCGAAGCGCAGGCGGCAAATGTCGGGCCCGAGGTCGCGCGGATCAAGGCAGCGACAGATATTCCTGTGATTGTCGGCTTTGGTGTGAACACACCAGAAAAGGCCGAGGCGATCGCTTCTATTGCAGACGGCACCGTTGTGGGCAGCGCTATTGTTGCAAAAATCGGGGCGGGTGAGTCTGTTGAGGACGTCCTCGCCTTCGTGAAAACGCTGGCCGACGGAGCGCATCGGGGCTGATGGGTCAGATCACCGCGCGTTCGCCAAAGGGACGACCAGCTGCGATCCGGTCATAACCAAACGGGCTCAGGTGCATGGTCTGGAAGCCGCCGGTCGTGATCAATTCGGCCAGGCCGCGCCCCATCGCGGGGGCTTGTTGCAGCCCGTGGCCAGAGAACCCATTGATAAAATAGAAGTTTCCGATCTCGCCATGCGAGCCAAGGATCGCGTTCTGATCGAGTGTATTATAGGCGTAATGCCCCACCCATTCGGTCACGATCTTCAGCGCCTCGAATTGCGGAATGCGTGTCGCGACAATTGGCCAGACATGGTTTTCCCACCGACCGTGGTCCATATTGAAATCATCCGGGTCAACCGCTAGGTCCGGGTCGGCAGCCGCACCTATCATATATGTTTCCGGGCCATCTTGACGGAAGTGCACTCCAGACGGGTCAATCGTTAAGGGCAGGACGCGATCAAGGGGCCGTACGGCTTTGACGACCCAAGTGAAGCGCTTGCGCGGCTCAACCGGGATGGTCAGCCCGGCCATCTGTGCAACGTGACTGGCGCGCGGACCTGCGGCGTTGACCAGATGTCCGCAGGACAGGTTCTGTCCAGAGGCGAGCATCACCGATGAAACCTGCGAGCCAGCGGTTTCGATCCCGGAAACCTCGGCATCCACATATTCGACACCTGCCGCCACAGCTTTGCGCCGGAACCAGTCAAATAGTGCTCCGCCATCCCAATACCCTTCGTCACGTGTGCCGTGACTGCCTAGGGTGATGTCGTCCAGATCGTAGAACGGAAAGGCCTGCGCAATTTCATCTCTCGACAAGATGCGGGTGCCGGCCCCAAGGCTGTGTTGGACGGCTTGCGCTGCGCGCAGCGCCGCGGCCTTTTCTTCCGTATCGGCCAGGTAAAGATAGCCGAAGTCTTGAATCTCCAGATCATCGACACGCGGATCACCGCCCATGTTCGCGCGTAAATTTCTGATGAATTCGACTGTGAATTGCGAGATGCGCACGTTCAGCGCCTCGCTGAACTGTTGCCGAATGCAGGAATTGGTGTGCGCAGTCGAACTTTGGGCAAATGTGGCGTCGCGTTCGACCACCAATATACGGCCCTGAAAGGCGGGATCATTGGCAAGCCACCACGCAACGGAAGAGCCCATCATCGCGCCGCCGATGATGATGACGTCATAGGTGTCATGCATCGGGGTGCAGGACATTACAGCCATTAGACTGCCCTCCAACAAGCGAACGATGCGGGCTGCAGAGGCAGTTTTTTAGGGCGTCGCATTCAGCGCCCAAGCCATGACGGCTTCATGTTCCGGGTCCAATTGCTCCGCGTCCCCAACAAAATCCATGAAGGCCTGACGTGACCCTTCCGAGACGCCAATAATGGCAGGGATGTCGCGGGCCAGCGCTTCGCCCACGGCTTCGCGAAAGCCCCGGCCTTCGGCCTCTTGCTTGCCAAATTTGTTGACGATCAGAAGATCAGCGCCTGCTTTCAAACGCTCTTCGGTTTGCCCAACGGCGGTTTCCAACGCTTCGGGGTTTAGTTTGCAACCGCGGGCATTCGCGCCCAGAAACTGGCTGATGCGGATCTTTGGCCCGTCTGGCAGCACCAATACATCCATGTCACAATGGTGGTCCTCGGCCCGTTCGGTGTCCAGTTGCACGGTGCCGCACAGCGTCAGCCCGCGCTGTGCCAGCGCCTCTGCAATTCCTGCCAGCAACAGGTTCGTTTTGCCCCGTCCGGGCGCAATGACATATGCGAGCTTCATGCGGACCCCAATTAGACCTTCGTATCAGATGGCAATCCGGCGCGGCCTTGTCAATTGGAACGACGCCCACAGTGTTCTTGCCTGTCCGGGCAGCATGTGGCCTGATGACGGAAAGATAAGGGCTGCCATATGAAACTACAAAATCCAACCCACTCGGCACCAGTCGATGCAGCGCAACGCCGCGCCGTCGCGCCGGTGATTTGCTATCCTGTCGATGATCTGCCTGCGCCCGACCTCGATCTGTATCAGGCCGCGCGTGAGACGGCGACAAAGATCGACGAAGTGGTGGTGCCGCCTCGGGATGCAAAGGTGTTTCAAGTGCCTGCGGGTCACTTTTTTCGAATCACGTCCGTCGAAGGGCCACAGGTAGGGGACCTGAACTTGTGGAACCTGAAAGATCTGGCCGAAAGGTTCTATTCAGGCAAGACGCGGGCCCTTCATGGCACACATTTGTCCGTTTCAGATCGGATTTGGTCAAGTTTTCCAAACATGCGGCCAATGGCAACTGTCACCTGTGACACGCTCGACTGGTATGGATTCGACGAATTTGGCGGCTCTGTCCATGATGTGATTGGCACGCGGTGCGACCCCTATACCCATAATCTTTTGGCGGGCGGACAGTATCACCATTGCTGCCATTCCAACCTGACCCGCGCGCTTGCCGATCATCTAGGGTGTTCAACCGATGAGGCAGAGCCGCATATCCACGATGTTTTGAACGTCTTCATGTGTACCGGCTTTACCCGTGACACCGGTCAATACTTCATGAAAGCCAGCCCTGTGCGCCCCGGCGATTATCTTGAGTTTTTTGCCGAGATCGATCTCTTGGGCGCGTTAAGCGCTTGCCCGGGCGGTGATTGCTCGACCAATCACAGCTCGGACGCGGCGCTGTGCCATCCGTTGCTGGTGGAGACATTTGCCCCAGATAGGAAAGCCTTGGGTGACTGGCGTTCGCCGCCGGTGAATGGGTATTCAGGTGACCATGGGCGGTGACAGTTCTGCCTTGCCCTTGCTTGCCGGTCCGTTAGGGTCCACCTGACTGTTGTTAAAGGAGAATCCCATGAAATCATTGGGTTGGCGTTTCTTGATCGTGGGACTTTTGTGCCTTGTAATGTTCATCCCGCTGATGATGGTCTCGGACATCGTAAGCTCGCGGCGCGCCTATTCTGAAGACACCATACGTTCAGTTGGTCGTGAATGGGGTGGAGCACAGACACTTTCGGGCCCTCAGATCGTTATCCCGGTGAAGGCGCGCGTTAAGGTCACTGAGCTTCGCAATGTGATCGATCCAGAGACGGGGTTGGTGATGCGAGATCAGGATACAGGCAAAAACCTGCAAAAGCTTGTTGAGGAAGAACGGATCGAAGCGCGCGAAGCGCTTTATGTCTATCCCGATCTCTTTGACGTGCAGATCACGACCCAAACCCAGATGCGCCACCGCGGAATTTTCCAAGTGCCCGTATATCAGGCCGTCGCGAACATAGAGGCTGATTTCCCGCTTGATCGCGTCGAAGCAACCCTGAAAGACGGTGAATTTGCGATTTGGGAAGAGGCTGAGTTTCGGCTGACCGTCAGTTCAAACCGCGCTTTGCGTGGCGAAGCCAGCTTGCAGGCTAACGGCAAAAATATTCTTCTCGAACCGCTAAGTGGGCAGGCAGGTCTGCGTGCCCATCTTGGCAACGGCAAAGACACCAAGAAATTCGAGCTGTCACTGGCGTTCAATGGGGCCACCGATTTGCGCGTGGCACCTGTCGGCCGGACGAGCACGGTCAGAATGATAAGCGACTGGCCAGATCCGAGTTTCGGCGGAGCCTTTTTACCCGATGAATCTGATATTACGGAGACAGGCTTCAGCGCCAAATGGACCATCCCCCATCTGGCACGCAGTCTGCCCCAAATCGCGCGCATCGACCGCGAGGACCTGTCGCGCTCAGAGACAGCGTTTGGGGTCAGCTTCTATCAACCCAACGATTTCTATCAGAAAGCTTGGCGCGCTGCGCGATATGGCATTTTGTTTGTTTCGCTGACATTTCTGACGGTTTTGTTGATCGACATGCAAAGCAAACGGCCGGTCCATCCGGTGCAATATCTGATGATCGGTCTTTCGCAGGCGGTGTTTACCCTGCTGATGCTGGCCTATGCCGAGCAGGTTGGATTTGGCCTTGCTTATCTTGGTTCCGCGGCAGCCTTGATCGTGCTTCTGGTGTTGTTTGGGAATTTTGCTCTGAAGCTTGGATCACGGGTCTGGGTGCTGGCGGCAATGTTGGTGCTGCTCTATGCCATTCTCTATCTGATCTTGTATTCGACAGACTATGCGTTGCTTGCCGGCGCGTCCCTCGCGTTTGTTGCGATCGGGGCGACCATGTATGCGACGCGGAACGAAGAATGGTACAGCGAAGCCGGACCCGGATCGGGATGGTTCGGGAAACGGGCCGCCAAGAAAGAGGCTCTCGCACCGGTTCAAACCAAAGAGACCTGACCCAAAAAAAGAGGCGCTTCAGGGCGCCTCTTTTTACGGATGGAGCCAAATTCAATCGCCGCATCCACCTTGCGCAGCAAGTGATCGGTGGGCAATGGGTTTCTTCAACATGACAAGGTTGAATCCGTGCAAAGGCGGTGGATCAAGTGGTGATCTGGCAGAGATGAAGGTCTGGATTGCAGGACTTTGCTGCCTTTCAGGACAGCAAGCTGAGCGTCCGCTTTCAAATGACGACAGATGAACAGTTGATTAGTGTCTACACATGAAACCTAAGATTCTCACGACGCTACCAGACTATACGCGTTCTCTCTTTATGCAGGACGCCATAGCTGGCTTGACGGTTGCGATGGTCGCATTGCCGCTCAGCCTTGCCATTGCGATTGCGTCTGGCGCGGATCCTTCAAAAGGGCTTGTGACTGCGATTGTCGCCGGTTTTTTGATTTCGCTTCTGGGCGGAAGTCGGGTGCAGATCGGCGGTCCCACAGGGGCCTTTATCGTCGTCGTTTTCAGCGTGGTCGCGGAACATGGCTATGACGGATTGGTCATGGCCACTTTCATGGCCGGTCTGATCTTGTTGGTCGCCGGATATTTCCGGGCGGGAAACCTCATAAGACTCATTCCGGAGCCGGTCATCAATGGCTTTACCATCGGCATCGCAGTCATCATCGCAACAAGCCAGCTCAAGGACCTTTTCGGGCTTTCACCATCCGAAAATCCCGCTGAATTTATCGCCAAGGTTGAAGGTCTTTGGACTGCCCGTCCGACTTTTTCCATGGCAGCGGCAGTCATCGGCCTGTCCACAATGGTGCTGATCGTGTTGTTTCGCCGAGCAGCACCAAAACTGCCCGGATTGATCTTTGCGGTCGCAATCACGTCAGCACTTGTGGCGCTTGCCGATCTTCCGGTCGAAACTATTCATTCCCGGTTCGGCGATTTGCCGAACACCCTGCCATGGCCCGCGATGCCTGAGATCAGCTTTGAGCGGATCGTCGAACTGCTGCCATCGGCACTCATCATCGCGTTTCTGGCGGGTGTTGAGTCCCTGCTGTCTGCCATGGTGGCCGACCGCATGATTTCCGGTCATCACCGCCCGAATGCAGAACTGCTCGCGCAAGGTGCTGCAAACATCGGATCGTCTCTTTTTGGGGGCATGCCCGCGACGGGGGCCATTGCCCGCACAGCGACCAATATCCGAGCGGGCGGCAAGACGCCGGTGGCAGGGTTGATCCATGCTGTGATCATTCTGCTTATCATGCTGGTCGCGTCACGCCTTGTAGGATATCTCGCCATGCCTGCACTGGCGGGTCTGTTGATCCTTACGGCGTGGAATATGAGCGAGCCGCACAAATGGAGCAGCTATCTGGAGGAGCGAAAAACGGACATCTTCCTGCTTACGCTGACTATGATCCTGACCGTCTTAGCCGACCTGACGGTCGCTATCGGTGTCGGGGTTGCCTTGGGTCTGGCGCTCCGTCTGCAACGTCGCGATATCCCTGAATCCGTATGGTCCGAGCCGGACCGGTAACACGATGACAGTAAGCTTCCTGTCGTTTTAACGGCCATTGGTGCAAGTTGCAGCATCGGTCAAAGTGGGCTCAAAGCAGCCATTCATCCAAAAAAAGAAAGTCGGGCTGCGCGCGCACGCAAGCGCGACCTTTTCAGCGGTCTGAGGCGCCTTACGGCGCCTATTTCTGCCTTGTGGACAGGATCAGGCGAAGGCCGCTTCCAGCGCAATCTCGATCATATCGCCAAAGCTTTTTTCGCGTTGGTCGGATGGTAGGGCTTCGCCTGTTTGAAGGTGATCCGATACTGTCATGATCCCCAAGGCACGCACGCCATGGCGGGCGGCCAGTGTATATAGCTCGGCGGCCTCCATCTCGACCCCCAGAATGCCGTGGCGGGTCATTTGCTCGTTCAGGTCGGGGCGTTCGTCATAGAAAGTGTCCGAGCTGTAGATGCCCCCCACATGGACCCCGACATCGCGCGTGCGCGTCGCGGCAACAGCGGCCTCCAGCAGCCCGTAATCGGCGCAAGGCGAATAATTCAGTTCGCGGAACATCGATGATGACGGTGTCGCCACAGTCGTGCAGGTCATCGCAATGATCACATCCCGGACTTTCACCTGCGGCTGCATGCCACCGATCGAACCGACACGGATCAGTGTTTTCGCGCCGAAGTCGCGGATCAGCTCGTTGGCGTAGATCGACAGGCTGGGCATGCCCATACCGGACCCTTGGATGGACACGCGGTTGCCCTTGTAGGTTCCGGTAAAGCCAAGCATGCCACGCACTTCATTGACCAACTCAGCGCCGTCCAAGAAATTCTCGGCAGCCCAGCGGGCGCGATAGGGATCGCCCGGCATCAGGACGGTTTCAGCGATCTGGCCGGGTGCGGCACCAATGTGGATGGTCATCTTAATCTCCTATGGGTAAAGTCGCGCATTAGAAAACGGAGTTTGTTATGCGCTGGTTGTTCTTTGCCCTCTTTATCCTCCCACTTCCTGCTTGGGCGCAAGAGCCGGGCGAACTTGCCTTGGTCAAGAAGGTGTTTGCTAAACTGCAACCGATCTCGATCAAAGCCAATCGCGAATACTGCGGCTATATCGGTTACAACGCATCCGGCAAGCTGGTGGCGTCGAATGCCAAGCGGGGGGGCAAAGGGTCGTGTCTGGCGAATGATCCGGTCAATCTTGAGACGGTGATCGCATCATACCATACCCACGGTGCATTCTCGACCCGCTATGCGAACGAGGTCCCGTCTGGCGATGACATGGAGACCGACGAGATTGAGGGCATCGATGGTTGGGTTGCCACTCCCGGCGGTCGCCTTTGGTATATTGATACAGAAGATATGGTCACCAGCCAGATTTGCGGGATTGGGTGTTTGCCGATGGATGCCAAATTCAGGCAAGGCGACATGGGGAAGATCGCGCAAAGTTACAATTACGACCAACTCATTGAAAAGCTGGTCGAATTGGACGAATAGGCCTTACTCGGCGGCTACGGTTTTCGGCGCAACCAAGGTTACAATGTCGTCCATGATGGTATTCAGCTCAAAATCTTTTGGGGTATAGACCTTCGCGACGCCCATGGCGCGCAGCCGCTCTGCGTCGTCATCCGGGATAATACCACCCGCGACAACTGGAATGTGCCCCAATGCCGCGTCGCGCATCCGATCGATCAACTCTTCCAACAAAGGAATGTGGCTGCCTGACAGGATCGATAGGCCGACTACATGGGCTTTGGTCTCCAAAGCAGATGCGACAAGTTCCTCTGGCGTCAGCCGGATCCCTTCATAGGTGATGTCCATGCCACAGTCGCGGGCGCGGGCGGCGATTTGTTCGGCCCCGTTGGAATGGCCGTCCAGTCCCGGTTTGCCGACCAAAAAGGTCAGGCGGCGGCCAAGAGCGTCGGATACGGCGTCCACACGGGCACGGATGTCGTCCAGCCCTTCGGTGCGATTGGATGGGTTTTTCGACACGCCCGTCGGCGCACGATATTGCCCGAAAGCCTGACGCATCACTTCGCCCCATTCGCCGGTTGTCACGCCGGCTTTGGCCGCGGCAATTGAGGGTGGCATGATGTTGTCGCCGGACTTCGCGGCGGCACGCAACCCGTCAAGCGCGGCTTTGACCTTGGCATCGTCACGGTCCGCGCGCCATTGGTCCAGTCGCGCGATTTGATCGGCTTCGGCTTCCGCATCTGCCACCATGATCGCTCCGTCGCCAGATGTCAGCGGGCTTTCGGCGGCTTCTGTCCAACGGTTCACGCCAACGACGGTGGTTTCGCCAGCCTCAATCTTGTTGATACGGCGGGCATTGGAGTCCACCAGACGCGACTTCATGTACTCGATGGCGGCCACTGCGCCACCCATCCCGTCAATCTGCGCCAGTTCGGCACGCGCGCCGTCCTTCAGCTCGGCAACTTTGCGGTCCACGGCGGGGTTTTCATCAAACAGGTCGTCGAATTCCAAAAGGTCTGTTTCATAGGCCAGAATCTGTTGCATGCGCAGGGACCATTGCTGGTCCCAAGGGCGGGGCAGGCCAAGTGCCTCGTTCCATGCGGGTAGCTGCACGGCGCGTGCGCGGGCGTTTTTCGACAGCGTCACCGCCAGCATCTCGATCAGAATGCGGTAGACGTTGTTTTCAGGCTGCTGCTCGGTCAGACCCAACGAGTTCACCTGCACACCATAACGGAAGCGGCGGAATTTCGGGTCTTCGACGCCGTAACGCTCACGGGTGATTTCGTCCCACAGTTCGACAAAGGCGCGCATCTTGCACATCTCGGTGACGAAACGGATGCCTGCGTTCACGAAGAAGCTGATACGGCCGACCATGGCGGGAAAGGCCTCGGCGGGAACTTTGTTTTTCAGATCGTCCAGTACGGCAATCGCGGTGGCCAGCGCAAAGGCCAGTTCTTCTTCCGGCGTCGCCCCGGCTTCTTGAAGGTGATAGGAACACACGTTCATCGGGTTCCACTTTGGCAGATGTTCGCGGGTGTAGGCGGCCACGTCGGTGATCATGCGCAACGAAGGTTCGGGCGGGCAGACATAGGTGCCGCGAGACAAGTATTCCTTGATAATGTCGTTCTGAACCGTGCCCTGCAGCTTCGAGATGTCCGCGCCCTGTTCCTCTGCCGCAGCAATATATAGTGACAACAGCCATGGCGCAGTGGCGTTGATCGTCATCGAGGTGTTCATCTGCTCAAGCGGGATATCGGCAAATAATGCGCGCATGTCACCAAGGTGACCAAGCGGCACACCAACCTTGCCCACTTCACCCCGTGAGAGCTTGTGGTCACTGTCATAACCGGTCTGGGTCGGCAGATCGAAGGCCACGGACAACCCGGTTTGCCCCTTGGACAGGTTATTACGGTACAGCGCGTTCGAGGCTTTGGCGGTCGAGTGACCGGCATAGGTGCGGAATAGCCAAGGGCGGATCGTATTTGAAGACATGGCAGAGACTCACCTTATGTTGCGCTGCAGCATTTTTCGCAGACGCAAGATTATTTCGCAAGGGTGAAATCAGCGGGAAGAAAATTACGCACGATGCTGTGCAGGGAAGCTTGCTGGGGCAGAATTGACTGTTTCGCCCGCCGCGCGTTGAAAACACGCTGTTTGGTTGGTTTAGGAGCGCCACGCACGGCCTTTACCTTACAGCCATTTCCTGAAAACGTGGCGCTATGACGCGCGCGATAGAATTGCCCCTTTGGCTTCTTATCCTGATCCTGGCCTTTGCCACGGTGACATTTGCATCGCATTTCTTATTTCCGTCAGTCCGCTGGTTCTTCCGCAAACGGCTCGTGCGGGCCGTTGACCGATTGAACGAGAAGCTTGAACGCCCGATCGAGCCATTCAAGCTCGCCCGACGCTACGATATGGTCCAGCGGTTGTCCTATGATCCCGAAGTCGCGAAGGCGATTGCCGAACATGCGCGCACTAACGGTGTGCCCGAACAGGTGGCGTTTGAAAAAGCGCAGCGATACGCCCGTGAGATTGTGCCAAGGTTTTCCGCCACGGCCTATTTCGGCTTCGGCATCCGCGTTGCCAAACTGCTTAGCCGCTCGTTTTATCGTGTACGGCTCGGCGCGTTTGATGAAGCCCGACTGAAAGAAATCGATCCTGAGTCAACCATCGTGTTCGTGATGAACCACCGGTCGAACATGGATTACGTATTGGTCACTTGGTTGGCCGCCGAACGATCACACCTGTCCTATGCGGTTGGAGAGTGGGCACGCGTATGGCCCTTGCGCACTCTCATCCGATCTATGGGCGCTTATTTCATCCGACGCAAAAGCCGCAATGCGCTCTATCGCAAAGTGCTGTCGCGTTACGTGCGGCTCGCGACCGATGGAAATGTGACCCAAGCGATGTTTCCCGAAGGCGGCCTTAGCCTGAATGGCACGGTGGGCGAACCTAAGCTGGGATTGCTGAGCTATCTGGTTCAGGACTTTGATCCAGACGTGAACAGAAATGTCGTCTTTGTGCCGGTCGCGATGAATTATGATCGGGTCTTGGAAGACCGCGTGCTTGTATTGGCGGACATCAAGGGGAACCGGCGGTTTGGTCTGCGGTTCAAATATGTTGCCCGCCATGTTGGTCGCCATGTCTGGCAGCGCCTGACCGGCAAGTTTCACCGTTTCGGCTATGCCAGCGTTTCGTTCGGTGTTCCATTGTCATTGAATGACTATCTAAGTGACCGTAACCCGGCAGATGTCCTGGAGAACCTTGGTCACGAACTGATGTCACGCATTCGCGACGTGGTGCCGGTTTTACCGGTGCCTGTTGTGGCCGCTATTATGCTTGAGAAAGAGACCCACACACGGGCCGAGGTCGAGACCCGTTTCGCGACCCTTGTTTCTGATATGGAAGCCAATGGGGCGCATGTTCATTTGCCCCGTGGCGATATGGCTTATGCCGCCGAAGTTGGCCTTCGGCTTTTAACGCTGCGCAAACTCATCATCGAAAAAGGTGAGGGGCAGGACGCGCTTTACAGTGTTAATTTGCCGGACCGCTTGATACTGGCCTATTATGCAAATTCCATTGCACATCTGTCGGGCGATATCAGCCCTATTCAAATTTCGGACCTGACCCCAGCCGAGGTCGCTGACGCCGCCATATTGCCGTAACTGCGCTCGACCCACCGAAAGTGGGCGCGACATAAAATTACAAAAAAAGACCAATTGTGGTTGCATTCTTGCGGGGCGATACGTAATGCTGCAGTAGCAGCCGCATTTCTGCAATGCGGCAATGGAATCAGATAACGCGTACATACAGGAGGCCCCGATGGCTTTGGATACACAACCCAGCATCGCTGATTACGATGCCCCGAAGAAAGACCTTTACGAGATTGGCGAAATGCCACCACTCGGCCATGTGCCAAAGCAAATGTATGCTTGGGCAATCCGCCGTGAACGTCACGGCGAACCCGACAAGTCGTTCCTGGTCGAGGTTGTGGACACGCCTGTTCTGGACAGCCACGAAGTGCTGGTTCTCGTTATGGCGGCCGGCGTGAATTACAATGGCGTCTGGGCGGGTCTGGGCGTGCCGATCTCGCCATTCGACGGACACGGTGCTGATTACCATATCGCGGGGTCGGATGCGTCGGGCATCGTTTGGGCTGTTGGCGATAAGGTGAAGACTTGGAAAGTCGGCGACGAAGTTGTCATCCACTGTAACCAAGACGACGGCGACGACGAAGAATGTAACGGTGGTGATCCAATGTTCTCGCCGTCGCAGCGTATCTGGGGATACGAGACGCCAGACGGATCATTCGCGCAATTCACCAACGTGCAAGCACAGCAGCTGTTGCCACGTCCCAAGCACCTGACCTGGGAAGAGAGCGCCTGTTACACGCTGACACTCGCGACCGCTTACCGGATGTTGTTCGGTCACGCACCGCACGAACTGAAGCCGGGCCAGAACGTGTTGGTTTGGGGCGCGTCAGGCGGCCTTGGCTCTTTCGCGATCCAATTGATCAACGCGGCGGGCGCCAACGCGGTGGGCGTGATTTCGGAAGAAGACAAACGCGACTTCGTTATGGGCCTTGGCGCAAAAGGCGTGATCAATCGCAAGGATTTCAACTGCTGGGGCCAATTGCCCACGGTGAACACGCCAGAATACGCGGCTTGGTTCAAAGAAGTCCGCAAATTCGGCAAAGCCATCTGGGACATCACCGGCAAAGGCAATAATGTCGACATGGTGTTCGAACACCCCGGCGAAGCCACCTTCCCGGTTTCGACGTTTGTCTGCAAGAAAGGCGGGATGGTCGTGATCTGCGCCGGTACGACAGGGTTCAACTGCACATTTGATGTTCGGTATCTGTGGATGCACCAAAAACGCATTCAGGGCAGCCACTTTGCCCACCTGAAGCAAGCCGCGTCCGCCAACCGCATGATGGTCGAGCGTCGCATCGACCCCTGCATGTCGGAGGTATTCCCATGGGACGAGATCCCGGATGCGCATATGAAGATGCTGCGCAACGAGCATAAACCGGGGAACATGGCCGTTTTGGTACAAGCACCAAAAACCGGGCTGCGCACCTTTGAAGACGCACTGGAAGCCGGCCCGAAGTAACGCCACTAATCGTTTAAATGAAAACCCTCTACCCTGCCGGGGTAGAGGGTTTTTTTGTGCCGATTTTCGTAATCGCAGGCCTGCGGTTCGTGCGAATCACCAAACACAAAACCGACCAATTGGTTGGCTATGTTGAAGAACAAAGACTTACGAATTCACGCCTCGCTATTTAAGGGGAGGCAGAATGTGTGAATTTCCCAACACGAAAACACATGCGAAGGTTGATTTTCCAACTTTCGAGATCGAGGCTTTACATGTCTGATGAATGGATCATTGATGTTCTTACTGACCTGAAGGCCTACGCGGTTAAAAATGGTTTGAACGTCACAGCAGACCAGCTTGATGACGCGCGGCTTATCGCCATGACCGAAATCGCCTCAGCCTCACGTCGAGAGACGGAGAATGCGCGCGCACATGAAAAACCGGTTGGAAGACCTTGTCTCTACGTTGCAGGCGGCGAGCTCGCTTGAAGACCTGCAAGTCGTTACAGAGGCCTTGCGCGACCACTACGGCGTCACGCACACGGTTTATCATTGGGTAAATTCAGTTGGTGAAAGGTTTGGTGCTGGGACCTACAGCGCCGAATGGGTCGACCGTTACCTCGAGAAAGATTACCTGCGCATTGATCCAGTTATTTTTGGATGTTTTCAAAGGTTTACACCTGTAATTTGGAAAGAGCTCGACTGGTCATCCAAGGCCGCCCGTGAGATGTTTCAGGACGCAATGGATCATGGGCTTGGCAACCAGGGATTCACCATTCCGATCCGCGGACCCAATGGACAATTCGCGTTGTTCACCATGAATGCCAACACAGAAGATGACGCGTGGGAAACTTTTGTAGATGAGAACACGCGCGACCTGATGATCGTTTCACATGAGCTGAACAAAAAAGCGTTGGAATTCGAGAAATGGGGGCAGGATGGTCAGTCGCCTGCTTTGTCACCGCGGGAGTTGTCTGCCATGACCTGTCTGGCAAAAGGAATGAACCGCGCACAATCGGCGGCAGAGTTGAAGATTTCTGAGCACACCCTGAGAGTGTATATAGAATCGGCACGCCATAAATTGGGAGCTATGAATACAACCCATGCGGTAGCGCGGGCGTTGTCGACAGGGATCATAATCGTATAAAATACAATTAAAACGCTCAAGACATTTGCCTTATTTTAACCTTAAGGCGACCATCATTTGGCTAACTTATCGGACAAAGGAGCCAAACCGATGCTGCGCTATCTCTATGGTAATGATTTGAACAACTTCCCGCTGCTTGCAGATACTATGTTCCGCGATCGTGCTGAACAGTTTTCTCGCCGGTTAGGCTGGGATGTCCATGTGGACGATGCGGGACATGAACGCGACGAATACGACGCAATGAACCCGCTCTACGTGATCTGGGAACAAGCCGATGGTCGCCACGGCGGATCGATGCGATTTCTACCTACGGTCGGTCAGACGATGGTCAATGACCACTTCGATCACCTGACGGATGGTGTGCATATCGAAAGCCCGTTGATCTGGGAATGCACGCGGTTCTGCCTTGCACCGGGTGCGGATCGTCGCGCGTCGGCCGCTTTGGCGCTGGGCGCGGGCGAGTTGATGTCAGCCTTCAAGCTGCGTCATTACGTTGGCGTATTTGACCCGCGGATGGAACGGATCTATCGCCTGATGGGACTTGAGCCAGAGGTGCTTGGAACGTCAGGTGAAGGAAAAGACCGTATCGGTGTTGGCCTTTGGTCGATGAACGATGACGCGTTTGCCCCGACCCTTGCCCGTGTGGGCGTGGATCGTGAAACCAGCAAGAACTGGTTGCGCTATTCGCTGGGTCTTGGCCAACGGGTCGTTACTCCGGACTCCATGCCCGCCAGTGCATAAGAAATAATCAGACTGATGTGCGCCCAACGTGCTGGCGCAGCATCAGAGCGCAGGTTAGTGTCGCGCCATGACCACAGGCGCGCACCTAACGTATTCTGATGACCAGGCTGACGCCCATGATCGCGTAGCAGAAATGCTACGCGGGGCAGGCGTCAATTTGGATGACGCATTGCTTACCCCGCTGTCTGACGGCAAGTCGCATGTGATGGCGGTTGTTGGGAAAGCGGGTTCTGGCAAAACGATGCTTTTGGCCGAACTTTACCGCGCGCTGGAAGAGGCAGGCGTGGACATTGTGTCCGGTGATTGGGAAGGCAAACGCCGGAAAGATCGCAGAACGCTGGCCATCTTGGCACCAACCAACAAAGCGGCCAGTGTGCTTCGCAACCGCGGTGTGCCGGCGACGACAATCCACCGCATCCTCTATACCCCTGTCTATGACCCGGAATACGAGAAGATAGCGGAGTGGCTGGCGGGCAATGGCGAACGGCCAGTCGTTGAAGGTTTGACCGATCTGGCCTTGGATCGCGCATTTGCTTTCTATCAATCCAATAAATCCATACCGGGAGCTCTGGCGACGGCGGGTCTGCGTGGATCTGATTTTATCACCGGCTGGAAACGGCGTGACGATCCGCTGGATATCGGTTTTGTCGACGAAAGCTCAATGTTGGATGAAAAGCAATTCAACGATCTGCGCGAAATCTTCCCAACTTTGGTCCTGTTTGGCGACCCGGCACAGCTTGCCCCGGTCGGCCAGTCGGGCGAAATGGTTTTTGACCGTTTGGGCGACAGCAGAAAAATGGTCCTGCATCGCATTCACCGGCAAGAGCAGGACAACCCGATCCTAGATTTGGCGCATGCCCTGTCAGATGATGCGCTGGATTTCCAGACATTCGAGCAGATGATAGAAGACGCCGCACGGACCGATGACCGCGTGGTGGTGGCGCCGCGTGTGAATGCTGATCTGATGGCTCGCTCGCCTGTTCTGGTCTGGCGCAACGTGACGCGTGTCCGCCTGATCCGCGCGTTCAGGGGGGCGTTCGACGCGCCGGAATACGAGCTTTTACCGGGCGAGCCGTTGATCTGTGACGGGATCGAACTGCCGCTCAAGCACCGAAAGAAACGCATTGATCTGGAAGCGCGCGGCCTGATCAAGGGCGCGCAATGTATCTATCTGGGACCCGGAAATCGCGAAGGTTTCTCGCGCCTGCATGTGTTGGGGGCTGAGGATCCGCAAGTGTCGGCTGCGTCGATTATCAAGATTGAGCAGCCAGACGAAGAAGAGCCGTTTATTCCCTATGCAGCGCGCATGGGAGCGGCGTTTCTCCACGGGGCTGCGGTGACCATTCACAAGGCACAGGGGTCGCAATGGCCGGAGGTTCAGGTTTTCGCGCCAGACATCTGGGCGGCATCTCGGGCTGGACGGACCGAGGCTGGTTTGCCGTTATGGAAACGATTGGCTTATGTGGCGATAACGAGGGCGGAAACACGGCTGCATTGGGTCAAGCGCTATGCCATGGCACGACCGGAAAGCGGGTTGTCGACCCAAGATTTGCCAAGCAAGCCTGTGGCCCTGACCTTGGAAGCGCAAGACGAAAGCGCGGCATAGGCCGCGGCCTTCCTTAGGTGCGAAGGATAATTCGAAACAGGGCCGATGCACCCCAGCCAGCGGCGATCGCGATCACCAACGACAAGATGCCATAGACCAACGGTTGTTCGTGCGCGAGGTTGTAGATCCACCGTTCCAAGCCGACTTTCTGAACGTTGATCACCGTCTCATATTGTGACGCCACGCTGCCGCCACGTGTCAGGTATATCCGTGTGCGGTATTCACCTTCGGTCACATTGGCAGGCAAGGCTATGCGCGTGTCAAACAACGTTTCTTCCTGCAGATTTACGGTGCCTTCCATAAGCTTATAGAGGTCCGATTTTTCGCGGATCCGTATCAGTGCGCGGGTGAAGTCGCGGGGATCATCGTTGTTGAAAGGGTTGTCATTGATGCGGATCGAACGCTCAACCGATATGAGGTGCTGCAAGTCGTCCAGGATCGAAACCGTTTCTGTCAGTGGCGCGGATGTCGCCACCGCATAAAAGCTGGGCGCGGCTGCCAACTCGAGCGATTCCGTGTTGACCCAGATGCCAAAGCGTTTGTCTTTCTTACGCACCGTAATCGGGGTTGCAGGTCCTTCAACCACGACGATCACTTGAAGCGGGTTATCTGTCGGCGGCGGTGTGTCGCGTTTGACGGCACCGAAGATCAGGATTTCCGAGCCCACGAATGTGGCTGTGATCGACACACGGTTCTGGCTGAGCCCCGCGACGACCTTTTCCGCGCGCGCGGGCAGAGCGGTCGCAAGAATCAGAGACAGGATGGCGAGAAGTCGCAGCATCAATGCCCCCCCGCCTGACCGATCTCAAAAAGCTCGGAGGGCTGGATCAGAAGGTCGAGCGCAAGTTTGCCGCAGACGACCAGAACCATAAGCGCCAGCAGCACGCGCAGTTGCTCAGCCTTCAGCTTCACGCCGATCCGCGCGCCGATCTGTGCCCCAACGACCCCGCCGATCAGCAACAAAACCGCCAAGGCCATATCAACAGTGTAGTTTGTCGTGGCATGCAAAAGCGTCGTGAAAGCGGTTACGAAGATGATCTGAAACAGCGAGGTTCCGACAACGACCTTTGTTGGCATTCCCAGCAGATAGATCATCGCGGGCACCATGATAAAGCCGCCGCCAACACCCATGATGGCCGCCAGAATGCCTACCAAAACGCCCACAAGAATTGGCGGGATGACCGAGATATAAAGACCCGAGGTTCGGAATTTCATCTTGAATGGAAGGTTATGGACCCAGGTGTGTTTGCGCCGAGTTGGTATGGCCCCACCGCCCCGTGTTTTCATAAGCGCACGCACGCTTTCGACAAACATCAATGATCCGATAATGCCAAGGAACAGCACATAGGACAGCTTGACCAGCAAATCGACCTGTCCAATGGCTTTCAAAGCATTGAACAATTGCACGCCCAAGGCCGCACCGATCAACCCACCGATCAACAGCACCACCCCCATTCGGAGGTCCACTGTTTTGCGTTTAAGGTGGGCAAGAACGCCGGAAAACGAGCTTGCGACGATCTGATTGGCTTCGGTGGCCACGGCCACAGCTGGGGGAATGCCGATGAAGAACAGCAAGGGGGTCATCAGAAAACCACCGCCCACACCAAACATGCCAGACAAGACACCCACAATTCCACCAAGCCCGAGCAGCAAAAAAGCGTTTACGGAAACCTCGGCTATTGGCAGGTAAATCTGCATCAGTAAAAACTCTGGGCTGGCTGTGTGTTTGCGAATTGCTTCTTTATTGGCCCAAGAGGCAGGGGTTAGTCACGTGTTAAGTAGCGACGAACCAGTTTTTCCAGCTTTTCAGCGCCAAGTGGAGCCATGGCCTTGGTGTGTTCGTGGCTAATCGCCTCGTCTGACAGGCCCTGTGCCATGTTGGTAATGGTCGAGAAGGCGGCAACCCGCAACCCAAGGAACCGCGCAAGAATCACCTCGGGCACGGTGGACATGCCGACAGCGTCGGCTCCAAGCCTGCGAATGGCGCGAATTTCGGCGGGGGTCTCAAACGACGGACCGGAATACCAGGCATAGATTCCAGGGGTCAGGGTGATCCCTTCCTCGGTTGCGATTTTTGCGAAAACGCCCTGCATCTCGGCGTCATAGGCGCCGCCCATAGGCACAAAGCGTGCGTCCGTGGGTTCGCCAATCAAAGGGTTCAGCCCCGAGAAGTTGATGTGATCCGAGATCAACATCAATTCGCCCGGTGGAATGTCCTGCCGCATCGAGCCGGCCGCATTTGTCAGGATCAGACGGTCCGCGCCTAAGGCCTTCAACAGTTCCAGCGGCAGGCGCATCGCATCCGCCATCCCGTTCTCGTAATAGTGGGACCGGCCCCCGAACACAGCAACCCGCGTGCCTTCCATCTGCCCGATCACAAGTTTCGGGTTGTGGCCTGAAACATGGGGCTGGGGAAAGCCATCAAGTTGGTCATAAGGGATAGACACCCCATCGACCGTGTCGGCCAAATGCCCGAGGCCAGATCCCAGCACCAGCCCGACGTCTACGGGCTCGGCCCCGGCAAGATTGCGGACCTGCTCGGCGAGTGCTTCAGCGTTCTTTGACATAGGGTTGTCCCCCGGCCTTGGGTGCGACCGCAGTGCCTCCAAACCCGGCAAGGATGATCACGGTCAGGATATAGGGCAGGGCCTGCATGAACTGCACCGGAATGACAAAGCTGCCGAGATCGATGTTCTGATACCGGTTGGCGATGGCTTCGAGCAACCCGAACAACAGCGTGGCATAAAGCGCATGCCATGGCCGCCAACGGGCGAAAATCAAAGCGGCCAGCGCAATGTATCCGCGCCCGGCGCTCATCTCTTTCACAAAGCCAGCGGCCAGCCCGGTTGCCAGATAGACACCCGCCAATCCGCACAAGACACCAGCGATGGCCATCGCGGCATAGCGCAGCCGGATCACCGAGACACCCGCCGTATCGACCGCCGCCGGATTTTCACCAACAGCGCGCAAGCGCAGGCCAAAACGGGTACGGTACAAAACGAACCACGACAGCGGCACCATCAAAAGCGCCACATAGACAAGGATCGTGTGACCGGACAGCAAATCCGAATAAATCGGTCCAAGGATCGGTACATCAGCCACCGCATTGGCAAAGGGTAGCTCTACAGCCGAAAACCGCTGCCCGCCCGACAGGCTAGGGGTGCGTCCTCCAAGGCCAAACCATGCGGTCCCGATCAGGATCGTGATACCCGAGGCAAAGAAGTTCAGCGCCACGCCAGAAATCAGCTGGTTGCCTTGAAAGGTGATCGACGCCATGCCGTGCACTGCCGAAAACGCAATGGACGATGCGACACCGGCCAGCAATCCCAACCAGACCGATCCAGTTGCCGCCGCAACCGCCGCCGAGAAAAAGGCCGACGCAAGGATCTTGCCTTCAAGCCCGATGTCAAAAATACCTGCGCGTTCTGAAAACAATCCGGCAAGGCAGGCAAACAATAGCGGCGTGGCAAGACGTAACGCGCTGTCTGAGATCTGGATTATCGTCAGGAAATATTCCATCAGTTTGCCCCCCGTTTCGCTGCACGGATGAAGGCACGTTCCACCGGCACCCGAACCATGTTGTCGAGCGCGCCAGTGAACAAGATGACCAGCGCCTGAATGACAATGACCAACTCGCGCGGAATTTTCGTCCACAGCGACAGTTCACTTCCACCTTGGTAGAGGAAACCGAACAACAGGGCAGCCAGCAACACCCCGAACGGGTGGTTGCGACCCATAAGCGCCACGGCGATCCCGATAAAGCCCGCGCCTTCAACCGAGTTCAGGACAAGCCGCTCTGCCTCGCCCATTGTGTTGTTGATGGACATCATGCCGGACAGGCCACCTGACAGGATCATCGCGATCATGATGATCTTGAAGGGTGATATGCCCGCGTAGACAGAGGCTTCGGGAGACAGCCCGAAGGCTCGGATTTCATAACCCAGACGAGACCGCCACATCAGAAGATAAACCACGACACAAGCGGCCAACGCGATGAACAAAGAGATGTTCACCGGTGCAGATTTTGAGAATGCGATGCCCAGCGGTTCAAGCATTTCGTGCAGCGTCGGCAGGTGCGTCGTCTCCGGGAATTTCCCAGTGGCCGGGTCCATGGACCCTTTGGGGCGAAGCACGTTGACCAGCATATAATTCAAAAGGGACGCGGCGATGAAGTTGAACATGATCGTGGTGATTACGACATGGCTGCCGCGGCGGGCTTGCAGATAAGCCGGGATCATTGCCCAAGCGGCACCGAATACTGCCCCGCCGATCATCGCGAACAAAAGCGCGACAGACCAATGCGGAAAGGGGATATAAAGACAGACCAGCGCCACGCCCAAGCCGCCAATCATGGCCTGACCCTCGCCACCGATATTGAACATCGCGGCTTTGAAGGCGATTGACACAGCAAGCCCGGTAAAAATGAAATTGGTCGCGTAATAGAGCGTATAGCCCCATCCATATGTCGACCCGAGCGCGCCGTTGATCATCATCTGTAACGCCTTGATCGGGTTTTCCCCGATGGCAAGGATCACCAAGCCCGACAGCACGAAAGCGATCAGTAAGTTCAGCAGTGGGATCAGGGCGACATCGGCCCATTTCGGCATCTTTTCCATCAGGCTGCGTCTCCTTCACCGGAAACCCCGGCCATCAAAAGGCCAAGCTCTCTCTCGTCAGTCTGGTCGGGCAGGCGCTCACCCATGATATGACCGTCAAACATAACGGCGATCCGGTCACTGAGAGACAGGATTTCTTCCAGCTCAACCGAGATAAGCAGCACAGCCTTGCCCTGATCGCGCAACGCAATGATTTGCTTGTGGATGAATTCAATCGCGCCAATGTCGACGCCGCGTGTTGGCTGGCCCACCAGAAGCAGGTCGGGATTGCGCTCGATCTCGCGGGCGACCACGATCTTTTGCTGGTTGCCGCCGGAAAAACTTTTGGCCTCCAGTTGCGGGTTGGGCGGACGGACATCGAAACGGTCCATCTTGTCCTGTGCGACTTCCAGCATCTTCGCGTTGTCCATCAGCAGTTTGTTCTTCTGATATTCAGGCGCGTGGTGGTAGCCGAACACAATGTTTTGCCAGGCGGGGAAGTCCATGATCAGACCATGCTCCTGCCGGTCCTCTGGCACATGCGCAATGCCTCGTGCGCGCCGTGACCGTCCGTCGGACAGCTTGCCGGTCAGGTCGATCGGATCACCGTTGATGCGAATTTCACCGGTGGCCGTCGCATAGCCGCCCAACACTTCCAGAAGCTGGGATTGACCGTTTCCAGACACACCAGCAATCCCGAGGATTTCGCCCGCGCGCACATTCAGCGAGATACCTTTCAACCGTTCGACGCCGTGGTCGTCGGTCATGCGCAGGTTTTCCACTTCCAGCACTTTTTCGCCGGGGTTGGCAGGCACTTTGTCGACCCGCAAAAGCACTTTGCGGCCAACCATCAGCTCGGCCAAATGCTCGGGGTTGGTATCCTTGGTCTTGACCGTTGCGGTCATTTCACCGCGTCGCATTACCGATACGGTGTCCGTGATTTCCATGATCTCGCGCAGCTTGTGGGTGATCAAGATGATCGTTTTACCTTGGTCGCGCAGACCATTCAGGATGCGGAACAAGTGGTCCGCTTCGGCGGGGGTCAGCACCCCGGTTGGCTCGTCCAAAATCAGGATGTCGGCTTCGCGGTAAAGCGCTTTTAGGATCTCGACACGTTGTTGCACACCTACGCCAAGATCTTCGATCAATGCGTCGGGGTCGACGTGGAGTTCATATTCTTCCGCAAGTGATTTCAGTGACTTGCGTGCCTTGGCCAACGAAGGCTGTAGCATTGCGCCGTCTTCGACCCCCAAGATCACATTTTCAAGAACCGAGAAATTTTCGACCAGTTTAAAGTGCTGGAACACCATCCCGATACCGGCAGCAATCGCAGCCTGACTGTCGGGGATCTGGGTCTCGTTGCCGTGGATAAAAACCTGCCCGGCATCGGCTTTGTAAAAGCCATAGAGGATGGACATCAACGTCGATTTTCCCGCGCCGTTTTCGCCGATGATCCCGTGGATCGTCCCCGGCTGCACAGAAATCGAAATGTCCTTGTTCGCTTGCACGGCCCCGAAGGCCTTCGATATGCCGCGAAGCTCGATGGCGGGAGCAACAGTCGCCTGTTGCCCCCCAGTTTTCAGGGTTGCCATTGCTGGATCAGAAGTCCAGAGCGGGGCAGCTGTCGTCCGACGTGTAGTCGTGAACAGCAATTTCACCCGAGATGATCTTGGCCGCCGCTTCGTCAACTGACGCTTTCATCTCATCCGAAACCAACTCGGCGTTGTTTTCGTCAAGTGCATAGCCAACACCTTCTGCGCCAAGGTTCATGACCTGGACACCGGGTTTAAGATCTGTTCCCGCCTTCATTGCCTCATAAACCGCGACATCAACGCGCTTCAGCATCGAGGTCAGAACTTTGCCCGGATGCAGGTGGTTCTGGTTTGAATCCACACCGATCGACAATACACCTTCGTCAGCCGCTGTTTGCAGAACGCCCAGACCGGTACCACCGGCAGCGGCATAAATCACGTCCGCACCTTGGCTGATTTGTGCTTTCGTCAACTCACCACCCTTAACCGGGTCGTTCCAAGCAGTCGGCGTGGTTCCGGTCATGTTCGAGATGACCTTCGCGTCCGGGTTCACCGCTTTGACACCTTCGGCATAACCACAGGCAAACTTGCGGATCAGCGGGATGTCCATGCCACCGATGAAGCCGACAGTGCCCGACTTGGAGGCTTGTGCGGCCATCATACCGACCAGATACGAGCCTTCATGCTCGGAAAACGCGACGTTCAGAACGTTTGGCGCATCCGACCAGCCGTCAATGGTGACGAAGGTCGTTTCCGGGAAATCCGGCGCAACTTCGGACAGCGGGGCAGACATCGCAAAACCCATGGTGATCACCGGGTTCGCGCCCGTTTCAGCAAAACGGCGCAAGGCCTGTTCACGCTGAGCTTCGGACTGAAGCTCGATTTCAAGATAGCTGCCGCCTGTTTCGTCGGCCCATTTCTGCGCGCCGTTAAAACCGGCTTCGTTGAACGACTTGTCAAACTTGCCGCCAAGGTCGAAAATAATTGCGGGATCGGCCATTGCCGCACCAGCGGTCAGGGCCATCGACGCCGCAGCGCCTAGAAATGTCTTCATCAGGGTCATGTTGATACTCCCGGTTGTTGTTGTTGGGGGGTGAGCGGACGGAATGTCAGCCGATTCCCAAAGTCTGCGAGCAGATCGCTGAGTAGGATCATCCGGGATTTTGGGCGGAGGGCAAGGGTGCGGTCAACATTAAGTTTCACTGACCAGTCTGAAAACGCCTATTTTTCAGAAGGTTCACCCAAGGGAAGGCGTTTAGAAAGCGCGATAGCATCGACGTCGCCACCCGCTTTACGTGCATAATAGCCTTGCCGGCGACCAGATTCGGCCCAACCGGCTGACAAATACAGCGCTCGGGCTGCTTCATTGTCTTCTGCAACCTCAAGAAAGGCGTGTTTGGCGCCTCGCGATCGGGCTTCCTGCTCAAATTGTAGCAACAGTTTGCGTCCGAAACCTTTGCCCTGTTGTTCGGGGTGGACCGCAATGGTCAGAAGTTCGACCTCATCCACAATCACGCGCCCCATCGCGAAGCCATAATCTGCGCTGACAACGAAAATATGGGGCGATTGCAGCAGTGCCTGCATTTCATCAACGCTCCAGGCGCGCGTGGTTTGGAAAGCCACGGCGTGCAGGTCTGCGATCGTTTTAGCTGTCTTGTCGGTCATAAAAAAGCGGTTAGGGAAGGATAAGCGGTGCCGGGTCGCGCGGTGGGGCGGCGTCGGCTGTGCGAATATAAAGCGGAGCAGGGCGGGTGATCGGTGTCGTCCCAGCCCGCGCAAGACGGAGGGCGGCAATGCGCGCGATTGCCGGGGCCGGATCGCCTAACGCATCGGGGCCGATCCGCGCACCTTCAAGTCCCGCAACTTCGCGCGCGGACAGGAGGCAGGGCATTTCATCATCCCAGTCTGGGCGCAGGTATTGGGCAAAGACATGATCGCGGCGCGCATCAAGAAGCGACCAGATCGGACGGCTGGCGTCAATTGCCTGTGCTTCAAGCGATGATACGCCAATGGCGGGGATGCCCAAAGACAGGGCCAAACCGCGCGCCGCTGCGACCGAGATGCGAATGCCGGTGAAATTGCCCGGACCTATACCGACGCCGATAGCGGCCAGATCTTTCCAGGTGAGGGCTGCTTCAGACAGCACCTCTTCCAGCAATGGCATCAAACGTTCGGCTTGCCCCTTGCTCATCTCTTCATAGCGGCTGGCAATAATTTGGTTGCCCGACAGCAAAGCGGCCGCGCAATGCGCGGCCGATGTGTCAAACGCCAAGATCAATGGATCACGCGGCAACGGGCCGTACCTCGGTCACCTCAGGGATATAGTGCTTCAGCAAGTTCTCGATCCCCATCTTCAACGTCAGCGTCGATGAGGGGCACCCAGCACACGCGCCTTGCATGTGCAGGTAAACGATGCCGCGGTCGAAGCCGTGGAAGGTTATGTCGCCGCCATCTTGCGCCACGGCAGGGCGCACACGAGTATCCAGAAGCTCTTTGATTTGCTCAACGATCTCGCCGTCTTCGCCATGGTGTTCCGCGTGACCCGCAGGGGCCGTCGCTTCACCTGCCATGACCGGTTGGCCAGATTGGAAATGTTCCATAATCGCGCCAAGGATCGCGGGTTTGATATGGTCCCATTCAGTGTCGTCACCTTTGGTCACCGTTACGAAATCCGCGCCAAAGAAAACACCGGTCACACCCTGCACTTTGAAAATCCGCTCGGCCAATGGCGAACTGCCAGAGGTTTCGGCAGTCGGGAAATCAGCCGTTCCTGTGCCCAAAACGGCCTGACCGGGCAGAAATTTCAGCGTCGCGGGGTTCGGTGTGGATTCGGTTTGGATGAACATGTTGGCGCACCTTTTTTGTCAGGATTGATATGGGCCTCGAATAGGCCGAAGTCAAGGTGGCTTGGGCTTACGTAATCTCTTCCAGCCGATCCTTGGACATTTCACCTGGCACGATGGTCATGGGCACCGGCAACGTGGCCGAGGCCCGCATGAGTTGGCTGATAATTGGACCCGGGCCGTTTTTTTCTGCGCCCGCCCCAAGTACCAGCACGCCGATGTCAGTGTTCTCGTTGATCTGGGCCATAATCTCGGCCACCGCCTCGCCCTCGCGGATCACCAGTTCGGGATCGACGCCTTGCCGGTCGCGCATCCACTTGGCAAAAACTTCGAAATGTACGGTGATACGTTCGCGCGCTTCTTCACGCATGATGTTGCCAACACCGATCCAGTGGTTGAATTCATCGGGGGCGATGATCGAAAGCACCTGCACACCGCCGCCGGTCTTCGCCGCACGCATGGCAGCAAAACGCATCGCGTTAAGACACTCGCGACTGTCATCAAGGATCACAAGGAACTTGCGCATATTGGCCCTCCAAAATCAAGGTCAGTGTGCCTCAGGGGGGGGGTGCTGTCCATGGTTTTCAGCGCGGCGTCTGGCGGGCGATACGGGTGGCATAGCCGGTGATGAGAATGGCCAAAAGCACCAACCGGCCCACATGGGCAGCGGCGACAAAGCTGGGATCCGCGCCCATGGCCACGCCGACGATGATCATGGTTTCCAGCCCACCGGGTGCAAACCCCACCAGCAAATCCAGCACAGGAAGACCAGACAGATAGGCTGCCGGAATGGCAACAGCGGCGGCCATCAGACCCGTCAACGCAACAACAATCCCTGCCGCCGCCACGTTGTGCTTCAGATCGCGCCACGTGACGCCGGAAAAGCGAGTGCCAATCAGACACCCCATCATGATCAGCACAACTTGGCTGACCCAAGGGGGAAGATTACCATCAACCGCTCCGGTCAAATGAAAAGCTGCGGCCGCGATCATGGCCGCCAGCAAAACCGGTGCAGGCAGGCGCAGGCGGATCAACACAGGCGTAAGAGCCAATGCGGCGGCCAATTCGGCGCCGATCATCAGCAAAGGGGCCGTGGCACGTCCCATTGGCAACCCGGGTCCAAGCTCGATCCCCGAAAGGCGGGCCGCCAAGGGGACAAAAAGGCTGAGTGCCAGAACACGAAAAGAGGCAAGGATCGCGGGGCGGGCGACGGGAATGCGCAAGCTGTCAGACAGCGATACGACAAGGCTCAGATGGCCGGGGGCTGCGGACAAAAAGGCCTCGTCCCGGCCAAAACCCATTGTGCGTGTCAGCACCCAGCGTCCGACAAATGGTGTGGCAACGGTCAGCGCCGCCAGCAGGGAAAAGGCGATGGGCCAGCGCAGTACGGCCTCGATGCTGGTTGGGGTGACCATTGATCCCACCGTCAACCCGACCAACACAAAAATGACATTGCGCAACGGCGGGGCGATGTCGGTCTGCATACCACGCAGGCTGGCGATGGCGACAACCAACGCTGGCCCGACCAGCAATCCCATTGGCATGTTGATGGCCCATGCAATCGCCGCACCGACAGAACCGACACAAAGGGTCAGAACCGTGCGGCAGGGTTCAGACATCGGAATGAGCCCAGTCCCAATACAGGTCACGGACCCGGCGTGTCATTGGGCCAGAGTTATACATAGTGCCGTCAAATTCACTGACCGGCGTGACTTTCATCATGTTGCCGGACATGAACACCTCGTCCGCCTTGCGGAAATCGGCGAAGGTCAGAACGGTTTCATGCACTTTGATACCATCAGCGGTCATGTTGGCGATGTGGCGCGCGCGGGTGATGCCGGCCAGAAAACAGCCGTTCGGGATCGGGGTGAACACCTCGCCGTCGCGGACCATGAAGATATTGGCCGAAGCAGTTTCAGCCACATTGCCAAGCGCATCAGCGACAAGCGCATTGCCATAACCCTTGGCACGTGCTTCGGACAACATGCGGGCATTGTTGGGGTAGAGGCAACCGGCTTTGGCGTCGACCACGGCATCTTCGATAACAGGGCGTCGAAAGCGCGTCGTTGTCAGCGTGGTCGCAGCGGTTTGAGGCGCCATCGGAATTTCCTCAAGCGACACGCAAAACCCAGTAGCACCTTCTTTTGGCACGATCCCCAGATCGCCGCCTTCCAGGGCCCAATACATCGGGCGGATGTAAACCGCGGCATCTTGCGGATAGGCGGCAAGACCCTCTTTCACAATCTCGACCATGGCAGCGGTTTCAACTGTTGGCGAGATCATCAGTGCTTTCGCAGACCGGTTTACCCGCGCGCAATGGGGTTCAAGATCCGGGTGGATGCCTTCGAAATATCGCGCGCCGTCAAAGACAGTGGTTCCCAACCACGCGCCATGGTCGGCGGCGTTCATCACGGGAAGGTCGCCGTCGTGCCATGTGCCATTGAAATAGGTGCGGATATTGGTGCCGGTTGCCATCGGGGCCTCCCTGAAAGTCGAGCAAACAGTATCAGGCATAAGACCGGTGTCCAGACCTGTCGCTTTGCGACCGGGCCGAAAGAACGCCCCCGGCAGATGGGGATCACTGCCGAGGGCGTGCGTATGCAATTGGTTGAGACGGGTACACGCAATGTGCGATCTGGTTTTCCGGGCGGGTGGCCGGATAAACCGGGAATCGATCACAGGGTAGACTGTGCCGTGGGATCGAAACCGTTTTGTGACAGCGCTGTCCGGCGCGCGGGTTCAACGGATTCCGATATCCGCCAGTGCGGCTGCCAACGCGTTCGGCAAGGGCGTGTCGTCGCTATGGGCATTGTCAGTCAAAAGGTCACGCGGGGCATCGGCGGGCGGCAGGTATCGCCACCCTTGAAAAGCCCGGCGCGGCTGGCTTTCGGTGCGAACGATGTCCGGGTGCAGCACGATGCCACAGCGACGTATACCGTCGTCGCCGATCACCTCTTCCAGACGAATGATGCGTTGGCGGGCAAGAACAAATCCCTTGAAAACCCAATAGAGAGACCCGCCCGACAGAAGCTCGGCCTCGCGCTTCGGCCACATGCGTGTGACATGGCGAGGATTGGCCTGTCCGCTTTGCGCCCGGCGCGTTGCCTGCCACGTTTCAAGGTCCTCGACTCGCTCAGCCCCGACGCATAATTTTACCAGATTTATGAAGTCGGGCACTTGGTCACCCCAGATATAGTGTGATTGAGAGATTACTTTAGTTAATTTCTGGCAGGTTGGCAATTGACCTGACCCCATCGGCGGCCCTATTCTGGAACACCTTCCAACACGCATAGGAATCGTCTGCATGAGCCGTTTTGCTGCCCCCATCGCTGAACAAATCTGGGATATGAAATACCGGCTCAAGCAGGCCGATGGGACAGCCGAGGATAAGACGGTCGAAGACACGTGGCGCCGCATCGCCCGCGCTTTGGCAGAGGCAGAGCCCGCGCAGCAAGATGCGTTCTATGGTGCTTTGGAAGATTTCAAATTCCTGCCCGCAGGTCGGATCACCGCTGGGGCGGGCACGGGCCGGTCGGTGACGTTGTTCAACTGTTTCGTCATGGGAACGATCCCTGACAGCATGGGCGGCATTTTCGATATGCTGAAAGAAGCCGCGCTGACCATGCAGCAAGGCGGCGGGATCGGTTACGACTTCTCGACCATCCGCCCGCGTGGGGCGGACGTGAAGGGTGTGGCGGCAGACGCCTCGGGCCCGCTCAGCTTCATGGATGTATGGGACGCGATGTGTCGCACAATCATGTCGGCCGGTTCGCGCCGCGGGGCGATGATGGCCACGATGCGCTGCGACCACCCGGACATTGAAGATTTCATCACCGCCAAATCCGACGCCGCCCGTCTGCGCATGTTCAACATGTCGGTGCTGGTGACCGATGATTTCATGCAGGCCGTCAAGGAAGACACCAGCTGGGAACTGACGTTCGAAGGCACCGTTTATCACACGGTTGAGGCGCGTGATCTTTGGAACAAGATCATGAAGGCGACCTACGAGTATGCCGAGCCGGGCGTGATCTTCATCGACCGTATCAATCAGATGAACAATCTGGCCTATTGCGAAACCATTGCCGCCACCAATCCCTGTGGCGAGCAACCCTTGCCGCCATATGGCGCTTGCCTGCTTGGTTCAATCAACCTTGCGCGTCTGGTTGCGGATCCGTTTGAGGAGGCCGCGCATCTGGATGGTGACGCGCTGTCGGAGTTGGTCGCGACTGCCATTCGCATGATGGATAATGTGGTCGATGCCAGCCGCTTCCCGTTGGAAGCACAGCGCCAGGAGGCTCAGGCCAAGCGCCGGATCGGGCTGGGTGTCACCGGACTTGCCGACGCTCTGTTGATGCTTGGTCTGCGCTATGGTTCGGACGAGGCAGCGGCCCAGACCGAAGCCTGGATGAAGCAAATCGCACGCGCGTCCTATCTGGCGTCGGTCGAATTGGCCAAGGAAAAGGGTCCGTTCCCGTTGTTTGACGCCGAGAAATACCTGGCTTCTGGGTCGCTGACCCATATGGACGATGACGTGCGCGATGCAATCCGTAAACATGGCATCCGCAACGCGCTTCTGACGTCGATCGCACCCACTGGCACGATCAGCCTTTATGCGGGCAACGTGTCCTCAGGAATCGAGCCGGTCTTTGCCTATGCCTATACCCGCAAAGTTCTGCAAAAGGACGGCACGCGCACCGAAGAGGAGGTCGTGGATTACGCCGTTCAGATGTGGCGCGACAAGTTCGGCGACAAAGAACTTCCCGACTATTTCGTCAACGCTCAGACGTTGGAGCCGCTGGCGCATGTAAAAATGCAGGCGGCCGCGCAGAAATGGATCGACAGCTCGATTTCCAAGACCATCAACTGCCCGGAAGACATCAGCTTCGAGGCGTTCAAGGACGTCTATATGGCTGCGTGGGACAGCGGCTGCAAAGGCTGTACGACCTATCGGCCGAATGACGTGACGGGATCGGTTTTGTCAGTGTCTGAGAAAACCGAAACTGTGCCCGAAGCTGATACAGGCGCGGATGTCGTCTATATCTCCGAGCCGCTGGATCGCCCGCAATCTCTGGAAGGCCATACCTATAAGGTCAAATGGCCCGACAGTGAGCACGCGATCTATATCACGATCAACGATCTGGTCCTGAACGGCCATCGCCGCCCGTTCGAAGTGTTCATCAACTCGAAGAATATGGAGCATTTCGCCTGGACCGTGGCCCTGACGCGCATGATTTCGGCCGTGTTCCGGCGTGGTGGTGATGTCAGTTTTGTCGTCGAAGAGCTGAAAGCGGTGTTTGACCCGCGCGGCGGAGCCTGGATGAATGGGAAATACATTCCGTCCATATTGGCGGCGATTGGCGGCGTGATCGAACGCCATATGGTGTTGACGGGCTTCCTTGAAGGCGAGGGGATGGGGTTGAAAACTGACCCTCATGCGGAAGTCGTGAACCTTGGCAACGCCCCGCGCGGCCCGGCCTGCCCAAGCTGTGGACAGTATGACATGCGCATGATCGAAGGCTGCATGACCTGCGCATCCTGCGGCCATTCAAAATGCGGATAAGCTGACGCGAGGGGCGGGCTTTGGCACGCCCTATCCGTCGTCGCGTGCGTAGTTGCGCAGCTTTTGCAAGTCGCTGATAATCGCGCTGCTTTTGTCAATCTGGACACCAAAGGCACCCAGCCTTGAAAAGGCGCGTGACAGGCTTTCGGGCTTCATTCCCAGACGTCCTGCGATCAGGACTTTATCATAGGGCAGCTTGATGGCGCAGTCGCTTGGCGTTCCATCACACAAAGCCAGCAGAAACTCTGCGACACGCTGAGGTGCCGTCTTGGCCTTCAGCTGTTCTAGCTGGGTGACCAGCCCGTGCAGATGTGTGAATGTCGCCGACAGGATGGACAATGCGACCTCGGGATCCTGCTTCACAAGTTGAACAAGGACGTTGGTCGGGATGTTCATGATCTCGCAACTTGTCGCAGCTTCGCCCGACACCGGATAGGGCAGTTTGCGCAAGGCCACTGCTTCGCCAAAGCTTTCGCCCCGGGTAAAGACACTCACCACAGCTTCGGTTCCGCCACGGGTCATGCGATACAGCTTGACCCAGCCGTCCAACACAATGTGGATCGCCTCTGCCGGATCCTCTTGCATAAACAAAGTCTCGCCGCGTTCGTAGTGGCGCCAAGTCGCCTGCGACAGAAGATCCTCCACATGCACCTTCGGCAGCGCGCGCATAAACAGCGAATTGCGCGCTATGTTTTTATACATTTCGTGTGGCACTCTTTAGTCCCCTGTCAACGGCACCGCGCAAGCAGAATGCCACCTTGTTCCCAAATGAAGTCTAGCTGCCCCGGTGAACGCCGTCCACCAGCAGGAAGCGGGCGCCAGCAGGCTCGGCTCAGTCAACTTTTTTCTTTGCATTGTAAACCCTTCCTGCCATTTGCTCCTGCCAGACCTCCATCATCTCGCTGACACGTTGCATATAGGCTTCGTTTTCGACCATCGGTATGTTGATGTCATGAAGTTCCGCGAGTTCCAGCATGACCTCGCGGTCCGACGCATCAAATTCCGCGACCATACGTTCCGCCGTCGCGCGGCTGTGGCCCAAGGCTTCGAAAGCTGATCGGGTAGCGCGCAACGAACTGTCATAGGTCTCACGGATGACATCACGACATCCAACAGACCAAAGGTCATAAACGTGGTCGCGATCAACCGCGCGGGCAATGACATGTACGTGCGGGTAATGCGCGCAGACATATCGCGTCAGCCCGGTGATAGCCTCTTTCCCGTCGATGGCCACCACAAGGATCTTGGCTTCTTCAATTCCTGCGGCGTGCAAAAGGTCGGGTCGCGTGGCGTCGCCGAAATGCACGCTGATTTTGAAACGGCGCAGCATCTCGAGCTGTTCTGATGAATAGTCAAGCACCGTCGTATCAAGCCCGGCGGCGCGCAATCCCCGGTTCACGATGCCGCCAAACCGGCCATGACCCGCAATGATAATCTGCGAAGGAGCTTCGATCTTGTCTGCCTCACGCTCGTCTTCGTACGAGTAGCGCGGGGCGATGACGCGGTCGTAAAGGATGAACAGGGCAGGGGTCAGCAGCATCGACAAGGCAACGACCAGCAGTAAAATATCTGCAACCCCGTCCGGGATAACAGCGTTTGCGACCGTGAAGGACAACAGAACAAATCCAAATTCACCAGCTTGCGCCAAGCCCAGCCCGAACAGCCACTTATCCCCACCTTCAAGCTTGAAGGCCTGTCCCAGTAACAGAAGTATCGCAGATTTCAGGATGATCAGACCGACGGTCAGCCCCAGAACCAATGCGATGTTCTGGCCAAGTAGCCCGAAATCAATGCTTGCCCCGACCGTGATGAAAAAGACCCCAAGAAAGATGCCCTTGAAGGGATCGATGTCACTTTCCAACTCATGCCGATATTCGCTGCCGGCCATGACGACCCCAGCCAGGAAAGTGCCCAAGGCGGGTGACAACCCGACCAGTGTCATAAGAAGCGCGATGCCAAGCACCATCATAAGGGCGGTGGTGACAAAAAGTTCGCGCAGGCGGGCGCGGGCGACAAAGCGGAAGATCGGTGTGGTCAGGTAGGTGCCGATAAAGACGACTCCGGCGATTGCCGCAAGTGTGACAAGACCCGTCTGCCAGCCGTTCAACCCTTGGACCAGGCTCAGGTTCAGGCCGCCCGAACCATGATCGCCGCCTGTATGTCCATGCGACATCGCCTCGGTCAGTTCAGGCAGGGCGAGCAGCGGGATCAGCGCCAGCATTGGGATGACCGCAATATCCTGCATCAACAGAACCGAGAAGCTGGCCTGCCCACCGTCCGAACGCAACAATCCCTTCTCGCGCAATGTTTGGTTCACGATCGCCGTTGAAGACAGGGCAAAGACCAGACCAATCGCCAACCCGACGCTCCACGGTTGCCCAAAGGCCATGGCGACCCCCATGACAAGCAATGTTGTCACCGTGACTTGCAGCCCCCCCAGCACGAAAATACGTGACCGCATGGCCCAAAGCGATTTCGGGTTCATTTCAAGCCCGACAATGAACAGCATCATGACGACGCCAAATTCCGAGAAATGCTGCAGCGCGACCACGTCAGCGCCGATCCAATGCAGAAACGGGCTGATCACGATGCCAGCCAACAGATATCCCAGCACCGATCCTAGCCCAAGCCGCGACGCAATTGGCACAGCCAGCACGCCCGCCAGAAAAAGCGTGAAGGTGATCAGCATAAACTCAGCGGTCATGTGAACGTCCTATTCCGTTTGCATTGATGAGGCAGCGGCATGCCCCGGTCAGATAGCGTGCTTTGCCGCGGTGCCGCGGGGACGAAAGCCTCGCTGACATCACCGCTTTGCTGTTCGCGCACCAAAATATTAACGTGTTCATCTCTTACTGAAACCTGTGCGCCAATCAGCGTCAAGGGACAGCGCGACAAGCTTGCATATATTTGAGGTGCCGGCCCAGGCCGTCGTCTATCACCAGCGGGTCAAATTGATCTGTTACCCCGCCACGGCGCTGTTCAAGCGTATGGCAATCACACCGCATTGCGAAGTCGGTTCAGGTGTCGCTCCGGAATAGCCGCAAAACCAAACATTTTTCCATTTCGCCCTTGCCCCGACTTTTTGAGATGGATAAACGGGTCGACGGAGACGTGGCCGAGTGGTCGAAGGCGCTCCCCTGCTAAGGGAGTAATGGGGTAACTCATTCGAGGGTTCGAATCCCTTCGTCTCCGCCACCATACCTTTTTCGCTGTTGCCGGGTCGCCTTAGGCAGCTTTTGGACATTTGAAAAAGTTGCGGCACAGTACAGGCTTGGCCGCGTGACGGTGGCTAAGTGGCGGTGATCACCCCCCAATTTCTGGCGATGTCGATTTTGCGACTGCTTTTGTCAGAAATCATGCAAGCACGAGCGTAGCGCGCAGTCCAAAATTGGCCGGATATTGTCGGGAGTCGCTATGCGGTATTCGGGTTTTAGACTGTTCAAGGAAGCCTTGACGGGTCACAAGGGTTGGGCTGGGCAGTGGCGTGACCCTGAGCCCCAAGATGCCTATGACTACCTGATCATTGGCGGGGGTGGGCACGGGCTTGCGACGGCCTATTACCTTGCCAAGGAATTCGGCGGCGCACGCATTGCGGTGCTTGAGAAAGGTTGGATCGGTGGTGGTAATGTCGGTCGCAATACGACGATCATTCGGTCGAACTATTTGCTGGATGGCAATGAGCCCTTCTATGAATTTTCGCTGAAACTGTGGGAAAACCTAGAGCAAGATCTGAACTATAATGCGATGGTATCGCAACGCGGCATTCTGAACCTTATTCATACGGATGCCCAACGGGATGCGGCGCGCAGGCGCGGCAATGCGATGATCCTGAATGGCTCGGACGCCGAGCTTCTGGACGTGGCAGGCGTACGTGCCATGTACCCCTTCCTCAACTTCGACAATGCACGATTCCCGATCAAGGGCGGACTGCTGCACCGGCGCGGCGGGACCGTGCGCCACGATGCAGTAGCCTGGGGCTATGCGCGCGGCGCGGACCGTCGGGGCGTCGATATCATCCAGAACTGCGAAGTGACCGGCTTTCGCATTGAAGGCGGCAAAGTTCTGGGCGTTGAAACGTCGCGCGGGTATATCGGCGCGGTCAAGGTCGGTGTCTCGGTCGCTGGCAGCTCTGGCCGTGTGATGGCCAAAGCGGGGATGCGCCTGCCGATTGAAAGCCATGTGCTTCAGGCGTTCGTGTCTGAGGGGTTGAAGCCCATTATTCCGGGCGTGATCACCTATGGCGCTGGGCACTTTTACTGCAGCCAATCTGACAAAGGTGGGTTGGTTTTTGGTGGCGACATTGATGGCTACAATTCCTATGCCCAACGCGGCAACCTGCCGGTGGTCGAGGATGTGGTGGAAAGTGGCATGTCGCTGATCCCCGCCCTTGGTCGCGCGCGTCTTTTGCGCAGCTGGGGCGGGATCATGGACATGTCGATGGACGGCTCCCCCTTAATCGACAAGACCCACATAGACGGGCTCTATTTCAACGGAGGCTGGTGCTATGGCGGCTTCAAAGCGACGCCAGCGGCTGGCTATTGCTTTGCCCATCTTCTGAAAACCGACCGGCCGCATGAAACCGCAAAAGCCTATCGCCTGGATCGGTTCATGACCGGTCACATGATCGACGAAAAGGGCCAAGGCGCCCAGCCCAACCTGCACTGAGGACCGAAAGATGATCATCAACCATCCGCTTTTGGGGCCACGCGACGCGCAGGAGTTTACTTATCTGGGCGACGCCAACCTGATAAACCGGCCAGATTGGCAGTCGGAAAACGCACTGCAAGAATTCCACGATTATTTGCATCTGCGCGACAATCCCGTCGGTCTGCATCGCGAGTTGTGGTTCCACGAACAAGGTGACCGCTCTTGGCTGGTGGTGACGCGCGACACGACCACACATGAAATTACCGACGTCAAACTGGCGCGTGATGTGGCCCGCGCGAACCGCGCTTCCGAGGTGATACGATGACCCAAGAAAACCGACTTGCTGGCGGGTTGATTGATCGGACAAAGGCGCTTGGCTTTACCTTCGATGGTAAAACCTATCAGGGTCATGCGGGCGACACGCTGGCGTCGGCTTTGCTGGCCAACGGTGTGCGCCTGATGGGCCGGTCGTTCAAATATCATCGCCCGCGCGGTGTGCTGACTGCGGGTAGTGAAGAACCCAACGCACTGGTCGAGCTTCGCTCGGGCGGGAGGCAAGAGCCCAACACCCGTGCCACAGTGGCCGAGGTTTATGAGGGGCTTGTCGCAAACTCGCAAAACCGCTGGCCGTCGCTGGAACGCGACGTGATGGCGATCAATGATCGCTTCTCAAACTTCCTCACCGCCGGGTTCTACTACAAGACATTCATGTGGCCGAAAGCCTTTTGGGAAAAGCTGTATGAACCAATCATCCGCAAGGCCGCCGGGCTTGGCAGCCTGACCGGAGAAGACGACCCAGACACCTATGACAAGGGTTATCTGCATTGCGATCTCTTGGTGATCGGGGCGGGGCCTGCGGGTCTGGCGGCCGCACTGACTGCTGGCCGGGCTGGCGCGCGGGTGATCCTGGCGGACGAAGATTTCCGTCTAGGGGGGCGTCTTTTGTCTGAAGCTGTGCCGTTAAATGACATCTCGGGGGTGGATTGGGTTGCGCAGGTGCAGGCCGAGCTTGGGTCGCTGCCCAATGTTCGCGTGATGCCGCGCACCACCGTTTTTGGGGCCTATGATCATGGCATTTATGGCGCGGTAGAACGCAACGCGGATCATCTGATCGCGCCCCAACCGGGCAAACCGCGCCAGACGCTCTGGCGCATTTACTCAAAACGCGCGCTTATCGCGACAGGGGCCATTGAACGACCGATTGCATTTGAAAACAACGACCGCCCCGGCGTGATGTTGGCGGGTGCCACGCGCGCCTATGCCAATCGTTGGGCGGTGTCGCCCGCGCAATCAGTTGTCGTATTTGCCAACAACAACGATGCCCACCAGACCGCCCGCGACCTGATCGCGAAAGGGGTCGAGGTGCCTGCCGTCATCGATATCCGACCGGATGCGCCCCAGATTGAGGGCCCCGAGCTTTTGGCTGGGGCCGAGGTCGTCGATACAAAGGGGCGCTTAGGCCTGACCTCGGTCACTGTGCGGCTGGCAAACGGCCATACCAGAGAGATAGCTTGTGGCGCTCTGGCCATGTCGGGCGGCTGGAACCCCAATCTGGGCCTGACTTGCCACCAACGCGGCCGGCCAGTCTGGGACGATCGCATTCACGCCTTTGTGCCGGGGCAAGACTTGCCTGTCGGTCAGGCCGTGGCCGGGGCGGCAGCGGGCGACATGACCACTACCGCCGCTTTGACCGGCGGAGTGGCAAGCGCGGTCACCGCCCTTGCTGATCTTGGCATCAACGCGACGCCTATTGATTTGCCGAGAGCCGAGGATGGCCCGGTCACCATCACACCATTCTGGCATGTGTCCGGCGCGAAACGCGCTTGGCTCGACTTTCAGAATGATGTGACCGTGAAAGACGTCAAACTGGCGCATCAGGAGAACTTCACCTCGGTCGAGCACCTCAAGCGCTACACGACACTCGGCATGGCCACCGATCAGGGCAAGACCTCGAATGTGGGTGCGTTGGCGGCGATGGCAGAGCTGACCGGGAAGTCGATCCCCGAGACCGGCACCACCATTTTCCGCCCGCCCTACACGCCCGTTTCAATGGGCGCGCTAGCTGGACGTGCGGTGGGCAAAGAATTTCATCCCACACGCCTGACCCCCAGCCACAAATGGGCTGCGGAACAAGGGGCGGTTTTTGTCGAAGTCGGTAACTGGATGCGGGCGCAGTGGTTCCCGAAAGCAGGCGAGACCCATTGGCGGCAATCCGTCGACCGTGAAGTGCTGTCGACGCGCAGTTCTGTCGGTATTTGCGACGTAACAACGCTTGGCAAGATCGATGTGCAAGGTGCTGATGCAGCGGAATTTTTAAACAAGATTTATGCCAATGGATTTGCAGCATTGGCCGTCGGCAAGGTCCGCTACGGCCTGATGCTGCGTGAAGATGGCGTCGCCTATGACGATGGCACAGCCGCCCGTCTGGCCGAGGACCATTTTATTGTCACCACCACCACGGCCAATGCCGTTTTGGTTTATCGCAATATGGAAATTGCCCGGCAGTGCCTGTGGCCCGATCTGGACGTGCAGCTTATTTCGACAACGGAAGCCTGGGCACAATATGCCGTTGCCGGACCAAACGCCCGCAAACTTTTGCAAAAGATCGTCGACCCTGAATTCGACATCTCGAACGAGGCTTTCCCATTCATGGGATGTGGCGAAATCACCGTCTGTGGTGGCTGCCGCGCACGGCTCTTCCGGATCTCCTTTTCTGGTGAGCTGGCCTATGAAATCGCCGTTCCAACGCGGTATGGCGACGCGCTGATGCGCGAGATGATGGTCGCGGGCGAAGCGTTCGGCGTGACACCCTATGGTACCGAAGCGCTGGGCGTCATGCGGATCGAAAAGGGCCACGCGGCTGGCAACGAGTTGAACGGCACGACCACGGCGTTGAGCCTTGGGTTGGGGCGCATGGTTTCGACCAAGAAGGATTGCATCGGCGGTGTGTTGAGCCGCCGTGACGGGATGAACCGAGAAGATGCGCTGAACCTTGTCGGTCTGCGCCCTGTGGATGCGACGCAATCTGTGCCTGCAGGTGGGCATTTGATGGCCGCCTCTGGTCCCGTGGATGCGGCCCACGATCAAGGCTATGTCACGTCGGCCGCCTTTTCGCCAACGCTTCAAAGCCCTATTGGCCTTGGTTTTGTGAAGGGTGGGTTCGAACGAATGGGCGAGCAGCTTCGCCTCGTGAACCCGTTGGAAAACCAAGAGGTTCTGGTGGAAATCGTAAGCCCGCATTTTGTCGATCCAGACGGGGAGAAGCTCCGTGCATAAGTTGAAAGCTATAACACCGCTTGGCGCGAAGAACCCACGCGTCGACACTGTCGGAGCGATAACAATCACAGAAGTTGTGGATCAAGCGCTGGCGTCGGTCGCCGCGCGACAGGGCCAAGAGAAGGCCCTGCGTCAGGCCCTTCAGAAACACCATGATTTGACCTTGCCCGCTGTTGGGGCTTCGTCACGGGCTGGAGACCTTTCGGCCTTCTGGCTGGGGCCAGAACAGTGGATGCTGAGCGCCCCATATGACAGCCACGAACTGCTGGCGGCAGAGCTGAAGCTGACTGTCGGAACGAGCGCCTCGGTTGTTGAGCAAACCGACGGCTGGTGTTGCTTTGATGTATCTGGGGCGACTGTGTGTGACATGCTCGAGCGACTGTGTGCCGTGCCCGTCCGCACGATGGACAAGGGCGCAGTGGTCCGCTCAATCATCGAACATAGTGGTGCGTACGTTTGGTGCCTGAGGCCTGGGGAGAGGTTTGCGCTGATGTCGCCCCGATCCTCAGCAGCGTCGTTGCATCACGGTCTACAGACCGCGGCAACGTCGATCGCGTGACGTTATCGCGCCTTAACTAGCAGGCAAACAATCGCCATCCGAGACCCGCAACGAGTTCTTTTTCCGCCGATCCGTGATCGGCGTGATCCCGTGGCTTTCGCGATAATGCCGCAGGAAGGTTCCCGGTGCCGAGTATCCGACCATATAGGCAATGTCGGTGACAGGTTCGTTTGTATAAAGCACCAGCTGACGTGCCTGTTTCATCCGCACCGCCCGGTAGTATTTCAACGGGCTTTGCCCTGTGGCTTCTTTGAAGCTGCGTTCAAGACTGCGCGTCGACAGCCCCAACGCGCGCGCGACTTCACTGATCTGCAGCGGGTTGTCGATATGTTCGGAAAACAATTCAATCGCATTAGCAACCTGTTTCGGTAGCATGTCTTCGCTTCGTTCGCTGCGGACAGCGGGCGTTTTTTGCGAAACTGCCGCGCTGCGGATAAGCGGGTGCTGAAACCAGCACGCCACTTCGGCCATGATATCTCCGCCCAGACTGACGCCAATCAAGTTCAGCATATAGTCGAACACAGCGGTGGCTCCAGAAACTGACTTGATGCGGGGGGCGTCGCAAATCACCGTGTTTTCGACTGGAATATCGGGAAACTCGGCCTGGAATGCCGCCGAATAGCACCAGTGGACGGACATGGCATCGCCTTGAGTCAATCCAGTGCGGGCCAATGGAAAAACGCCGCCACTGAAAGCGCCCAACACACCGCCTGCACGGATGTGGCGTTGTAATGCTGCCCCTGCGCGCGAGGAGTTTTCGAACCGTCCGTCCGGGCTTGATACAAAAAACAGGTAGTCCAGCCCTTCAATTTCAGACAGCGCTTTGTCCGGGGCGAACAAAACCGTTGCGGATGATACGACCGGCGCCTTCTGCTCTGCCACGACCTGCCATTCGAAAACAGTCTTTCCCGAGATTTCATTAGCGGCGCGCAATGGTTCGATACACGACGTCAGGCAGGCCATTGGAAACCCGGGAAAGACCAGGATGCCCAGACGGATTGGCTTTGTCGGTGCGTTGGTATCAGTCATGCCGGAAATCGTTCTGTGAGATGTGCGGCGGTTTCGCTGATGCGCCGCTCTAGCAGCCGCGCTGCCGGGGATTGGGCTGAATCCGCTTTGCGCAGCAGATGGATTTTTCGCCGGATCGTGTCATCAGCGAGCGGTCGGAAGATCAGGTCGTTTGGCTGCAGCGCCAATGACGCCATTTCAGGCAGGATCGTGATCCCGATATTCGCCCTCACCATCGCAATGATCGACGTCAGGTTATGCGCCGTCAGCATGGCGTTTTCGTGCAACTTCCTCGATTCCGGCACGGTGATACCGGCGGACAAGCTATTGGCGATCACTCTTTCATCTGCAAGCTCGCTCCAGACAACCGGCCCACGTGTCTGAGCAATCTTGTGATCGGGCGACGCCACGACGCCGAAACGGTCGGACATCAGAAACTGGCTGTGCAGGCCCACCGCATGTTCGCCAAGGGTCGCGATGCCAATATCGATCCTGCCACGCGAGAGTTCGTGCAGGATCGAAGTTGAATCCATGTCCCGCAGTTCAATATCGACATGTTCGAACTCTTCAATGAAACGCGAGAAAACATCCGGTATTACGGTGCCCGCAACAGATGGGACAACCGCGATACTGACGCGGCCATGTGTGGCTTTCGCAAACCCCTCAATCGCTTTGACCGTGTTGTCGAACTGCTGCAATTCCCGCTCGGCTTGCTCAAGGACGAAAGTGCCAAGCGCGGTCAGACGGTTTTTCCGATCTGTTTCAAACAAAGGTTCGCCAAGGTGAGTTTCCAGCTGTTTGAGCATCATCGAAACGGCCGAGGGTGTGCGCCCCAGACTTCGCGCGCCATCGCTGAGGTTTCCGCTTCGCGCGACGACGGCGAAGCCCCGAAGCATCTCGATCTTTAATGCCACTTCAATTTTCCTGAATTGCCATTCAATAATTTTAGTTTGCCTGAAGTCGTTGCGCGAGTCCATACTTGGCAAAACTGACAAATGCGTAGGACGACACATTTATGACCGATATCCAGAAAAACCTGATCGCAGGCGAATGGCAAGCTGGCGAAGGTGAGATCGAAAACCGAAACCCATCGGATCTGAGCGATCTTGTCGGCATGTTTGCGCAGGCCAGCAGCGACCAGCTTGAGGCGACTTTGGATCAGGCCCGTGTCGCCCAACGCGAATGGGCCGCATATGGCATGGAGCGCAAACAGGCGGTTCTGAACGCAATCGGCAACGAGCTGATGTCGCGGGCCGAAGAGCTTGGAGCACTTCTGAGCCGGGAAGAGGGGAAGCCGAAGGCGGAAGGCAAGGGCGAGGTTTATCGCGCGGGTCAGTTCTTCACCTATTACGCCGCAGAATGTCTGCGCCAACTGGGTGAAAACGCGGATTCGGTGCGCGATGGCGTTGAGATCGACGTGCGCCGCGAACCGGTGGGAACCGTGGCGATCATCAGCCCCTGGAACTTCCCGACGGCAACGGCCTCGTGGAAAATCGCACCAGCGCTATGCTATGGCAATGCAGTTATCTGGAAACCCGCCAATGCGACGCCCGCTTCGGCCGTTGCGCTAGCCGAGATCATCAACCGGCAGGATATTCCCAAAGGCCTGTTCTCGTTGGTGATGGGGGCAGGGCGCGCAGTTGGGCAGCGCATTGTGGAAAGCCCGAAGGTGAACGCAATTTCCTTCACGGGCTCGGTGCCGGTGGGCAAAGGCATCGCATCGGCGGCTATCCAGAACCTGACCAAAGTCCAGATGGAGATGGGATCGAAAAACGCGCTGGCCGTGATGGACGATGCCGATCTGGATCTGGCTGTGACACTGGCGCTGGGCGGCGCTTTTGGTGGCACCGGTCAGAAATGCACCGCGTCATCGCGCCTGGTGGTGCATGCAACCATTCACGATGCCTTCGTCGACAAGCTGGTGGCGGGCGCTAAGGCGATGAAAGTCGGTCATGCGCTGGAAGAGGGCACCCAGATGGGGCCGGTTGTCAGCGAACAGCAATTGAAAGAAAACCTCGCTTACGTCGATCTGGGCAAAACCGAAGGCGCAGAACTGGCCTGTGGCGGGGCGCGGCTTGAGATGCCGCATGACGGTTTCTACATGTCGCCGGGCGTGTTCCTGAACACCACCAACAGCATGCGCATTAACCGCGAAGAGATGTTCGCGCCGCTGACCAGCGTGATCAAAGTTGGCAGCTATGACGAAGCGTTGGCCACAGTGAATGACACCAATTTCGGCCTGACCTCGGGCATTGTGACGAAGTCGCTGGCACGTGCCACCCATTTCCGCCGCAACGCGCGGACAGGTGTCGTGACCGTCAACCTGCCGACAGCAGGCACCGATTACCACGTACCGTTCGGGGGGCGTGGCGACAGCTCTTATGGCCCGCGTGAACAGGGCAGGGCAGCCGCCGAGTTCTATACCACTGTCAAAACCGCGTATATCAGCGCAGGCCCCGTCTGATGCGCATAGACGGCCTGCAATATGCCAATTGGTCGGAGAAGATTTTCCGCCAGCTTCGCGAAGGCGGCGTGGACGCGATCCACGTCACCATCTCGTACCACGAGAATTTCCGCGAAACGGTTCTGAATTTTGAAAAGTGGAACCGTTGGTTTGAGCAATATCCCGATCTGATCATGAAAGGGCAGTGGGCCAGCGATATTGATGTCGCCCGCGAAACCGGCCGCACCGCCGTGTTCTTCGGCTTTCAGAACCCCAGCCCGATTGAGGACGACATTGGATTGGTCGAAATCGTGCACACACTGGGTGCGCGTTTCATGCAGCTCACCTATAACAACCAGTCGCTTCTGGCGACCGGCTGTTATGAAGCCGAAGACACCGGCATCACCCGTATGGGCAAGCAGGTGATCAAGGAAATGAACCGCGTTGGTCTTGTGGTGGACATGAGCCATTCCGCTGATCGGTCCACCGTTGAGGCCGCTGAACTGTCCGAGCGTCCCATCGCCATCACTCACGCGAACCCGCATGATTGGTCGCCTGCGCTGCGCAACAAGCGCGACGCGGTGATTCGTGCGGTGACCGAACACGGTGGGATGCTCGGCTTTTCGGTCTATCCGCATCACCTGAAGGGCAAGTCGGACTGCACGCTGGAAAGCTTCTGCGAGATGATCGCGCGGACGGCGGACACCTATGGGGTCGAGCATTTGGGGATTGGCACGGACCTGTGCCAAGATCAGCCCGACAGCATCGTGGAATGGATGCGCGTAGGCCGTTGGACCAAGGAAATCGACTATGGTGAAGGATCGGCCACCAACGCTGGCTTTCCGCCCATGCCGCAGTGGTTCAAAGACAATCGCGACTTTGGCAATATCGAGGCCGGGTTGCGCGCGACGGGTATGAATGCGGACGAAGTTGCGGGCGTAATGGGTGGAAACTGGTATCGGTTCTTCAGCGAAAATTTCGGGCCTCGGAGTAAATGACCAAGATCGACACTCATATCGCGCGACGTGACCCAGCACTTGTAATGCGGCTGAAACGCCTTGGGTCGTTGCATCAGTGCCGCCTGAGCTTCATGCGCGTTTTGACGCGGCGTTTGGCGCGGGAAAACTGGACCTTCACGCGACCTGTCTTCGATATTGATGATCATGGTGTGGGCCATGCGGTGTATTCCGCCACAGGGCCGGATCGAGTGTATTCTCTTGTGGCTTTCGCGCATGATCTGCCCCCGGAACTGCGGTCGGATCGCGTGATCGCAACCGCATGGGATGCGACGTTCACGCTGTTCGACGGCGTGCCGAGCGCCGCTGACATTCAGCGATTGTCAAAAAACGTGCCATTGCAGGAAGCAGGCCGTGTCAGCGAAAAAGAAATATCGGTATCGCGCGCCAATCGGTCCGTGCGCCTGTGGGCGCATTTTGTCGATGCACTGGCATCCGGTCAGCAACCCGATCAGGCCAAAATTGATGCTGTCGGGTACTTGATGCGCACCACTGCGGTCTATGGGTCCGGCAAACTCGGGGCCACAGACCGGGAGGGCATCGCACAGCGCGACGAAATGTTGGTTCCATTTCAGGCCGAGATGCTCTCCGTCTTTCTGACCCGTTGGTTTGTACGCGATCTGGTTCAGCACATGGCAGACGCTAAAGGTGGCGACGGAACCGCACAGCTTGACCCCGTGATCGCGCGTCAACTTGGGATCGGCAATTCAACTGGCCTGGGCATGGCGCCGTTCATCGTCAATCACCCCGTTCTTTTTAACAACTGGATCATGGCCCGCGAAGAAGCAATCGCACGCGTGTGCTCGCAGAAATCCGCAACAGAGGCTGAGCGCAAGGTATTTAAAGGCATTCTGCGCAGAAGTGCCGCGTCTGTTAACCGCTGGCATTCCGAACACCCGATCCAGATCGAAAAGCTGAAAGGGTTGAAGTCGGACCTTCAAGCGCTTGAAGCCCATCTTGATGGGGACGTGCTGAGCGGTGATTTCCCGTGGGGTCGACTGCTAAGTTGGTCCATGGAAAATCTGAGCGAAGAGGGGCAGGAACTCGTCGCTTCTCTTGTGTTGGAGCCCTACGCCGATCTTGTCGACGGGTTGGCGACTTGCATGGCGGACAGCAATACCGGAGCCTTCGCAATCAATGGCGCGATGTCCGTCGCTCAACACCGGGCGTTGATCGAAACCTGCTTCGGCTGGGCCTTCGACGTCGACTGGAGCGCGAAGGAAAACTGCGCTCGGGCGTGGTATGTCTCGGAAGAGAAGCTTGAGCCTCGTCTTGGCGAACGGTTTGATGAGCCGATTGAAGATTACGAGCAGCCGCTTGCCCCGGCCCGGGATGCGGTGGCTGCATATGAAGCCCTTGCGAGTTTTGACGATGACCAGCCCATCGCAGAGTTCCTTTTGCAGCACCCCGAACACCGTCACACGATCCGCCGTGCTCAGATCAGTCGCATTGCGCCATATGGCGAAATTCATGACAACACCATAGGTGCATCGGTTCTTCCCATCGACATGCTGCGCGCGAAGCTTTCGTTTTTTGGCGCGACGCATTTTGATCCGCGGTCCGACCGTTGGGTGCGGATCTGCATGTATGCGGGGGCACCTTATCCTGAGGATCTGACGGTCGATAATGCCGACCTTTGGGTTTATCCGGAGGCAGAGCAATGAGCTTTTCGCTGAATGAAATGGAAGCGACGGCCAAGCGTGCGACACGCGGCGCCGGCTATTCCTGGGGCCTTGCCGAAGAAGCGGCAAAAGCTGCGCGGTGGCTGTGTGTTCAGGGTCTGGATGGCAGCACCGATCTGGCACGCGTTCTGGAGCGTAGGTTTTCAGAACACCCGGCGCTTCACAGGCCACAGACCACTGCTGGCGTCTGGCACGGAAAAAACGACCTGTGCCCGCTCGCCTCGGGTGCGCTGCTGTCAGATTGCGCGCAGCGCTTGAAGGATGGGCCGATCGAGATGCGTCAGGTCGCAGCCCCCTTGGTGCTTCTTCCCTTTGTTGCGTTGGCCGCGAAGCAACTGAAGCACTCCGTACGGGTCGAATGCGATGATGTGGTTGCTGTCACGGATGGCACGAACCTTGACCTCCAAGGCACGCCGCCGGCGGTCGCTCAACGCGTGACGGTTTCTATATGCCAAGAAACGGCAAAGCCAAGCCGACTGCTAAGCCGGTCCCACCCCGCGGCGCAAAGCTGGGAAGCTCTGAACCGCTTCGCCCACAAAACCTACGCCCCAGCCACCGAGGAATCCCGTGCATTGGGTGCCGGTTCCGGGCTGTCCGACAATGATTGAGAAAGCACGCACATGGTAGAAACCCAGACACTCACCTTGGCCGAGATCGAAGACCTGTCATTCCGCGCACTTGTTGCGGTCGGCACGTCCGAAGAAAATGCCCGTCCACTGGCCGTTGCAACTGCCGCGACCGAGGCCGATGGCGTTGCCAGCCATGGCCTTGCCTATATCCCAATCTATTGCGAGCATGTGCAGTGCGGCAAAGTCGATGGTCAGGCCATTCCTGTCCTGTCCCGACCGCGACCCAGTGTTGTGGCCGTCGATGCGGCCACTGGTTTTGCACATTCCGCGATCGACCTTGGTTTTCAATCTCTGATCCCGGCCGCACGCGAACAAGGCGTCGCCGTTTTGTCGATCCGTAACAGCTACAACTGTGGGGTTTTGGGGTATCATACCTATCGTTTGGCGCAGGAAGGATTGCTTGGTATCGGCTTTACCAACGCGCCAGCGTCTATTGCACCTTCTGGCGGGTCAAAACCTGTCGTGGGAACGAACCCGTTTTCAATCGCCGCACCCGGCGCAGACGGACAGCCCGCGATCCTGATTGACCAAAGTGCTAGCACCATCGCGAAAAGCGAAGTGATGAAACACGCACGCGAGGGCAAACCCATCCCTGTCGGATGGGCCCTGGATGCTGATGGCAACCCAACGACTGACCCGGACGTGGGGTTGAAGGGTTCGATGGCACCGTCGGGCGGCTATAAAGGCGTAGGCGTTGCATTGTTGACCGAAATAATGGCCGCAGCGATGACCGGCGCGTCTTTGGGAATTGATGCCTCGCCATTTTCAGGCACAGTCGGTGGCCCCCCTAAAACAGGACAATTCTTCATTGCCATTGACCCAACGGCCACCGCAGGCGACGCTTACATGACCGGTATTGTCGCTTTGACCCATGCAATTCACCAACAAGAAGGCGCACATTTACCAGGAGACGGTCGCCGAAACAAAAGACTGTCCGCTCACGATGGCGGCGTGGCTGTAAACAAAGCGACGCTCGCAAAGATAGAAGCGATCTTGAGTTAAACCGCGCGGGAACTGACCGGGGACCGCCATCGGAAAAAATAACCCGGCATAGCAACTCGTGCGAATAGGGAGAAAACGCATGTCTTTAAAACAACCATTCACCGACTTGGAAGTCCGAAGGGCGGCTAGTGGGTTTTACGAGGGGCATAGCGTCGAAATCGCGCTGCTCAGTAAAGCCATTATGGTCGGCCTCGTGATCTGGGCCTTGGTATTTCCCGCCAACGCTAATGGCGTTCTTGGCAGCCTCAACTGGAAACTCCTTGAGGGTTTCAATTCATTTTACATTGTCATTGTTGGACTGTTCTCGTTCTTCTTGTTGATTGTGGCGTTGATACCCCAAACAGGACGCAGAATAATGGGACGTGAGGGTGAAGCGCCCGAGTTCTCCAACTTTTCTTGGTTTTCCATGATGTTTGGCGCTGGTCTGGGCGTGGGGCTTATGGTTTTTGCAACCGCTGAACCGTTGGGTCTGTGGGGATCAAACCCCGTTGTATTGGCGGGCGATGTTCAACCTAACACAGAAGAAGCCGTTCAATCAGGCTTCCGCTATACTTTCCTGCACTACGGCTTCCACGCTTGGGCAATCTATGTCGCTACCGGTCTTTCGCTGGCGTATTACGCCTATACGCGTGATATGCCACTGACGATCCGCTCTGCGCTGACGCCGTTGTTTGGCAAGTTCATGAACGGAATCCTCGGACATATCGTGGACGTGCTTGGCGTTGTGGCAACCATCCTTGGTGTGTCGGTCACTATCGGCTTTGGTGTCTCGCAATTCATTGATGGCCTGTATGCAATTACCGGCGCCGAATGGATGATGGACATGACCGGCGATGCGCCTGCACCTGGCACAGTCGGCTTGGTAACCGGCCTGGCTGTTATCATGGGTCTGTCCATCGTATCAGCGGTTTCGGGCGTTGGTCGCGGGGTTAAGTACCTGTCGAACTTGAACCTGGTCCTGTCGATCATCCTGCTGATGACCTTCGTCATCTTTGGATCGTTCTTCTTTGCAATGACAACCTATGCGACTGCATTTGCAGACTACATCTTGCACTATGCGTCGCTGAGCTTTGGTGCTTTTGGCCCGCAATCAACAGTCGATTTTGCAGCGGCTCTGCCAGAAGAAGCCGCACCGTTTGCCGACGCATTACGTGGTGGTGCGACCAATGCCTGGGGATCCTTCGCAGGGTTCAAGTCAGGTTTGGAAGGTGAGGCAGCCGCGCTGTCCGATGAGGTTCTTACAGCTGCCTACGCGGCTGGTGAGCCCGGCCGTCAGTTCGGTTGGCAAGCAGGTTGGACCACATTCTACTGGGCATGGTGGATCGCGTTCTCGCCCTTTGTCGGATTGTTCCTAGCACGTATCTCGCGCGGTCGTTCGGTTCGCGAGTTCATCGTGGGCTGTGTGTTCGCCCCGGCGCTTGTCTGCTTTGCGTGGATGACTGTTCTGGGTGGTACTGCAATCGATATGGAACTGAGCGGAGCCGCGGAAGGCGCCATCATCGGCGCTTCGAACACGGCGAAGCTGTTTGTGACCTTGCAACAGATCATCTCGGGCCCGCTTCTGTCGGGGATTACCGTGATGTGTGTGGTCTTGATCATGACATTCCTGGTGACGTCAGCAGACTCGGGCATCCTCGTGATGAACACGATCATGTCTGGCGGTGATCAGGAGGTCGGCAACAAACATAAGATCGTTTGGGGTGTCATCTTGACCCTTGTGATCGGGACGTTGCTGATCGCAGGCAAGAACAACGGCGGCTCGGACCCGATGGAGGCGCTTAAGAGCGCGATGATTATCGGGGCCTTACCATTCACGATGGTGATGGGCCTGATGTGCGTCGCACTTACCAAAGCGTTGTATCGCGATGGCTTGCGCGACAAGCACTCAGCAGCCGAACAAGCATCAGCGGCTGAATAATCCGCTGAGGTCAAGCCAGGCAGCTCTTCGGGGCTGCCTGGTTTTCTATTTCTAAAGCTGCGTTGTTGGCGCAGAAGCGCACGGCTCAGACGACGACAGGCCGTGTCACCAACCTGTTTCAAGATCGATGCAAGTTCGGACGGCGTCAAAGGATGCCGCTACAGCACCGAGGACAGAAACTCTTGGGCGCGTTTCGTTTTCGGTGCGTTGAAAATCTGATCCGGCGGGCCGGTTTCGATTATTTTACCACCGTCCAGCACACAGACCCGATCGGCCGCCTCTTTTGCAAAGCCCATTTCATGTGTGGCGAGGATCATGGTCATTTTCTGGGCTTTCAGCGTCAGCAGTGTTTCCAAGACCTCGCTGACCAGTTCCGGGTCAAGGGCCGAGGTGACTTCGTCAAACAGCATGATATCCGGTCGCATTGCCAATGCGCGAACGATCGCGACCCGTTGCTGTTGCCCGCCCGACAACTGATCAGGATAGGCGTTCATCCGGTTTTTCAGGTTAAAGCGCTCAAACAGTTGGGTAACGTCCGGCAGCAATTCTTTCTTCGATTTCTTGAATACGCGGGATGGCGCCAGCAGCACATTTTCAACCGCCGTCATATGTGGGAACAGATTGAAGCTTTGAAAGACCAATCCAATTTTTCGGCGGATGGGTTGCGGTGCCACATCGGGCAACGAGATGTCGTGGCCGTCAAACCAAATCTCGCCTTCATCAATGGGTTCCAGCAGATTGATCGTGCGCAACAGGGTCGATTTGCCGGACCCGGACGCACCGATCAGGCAAACCATTTCGCCTTGGTCGACGTCTAGATCAATGCCGCGTAGCACCTCGGTCTGGCCGAAGGACTTGGTGACATTGGACAGCCTGAGAATAGACATCAACTGCGCGCCTTGTTTTGTTTTGCGATCAGGTAATCAGCAAAGCGAGTGACAGGAATTGTTACTGCAAGAAAGATGATCGCGGCGCCAACATATGGCGTGAAATTGGCCAGCAGAGACTTGTGCACACCGGCTTGGCGCAGCAGCTCTACCGGGCCAATAAAGGACAACAAAGCCACGTCTTTTTGCAGTGCGACCAGCATGTTCATATTGGCAGGCACGACCCGGCGGATCGCTTGCGGCAGGACGACATAGCGCATGATGTCGAAATGCGACAGGCCCAGCGACTTGGCAGCAGCCCGTTGGCTTTCGTGGACGCTTTCGATGCCAGCCCGGAAGATCTCGGCCACATAGGCGGAATAGGTCAGGATCAGCGCAAGAGAACCCCAGATATACGGGCTGTTCCACGGGCGTTGCAGGCCAAGGCCGGGGACGCCAAAGCCGATCAGGAACACGATCAGAATAACCGGCACGCCGCGAAAGATGTCAGTGTAAAGGACACCAAACACCCGTAGCGGAAACAGCGCAGGCGCGCGGGCATCGCGACACAGTGCGATAAACAGACCAAGGAAAGCGATCGCAGGGGTGCACCACAGAAAGATAGCGACATCCCAGCGAAACGCAGACAGCAAAGAAGGGAAAGTCTTTGCCAGAATCTCCCAGTCAAAAAAGCTGCTGCGTACCCGGTCCCACCCGGGTGTCATCGGCAAAAGGACGACGATAAGCCCGACCACGAAGACCGTGCTTAGCGTCGCCACCGTGACCGACTTGCGTCGTGCTTTTTGCTCATAGATTTGGCGGGCCGAAAGGCCCGCACTTTGCTTTTGCATGAGGTGGTCGTTACTTGATCAAGGGAACGCCAGTGGTTTCCTGCAACCACTCAGCCTCGATGGCGGCAAGGGTGCCGTCGCTAGTCATCGCGGCCAAAGCCTCGTTTACGCAGGCTTTCAGTTCACTGCCTTCTTCCATCAGGATACCGAACTGGTCAGGGTTTTCGCTTCGGTCAGCTGCGAACTGGCCCAGCAATGCACCGTCATCCAGAACCACAGCGCTGAGATAAAGCGCGGTCGGCAGGTCGAACAAAGCCGCGTCGATCTGGTTGGCCTTCATCGCTTCGACAACGTTCACATTGTCATCATAGAGCAGCGGCGTGTCGGCCGGCGCTATCGCCGAACTCACGGTTTCCAGCGCTGTTGTGCCCGCCATGACGCCCCATTTCAGGCCCTTGAGCGAGTCGATTTCTGCCGTGGCGCCGCCTTCAATTGTTGGCTTGCGCACCAGAACTGCCATCGCAGCGGAATAGTAAGGGTCCGAGAAATCGACGACTTTTTCGCGATCTTCGGTGATCGAGAATTGTTGCAGGTTCACATCGAACTCTTTCGCGCCCGGTTGGATCGACTGGTCAAATGTCGCTCGCGTCCAAACGACGGCGTCTTTTTCAAAGCCCATGCGTTTTGCAACTTCATAGGCTACGGCGGCTTCGAAACCAGCTCCGCTTGCGGGGTCATCATCCATGACCCAGGGGTAGTACGCGGGGTTGCCGGTGGCGATGGTCAACACGTCCGGGGTCAGTGTCTTTCCATCAGCGCAATGGTTGTCGGCGAATGCAGATGTTGCGCCTAGCAGGCTGAACATCAGGGCAGTTGTGAAAATCGGTTTCATCAGAGTCTCCAATTGGATGGCGACTATGACTTTAGGGCGCGCCGATCTTCACTGTCCAGATCAACCTGAAAATTGATCCCTCCGCCCCGACATTTTCAGACAAAGGTTGTGTGGTCCCATGCCAGACCATCCATTTTGGTGCCATGCGGGATCATTCTTCGCGGAACGCCAGATCAAGATAGTCGGTGAAAGGTTTCAAAATATAAGAGGCAGGGCTTTGCGCGCCGGTCTGGATGAAGGCTTCGACCGGCATGCCCGGAATGATTTCTTGGTCCCCCAATAGCGCGTAGGCTGAAGGGTCGATTGCGACTTCGCCTGCGAAATAGCGTTGGCCGGTTTGCTCGTCGAGCATTGCATCGGCCGAGATCAAGCTGACCTGACCCGACACTTCAGGTGTCGTGCGTGCATTGAAGGCGGGAAACTTCAAAACAGCGTCTTGCCCAATGGTGACGCGGTCGATTTCAGCTGGCGCCAACTGGACAGACACGATCAGAGCACTTTTGTCCGGCACGATTGCGGCCACCTCGCCACCGGCCGGGACGACCGAACCGACGGTGAAAATATTCATACCATAGACAACACCATCCACAGGGGCTTTCAGGTTCAGTCGGGACAATCGCGTCTCAACAGCCCGCAGTTTTTCCTGCAATTCAGCCTCACGGGGTTGCAGGTTGCGAATTTCCTCCTGCGCGCTTTCCTGTCGCTCAGAACGGGCCTGCAGGCGCTCGATCTCGTACCCAGCAATGGCGTTACGAGTTGCCGCGATTTGCGCCTCGGTCTCGCCGGTTCGACCATTGATCTGGGCGATCTGTTGTTGAAGCTCCACAACTTGCGACCGCTCGGTCAGGTTTCTGGCCAGCAGATCCTGAAAGGTCTCAAGGTTGGTGTACAGCAACTCAGCTTGCGTCTGGTTCGCGGCCAGTTGCTTTCCCAAGCCGACAATCGATGCTTCGGACTGAGCACGCCGTTCCCGCAACTGATCGTCCGTCTGGCTGAGTGTTGTGCGCCGCGTGTCGAACAGCGTTTGTTGGGTGTCGAGGATACGTTGCAGGTCGGGTTTGCCCTCGGTGGCCGCAACGAGTGCGGTGCGGAAAGCGATCTGTTCCGCTTCAACAGCTTCGGCGGACAGGCGATCGATATTTGCCTGAACTTCAAACAGCGCGCGGCTTAGGATGTTTTGTTCAGACTGCAACTCAGCATCGTCCAGCATGATAATCGGGTCGCCCGCTTTGATCGTGTCCCCGTTGCGCACCAATATCTCGGCGACGACACCGCCGTCGGGGTGCTGAACCACCTGTTTTCGTTGATCCACTTCGATGAAGCCTGATGCCACGACAGCGGCACTGATTGTCGAGTAGGTCCCCCAAGCGATCAGCCCGCCAAAGCCTATAACCAATGCCCAAATGCCCTGAGCCACATATTTTTTCGAGTTCCAGTCACCTGACATTTTCAAGCCTCCGACTTTGTTGTGCCGACACCAGCGCCGGGCTTGGTCTGACGAACTTTTCCAGAACGTCCTGGCGTGGCCCAAAGGCCCGCATCTTTCCGTTGTCGATCAACAGGACACGCTCGCATTGCGCCAAGGCAGACGGTCGGTGCGAGATAATGAGAACCGCCTGACCAGCATCCTTGGCGTCCGATATGGCCTTGTTGAGCGAGCGGACCCCACTGTCATCAAGGCTGGAATTCGGCTCGTCCAGGATCAACACGGCTGGGTTGCCGAACAAGGCACGCGCAAGTCCAATGCGCTGGCGCTGTCCCCCAGACAGACGACTGCCGCCATCGGTGATAACAGTGTCATAGCCATTTGGAAGGCCAAGGATAAGGTCATGGGCACCAGCGGCGCGGGCTGCTTCAACGATCTTTTCAGGATCCGCGTCGGGACCAAACCGCGCAACATTCTGGGCGATGGTTCCGGGAAATAAGACTACGTCTTGTGGCAGATACCCCAACAAAAGCCCCAAGCGGTCCGGCGCATATTGATGAAGCTCTGCGCCGCCCAGACGAATTTCGCCAGTGCGCGGTGGCCACACCCCAGTCAGCGCTTTGGCCAGTGTGGATTTCCCTGCTGCACTTGGCCCGATGACGGCCACGGCTTCGCCCGGTTGTATGTCGAAACTGACGCCCATCAAAAGTGGCTTCGCAGCCCCAACGGGGGCAACAGACAGTCCGGCGACCTGCATCCGGCTTTCAGGTGCAGGCAGTGCCATGACCTCCTGCTTGGGTGGGGTTGCCGACAACATCGCTTGAAGCGATCGCCAACCTTGCACGGCGGCTTGGAAAACGGCCCATTGCGCGACCGATTGCTCCACCGGAGCAAGGGCGCGACCAAGTAGAATGGAGCCCGCGATCATCGCGCCGGGGGTCAACTCTCCGCGCAGCACCAGCCATGCCCCCAAAGCCAGAATGCCCGATTGAAGCAACAAGCGGAACGCCTTCGTGGTGGCGGCCAACCGTCCGCGCTTGTCGGCGGCAAAGATGCGGCTGGTCAGGGCTTGGCGGCGTACATCGCTCCAGCCGTCCGTCAAAGGCTCTTTCATGCCAAGCGCTTGGACTGTCTCGATCGACCTACGCATGTTTTCTGTGCGGCCTTCAGCTTGGGCGGCCAGTTGACCCGCCTCCAGTTGGGCTGCGCCGGTGACGCGCTGGTTGGCGAAGGCCAGAACGAACAGGATGAAGCCACCAGCAAGCGCGAACCAACCCATCATCGGGTGAAATACGAACAGCAGGGCAAGGAATGCAGGTGCCCACGGCAAGTCGATCAGGGCGGTCAGGGCTGGCGAGGCCAGAAGTGATTGGATGCTGGTCAGATCGCGTAAGCCCGTGGCAGGCCGTGACCGTTGGTCTGCATTTTCGGCCTGTCGCAGCACCGCGTCAAAGACACGACGGTCAAGCGCGGATTGAAATCCGGCACCAATCCGCGCCAAAACGCGCCCGCGCACATGGTCCAAAAAACCCATCAGTGTGTATAGAAAAACCACTAGGCCAAACAGTGCCACCAGTGTTGCAGAGGATCGGCTGGACAACACGCGGTCATAGACCTGCAACATGAACAATGGCCCGGTCAGCATCAAAAGATTGACCGCCGCGCTGAACACGACGACCCCGATAAGCTCATATCGGAACCCCGCCAAGGTACGGCTGAGTTCGCGGGATTGTTTTCTTGGATCGGTCATGTCCGCTCCGTTCTCTGAAAGTTGGCAGCAGGTGCGCCCGGTCGGGCGGACGGCAGGTTATCGGCTCAACGCTACAATGCGTCGTACTGGAAGTTGGTATTTGGTCACCGTGAGTGGTCAGCGGCCTAAGAACGATGAGAACGGCGTTTTCGGTAGCCCTCATCGCTTGTCAGCAGGCCTTCGGCGGTCACGCGCCTGTTTTGTGCGAAGACTTCGGCAAGCTTGCGCCCACGGGCTTAGCCGCGCTTTGCCAGCCAGCGAATCCGCCGAGTGCAGCGCCCGAAATTGGCACGAAAGCGCCCATTGCGGATGTTGGAAGAGGCATAGAGAATCAGCATGAGGTCGTGAGTCGCCAACAAAAAGCTCTTGGTGTGCCAAAAGCAGGGATGCTTCCGCGAACTCTTGCCCGGCCTTTCCCTTTTGGGCGCTGGTCTTTGCAACCGGGACTGTCCTATGTTTGCTACATAGGGCAAGTTGCGTGACGGGCGCGCGACGCTTGGACCTTTGAAGGGGCAATCAAAACCATGCGTTGGATAAAGCGGCTGACCCGACCCGACCCGAACAGGGCTGCAGACAGCTTCGGTGCTCCTGTCCAGCCAGACGTGCCGTTTTGCGTGGTCGCCGACATTCATGGCCGAATGGACCTGCTGTCCGCCGCGCTTGACCGTGCCGCAGCACAGTGGCCGCACCTGCCAATGGTTTTCGTTGGCGATTATATTGACCGCGGTCCGGACAGCGCTTCGGTGCTGCGCCACTTGTTTGAATTGCAAACCTCCAATCCCGACCGGTTCATATGCCTTGCCGGAAACCACGAAGATTTCCTGTTGGGCTTTCTGGACGACCCGCAGCGTTATCATCGACTTTGGCTCAGGAACGGTGGGGACGCGACCCTTCAAAGCTTCGGGATTTCAGGTCCGCTTGATGGGCTCTCGGCGGGCGCGGTTGACTTGCTCGGCGATCAGTTGCGGCAGGCGATGGGCGCAGAGTTGGTAACTTGGGTGCGTCAGTTGCCGACAACTTATCGTGCGGGCAATGTTTGGGTAACGCATGCCGGTGGCGATCCGACTGTTGACATGGACCGGCAGGACCGCAATGCGCTGCTTTGGGGGCACCCGGATTTTCGCAAGCTGGCGCGAACAGATGATCAGTGGGTCGTTCATGGACACACGATCGTGCCAGAAGTTCTGATACGTGACGGGCGGATATCGATCGACACCGGCGCATACCGAACCGGACAGCTGAGTGTGGTTCGCATTGCGGACGGGGAAATCGACATCCTGCCCTAACCACAAAAAGGCGCGCGGCGATCTTTTCTGAACGGGGTCAGGTCGCACCGCGCTTGGGGCCTTCGATCGACATAACAATTGACAGGTTTGGGCCTGTGCGCCAATGATCGCGCCATCCGCAGCGATGGCGTCGCTGCCCGGCGCATTGGCTTCCCAACTGCGTACGGTCCGGAGATCAACTGCCTTGCACGCCGGGGAGTTTGGTTGGCCGGGCGCAATATGTTTTCCCGGCCTCGGAAATCGGAGACTGAAAACATGTCACGCACCCAATTTTTTGTTTGTGAGAACGGTGAAAAAGCCGCTCTTCCCTTTTCGAACGCGGAATATGAACGGCGCCTGGCGACATTGCGCGGGATCATGGTGGATCGCGGCGTTGAGGCCGTTCTGTTCACCTCGATGCACAATATCGCGTATTATTCCGGGTTTCTTTACTGTTCCTTTGGCCGTCCTTATGGATGTGTTGTGACCGCAGATCGCTGCACCACAGTGTCGGCAAATATTGATGCGGGACAGCCATGGCGCCGTTGTTACGGCGACAACGTCATCTATACGGATTGGGAGCGCAACAACTATTGGCGCGCGGTGAAAGAGCTGGTTGGTGGGGCCACGTCCGTCGGCATCGAAAATGACCACATGACCATGGCGCAACGCGCGCTGGCAGATGACTTCCTGCCCAACGCAACCTTTGCCGACATTGCGCCTGACACGATGCAGGCGCGAATGGTGAAGTCGGTCGAAGAAGTTGCCCTGATCCGGGAAGGCGCGCGCATAGCTGATCACGGCGGCGCTGCGATCCGCGATGCGATCCGTGTCGGTGCGCGCGAGATTGACATCGCGATGGCTGGCCGTGACGCAATGGAAGAAGAAATTGCCCGCGCGCATCCCAACAGTGAAATTCGCGACAGCTGGGTGTGGTTCCAATCCGGCATCAATACCGATGGGGCACACAATCCAGTCACCACTCGCAAGCTACAAAAAGGGGATATCTTGTCGCTGAACACGTTTCCGATGATCTCTGGCTACTACACGGCTTTGGAGCGCACGTTGTTCATTGGCGAGCCAGACAAAGAAAGCCTGCGGATTTGGGAAGCAAATGTCGCGGCGCATGAGCTGGGGATATCGCTGATTAAACCGGGCGCAACCTGTTCTGGCATCACTGCCGAGATCAACAGGTTCTTCGAAAGCGAGGGGCTTTTGCAGTACCGCTCGTTTGGATATGGCCATTCCTTCGGCGTGCTGTCCCATTACTATGGTCGCGAAGCTGGGCTGGAGTTGCGTGAAGACATCGACACGGTTTTAGAGCCAGGCATGGTCGTTTCAATGGAGCCGATGTTGTTCTTGCCAGATGGGACGCCCGGGGCAGGGGGCTATCGCGAACATGATATTCTTGTATTAGGCGAAACCGGTGCCGAGAATATCACTCGCTTTCCTTATGGGCCCGGGCACAACATCGTATCCGCATGACGCGAAATTCGCACAAAGCGTCGGCTTCGAACCGTGCTCACGTAATAATAAAATAGAAGCTGAGGTTGTTGCGGAAGAAAATTTCGCAACAATCCTCGGGTTTTCGGTTGAAATTCGGGTTCAGTTGGTGTTGGCTTATGTCTAACAAACGAAAAAGAAAAACATAGACCAGGGGGGTCACTTGGCTGATGCAGCTTCCAACGACGGTTTCGTCGTTTTTGATCGTGTCCAGAAAAGCTATGATGGGGAAACGCTGGTCGTAAAAGACCTGAACCTATCCGTTGCAAAGGGCGAATTCCTTACGATGCTTGGGCCGTCAGGGTCTGGCAAAACAACATGTCTGATGATGCTGGCCGGCTTTGAGACCGCGACGCACGGTGACATCCGGCTTGGCGGCAAGCCGATCAACAACATCCCTCCCCACAAACGTGGCATTGGGATGGTTTTCCAGAACTACGCACTTTTCCCTCATATGACGATTGCTGAAAACCTGTCCTTCCCGTTGGAAGTGCGGAAGATTGGCAAGTCTGACCGTGAAGCGAAAGTGAAGCGCGCTTTGGACATGGTTGAGATGGGTGATTTTGGTGGGCGTCGCCCTGCCCAGTTGTCAGGTGGTCAGCAACAGCGTGTCGCCTTGGCGCGTGCGCTGGTGTTCGAGCCGGAGCTGGTGCTGATGGATGAGCCGCTGGGTGCGCTGGACAAACAACTGCGCGAAAAGATGCAGTTCGAAATCACCCATCTGGCGCATGAACTGGGTATCACCACTGTCTATGTGACCCACGACCAGACCGAAGCTCTGACCATGTCCGATAACGTGGCGGTATTTGACGATGGCCGCATTCAGCAACTCGCGCCGCCGGACCTTTTGTATGAAAAGCCCGAAAACAGCTTCGTTGCTCAGTTTATCGGTGAAAACAACACCTTGGAAGGTGTTGTGACCGAAATCAAAGGCGACACATGCATTGTGAAACTGGACGACGGAGAGGTGCTGGATGCCACACCGGTCAACGTCGACAAAGTTGGGGATCGGACCATCGTGTCGATCCGTCCCGAGCGTGTTGAGTATAACAAAGAACGTCTGAAAAAAGGGGCTCACACCCTGAAGGCAGAAGTGCTGGAATTCATCTATATGGGTGACATCTTCCGCACGCGGCTTCGGGTTGCTGGGAATGATGAGTTCATCATCAAAACCCGTAACGCACCGGACGTAGAGCGCCTGGAGCCTGGCCAGCAGATCGAGATCGGCTGGCTGCCATCGGACTGCCGCGCGCTGGATGCCTGATACTAATTGCTTCGGTGCCTTCCTATGAGGGCTCCGGGCATTTTAGCCAGGGGTTCGCCATGTACCCGTTCATGCGAACCCGACAAACCAAACGGGGATAACTAGGGAGAATAAAGTATGAAACTTGTGAAAACTCTTTTGGCCAGTTCGGCCCTGACTGCCACCGCTGGCGCGGTTTCGGCACAGGACATGGCCAACGAGATGACTCTCGTTTCTTGGGGTGGCGCATATCAAGCCAGCCAGGTCAAAGCTTATGTCGAGCCTTATCTGGAAATGCACCCTGAGGTAAAAGTCACTTGGGACGAAAGCTCGGGCGAGGCTGTGGCCAAACTGCGCGCGATGGCCGAAACCGGCAACGTGACCTGGGATCTTGTCGACGCAACCGCATCAGACTCGATGCGTATCTGTGACGAAGGTCTTGCTGTAGAGATCAACCACGACGAAGATCTGGCGGCTGCGCCGGATGGCACTTCGGCCTCTGAAGATTTTGGTGACCTTTTGGTCTCTGATTGCTTCGTTCCGCAGATCGTTTACTCGACAACCTTCGGTTACCGCACAGATATGGTTGGTGACGAAGCGCCGACGTCTGTCTGCGATATTTTCGATCTTGCCAAGTATCCTGGCAAACGCTCGCTGCAAAAACGCCCGATCGATAACATGGAGTGGGCGCTCTACTGTGATGGCGTTGCAAAAGATGCGATCTATGACGTTCTGGGCACCGACGAGGGTGTGAACCAGGCTCTGGCCAAGCTCGACACCATCAAAGATCAGGTTGTCTGGTGGACGGCTGGCGCAGAAACGCCGCAGTTGCTTGCTGATGGCGAAGTCGTCTTCGGTTCGACCTTTAACGGTCGTCTGTTCTCGGCGATTGCCGAGCAGAACCAGCCGATCAGCATGCTTTGGGACATGCAATCCTATGACCTTGACGGTTGGGTTGTTCCCGCCGGGCTGCCGGACGATCGTAAGGCACGTGTCATGGACTTCCTGAAGTTCGCGACTGACACACAGCGGTTGGCTGATCAGGCTAAGTTCATTTCGTATGGCCCGGCCCGTAAGTCTTCGGCACCGCTGGTTGGCAAGCACGCCGAGCTTGGTATCGACATGGCACCGCATATGCCGACCGATCCGGCAAACGCCACCAACCCACACGTTTATGACTACGAATGGTGGGCTGATAACCGTGACGATCTGAACGCCAAGTTCGAAGCTTGGCTGGCCAAATAATACTGGCTTTGGGGAGGGGCTGATTGGCCCCTCCCACCCAACATTTTTCGATTTTCCGCTATTTGTTTGTCAATTTGACCGCTTCGAAACCAAAAATAAGCTAACGCTGACAGGGAAGATATGAGCGATATGACCAATACGAGCGGCCCCGTTCTGGCCGCAGATGGAACACCGCTAAAACGCAGTTTGGCGAAAGCTCTCAGGCGGCAGAAAATGCGTGCGCTTATGCTGATCTCGCCGTTGCTGTTGTTCATCCTGGTCAGCTTCATCTTACCGATTGCGGACATGCTGTATCGTTCAGTAGAGAATAAGATCGTCGTTCAGACTTTGCCCCAGTCCGTACAGGCCGTGGCAACCTGGGACGCCAATTCTGGCGAGCTGCCAGACGAAGCGGTGTTCGCAGCGATGGCAGCCGATCTGAAAGAAGCTGCCAAAGCGAAGACCCACACAAAGGTCGGCACCCGCCTGAACTATGAAAATCCCGGCATGTCGTCGATCTTCCGCAAAACGGGTCGCAAAGCGTCGAAATTTGACCTTGAGGCTGGTGGCCCGTGGAAAGAAGCCCTGATCGACATTGAAGATGGTTGGGCAGATCCGGACGTCTGGCGCACCATCCAAACTTATTCGCCGCCAGTAACGGCTGGGTATTTCCTTAACGCTATCGACAGGCGTGTCGGACCGGATGGCGCTGAAATGCGTCCGGAGAGCGAGCGAATTTATATGAATCTGCTCAAGCGGACGCTATGGATGTCGCTTCTGATTACCTTCTCCTGCATCGTTTTGGCCTATCCAGTGGCTTGGCTTTTGGCGAATTTGCCAACCCGTCAGGCAAATCTTTTGATGATTTTGGTGCTGTTGCCGTTCTGGACGTCACTTCTGGTTCGGACCTCGGCATGGAAAATCCTGCTGCAGCAACAAGGCGTGATCAACGATATCCTAGTCTGGATCGGGCTTGTGGATGACGGTGCACGACTTGTGATCATCAACAACCAGTTTGGTACGATCGTGGCGATGACCCACATTCTGCTGCCGTTTATGATCCTGCCGATGTATTCGGTGATGCAAACCATCCCGCCCACCTATCTGCGCGCGGCAAAAAGCCTTGGCGCAACGGATTGGACGGCGTTCTGGAGGGTCTACTTCCCGCAGACCATTCCGGGCATCGGCGCGGGATCGATCCTCGTGTTCATCCTCGCCATTGGCTACTACATCACGCCTGCTCTTGTCGGCGGCACCAAAGGGACCTTCATCTCGAACCAGATCGCGTTCCACATCTCGACATCGCTCAACTGGGGTCTTGCCTCAGCGCTGGGTGCCATCCTTCTGGCGGTCGTTCTGGTCCTGTATTGGGCATATGACAAGATCGTCGGCATTGACAACGTGAAGCTGGGGTAACGGATATGAGCAAACTTCCTCCATATGCAACGACCGGCCAGCGCGTTTGGCACTATGCCTTTCTGGTGATCTGCGGGCTGATCTTCTTCTTCTTGGTCGCGCCGATTGCCGTGGTGATCCCGTTGAGCTTCAACTCGCAGGACTTCTTCACCTTTACCAAAGAGATGCTGAGTTTTGATCCCGCCGGGTATTCGCTGAAGCACTATCGCGATTTCTTCTCGAACCCGGATTGGCAGAGCGCCATGTGGAACTCGATCAAAATTGCGCCAGTGGCCACGATTGTTTCGGTGTCTCTTGGGACATTGGCGGCCATTGGACTAAGTCAGCCGCATGTGCCAGCCCGCCGGGCCATCATGGCGATCCTGATTTCGCCTATGATCGTTCCGCTGATTATTTCGGCGGCCGGCATGTATTTCTTCTATTCGAAGATCAACCTTGCTGGCACCTACTGGGGCGTGGTTCTGGCCCATGCGGCGCTGGGCATTCCCTTCGTCATCATCACTGTGACGGCGACGCTGGTCGGGTTTGATCGGTCCTTGACCCGCGCTGCAGCGAATATGGGGGCCGACCCGGTCACCACGTTCTTCCGTGTGCAGATGCCGTTGATCTTACCGGGTGTAATTTCCGGCGCGTTGTTCGCTTTCATCACCTCATTCGACGAGGTTGTGGTGGTGATCTTCGTAGGCTCGGCCAAGCAGCAAACCCTGCCGTGGCAGATGTTTATTGGCTTGCGCGAGCAGATCAGCCCCACAATTCTGGCGGTCGCGACGATCCTGGTCGCCGTATCGATTGTGTTGCTGACGGTGGTGGAGCTTCTGCGCCGTCGCTCGGAGCGTCTGCGCGGGATGAGCCCGGGCTGACCCTTTCAACCAAAGACAGCAAACGGCGTCCTTTTGGGCGCCGTTTTTTTTGCTACTCCGATGGGGTCGTCTTGCAGGGTTTTATTAACCAATTTCGGGCATCTCTGACTTGAATGTGCCGAAGCAGGTCAGGCAGGTTGCCCCCCCCCCCTTGCAGCCCCTTTCCACCGGCACTAACATCTTGCGTCAGGTGCCGGGCGGATGGCTCTGGCGTGAACAAGAAAGCAGGCTGAAATGCACGACCCACACGAAATCTATAACAATACCCTTGTGCCCATGGTGGTTGAACAGACATCGCGCGGCGAACGGGCCTACGACATCTTTTCGCGCCTGTTGAAAGAGCGGATTATTTTCGTGAATGGCGCCGTCCATGATGGCATGTCCAGCCTGATCGTGGCGCAACTTCTGCACCTTGAAGCGGAAAACCCGAAAAAAGAGATCTCGATGTATATCAACTCGCCGGGCGGTGTTGTGACCTCGGGCCTGTCGATTTACGACACGATGCAATACATCAAGCCCGCCGTGTCCACATTGGTGATTGGTCAGGCCGCGTCGATGGGATCGGTTCTGTCGGTGGCTGGCGAAAAGGGCATGCGATTCTCGCTGCCACATTCGCGCATCATGGTGCACCAACCGTCGGGCGGGTTTCAGGGTCAGGCCACGGATATCATGATCCATGCCGCAGAAACCCAGAAGGTCAAAGACACGCTGAACCAGATCTATGTCAAACACACTGGCAATGCGTTGAAAGACGTTGAAAAAGCGTTGGAGCGCGACAATTTCATGTCACCGCAAGAGGCCAAAGACTGGGGCCATATCGACGAGATTGTGGAAAGCCGAGCCAAAGGCGATGACGAAGAATAAAGGCATAGCCCGGCGTATGTCGGGCAATGCCACACTGGGCAGGCCACTCTGAAAAACCGGATTGTGCCTGCCCGGTCACTGCCCTAGACTTGCGATCACGGTATTATTTACGGCTCGAACAGGCACAAACCGGATCCAAACGCGGACCCAATAGGACTTTATGATGGCGAACAATTCCACCGGCGACAGCAAGAACACCCTCTATTGTTCGTTTTGCGGCAAAAGTCAGCATGAAGTGCGCAAGCTGATCGCTGGACCGACCGTGTTCATCTGCGACGAGTGTGTCGAGCTGTGCATGGATATTATTCGCGAAGAAACAAAGACATCCGGGTTAAAAGCCGCCGATGGCGTGCCGACCCCGATCGAGATTTGCGACGTGTTGGATGACTATGTCATTGGGCAGGCCCACGCCAAACGCGTGCTGTCAGTCGCGGTCCACAATCACTACAAGCGTCTGAACCACGCGGCTGCCGCCGGTGACGAGATTGAGCTGGCCAAATCTAACATCATGTTGATCGGCCCGACAGGCTGCGGTAAGACGCTTCTGGCGCAGACACTCGCCCGCATTCTGGATGTGCCGTTCACCATGGCGGATGCGACGACGCTGACCGAAGCTGGTTATGTCGGCGAAGACGTCGAAAACATCATCCTGAAATTGCTGCAAGCATCCGAATACAATGTCGAACGCGCACAGCGCGGCATCGTTTATATCGACGAAGTCGACAAGATCACCCGCAAGTCGGACAATCCGTCGATCACCCGCGATGTGTCCGGCGAGGGTGTGCAGCAGGCGCTTTTGAAGATTATGGAAGGCACCGTTGCCTCTGTGCCGCCGCAAGGCGGGCGCAAACATCCGCAGCAGGAATTTCTGCAAGTGGACACCACGAACATTCTGTTCATCTGTGGTGGGGCCTTTGCAGGGCTCGACAAGATTATTGCACAACGCGGTAAAGGCTCGGCAATGGGCTTTGGCGCGGACGTTCGCAGAAGCGACGACCGGGGTGTGGGTGAACTGTTCCAAGAACTGGAGCCGGAAGATCTGCTGAAATTCGGCCTGATCCCGGAATTTGTTGGCCGTCTGCCCGTAATTGCAACATTAGAAGATTTGGACGCGGAAGCTCTGGTGACCATCCTGACCAAGCCCAAGAACGCATTGGTAAAGCAATACCAACGCCTGTTTGAGCTGGAAGATGCGCAACTGACGTTTACGGAAGACGCGTTGAAAGCGATCGCCAAACGCGCCATCGAGCGCAAGACAGGTGCAAGGGGATTGCGGTCGATCATGGAAGACATCCTGCTCGACACCATGTTCGACTTGCCTGGGCTTGAGAACGTAGATGAAGTTGTGGTGAATGAGGAGGCTGTCAATTCGGACGCCAAACCGCTGATCATCTATGGCGAAGGCGTAAAAGAAGAGGTCAGCGCAAGCTGAACCACTTGCTGGGTTGACTTTCTGAACTTGAAATCAAGCCACCGCCCCCCGCGGTGGCTTTTTCTATAGGCGGTCCATCCGTGCATCTCGAAGCCGGAAATCGCTCAAAGGCGGCGCAAAAAGTCGCAAAGCACTGGACCTTCCGGGTTGCTTGCGCCATATCAAGTGAGAGAAAAACCGGAGATTGACATGCGTTTCATCTTGTCCCTGCTGACTTGGTATCACCGCGAAACCATTGGCACCCGTCTGTTCACATGGCGCAAAGGTGTGAAAGTGGGCGAGGATGAACAAGGCAATGTCTTTTACCGCAACCGCGATGACAGCCGCCGCTGGGTGATCTTTAATGGCGAACCCGAGGCAAGTCGCGTTAGCCCGGACTGGCACGGCTGGCTGCACCGCACGTTTGACAACAGCCCGGCTGAAGCACCGCTGACCCACAAGACATGGGAAAAGCCGCATCAGGACAACATGACCGGCACAGCGATGGCCTATGCGCCCGCAGGCTCATTGCGTCAGGCAGATCCTGCCGACCGTCGCGATTATGAAGCCTGGAAGCCGGAATAACCGGCAAACGTATTCAACACGTATTCCCTGATTGAGAGGGGCAGGTATGAGCGATAGCCACACAACAGAAGTCATTACTGGCAGCGTGGTTTTGGCCGCAGCAGTCGGCTTTTTCCTGTATGCAGGCCAGATTGTTGGCCTGTCAGGCGGCGGCGACAGCCACAGCTACAGCGCGTCCTTCCGCACTGCAGACGGGATCTCGGTCGGCACCGATGTACGTCTTGGCGGCGTGAAGGTCGGCACCGTGACCGGGATCGACCTGAACCCGGAAACCTACCGCGCCGAGACAGCGTTTACCGTAAAGTCGGACGTGGCTTTACCTGACGATACAGCGATCATCATTTCGTCCGAAGGCCTGCTGGGCGGTTCCTATGTCGAACTTCTTCCGGGCGGATCACCGTTTAATCTTGAGCCAGGTGCCGAGATCGAAGACACCCAAGGCTCGGTCAGCCTTGTCCAGCTTCTTATGAAGTTTGTCGCTGGCAGCGAGGATGCTAAGTGATCTTTCGCGCAGTAATGACAGCCGTTGTGTTGACCGCAGCGGCACTGCCTGCATGGGCGCAGACGGGCAAAGCAACCGGTGCGATGCTGCGGGGGCTGGACAAAGTGTCCGGCACGCCCACCGACTTTTCGATGAAGGTCGGAGATACGGTTGAGCTTGGAAAACTACGCGTCACATTGGGTGAATGCAGGTATCCGACCGATAACCCTTCGGGCGATGCCTATGCGTGGCTGGTGGTTCGCGACGGGAACGATGACGAGACGACATTTGAAGGCTGGATGATCGCTTCCTCGCCGGCCCTGAATGCGCTTGATCACCAGCGCTATGACGTCTGGGTCCTGCGCTGCACAACAGACTGAGCATCTGGCAGGGCGCGCGATCTGATATCCGCAACGCCTGCGGAAAGGGCATTCTCCAGCATATCGTGATACGCCTTTCGGGGGATTTCAATCGCGCCCAAACTGGCCAGATGTGGTGTTAGAAACTGCGTATCAAACAACGTGAAACCCGTAATTGTCAGATGCCGGACCAAATAAGCGAGTCCTATTTTTGACGCATCGCGGCGGCGCGAAAACATGCTTTCCCCAAAAAAGGCGCGTCCTAAAGTGACGCCATAGACTCCGCCAATAAGGTTGTTTCCCTCCCAAAGTTCCAGCGAATGCGCGTGGCCCATTTTGTACAGGTCTTTGTATAGGTCGAAGATTGTGGCGTTGATCCACGTTTCTTCCCGTTCGGCGCAGGCCGTTACGGTCCCCTCAAAATCGCGGTTCAGCGTGACCAGAAACGGTTCGCTGCGGATGGTGCGGGCCAGCCTACGCGAGATGTGGAAATCCGTTAGAGGAAAGATACCGCGCGCTTCCGGGTCCACCCAGAACACGCGCGGGTCGTCACGCCTTTCGGCCATCGGGAAAACCCCCATAGCGTAGGCGCGCAACAGAAGATCAGGGCTGAGCGGCGGCGGATCTTTGGGCGGGGCCAACGGCCCCTCAGCCCAAGTTCTTGGCCAGCCAGCGTTCCAGCCAGTGGATGTTGTAATTGCCAGTCTGGATGTCTTCTTCAGCCAGCAAACTATGGAACAGCGGCACGGTCGTATCGATCCCATCGACGATCAGTTCGCTTAACGCACGGTTCAACCGGGCCAAAGCTTCCGGCCGGTCGCGGCCGTGCACAATCAGCTTGCCGATCAGGCTGTCGTAATAGGGTGGGATCGAATAGCCATCGTAAAGCGCGCTGTCCATGCGGACACCCAACCCACCGGGCGCATGATACTGGGTGATTTTTCCGGGGCAGGGGGCGAAGTTGGGTAGGCGTTCGGCATTGATACGGATCTCGATCGCGTGGCCGTTCAGTACAAGATCATCCTGACCAAAGGACAGAGGCATGCCTTCTGCGACGCGGATTTGCTCGCGCACCAGATCCACCCCGAAAATCGCTTCTGTGACAGGGTGTTCAACCTGCAAACGGGTGTTCATTTCAATGAAATAGAACTCGCCATCTTCATACAGAAACTCGATCGTGCCAGCACCCCGATACCCCATTTCCGCAATCGCCTTGGCACAGATGCCGCCGATATGCGCGCGTTCTTGGGGTGTGATGCTGGGGCCGGGGGCCTCTTCAAACACTTTCTGATGGCGGCGCTGCAGCGAGCAGTCGCGCTCTGCCAGATGCACGCCACCGCCTTGGCCGTCCCCAAAGACCTGCACTTCGATGTGGCGGGGTGTCTGGAGGTATTTCTCCATATACACTTCGCTGTTCCCAAAGGCAGCTTTTGACTCGGATCTTGCGGTCGAAAATGCGGTGTCGAGATCGGCAGCGGTTTCGGCCACCTTCATCCCACGGCCACCACCGCCGGCGGTCGCTTTGATGATCACCGGATAGCCCATGTCAGCGGCCACTTTGCGCGCTGTCTCAAGATCAGGCACCCCACCATCCGAACCGGGAACAACGGGTATGCCCAGCTTGATCGCGGTTTCCTTGGCGGTGATCTTGTCACCCATCATGCGGATATGCTCCGCTGACGGGCCGATAAACGTGATCTCGTGATCTTCCAGCACTTGCACGAATTGTTCGTTCTCGGACAGGAAGCCATAACCCGGATGCACAGCTTGCGCGCCGGTGATTTCGCAAGCTGCGATGATCGCAGGAATGGAAAGATAGCTGTCGGTGCTGGACGGCGGGCCGATACAGACACTTTCATCCGCCATACGCACATGCATTGCGTCGACATCAGCGGTCGAATGAACCGCAACGGTTTTGATCCCCATCTCGCGCGCGCCGCGGATGACGCGCAAGGCAATCTCTCCGCGGTTGGCGATCAGGATTTTGTCGAATTGGGCCATGTGATGTCCCTTATTCGATGATCATCAGGGGTGCACCAAATTCCACCGGGGCACCGTCTTCGACCAGAATGCGCTTCACTGTGCCAGCCTTCGGCGCAGGGATTTGGTTCATGGTCTTCATTGCTTCAACGATTAACAAGGTCTGACCCTCTTTGACCTTGTCGCCAATGTTGACGAAAGCCGGTGTGCCCGGTTCTGCCTGAAGATAGACCGTGCCCACCATGGGTGAAGGAACCGCGCCGGGGTGGCTGGCAGGATCTTCGGACCCTCGGGCAGGCGCGCTTGTTTCAGAGGCAGTAGCGCCGGCGGGGGCAGCGGCTGCTGCCGGCGCATAACCGGCAGTTGGCGCAGCCATATGCACCACTTCCTTGGCCTTGCTGACGCGGACATTCAGGCTGTCATTTTCGCCATAGTCGCGCATGACCTCGACTTCGGTCAGATCGTTTTCCTGCAAAATTTTTGCCAGTGCCTCGATGAAGGACACGTCATTTTCATGAAGTTTTTTCGTCATGGGTCCTCACCCTAGTTTGCTTGCCCATTGTTCGCGCGGGCAATGTAAGATTGCAACGCTTATAGGACGCTACGTAAGGGGTGAAAAGCGATTAAAGCGTTTCGCGCGTTTCGCCAAAAACCGGTGTCTCAGGTTTTTCTCGAAATGCTTTAGGCTAGCGAAAACAGAGAAACGACCCGCCAGTGGGGGCTTGACGGTGCATTCAGCCCGCCAATGCTTGGCGGATTTGCCTTTAATTGCCTAGAATGGCGGATATTTCTGGTTTCTGGATGTCGTTGGGACTGTCATTGTTCGGCGGTTCGTCAAGCGGGCGGTCAGCGTTCTTTCCTTGCGCGCGCACTGTTTCGATCCGGGCCAGTTTCTGCTGCAACCGTTGGTCCATCTCCAGCACGTTGACTTGAAAGCTAGGGGGTGGTCCGGCCAAAGTATCCGGCCTGATCTCCTCGTCAGCCAAGCGGCGCGCGACTGTTTCGCGACCATTCAAGGGCGGGCTTTGCTTATGAGAGTTGTGCATATCGGAACGCGCTTTTCCAGCATCGGGCGCGGTCTCAACCTTTGAACTGTCCGGCGGCTTGCGCACGGGCGTATTCGCCAGCAAACTGGCCTGTGCCCCAAGAGGGACGGGTATTGTGAATTCCATCGTATCGCTCCGTCAATTCACGAAGCCCCCACCGAAGGTGAGCGTAATTAATGTTCCTTTCTAAACCTTTAAACTGGCTAGGCTTTCGCACAGATTGGTTAATTTCTAGAGCGGCATACCCGAGAATTTTGCAACCAGTTCCGGCAGTTTGCGCGCGCCGAATTTTTGAAGAAGGCGCGCGCGATAGGCTTCGACGGTGCGATAGCTGAGGTTAAGCAGCAGGCCAATCTCTTTCGACGTACGCCCCTGACAGGTCAAGATGGCCACATCCCGTTCGCGCGGGGTCAGTGCGACAACGGGGCGTTCGGCTGACAGATCGGCGAAGCTCCAGACCCCTTGTTTGAAGGGATCGTCTGGCGTCAGGCTCGTTCCACGTACGCGGCACCAAAACAGGTCGCCATTTAGCCGTCGCATGATGCGTTCATCTTCGTAACGGCCTGTTTTCCTGAGGATATCACCACCAACCTGTTCGACTTTTTCATAATCCTTTATGGATGGATACAACCGTTCAAGTGGCATGTTTTCAAAAGCTTCGACCTTATCGCCAAACATCTCGGCGAACCGCAGATTGCAGTGCCGCACGATCCGGTTCTCTGTCAAAGCCAGACCCGTGGGCGCGTGCATGAAGGCGAGGTCTATTAGCGTCATATTTTCATCCTGCCAAAGCTGTGGCGGCAATTCAATCAGATGACGTTATGGCGAATTTCGCAACAGAGTAGAGCATCTGGGGCATAGATTTGTAAAATCTGATCACAAATTGATCTACGGCGGCTCTCCCGGAAAGAGAATGAATCAAGGTGCCGCACGTTTTTTCCTGTAATCATGAACGGCCATTGCCCAACCCTGGCTGGGCGCTCAGATTATCGACCGGTGGCGAGTTCCCATAAAGAAAGGCGCACCCGAAGATGCGCCTTTGGTGTTCCTAGCTTGCGCCAATCAGACTGGGCAAGGACGGGTGCGATAGGTGCCGTCACCGTTCGAATAAGCGCACTGGTTGGTATAGCTGTTGCGCGCAACCATGATGCCAGCAGCGGCGCCAGCAAGTGTCGTCAGCACGGTCCAGTTTTTGTTTGCGCCAATCGCGTTTGCGGTGATCAGGCCAGCGCCGATCCCAGCCACACCACCAACAATTGTTTTTTCTTGGTCTGTCAGCGGGCGGTTACAGGCGGGCAGAGCCAGCGTGGCCACGCAGGCAAGGGTCAAAATCGTTTTCTTCATAGTATCCTCCTGGATGAATCATAACTTCACCTTAGTTTGTAAGGATTTGTGAGGGCAAGGGAACGTTATACAGCGGGCTTGATTAAGAAGCGGCGGGAACCCGCCATGTTCCCGTTGCGGCAACACTAGAAGGATGGCTCTGTGGCGTGTGATCACCCAATTCAGGGCTGATACAAATTGAAACACATTTACGCAGCAGTCACGAATCTACCGGCGTTTGCGACGTTCGCGCTGATTTACTGATTCCTAGATCGCTGCTCGCGGAATAGAAAATTTGAAGCCAACTAGCTTTAACCAGACACAATTCTTGTAAAAAAACAAAAAAGTCGGCAGTATTTTTGTAAAACGAGCAAGAAGAAAAAACTGAAGCGAACAAAATGTGAGAAGTATAATGCCGCAGTCTCGTCTCACAGGAAGCCGCATACGCGAGCGTCGGTTGTTTCTTGGGCAAAAACAATCCGCTCTCGCCAAAGCCGTTGGTATTTCTGCTGCTTATCTGAACCTGATTGAGCACAACCGCCGCCGTGCTGGTGGCGAGTTGTTGCAAGACCTGGCCCGTGAGTTGAAAACCGAGCCGCGCTCGTTGATCGAAGGGGCTGAGGTTGCGCTACTTGGTGCATTGCGTGAGGCAGGGCAAAGGATGCCCGATCTTTCCCCGGAAACTCACCGCTCGGAAGATCTGGCAGGACGGTTTCCGGGGTGGTCTGCGCTGATTGCAGCGCAGCATCAGCGCATTCAGGATTTGGAGCAATTGGTCGACGCGTTGTCTGACAGGTTGACCCACGATCCCGAACTTGCCGCGTCATTACACGAAGTGATCTCGGCGGTGACGGCGATCCGATCAACGGTCAGCATTTTGACAGGTGGCGCAGATCTCGACACCGAATGGCAGCAGCGGTTCTTGGGCAATATGCGCGATGAGGGGCGCAGGTTGTCCAGTGCCGCACAAGGGTTGGTCGAATACCTTGATGCAGGCGCGGATCAAGACATGGCCCCGGTTGTGCCGGGCGAAGAACTCGCAGCTTTTCTGGATCGTCGAGACCACCATATTTCAGAACTGGAAGGGTTGGGTGCCGCGACTCCTCACGACATCAACGCAAAGATCGAGGCGCTGATTGCGAAGGCGGGACGGCTGGCGACCGCTGCAGCCAAAGACTTCGCGCGCCACCACTTTCAACGTTATGTGGAAGATGCAGTCGCGATGCCTTTGCCTGCTTTTCAGGCCGCGCGTGCAGAGTTGGCGGGTGACCCAAGCCGTTTGGCGGACCGGTTTCGGCAGCCCTTGCCTTCGGTCTTGCGCCGACTGGCATTCGTTCCGGCCCAAGCCGATGAACAACCGGTTGGGCTGGTGTCGTGCGACGGGTCGGGCACAATCATCTTGCGCAAAGCTCTCCCCGGCTTCGCGCTGCCGCGTTTCGGTGCCGCGTGTCCCTTTTGGCCGCTGTATCAAGCCCTGAGCCGTCCGGGCCACCCGTTGCGCGCGGTGGTCGAAATGCCCGGGCCTACCTCGCGGCGTTTCCTGTGTCAGGCCGTTTGCTTGCCGCGCGAGGCGTTACGCTTCGACCAGCCGCCCGTTTTTGAAGCGGTGATGTTGATCGAGCCGTATGATGAAGCAGCGGCCAACAGTGCTGAGCGCCCGGTTTTGCCGGTCGGGTCGTCCTGCCGTGTCTGCCCGCGCGCGGACTGCGCCGCCCGGCGTGAGGCCTCTCTATTGTCCGCCGATACAGCATGATGGTCGGAAAGGGTGTTCCTTGCCGTTCAAATCATATCCGCCCTAAAGCATTCGTTGGCGTGGTTTGTTTTGACATGAGTCGGTGCATTGTCGATATTCACCTGCAAGGGATAGGCGGCGGCCCGCCCGAGCGGAGGGACACATGACAAAACAGGTGCTCGTCATCGAAGACGAACCAAATATTGTCGAGGCAATCAGCTTCATCCTAAGTCGTGACGGCTGGGCCGTCACCACACATGGCGACGGCGAAACGGCCGTGCAGGTCGTGCTGGATGCGGTGCCTGACGCCCTGATCCTGGATGTTATGCTGCCGGGTCGGTCTGGCTATGATATTTTGCAGGACCTACGTGCGAACGACCTGACGCGCAGGCTGCCAGTGTTGATGTTGACCGCGCGCGGTCAACGCACCGACCGCGAACAGGCCGAGCGTCTTGGTGTGAACCGGTTCATGACAAAACCGTTTTCGAACGCAGAGGTTTTGGAAACTTTGAACCAGCTTGTGCCGGGATAGGCACGCTATGGTGTTTTGGATGATTGCCAATCTGCCCAAGCGGCCCACGTCCGCATGAGGTTCAGGCGCGAACCCCTGTTTTTAGCGCGGCAGAGCTATCGGCGGCGCAGGTTGGAAGACGCTGCGCGGTTGTTGCCGATTTTGGGTGTTTTTCTGTTTCTCCTGCCTCTTCTGGCAACGGATGCAGGCACCGCCGGTCAGGGTATTTATCTGTTTGCTGCATGGTTTGGACTCATCGTCGCGACGGCCATGATCGCCCGGGGATTGAACCGCTGGCCAGACTTGTCGCACAACCCGGACAGTGACACCTCTTCGCCCACGCCATCGGAACCTGTGCCAACACCGCAGCGTGAAGGGACGGACTGATGCTCAGCTTTAATACGCTGGTGGCGGTTTGTCTTCTTTACGTGATCTTGCTGTTTCTTGTGGCTTTTGGCGCGGACAGAAGTGCCGCGCGCAACAAGAACCGCTTTCTGAACTCTCCATTGATATATACGCTATCGCTGTCGGTCTACTGTACGGCATGGACCTTCTATGGTGCAGTCGGCTATGCGGCGCGGTCCGGGCTTGAATTTGTGACCATCTATCTGGGTCCGACGCTGGTGATGATTGGCTGGTGGTGGTTTCTGCGCAAGCTCGTGCGAGTCGGGCGTGCGCAGCGCGTGACGTCGATCGCAGATTTGCTGTCCTCCCGATATGGCAAATCGAACCTGCTGGGCGTCATCGTGACGCTGATCGCGGTGATCGGAACCACGCCCTACATCGCGCTGCAACTGCAATCCGTAACGCTTTCCTTTTCGGTTTTTGCCCGAGATCGGTCGGCAGGGTGGAATGTCCCAGATCTGGATGCGACGGCCTTGTGGGTGGCGGGCGGACTGGCCCTTTTCACCATCCTTTTTGGCACCCGTAACCTTGACGTCAACGAACGCCACCACGGCGTCGTAACCGCCATCGCGGTAGAGGCGGTCGTGAAATTGGTTGCCCTGTTGGCAGTCGGGGTTTTCGTTGTCTGGGGTGTCGGAGGCGGTCCTTCGGGCATTGCGAAGGCCGTCGACGAGGCGATGCTGGCCGCACCGGACGGAGCATGGACGATAACCGGCGGTCGCTGGGTGGGGCTAACATTTCTGTCCGCCGCTGCTTTTTTAACCCTGCCGCGTATGTTTCACGTGCTGGTGGTCGAAAACCTGGGCGAGCGGCAACTGGCGGTCGCCTCTTGGGCCTTTCCTACCTATCTTTTTTTGATGAGCCTTTTTGTCGTGCCCATTGCCGTTGTCGGGCTTGGTACGCTTCCGGCGGGTGAAAACCCGGATCTGTTCGTTCTGACCATACCTCTGCATTTCGACCGGGACGGCCTTGCGATGCTGTCCTTCCTTGGGGGGTTCAGTTCGGCGACCTCAATGGTCATTGTCGCGTCGATCGCACTGGCCACGATGGTATCGAACCACATCATCATGCCACTTTGGCTTTCGATCCGACCTGAAGAGGTGACGAAATCCGGTGATGTGCGGCAAGTTCTGTTGGCATCGCGGCGCTTGTCGATCATCGGGGTGCTGGTGCTAGGCTACCTTTATTTCCGGATGTCCGGCGGCGGCACGGCACTAGCAGCGATTGGCTTGATCTCGTTTTGCGGTGTTGCACAAGTTCTTCCCGCCATGGCCGGTGGCCTGTTCTGGCGCGGCGCGTCACGCAATGGCGCAGCAGCCGGTTTGATAACCGGGTTCGCCGTTTGGGCCTATACGCTGTTTCTTCCCAGCTTCGGAGATGCCGGCTTGATGAGTGCCGCTTTGATCGCTGATGGGCCATTGGGCATCGCGTGGTTGAAACCGCAGGCGCTTTTCGGTGTCACGGGGCTTGATCCAGTTGTGCATGCGATTTTCTGGTCGACCATTTTGAACAGTTTCGCCTTCATCGGCGTGTCGCTGATGTCTTTTCCCAAACCGTTAGAGCGATTGCAGGGCGCGCAGTTCGTGAATGTTTTGGAGCAGACGCAATCAACACAAGGTGGCAATTTCCCTTCTGCCGTCGCCGAAGATTTGCTGGTCATGGCACAGCGCACTTTGGGTTCTGATGCAGCGCAAACTCTCTTTCAGACCCAAGCCAGTACGCAAGGGAAAGAGGGCTACCTGCCGGATACAACGCCCGATTTTATCGCTCGGTTGGAGCGTGAGCTCTCTGGGTCGGTCGGGGCGGCAACAGCGCATGCGATGATCGCCCAGATCATGGGGGGGACTACAGTGTCAGCCGATGATTTGATGGCTGTGGCCGACGAAACTCAGCAGATGTTGGTCTATTCTTCCCAGTTGGAGGAAAAACAGAAGGAACTGACTACCACTGCGCGCCAGCTGTCCGCGGCCAATGACAAGCTGACGCAACTCTCCATTCAAAAAGACGCATTTCTAAGCCAGATCAGCCACGAATTGCGCACACCGATGACGTCGATCCGCGCCTTTTCCGAAATCCTCCGCGACGGTGGGACCAAGGATGCCGAAGCGGCGGGCCGACACGCGTCGATCATTCATGACGAAGCCGTGCGATTGACGCGCCTTCTGGATGACCTTCTTGACCTCAGTGTGCTGGAAAACGGTCAGGTGCAATTGTACCCGCAACGCGAGGTGCTGTCGAAGGTACTGGATCGCGCCGTTGCGGCTACCCAGTCCCTGATTGCGTCTGAAGATCTGCGCATCCACCGTGAACACTCCCGAGAGCAAATCATCATTACGACCGACACTGACCGGCTGGCACAGGTGTTCATCAACCTGATTGCCAATGCAGCCAAATACGGGGACGCGAAATTCAAGCGTCTTACTATTCGGGTGGGCGAGCGGGGCGGTGCGTTGCGCATTGATTTTGTGGATAATGGATCGGGTATCCCAACCAAGAGTCAGGGCGTAATCTTCGAGAAATTCTCGCGCCTAAGCGATAATGCAGCCGCAGGTGGTGCCGGGCTTGGACTTGCAATCTGTCGCGAGGTCATGGACAGGTTGGGCGGGTCAATCACCTATCTCCCAGGACAACGCGGTGCCGCGTTTCGGGTTACGTTGCCGTTGGAAAAAATCCCTCACAGCGCCTGAAAATAAATCAAATGTAAACCTTGTTTTGGCAAGTCTGAGTCTATGCGACCAGAACGGACCAGACATGGCTGAGCCCGACAAGATCAGTGCGATCCGTCAAAAGGCGGAGGCGCGCCACCCGCCGCCTGAGATCCCTCCGGCGACAGCGGCACGCGCGCTGCGTGCAGCGCTTGCCCGCGCCGGTGAGGCGACGGCAGGGCTTGTCTTAACCGCAGACGAGGTTTCAGAAGATCGCGTCGTCTTGTCTGCGCTCGACGGTCAATTTTCGGACTCCGACTTATTGGCATTGATCGAAGGTCCAGAAAGCCGATTTGGGCTGCTGGTTGCCGATCCCAATCTGATCGCTGGACTGATTGAGATGCAGACGATCGGGCGTGTGTTGCCGGCACCGGCCCCACTCCGCGCGGCAACCCGGACTGATGCGGCGATGTGCGCTGACTTCATTGATACTGTTCTGGAGGCGTTGGAGGCGGAGTTAAGCGCTGCGCAATTGCCGATCGCCGCATTGACCAGCGGGTTTCGGTTTGCCGTTCGACTGGTCGATTACCGTGCTGCAACGATGCTCTTGCCGGATATACCCTATCGCCGGTTTCAGACGAAACTTGAACTGGGCGGCGGGGGGAAGCGTGGTGCGCTGTCATTACTTTTGCCGTTCGCTGCGGCCAGCCAACACTGGCAGGCGGATGGAAAAGCCATCTCCGCGTCAAAACAAGAAGCGCCGGCCATCATTATGGGGGCTCGGGCCGAGTTGAATGCAGTGCTTCACCGTGTCCACATGGCACTGGATGAATTGACCGCGCTCACCCCTGGTATGACCCTGAACGTGCCACGCGATGCGCTTTGCAACGTTGCGCTTGAGGATATGGCGGGGCAAGCGCTGACCGCGTGCCGGTTAGGTCAGGCAAAGGGGCAGCGCGCGCTTCGGATCGGTCAGGAAAAGCCGGGCGATGTCATGGCGACACAGGCGACAGAAACCTCACAAAAAGGCGATACCGGGCCCGGTTTGCCGATGGACGCTGAGCGGTCGCCAAACGCCATTGAGCAACCTGCTTTGACAGCTGAGCAGCCCGTGGCAGACCCAGCCCCAATCTGATTGACCTGCATCAAGGTAACGAAGCGTTCTAGGTTCCAATATCGGCCTATGAAGGAGAAACGCTATGGTTGATGTGAGTAAGTATCGGAGCATTTTGCAGGCGCGCTTGAAAGAGCTGGATGTGCGGTTGCATGAGATCGAAGAAGAGTTGGAAAGTCACAAATCCAAAGATTGGGAAGAACTGGCAGTCGAACGCGAAGAGGATGAGGTCCTTGAAGGTTTGGGCAACTCCGGGCAAGATGAGATCGTCAAGATCAATGCAGCCTTGGCGCGAATGGACGAGGGCGAGTTCGGCTTCTGCACCACCTGCGGTGTCGAAGTGTCACCAGAACGCCTTGATGTCGTTCCCCATACGCCGTTCTGCCGCGACTGCGCCGCTAAACACGCCTGATGATCGCGCGAAAAAGCGCTCTGCCAACCTAAGCCCATAAACATGACCCATGGAGGATAAAATGGCATTTGAAGAGCTGAAAGCCTCGATCAGTATGATCCTGGATGAAATCGCCAAAAGACCCGAAGACCGCCATGTGCTGCAAGAGCAGTTGCGTGAGAAGATCTCGGAGCTTGAAAAGACCGGTCAGCCTGTACCGGAAGACTTTCGAAAATTCGAAGCCGATCTTGAAGAAGATGACGCGGACGATCTGTTCGACAACATGCCGGTCTGACGAAATCAAGCTGCGCCGTGGCGGGAGCCTTTTTTGCTCTATCAAATGTGTCCGGCGCGCAGCATTATCGACCAATTGGTCGGTAATGCTTGAGTTTTCGCCCCTAGGCCATTGACAAAAGGCGCTTAAATCTGGCGACTGGATGCAGGCAGGAACGGAGGCGCAAATGACAGCACAGGTTCAATACGACGTCGTCGACGGCGTGGCCCGCATCAAGATCTCAAATCCGCCGGTAAATGCGCTGAGTCAGGTCATCCGTGAGGGTTTGCTGGAGGCTTTTGAGCGCGCCGACAATGACGAAAGTGTTGGTGCCATTGTCCTGTCGGCAGAGGGCAAAACCTTCCCTGCTGGCGCCGATGTGCGCGAATTTGGTCGCCCTCGGGCAGCGCCCATTCTGTCCGATGTCTGCGCCCGCATTGAGGCCTGCAAAAAGCCAGTGCTGGCCGCCGTTCATGGCCACGCTCTGGGCGGCGGTTTCGAACTTGCTCTGGCCTGCCATTACCGAATAGCTTTGCAAGGTTCGACGCTGGGATTACCCGAAGTCAATCTGGGTGTCCTGCCCGGCGGTGGTGGCACGCAGCGTGTTCCCCGGATCGTCGGTGCAAATGCAGCTTTGGATCTCATGATCAGCGGCAAACCTGTTACGGCAGAACGGGCCGCAGAAATGGGTTTGATCGAAAAGGTTATCTACAACAACCTTGATCGGGCTGCGCTGGCTTCGGCTAAGAACATGATCGCCCAAAAAAGCCCAACGCGCCCGACCCGTGACCGGGAAGAGGGGTTGTCAAATCCGGTTGCCTTCTCGGAGGCGATCAGATCTTGGCGCGCGCGCGTCGCGGGAAATTTTGTACCGTCCGTGCGCTGCATCGTGGATTGCGTCGAGGCAGCGCTTCTGTTGCCTTTCGACGCCGGGATTGCGCTGGAACGCCAATGTTTCGATGACTGCGAAACCGGGGCTGCGGCGACCGCACTGCGTCACGCCTTTTTTGCGGAACGCCGCGCTGCGAAAGTACCGGAACTTGACGGGGCCAATGTGCGCGACGTGTCCACGATCGGCGTCGTTGGGGCGGGCACCATGGGCACGGGCATTGCCATCACGTGCCTTGATGCGGGTTTCCCCGTAACCCTTGTTGAACGTGATGACGAAGGTCTGGCTCGAGGGATCGACCGGATCAAGGACAACTACGAAAAATCCGTCGGCAAAGGACGCATTGATCAAGCGGCTGCCGATGACCGTCTATCGCGGCTTCAGGGCACGACGGACATGGAGCGCCTGTCGCAGGTCGATCTGGTGATTGAAGCGGTGTTCGAAGACGAAGATGTAAAGCGCGGCGTTTTTCAGCAACTGGACAAGGCGATGCGGCCCGGCGCCATTCTTGCAACAAACACGTCCTATCTGGACATTGATGCGCTGGCTGCAACGATTTCGCGACCCGAGGATGTGGTCGGTTATCACTTCTTTTCCCCCGCACACATAATGAAGCTTCTCGAAATCGTGGTCGGTGAAAAAACCCACCGTGATGTGGTGGCCACAGGCTTTTCACTGGCCAAGAAGCTGCGGAAGGTCCCGGTGCGGGCGGGTGTTGCGGATGGATTCATCGGCAATCGCATTCTGGCGGCCTATCGGTTGGCTGCAGATTTCATGTTGGAAGATGGCGCAAGCCCTGCGCAGATCGACGCTGCTATGCGGGCCTATGGCTTCCCGGTCGGACCGTATCAGGTTCTGGACATGGCCGGGCTTGATATCTCGTGGGCGCGCCGAAAGCGTCTTGCCGCAACCCGCGACCCGGAAGATCGCTATGTCGCGATAGGCGACCGGATGTGCGAAGAAGGCTGGTTTGGGCAAAAAGCGGGCCGGGGCTATTACGTCCACGGCCACGGGCTTGGTCCGGTTGAAAATCAGGAAGCGTTGGCGATCATTGAAGATGAGCGGCGCAGGAAAGGTATCACTCCGCGCACGTTCTCTGACGACGAGATACAGCAGCGATGCCTGAACGCGATGGCCAATGAAGGGGCACGTCTGATTGAAGAGGGCGTGGCGCTTCGCCCGTCAGATATCGACGTGGTCTTGTTGTATGGCTATGGGTTCCCACGGTTCCGCGGCGGGCCGATGATGGCCGCAGACCAGCGGGGATTGTTGAGCGTACAGAATGCACTGAAATCTTATCAGTCGGAGGAGCCCAAGTTCTGGGCACCATCACCGTTATTTGCTGATTTGATCAAGAACGGACGCCATTTCAGCGACATGAATGACGACTGACCGGGGAAGGCACGACGTGTCCATCGGACCTTTGTCAGGACAGCGACACGCCCAGGATCACGCACATTAAACCAATGACGGACAGAGCCAGCCCGCCCATATTCAGCGCCATCGCCTTTTGGACGCGGGCACGCAGTTCAGCGTCTTCGAGGTTTTCACGTTTGGCTTTCATGACCTTGAACGCGCTAGCGAGCAATCCGACAAGCCCGACAAACGACAAGATTGCTCCGATGATGATCAGCCATTCCATGGCGCTCTCCTTTTCTGTGAAGATCGCCTAGCGCGCGAGGGCTACCGGCGCAACCCCCGGCGACACATCGCAAACACACGCATGCGACCCTTGAAGCGGGCGGGGGGACGGGCTAGTCAGGGGAAACCCGATTAAGAGGATCACATGGACGATAATCAGGCCGACAACAGCTACCGAGTAACAGCCAATGAACTTCGCCAGTTCGTCGAGCGCATTGAACGTCTCGATATGGAAAAGAAAGACCTTGCAGATCAGCAGAAAGAGGTCATGGCCGAGGCGAAAGCGCGCGGTTACGACACAAAGGTGATGCGCAAGGTTATTGCGCTGCGCAAACGCGACAAGGACGATATCGCCGAAGAAGAAGCGGTGCTGGAGATGTATAAAGAAGCGTTGGGCATGTAAGCTACGCCCACAAAAAACAAAGCCCGCCAGTTCGGCGGGCTTTCGTGTTTCTGGCACCATTTCAGGCGATTAGGAGCGTCACGCCCGGAATGCGTTCGATTTCGTCCAGATCATGATCATAGGCATCGGTCAGCTCTTCGATCAGGTCTTCGGTCCACCCCGGAAGGTCAATTTCTTCCTCGATTTCTTCTGTTATCGCGTACTTCTCCAGAAAAGTTGCGATGACCTGTCTGCGTTGTTCTGGGCTTGAGATAGTAGTCATCGTTAAATACTCTTGCATCTTTTCGAAGCCGTCACTCACCATGATTTGCCTTAGGACATCCAGTGCACCATCCAGAGGCATCTTGTCGTCTACGCCTGCAATGTCGTGCATGATTTCAGGCCAAAGAAGCGGCGTATCTTCGTTGCACCAGACGGTAATCGGCGTGGTGGGGTTGGCCTCGCGAACGGTGTGCAGCATGTCCGACCAACACAGCCCGCGCGGTTCAACTTGCGCGAGCAGCGCACCTCGGTCGATTTCAGTCGCCTCTTTCAGTATCGCTGGCACGAAAGTTGCCGGATTACGCATTCCAATAAAAAAACTTACGTCGTGATTTGCAAAAAGGTTACGTAGCCAAAAGGTATTTCGTTCCGCCAGATGATAAAGTTGGTTGTGTTCGATCGACCGGTGCGGAGCGCCCAAGAAGTTTTTGTGCCCAAGCACCAACCGCTTGGCATCGCTTCTGTCGACGAGGGTATCCAGCAACATGTCTTGTGTTTCATCATCCGCGCGCGCGCCCTGTAGTTTGACCAGAGCATCAGCCAATAGGCCGCGATACCGCCCAGGGCCGGGCACAGAGACGCCTTCCTTTGCCAGCTGACCGCTGCTTTTTAACAGTGACTTGATCAATTGGTCGTCATCCGTGCAATGGGCCCCAAGATGGATAGAAATCTGCATTCAGGTATGACCTTTGTTTCGCTCGACCTCATGAAACATATGGCGGATTTCTGGACAGTTAAACCTGTTTCAGGCTAAACGGACAATTGATGACTGACCAAAAGACTCAGATTGAGGCGCCGCCGCGTGCAAACCGGCTTCCGGACCTTTGGTCAGTGGGGGCATTGGCGATTGCGATTTTGGTTTTGTTGCCAATCCTATCAATCGTCTGGCTGGCATTGACTCCGGTCGAAAATGCCTGGCCGCACCTGCTGAATACGACACTGCCGCGCTACGTTTCAAACACTCTGCTGCTATGCGTGACGGTGGGCGGCCTGTCGGCCGCTGTTGGCACCGGGTCGGCATGGCTGATTACCATGTACCGGTTTCCCGGCGCGCGTTGGCTTGAATGGCTGTTGCTAACGCCGCTGGCCATCCCCGCCTATGTGGGTGCCTATGCTTTGGTGGATTTTCTGGAATATGCCGGACCTGTTCAGACAGGGCTGCGGGCCGTGTTTGGCTGGGAAAGCGCCGTAGATTACTGGTTTCCGCAAATCCGATCGCGCTGGGCGGCTGTCGTGGTTCTGACGGCGGCTTTGAACCCTTATGTTTTCTTGTTGGCGCGCGCCGCGTTTCGTGAACAATCGGGAGACGCATACGAAGTCGCGCGAGCGCTTGGCGCCGGTCCGTTCGCTCGTTTCTGGCGCGTCGGCATGCCGTTGGCGCGTCCAGCCATTGCGGCAGGTGTTGCCATCGTGATGATGGAAACAGTATCTGATTTCGGCGTAGTAGATTACTTCGCCGTACAGACCCTGACCACCGGCATCTTCACTGTCTGGCTGGAAGGTCACAATGCCGGCGGGGCGGCGCAGATCGCGATGGTGATCTTGGTTTTTGTGTTCCTGCTGGCCGCGCTCGAGAAAACCAGCCGCTCACGCAGCCGGTTCTACCGCATGTCGCGCCAAAGCCGCCCCGTCGAAGCGCGCGCGCTGTCCGTCTGGCCCGGCGTTGCCGCCCTGATCGCCTGCGCAATACCCTTCGTGGTGGGTTTTGTCCTGCCGGTGGGTGTATTGATTGGCCATGCGGTCGCCAAGCCAGAGTATTGGCTGTCCAATGGACTGGCTTCGGCGTTGTTGCACACGTTGACTGTTGGCGGGATCGCTGCCGTGGTGACGGTAACTGCAGCGTTGTTTTTGGTCTATGGCGTGCGGCTTTCGGGCCATTCGCTGCCCCGCAAACTCATGCCATTGACGACCATCGGTTATGCAGCGCCCGGCGCCGTGTTGGGGATCGGGATCCTGATCCCTATGGCCGCAACTGACAACGCTTTGGCCGACGGTGTTCTGGCTTTGACCGGTTGGGATCCCGGCTTGATGATGACCGGCACAGCTTTCGCGGTCATCTACGCCTATTGTGTGCGCTTCTTTGCTATCGCGCAGGGGGCTGCTGACGCCGCGATCGAACGTGTTTCGCCCAACCTGCCGATGGCCGCCCGATCATTGGGCCGCTCTGCCCGTGGGGCCTTGTCCGAGGTTTACGTGCCGCTCATCCGAAGCTCAGTTGGCACAGCGCTGCTTTTGGTGTTTGTGGATAGCGTAAAAGAGCTACCCGCAACCCTGCTTCTGCGCCCCTTCAACTACGGCACGTTGGCCACGCGCGTCTACGAGCAAGCCTCGCTTGAGCAATTGGGGCAAGCCGCGCCACCAGCGCTCATGGTCATCGCCGTCGGTCTGTGCGCGGTGGCCTTGATGGCACGCGCCAGTCGTAGCTAAACCTTTTACTTGAACCCCGTCGCAGAACCCCTTAAATGCGCACCAGTGCCCCTATAGCTCAGCTGGTAGAGCAACTGATTTGTAATCAGTAGGTCCGCGGTTCGAGTCCGTGTGGGGGCACCACTTTTACATTAAAATCAATATCTTGCGCAAATCTGAGGTGCAGTGGAAACCGCCCCGAGAAATCCGGAATCAGATCGGAAGCGGGTTTTGGACTGCGGCAGGGTGATACGGTCTAGCGAGAGATTCGTTTTGATTTCAAACAGGTGCCGCAACACCGCTATGCCACTGATGGTGGCCGGCCCCAATACAGGAACCAATGGTCATTCGTAGTTGGTTTACCAAATGCAAACCAGTAGACTTCCCTTTGATCCGTCCAATTAAAAGAGATGCCGTGTTCTTACAACTCGCCAGCGACCGCAGTGCCGGGTAAGCCTGACATTGGCCGCATTGTTTGCAACGACTGGTGCATTCAACAGGCTGGGCTTTCGATCTGACGTGTTAGATGTGCCCTGTCGAAGGCTTTGCGGTTCGACCGATACATTATATGAATACGCTATGACTTTTGATCAAATAAAGACCTTCCTGTGGGTGGCGCGGTTGGGGGGCTTTCGCAAGGCGGCTGATCGGCTCAACCTGTCGCAACCGGCCGTGTCGACCCGTATCTCAAATCTGGAGCAGGAATTGCGCGTGCCTTTGTTTGAGCGCGGTCGGGGGGAGCTTGTCCTGACGAAACACGGCACGCTTCTGCTTGCCTACGCAGAGCAGATGCTGTTCGTCGAAGAGGAGATCAAGCAGCGCGTCGCAAACCCATCCGAAGCAGACGGGCTGTTCCGTGTTGGCGCGTCTGAAACGATAGCACAGGCATGGTTGCCGGACTTTCTGAAGGCCTTCAGTGAGCAATATCCGCGCGTAAATGTTGATCTTACCGTGGACATATCCATCAATCTGCGCTCGGAACTTCTTGAACGAAAGCTTGATCTTGCGCTTTTGATGGGCCCTGTTTCAGAGTTCTCGGTCGAGAACGTCGTTTTGCCGCCCTTTGACCTGCACTGGTATCGTTCGACGACAAATCCACAGACCGAATTGAGCAAAATTCCGATCATTTCCTATTCGAGCAAGACACGACCTTATCGCGAGCTCATGTCAGAATTATCGCGCCGGATCGGGCCCAAACTCCGTGTCTATACCTCTGCATCGGTGTCGGCGAGTTTGAAGATGATCGCCGCGGGAATCGCTGTCGGACCCTATCCGCGTGCGTTGGCCAATGATTTTCTGGGGACCGGGCAAATCGTCGAGTTTGATCCGGGCTTTCGCCCCACGCCACTATCGTTCACGGCGTCGTACTTGTCAGAGCCCCGTAGCTTCCTTGTTGAAAACAGTGCTAAAATCGCCCGCGACGTGGCCGAGGTCTGGGACAAGACGCATCCAAACTAAATTCAAAAAAATTTATCGATGGTGATGCATATTGATAATTTGATTGAAGGTGCTGCCCTGTGTGATGATCGCATACACACAAGGGGAGCCCAGATTGATGCCAAGATCAGTTTCACATACCGCCTTGGTCGCGTCTTCGGCCGCCGAGGTTAGATCGGCAATTCGGAACAAGTCTTATGATGGCCATACGGCCGGGCTGGCGGCGGGAAAGCTTCAGTGCAACCTTGCGATACTACCTGAGAAATACGCTCTGGATTTCCTTCGGTTTTGTCAGCGCAATCCTAAGCCGTGCCCAATCGTGGGTGTCAGCGACACTGGCGACCCGGCCTTGCCGACACTGGGCCATGACATCGACATTCGCACGGACGTCTCAAAATACCGGGTATTTCGCAATGGCGCGCTCAGCGAAGAAGTCACCGACATCTCTGATGTTTGGACAGATGACCTTGTAACAGTTGCGCTTGGCTGCTCATTCACTTTTGAAAATGCACTTTTGCGCAATGATATCCCGGTTCGGCATATCGAAAAGGGGCTGAACGTTCCGATGTTCCGCACCAACATCGATCTTGTGCCTGCAGGCCGTTTTGGCGGCAAGATGGTTGTAACCATGCGCCCGATCCCCGAAGCGCAAATTGACCAGACCCGCGAGATTTGCGGGCGATACCCGCAGGCCCATGGAGCCCCCATTGCTGTGGGCGATCCCGCGAAAATCGGAATTGCTGATCTGTCGCGCCCCGATTGGGGGGACACGGTCGAGATCAAGCCCGGTGAAATCCCGGTCTATTGGGCCTGTGGCGTGACCCCACAGAATGTTCTTTTGGCTGCGGACCTTCCAATCTGTATCACCCATTCGCCCGGTCACATGCTGATCGCCGATGTTGCGGAAGACGCCGAAACCACAATCCTCACGCATAACTAAAACGACCCAACAAGGAGAAAACGACAATGAAAAATACACTTGCCATTCTTGCAGCCAGCAGCGCGCTTGCGTTTCCGGCTTTCGCTGAAAACCTGTCCGTGGTGGGAAGCTGGTCCAGCTTGCCGCTGCACAATGAATACGAAGTGCCGTTTTGGGGCACGACCCTGCCCGAAGCGTCCGGCGGTGACCTGACGGTCGAACTGACCACACATAACCAAATGAGCCTCGGGCTTGGCGATATCTATCCTTTGCTTGGTCAAGGCGTTTACGATGTGGCGATGACGGTGGCGGACTACGCCGTTGCCGATGCGCCAGAGCTGGAAGGGCTCGATGTGCCGTTGCTGGCGCTGACGGCGGACGAAGCCCGCGCCATGGTGGATGCCGCGCGTCCTATGGTTACGGACATTTTTCACGACCGCTTCAACGCACATGTGCTGGCCATCGCGCCATACCCACCACAGGTCGTCTTCTGTAACCACGAGATTTCTGGTCTTGCCGATCTCGAGGGGCTGAAAGTCCGCGCCTCTGGCCGTATGACCGCTAAACTGCTTGAAGCATTGGGTGCCGAAGGCGTGAATGTATCCTTCGCTGAAGTGCCTGGCGCACTGCAGAATGGTGTCGTCGATTGTGCCGTGACCGGCGCCGGTTCGGGATACAGCGCGGGTTGGTGGGAAGTGTCCACCCACTTGCTGCCCATCCCCTTGGGTGGCTGGGATTCAGTTGTGACAGCGATCAACCTGGACAAGTGGAACGGTCTGAGCGCTGACACACAAGCCCTGATCACCAGCGAAGTCGTCAGTGGTTTTGAAGACCCCGCTTGGGCGAGCGCGCAAAACGCGCTGGTCAATGACATTGCCTGCCTGACAGGCAATGGCGAATGCCCATCGGGTGAAGCCCGGTCCATGACATTGGTTGACGTCAGCGACGCGGATTTCGATCGCGCCCGTGAGATCCTCACCAGCGAAGTGCTGCCAGAATGGGCCGAGCGCGCCGGTGGTGACTGGGCTGCACGCTGGAACGACAGCGTTGGCCAAGTTGTCGGCGTGACAATCAACTAGGACCAGAAACAGGGGACGTACCGAAAATGGAAAGAAAGATGATAGACAGCCTGCGGGCGCTCAACAAAAAGGTGGCGCTGGTCGTTGGCTTTGGTCTTTTGCTCTGCGCGGCCTTCGTGCTGGCGGACATCATCATGCGCCAGATCGGTACGTCCCTTGGCGGCACAGAGGAGATTGCGGGCTATGCCATGGCGCTCGCCACGTCTTGGGGCATGTCCTTTACGCTTTTGGAACTGGGCCATGTGCGGATTGATCTGCTTCGGTCCAGATTCCAGAGCTTTTCCAAGGCACTTTTCGATGTCTTCTCGATGATCGTGATGTCCGGTGTGGTCATCACAATTGCCATCAAAGCATGGCCCGTGTTGGAACGGTCAATTTCCAACGGCTCGCGGGCCAACACGCCGTTGGAAACGCCGCTGGCTTGGGTGCAACTGCCTTGGTTTGCAGGCTGGGTCTGGTTTGCCGTGATGTCGACCCTGACATCGCTTGCGGCGCTCAGCCTTCTGCTGAAGCGGCGCCATGAAGAAACCGAAAGTTTTGTCGGCGCATTCGCCGAACAGGAGACACTGCAATGATCGGCTATATCTCAATCGGCCTTCTTGGCCTGCTGGCGCTGTCCATTCCTGTCGGTATCGTCCTGTTCCTGCTTGGCTTTGGTATTGACGCATTCTTTTCCAGTTTCCCGCTGACACGAGGGCTTGGGAACATGGTGTGGTCGGCGTCGAACTCGGCCACCCTGATCGCGATCCCATTCTTCGTGCTGCTGGGCGAAATTCTGGTGCGCAGCGGTATCGCCACACGGACCTATGCCGCCTTGGATCGCTGGGTGTCCTGGCTGCCGGGCGGATTGGTGCATGCCAATGTCGCCACCGCGACAATGTTTTCAGCGACCTCAGGCTCATCCGTGGCGACAGCAGCCACGGTGGCCACGGTGGCCATGCCACAAGCAGAAAAGCTGGGATATGACCCAAAGCTCTTTTCCGGAGCGATTGCGGCAGGCGGCACGCTGGGCATCATGATCCCGCCATCAATCAATCTGATCGTCTACGGGTTTCTCACTCAATCCTCGATACCGCAGCTGTTCCTTGCCGGACTGATCCCCGGCATCGCCCTCGCGATAGCGTTTATGTTGGTCACGGCGGTCATCTGCACGATCCGGCCTGATTTGGGGGGCGTGCGCCGCACGTTTCCCTTTCCGCAGATGTTGCGGGCACTTGTCGACCTGATCCCGATCCTGATCCTTTTCGGACTGATTGTCGGATCCATCTACCGCGGTTGGGCCACGCCGACAGAAGCGGCGGCGGTCGGTGTCGCGGGCGCGTTCCTGATTGCCTTCGCTTTTGGCGGGGTATCGTGGGACATGCTGACACAAAGCCTGACTGGCACCGTCAAGATCACCTCTATGATCATGCTGATTGTGATTGGCGCATCCTTCCTGAACTTCACGCTTGCCTCCGCTGGGCTGGGCCGTGAATTGACGACTTTTATGGAGGGGCTCGGCCTGTCGCCTATTGGCTTTATCCTGGTCGTTGTTGTGCTTTATATCGTGCTGGGTTTCTTCATCGAAACCCTGTCACTCATGGTCGTAACAATCCCCATCATCGTGCCCATGGTCGTGGTGCAGGGCTATGATGTGATCTGGTTCGGCATCCTGATGATCGTCTTGATCGAGATGGCTTTGATCACGCCCCCGGTTGGCCTGAACCTCTACGTGGTGCAGGGCGCGCGGAAATCCGGCAGCTTGAACGAGGTGATGCTGGGCGCGCTTCCCTATTGCCTGACAATGCTTGGCATGGCGTTCCTGTTGATCGCTTTCCCAAGCATCGCGCTTTTCCTGCCCAAGTTCCTGCAATAAAGGTAGATGATGCGTATCGATCTTAACTCTGATCTGGGCGAGGGCTTTGGACCTTGGGCGATGGGCGACGACGCTGAGATGCTGTCGATCGTGACCTCGGCCAATGTGGCCTGCGGCGGCCATGCGAGTGACCCCGAGACCATGTTCCACACCCTGTCTTTGGCGAAGGACAGGGGGGTCAATGTGGGGGCTCATCCCGGCTATAATGACCGCGAAGGGTTTGGGCGGCGCGTGATCCCCATGTCGCCCGCTGAAATTGGCCGCATGTGTGCCGCGCAGATCGGCGCGCTTATGGGCATCGCAGCGCAAGTCGGCGTGCCGGTGACATATGTGAAAGCCCACGGCGCGCTTGCCAATCTTGCTGCGCGCGACAGGGACGTGGCAGGGGCCATCGTCGCAGCGGTGCAACACATCGACCCCAAACTTGCCATGCTCGCGATTTCCGGAACGCTGGGGGAGGCCGCCGCCCGTGACGCCAACGCACCGGTGTTTTCGGAAATTTTTGCGGATCGCGGCTACCTGTCATCCGGGCAGCTTGTGCCACGGGGGCAGAAGGGCGCGATGATTCATGATGCCAAAGAAGCCGCTGATCGGTTGTTGTCATTTCTTGACAGCGGTTTGATGCCGGTGGTCGACGGTGACCCGATCAGATTGAACGCGCACTCCATCTGTGTCCACGGGGACTCGGCGGGGGCTGTCGACATGGCGCGCGAAATCCATGCGCGGCTTACGGCGAACGGCGTTCAGATCACCAGTTTCATGCAGGTTTAGGGGCGCTGATGAAACCTCAGTTCAGGGCCATTGCCGATCATGCCTTGTTGGTGACTTTTGCCGAGGAAATCTCGGAGGAGGCGCACGCGCACGTCGTCACTTTGGACAAGGCCCTAACTGCCAACGCACCCGACGGGGTGATTGAAACCGTGCCAGCGCTGGTTAACCTTCTTGTGTCTTTCGATCCGATGCGGACGGACCACCTGACTGTCGAAGCACATGTGCAGTCATGTCTCGATGGTATGGTGAGCCAAGCCATCGCTGGCGTCCAACGCACGGTGCAGGTGTGTTATGAGGCTCCCTTTGCACCAGACCTGGCAGCTGTCGCTTCGGCAACCGGACTGTCGCCTGAGGCCGTGATCAATGCGCATCTTGCGTGCGATTTTCAGGTTCTGATGTACGGGTTTGCACCGGGCTATGCTTATCTCTCAGGCGTGGCAGAGCAGATACAAGTACCACGCAAACGCGCGCCTGTGCGCGATGTTCCTGCAGGCAGTGTTATCATCGCCGGGCCGCAATGCCTTGTCACAACCTTAACCATGCCGACAGGCTGGTCGATCTTGGGGCGCTCTCCCACGCCAATCTTCACGGGGGACCCCAACCATCCCTTCCTGTTCGACGTCGGGGATAAAGTGACATTCGAGCGGATCGACAGACCGACCTTTGATCGGCTCAACAAGGACGTCGTTCATGGCTGATGCAAGCTTCTCGGTCGCGTTTGCAGGCCCTTTGGTCACCGTTCAGGACGCGGGTCGACCTGGCAACATGCGGTTTGGGGTGTCCGCCTCGGGCCCTATGGATCGACTGGCATTTGACGCCGGTCAGGCCGCTCTTGGCAATGCGCGGGGGCTAAGTGCGATTGAAGTCTCCCTTGGCGGCCTGATGCTGCAGTGCACTGACGGTGCTGTCACCGTTGCTATAACTGGCGGAGATTTTGTCGTCGAACATGGCGGTCAAAAAACCAGCGCTTGGACGATCCTGACGATCAGTAAGGGCGAACGCCTCGCGATCCGCGCTGGAAAATCTGGAAGCTGGGCATATCTGGCCTTTGCCGGCAATGTCGGGGCAGAGACCTGGCTGGGCAGTCAGGCAACGCATTCAACGTCAGGTTTTGGCGGGGGCGCATTGCAGGCCGGGCAATCCATCGCAGTTTCCGAGGCCAAAATTCGCGATGATCGGCTGGGTGAAATTCCGCGTCCAGACATGAGATACGAAGGCCCCATTCGCGTCGTGACCGGCCCTCAGGACCAGCATTTCGCCAAGGAATCCGTCGAGTGTTTTGTAACTGACATGTTTAAGGTCACAGATGCCTATGACCGGATGGGCATGCGGTTGAACGGCCCAATTCTGGAATTGGACGGCGCTTTGTCCATCCCCTCAGAGCCAATTGTGCGCGGGTCAGTTCAGGTCGCTGGTGATGGCGTTGCAACCGTCCTTCTGGCCGATCATCAAACCACAGGGGGATACCCCAAAATCGCCACGGTGATTTCTTGTGACACAGACAGGTTGGCGCAGTTTCGTTCCGGCCAGATGGTCCGCTTTACTCCGGTCTCCAGCCAGCAAGCGATCGACGATGTCAGGGCCTTCCTGATGCAGAAGGCCAAGTATCTTGATCATATCTCAGTGCCGCGCGGATCACTTGAACAACGCCTGATGCGGGAAAACCTGATCCATGGCTGCACATATGACTAATCGATGGATCTGCACCCCGCGGTCACGGCGCGTGAAAAAGGGTGGTCAATCGCGCTGCATGGCACGTTCATGAAATAACCGGCAGCGCCACAACACCGTAGGTCAGCGCGATGGCCTTGCCGTTTGTGGGATCAAATGCCTCCATGCGGTACTGGCTGGCAGGGCGCACGCCGCCGATGGCCGCGAATGTTCCGCACAGCATCGCCGTCCCATCGGTAAAGCCGGCCCCATCGCACAGCTCAGCGAGCGGGCGGATGTTGGCCAAATTGCCTTCCTGATAAAGAATTTCGCGTCCATCCTCCTCGATCACGCATCTCAGGGTGATGTCATCAAGGTGACCTTTGATCTCGTCAAAGTCCCAAAGCTCGGTCGCGATGGGTTTTGCACAGGCTTGTTTGGATGCCGCAACCGAATGTCTTTCCAAATCCCGGTCGGTGTGATCGGACGCCAAGCCAAAATATGTCCGCCCGTTGGCTCGCACCAGCAAAGGCTCAACTTCACCTGACGTGCTACGCCCCACCACATCGATCGTATTCGCTTGGGTCAAAAGAGAGCTTGCGACACGATAGTAAAGCGGAACCTTACTTGGTGGTGCGATGCCCAATGCCGCCAGTTCGTCAATATGGTGCTGGACCGCGTCCATATTTCGACCCGTCCAACCCGCCACAACAACCGAATGGATTGTCAGAACTAAGCAGTTGTTGTTATGGCTGAATGCAACATCCATATTTCGTGATCCCTCAAAATCTCCTGACGCCAATCAGGTCGTTGGAATGTGGCTCTTTCGATACAAATAACAGACACCGAGGCTAAGTCATGCAAACCTTTCACACCGCAGGTCTTGCCGCACCGTGTTTTAGGCTGAGCGGGTTGTGCCCATCAGGCTTGATGTGGTGAAAATCCACCGGTGGAGCGGGTAAAGCGTTAGCCTTCTGACTTGCGTCGCAGGACCGCGCAACCCATTGTGATCTGATGGATATCACCCTGATCAAAACATTTCTAGAAGTTGCATCCAGCGGGTCGTTCGTGTCCGCGTCCGAACGCCTTCTAGTGACCCAATCTGCAGTTAGCTTACGGATTAGCCGTCTGGAAGAGACCATGGGTCGTCCCCTGTTTACACGGTCCAAGGCCGGTGCAGAGCTGACCCCGGCCGGCACGGAATTTGAGCATTACGCAGTAAGCATGTTGAAATTATGGGAAGAGGCACGCCAGCAAGTTGCCATTCCTGAAGGGTACAGCCGAACGTTGACGATTGGGGCGCAGTATTCGCTCTGGCCTCGCTTGGGGTTTCGTTGGATCGACGGCCTTCAGAAAATGGTGCCTGACTTAAGCATTCGCGCCGAACTTGGGATGCCAGAAATCTTAACGCGGTATTTGCGTGAAGGTGTGATCCAGTTTGCTCTAATGTATACACCGCAACTTCGATCTGGTCTGGACGCGCGCCACATACTGGAAGATGAGCTGGTTCTGGTGGCAAGTTGGCCGAATCCAACACTTGATATGAAAGGTCGATATGTGTTCGTGGATTGGGGTCCAGAATTCGTCCGTTCCCATGCAATCAGTTTGCCCAGTCTGACTGACAGCGGACTCACCATGGCTTTGGGTGCGATGACGACCGACTATATTCTGAACCGAGAAGCAGCAGCATATCTGCCCGCTCGGTTTGTCCAGCGCCATCTTGAGGCTGGAACTCTGCATCTTGTGCCTGATGCGCCACGGTTCCCATATCCAATTTGGGCCGTTTGGAGGGAAGACATCGATCCAATAGTCCTTGCCGCAGCGGAAACCACATTGCAGCAAGCTTGCGCCCAAATTGACGACTTGCACGATAACGTGCTGTTTGCACTCTCCAAAATCAGTGAAGGCGGTGAAATCGCCATTTTGGGTGACGCAAACGGTGCTTTAGATAAGTAAAACTTGCTTTATATACGATAAATATCAATTTTACTCACGAAAACAGCTAATCTAGATAAACCCAAGCAAAGAAGCTCGTGGTCCGTTGAGGATCATTTGAAACACTTGGGAAAGGAATAGCTATGAAGACTGTAATCCAGATGGCATCCGCCACCGCTCTCGCACTGGTCCTTGCCGCACCGGCATTCGCCGTAGATGACCTGATTGGCGTCGGCGACCTGAACGACCGGATCGACGACATCACCGAAGCCGCAGAAGATGACATCGCAAATGCCGAAGACGCAGAGCGTTACAGCGCGCTGGGCGTGGCACAGGGATGGCGTGGATCGCTGGCGCTGACAGCTTCTGCCACGTCGGGCAACACCGACAATGGCGAACTGTCGTTGGCCGGGCGTTTGTCCTATGGCGCTGGCGACTGGAACCACCTGTTCGGTTTCGCCGGCGAATTCGCCCGCACAGGTTCGGTCAGCACCGAAGAAAAAATCTACGGTGTTTACGAAGCCAACCGGTATTTCTCGGACACTCTGTATGGTTTTGGTACCGGTCGTTATCAGTATGATGCCTTCGCGACCAACCAGCATGACGCCTTCCTTGGCGCTGGTATCGGTTACCGTATCATCAACAATGACAACATGACCTGGCGTGTTCAAGCCGGCCCTGGTGTTCGTTATGTGAAAGATAACACTGGTGTTGATACTACTGAGTTCAGCGGCATCGCGTCCTCGCGTTTCTACTACGCGTTTAGCGACACTGTTTCGCTGACGAATGACACTGACGTTCTGGGTTCAAACTCGAACATCATTGCAACCAACGATCTGGGTCTGAACTTCAAAGTGACTGAAAACGTTTCGACCCGCGCCAGCTACCGGACCGAATACAACTCGGACCCGCTGCCCGGTTTCGATCGTTACGACAACACAATCGGCATGTCGCTGGTCGTCGGCTTCTAAACGACCAAATTTCAAAAGTTCATAAAAATCCCTCGGGGGGCGGAGAGATCCGCCCCTTTTTCTATTAAAATATTAGCCGAACCGCACGCGGACGCCGTTACCATCGCCAGACGGTCACGCTTCTTTTCATGCAGGCAAAGCGTTGGCATTGATGCGTCCAAGTTGGTTTAAAAGCTGGTGTACGTCGGCGCGAAGTGTGGCTTCGGGCCAAAGGGATTGCAGCGGAAGGGCGGGCAGCCTGAGGGCAATGCGGCGCCAGCTGTGCAGGACCAGCACACGCAAAGCAGCGCGTGGAAGTGCGGCCATATCTCCAAGATCAATCCTTTGCACGTATCCCATAAGCGCCGAAAGCCTCGCGACCTCATCTTGTAAGGTGTCAGGCACCAGTTGGCGCAACAGATCGTTTGGTAAATCTGGGGTGCTGTCCGAGAAATGGAGCAGCCCGGAGTTTGGTCGTGGTTCCTTGGTGCCCAAAAACACGCCGGGTGTCACCTCAGTAAACCCCTGGTTGGTCAGTTTGGCCTCATAACCCGGCTGGTCGGCTGCCAAAAGCGTCACCACAAGATGCCAGTTTTCCGGTGCGGATAGGCCGGGGCCATAGATGCGATCTGCAACTGTGACGGTTTGCGCGCGACCGTGGTCAGTTAACGAATAGAGTGACCCTCTGCCCGCGCGTTGGCTGCTGATCCAGCCGTCCTTGCGCAACCGGTGCAGTGCCACACGTGTCGCCTCGGGACGGATTCCAAGCGCCCCCAACAGCAACCCAAGTGTCGCGCCTGATACAGTTTCACCCTGTCCACGCGCCATATCGCCCATGATGGTTACAACCACCGACCAGACCCGCAAATCACCTGCGCCCCGAACATGGTTCAGGATGTTTTGCTCGTGGTCAGAGATCGCAGGGACCGCCATCGGCGCGACTAGTATGCGTTCATGGTCAGAAGTTCATATTCAGCGACCAATTCGTCGTCTTGATTGGTCAGGGTCACGTGCCAGCGCACCTCACCATACTCATCGGTGCGACGCGTTTTGGCTTTCACCGTCAGACGCACTTTCATGCTGTCGCCCGCTTCGACCGGTTTCATGAAGCGCAGGTTATCAAGCCCTGTGTTGGCCAGAACTGGCCCTTCATTGGGTTCTACAAAAAGGCCTGCCGCGAAGCTGAGCAGCAGATAGCCATGCGCGACGCGACCGGGGAAGAACGGGTTTCGTTTGGCGGCTTCGTCGTTCATGTGGGCATAAAACGTGTCGCCGGTGAAATTGGCGAAATGCTCGATATCATCCAGCGTGATTTCGCGCGATTTGGTGTGCAGGGTTTCCCCAATCGACAGCTCGCCATATCTGCGCGTGAACGGGTGGGCGGGGCCTTTCACTTCGGTCGCGCCGGGCACCCATCTGCCACTAACAGAGGTCAGAATGTCCGGGCTGCCCTGAATGGCGGTGCGTTGCATGTAGTGGAGAACTCCGCGCACACCGCCCATTTCCTCGCCGCCGCCAGCGCGACCTGGGCCGCCGTGCACCATATGGGGCAGGGGGGAGCCGTGGCCGGTGCTTTCTTTCATCGAGGTGGCGTTGTTGAAGTAAAGCCGCCCGTGGAAGGCACCTGCGCCCATCGCGACCTCTCGCGCAACGTCGCCCGAACCTGTGATGACCGAAGCCACCAGCGAACCTTCGCCTTTGTTCGCCAGCTCGATCGCGTGCGCAATGTCGCGATAGCCCATGATGGTCGAGACCGGCCCAAACGCCTCGGTCGCGTGCACGATGGTTGCAGTGTCGGGGGTCTCGCAGTGGAAGAGCATCGGCTTGACGAACGCGCCTGCGTCGACCTCTCCGGTAAGGTCCGTATCTTCGGGGTCGCCATAGACCCGCTTGCATTCCGAGCCGATCAGGGCGGCTTTTTCCAGCACATCAGCTTTTTGACCGGCGGACACCAATGCGCCCATGCGAACGCCCTCTGCACGCGGGTCACCGATGACGGTTTTGTCCAGCCGAGCCGACAGGGCTTGGATCACGTTGGCCACCTGTGCTTCTGGCGCAATGATGCGGCGGATCGCGGTGCATTTCTGCCCCGCTTTCGTGGTCATCTCGCGGTGCACCTCTTTGATAAAAAGGTCAAATTCCGGCGCGTCTGGCGTGACGTCCGGACCCAGAATGGACGCGTTCAAGCTGTCCTGCTCCGCCACGAACCGCACCGAGTTTTTCAGTATATTCGGGTTTGACCGCAACATGCTTGCAGTCTGGGCTGACCCTGTGAAGCTAACGATATCCTGCGGGCCAAGGCGGTCCAGCAGGTCACCGGTGCCGCCCGAAATCAACTGCAGAGCCCCGTCAGGCAAGATGCCACTGTCCAGCATGATGCGCACGGCGGCTTCGGTCACATAGCTGGTCGCCGTGGCCGGTTTCACGATGGCGGGGACGCCTGCCAACAAGGTCGGGGCGAGCTTTTCCAGCATGCCCCAGACCGGGAAGTTGAACGCGTTGATGTGCACGGCCACGCCTTGCAAGGGGGTCGCGATGTGCATGCCAAGGAAGGTGCCGTTGCGGCTGAGCTGTTCAATCTCGCCATCAATATAGACCTGCCCATCGGGCATTTCACGACGGCCTTTCGAGGCAAAGACAAACACTGTGCCCACACCGCCATCAATGTCGATCATGTGATCGGATTGCGTGGCGCCGGTGTCGAAGCTCAGATCATAGAGTTCCTGTTTGTGCTGACCCAGATGCACGGCCAGTGCCTTCAGCATCTTGGCGCGGTCGTGAAAGCCCATGGAACGCAGGGCAGGGCCGCCAACATTGCGCCCGTAATCGATCATCGCCTGCATATCGATGTCGGCGCCGCCGGCTTCAGCCAGCGGCAAACCGGTGATGGCCGACGCGATGGGGCGGGCCTTGGCACCCGGTGCAATCCATTGACCAGCCGCGAAGCTGGAGACTTTCATCAGGGTCATACTCTGTCCTCTGTTCGCAAATTCGGGAGGGCGGCGCTTAAGGAGCGCTCAGGCCCAGTTTTTTCAAGGAGGTTGCCGCGGCGGCTTCCCACTCTTCGCGCTGTTCAGCATTCGAGGAATGGCGCAGTCCAAACGCCTGCAATTGACTGGCGCGGGTTGAAACATCTTTGCCGAAGCTCGCGGCCACGCGCGGCCACCAATAGTCGACACTCGACTGAAGCGCCGCGGTGTCGGTTCCGGTTTCCTGAAGCCTTGCTATGCCTTCGGCCGCCAGTTCCGCATGGCGCGCCTCAACAGGTGCAATGGTGCGGAACGCGTCAGCCAGCGGGGCATAGGACACTCGGGTAAACTCGCCCATCTGCACGCCGACCGCCAGACCCATCAAAAGGTTCATCACGACCGCATCTGACCAGCCCTCAAGCGGGTAGTTAAACACGGCCAAACGCATATCGGTATCCGTGCGTGAGGTGCCAATATCGGCATCACGGGCCAGCCGGTCAGTCCACGGGTGGTGGTTGGCATAGCGTTCGGTGTTGGCACCAAACTCGCCCATGATCGACAGCACCTTGTCGGCGTTGTCGGTTTTCTCCAGCACGATTTTCGACGCTGCGATGCGTTCCTTGATGCCGGGGCCTTGATTGACGATGTCAGCAAAGCCAGCGGCACCAGCCAGTGCACTGTCCACGAAGGTGGCCATCAGGCGCATAAGCTCTGCGCGATAGCGTGCTGGCACGTTGCCCGGCGAGGTCAGAACGCCCCCTTGGGCCAGATAGTCGGTGATGCTCATCTCAGACATGGCGGTCTCCGTTCCGTTGGGGGTTACTGGTCGTAATCGACGACAACTTTTGCCGACTTGGCATAGGACTGGCAGGACAGGACATAACCCTTCTCGACCTCGTAATCTTCAAGCGCGTGGTTGGTCAGCATTTCAACATCGCCCTCAATCACCTTGCAGCGACAGGTCGAACAGACCCCTGCTTTACAGGCGTAAGGTGCGTCGATATCATTGGCCAAAGCGGCATCAAGGATCGACGTATCCGCGTCCATGGTGATTGTGCGGCTAGCACCATCCAGCGCCACAACAGCTTCGATTCCCGCGCCTTTGACGGCGGCCTTGCTGGCCGCTTTCTTGGCAGCCCGACCCGGCTGTGAGGATGCGAATAGCTCGAATTTGATCTGTGCGTCGTCCAACCCGTGATCGCGTAGCGCTTTTGCAATGCCCAACATCATTGGCTCTGGGCCACAGATGAACGCCGTGTTGACGGATTTGATATCGATCCAGCTTTTGAACAGTTGGGCGCATTTCTGCTCGTCTACCAGACCGGTAAACAGGTCAATGTCCTGGGCGTCACTTTCCAGAATGTGGATCACATTGAAGCGACCCATATACCGGTTCTTAAGGTCTTCGAGTTCCTCGCGGAACATGATCGTGGTCACAGCCTTGTTGGCATAGACCAGCGTGAATTGCGCATCGGGTTCGCGGGCAAGTGTCGTCTTGATGATCGACAGAACCGGCGTGATGCCCGATCCACCGGCAAAACCCAGATAGTGTCGGTCCGTGTCGGGCGCGATTGGCACGAAAAAGTTGCCCATAGGGGACATGGCTTCGATCGTGTCGCCCTGTTTCAGGTCCTCGTTGGCCCAGGTCGAAAAGGCGCCGCCATCAACCCGTTTGATGCCAACTTGCAGCTTGCCTTCGTCCAGTCCCGAACAGATCGAGTAAGACCGGCGAAGCTCTTGCCCGTCGAAATCTTTGCGGAAGGTCAGGTATTGACCTTGCGTATAATCAAATGCCTCGGGGTCTTCTGGGGTCAATGTCACAACCACCGCATCGCGGATGGTTTTGTGAATGTCGGTAACGGTCAGTGTATGGAAGCGCGCCATGGGTATCTCCTAGATGCACTTGAAATAATCGAAGGGTTCAAGGCAATCGCGGCATCGCCACAGCGCCTTGCAAGGGGTCGAACCGAACTGGCTTGTGCGTTCCAGATCGTGACCACCGCAGTTTGGACAGCGTTCCGGCTCGCCTTTGGCCGAGGGCGGGGCGATGCCGAACTTCTCTAACGCCGCCTTGCCTTTGTCGGTCAGCCAGTCGGTGGTCCAAGCTGGCGAAAGCTGTCGGTGTAACGTGAGCTTTTCGATCCCGTGGCCTTTCAGCGCGGTTTCGATGTCGAGGTTGATGATCGTCGTCGCTGGGCACCCCGAATAGGTCGGGGTGACGGTGACATTCAGCATGTCACCTTCCCATTTGACGTCCCGGATGATGCCCAGATCGACCAGCGAAATCACGGGGATCTCGGGGTCAGGCACCTGGTCCAGCCAGTCCCAAATCGTATCAACCGAGGGCTGGCTCATCTTACCACGTCGCGCCCGGATAAGCGCGTTGCAGCCACTGCATGCTGGTCAGCAAGTGACCCAGATGCTCGGTGTGCATATAGCCGGTGCGACCGCCTTTGTGGTGGAACACATCGGTTGGCACGGTCAAGGTAGCCTCACGCAGAACCTTGCCAACAAGTGCGTCGTATTCCTCGCGCAGGCTGGCCGGGTCGGGCGCAATGCCAGCCGCAACCATGGCCGCGTCCACGTCGTCGCCATCAAACATCTCGCCCACGTAAGGCCAGAGGAAATCGAGCGCCTCTTGCATGCGTTTGTGGCTTTCTGCGGTGCCGTCACCAAGGCCCACCACGGTGTCGCCAGAGCGTTCCACGTGATACGAAATCTCTTTCGAGGCTTTCTCGGCAATATCAGCAACCCGCTTGTCGGCGCTTTTCATCAGCCGTCCAACCATGATCGATGACCATGCATCAAACAGGAACTGGCGCATCATGGTGCGTCCGAAATCGCCGTTGGGCAGTTCGACCAGCAGCACATTGCGGAAATCCCATGCGTCGCGCAGGAAAGCCAGATCGTCTGCCGAACGGCCTTTGCCTTCAACTTCGCCGGCAAGACCCAGCCAGAATTGCGTTTGACCGATCAAGTCCAGTGCCGTGTTTGCCAATGCGATGTCTTCTTCCAACACGGGCGACAGCCCACACCACTCGCTGACGCGATGGCCCAGGATCAGGCTGTTGTCGCCCAACCTGAGCAGGAATTGAAATAGAGCGTCCTGATCTTTCATCACATGTGCCCCACTTCGTCAGGAATGTCGAAGAAGGTCGGGTGACGATAGACTTTGGAGTTTGAAGGCTCGTAAAGCGGGCCTTTTTCTTCGGGTGACGAAGCGGCGATATGGCGTGCTTCGACCACCCAGATCGACACGCCTTCGTTGCGGCGCGTATAGACGTCGCGGGCGTTTTTGATCGCCATTTCCTCGTCAGGGGCGTGCAGGCTGCCCACGTGACGGTGGCTCAGGCCATGCTGGCCGCGGATGAATACTTCCCAGAGGGGCCATTCTTTGGACATCTGATATCTCCTTATTCAGCAGCGTGCTTGCGCGCGGCTTTTTTCTGAGCATGGGCCAGCAGGCCGTCACGCACCCATTCACCGTCTTCCCATGCGGACACGCGGTCCTCCATCCGGTCGACGTTGCAGGGGCCTTTGCCCTTGATAACGTTGAAAAACTCGGTCCAGTCCGGTTCCGAGAAATCGTGTGCGCCTCGTTCCTCGTTCCATTTCAGGTTTTCGTCCGGAATGGTCAGGCCAAGGTATTTCGCCTGTGGCACGGTCTGGTCGACAAAGCGCTGCCGCAGCTCGTCATTGGTGTCGATCTTGATCTTCCACGCTAGGGATTGCGCCGAATGCACACTGTCTTTGTCCGACGGGCCAAACATCATCAGCGATGGGTACCAAAAGCGGTTCAAAGCATCCTGAGCCATGCGGCGCTGAGCCTCGTTGCCCTCGGCCATCTTCATCATGATGTCGTAGCCCTGGCGCTGGTGGAAGCTTTCTTCCTTGCAGATGCGGATCATCGCGCGGCTATAGGGACCGTAAGACGTTCGTTGCAGCGGCACTTGGTTCATGATCGCCGCACCATCAACCAACCAGCCAACCGCGCCGATATCGGCCCAGTTCAGCGTGGGGTAGTTAAAGATCGACGAATACTTCATGCGACCCGACAGAAGTTCTTCGGTCAGCTCATCACGGGTAACGCCAAGCGTTTCAGCCGCGCAATAAAGATAGAGCCCGTGACCAGCTTCATCCTGCACCTTCGCCAGCAGGATCGCCTTACGCTCCAACGTGGGCGCGCGGGTGATCCAATTGCCTTCGGGCAGCTGGCCGACAATCTCGGAATGGGCGTGCTGGCCGATCTGGCGGATCAGGGTGGCGCGGTAATCATCCGGCATCCAGTCTTTGGGTTCGATCTTTTCATCGCGGTCAACGCGATCCTGAAAATTTCGTTCCTCGTCAGACATTTCCTCGCGGGTCTTCACACCGGCGCCTGCGGTTTTCACCAACTGTGCATACATCGTCAGATCCTTTCCAGAATGAGGGCCACGCCTTGGCCCACGCCCACGCACATGGTGCACAGCGCATAGCGCCCGCCCGTGCGTTTAAGTTGATATGCGGCGGTCAGAACAAGGCGCGCACCCGACATGCCAAGCGGGTGGCCAAGCGCGATTGCACCGCCATTTGGGTTTACGCGGGGGTCGTCATCCGCGACGCCCAGCTCGCGCAGGGTGGCGAGCCCTTGCGCCGCGAACGCTTCGTTCAATTCGATCGCGTCGATTTGGTCGATCGTCAGCCCAGCTTTCGCCAGTGCCTTGCGGCTGGCCGGGACCGGGCCAATGCCCATCACACGCGGGGCGACACCTGCCGCTTGCATCGAAACCACGCGGGCCATTGGGGTGAGCTTGTTGGCGGCCGCTGCAGCCTCTGACGCGATCAGCATCGCGGCGGCGCCGTCGTTCACACCGGACGCGTTGCCCGCCGTGACGGTCAGGTCAGGGCCATTGACGCCGCGCAAGCCACCCAGCTTTTCTGCCGAAGTGCCGGGGCGTGGGTGCTCGTCTGTGTCCACGACGACTGGGTCGCCTTTGCGCTGTGGAATGGTGACTGGAATGACCTCGTTCGCAAAAACGCCCGCTTCATGCGCGGCCGCCCATCGGGCTTGGCTGCGCGCTGCAAAAAGGTCCTGATCTTCGCGGCTTACGGCGTAATCTTCAGCCACATTGTCAGCCGTCTGTGGCATCGAATGGGTGCCGTGCATTTTGTCCATTTTGGGGTTCACAAAGCGCCAACCGATGGTGGTGTCATAAACGGCATTGGCGCGGGTAAACGCGCTTGTGGCTTTGGGCATCACGAAGGGCGCGCGGCTCATGCTTTCGACGCCACCGGCGATGCACAGGTCATAGTCGCCCGCCTTGATCCCCCGCGCCGCCATGCCGACCGCATCCATACCCGAGGCACATAGGCGGTTGATCGTCGTGCCGGGGACGTCGACCGGAAGGCCTGCCAAAAGGGCGGCCATGCGCGCGACGTTGCGGTTGTCTTCGCCCGCCTGGTTGGCGGACCCATACAGCACGTCGTCTATCGACGCCCAGTCAACATCCGGGTTACGCTTCATCAAGGCTGCAATGGGAAGGGCGGCCAGATCATCGGCCCGAACTTGCGACAGGGCGCCTCCGTATCGTCCAATGGGGGTACGAATTGCGTCGCAGATCAATGCGTCCATGTGGTCCTCCCTGACCTGAAAGCATGCCAACTAAAGCTGACCGTTTGGTCGACAATACTTTCGCGACCGATTCGAGGCAAGCAATATGTTACGACTTTTTTCGATCCCTAGAAATTTTGTAACGCGTTACGGGCGGACGTGGGCGATCGTTGCGATAGCTATCTGTGTGCAGGTTTAGAAACCCGACGCAGCCAGAAGGGCCAGCCATGCCCAAACGGTCAAAACCGACAGACCAGTGGCCACCAATACCGTCGTTGCCGCAACTCGTTTGCCGACGCCATAGAGGTTGGCAAAGATATAGGCGTTGATCCCGGGCGCAGAAGCAGCCGTGACGATGGCAGACCGGAACTGGTCCACGTCCAGATGAAAGGCGCGGCCCAAAACCCAGGTGATTGCCGGGTGCAGGACAAGCGAGACAAGGCACAGATAGCCAACGATGCGCAGATCACCTTCGGGACGATAACGGTAGAGCACGCCACCAAGCGCAAACAACGCGGTGGGCAGGGCGGCGCGACCAATCAGGCTTACCGCATCAACCAGCACCCTCGGCATGGGGACGTGAAGAAGGTTCACCACAAATCCCGCCGCTATCGCCAACACCAGCATATTGCGGGTCATCGCCCGAACGATCTGGCGGATCGTATCGAGCGGACCTGCACCTTGGGCGCGGGCGATCTCCATCGCGGTGATCCCGATGCCATAACAGATTGGCGCATGGATCGAGATGATCGCGTAATTTCCCGCCAAAGCATTCGGTCCGAACGCACGTTCTGTGATCGCAAGACCCAGCAGCAACGAGTTCGAAAACAGCGTGACAAACCCAAACGCCACGGCATCGGGCCACGGGCGACCAAACAACAGCCTTGCGCCAAGAAGCCCGGCCAGAAACCCCGAGATCGCGCCGGTGTAAAAGCTGCCTAGAAGCGTCAGATCGAACTCAGCACTCAGATCCAGTTGGGCAATGGCCAGAAATAACAGACACGGTATGGCGACGGACTGCGAAAATCGCATCAACCCGTCAATGGCCCCGTCGTCAAGCATCTGCCGCAAGCGCACAAGATAGCCAAACCCGATGACAAGAAAGACGGGCAGGACGATGTCAATCAGCGTGCTCATTCAAGCGGTACGCTGATCGTCATTCCGTCGTAAGCGGGTGTGATATGGTCGGGGGTTTCGGCATCGACCGTGGCATAATCCAGATCAATATGCATGTTTGTCAGGACACCTTGCTTGGCTTTCACCCGGTCGATCCATTCCAGCGCCTGTTCCAGATGGAAATGCGTCGGGTGAGGTGACCTCCGCAAGGCGTCCAGAACAAAGATGTCCAACCCGTCCAGCACAGGCAGTACATCGTCAGGGATTTCGTTGACGTCAGGAAGATAAACCAGGCCGCCGATGCGAAAGCCCAGGGCATCCATCATGCCGTGGCGCACCTCGAACGGGGTCATGCGGATGTCACCGCCAGCGCCGCGAATAGTCACGTCGCCGCCTATCGCGTGCAGGTCCAGAATAGGCGGATAATTCGATTCCGCAGGTTGCACAAAGGCGTAGCTGAAACGGGCAAGCAGGGCTTCTTGCGTCGCGCCATCCGCCCAGACCGGCAGGCGTTCTTTCATGTTAAAGACAACCATGCGTAGATCGTCGATGCCATGCGTATGATCGGCGTGACTGTGGGTGAAAACAACAGCGTCCAGCGTGCCAACCCCCGCCCGCAAAAGCTGGTGGCGCATGTCGGGGGATGTGTCGATCAGCACGCGCGTGATGCCGCCATCATCGCCGGTCCGCGTCACCAATGCCGAACATCGGGTGCGCCGATTTTTGGGGTTATCTGGATCGCAGTCGCCCCAATGGCCCCCAAGGCGCGGCACCCCGCCAGACGAGCCGCAACCCAATATGGTGAAGTCAATGCGCGCCATCAGGCGGTCGCCTTATATGCGGCAGCTTTGGCGAACAGCCGGTCGAAATTCCGTTGGGTTTGAGCTGCGAAATCCTTGTAAGACAAGCCATAGAGGTCCGCGCCGACCTGCGCGGTATGCGCCGTGTATGCTGGTTCGTTGCGCCGACCGCGATGCGGCGGCGGGGCCAGATATGGCGCGTCGGTTTCGACCAGAATGCGGTCGACAGGGGCCGCGGCAAAGATATCGCGCACCTCTTGGCTGCGCGGGAAGGTCGCAATGCCCGACATGGACAAATAGAAGCCCAGATCAACGGCGACACGCGCCAGTACCGGCCCAGAACTGTAGCAATGCATGACGCAGGAAAAGGGCCCCTTGGCGTGTTCCTCGGTCAGGATGCGGGCCATATCTTCATCGGCGTCGCGGGAATGGATGATCAGCGGCAGGCCGGTCTGGCGCGCCGCCTCGATGTGAATGTGCAGGCTTTCGATCTGCGCTTTGCGGCTGTCGGCAGTATAGTGATAGTCCAGCCCGCTTTCGCCAATGCCGACGAATTTCGCATGGTCTGCCTGAGCGACCAGCTCGTCGACAGTGACCATGGGTTCGGCGGCGACACTTATCGGGTGGGTGGCGGCCGCGAAGAACACCGGATCATGCGCTTCGGCAATCGCGCGCACTTGGTCCAGATTGGCCATCTTGGTACAAATCGTCACCATGCGGGTCACGCCAGCCTCGGCTGCCCGGCCAATGACCTGTTCCAGCTCTCCCTCGAAATCGGGGAAGTCCAGATGGCAATGGCTGTCGGTAATCTGGGGCGTGCTCATACGGGGCGTCCTTGCCTCAGGCGGCTTGGCGCGCCGCCGTATCATTGATCCGAAAAACCATATCAAGGATGAGCGCGGCGGGGTCAAGGTTCACCGCCCGACCATGACCGGCGCGGGCCGACAATTCCTGTTGCAAATTGGCCCAGGCCCGGGCGGCATCCGCATCTGGCGACAGGCGCGCCAAACAAGCGGCTTCACCCGGTGCAGCCTCGGCCGCTGGCAGGCAACCTGCGCCATGGCGGGCCAGACGGGCAAGGAAAAGATCGAACAAGCGCAAGATCAGATCGAACCGCTCAGCATTTGCTTTGCCGACAGCGCTGTTGGCAAGTTGCAGGGCGCGAGGTCGGTCAAATTCGCGACCAGCCGAGAAAATCTCAACCAATGCTGCATAGGTTGCCAACCCGCCAAGATGTTGCAGCCTAAGGGCATCGCCCGCAGACCCAGCCGCCAGTTCGCCCAGCCGAAGTGTTTCCTCGGCTGTCGGCGTTTCATCGAGGCCTGCCAAGACCTGCGCCAGTTCGGCTGGTGCCAAGGGGCCAAGACGCAATTCACGGCAACGGGACCGGATCGTTGGCAAAAGGCGTGAGGGCTGGTGGCTAATTAGCAAAAGCACCGCACCAACTGGCGGTTCTTCGAGTAGTTTTAACAGCGCGTTGGCCGCTGAGACGTTCATTTCATCTGCCACATCGACGATCACAACACGCCGCCCGCCGCCGGCCGAGGACAGCGCGAAGAAGTGCTTCAGTTTGCGCACTTCATCCACGGTGATATCGCTTTTCAGGCGTTTGTTCTTCTCGTCCCACGGGCGACGCAGCAGAAACAGTCCGGGTTCTGACAAGGCGTGAATGCGGCGCGCGACAGGGTGGTCAGCGGGGATATCCAGGGTCGTTGGGGCAGGGGCTGCAAACATCCCGCCATCATCGGCAGGGGTGGCCAGCAAAAATCGCGCGATGCGCCAAGCGAGCGTGGCTTTGCCCACACCGCGTGGTCCGGTGATAAGCCAGCCATGATGCAACCGGTCCGAGGTGTAGGCGTCCAAAAAAGCAGCGTCTGCGGCGCCCTGACCAATCAGTTGGATTGCCTCGCGCGGGTGCGGTGCGCCGTCGATGCGGTCGGGTTCCGGTGTGGCCTCGTGGTCCGTGCTCATGGGGTCGGCTCTGATTTGGACAGAGCGCCGAGCGCAATTTGCAGGACGTCCGCAGCGACGGTCTCGACATCGCGCGTGCCGTCGATCACTCGGAACCGGCCAGGATACTGCTGGGCTAGGTCCAGAAATCCCGCCCGCATCTTGTGCTGCAAATCAGCGCCGAAATCTTCGAACCGTTCTTCGGTGCCGCCGCGCCCTTTGGCGCGGGCCAGACCAAGATCCGGGTCCATGTCGATCAGAAAGGTCAGATCGGGTTCGCGTCCGATTACTAGGTCATGCAACTGGTCGACCATGGCACGCAGATCACCCGACCGGGTGCCCTGATACATGCGGGTGCTGTCGGCAAATCGGTCGGTAATGACATTCTTGCCCGCTGCCAACGCCGGGTCAATCAGACGTTCCAGATGATCGCGTCGTGCTGCTGTGAACAATAACAGTTCGGTCTGCGCCGACCAGCGGTCCGGATCGCCTTCCAACACCAATGACCGGATTTCCTCGGCACCTGGGCTGCCGCCTGGTTCGCGCGTTAACACGACCTCGTGTCCAAGGTCCTCAAGCGCGCGCGCCAAAAGCTTGGCCTGGGTCGATTTCCCCGAGCCATCAATGCCTTCAAAACTGATAAAAAGTCCGGCCATCCAAACGCGTCAGTTGCTGGTGGCTGCGGCGTCGGGCTGGACTGCGGCAGGCGGTGCGTCGTTGCCCATCACCAGCGCTAGCACCCGTTCGGCCGCCACCGTCAGGCGCTTCCCAAAGCCCGCATTGCCGACACCCTCTTCTGCAAACAAGGGGACGACTGTGTCGCTCAACCCATCGCGGCTGATGACCATTTGCGCCAGTTCCTGCCCCTGTGCAATCGGGGCAGCAATTGGGCCGTCCCAGTTGATGGTCGCTGAAATGCCTTCTCGTTGTGCAGCGGGGATCAGCAAATTCACGTCTTGCGCAGGCACAAGCCCAACCGTGTCGGCGGCACCCAGCCATACATCCGCCGCGGCAACGCGTTCGCCCGCCTTTACTGTTGTTTTCATAGTGAATTGGCGAAACGCCCAGTTGACGATCGCTTCGGCTTCTTCCGCGCGTTCTTTTTCCGAGGCCATACCGGAAATCACAAAAACAATCCTGCGGTCGCCTTGTCGGGCGGACCCGACAAGCCCGTAACCTGCTTCTTGAGTGTGGCCAGTTTTCAAGCCGTCGGCCCCGATACCAAGGTCCAGCAAGGGGTTGCGGTTAAACCGGTTGTCGGGCGCGCGACCTTTGTAATGGTATTCGGACTGGCCGAAGTAATGATAGTAGTCCGGAAACTCGACAATCATGTGGCGCGACAGGATAGCAAGATCTTTCATCGACATGCGCTGCATCGGATGCGGCCACCCTGATGAATTTCCGAAGCTTGAATTTTCCATGCCCAGATCGCGGGCACGCTCGGTCATCATGCGGGCAAATGCGTCTTCTGTGCCAGCCAACCCTTCGGCGACTGCAACACAGGCGTCATTGCCCGATTGCACGACGATGCCTTGAATCAGGTCTTCTACAGTCGGTCGGTCTGAGCGTTCCAGAAACATCGTCGAGCCGCCGATGGCGGCCGCGCGTTCAGACACACCAAAAGGCGTGCTCATCGTGACGCGCCCGTCTGCCAAAGCCTCAAACAGCAAATTGACCGTCATCAATTTCGACATCGACGCCGGAGGCAGCGGCACCTCGGCGTTCTTTTCCATCAGAACAGTGCCTGTGTTGATGTCCAGCACATAAGCCGAGCTTGCGCGTGTGTCAAATGCACGGGCAGGCAGGCTGGCGACAACCTGCACGGCAATCAGGATCGGGATGAACACAGTCAGACGGAAACGCATTGCGGGTCAGTGGCCTCTTTGATTAGCCCGAAGGGGCATTAGTTTGAAACGGCATAGGCATCGGTGAAGCCCAGTCCGCTCACTTTTTTCAACATCGCAGTTTGTTCAGCCTTCGTGGCGGCCGGGCCCACCACAACCCGCCAAAAGGATTTGCCGTTCGACGAGCCAGGTTTGACAGTCGCGGTCAGACCAGCCTGCTGCAATTCTTTCGAAACCCGATTTGCATTGTCTTCGACCGAGAATATCCCAACCTGAAGATACGGCTTGGACAATGCGCTGGCCTTGGAAGCTTGCGCGGCTTTTGGTGCGGCAGGTTTGGGCGGAGGTGCTGCTTTTGCCGACGCGGCTTCGGTTTTGGCCAGTGCAGCCGATGCCGCCGCGATCGGATCATCAAGCGATTTTTGCTCAATATCTGATGGTGCCTCTAAGTCCTCGGTCACCTCTTCGGGCGCTTCGGTTATTTCTTCTTTTCTTAAGGCCGTGACGCTTAGCTCGGCAGGCGCACCTGCCAACATGCCAAGTTCCTCTGCCGCATCGGACGAAACCTGGAACCTTGGGCCGGGCACTTCGCGTTCGCGACGGAACAGAGCGCCGACAACCGATTTTCCATTGGCTTGATTGCGAATTAAAACCCGCTCTGGGTCTTTTGCGTCCGGGTGTGCAACCCAAACACCGCCAAGGCTGGGACGACCGTCCCAAAGTCCTTTTTCCGCAACTTGGAATATCTCGGGTGCTTCCACGTCCCGCTCGCCGGTACGTGTGGTTTTGCCCTGCCGTGCGGATGCGGATTTCGCGTCTTTGTTGCCGTTTTTCAAAAACGCGGGAAGTTTGGTGTCGTCGCAACCCGAAAGAAACAGTGCGCCGCCTAACACCATGGCCACTTTCAGAGTGGTCTTGCTTGACATGTCTAGCCCCTAATTATCATGCGGGCCTAAGGCCCGGACTGCTCTATCGCCGGGTATTGGTCCCGATTAAGCGGCAGTCTAACGATACAAGTCGCGCGTGAAAAGGCTCTCGCGCAACGCGATCTTGCGGTGGGCAGAAACCAGCCCGCGAAAACCTGCTTTTAGAATCGCAAAAGCGTTGTTATCCCTGCACCTTGTCGGAGGAGTGGCAGAGTGGTTGAATGCACCGGTCTTGAAAACCGACGTAGGTGAAAGTCTACCGTGGGTTCGAATCCCACCTCCTCCGCCATTCACCACCAGAATTCCCTGAATGCCCAGTTTCCGTGATTATTCTCTTTATCTTCCCGCGGCTTGCGGTCTGTTGGGGCAAGCAGAGACCTTTCTCCTGATGCAATTGCTGCCAAATTTCCACTTTGTCTCTTTGGCCAAATTTCAGCGGACCAGTTTTCCCTGTTTTGTGGGAAAGAACAGGGAAAAAAAGTAAAAAGGGCACGTGAAGCGTTGTTCACGGTGACACATCTTACTGAATTTATTGGAGAGTTTTCTCAATTTCCCTGCTTTGATTTGCAGGGAAATTTTTTCGCCAAACAGGGAAATAACAGGGAAAGAGAAAGACGTTACAGGGAATGCGGACGGTCTCCAAGGAGAAACGCTTCCTGAGCGGGCCATTCTAGCGGAAGCGCCATGCGCACGAACATCCCAATGGTCCAGTTCTCAGGGTGCTTGCCAGAGGTAATGGCCAGCTGGATCTTGGGCGACAGACTAGCGAGGCAAATGCGCTTGCGAATGTAGTTTTGATCGTCGCCCGTGTTGGTTGCAATTTCTGCCAGCGATTTCCCACATGGACGTCATGATGATCAGGCAGACGCGTTGTCGCAGATGTTGAATTGGGACAGGACACGGAGCCGGTATACATTGGACTTTTTATGACAGGGTCTGCTTGCTGCAATGTCGAATGTCACTCCGTTTCGCTGAGCAGGCATTAGTAGCGCCCTTGGCTTAAAGTCGGTATTGAGCCCAAAGATACACTTGCTCTACAATCCACTAATGTTTGATTGGTGGCTGATAGCGGATGTTCGCTGAGCACTGCGTCGCAGTCTGCTGTGCGGACAAAACGGGCTTTCGCTGCAGTCGCTCCAATAGCCGCATTAGAGAAGGTGAGCGAACTCTAAATTACTTTGAGACAGTAGCATGGTATGTCGCCAAACTACAAATCATGTCGACGTGGACATCCAGCCATTCGTGATCAAGCGGTCGCCCTGCGACAAGCTTTCTGAAGTATGGGACGGCAATCGCCATTTCGGCCAACTGCTTGATTGGTGCACCGTCTCTGACTTCGCCACGCGCTTTGGCCGCTTCAAAAACCGCTTCAACGTCGCCGCTTCGATCTTTTATCCATTTGCTCATGAGACCCCGCGTTTGCTCCTCGGTTGCAGCAATAGCTATCACCTGAGGAGCGATCTTACCCCAAGGGGTATCATTCAGTGCAGTCATCAAATGTCCGATGATCCACATGAGGTCAGTTTTTAGCGGGCCATTTGTGCGCGGTTGGTTATTCGGTCCGGTCGCGGCACGCGCAAAGGCAGCATTGCGAAGGTCTTCCAGTTTGGGCCAATGCCGATACAGCGTGCTGCGCGATATCCCAGTTTCTCGGTTGATCGCACCATGGGTTACCGCCAGCACTCCCTTTTCTTGAAGCAACATCAATGCTGCATCCAATGCTTGTGATCGCGTTGCGTTTAATCTGGGGTCGAGAGCTTTATTCATAGGGATATGTCTAACGCTAAACACAGGCGAAGGGAACAGTTTGTAGTGCAGTAGTACAAAATGTTGCAAAGAGGTACATATTGTACTAGACATGCAAAATGAGCTTTGTGATCCAGTGACCGGTTACCAACAGGAACACGACGCAGCGCTTGGATTGGACAACTGGAGGAAATCAAAATGAAGCTTACAAACCTGCGAAGTTTTGCGGCAACAGCGGTAGTAGCGTTTGGCGTAACCGGCCCGCTTCAGGCTGACATGCCGCTCTCATATACGAATGAAATTGCCCCCGGCGTTTACAGCTTCGGCGGCGGCAACGGGTATCACTCAATGTTTCTCGTCACCGACGAAGGCGTCGTGGCCTTTGAAACAGTCAACTCGACCCATAGCGAAAAGATGATCGAAGCCATTAGTGGCGTGACCGATCAACCGATTGAATTCGCAATGCATAGCCACAACCATTGGGATCACGCCAGCGGCGGCGGTGTTTTTCAGGCTGCAGGTGCTGAGACAGTAGCGCACACACTGGCAGCTCAGTATCTGGCAGCCGTACCGGGGCAAGATACATCTGTCCCCGACATCGTTTGGGATGGGAACCGTCACGATATTGAAATCGGCGGTGTGACCGTTCAATTGCATTACCTGGGCCTGAACCATGGCCTTGGCATGACGGTTTTTGTCATCCCGGAAAAGCGGGTCGCCTACATCGCGGACTTGGTTACGCCCAATCGGGTTGGTTTTAACATCATGCCCGATTTCAACATCGGCGAATGGGAGCGCACTCTGGGTGAAATACTCGAGCTTGATTTTGATGTTGCCGTTTGTTCGCATACAGAGTTGTCGGCGGAAGAAGCCCCCAATGGTTGCACCAAAACGCATGTTGAAGAAGAGCGTCAGTTCATTGTTGACCTGAGGGGCGCGATCTTTGCCGAGTTCCAAAAGGGCACGCCAGCGAATGAAATCCCAACCAGGGTTGCGTTGCCGCAATACGCTGAATGGGTCGGATATGACGAGTGGCTGCCAATGAACGCATGGCGCGTCATGCTTGATATCTGGATGGGTCCATATCCTTGGGTTCCTGAGGGCTGATCGGCATCCTCTGACACGGCCTCTTCCAGCAAACAGGACTGGAGGAGGCTTGGTTTTCTTGAACTTGAACAAATTCATTGAGGTTAAAATATGCGATCTCTACCGACTTTATTGTGTTGCGGCCTGCTTTCGTCGTTGGCTGCGGCGCCAACGATGACACATGCTGAAAGCCTACCGATCCGGATAACGCCAGTACCACAAACAACGGATGGTGTTCCGCATGTACAAATCGGCGTTAAGGCGGTCGCAGAGCTTGCCCAAGCACTTATGGATCACGTGTCCAAGTTTCCAGGCGTTAATCTTGGTCCAACGCGTGTTTCGATGCCGGGAGGCGTTGGGTTTCAGCTAGAAGATGATGTGCTTCTCGCACGTCCAGATGTCATTGTGGGCGGTCAAGAATTTGCCCACTTACACACAGATGGCAGTCTGCATGCCTCGCTGAGCCCTGACGTGGCCCTTGCCGCAATTGACGCTGGCTGGGCTGTTGCACATCCTTGGGCCAAGCAGCGAGAAGGATGGGATGGGTTCGTGATGGTTTTCACACCGACCACATTTGCGGAACTTGAAGTCGTCACCCAACTGGTTGAAAGTTCCTACGGCTTCGTAACAGGGCACGGTCTGCCAGAGTAGTAACCATCACTTCAAACTAAATTGTATTGGCTGGAGCGCGATCACAGCCTGCTAAATCAAAGCACCAAAAAGGACAAAGACATGACCCAATCCGTTCCGATTATCGCTGCCAAACATCCCGCCAAAGTCGATCTGGAAAAGGGCAAGGATTACTATTGGTGTCGGTGTGGATTGTCAAAAAGCCAACCGTTTTGCGATGGGTCGCATGCAGGCACCGACGTGACGCCACATAAGTTTACCGCTGATAGCACAGGCAGCGCAGCGCTATGTCAGTGCAAAGCGACAGCAAACGGTCCATTCTGCGATGGCACGCACGCCAGCCTTGGTGATCTGAAAGCAGGTGATCCGTCACCGAAACCGAAGTCTGACCTTCCGACCGCGACCCCCACGCCAGAAGAACCAACCGTCGCTCGCATCCATGCCTTGGCCAAAGACGGGCTGGCCAAGTTGGGCCACCATGGTGAAATGGGTGCAATGGGTGTGCCCCGCAAAGACTTGCCACATTGGGACGATATTCAGATTCTGCCTGCGCAAATGGCGCGCAAACCATTGTTGGATGACGTGCCAGTCGCGACATCCGTTACGATTGGGCCCCGCGCCGCCAAACCGTTGCAACTGGACATTCCACTATTCGTTTCGGACATGAGCTATGGCGCATTGTCCGAAGAGGCGAAGACGGCGTTGTCACGCGGTGCGCAGATGGCAGGAACCGGAATTTGCTCTGGTGAGGGCGGCATGCTGCCGGAGGAACAGGCTGAAAACTCACGTTACTTCTACGAATTGGCATCCGCGCGATTTGGCTGGGATCTTGATTTGGTCGCACGCGTGCAAGCCTTTCACTTCAAAGGCGGCCAAGGGGCAAAAACCGGCACGGGTGGGCATCTGCCTGGTGATAAAGTGCAAGGGAAGATCGCAGAGGTACGTGGCTTGGAGCCTGGGCAATCCGCGATATCCCCGTCAACGTTCCCTGACCTTGAAACACCAGCAGACTTCAAACGTATCGCTGATAAAGTCCGTGAGCGGTCTGGCGGTATCCCAATCGGGTTCAAACTCTCGGCGAACCATATCGAGGACGACATCGATTTCGCTCTGGAAGCCAGTTCTGACTACATCATTTTGGATGGTCGTGGCGGCGGAACGGGTGCTGCACCGTTGATTTTCCGCGATCATATCTCAGTGCCAACGATCCCTGCTTTGGCCCGTGCCCGTGCCCATCTCGATGCAAAGACGGGTCGTGAAGTGACATTGGTCATCACAGGTGGCCTGCGTGTGGCTGAGGATTTCGCCAAAGCCATGGCCTTGGGTGCGGACGCCGTCGCGGTTTCAAATTCTGCCATGCAAGCTGTCGGGTGTATCGCGGCGCGTATGTGTAATTCCAACAACTGCCCTGTTGGCGTCGCAACCCAAAAGCCCGAACTGCGCGCGCGACTGGATGTGCAGGTCGGCGCACAAAAGCTCGCCCGCTATTTCGGCGCATCTGTCGAACTGATGCAGGTCTTGGCGCGGGCGTGCGGACACAACAGCCTGTCAGACTTTGCCCATCGTGACATCACAACATGGAAAAGAGAGGTGGCCGATCTTAGCGGTGTGCGCTTTGGTGGTATCAAGCGTTAGGCACAGGCCATCATGCGAGGCGACGTGCCTGAATGTTGCTTCGCTACAACCACCAGAGTGCTAAAGCCGCCATTTGAGCACGTTGCAGCATTCGACCCTTTGGGCCGAAGGCAACATGCTCATTACAAATTGATACTAGCCTGCAACCAACGTCCTTTGCGCATTCGTTTCTTTACATGTGCTCGATGTTCCTGAGGTGATCGAACTTGCTTCCTTTTGTGGCGTGTTGTGTTGCAAAACCAGCAAGCTGCAACAATGTTTTCCGGCGTGTCCACCCCACCATCTGAGCGCGGGACAAGATGTTCCGCCGTACATTGCAGCGTTTTGGGTTTTTCATTCGTCCAAAGGTCTGGCCACCCTACCTTTTCTGCTTCATGTTCCCACATCGGCAGATCGCAATAATAGCAACGTCCACCTTGAGCTAGCATCTTGGCGCGGCGAATCTTGGATGTTTTTTTCATCACACATAGGTCTCCATTCATCTTCAAAAGAAGCGAATGCGCGATGCCCAAAAAAAGACATTCCCCGGATGGAAGCTTATGCTCGCGCGAGACCCGATTTTCGTGGCAACGCAGTCCGGCCCAATCGGCCTTTGGCCCGAAGGGAACGAAGTATATCGTATTAGAAAGCTAAGATAATAACGCTTAGACGTCAATGTCTGATTCGATGAATCTACATGAAACCACCCCGAAGTTCTGCAATGTCCGCAAAGGGCCGGGTCCGCACAGGTGCCTGCCGGGCAAGAAATACAGATGCTACACTGAATCCGATTTCAGGAATGAGCCAAAGGGGGCCACGCAAAAATGGACCTGACGGAAGTTAGTTTGTCAGGAACCTAATGCATGCGATCTTCATTGTCGGCTAACTATTTCTACATTTGGTTCACTGCTCAGCACACAGTCATTGCTTGTTCATATGAAGTGCAGCACCATTCATGAAAGTTTATGCATTTAGGGAATGGGCTAATGGACTGGAGCGCTCTTGCACAAGCTTGGATCGATCATGAGGAGCCTATTGAGAGGGCTCATAGCCCCATCAAGGATGAATTGCTCAAACGCGCCGCGTTGCAACCAGGAGAGAAGGTTCTCGACCTCGGGTGCGGCTCCGGTGCGCTGACGCTCGACGCAGCTGCGCGTGTTGGTCCACAGGGGAGCGTGATCGCATTGGACATCGCTGACAATTTTGTAGCTCGGGTCGAACATCGCGCAAGAAACGTGCCACACATATCGCCAGTCCAGGGTGATGCGCAGGATTTCAGTTTTTCTGACGTTAAGTGCGACGCCGTGATCTCATTATTCGGGACCATGTTTTTTTCAGATCCGCAGGTGGCTTTTACCAATATCGGAAACTCTCTCTACGAAGGCGGTCGCATAGCCTTCGTGACGTGGGCCGGTCCGCAGCACAATCCTTGGTTCTCGGTGCCTGGCAAGGCCTTGGCAGACGCACTTCCAGAGATGCCAAAGCCTGATCCATCGGCTCCTGGCCCAATGGCATTTGCCAATGTGGAAATGGTGACTGACTTGCTTTCCAAAACGGGCTTTGCAGATGTGGCCGCGGAAGAGATCGATACCCACCTCACGCCGATCGGTGCCGCCGCTGACATTACAGCCATGATGCTTGCCATAGGTCCCTTTCGCGGAGCCGTCTCCCAATTTGCCAAGCTCGGTGAAGAGGGATCCGCGATGGATAGCATCGCGAAAGGGATGACTGAAGGTTACGGGGCGTTCGCGGGTGAGCAAGATGTCAGGGTGCCTGCCCGTGTGATTTTCTACACAGCCACCCGCTAGCGGCGCGGGAACTGCATCGTCTGCGAGACGATCATTCCGGGGAGTCGCGTCGAACACCGGTTCCGAGATCCAAATGCGTCTTATTTCTGACCGTAGGGTCTGACGCGGATCGCTATTTCGCGACAGCAGAACCGAAGCACACTGGTCAATCTCAGAAAGCCACAATCAAATCTGTAGCCCGAAGAATACTACTGCGAGGGGCAGAGGGGAGACGGCGAGCGCCACGGTCGCAAGGGTCGCCAGAGGCGAGAAGATCCCGCTTAGCCCGGCCAGAAGCATGATGCCGCCACCGCCACCAATCACGGAGTTGCCTGGTGTGTTTACCGCGAGCGCTAGGGCGAAATAGCGGTAGCGCAACGCAAGGCTGAGCGCGCGTTTGGACTGACCGTCTAGCAGCATTTCAAGCCTTTCGTCCTGCGACAGCGGGGCGGCCCGAGAGACCAGTGCAGCCGCGCGGCGCATCCTCAGAATCGAGAGAAGACGCTCGAGTGCACTAATGGGCAGGAAACGACCGACCGCGAATGCCAGCATCATCGAGGCAACGGTGCAGACATAGATCAGCGGCGCGATGGACGCTCCGAAAGTGGCGAGCATCGCCAACCCGATCTCGGCACCCGGCACGAAGGGCAGAGCTAGAAGACCGATATAGGCCACTGCGCCGAGCATGAGGGCACGGTGCACTTGCTGCTCGTTGTCCGGTCTAATCTGCAGGTTCAATGCATCACGGATGAGGTGCGCGCCCCAGGTGGCAATCACAAGGATAGCAACGAGAACCACGACCCGGAGGGCGATGGTGCCATAAGACGCTCCGGCTGGTTTCAAGATGTGTACCTCAGCCCTCGGCTTTCGCGCCATTGGTGGGCACCGCTTCCCCGGTGGCCGTCATGACGATCTGGTTGGTCCAGTACCAACGCCGGGTTGTCCACGTCAGGTCGAGAGCAATGTCGTTGCCCTCGACCTGTCCGTAGAAGACCACCGTGTGCGGTGCGTCCGGGCAGACCGCGGTCGTGGTGAAATGGACCACGCCGTCGATCTCCTTGGTCTGATAGTCGGACCAGCCAAAATTGCAGTATTCCTGACAGTCGGCAGACTGGAATGTGCCGTTGCGGAAGGCCAAAAGGCCATCGAATACCGCGCCGCTGTTTGCGTCCCGACCGAGGATTTCGAAGGACCGGTTGTCAAGCGCGCCGCTCGCGGTCCACGGGCCTTGGGGCACCTCGAGGTCGGGTATGTCCTCATTCATGACCGACATCGTTATCGCTCCTGTGCCGAGCGTGGCGAGGGCGATGGCGGCGACTTGAACGATCTGCGGCATTGTGATTTCAGCCAATTAAATACGAGTAATGGTCAATTACTTAATGGGGACACTACCGCGCGAAGGCCCCAAAAACAAAAGGAAAGTGCGATACCCCATTTTGAAGCACGAACATTGTCGCTGAACGAGGGTCCACTTGGTCCGCGGTGCGTCGGCTTGACGTTTTCCAAATTTTTCGCTCGCTTCGAATGTCGGCAATGCAGGCTGCGACTGCAGCATCGGAGCTTGGTAGTGAATGTCTCTTATGGGCCGTTCGTAGCGTAGCGGTTAGTCAATTTCTTTTGTTACCCAATCGCTTTGAGCCGTAAACATACGGGCGGGCACAAGCAATACAGAGCTCTGTTGGATCCTAGTCTGGATCGCCTTTGCTAGAAGGCGAGGACCGGTGAGCAGTGTCCCTTTGGCGTCTAGGACCGGGTTGTGATCTGGAATGCTGTATTCGCCGCCACGCTCAACATTTTCGACACTTGCCGTCTGCCAATTGAACATTGCGAATAATATTCGTTTTTGCTCTAATAACGAAACGAACTGGAGGCGAAAGGAAAAGCGTTGAAATCTGGTCGAAAAGCAGTGGTCCGCCAAACGGCGATATTGAAGCATCTTCAAGCGAAGGGGCGTGCGCTGGTCGACGATCTGGCAGAGTTGTTCGAGGCCACACCTCAAACCATCCGCAAGGATCTCAATGCATTGGCTGAGGTCAATCAGATTGCTCGTTTCCACGGAGGCGCTGCATTGGTTGGCGGGACTGAGTATGCTGGTTTTGCGGTCCGGCAAGATGTCGCCCGGGAAGAGAAAGAACATATTGGTCGCGCAACAGCCGCTTTGATACCGAACGATTCTTCGCTCATCATCAATGCTGGGACAACCACAGCAGCCGTTGCAAGAAACCTGTCGCATCATGTAGGAATAAAAGCCGTCACCGATTCAGTCACTTTAGCCAGTGAAATAAGGGACTTTGCGGGCGTAGAGGTGATGGTTCCAGCCGGTGTCGTACGAAAATCGGACGGCGCTATTCTGGGTGAGGCTGCTGTGGACTTCATCCGCCAGTTCAGGGTCGATACGGCGGTGATTGGTGCCGCAGCGATTGCTGAAGACGGCTCGCTTCTCGACTATGATCTGCGTGAAGCCTCGTTGGTCAGGGCGATCATTGAAAATGCGCGCAATGTCATTCTGACCGCAGATGGAACTAAGTTTGGGCGCGCAGCACCGGTCTGTATCGGGAAATTGGAGCAGATCGATACACTTGTGATCGACAAATCCTGCCCACAGGCATTGGCCGAGATGTGTGTAGCGAAAAGCGTGCGATTAGTTTTGGCGGGTTAGGTTCGCAGGCTTGACACATAGGTTCGATATGCCGAGGATATGAAAATAACGAAAGTAAATACGCGCTATATGTGATTCAAATGGTGAAACCACCAAAGGGGGGGCAGTGCTGACGCTACTGCGACTGATTGCTGGGGTGAATACGCTGGTCCTTCGTATAGGACGCCAGATGGCCTGGGTGGCTTTGGCGTTGATGGTTGTCGTGATCCTTACGCAGGTTGTCTTTCGGTATGTATTGAATAATGCCCTTGCTTGGCCGGACGAAGCTGCCCGATTTCTTATGTTATGGATGGCTGGGCTGGTCGCGCCCTCTGCGATGCGATGGAACGGGTTCGTTGCCATTGACATGCTGCCGACTGCACTGCCACGCAAACTGGGTTTGGGTTTGACCCTAACCTTACTGGTTTTATCTCTGATTGTATTAGTTATCGCTATTGGCCATGGCTACAGTCATGCCTTCGGGTTTGGTGGGAAGTTTGACAGCTCATCTTTGAAGCTTCCGTTAGAGTGGCTGGGGCTTGAATCCGTTAAGGTTAAACTTCGCTATATGTATATGTCGCTATTTGCGTGCATCGTGCTGCTGATCTCGGTCACGATCGAGATGATACTGCGCACACTGGTGTCATTGATAGATCCAGACGCTGAACTGCCAAGCGATGACGCGCTTCCGTTTTCGATGGAGGCCGAGTGATGCTGGCCCTGTTTCTGCCGCTCTTTCTGATTTTCCTTATGATCGGGCTTCCGGTCTTTTTCGCTTTGCTGCTATCGCCAGGGTTGTTGCTATTCCTCAATGGGCAGGAGCGTGATGTCGCATTACTTTACCGTAATGTTTACAACGGGATGGATAGTTTCCCGCTAATGGCTCTTCCATTCTTTGTTTTGGCAGGTGAACTGATGAACAGGGGCGGGATCACAACACGACTTGTTGAGTTCAGCCAAGCGTTGATGGGCCATTTCCGCGGTGGGCTAGCGCATGTGAATATCCTTAGCTCAATCCTGTTTGCGGGGCTTTCCGGATCCGCCGTGGCCGACACGTCGGCACTTGGATCTACGTTGATCCCGGCAATGGAGCGCAACGGATATTCTCGCAAGTTTGCCGCTGCGGTGACAGCCGCGAGTTCGGTCATTGGCCCGATTATTCCACCGTCAGGCATAATGATCATCTATGCATATGTTATGGGCGAAAGCGTCGCGGCGCTTTTCTTAGCCGGTATCGTGCCGGGCATCTTGGTTGGCGTCGGCCTGATGGTTGTCGTACGATTGATGGCTGATCGATATGACCTTCCAAAGGCAGAACGAATTGTCACCCCAAACCAAACAATTTCACCCTTAGAAGGTAAGGTAAGCTTCGTTCTTTTGCGGATCAACTTTGCGGGCGTTCTGCTGGCTCTTTATTCCGGCGTTGCAGCGTTATTGCGCCTTAACGGCGTTGAGATCGGTGTCAATGGGTGGCTTGTCTTCTTGGTGTTCTTACCAATCGCGCATTTCCTTCTGTTGAGGTTGCGCAAAAAGGTTTCGCCCGACTTCCGCGTTATTTGCAAGAAAGCGGTTGCGCCTCTGCAAACCCCGATCATCATTTTGGGCGGTATACTTGTTGGAGTGTTCACCCCGACCGAGGCGAGTGCGGTGGCAGTCGCTTATGCATTGATAGTTGCCTTTTTCATCCTGCGCTCGATGAGCGTGTCAGATTTACCGGGCATTCTGATGCGAGCGGCGTTGTCGAGCTCGACCGTGTTGCTTCTTGTTGGCGCGGCGGTGGCCTTCAAAACGGTCGTCAGCTTGTCACACGCGCCAGAGACCATGGCGGGCTTCATTCTTGGATTGTCTGACAATCCGCTAATCCTTCTATTCTTGATCAACCTGCTTCTTTTCGTGGTAGGAATGTTTCTGGACGCTGGTCCGGCAATCATCATCCTTGGACCAATTCTGGGACCGATTTTCGTCGATTTGGGGGTCCACCCAGTTCACTTTGCCATCATCATGAGCGTCAACCTGACAGTGGGTCTGGCGACGCCACCGATGGGGCTGGTGTTGTTTGTTGCAAGTTCTGTTTCCGGCGAGAAAGTCGAAGCTATTTCGCGCGCCATTTTACCCTTTCTACTGGTCGAGGTTATCGTGATTTTCTTGATCACTTATGTCCCGGCAATCTGCATGACGATCCCGCGTTTGACGGGTTTTGTCCAATAAAACCAACGATATAACCATTCCAACGAGGAGGAACTTATGTTCAAATCAACTTTAAAGGCGCTGTCTGCCGCAGCTGTGTTGGCTGCCAGCGCCGTGGCGGTTCAAGCTGCTGACTATACCATTCGCGCGACTGCGAATTCCAACGAAAACGACGAAGACTATGATGGTCTTGTCGTGTTCAAAAACTTTGTCGAGAGCGCTTCAAACGGGGCGATTGAAGTCGAGCTGTTCATTGGGACGCAGCTTTGTTCAAAAGGTGCCGAGTGTCTGCAGGGTGTGGCCGATGGCTCCATCGATGTTTACATTTCGACATCGGGCGGTGCATCGGGTATTTTCCCATATGTACAGGTACTTGATTTGCCTTACTTGATGGCCAACGACCGCGTAGCTGAGGCTGTATTGTCCGGCGACTTCACGCGCACGATGCGCTCTATGGCATTAGCGGATTCAGGCGATGCAATTCGACTGATGACCATCGGTAACACTGGCGGCTGGCGCAACTTTGCCAACACAAAACGTCGCGTGCGGGCTCCTGCAGACATGGAAGGTTTGAAGATCCGCACCGTGGTCGCCGATCTGCCGCAGGAGCTTGTCAAGGCCCTTGGTGCATCGCCGACGCCGATCCCATGGCCTGAGCTGTTCACCAGCTTCCAAACGGGTGTTGTAGAGGGTTCCAAAAATGGCATCACCGACATCATGGGTATGAAGTTCCCGGATGCGGGTCTGCAATACGTCACGCTAGACGGTCACGCTTATATGGGTGCGCTGTGGTGGATGAATAACGCCAAATTCATGGGCATGCCGGAAGACATGCGTCGCGTCGTTGTGGACGGTTTCGCTGCCCTTCAGCAGGCGACTTTTGCCTCACCTAAACGCAAATCGATCCAGGCATACGAAGATTTCGTTGCCGGTGGTGGAGACCTCTATGTTCCTAGCCCAGCCGAGAAAGCCGCGTTCAAAGAAGCAGCGGCTCCGGTTTATGACTGGTTCAAGGGTAACATCAAAGGTGGTGAAGAGATCTTTACCGCGCTGACCGATGCTGTTGCCGCAGCAGAAGCAGATATCGACGCCGGTATGGCGCAGGACATCAACTGATCCTGAAGACAACCAACCTTGGGGCTGCGTGTTCTCCCGCGTGGCCCCCAGGACTTAGCGAAACGGGTAAAGCCAGACCCGGTAGTCATCCACCAGAATATGGGCTTTTTCGATTTGTTCGGACGTCATCTTCTTCACCACTTCCTCAACGGAAATGGCCGCATCGGGGTCGCCCCCGATCGTCGAAAGGGTGTACCACATGTAGGCCCTGACAAGGTCCGGTGCGGGCATGCCGCGACCGACCTCGTAATACCAACCAATTCCAGATTGTGCGCCAGCATGCCCCTTCATAGAGGCACGAAGATACCATTCAAACGCTCGCACGTCGTCACGCTCGACACCCAACCCAAGCGCATACATAACGCCTATCAATTCTTCCGCTTCGGCATTGCCGGATCGCGCGGCGGGCAACAGTTCGGTCATCGCGGCAGAGTAGTCTTTGGCATCCATCAGATCGCGAGCCGTTTCAATCTCGGCCAAAACGGGCGTGGCCAGAAGGCACAGGACAAGGCAGGGGGCAAAGCAAAGGCGTTTCATGTTTTCTCCGTCTTGGCGGCGCTCGCGGGCGCACCCGCGTATGGGACATCGCTTCCACAGCCCTTGCAAGAGGCTGATTTCATCTCGTTCGATCAGACGCAGGCGGCGTTAGGGCAACTTCTGTTTTATGATCCTATCCTGTCGGGCAATCGCAACATTGCCTGTGCAACGTGCCATCATCCCAAACACGGAAGCTCGGACGGGTTGAGCCTTGGTATTGGCGAAGGGGGCGAGGGGCTAGGTCCGATGCGTCATCCGGGGCAGGGGGCTAGCCGCATCATCAAACGTATCCCACGCAATGCGCCCGGTTTGTGGAACCTTGGCGCACGCGAGGTCGATGTTATGTTTCACGACGGTCGCCTGTCGGTCTCAGATATCTACAACACCGGGTTTGACAGTCCAGCGCAGGAATGGCTGCCCGATGGACTGAACTCGATCCTTGCGGCGCAAGCCTTGTTTCCAATGACGTCGCAATTCGAGATGGCCGGTGATCCGAAGGAAAACCAAGTTGCAGGCGCGGCCTATAATCGGATCGACGCGGTATGGCCGATCATTGCAAAAAGAGTGCGGACAATCCCGGATTATGCGGATCGGTTCAGTGAGGCTTTCGTTGACGTGTCGGGTCCGCTGGATGTCTCGATCACCCATATTGCCAATGCACTCGCTGCTTATCAAGCCACGGAATTTCGCAGTGATGACAGCCCGTTTGACGCCTTTCTTAAAGGCGATAGCGCGGCGATGACGGCAGACCAGCTGGCAGGGCTAGAGCTTTTTTACGGCAAAGCCGGGTGCAGCACCTGCCATTCCGGCCCGCTTCTGACCGACCACGAATTTCATGCGCTGATGCTGCCGCATTTCGGACCGGGCAAGACACGGCAATGGGATCCGATCGTGCGTGATGTTGGACGGATGGGGGCCTCGGACCGGTTAGAGGATGCCTATCGGTTCCGCACACCATCGTTGCGAAATGTCGCCCTGACCGCGCCATACGGGCACAACGGGGCATATCCGACGCTGGAAGGGATAGTGCGCCATCATCTGAATCCGCAAGCAGAGTTTTCTAAGTGGAAACCGGAACTTGCGGCACTCCCGAAAGCGCCGTGGCTCGCTGCAACTGACTTCTTGCCGTTCCAGGATAAGCGTGAACGGGCGCGTCTCGCTTCGCAGGTTGATGTGACTTCATTGGAAATGAGTGACGATGAAATCACCGAACTTGTCGCGTTTTTAAAAGCCCTGACGGGCACGGCTTCCAGTCGGGGGCGCCTAGGAACTCCGGTTAGCGTGCCCAGCGGATTGGAGGTGCCCCAATGACCCGCATTCTCTGTGTAGGTGCCGCCGTTGTGGATTTCGTCTTCCATCTGGATGAGCTGCCCGACCGGGCTGAGAAGTATGGCACGGATCGTGCCGTCGTGGTCGGCGGCGGTTGTGCTGCCAATGCCGCAGTTGCGGTGACGCGTCTGGGTGGCGACGCCATCTTGGGTGCGCGACTGGGTACAGACAGCGTTGGCGACATGGTGCTTGCAGAGCTTCGTGATGAAGGCGTGGACGTTGACAACGTGACCCGTACCAAAGGCGCGCGCAGTTCGTTTTCGTCGGTCTTGATTGATATGAATGGCGAGCGCCTAATTGTTAATTTTCGGGGTGAAGGGTTGGTCCTCAAGACTGCGTGGTTCGCGGGTATTGGCGAACTTGGTGCAGTCTTAACGGACACGCGCCGCGTTGATGCAGCCCGCGATGCACTGTCGCTTGCGAAGACACGGGGTATCCCGGGTGTTCTTGATGGTGAAGCACCAATTGATCCAACCCTGCTTGATGTTGCCAGCCATGCGGCTTTGTCGATGCAAGGACTTCGTGACCTACATCCGGATCTGACCACCGAGGAGGCGCTAAAACAAATCGCGTCAGATCACGGGTGCTGGGTCTGTGCCACAGATGGCGCAAACGATGTTTGGTTCACTGATGGTCAAAGGATCGAGCATGTTCCAGCATACCAGATAGAGCCGGTGGATACACTTGGGGCAGGCGACGTTTGGCACGGCGCATTCGCGCTGTCGCTTGCACAACAAGCACCGGAACGGGCAGCCATCGAATACGCAAATGCCGCAGCCGCGGTCAAATGCTTGAAACATGGGGGCCGGGCCGGAGCGCCCACACGCACCCAAATTGACGATTTTCTGAAGGAGAGACGTGATGACAACGCTTAGCCCGGGCAAGCTCTGGGGACTGCGCCGTATGGCCGATGAAAACGGTATCTTCAAGATGACCGCAGTTGACCAACGTCCTCCGATCAAGGGTCCGATTGCGGCGCATCTTGGGGTGGATACCGCCCCGTGGGACCAAGTCGCGCGTTTCAAAGGGTTGCTGGTGGAAACGCTGCAGGCACAAAGCACCGCGATGCTGCTCGATCCGCACTATGCAATTCCCTATGCGGTCGACATGTTGTCACCCACCAAGGGCTTGATCGTGACGCTCGAGGACAGCCTGTTTGAAGAAACGCCCGAGGGTCGCTTTAGCTCAGACATTGACGACTGGTCGGTTGCCAAGATCAAACGCATGGGGGGCGACGCCGTTAAAGTTTTGGCGTGGTATCGTCCGGATGCGGGCGACGCGGTGAATGCAGCCCAGAAAGACTATGTGAAACGGATCGGAGAGGAATGCGCCAAGCACGACATCCCGTTTCTGTTCGAACTGCTGGTTTACCCTTTGGCCACTGATGCGCATCAGACCAAAGAATATATCGAGATGCAGGGTAAGAAGGCCGACGATGTTCTGGCCTCGGTCGAAGAATTTGCGAAGCCTGACTATGGCGTTGACGTGTTTAAGTTGGAAAGCCCGGTGAATGCGTCCGATGCTGATGGATCGTCAGGAGTTCAAGCCGTCTTTGATGAGATGGGGAGGCTCGCTGGCCGCCCATGGGTGATGCTGTCAGCGGGTGCAGGAAAACCTGAATTTGCACGCGTGCTGGAACATGCTTTCGCTGCAGGTGCCTCAGGCTTTTTGGCAGGACGCGCTATTTGGCTGGATGCGTTTTCGGCGTATCCGGATTGGGAACGCATCAAGATAGAGCTCGAGGGCGGGGCGGCGGACTACATGGGACAGATTAGCCGATTGGCAGATGCAAAAGCCGCAAACTGGGCGCAGCACTTCTGCTACGGGGAAGGTGGGGCACGCTTTACGCCGGCTGATGCCAGTTTCCGGCACAGCTACGCCGAAGCTTAAGGGACGCGCAGATGAAACTAGGCATACTTCCTTTGGGACGTCCAACATTTGACGTGCCCTTTGCCGAGGAAAAGCTGGCCGCGATGCTGGATGCGCTTGAAGCGACCGGTCACGAGATAATCGGCCCCCGCGAGCTACTATTTGACGAGGACGCAACACGTGCCGGCATCTCAGGCCTTCAGGCAGCCAATGTCGGTCAGGTTCTGATCTTGCAAGTAACCTTCACCGACGCGTCTATGACGGTCGCGATAGGGGCGGCGTTTGATCAGCCCTTGTCGATTTGGGCCGTACCGGAACCCCGGCTGGGGGGACGCCTGCGCCTAAACGCGTTTTGCGGACTGAACTTGGCTGCACATGCTTTGGGCCTGAGTGATCGCGCATTCGGTTGGCTCTATGCGGACCCGTCAGCTGATGTCGTAGCCGAACTGAGCGTGTTGCTGGCAGGAAAGCGACCAGCGGGCAAGCTCACGCCACGGGATCCACCAGAAGCAACCGAACAGGGGCACCGGATTGCTCAAGCAGTCCACGGTCGCCGGATCGCCCGCATTGGTGAACATCCCGTCGGATTTGACACCTGCGCCTATGATAAGGATGCCATGCACTTGCTTGCAGGCGTCGAAGTCGATGAACTGTCGCTGGACGATCTGTTCAGTAAAGCGCGTGCGGTTCCTGATCAGGTGGCTGAAAAGTTGCACAAAGAGGCTTCCGCCCAGCTTGACGGGATAGACGAGGTCGACCCAACCGAACTTGATCGTTCATTGCGCCTGAAAGCGGGGTTGGACGAGCTCAAAGGGCGGGGAGGATATGACGCTTTCGCCATCCGGTGCTGGCCCGAGACGTTCACCGAATATGGTGGCGCGGTGTGTGGCCCCGCGTCGATGTTGGGCGAAGCGCGGGTCCCTTGCGCCTGCGAGGCGGATGTCTATGGCGCGCTGACCCAGCTGATCTTGATGGAGGCTGCCAATGCCCCCGTCTTTTTGACTGATCTGGTGGATATGGACGCAAGCGACAACACGGGTGTGGTTTGGCATTGCGGGCAGGCCCCCTTGTCTATGCACGATCCAGAAATTGCCGTCGAGGCGACCATACACACCAACCGCAAACAGCCGCTGCTCTATCAGTTTCCCCTAAAACCCGGAGAGGTCACGCTGATGCGGATCAGTCAGGCACATGGCCGCGCCCATATGGTGCTGTCGCACGGTGAGATGCTGAGGCGCCCCATGGCGTTCACCGGCACCTCCGGTGTTTTACGGTTTGATCGACCTGCAGGTGAGGTGTTGAATGACATCATTGCAAGCGGGTTAGAACATCACATGGCGCTGGCCTATGGCGACCACCGAGCTGCGCTTCGGGGGGCGGCCGGGGCGCTGGGTTTGCCGCTATTGGAGTTTTGAGATGACAATCAGATACGGCCTGATCGGGTCAGGCATGATGGGGCAGGAGCACATCCGAAACCTCAACCTTTTAGATGGGTGCGAGGTAGCGGCCATTGCGGACCCTGATGAAGGAATGCGTAACTTGTCGGTCGAGACCGCAAACGGTGCCGCGCAGGGTTTTGCCAATTACAAGGATATGCTGTCGGCCGGGCTTTGTGATGCGGTGGTGGTGGTGTCACCCAACGATACCCACCACGCGATCATGATGGATATCCTGGATACAAATCTGCCGATCCTGTGCGAAAAACCTCTATGCACAACAGCTGACCATTGCCGCGAGGTTCTGTCCAAATCGCAAACCCGCACCGCCCCGGTATGGGTCGCGATGGAATACCGTTACATGCCGCCGGTCCAACGCCTGTTGGCCGAGGTCGCGTCAGGCACAGCAGGCACGCCGCGCATGATGTCGATCCGCGAACACCGTTTTCCGTTTTTGGAAAAGGTTGGTGATTGGAACCGATTTAACGCCCGTACGGGCGGCACTCTGGTCGAAAAATGCTGCCATTTCTGGGACTTGATGCGCGTCGTGCTTGAAAGCGATCCAGTGCGTGTCTATGCCTCTGCAGCAGCAGACGTGAACCATCAGGATGAACAATATGATGGCCACACGCCCGACATCATCGACAACGCCTTTGTCACCGTCGATTTCGCAAATGGCGCACGTGGGCTGCTGGACCTGTGCATGTTTGCAGAAGGGTCGTATTGGCAAGAAGTGATCTCGGTCACCGGGGCCAAAGCACGCGTGGATGCCAAAGTGCCGGGTCCTGCGCGGTTTAGCGTGGACGGAAAGGAACGCGCCTCTGAGATCGAGATTAGCCACCGAGACAGCAAAGAGATCATCCGCGAAGAGGTTGAAGTCGACGAGACAGTTCTGGCCGCAGGGGATCACCACGGCTCAACCTTCTTCCAGCACAAGCGTTTTCGCGATCTGGTGGTGTCGGGGATTGGTAAGCCTGAGGTGTCGCTTGAGGATGGGCTTTGGTCTGTTCGCGTGGGTGAAGCTGCCGAGAAAAGCGCCAGAACGGGACAGGCGGTGACCCTATGATTGAGGAATTCGGCACACTTCCAACCGGTGAAACTGTCCATCGGCTGCGCCTTGAGGGCGGTGGACTGACGGGGCACATCTTAACATATGGCGCAATTCTGCAAGACCTTCGCTTAGAGGGCCACGACGCGCCGCTGGTGCTTGGGTTCCCCGAATTTGCGCCTTACCTGACCCATTCTCCTTATTTTGGGGCCATTGCAGGCCGCTGCGCCAACCGCATCCGCGATGGGCATCTGGAACTGGATGGGCAGACCTTCCAACTTGATCGCAACTTTATCGGTAAGCACAGCTTGCACGGTGGTGCGGTCAGCATGGGTAAGCAGCTTTGGGCGGTTGTGGACTACGGATCGGATCATGCAACGCTTGAGATCACGCTGCCCGATGGGCACATGGGTTATCCCGGCAATCTAACTGTAAAGGTCCATTTCACATTGCTTGAGGGCGGTGTGCTGGACATTCGGATGGAGGCGGAATCCGACGCGCCCACGCTCTGTAATCTGGCACATCATTCCTATTTCAAGCTGGATGATAGCGAGACGATTTCAGACCATCTGTTCAAGGTGAACGCAGATCGCTACTTACCTGTGAATGATGAGCTTATCCCGACTGGAGAGGAGCGGTCTGTCGCGGAAACACCTTTTGATTACAGTGCCTTGTCGCCGGTCTCTCAAGCGTCACCGGTGGATCACAACTTTTGCCTATCGCGCCAACGAACCGGGCTACGCTCTGTGGCGTGGTTGGTCAGTCCACTGTCAAACCTGACGATGGAGTGCCGGACCACCGAACCGGGGCTTCAAATCTATGACGGGGGCAAGATCAACATTGACCTGCCGGGCTTAAACGGACGTGAGATGATAGCGCATGCGGGCCTTGCAATGGAGCCGCAAATCTGGCCCGACGCCAACCACCACAGCGTGTTCCCCCAAGCCCTTCTGAGGCCGGGTGAAACCTACCGTCAACACACGCAATTTGCATTTTCGAAGGAATGAACATGAGCAACTTCAATGGCTTGATGGTGGAAGCTAATCTGATTGGTGGCCGGTGGGTCGGATCGGATGCAGGTGGCACAATTAACGTGATCAACCCCGCGACCGGCGAGGTTATCGGCACAGTCCCCAATGGTGGAACGGATGAAACCAATCGCGCAATCGCAGCGGCGAATGCGGCCTTTCCGGACTGGTCCAAATCGAACCTGATGACACGTGTCACGTTGCTGCACAGCCTGCATGACGCCCTGATGGACAATCAAGAGGACCTCGCCCAGCTTCTGACTGCAGAACAAGGCAAACCCATTTTCGAAGCGCGCGGCGAAATTGCCATCGGGGCGGCCTATATCCGTTGGTTTGCCGAAGAAATTCGCCGTGCAAAAGGCGAGATTGTACCAGCCCCAACCGCAGATCGCAGGCTTCTTGTAACGCACCACCCCGTGGGCGTGGTGGCCGCGATCACCCCATGGAACTTCCCGTCGTCAATGCTGGCACGCAAGCTTGGACCTGCGCTCGCAGCGGGCTGTACAGTTGTTGCAAAGCCAGCAACTGCCACGCCGTATTCCGGACTTGTCTGGGGAAAACTGTGCGAGGATGTGGGTTTCCCAGCGGGTGTGGTAAACATCGTCACGGGGTCTGCCCGTCAGGTCGGCGGCGCCATCATGGACAGCCCGGATGTGCGCAAGGTGACCTTCACAGGCTCCACCGAGGTGGGAAAAACGCTGATCCGCCAGTCTGCGGATACCGTCAAGAAAGTCTCGATGGAACTTGGTGGCAACGCACCCTTCATTGTCTTTGACGATGCGGATGTCGATGCCGCCATCGAGGGCGCAATGATCGCGAAGTTTCGCAATATGGGGCAGACCTGCGTTTGCACCAACCGTTTTTACGTGCAGGCAGGTATCCACGACGCTTTCGTTGCGAAATTGAAAGAGGCGGTTGCCGCTTTGGTGGTCGGAAACGGGGCCGAGGATGGAGTCCAGCAAGGCCCGCTGATCGACGATGGCGCGGTGACGAAGGTCGAAGAATTGATCTCGGACGCCAAATCCAAGGGCGGCAACGTTGTTCAGGGCGGCAAACGCCATGGCAATGGCGGCACGTTCTTTGAACCCACAATCATCACCGGCGCGACGGATGATATGCAATTTGCCACGGACGAGATATTTGGCCCCCTTGCCGCTGTGTTCAAGTTTGACGATGAAGCCGAAGCGATAGAGGCCGCGAATGCAACCGAATATGGTTTGGCTGCCTATGCCTATACACGTGACCTTGGCCGCACATTCCGTCTGAATGATGGTCTGGACTATGGTCTGATCGGCATCAATTCCGGGCTGATCACCACCGTCGAAGCGCCGTTCGGTGGGTTGAAGGAAAGTGGCATGGGTAAGGAAGGTGGCAGCCAGGGCTTGGACGACTATCTTGAAACGAAATACATGTGTGTCGCTGGGCTTAGCAGCTAAAGCGCACCAATAGGGGACAGCGCCATGTCTGACTTCTCACAACCCTCTGAGGCCACTCTTGATAAGCTGAAAAAGGTTGTCGGAGAAGGAGACTGGCGCCCGAGTTCAGAGGCCGCGCGCTACTTCGAAGACCCGCGCGGTCGGTTTACAGGACAGGCTTGCCTGATCGTAATGCCAGAAACAACAGAAGAGGTGTCCCGGATTGTCAGGATCTGCAATGAGGAGCGGCTGGGTCTAATCCCTTACGGCGGTGGTACAGGTGTTGTCGCGGGGCAATTGTCGCCCGATAGCGGCAATGCCATCATCCTGTCGCTTGAACGCATGAACCGAATTCGTCAAGTCATGCCCGAGGATTTCGCCTTGGTGGCCGAGGCCGGGTGTATCCTTGAGAATATCCATGCCGCCGCAAGTGAGCATGGGTTGGTTTATCCTCTCAGTATGGCATCGAAAGGCAGTTGTACCGTTGGGGGCAATCTGGCGACCAATGCCGGCGGTATTCAGGTGCTGCGCCACGGAAACGCGCGCGATCTGTGCCTTGGCGTTGAAGCGGTGCTTCCCTCGGGCGACGTGATCAGCGAGCTTCGTCCCCTGCGCAAGAACAACACTGGATACGATTTACGCCACTTGCTTGCGGGAAGCGAGGGCACACTTGGCATCATCACAGCGGCTACGCTTGTATTAAAACCCCAAGACCCAGAAACCGTCACAGCACTTTGTGCCTCACCCTCGTTGAATGGGGCGCTTCGACTGTTTCAGCAACTGCGTAAAGATCTGGGTGAAAGCTTGTCTGGGATTGAGTTGCTGAGCAATTTTGGAATTGACCTCGTCACCCAACATTTCCCCAACCTGAAAAACCCGATTGGTCAGGTTTGTGACTGGTATCTTCTGGTCGAGGTTGGCGGTCAGGCTGGCCTGACGGACCGGGTGCAAGCTTCGTTGGCAAGTTGTATGGAAAAAGGGTTATTACCCGATGCGGTCGTTGCCAGCTCTGAAGCGCAAAGAGCCGGATTGTGGGACTTGAGGGAGAACACGCCCGAAGCCAACCGAATGACAGGCGCAATCTGTAACAGCGATACCTCTGTGCCGCTTAGCCTGATTGACCGTTTCATCACGAAAACACATGAGGCAGTTATGGGCCTAAATCCGGGTTTGCGCATCAACAGTTACGGCCATGTCGGTGACGGCAATATTCACCACAATGTTTTCCCTCCAGAAGGCGTTGAGAAGGCCGATTTCGTCGCGGCAAACCCCGCGATAATAGAGTTGATCCGTGAAACGATTAATGAAGTGACCGAAGACTGCGGTGGGTCGATCAGCGCCGAGCACGGGATTGGGCGGCTGAAGATCAATGACCTCAATCGATATAGCGGCCGCGCGAAACTGGACGCGATCAGGACTATCAAGGATGCACTGGACCCAAACAACATCATGAATCCTGGTGCACTTGTCAGCTGACAAATGGTTCAGGGGCGCGGCTTCGACTTCAGTCACGAAACGGTGCGGTAATAGTGAAACCGTTTTGGCCGATGTTCGCCGCTGATTTCCGGAAAAACCGAGTCAACCGGATGCGTTCTTACTCAAACTGGCAGTGGCACCTGGATGAGGTGTTTGTGAAGGTTTAAGGAGAAACGCACTGCCTGTGGCGAGCTTTGGATCACGAGGTCGAATTGCTGGATAACTATGTCACCAAGCGTCGAGATCGCAGTGCAGCGTTGAAATTCCTCACAAAATCCATGAAGCGGCACGACCAACCGCCGCTCTCGCCGAGTGGCGCTGGTTTTGTTCCATCTAAGTTCCGGCATTTCGCACAACTGAGACTGGTTCGAATTCGTCTGACAGCACCGCCACCCACATCCTTGAGATATACTGGCTCGCGTCATTCTTCAGCTTGGCGGCAAGCAGACCGGTCCTCACAGATTTCGGAATCGCAACGTGGACTGAAGGCAGGCTAGGCCGAGCCTCTCACATCGCCTCCAACGTATGAACCAAACCATTGCGGATGTGCTCTTCCAGAAGGCGTTTCGCCTTTTCGGCATCTCTTGCCAGTGCCGCATCGAACATCGCCTTGTGTTCAACTGAGACCTCTTCGCCGCGAAAAGTCAGCACCAGCATCTGGTTGCGAAAGAATTTGTCAAAAAGTGTAGAGTGAAGCGCATTGCGCGCCGCTCACACTGTTCTGTTGTTGTGAGGTAACGGCAAAAGGGTCTGCTTAAGCATGACGCGTCGATCCCTGTCCATATGCGGGCCCGGACTGCGCTGGTGTGTGTGAATTTGTACCTCTTACCGGTCGCCCAAATTGATAAGCCTAGGGTCCGTCATCGGACTTTGGTCTATGTTTTGATATAGCGTCTGGTGTTAAACCGAAGTCATGAAAAGGATTGCTGACGCTTACCTATGGCGCGATCTAACACTGCCGGGCCAGTTTCTATTGGCAGGTGCTGTCGTGATGATTGGCGCAATGATTCTTGTCGGAAACTGGATATCACAACGGATCGAAGATGCGGTTGTTCAAAACTCAGCATCGTCCGCCGCCCTTTTTATGGAGAGCTTTGTATCGCCGTTGAGCCAGGAACTGGCCGAAACCGATACGCTGTCTGCACCGGCACGTCAGGCCCTGGCCGAGATGTTTGACGGGACGACGCTTGGCGAACGCGTGGTATCTTACAAAATTTGGCTTAAGGGCGGACGGGTTGTGCATGCGTCAGACCCGACGCTTATTGGTCGAGAATTTGAGCCATCGGATGAACTGAAGCGCGCATGGGCAGGCGAAGTCGCATCCTCCTTCGAGGACCTCAATGATCTGGAGAATGAAGCCGAAGCCGCGCTGGGCGTCGCGCTGCTGGAAGTTTACAGCCCAATTCGACAGGTCTGGACCGGCGAGGTGATTGCCGTGGCCGAATTCTATGAGACCGCAGCGCAACTGGATGCTGATCTCGAAAACGCACGCCAAACCAGTTGGCTGATTGTCGGCGGCGTGTTTTTGACCAGCGGCTTGCTGCTTTTCTGGATTGTGCAGGCCGGAGGGCGAACCATACGACATCAGCGACAGGCTTTGTCAGAACAGCTGGCCAAGACAGAACACATTTCCGCGCAGAACGCCAATTTGCGCCAAAGAGCGGTCGCCGCGTCTTCAAGGGCCACAGCCCAGACCGAGCAAGCCATTCGGCGCATAGGGTCCGATCTGCATGACGGGCCGGCGCAATACCTGTCACTCGCGTCTTTAAGGTTGGATGGGGCACTTGGTGCGAAAAAAGCCCAATCAAAAGACGCAGAACGGGTCCGCGAAGCGCTGGACAAGGCGCTTGATGAGCTGCGGATAATCTCTAGGGGCCTTGCATTGCCCGACCTCGATCAACTGGGTATCGCTGCCCTGATGGACCGCGCGATGCAGGACCATCATCGGCAAACCGGTTTGGAAATCACGGTCGATCGGACCTTTGAAACCGAACCTCCGCTGAATTATGCTCAGAAACTTTGTGTGTTCCGTTTTCTGCAGGAAACGCTCTCGAATGCCAGCCGTCACGCTGATGTTGCCAAGGTGCAGGTAATTGCAAATGCCGACCGTCATGCTTTCACGATTTCCGTCGCTGACAAGGGGCGAGGATTTGAGACCGCGCAGCCCCGCGAAGTTCGCCCGGACGGTGGGCAAGGCCTGTTTGGGCTCGCGGATCGGGCCGAAAGCATTGGTGGAAGCCTTGCTGTCACCTCAACTGTCGGCGAAGGCACGACGCTTTCCCTGACACTTCCATTTGAAGAGATTGGATCATGACCATTCGTATTATTCTGGCAGATGACCACCCCATTTTCCGTGACGGGCTTGTGCACAGTATTGAGGAGACGGGCGCGTTTACCGTCATGGGTGTTGGTGGGTCTGCCGATGACGCGGTCAATTTGGCCGAGCAACATCGCCCGGATATCGCGCTTCTGGATCTGTCGATGCCGGGCAGCGGTATCACAGCCGCTAGTCGGATATCGCAAGCTGGCACCGCCAAGGCTGTTGCGATGCTGACCGTGTCCGAAGACGGAGAGGACGTTACCGCCGCGATGCAGGCAGGGGCGACCGGTTACGTGCTGAAAGGTGTGTCTGCGGCAGAATTGCGAGACATTTTGACCAGGATCGCCGCCGGTGAAGCACATGTGTCTCCGGGGCTGGCGGCCCAAATGCTGCGCATCATGCAATCTGAAAAAACGGTAGAGCGACAACCCATTGATGATCTGACCAAGCGCGAGGAAGAGATATTGAAAGGGGTGGCAGCGGGCAAAAGCAACAAGGAAATCGGGCGTGACCTGAACATTCAGGAAAAAACGGTCAAACACTATATGACCATTGTCCTAAGCAAACTACAGGCCCGCAACCGTGTCGAAGCGGCGCTGATCGCGCAAAAGGCATGGGGAAAGAAGTAGTTACTGGGTCACGGCTGCGCGCATGCGCTCAAGGTCTTTGGCTGTTGCAGCTCGGCGCGTGACCGTTCTGCCCTCGGGGTCTACCAAGATATAACGTCCGTTCAAAATCCGTTCGTCCCAGCCATTTGAATAGCGCAGGTGCAAGTTGGCGATCACGCCGCTAGGTGATCGTTCTAGGCCGCCGCTTGCTGTGCCTTTAGACCGACTTGATTCCTCGTCGTCTCTGTCCCTGTCGCGATCATCATCTCGATCATCGTCATCATCATCGCGGTCGTCGTCCCGACCATCTCTCCTGCCGCTTCTGTCATCATCTCGGTCACTTCCCGAGCCACTGTGATCGTCGTCGTCATCGTCGTCATCTCCGCCTCGACCGCGACCCTTGTCGGCAAGCGCGTAGTCAGCACCCAGCACCAACTTTCCGTCCAATGTCTTTTTGACAGTGAACGGCATAGGCATAAAAAAGAGGGCCAAACATATGATCTTGAGAAACCTGGACATGGTGCTCCTGCAGCGTGTTTCGCCTGAACCCGTGCGTGGTCACGCACCCAATAGGATTACCCAAGGGTGCGTGATTTCGCATCAGACTATGGTCTGATATTTGCGTGAGTGGTGGCCGGAGTGGTTCAATTCAGACCCGGCATTCCGGATGTTCCGCAACATCGCCCGGATCATCACAACCCGACCCGCCGGGGATACGGGGGCGATCCCGGCCGCTCGATCCATCATCGTCGCGATCACGATCACGCCCACGGTCATCATGATGATCATCATCGTGATCATGGTCACGATCATGGTCACGATCGCGGTCCCGGTCGCCGCCTCTGCCCCGGCCGCGACCTCGACGGGCGACCTCATAAGTGCCGTCGCCTTCTGTGACCACCGGAGCGGTCTCTGTCGACTGAAAGATCAGTTCGGACAAGATGCCGGGTGATGCAATCGTCGTACTGGGCGCGATTAGGCCTGCTGCCGTACAAAAAGCGCCTGCAATAAGGTGAAGTGGTTTCATCGTCTTTCTCCTGATGTGTTCAATTGACACCCTCAGGTTTTCAGGTGTGGGCTGATCGCGATATCGACAAAAGGCCCTGCCTTTTCTGGCAAAGGTCGGGTGTTGTTTTGGACCTAGGTCTGAAACCAAGCCACCCGGGCGCGCAAGGCGCGTGAACGAACTAAATAGCCCGCGGCGAAACCAAACCGTATCGCCCATCAAAGCGACCACAGTGCCATGATGTGCTTGAATTCGAAACCTCAGAGCAAAAGTGGCATCATCAGGCTCGCCATGCTGAGGACGAGGAAAAAGCCTGCCATGTCGGTGATCGTGGTCAGAAGCGGTCCACTGGCCGCCGCCGGGTCTTGGTTCAACTTCTTCAGCAGAAGTGGCACAACGCCGCCGATTGAAACCGCGATCATGGTGTTAATGGCAAGCGCTGTGCCGATCACGACACCCAGCCACGGGTTGCCTTTCCAGATCCAGCAGACAATGCCAATCAGCACGCCCAAGGCTAAGCCGTTGATAACGCCAACTGAAATCTCTTTGACCCAAACCCGAAACGCGTCTTTGGGCTGCACGATGCCCAAAGACAGCTCACGCATGGTGACCCCGACGGCCTGATTGCCGGAACAGCCCGACATGTCCGATACCATCGGCAGGAACACCGCAATGGCGATGACAGCAGCCAGTGTTTCCTCATAGGCCGAAATGACGCTGGCGGCGATGATGTTGAGAACGATGTTGGCCGATAGCCAAGCGAGACGTCTGCGAGACCGCAACCAAAGCGGCATCGCGCGCACTTCGTCTCCAACAACACCCTGACGTTTCAAGCTTTCCGACTCGGACCGTTCCAGCGCGGCGGCATCGACCGCACTGCGTGAAACGACGCCGACCAGCGATCCATCTTCTTCGACAACCGGCAGGCCAAGGAAGTTGTGTTCGTCGAACAAATCCTGAAGTTCGTCCAGCGTCGTCGCGACACCGACAGTGAGCGGTGCCACCATGATCGAATTCAGTTTCTCGCTGCGCTTTGCGGTCAACAACCCGCGCAGGGAAACCACGCCAACCGGATGGTTGTCCGCATCGACCACATAGGGGTGTTGGCCTCTGTACCGTTCGAAATCGTCGTCATCGCTGACCATGCCGCGCAGAACGGACCCGACTGTTGCTGTGTCGGGGAATGAAAATGCCTCGGCGACCATCAGGCCACCGGCGGTTTCGTCATCATATTCCGCCAGACGTCGAACATCATCGGCGTCCTCGGGGTCGAATTTTGCAAGGATGGCCTCGGCGCCAGCCAGTTCAATACCGCCAATCAGGTCGGCTTGAAGGTCTGACGAAAGTTCATCCAGAATCTCGGCCGCGCGCCCCGCTTCCATACGCTCAACAAGGTCGGTGGCCGCTTCGTAGGGAGCTTCTTCAACCAGTTCCGCAGCAACCTCGACCGGCAGAATTCGGAGCAGTTGATCGCGATCATCTGCATCCAGTGCCAGCAATTGTCGAAGCGCGGCACTCCGTGGCAGAGGATCGAGCAGGTCGATCAGCGTCTGCTCATCGCCCGCGTCCAGCGCTGCCTTTACCTGTTCTCGCACGGTTTTCAGATCGCCGACATCCTCGTGAATGTCGTCTGACGTTTCGATAGGATCTTTCTGGTCAGTCATGCTGCTAATCCATTGAGATAGTAAGGAAATATTACGTCTTGCTGTCCTTCACCAACGTGTTTCGACGGGGTGGTTGCCAACCCTTCGCAAATGGTTCGGGCGTATGTAAGTCAGTCTTTGGTTTTGGTGCGGCACGAACCAAAACGCATTGCGATTGTGCCAGCGCTTTCTTTTGTTAACAGGACGAAGCGCCGGCCCAACAAAAAAACGCGCCATCCCGTGAATAGGATGGCGCGGGTGGTCTAAGCGAGGCTTACTCAGCCGCGAGTTTTTGTTCTGCAGCGATTGCATCCGCAAGGGCTGCTTCGAAAATGGCCAGGCCTTCTTCGATCAGGGCATCTGAGGCCGTGAGCGGCACCATGATACGGACGGCGTTGCCATGCATACCGCAACCCAACAGGATCAGGCCGCGCTTGAAGGCGTGGGCGATGACGGATTTGGTGAATGCAGCATCCGGTGCCGAGGTTTCGAAGTCGGTCACGAACTCAACCGCCAGCATCGCGCCGATGCCGCGAATGTCCCACATCCGATAGGGCGCGACCCGCGACCCCATATCCGCAAACCGTGTCCGCATGTGGTCGCCCAAGGCGGTCGAGCGGGCCAGAAGGCCTTCGCTTTCGATCGCCTCAATGGCGGCAAGGGCTGCTGCGCAAGCCACTGGGTTGCCGCCATATGTGCCACCCAGCCCACCCGGGGCCAGCGCGTCCATCACATCGGCGCGACCAATGACACCGGCAATGGGGTAACCACCGGCCATGGATTTTGCGACGGTGATCAGATCTGGCACCACACCGGAGTGCTCGATCGCAAACCAGGTGCCTGTGCGGCCGAAACCGGCCTGAATTTCGTCGGAAATCAACAAGATGCCGTGCTTGTCGCAAATCGCGCGCAGGGCCTGCCACATTTCGGTGGGAACCGGAATATATCCGCCTTCGCCCAGAACTGGCTCCAGAATGATTGCCGCCACACGGTCTGGATCGGCATCCGTCAGGAACAGTGTTTCCAGCGCATTCAGGGCGTCCTGAACGGTCACGCCATTACGGGCATCCGGGAACGGCGCTCGGAAAATATCTGACGGGAAGGGGCCAACATCTTTTTTGTAAGGTGATACTTTACCGGTCAGGCCCAAGGTCAACAATGTGCGGCCATGATAGCCACCAGAGAATGCGATGACACCGGGGCGGCCAGTATGCGCGCGTGCGATTTTGACTGCATTTTCGACGGCTTCAGCACCGGTTGTCACCAGAAGCGACTTTTTCGCGAAATCGCCGGGTGCAAGCGCGTTCAGCTTTTCAGCAAGGGCCACATAGGGTTCGTATGGCACGACCTGAAACGAGGTGTGCGTATAAAGGTCTTCCTGCGCCTTTGCTGCGGCAACGACCTTGGCATGCCGGTGCCCGGTGTTCAAAACCGCGATTCCGCCAGCGAAATCAATGAAGCGATTGCCTTCGACATCCCAAAGCTCGGCGTTTTCGGCCCGAGCGGCGAATATGGGCGCGGCAGACGCGACCCCACGCGGCACAGCGGCTTCGCGGCGGGTCAGCAGGTCAGCATTGGTTTTTACCTGAGCCTTCGTGCTGGGTGCGGCTGCCGTCTTGGCAGATGCCTTTTTGCGTGTGCTGGTGTTTGTTTTTACCGACTTAGCGCGCGGCTTGTTGGGTGTGCGAGTGGTCATGATGCGCTCCATCACAAGTATGAGAATTGATTAATATTCTCATACATTGCTTAATAATGTTGTCAACAGATTCGGCGTTCCGGGCGGCTGGTAAGGGATTAACGCAATTATTTTGATTGACTGACTTCTTCGTGGATGGTTAATATTCTTATCAAGCGATGAGAGGGTGATGTGAAGTTGGATATGGATGTCGGCAGTAAATTGAAGGCCGCGCGAAAAGCAAAAGGGCTTTCGCAGCGCGACCTAGCAGGGCGAGCTGGACTGACAAATGGTGCCATTTCCTTGATTGAGCAGAACAAAAGCAGCCCCTCGGTTGCGTCGTTGAAGCGGCTTCTCGACGCGGTTTCCATGACGATGTCCGAGTTTTTTTCGGAGATTGAAGATGAAAAGGCACCGAAGTACTTTTTTGGTGCCAGCGAGTTTACCGAGCTATCGCCGCAGGATGTTGGGCTGGGGGATGGTGCAGAGCGGGTGTCTTTGCGGCAACTTGGAAATGCGTCGCAGCATTCGCTTCAGGTGCTTCATGAAACATATCCTCCCGGTGCGGACACGGGCCCGGATATGCTGGCCCATGAAAGTGAGGAGGCCGGGATCGTGGTGTCTGGCGTCATCGAGGTGACGGTCGAGGATCAGGTGAGGGTGCTCAATCCAGGCGATGGATACCTTTTTGACAGCCGCTTGCCGCACCGCTTTCGCAATATCGGTGACGCACCTTGCGTTGTCGTGAGCGCTTGTACGCCACCGTCGTTTTGACGCCGGTATCGCTGTCACGCTCAGCACAGCGGCGCTTGAGTTTGTTGCCAAATGCAAACGGCGTGTTAACGTTTGGGAGTGATCACGTCGGCCAAAAGCAAGAAGAACAGGGATTTACGAACCAATCGGGAAGGAAAACGTGATTAATGCCCACAAGGCCGCTTATTCAATTTCAGCTGGGCGATCTGCCCAAACCGCGACTACCCGTCCAATGGTAGAGTTGCGCACGGCAGCCATCGAACGGCCCTTTACGCGTGGCGTCACGCATGACCTTGCTGCCGAGATATTTCCATCCTATTTGCCAGAAGGTTTCGGCCAAGCTTCAAAGGAAAACCTGACGACCCACTTTCCAAAATTCGCGCAACCTGAAAGATCTAATCTGAAGCTCGGTGTCGCCCATCGCAGTCCAGCCAGAACGTTTTTGCGATTAGAATCTGCCACGGCACGGACTGGTCAAGTCGCCCAAGACGTTGCCGATCTGGATGAGCGCCAACAGGTTTGAATGGAGCAGGTTATTCCGGAATTGATGGTGCAATGACCGTGCACTGAAAATGATAACTGTCGGCAAGATTGTCGACTTAGGAGACAAGAAAAGAATGACACCTTTTGCGATCGCAGGCATCCAGATGCATGTCGCGGCCCTCAACTCCAACGTTGAGGCCATGCGGCACCGGATTGACGTTGTTATGGCCCGCTTTCCGTGGACACAGATGGTCCTGTTTTCCGAGCTGGCGCCGTACGGCCCGCTGGATCAGTTTGCACAACCCTTTCCCAACGACGTTCTGACACAGTTCCAGGAAGACGCACGCCGGTACGGGATCTGGCTCATTCCCGGATCCATGTTCGAGAAAAGACCCGACGGAAAGATCTACAACACGGCCGTGGTCATCAACCCTCAGGGCGAGATTGTGACCAAATACTCCAAGATGTTCCCATTCCGGCCTTACGAAGCCGGGATCTCAGCCGGCACAGATTTCTGCATCTTTGATGTGCCGGATGTGGGTCGATTTGGTCTTTCGATCTGTTATGACATCTGGTTCCCCGAAACCACGCGTCAGCTGACCAGCCAGGGGGTCGAAGTTCTTTTGAACCCGGTTTTGACCGGAACCACCGACCGTGATGCCGAACTGGCTATTGCGCGCGCCACGGCGGCCCAGTTCCAGTGTTATGTCTTTGCCGTGAACGGTTTGGCCGCGGGCGGGGTCGGCAAATCAATCGTTGTCGATCCGTCGGCGATGGTGCTGCACCAATCGGGCGGCCAAGAAGACATGTTCCCGATCGAAATCGACCTCGATGTCGTTCGTCGGCAGCGCGAAACAGGCCTGAAGGGTCTTGGTCAAGTCTTGAAAAGCTTCCGGGATCGCGAAGCCGATTTCCCGATCTACGACCGCACCAGCGGGGCGGATGCGTATTTGCAGACGCTTGGCCCTCTGGCAACGCCGGGGCAGGGCTCTCGGGCCGGTGTCGAGGTGACAGATCCGCGGACTGCGCTTGGGGCAAATAAGTTGGCCGCAGCTGCGGTACCAATGTTCAAAGGAAAAACCGGAACAGATTAATACAAAATGGACGCATGCACTAAATGCGCCGATGCCAGCAACAAAGGGATGGAAGAATGAATGTTAAATCCGCAGAGGAAAAGCTGCCATCAATCGGCGATTATTACAGTGCAACGCAATTGCGGGCGGACAGGTGGAGCGCGCTGCGCGAAACGACGGAGTCCCTTAGGATTCATGGGATAACAGGAAGCCGGGGCAAGTCGCTTCTGGCCACTGCCGAATCCCTGTTCGAGGCCTTGGCGCCGATCGAAGTCTATTGGGCCTTTCCCGGCGCGCACGCGTTCGAGCATCTGAACCGCTTGCTTGAACAGCGGAATATCGACGATCTGTCACATGCCATCCGACGTGTCTCGCGCGCGCTCACGTCGGGCGCGTACCGGCGCCGGAGCATCCCCATTATTGGCGATGAGATAGACAACGAAGATTACGAGGATGAAAGCGCGCTGGCCCCTGAAGACCGGGCGCTTGGTCGGCCGTATTTCGAAGTCTTGATCGTCGACAGCGTCAACGAGCACCAGGAACGGTTCCTTCGCAACAACCTGCATAGGGTCAGGCGGACCGAAGACCCGTTCATATATGAACCCGTCATCGTGCCCAGTCTTGAAGACGCGCTTATGGGCATTTTGTTCAACCACAATGTGCAAGCAGTAATCGTTCGCCCGGGCCTTGTGCTGAAATCCCGCAACGAATTGCCGATTTTGAAGCAGTTTCTAAGCCGCATTGGCGACGAAGAAGATGTCGACGCTTTGCAACCCAGCGACTATGGCCCGGAAGCCTGCCGCCTGATCGAAAAGGTACGGCCCGAGCTGGATGCGTATTTGATCACAGACCGGTCTGCTGAAGATATCGCTGGGAAGGACCTTGGGCGGTGCCGCCGGGTTTTTTATAATCAGGAAGACTTCCTTGAGCTGCACCTGAACATTCTGCGCGGTGTAGGTCGCCGCTATAAGACGCCGTTCTTCACGGCGCTCAAAGAGTATTCAAAGCAGCCGACGGGCGTCTTTCACGCCATGCCGATCAGCCGTGGCAAGTCGATCAGCCGGTCCCACTGGATCCAAGACATGGGTGCGTTTTACGGCCCCAATATCTTCCTTGCAGAAACCTCGGCGACGTCCGGTGGACTGGATAGCCTGCTGGAGCCGCGCGGCCCCATTAAGGAAGCGCAAGATATGGCAGCTCGGGCTTTTGGGTCGAAGCAGACATTCTTTGCAACCAACGGCACATCGACCTGTAATAAGATTGTCGTGCAATCTCTGGTCAGGCCGGGTGACATCGTGCTTGTCGACCGGGACTGCCACAAGTCGCACCATTATGGGATGGTTCTGGCCGGTGCGAATGTCGTCTATATGGACAGCTATCCGCTGCATGAATATTCGATGTACGGGGCGGTGCCGCTTCGGGAGATCAAACACACACTGCTTAAGCTCAAAGCCGCTGGCAAACTGGATCGGGTGCGCATGGTGTTGCTGACCAATTGCACCTTTGACGGCTTGGTCTACAACGTTCAACGGGTGATGGAAGAGTGCCTCGCCATCAAGAAGGACCTTGTTTTCCTTTGGGATGAGGCTTGGTTTGCATTTGCACATTTCACGCCGACATATCGACAGCGCACCGCGATGGGTGTTGCGAACCTGCTGCGCGAGTCTTTGCGGACGGAAGAGGCGTCTGCAGCTTATGAAGCGCAACAAAAAAAGCTGGAAAATGCGGACGAGGAAACGTGGTTGAACACCCGGCTTCTGCCCCCTCCGGACGCTCGGGTGCGGGCCTATGCGACACAATCGACCCACAAGACGCTGACATCTTTGCGCCAGGGGTCGATGATCCATGTCAACGATCAGGATTTCAAAGGCGAGGTCGAACAAGCCTTCCAAGAAGCCTATATGACGCACACGTCAACATCGCCGAATTATCAGATCATCGCGTCCCTTGATGTTGGACGGCGACAAGTCGAGCTTGAAGGCTTTGAATTCGTTCAGCGCCAGATCGAAAGTGCCATGGCAATCCGCAAGGCCGTCATGACGCACCCGACGCTGCAGAAGTATTTCAAAGTGTTGACCGTTGGCGACATGATCCCCAGCGAATTCCGTGACAGCGGGACCAACAGCTATTTCGACGCCCAGCAAGGCTGGACGGATATCTGGGAGGTCTGGGCAACAGACGAATTCGTTCTCGACCCGACACGTGTCACCCTTGCCATCGGTGGAACGGGTTGGGACGGCGATACGTTCAAGACCAAGATCTTGATGGATAAATATGGCATCCAGATCAACAAGACGTCGCGCAACACCGTTCTTTTCATGACCAATATCGGGACAACCCGGTCTTCAATCGCATACCTGATCGAGGTCCTCGTCGAAATTGCGAATGATCTGGATGATCTGCTTGACGATGCCTCGAAGATGGAAAAACGTTCTTTTGAGAACCGCGTTACCGCGCTTGTCGAACATGTCCCACCCCTGCCGGATTTCAGCCGGTTCCACGATGCGTTTCGTGACAGCACGGAAACACCGGAAGGTGACATAAGAACCGCCTATTTCCTGTCATATGACGAAGACAATTGTGATTACCTGACCTTGGGTGCTGAATTGGTAGAGAGATTGCGAAACGGCGAAGAGCTCGTATCAGCATCCTTCATCATTCCGTATCCACCAGGCTTTCCAATTCTGGTGCCAGGCCAGGTGATCAGCCCCGAGATCATAGAGTTCATGGGCGCGCTGGATGTCAGCGAAATCCATGGGTATCGCCACGATCTTGGGCTCAGGATTTTCACGCCTGATGCATTGAAAAAGCTGAAAAAGAAGAAATAGGGATAGAAAAGGATACCGAACATGCCAAAGAAGACACTGAAGAATATCTCTGAAATCCGTCGTTACTTTCATACGAACAAGGATCCCATTTACTTCGTTTCCGCGACCAACTTCAACCTGCTCGGACTTGATGAATGGGTGAAAAACTTCAAATATATTTGCTATATGGACTGTTTTGACGGACGCCATCCGAACGTGTTGTGCCCGTCCGAATTGCCGCATGACGAGTTCCAGTCCATCGAAGACATCAACAACTATCTGCTGCAGCACAAAGAGGTTGTTGATTACATCAAGTCGCGCGGTGGCAAGCCGAAATTTGTGTTTCTGATGTTTGACGAAACAACCGAGAAACTTGTGAAAGAACTGGGCGGCGAAGTTTGGTTCCCGAAAGCCAAGCTGCGCACGTCCATGGACAACAAGATAGCGACCGTGCGGATCGGTAATAAGGCGGGTGTGCCATCGGTCCCCAACACGCTAAGCGAAGTGAAAAGCTATGAGCATCTGCGCGAAGTGACTGAGAAAGCCGGCATCGGGCACGATCTGGTGCTGCAATCTGCTTTTGGCGACAGCGGCCACACGACCTTCTTTATCAAGTCCGAGGCGGATTTCCGGAAGCATGAACATGAAATTGTCGGCGAAGGCGAAATCAAGATCATGAAGCGGATCGATTGCCGGGGCTCGGCGATCGAGGCCTGTGCAACAAACGAAGGCACGATCGTCGGGCCACTTATGACGGAACTGGTCGGCTTCAAAGAACTGACGCCATATCGCGGGGGGTGGTGTGGCAACGAGATATTCTCGACCGCATTTCCGCCCAAAACCCGCCAGAAGGCGCGCGAGCTGACGTTCAAATTCGGCGAACAGTTGCGGAAAGAAGGGTACCGCGGATATTTCGAGCTCGATTTCCTGATCGAGAAGAAGTCGGGTGAAATCTGGCTGGGCGAGTTGAACCCTCGGATCACCGGGGCGTCGTCGATGACCAACCATGCGGCCTTCGCTCATGCAGACGCGCCGCTGTTCCTGTTCCACCTTCTGGAATTCTCCAAAAAGCCATTCCATCTGGGTGTCGAGGAGCTGAACGCGCGTTGGGCTGATCCAGACATGATCGACAGTTGGTCACAAATGGTCATCAAACACACTGATGACAGCGTCGATATCATCACAGACTCGCCTCAGTCCGGCATCTACAAGATGTTGCCGGATGGAAGCGTCGTCTTTGATCGCTTCGACTATCACCGCCGCGCCGTGGAAACCGAGGACGAAGCTTTCTTCCTGCGCATTCTAAGCCCGGGCGACTATCGCTATGAAGGTGCTGATCTTGGCATCCTTGTTACACGAGGTCGGTCGATGACGCAGGGGTTCCAGTTGACTGATAAATCCAAGAAATGGATCGACGGGATCAAGAATGCGTTCTCATCGCGGCCACTTCCGTCCGCACAGGCCTTGCAAGATCCGGCATTCAAGATCATGTAAGCCGGTATGAGCCTCGTTATTCGCGCCATATCCGAAGATCAGCCCGGGCCTGTTTGGTCCGGGCTCTTTGCAGAGTATTGGCCGGCCTATGCAAAATGGTGGGCCCGCGATGGACTGTCGGGCAGGCCGACATACCTGGAATGCAAACGCGCGATATCGAAGCATATGCCAGAGATTGCAGAGCTTTACGACCAGCTTTGCAAGCTGGTCGGTGGTGGCGATATGGAAGCGCGGTTTCTCAGCTTCTATTGCCCGCCGCGCTATCTGGCCGCGTGCAGCCAGGCTGTCTGGCCCGGCGATGCACCACTGCTTGTCCGCAACTACGATTACGACCCTGCTGCCTTTGATGCGATTGTCCTGAAGACAAACTGGAACGGTCGCGGGGTGATCGGCACCAGTGATGGCTTGTTCGGTTTGGTGGATGGCATCAACGATGCCGGTCTGGCCCTGTCTCTGACATTCGGGGGACGGCGCGAAGTCGGGGATGGGTTCGGCGTTCCGCTGATCCTGCGATATATCTTGCAAACCTGCACCACGGTGCGCGAAGCAGAAGCCGTTCTGAAGCGGATCCCAAGCCACATGAGCTATAACGTTACGGTCCTTGATGCCGAGCGGCGGTTTTTGACGGCCTATCTGGCGCCGGACCGCCCTGCCGTCATTACCCATTCGGCGGTCGCAACGAACCATCAGGAACGAGTGGAGTGGTCAAGCCATGCCCGGTTCACAGCAACCGTGGAGCGTGAGCGTTTTCTTTTGCAACGTCTGACCCTGCACCCAGAGACGCAGGAGCGGTTCATTGGTGCGTTCCTCAAGCCACCATTGTACTCGACGGCTTTCTCTTCCGGTTTTGGAACGCTTTATACAGCCGCCTACCGACCAGACGAAAAGTCATTGGAGCTGCGTTGGCCCGGTCGCAGTTGGAAGAAGAGCTTTTCGAAGTTTGAGATCGACCACATCAAATTGGTGCTTCCCACCAGTGCTGCCCCGAGCGATCTTGCGATCTGAATGGTGAGCGATGCGCCGTTTGGGCGCTGGTGACCTATCCTCTTCCAGACAATCGCCCGGCGAAACTGTAGCGCGAAAGATAAGCCTATGTTCCCCACACTCGCGCTTGAAGCCAAGCGACCCGACAGGGTGGAGATATTTAAGCGGGCTTTCCCGGGCGCGCGCGGATAGTTTTTCGTTTACAAACCGCTGATATTGCTGGCGGTGTTCTACAAGATTATCGCCGGGATCATCACGCTGAAGTTTCGCCGGATCGACGGTCGGCCCCGCCGCCAAGCAGCGGACGAGGCCGTGTTTGTCAATCAAGATCGGTCAAGTCTTTGTATTCACCGTAAGCAGCCGCATAGGCGCGGTAGCTGTCGATCACGCGTTTGAACATCTCGTTCTCTGCCGATTTCTCAGCATAAACTTCGTCCGCCGCCGCGCTGAGCGCGTCGATCACGCTGTCTGGAAACCGCTGGACGTTTACGCCCTTGGTGCGGAACTCCTCCAGCACTGCGCTTTGCGCGCCAGCGGCTGCTCCCAAGGCAAAAAGGTTGGCATCCGAACACGAGACTTCGATCGCAGTGCGTTGGCTGTCGGACAGCGCATCCCATTTGTCTTTGTTCATGTAGAACTCGATGAAGCCCGCCGGTTGATGCCAGCCGGGGAAGTAATAATTCTTGGCAACCTTGTCGAAGCCCAGCAACTTGTCGACCAGTGGAAAGCTCAGCTCGGTCGCATCGAGGCGGCCAGTTTCAAGAGATGTCGAGATTTCGCCGGTCGGCAATGACATCGCGTTTGCTCCAAGTTTGGCAAGAATATCGCCGCCAAGACCGCCGATCCGGATATTCAGACCCTGCAAATCCTCAGGCGCGGTGATTTCCTTGGTATACCAACCGCCCGCTTCGGACAGGATCACGCCGCAAGCCATCGGCACAAGGTTGTAAGGGGCGTAGATCTCGCGCCACAGTTCAAGGCCACCGCCATGATGCAGCCAGCTGACATAGGATAGGGGATCGCCACCGAACGGCACGGATCCGAACAGAGCCGCCGCTGGCTCTTTGCCGCTGGCATAGGCAGCGAAGGACCAGCCCGCATCGATTGCGCCGACGCTGACATTGTCAAAAATCTCGAACGGCGGCGACATCTCTCCTGCCAACAGATAGTTGAAATTGACCTCGCCGCCAGTCAGGGCAGAAACGTTCGCCACAAAGCGCTTTGCGGTTGGGTCAAGCACCGGTAATCCACCGAATGCGCTTTGCAGGTTGTAGTCCTCTGCGGTCACACTCGTCGCCGAAAGCGCTGCAACAGCAGCAAGCATTAATGTCGTTTTCATGAGGTTCCTTCCTTCTATGACGTTAGTCCGGTGATCAAACCGGGGAACAGGATCAGCAGCACGAGCACCAGAAGTTGCAAGGCAATGAAGGGCAGGACGCCCTTGTAAATCTGCGGTGTGGTCAGCGCGTCGCCAGCAGCACCGCGCAGGTAAAACAGCGAAAACCCAAATGGCGGGGTCAGGAAAGAGGTTTGCAGGTTCACGGCCACCAGAATTCCAAACCAGACCAGAAGTTCATCGCCCGACAATCCATTACCAAAGTCCAGCCCAGCCACGATGGGCGCAAAGATTGGCAGGAGGATAAGCGTTATTTCCAGCCAGTCCAGCACGAAGCCCAACAGGAAGATTGCCACCATCACCACCGCCAAGACCGTCAGCGGTTCGGTGCCAAAGGCCATGATGCCTGCTTCGACCAGATCGTCGCCGCCGATGCCTTTGAAGACGGCCGAAAAGCACGTGGCCCCGATCATCACGAAAAGCACAACACATGTTGTTGTAACCGTTCTCGTTGCAGCTTCTTTCAACATGGCGAAGCTGTATTTTCGATAGAGGAGCGTGATCAGCACAGCACCGAACGCGCCAAGGCCGCTGGCTTCGGTCGGGGTGGCAATGCCTGCAACGATGGAGCCAAGGACAGATATGACCAGCACCAGCAAGGGTCCAAGATCAAAGATCAGTTGCGGAACTGAAATACGGGTTTCATTTTTCAATGGGGGCAGGTTGCGGGCGCGCCAGATGATAAACGCACCATAGATCAACACCAGCAACAAACCGGGCCCGATCGCACCGGCAAACATGTCTGGTACCGGGGTTTGCAACTGATCCCCCAAGACGATCAGCATCACAGATGGTGGGATCAGAATTGCCAATGTACCGGACGCTGCAACCAAGCCAGCCGAGGTTGGTTTGTCGTATCCTGCCTCTTCAAGCCGGGGCAGGGCCAAGAGCGCAAGCAATACAACCGAGGCGCCGACGATGCCAGAAGACGCCGCAAGCAACACGCCAATCACAAGGACTGAGACACCCATGCCCGCAGCACTGCCCCCCAGTGCGCGTTGTGAGGCCCGAAGCGACCGCTCCGCCACGCCCGAAATTTCAAGGATCAAACCCATCAAGATGAACATCGGGACGGCTACGAGCAGCCAGTTGGACAACACGTTCGCGTAAATCCGGCTGATCAACAGATTGAAGAAAGCGACCGGCAGGTCAGAGATCAGAATGAAAATCGCGGCGGAGCCAGCCAACACCATTCCCACACGGTAGCCTGCAAATATTGCAGCCAAGGTCAGGCCCGCCATTGCCAGAGGCAAGATGCTGTCGCTCATCGGCTGGCCCTGATCAAGCGCAGCGTTTCGATCAAAACGGCGATGGCCAGCAGCCCCAAGCCAAAGGGTAAGATTGCTTTGATCAGCCAAAGATCATTCAAACCGCCGTTGCGCGACCCTTCTCCAGACGACCAAGCGCGCCGTGCGAAGTCCCACGCCGCTGGCAGGCCCAAAGCGAAAAAGGGCACGGCAAAGATCAGGTTTCCCAACAGGTCGATGCGAGCCTGTGCGCGGGCACAGCGGGTCTGATACAGGAAATCCACCCGCACATGCTTGTTCATCGCCCAGACCAACCCGGCGGGGACCAGCCCGACAATCACCAACAAGTGCCATTGCAAATCAAGCAGTGAATTGAGCGTGACTGCCTTGCCCAAAACAGGCAATGCGGCGTCAAATGTCATGATTGGATTTATGTCCAGCGCGCTGAACAGCACCTGCACAACAATCCCGCACATCATCGCGATCAGCGCAACGGCCAATAGGTTGCGCGTGGCAGTTTGCAGGCCCTTCAACATAGCGTCCCCAAATAGAGTGTCGCATCGAACGACATTATTTTATTTCGCGCAATCCTCGCATCGGCCGCCGACGAAGGGAAATGCAAGATGGGTCCCTGTGCCGGTCTTGGACAATCCGCGCGGGTGAAGTCTTCGATCGATCCGATTGCCGGAAGACAGTGGCCGCATAAACGGGTTAAAGGGAGGCCGCCTCGGCCAGCGTCAGCTCGCGCAGTCCGACTGTACCGATCAATGTGTCATCTTCAACCACAAGAGCAACATCAAGGTTCAAGCGCGACAACAGCCGGATCGCGTAACGCGCCTGCATGTTGCCCGACAGGTTGATTGAAGGCTTTTCCATAACCTCATAGACGCTGACCCTTGCCGGAGCGCGGTTCAAGGCGAAGACCTGTCGCGCGATCATGCTGATCGTCAACACGCCAAATTCGTCATCTGATGAACGTTTCTCGATCACCAGTGTATCATGGCCGGTGGCCTCAAAGACCTCCAGGGCTTCCGCCACGGTTGCTAACCCATTGATGATATGAGGGTCCTGCTGCACGGCGTCGCGGACACGGGTATCTTCCGACTGGCTCATAGCTCGTCCTTCTCTAACGAGGTTTTCAGCGCTTTGACCTGTGTTTCAAGGCCAATGGCGTCTTCGATGTCAATTTGGAACACAACGCCGCGCCCGGGTTCTTTCAGGAATTCGCCGGCGGCGCAGATGGTTTCCAGAATGTCTGCAGCGCGGTGTTCTTCTACCAGAAACAAGGCCATGTCGCGCTGACCTGCCACGGTCAGGCCAAGGAAAGTTTTCTTCTTTTCCAACCCTTCCCCACGGACGCTGGTGATCACAGTGGCCCCGGTCGCACCTGCGCTGCGTGCCGCATCAACAATCACGTCGGTAAAAGCATCCTGCGCCAGCGAGATAATCAGTTTGAACTTCATTCTGTGTCCTCCGTTTCTGGGTTTGGCACGTGCAACTTGTGTCGTCGAGCCTCATTCCACTGCACCAGCTGCGCATAGCCCATGACCGTGATCATCGGGAACAGGCTTGCCAGCGCGATAAGCCCGAACCCGTCCAACGCCGGACTGCGGCCCGGAACAGTCGAGGCAAGGCCAAGACCAAGCGCTGCCACCAACGGCACGGTGACCGTTGAAGTAGTGACCCCGCCGCTGTCATAGGCGAGAGGCACAATAGTTTTTGGTGCAAACATTGTCTGAACAATTACAATGGCATAGCCCGCGATCATATAGACGTAAAGCGGCGTGCCTGTGACGATCCTGTAGGTGCCGAATACAAGGCTCAGGGCGACGCCAACCGCAACGGCGATACGCAGCCCCCATTCCTTGACCGTTCCGCCCGAAACTTCGCGCGCTTTGATGGCGACAGCGATCAAAGACGGCTCGGCAATGGTCGTGGAAAACCCGATGGCAAAGGCGAAAAGATAGGTCCAGCCATGGGCAGTCCAGTCGGTTGGGTTGCCCACAAAGGCCGGGTCGGTTAGTTGGCGGGCCATCGCCTCGCCCAGCGGGAAAAGGGCTTCCTTCAGGCCAAACAGAAAAAGGCCAAGCCCCAACACCACATAGAGCCCGCCGATCAGAACGCTTTTCAGGTGCGGGACGCGTTTGCGCAGCACCACCGCCTGAAAGAAAACCAGCACCACAGCGATAGGCAGCACGTCTTTGATGGTGGCCGCAAAGGTTGTGACAAGGTCCTGTATCATTGCCATGACCCCACAATCCCAAAGCCAAGCACGAATACGATGGGCAACAGGCTGGCAAATGCCACAAGCCCGAAGCCATCGATCATCGGATTGCGCCCTTTGATGACACTGGCCAGTCCGACGCCCAAGGCGGTGGTCAGCGGCACAGTGACCGTCGACGTGGTGACGCCGCCGCTGTCATAAGCGATGCCGATAATTTCAGGCGGCGCAAATGAGGTCATGATAACGACTATGACATAGCCGCCAATGATCAGGTAATGGATCGGCCAACCCAGAAGAATACGCAGCACGCCAATGACAAGGGATGTGCCCACCGCCGCCGCCACTGTATAGCGCAACGCATTGGCATAGCTGACTTGTTCCGTGTCGCTGGCACCAACAGCGCCGATGTCGGACATCACGCGCGCAGCTTCGCGGCTGACGGCGATCAGGGCCGGCTCGGCGACTGTGGTTCCAAAACCCAGCGCAAAGGCGAAGGTCAGAAGCCAGAACAGGCTGCCCTTGTTGGCAAAGGCGTCTGCAAGCGATTCACCTAGCGGAAACAGCGCCAGTTCGAGGCCACGAATGAAGATCGCCAGCCCGGCCATCACAAAAAGAAGGCCAATCAGTTTCTGACCAACATCATCCATTGGCTGACGGAGGATCAGGAACTGGAACACAGCCACAACGCCGACAATCGGCGCCAGATCGCGCGCCGTCCCGAGCGTCAAATGCGCAAGTGATTTGATCTCATCTAGCAACGGTTACCTGCCAATTGGATGGATCAGACGGGCGCGCCCTTTCAGGCGGCGCCCCCCATCACCGTGTCATGCTCGGCTTAACAGTAGAAGCAAGCCCACCGTCTTACAATTCGGTTCTCGACCTTTTTGCGGACGCTTGGCGGCAGCGCGCTTGCCGGTGCTGCTTTATGCCTTTTGTGAGAAGGGATCTTTGGCGGTGTGCAGTCTGAGGTGCCGCATGAACGCGCGCGTGACGCCGGAAATCGGCCGGTCATCCGAGGTAACGAAATAACTGCGATATTCGATCTGCGACGCGAAGGGGCGAAAAACCACGTCGTCAGATCGGTATTGTACGATTGGAAACGGGTTCACGATGGTCAGGCCCAACCCCTCTTTCGCCAGGTCAACAGCGGCAAACGATGTCGAAGCCTCGGCCACAATACGTGGGATGCTGCGGCTGCTGTGTAGTACTTTTTCAAGCTGTGCGCGGCGGGCATGGCGGTGCGTTAACGCGATCAGCGCCTGGCCGTGAATGTCTTCGGGGTGAATGATCGCCCTGTCCGCCAACGGATGGTCAGGCGGCATGGCGCAAACTGCGCTTGAGGTGCGATAAGGGATCAGTTTCACACCGTTTCGCGACAATTCAACTCCGCTGACCCCCAGATCGTAACGCCGCTCAAGAATGCCCCGGATCACATCTTCGGACGGGGCGACCTCAAGACTGACATAGAAATGAGGGTTTGTTTTCAGGAAGCTGGCGATGTGGTGCACCAAAAACCGGTGGGCATATGTCGGCGGCGCGATGAGGCGCAAAGTTTCCTGTGCTACCTCTGGGGGCCCATCAATCCGGTCCAGCGCTTCGAACAGCGGATCCAGACGCCGGTTCATCTGCACGGCCTCGCCGGTTGGGCGCAACCGGCCCGCCTCGCGTTCAAACAGGATCCGTCCTGTGCGTGCTTCAAGGCTGGAAATCGAACGGCTGATCGCGGATTGCGACAGGCCCAGCCGAATTGCAGCTTTCGCCGTGGTGCCGCTTTCCATCAAGGCTCGCAGGGCCTGATATTCGGGCAGGCTGTGCCAGGATTTGGTCACCATAGGCGCGGGCTTTCTGCGTAATTGTAATTGCTACATGAGAAAATATCATGCTTTTTTCTGTAGTCTATGAGAATTCGTGGCATAAGCTGATCCGGTGTTGCCTTGGGGGAAACCACACTTGACCGACCAGACCACGCCATTGGTGTTCGACGGGCATAATGATGTCTTGTTGAAACTTTACCGCGCAGGTGGAAGATCCGCTGCAGGCACGTTCCTGACCGGTCGTGACGGTGCAATTGACGCCAAGCGCGCGCAAGCGGGCGGTTTTGGCGGCGGCTTCTTTGCGGTCTATATCCCGTCGCCTGTCGATCTTGACTTCAAAATGCGGGAGATGACGAAGCCAAGCTATGACTTGCCTTTGCCGGACCCTATCGATTGGGAGGACGCCTTTCCGGTCGCCATGGCGCAGATCGCGATCCTGTATGACCTTCAGGAACGCGGGGCATTGATCATATGTAAAACCGCCGCGCAGATCCGTGACACGTTGAGCGCCGGCAAGATGGCGGCGATCCTTCATATTGAAGGTGCGGAAGCCATAGATGCAGAGTTGAATACACTTGATGTTCTGTATCAGGCAGGTTTGAGGTCCATCGGCCCTGTCTGGAGCCGCTCGACGATCTTTGGCCATGGCGTTCCGTTTCGCTATCCCAGTGACCCGGATATCGGGGCGGGCCTGACCGATCACGGGCTGCGGCTTATCCGACGGTGCAACGATTTGGGAATAATGATAGACTTGTCGCACTTGAATGAGGCAGGCTTCTGGGATGTGGCGCGCCATTCGACCAAACCCTTGGTGGCAACCCATTCTAACGTTCATGCGATCTGCCCCCACAGCCGCAATCTGACAGACAAGCAATTGGCTGCGATCCGCGAAAGCGATGGCATGGTAGGCTTGAACTTCGCCGTCGCGTTCCTGCGGGATGACGGTCGCATGCTGGCGGATGTGCCACTGAGCCAGATGCTACGCCATATCGATCATCTGATCGAGCATCTGGGCGAGGATCGTGTCGGGTTGGGATCAGACTATGACGGGGCCATTGTGCCCCAGGACTTGACGTCCTGTGCCGGTCTTCCAAAGCTAAGACAAGCCATGGCGCAACACGGGTACAACGAGGCGTTGATCGCCAAGCTGTGCCACGAGAATTGGCTGCGAGTGCTCGAAAAAACATGGGGGCAATAACCCCGAAACGCTCGTAGCAATAACTGAAACCGAACAGGAGAGGTTCAAAACAATGAATGCTATCAACAGATTACTAACAAGCTCTGCGATTGGTCTGGCCGTCGGGCTGTCGTCTTTCGCAGCCTATGCGGAAACGCCTGCCAACATGCTGGTCATCGCAAATCGCATCGACGATGTGACCACACTGGACCCGGCAGAAAGTTTCGAGTTCGCGGGTTCTGACATCAGCCGCAATGTCTATAACCGTCTGGTTAACCTCGATCCGATGGATCTGGGCGCAGGTTACAAACCCGATCTGGCCGAAAGCTGGGAGGTCAGCGAAGACGGCATGACAATCACCTTCACGATGCGTGAAGGCGTCAAATTTCATTCCGGCAACCCAGTCCGTGCCGAAGATGCGGCCTTTTCGCTGCAACGCGCGGTGATTTTAAACAAGACGCCAGCGTTCATCCTGTCCCAGTTTGGCTTCACACCTGAAAATGCGACCGAAACCATCAGGGCGGACGGCAACAAGCTGATCATCACGACCGACAAACGCTATGCGACATCGTTCATCCTGAACTGTTTGACCGCGACCATCGGCGGGATAGTCGACAAAGAAACCGTCATGGCAAATGAGGCCGATGGTGACATGGGTAACACCTGGCTGAAAACCAATTCAGCTGGATCTGGCCCCTACGTTTTGGAAAGTTGGAAGCCGAACGATAGCGTCACGCTGTCTTCGAACCCTGACTATTATGGCGGCGCGCCGACGATGGAACGTGTGATTGTACGCCACGTTCTGGAAAGCGCCTCGCAGCGTCTTTTGCTGGAAGGTGGTGACATTGACATCGCGCGCAACCTGAACCCAGAAGACATCGCCGGGGCAATGAGTGCCGATGGGATCAAAATTGAGGACGAGCTGAAAGGCCGTCTGATGTATATGTCGCTGAACCAGAAGCATCCCGAACTGTCTAAGCCCGAAGTGCGGCAGGCGTTTAAGTATCTGATCGATTACGAAGGTATGAAAAACAGCTTCCTGAAAGGTCAGTATACGATCCACCAGAACTTCTTGCCGGCGACGTATCTGGGTGCGTCGGATGAGAACCCATTCATGTACAATATTGAGAAGGCAAAAGAGCTTTTGGCTGCCGCTGGTGTTGAAGGTCTTGAAGTCGAGATCGGTGTGCGCGAAGCGCAGGAGCGGATTGAAATTGGTCAGTCCTTCCAGAACGCAGCGGCGCAGGCTGGGATCAAGGTGAACATCACTGTGGGCACCGCAAAGCAAATCCTCGCGCGCTATCGTGCGCGCGAACTGGATGTGTATCTGGGCGCGTGGGGACCGGATTACCCCGATCCGCAGACAAATGCCGGGACCTTTGCCTATAACCCCGACAACAGTGATGAAGCGCAAGCCACCGGCCTTCTGGCCTGGCGGAATTCATGGGACACTGGTGGTTTGACTGCCAAGGTCGAAGCCGCCGTAACTGAAGGTGACCGCGACAAGCGGGTGCAGATGTATCAGGATATTCAGGCCGAGTTCCGCGAGATCTCGCCTTTTGTCGTGATGTTCCAGCAGATCGAGCAATCGGCGCTGCGTGACAATGTCATGAACTGGTCAACAGGTCAGGCCGTGACGTCGGCAGCATACTGGCAGGTCACCAAGTAAATGGCTTTGTCCGAAGACAATCGTGAGAGGCGCCCAACACGGGCGCCTCTTTCTGACGCGTTAGTGCCGGGGTTGATCACTGCCCTCAAAACCTTGGGGTCGATTGCAGTGACCTTGCTGGGGCTGCTGTTCATCACCTTCATTATTGGCCGTGTTATGCCCATTGATCCCGTGTTGGCGATCGTCGGCGAACGGGCGTCACAGTCGACTTATGACGCTGTGTACCAGCAACTTGGGCTGGATAAGCCGTTGCTCGTGCAATTTCTTTATTATCTTTGGGACGTGCTGCATCTGGATTTCGGCACTTCGCTTCTGAACGCGCGCCCGGTGTCCGAAGACATCGCCCGCGTGTTCCCCGCAACCATGGAGCTTGCCACGCTGGGCATCTTGTTTGGGGTCCTTCTGGGCGTGCCACTGGGTGTTCTGGCGGCCGTGCGCCAGGGGTCGTGGATCGACCAGATTGCCCGCGTTGTCGCGCTTGTCGGCTACTCAATGCCAATTTTCTGGCTGGGCCTGATGGGGCTTTTGGTCTTTTACGGTATTCTGGGATGGGTCGGCGGGCCGGGACGGGTTGGCATCTTCTATGTCGATGTCGTCCCCAGTGTCACCGGCATGATCCTGATAGACGCCGCGCTTGATGGCAATTGGGACGTCTTCAAAGACGCGTTTTCACACATCATCCTGCCCGCCTCACTGCTTGGCTATTACTCGCTGGCCTATATCAGCCGGATGACGCGGTCGTTCATGCTGGAACAGCTCAGCGCCGAATACGTCACGACAGCCCGTGTCAAAGGCATGTCGGAATGGGATGTGATCTGGAAACACGCCTTCAAGAATATCCGAGTGCAACTGATCACTGTCATCGCGCTCAGCTATGCCAACCTGCTGGAAGGCTCGGTCCTGACCGAGATCATCTTCTCGTGGCCCGGCATTGGCAGCTATATCACGACCGCGCTTCTGAGTGCCGATATGAACGCCGTTCTCGGTGGCACCGTTGTGGTCGGACTGATCTTCATCCTGCTCAATATTTTCTCTGACCTTCTCTACAAGGTCTTTGATCCACGCGCGAAATAGGGCGGGCCAAAAACAATGACAGACCAAACGCTTAAACAATGGCTCTTGACCGACACCCCGACATCGCGTCGCCACGCGAAAATATCGTCCTTTTATCAGGGCTGGTTGTCGTTTCGCAGCAATACAATGGCAATGATCGGCTTGGGAATTTTGGTGCTTTTGGTGGTTATCGCCTTTGCCGCGCCGTTGCTTGCGCCGCATGATCCGTTCGCGCAAGATCTTGGAAACCGGCTGGCGCCCTTAGGCGCCGACGGCCATATTTTTGGTACTGACAGTTTGGGCCGGGATATCCTGTCTCGGCTGATTTATGGCGCGCGCATCACGCTTTATATCGTTGCACTTGTTGCGCTGATCGCACCGGTCGCAGGTCTGCTTGTTGGAACGATATCGGGCTATGTCGGCGGTTGGACCGATACGGTTCTGATGCGTATCACCGATATTTTTCTGGCGTTCCCCCGGTTGGTGCTGGCACTGGCCTTTGTGGCCGCGCTGGGTGCAGGGATCGAAAATGCGGTGCTGGCCATCTCGCTGACTGCTTGGCCGCCCTATGCGCGGATTGCGCGGGCCGAGACGCTGACCATCCGGTCGTCGGACTATATCAGCGCGATCAAGCTGCAAGGGGCAGGGGCGCTTAGGATTATCACCAAACACATTTGGCCGCTCTGTATTTCGTCGCTGATCGTGCGGGTGACACTGGATATGGCAGGGATCATTCTGGCGGCTGCCGGGCTTGGCTTCCTTGGCCTTGGCGCACAGCCGCCTAGCCCGGAATGGGGTGCGATGATCTCGGAAGGGCGTCGGTTCATTTTGGATCACTGGTGGGTTGCCACCATGCCCGGATTGGCGATCTTCACGGTCTCGTTGGGGTTTAACCTTCTGGGTGACGGCCTGCGGGACGTCCTTGATCCAAAGGCAGGTGAATGATGAGTGCGCTTCTTGATGTTGAAAACCTTTGGGTAAAGTTTCCATCCCGCCACGGAGTATTTGATGCGGTGCGCGGTGTCTCGTTCACGCTGGGGCGCGAGCGGCTGGGGATCGTGGGCGAAAGTGGCTCGGGCAAGTCGATGACGGGCCGCGCCATCCTGCGCTTGATCCGGCCGCCAGGCATTGTCGAGGCCGATCACATCAACCTCGAAGGCGTAAATCTGCTGGATAAAACGGAAAAAGAGATGCGCGACGTGCGCGGACAGCGCATCAGCATGGTGATGCAGGACCCAAAATTCTCGCTGAACCCGGTGATGACCATCGGTGATCAGATTATCGAGGCCTATCGGCTGCACAATGCTGTGTCCAAATCGGCAGCTTACAACAAGTCGCTTGAAATGCTGGAAGCGGTTTCGATCCGCGATTCCGAACGGGTCATGCGCGCCTATCCGCATGAAATGTCGGGCGGGATGGGCCAGCGGATCATGATCGCCATGATGTTGATCCCCAACCCAGAGATCCTGATCGCGGATGAGCCGACCTCGGCGCTTGATGTGTCCGTGCAACGCCAAGTGCTCGATATCATGGATAAACTGGTGAAAGAACGCGGCATGGGCCTGATCTTCATCAGTCACGACCTGAATCTTGTGGCCGATTTCTGTGACCGGGTGCTGATCATGTATGCGGGCCGGATTGTTGAAGTGTGTGATGCCGACAAACTGCACGATGCCAAGCATCCTTACACGCGCGGCTTGCTGAACTCTCTGCCGCGTCTGGATGCGCCGCGCGATCGGCTGGAGGTGTTGAAGCGTGATCCTGCATGGTCAGAAGCCCCGAGTGTGAGTGGACGCGTATGAAAATGTTGGAAGTACGAGATCTTAACGTCTGGTTCGGCACCCATCGTGACCGTGTGGACGCCGTTAAACATGCCACTTTTGACGTCGCGCAGGGCGAAAGCTTCGGGCTTGTCGGGGAAAGCGGTTCTGGAAAATCCACCATATTGCGGGCGATAACCGGATTGGCGCCTGACTGGTCAGGCACCATGACGGTCGAGGGTATGCCGATCGGGCACAAGCGGCCCAAGGCGTTCTTCAAGACCGTGCAGATGGTGTTTCAAGACCCCTATGCGTCGCTTCACCCGCGCCATTCGGTGGATCAGGTGCTGGGCGAAACCCTGTTCCTGCATGGGTTCAAGGATATTGACGCGCGGGTTGTGAAACTGTTGGATGATGTGGGTCTGGGCCAGAAATTCCGATTTCGCTATCCGCACCAATTGTCAGGCGGCCAGCGGCAGCGGGTTGCCATAGCCCGTGCATTGGCACCCGAACCTGATTTGCTGCTTTTGGACGAGCCGACATCGGCACTTGATGTTTCGGTTCAGGCGGAAATTCTAAACCTGCTGGCAGACCTGCGCGCGGAGCACAAACTGACCTATCTCATGGTGTCGCATGATTTGTCAGTGGTCGGTCATATGTGTGAACGGTTGGCTGTGATGAAGGATGGCGAGATCGTAGAAATCCTGGGTGTGGATGCGCTCAGGCATATGGACGCAGAACATCCCTATTCACAGCATTTGCTGAAAGCCTCGGTCTAGCGCTCGGTCACCACTTAAGGCCTGTCTTGCTGGTCGAATGATCACAGTTTGGTCATTCCACATCCTGTTGTTGTGACCTATGTTCGCTCGATTTCCGGTTCGGTGCCCCTTGGTTTTGGGCTATTGTGCGCCGACCGACGTGGGGGACAGGGAAGAAATATGGTTTTTGAAGCGCTTGATCGGCAGACGCTGGACGTCATTGCGAGCAAAGGACGGCTGCGCAAATACAAAAAGAACGCCCAGATTTTCTGCCACGGTGAACCGGGGGCATCCTTGTTGATTTTGGAATCCGGAAAGGCCGAGGTCAGCATCACCACGGCCTTGGGGCAAAAGTCGATTCTGGGTCTCGTCGGAGCAGGGGATGTGATCGGTGATATAGCCTGTCTGGACGGTGGACCGCGCAGTGCGGATGTGGTCGCGGTAGAACCGGTGGAAGCCTTGGAAGTGCCCCGCCACGAAGTCCTGACCATTCTAAGGGAAGACGGCGACAGCGCGGTCCTTGTCATCATCGCCCTGTGCCAGAAAGCGCGCAATGCGTCCGAGATGTTCGAACTGAAAGCTTTGGCCAGTGGCCAGTCGCGGTTGGCAAGCTGCATCCTGCGCCTTTTGAATGACAGGACTGGTGACACCGATGGCAACCGGATCCGTGTCAGCCAAAGTTGGCTGGGGGCCTATGCCGGCCTGACCCGAGAGAACGTCAACCGCCAGCTGAAAAGTTGGGCCAAGGATGGAATCGCGCGGTTCGAGAAAGGCGCCGTGGTGGTCAACAATCTGAGCGCGCTGGAAGAAATCGTCATGAATGACGGCGACTAAAACGGAAACTCAAGCCACTGTTTCCTGATAGTTCAAATTTTTCGCTAATCTTTCATTTGGGTGTGACTTGCGTCACAGCTTTCGCTTCTTTCTGCTCCTATACATATAGGTGGAAGCGCTGAAGGCCCTAACACAAAAGGCTTTTTTAGCACGATAACTTAGCAAGGTATCGCTTGGGTGGCCGCACGGCGGCGTTGGAGCGACATTACGTCCCGGCGAAAGTCGGACATTTCTGGGGTGCTTCCGCCCGTCAGATGACGGATGGGTAGGGCTACATCAATTATGGTGGCCGTGAGTGGTGAAGGCGCTACGTCAGCTCCGGGTTGTCCGACCCGGAGGCGCCGACCATTTCAGCTTCGTGTATTTCCGCGGAGATGGCATCAACCTGAGATATCCATTCGCGCTCGCCTCGGGTGTCGATCAAATCTGCGGATTCATCAATCAGTGTTTTGGCTCTTTCCAGGTCGCCGCGTGTGGCTGCGGCCTTTGCCAAGACAGCCTTATAGAACGGTAAGTTTAGCTGCGCGCCGATCGCCGCGGCATGGCCAACATAGGTTTCGAACTCGGCATGTGCATCGTCCGCATCGCTGTCAAAGATGGTAAACAGCGACTGCCAAAGGCGTCCGACCAAGGACCAGAAATCTGCGCGTTGTTCATCCGCGATATCAATGCCTGCCTGTACTTCACTTTTTGCAAGCGCCATGTGCCCGCCTTCGAAAAAGGCTTGTGCACCAAAAATGTGGATCCACGGCAATTGGGTGGTTGCCCCAATCGCGTTCAGGTGGGTTTTTGCAGCTTCAATCGCAGCCAAAGCCCCGTCTTTGTCGCCGTCGCGGATCAGGATATGAGCGTCTGCGGACAGCACAGACGCCAAAGGATCTGCGCCAATTTCGACAAACAGCATGCCATGATCCTCGACCCGGTACATGACTTTCAATGCGTCGCTGCTGGTCTTGGCGTCAGAAAAGTTTCCGGCATAAAGTCGTTGCGCGGTTTTATTGACCAGCCAAAGGACGGACAGTTCACTTGAGCCGTCCTTGGCCAATTCCCGCATCTGATCAACCAGTTCGGCACTTGCATTTACATCGCCGCTGATGATCCGATGAGCAAACAGCCCATAAAGCGCGATCATCCTTTGCCGGTCCGATCCCTTTTCAGTACTGACCGCTGTTTCAAGGTCTTTGTAACTTTCCAGAACTGAAGGATGCGAAAACCCGAGGCGCTGAACCTTGGCGCTGGCGAGCAGGGACAGAATCGGCAGGTGTTCTTCTCGGGTCACAGGCTTGCCACGCGCCTGACTTTCCATGTCGAGCCGCGCGAGGTCCAGGTACTTGATCGCCGGGTCGAAATTAGCCCCCATCAGCATGTGGATGCCCGCCGCGACACAGGCCGCCGGGATCTGGTCATGGGCTTTTGCGGCAAGAAGGTGATCGGCCATCAACTCGGGATACTTCGCGCAAAACGCCGGCTCGTGCTCGCGCAACTGGGTTGCAAAAAGAAGGTGGAGTGCGCGGCGCCTTTTGGCTGGAAGCATTTCATATGCTGCGTCACGTAGAAGAATGTGATCGAAGGTCAAACCGTCACGATGCTGGTGCAAAACACCATTGATGGTCAGGACGCGCAATTCGTCCTCGATGGTGCTGCGATTTGGCAGCACATACTTCGCATGGTTGGGGTCAATCACGCGCCCAAGGACAGAAAGGCATTGGACAACCTCCTTTAAAGGTCCCAGCCCGTTGATGATTGCCTGAAACGTCGCCTCGATCGTGGGAGGGAGCGGAAGTTCGTCTGCATGGCTGCCCATTTGGCGCGCGCGTTCGGCCAAAGCTAAAAGAAACAACGGGTTTCCTTCTGCACCGGCGATGATGCTTTGCCGCCTGGCATCCGTCAGGTCCGGATAGGCGCTCAGCGCTTCGTTGGCGGCGACGTCCGACAGGGGCCGAAGATCGATTTGCTGAATCGCAGTTTCGTCCACCAACGTGGCGATTTGCGGCGTGGGGCGGCTTGTTATGATCAGCCGGTTGGTAAACTCCGGGTCATCGATAAGGGTCCGCAAAACAGCGGTGCTTTCTTCATCCGCCCAGTGGAAATCGTCAAATGCCAGCGCGGCTTGGTTCTGCTCTGCAAGCTTGCGCAATGCATCGGTCATCAACTCGATCCGGCGGGCCTTTTGTTGCTCAGGCGTCAGCGGCACTGGGGTAACGCCGCTCAGACCCAGCACACCCGCCATCAGATTGAGGCTTACAGCGTCCAGGTTCATATTCACGCGCAGCAGGGCGCTGCCCAGGTCTTCGGGGTGCGAAGCATGCGTCAGCGACAGCTCGCTGCATACAGCTTCCGCCACCGGAAACAGCGCAGATTGTCGAAGATTTGCCCGTGCATCCAGCCGAATAACCGGTGTGGGATCAAGACAGCGCTCCCACTCTGCCAACAGGGCCGACTTCCCAATCCCGGCAGGGCCGATCAGGGCAAAAGTCGTTGCCCCGTCGCCCAACATAGCGGCCAGATCCTGCTCGCGTTCAAGCAAGGTGCCGCCCTTGTCCAACTGTTCCAGAAAGGTGAACCCTGAGACACCGATGACGTCGACCGGAGTATCGATGCCCTTCAAAAGCACGTTGTCGCGCGAGGTGATGCTCAACTCGGCCAGCCTGGACAAGAACGACTGCGTTTCGCCCGAAATGACCACACCGCCAGTTGGCGCTTGTTCCTGCAAGCGCGCGGCGCGGTTTACATGCAATCCGGCCAGTTGGGGGTAGAGCGTGCCGCTTTGCCCCACGCGGCACATCACCTGACCACTATCGACACCAACCCGGACGTTCTGCCCTTGCAGCCGCTCCGGAGCGGATTTGGTGATCGACAGGCTGGCCGCGATAGCCGAAATGGCGGAATCTTCCCCGTCCTGCCCCAGTCCGAAACAGGAAAGAACACCGTCTCCATACCGCTGCAAAACTGTGCCGCGATAGGTCTCGACCACGTCGCTGACCAATGTGTGAAATGCGGCGATGGTGTCGTCATAATCCTCAAGATCGGACTTACTCGCATAAGCTGTCGAACCGACCAAGTCGACAAACTGGATTGTAAGAACCCGCACTTCTGGATTCTGCGCATCCACAACAACCTCGGCCCCGCAGTTCGCGCAGAATTTTGCGCCCTGCGGTAGGGGCTCGGAACACGCCAAGCAATTCATAACCTGCATCAGTACCTCAATCGTTACGCCGCACCCAGGAACGAGCCACTGCCGCGTGCCTGACGCGGCGGCTGTCCAGCGGGTTTGTCATGGACCATGAACACCAGATTCGAAATGCGCCAGGAAGCCCCATGCTGCGATAATCTTGCAAAGGCGCCACGTCCATCTGTGTGGTTGGGAAACCGGCCGCGTTGGGATCAATGACCGAGACTTCGCCCGTCACCGGCGCCACATAGGATCGGTCAAGTTGCAGGTCAAATGCGTTATAGAACATCCGGCCATTTTTGTTACGTGTGACAAACGTCATATCCAGCAGATTCGAAATGGCGCCATGCGCGGGATGCCCAGACAAAGCGACCGGATCGCGATGCTGCTGGGCGCGGAAGTCTATCGACATCCCAACTGGGTCGGACGCGGTGAAGTGAGTATTCCCAACTTCAATCTCGGCCTTGGATTTCGGCATCGCATAGAAAAACTTGCCGGCGAAAATGGCCGCGCTGTTGTTGACATAGAGCCGGCGCGGAAACAGGAGCGGCGCGGATTTTCCCGCGTCTGTATGGGTATAGGGAATGGCGAAGGTCGCCTCGCCATAGGGGCTCATTGCCAGAAAGCCGGGGACGAACGAACCACGCACATTGTGATAGCTGCAGAAGGACATACCAACCGGGTGATAGCCGGGCCGCGTCATTGGGCAATGGCCCAGATCGATGCCATCGGGCAGCATGGCCTGAACCTCTGCCCGCGGCAATTCATAGAAAAAGAATACGCCAGTCATCTCGCCACGCGCAAAGAACGGGGTCAGCGGCCAAGCGGTGCCTGAAATCGAGTTGGTCTGGAACATCGCCTTTTCAGGCATGGTGTTTTCGCGATTGATGTCGTCAGCCCCGACATTCAGAAGTTCGACCCCGGTGATGGCTGATGCGCAGGCGATCCCTGACATAGTTGCGCCTTCAACGCAGCCCGCGTTCAGACCACAACGCGTCCAGTCGCCCGCAAGAAAGAGGTTCGAAAACCCGCTCTCGGATGGGGCGAGACGGTGATAAACGCTGTTCGTGACTGACAGGACATAGCGTTCTGACCCATACATGTTGACCCGTGAATAGGTTGCAGCCTGCGGGCTTTCATAAAACAAACCCTTATCGAACTTGCCGCGCTTCTTGGCTTTCGGCCAAATCTCCGGCAGGTCTTTGTCCATCCACTTGGCGACGCTGGTGTCGAACTCGTCGAGCGTTTCGCCATCCGGCGCTGGGGCGCAGAAATACGAGATCGAGGCAGGTCCCGGTTCGGGCCATGCTTCATGAGGGATCAGATGAGACATGTCGGCCCATGTGTCTAACGGTTCGGCAAACCCAGTGATCACCGTACGCATCGGCGTGGGCGGGATCGCCTTGGCGTTGTTGTGGGCTTTCACCCGGTCGCCCCAACCCATTTCGTCGGCGGATTTCTTCAGCCAAAGCTGCGCGGCATGGGTGCCAACCGTCTTGACCCGATCCAGCATCAACCGCCAGCGATCAGAAGCCGCAGATAGCTCGCGCGTCATATAGGGCAAAGACCCCAGCGATGCGCCCAACAGCACGATGTCAAAATCCTCGCCACGACGCAGTTCAAATGGGTCGCCCTTGGGGGGCGATTTCTCGCATTCGAAATCGATGCCCTCTTTTTTCATCTTTGTGCCGTCAACCAACTGGTTCCAGAGCGGTTCGGATGGCCAACAGGGCAGTCCCCCGACATCGACCAACGGGTCATAGCTGCCGGACTTCACTTCGGCTTGGCGGACCATAGACAGCCGATCAACGCGGTTGCCGACCTCGTTCAGATGCAGGTCGCGGGCGGCGCAGAAAAACTCGAATTTCACGCCCAATGCTTTCAACACCTGATAGTAAGGGCCAAAAATAGTATCGCCCATGCCGGCCTGCATCTTATGGAAGATCGCAGTGGAATAGGTGAAAATCAGGCGCGACATGGCTCGGATCGCCGTGCCCGCACCTGTGTCACCTTGCCGGTCGGTATTGCCACCGGGAAAGCCGAAAACAAAGTCGTAACAGCCACGGATTGCCACCCATTCCAGTGCCAGATCGCTGGCACCATTCATGCGCAACCAATCAGAGAACTCCCACTGGTCAAGGACGTCATATCCGCTGGTAAATGTGTCAGAGCCGACAACACCACGCATATAGGCCAATCCGATATCGACCAGATATAGTCCGCGCCGCTTCGCGTCATCCTGAATGTTTTCGGGTGTTTGCATTGCGTGGACGGCGTCCTGCGCCGCGATGATGAACTCGAGCAGCAGATTGGTGTCGCGGGCGGTGTGTTTGGCAGGGTCTTTCGGCATACGCATCGCATGTTCGCGAATGCTTTGGTGGTGGGACAGGGCGTCCTTTGGTATCGAGAGGCCAAGTTTTGCGTGCGGGCCATCTTCAAGTTCGCCTTTCTCGATAAACTCGATAATGATCTGCAGGATGCGCAACATCATCTCAAAAGGGCCGGGGACCTTGGTCTCGGATCCGGGTTGTTTGTCGTTGCCCGGAAGGTCGATCACCCAGGGATGCCAGGGATTTCCATCAGGTTCGATCGTGGGCACGCGTTCGGCAAGAAACAGATGCGACAGCGGTTTGAACGCCTTGTCCATCGTGCCAAGCGGATCAGACTTCTTGCGCAAGCCAAGTTCGACCAGTTGTTCGTAACAACGGCGCATATTGCGAAAGGCGTTATCATAAAAACCGGCCCAGACATGCAGCCCGTGTTCTTCGATCCGCTCGCCGAATTCGTGATTACGTCCGCTGGCCCCTTTGCCACCGTTGCGCCATCCCATCTGGTAGACGGTGATGTCGTATTTTTTGTCCCAATCCGGCAATTGCGTGATGGCATAAACAGCCGTAATCGCACCCACGCCCCCGCCGATTACGGCGATCTTCTGTTTGGCCATCCCCATGTCCCCAAATTGTTAATTAAAAATATGCACTTAGGCCATATTCTTCCTGTCGCGTCGTTTCTCTTAAAAATTAACTTACCTTAACACTTGGTTAATTTCTACGTTAACCGCATTGCTGTGTGCGGGGTGCCGTCCTGGCGTGCCCCAACGTCCGACACCCACAACTGGTTAGTGTTTTGCAAACGGGGCAAGGTTCGGGCAAAATCTAGTAAAAGTTGCGATGAAAGCATTCTAATATCGCGGTGCGAGAAGTTCTGCGCCCGTCGATGACGCCGCCACCGAAATCTTTCGCCCGCCACAAAAGTTAATGGTTGATCGAAGCTGGCGACACTCATTGTATGGCAGTGTGACGTTATCAAAGGAAATTTGATGTCCAATTCAACGAAAGGTGTGGCTGGGCGCAAGCTGCCGTCGACCCGCCGGTCTTTGCCGATCGCGCTGATGCGCGCCCGTGAAAAGGTCATGGGCCCGGTGCGAGAAATGCTCGCGCATACCGGAATAACCGAACAACAATGGCGGATACTCCGTGTGCTGTCAGAATATGGTCCGCAGGATGCCACTCATCTTGGGGAACGGACCAGCCTGCTTTTGCCCAGTCTGACCCGGATCATCCAGTCGATGGTTGCGAATGGGTTGGTCACGCGCACGCAGGACGAGAATGATCGGCGACGCCAAACGCTCGCGATCACCACCGCCGGGCAACAGATCATTGATGACAATCTGGAAGAAGCAAGACGCATCGCCGAGACCTTTGTGCGCCATCTTGGGGAAGAGCAGTACGAGACACTTTTGGACGCGTTAGAAGCGCTTGAAAGCCTCTAGGGCGCGCACGAATGCGGGGCGGACGGGCTGCAAACGTCGTCAAACGACATCGGCAGCCTGATGACAGCAGGCGCGCCGTCAGCGCCAGTAGTTATTTCGGCAGGCGCGGCGCCGATTTTTCAAGATCCAGCTCAGCGTCTGAAAACACCCACGGCCCCCGAACTCCCGGCACACCTTCTGGCGCAATCTGCATCCCGCGATGTTGCAACTGCGGGTTGGCGAAGGTTTGCTCCATCGAGTTGATCGGGCCCGCTGGAACTGTTGCATCTTCAAGCGCGGTCAGGATGTCGGCCATTGTCCAGCTTGCCAGACTTGTCTCGATCTCGGGGGTGAGAGCGGCGCGGTTCGCCACCCGATCCTGATTTGAGCTAAAGCGCGCATCATCGGCCAGATCGTCGCGTCCGATCACCTTGCAGAACCGTTGGAATTGCCCGTCATTCCCAACCGCCAGAATAATATGGCCGTCGCTGACCGGGCACACCTGATAGGGCGCAATGTTTGGATGTTCATTGCCCATGCGCGCAGGGCTGTTCCCGGTTGCAAGAAAGTTCATTGCCTGATTGGCCATCATGGCGGTCGCACAATCCAACAAGCTCATGTCCACATGCTGCCCGCGTCCGGTGCGGTGGCGTTGTTCCACAGCCGCCAGAATGCCAATCGTGCCGTAAAGCCCGGTAACAATGTCGGTAATCGCGACGCCCACTTTCTGCGGCTGCCCGGCAGGATCGCCGGTAACAGACATGAGGCCCGACAATCCTTGAAGCAGGAAATCATATCCGGCCCGCTTGGCCCAAGGTCCATCCTGTCCAAACCCGGTGACCGAGCAATAGATCAGCTGGGGATTGATCGCGGACAAGCTGCTGTAATCAAGCCCGTATTTCGCCAACCCACCGACCTTGAAGTTCTCGATCAAGATGTCCGCATCCTTGATCAGATCCCGCACCATTTGTTGACCTTCAGGGGTGCGAAAATCCGCAGTGATGCAGTCCTTTCCGCGATTGGCGCAATAGTAATAAGCGGCCGTCCTGTCGCCGACACGTTCGATGAAGGGCGGACCCCATTTGCGGGTATCATCACCATCATGGCTTTCGACTTTGATCACTTCAGCGCCCAGATCGGCCAGTGACTGCCCGATCCAGGGCCCGGCCAGAATGCGGGCGAGTTCGACGACTTTCAGTCCTTCAAGCGGATGCATGGCGGCTCCTAAAGATATGGGGGGGTGCAGGCGGACACCACGCGGGCGGGGCGGTCCGATATGTTGCGAAAGCGATGAGGTTCGCGTGAATTGAAAAGATAAGCATCCCCAGTTTTAAGCACACGGGAGGCATCGCCCACGGTGACCTCAAGCTCGCCTTCGATGACGATGCCGCCTTCATTGGCTTCATGTTCGATCATGGTTTCACCGGTGTCGGCGCCGGGCTCATACAACTCCTGCAGAACCTGAAGCCCATGCGCTTTGGCATCGCCCACTTGCTTGATTGTGATCATCCGGCGGGCCGCTTCGTTGTCCTGATACAGGGCCGATGTCAGGTCGCGCAGCTCGACTGGGGTGAAGAAAACCTGATGAGTCGCGGGCGCTTCGGGTTCAAAAAACTCTGACATGGACATGTTCAATCCGCCCAAAATCTTGCGCAACGACGCAACGGACGGTGAGCTATGGTTGCGTTCGATCATCGAGATCTGGCCATGCGGTACATTCGCGGCTTCGGCCAATTGCCTCTGAGACAAGCCAAATTGCTGTCTCAGCGATTTCAAGCGCGTGCCAACATCGAACTCCTCCTGCATGTGCTCTCCCTTGCTTTGCCGTCGCTGAGTGGACAGCGGACTCATCCGCTTTTGCAAATACTGCGCAAAATTTTGATAGCATTGCTCAGAATTTTGCGCAATATGGGGCGGAATCAAAATTCAAGATGGGGGATCGCATGTCGAACACCGAGCAATTGAAGGCACGACGCACGGATGCTGTCGCCAATGGCGTGGCGACGCGCGGCATCTACGCCGCCCGCGCTGAAAACGCAGAGCTTTGGGACGTTGACGGCAAACGCTACATCGACTTTGCCGTGGGCATTGCGGTGAACAACACGGGTCACCGCCACCCCAAGGTGATGGCGGCGGTCGCCGCGCAGGCCGAGGCGTTCACCCATACCTGTTTCCACGTCGCCCCCTATGAAGGTTATGTCGCGTTGGCAGAGCGTCTGAACGCCGCCACGCCGGGTGATTTCGACAAGAAAACCATGCTGGTCACAACCGGCGCGGAAGCTGTGGAAAACGCAGTGAAAATGGCGCGCGCGCATACCGGGCGCTCGGGCGTGATCGCCTTCACTGGGGCGTTCCACGGGCGCACCCTGTTGGGGATGGCGCTGTGCGGGAAAGTGACACCCTATAAAAAGGCCTTTGGCGCAATGCCGCCCGAAGTCGTCCACGTTCCATTCCCGAATGCGTTTCACGGTGTCACGGTCGAGATGTCGCTGTCCGTGCTCGACAACATGTTCAGAAGCTCGATCGACCCCGAGCGTGTGGCCGCTATGATCATCGAACCAGTGCAGGGCGAGGGGGGCTTTAACATCGCGCCGCCAGAGTTCCTGCGCGCGCTTCGTAAGATTTGCGACCAATATGGCATCGTGATGATCGCAGACGAGGTTCAGGCTGGTATCGCACGGACAGGTAAGATGTTCGCGTTTGATCATGCAGGTGTGGCCGCTGATCTGGTGACCATGGCAAAGGGTTTGGCGGGGGGCTTCCCCCTGTCCGCTGTCACCGGCCGTAAAGAGATCGTAGATGCTGCGCCCGTTGGCGGTATCGGCGGCACTTATGCGGGCAACCCGCTGGCTATTGCTGCGTCGCATGCCGTGCTGGACGTGATCGAAGAGGAACAGCTGTGTGACCGTGCCACCGACATCGGCAATCAAATCATGGCGCGTCTGACGGATATCGCAAGCCGTCAGGGGATGGAGGCGATTGGCGACGTGCGCGGTCTGGGCGCGATGGTTGCCTTCGAACTGGTCACGGATCGCGAAACCAACGACCCGGATGCGCCCCTGACCATGGCCATCGTGGCCGAGGCCGAGGCGCGCGGGCTGATCCTTCTGGCATGCGGCACCCGTGCCAATGCTGTGCGGCTTCTGCCCCCGCTGACGGTGCCGATGGACCAGTTGGCCGAAGCCCTTGATATCCTTGAAGCCTCGATCGAGGCTGCCATTAACGCGAAAGGAGCCTGAGATATGGCCGAACTTGCCCCGCAATCCCGTCCCGAGCTGTCGAGCTTCAATTGGGAAGACCCGTTCCTGATGGAAATGCTGCTTGAAGAGGACGAGCGCATGATCCGCGACAGTGCATTCGCCTATGCGCAGGAAAAACTGCTGCCGCGTGTTACTGATGCGTTCGCCAAGGAAGAAACCGACCCAGAGATTTTCGCCGAGATGGGTGAAATGGGTCTGCTTGGCACCACCATCCCCGAGGAATACGGCGGGCTTGGCGCGGGTTATGTGGCTTATGGTCTGGTCGCGCGCGAAGTGGAGCGCGTCGATTCCGGTTACCGCTCGATGATGTCTGTGCAGTCGTCGCTGGTCATGTATCCGATCTATGCCTACGGGACGGATGAACAACGCAAGAAATATCTGCCCAAGCTGGCATCTGGTCAGTGGATTGGCTGTTTTGGTTTGACCGAACCCGATGCAGGGTCCGATCCCGGCAGCATGAAGACCACGGCCAAGAAGGTCGATGGTGGTTATGTTCTGAACGGCGCCAAGATGTGGATTTCAAACGCGCCGATTGCGGATGTGTTTGTTGTCTGGGCCAAGTCCGAGGCCCATGGTGGCAAGATCAAAGGCTTCGTGCTGGAAAAAGGCGCGAAAGGGCTGAGTGCCCCGAAGATCGAAGGCAAACTTTCCCTGCGCGCGTCGATCACCGGCGAGATTGTCATGGAAAATGTTGAAGTTTCGGAAGACGCGCTTTTGCCGAATGTAGAAGGGCTGAAGGGTCCGTTTGGCTGTCTGAACCGCGCGCGCTATGGCATCGCGTGGGGCGCGATGGGGGCGGCAGAGGCTTGCTGGCACGCGGCGCGTCAATATGGGCTGGACCGCAAGCAATTTGGCAAGCCATTGGCGCAGACGCAGTTGTTCCAGTTGAAACTGGCCAATATGCAGACCGAAATCACTTTAGGTTTGCACGCGGCATTGCGTGTCGGGCGTTTGATGGACGAGGCGAAGGCCGCGCCTGAAATGGTGTCACTGATCAAGCGCAACAATTGCGGAAAAGCGCTGGAAATTGCGCGTCACGCGCGCGACATGCATGGCGGCAACGGGATCAGTCAGGAATTCCACGTGATCCGGCACATGGTGAACCTTGAAACGGTGAATACCTATGAAGGCACGCATGACGTTCACGCGCTGATCCTTGGTCGTGCGCAGACCGGGCTACAGGCGTTTTTCTAAACAGAAAATGGGGCGCATTGCAGCGCCCCATTCCGCACAAGGTGCTTAGCCATCTGTGCCGCTGAGGCAGGCGAAGATTTCATCGGCCTGCGCGCGCAACAGCTGCACATACAGGTCGGGTCCGGGGGTCAGGTTCGATCCACTCGGGTCCAGCACGCCGACGCCAACTTCTGTTCCGTTCACAATATCACGCATCATGTCTTGCCCCTCGGCGGCCTCGGCGAAGGCGCAGTGAACGCGACCGCTTGTCAAAAGTTCGGTGATCTCTGCCAGTTGGGCGGCAGAGGGTGGGGCGCTGTCGCCTTCTCGGACCGCGCCCAAAGATGACAAGCCATAGTGGTCTGTAAAATAGGCAAAGGCGTCGTGAAAGACGATGAAGCCACGATCGCGCACAGGTTCGAGCTGATCTTTGATCGCAGCATCAACGATAGCCAGATCATCACGCGCGGCAGCAGCATTGTTCAGATAGGTTTGCGCGTTGTCGGGGTCAGCGGCCGCCAAAGTCTCTGCTATCGCCGACAGCCAAGCCGCTCCGTTTTCAGGTGACAACCAGGCATGGGGGTCGTGTGCGTGATCGTCGTTATCGTCGTTATCGTCGTTATCGTCGTTATCGTCGTGATCGTCGTGATCGTCGTGATCATGCTCTTGCGCTTCATGATGGTGATCGCTTTCGAGAAGATGTGTTCCGGCTGCGTCCAGCAAGGCAACGGATTGTGCGTTGCTGGTGCCATCCAGCGCGCGTTCCAACCAGGGCGTCAGCTCAGGCCCGACCCAAAATACCATGTCAGCCTGCGTCAGGGCGCGCATTTGCGAAGGCTTCATCTGGAAGGCATGCGGGTCCGCCCCTTGTGGGAGGAGAAGCTGAGGCGATGCAAGATCGCCCATGACCTCGGAGACCAGCGCATGTACTGGGGCAAAATCAGTGACGACGCGCGGCGCGTCTGCAGCGGCTGGGGACGCAGAAAGGAGGAGCGCGGACAGGAGAAAACGCATTATTTGTAGCCTTGAGTAGGGATGGGTTATGTTATACTATTCCGTTGTGTAATAATATCACATAAAGACGGTGTCAAACCCAAATGACCAAACGTGATCCATCATGTGCTTTTCACTCTCATGACCACGCGGCCTGTGCGCAGGATGTTCTGGCTCGCGCGGAGGCCCTTTGCGGTGAAAGCGGCGCGCGCCTGACGCCCGTGCGGCGGCGCGTTTTAGAGATTTTGTTGGAAGAGCATCGCGCGATGGGGGCCTATGACGTCTTGGAACGCTTGGCCGCTGAGGGGTTTGGCAGCCAACCCCCGGTTGCGTATCGCGCGTTGGAATTTCTTGTGGATCAAGGGTTTGCACATCGTATCCGGCGCTTGAATGCGTTTGCGGCCTGTACGGCGCCGGGCGATAGCCACGCGCCGGTGTTCTTCATCTGCAAGACATGCAAAGCCGTTGCCGAATCCTGCGCACAGTCGGTTCGCAATGAGGTCGACCGCGTTGCACATGACCTTGGCTTTGCGGTTGAGCGCACAAATATCGAAGCGCTTGGCCTGTGCCCCACTTGTGCGGACGAGGCCGCGACATGAGCTTGATCTCTGCCCATGATATCTCCGTTTCGCATGGCCGACGGCTGGTGCTGGAGCATGTGGATTTCGCCATAGAGCCTGGCGAGATTGTCACCATTGTTGGGCCGAACGGGTCCGGGAAGTCCACGCTTCTGCGTGCCTTGTTGGGCATCTTGCCGGTATCCGGCTCTGTCGCCAGAAAACCCGGTCTTGTGGTGGGCTACGTTCCGCAAAAGCTTGCCTTGGACGGCAGTTTGCCGATGCCAGTGGGCAGTTTCCTGAACCTGCCAACGCCCCACAGCGCCGTTGAGAAGTCAGAAGTGTTGCAGCGGGTTGGCTTGCCAGATGTCGAGCAGCGCCAGATATCGGAATTGTCTGGCGGGCAGTTGCAACGCGTTCTGTTGGCCCGCGCTCTTTTGGCAAAGCCCGATATCCTTGTGCTGGATGAGCCGACGCAAGGGCTGGACCAGATGGGTGAGGCCGCGTTTTACCAATTGATCGAATCTGTGCGAACCGAAGAAGGGCTGGCGGTCCTGATGGTCTCGCATGACCTGCATGTGGTGATGAGCGCATCTGACAGGGTGATCTGTCTGAACGGCCATGTCTGTTGCGAAGGCACACCGAATGTGGTGCGCGATGCGCCAGAATACCGTGCACTGTTCGGCCATGGCACACATGGCGCACTCGCCTTGTATCAGCATCAGCACGACCATGATCACACCGACTGCGGACATGATCATGCCGTCGAAAAGGACGCGGCGAATGCTGGATGACTTTCTGGTGCGTGCGGCACTTGCCGGGATCGGGTTGTCCTTGGCGACGGGTCCGCTTGGATCGTTCGTCGTTTGGCGGCGCATGGCCTATTTCGGCGATGCAACGGCACATGCCGCCATTCTAGGTGTAGCCCTTTCACTTCTTATGTCGCTGCCAATCTGGCTTGGGACACTGGTCGTCGCCCTATCCATGGCGTTGGCCGTAAGTTGGATGTCCACGCGGGGACAATCCACGGATACCGGGCTTGGCGTCCTATCCTATTCTGCTTTGTCGGCTGGTCTGGTTGCGATTTCGTTCGCGCCCGGCGTGCGGGTGGATCTGGCGGCTTTTCTGTTTGGAGATATTCTGGCTGTGACGCGGGCCGATTTGATGTTGGTCTGGGCCGGCGCACTTGCAATCGCGGCGCTGATCATCTGGCGTTGGTCAAAGCTGCTATTGTCGACGCTCAGCCCTGATCTTGCCGCGGCCTCGGGGATCAATCCCACACGTGAAGGGCTGGTGCTGACGATCGCATTGGCTGTGGTCGTCGCGGTGTCATTGAAAGTGGTTGGGGCCTTGTTGATTTCGGCCATGCTGATCATTCCCGCCGCCGCCGCGCGTCTGGTCGCGCAAAGCCCCGTGGTGATGGCCATGACCGCCGTGGGTATTGGGTGGCTGGCCAGTTTGTGGGGCCTTTGGGGGTCGCTTCGGTATGACACGCCAGCAGGACCATCGATTATTGTAGCCGCGTCGCTGATCTATCTGGCCATGACGGTTATTAATGCACGCCGCCGCGCTTAATCCCCTTCTTAAAGGAACATCCATGTCCGCCCTCGACCGCGCAATCAAGATCGCTCGTGCCAAAAAGGCCCGTGTGATCCTGCCTGAGATGGAAGATCCGCGCATTGCCTTGGCGGCCAAGACATTGGCGGCAGAGGGATTGGCCGAGCCTGTGGAATTGTCTGATCTGGGCGCGCATCACATTTCGGCTCTGGTCAAAACGCGCCCGATGCGGGAAAATCTTGCCGTGCGAATGTTAGAGCGTCCCTTAATGCGGGCGGCTGCGATGTTGGCGGTTGGAGAAGCCGACGTAATGGTTGCAGGAGCCGCCGCCCCATCGCGGCGGGTGATCGAAGCAGCTTCCATTGTAATCGGGTTGGAGGGAGAAATTGCGACACCGTCCAGCTTCTTTTTGATGGTCCTGCCAGACGGGCGTGAATTGATCTTTGCCGATTGCGCCGTCAACGTAGACCCGGACGCTGGCCAACTGGCAGAGATCGCACAGGTGTCCCAAAATACCGCTCGCAAACTGCTGGGCGAGGCAAAGGTGGCTTTGTTGTCTTACTCGACAGGTCAATCTGGTGCGGGGCCATCGGTCGATAAAGTGGCGCACGCTGCTGCTTTGTCCGGGTTTGCCGGCCCTTTGCAAGGGGACGCAGCCCTGAACGGCGATGTGGCGTTACAAAAGGGAAGCGATTGGCAGGGTGATGCAAACGTGCTGGTCTTCCCCAATCTGGATGCTGGGAATATTGCCTATAAACTGATGGTTGGCCTAGCAGGCGCGCGCGCCTATGGGCCAATACTGCAAGGCTTCAAGCGACCGGTTTGTGATCTGTCACGCGGCGCGACAGTTGATGATATTGTGGCCAGTACGGTGCTGGCCATTGCAGGTGACGGAATTAGCCAACTGGGTTAGTCGGCAGCGCTGGCCTGTGCCGCAGTGACGGCTATCATGTGCAGGATATCTTCGGCCGAGCACCCGCGAGACAAGTCATTGGCGGGCTTTGCAAGCCCCTGCAATACGGGCCCAATCGCTGTCGCGCCGCCCATACGCTGGGCAATCTTGTAGGCGATGTTGCCACTTTCGAGATTTGGGAAAATGAACACGTTGGCAGCGCCCTCAAGCGGGCTGCCTTCGGCCTTTTTCGCTGCGACTTCGGGCACAAATGCTGCATCGAACTGCAATTCGCCGTCGATCAACAAGTCGGGCGCGAGGTCTTTGGCGATTTGCGTCGCTTTGACAACCTTTGAGACAGATTGATGCGCTGCACTGCCGCGTGTTGAGAATGACAGCATCGCCACACGCGGCACTTCACCCGTCAGGGTTTCGAATGACGCGGCTGATGACAAGGCGATCTGCGCCATTTCCTCGGCGTTTGGATCGACAACCAAGCCGCTATCGGCGAAAATCATCGCGCCTTTGCGGGCGTGATGAACCTCGCAAAACAGCATCAGGAAAAAACTTGAGACGAGTTTGCTGCCGGATTTGGGGCCAATGACCTGAATTGCGGTGCGCACTATTTCTGCGGTGGTGGCGACGGCGCCGCCGACAGTGCCATCTGCGTGTCCGGCTTTCACCATCAGCGCAGCAAAAACATGCGGGTTGAGTACGGCAGTCGCTGCGTCCGCGCGCGTAATGCCTTTGTGTTTCCGCAGATCATAGTAAAGCGAGGTCAAGGCTTCCAGATGCGACGAGGTTTCGGGCGTATGTGCCTCGATCCCGTCGATCATCTCCAACCCGAGTGCTGTGAATGTTGCCTGTATTTCGTCTGCATCACCGACCAGACCAACCCGCGCGATGCCTTGCTTTGCGGCGTCGAAGGCGGCCTGTATGGCGCGGGGATCACTGCCTTCTGAAAGCATGATCTTATGGTGAGACCGCGCAGCGTTCTGCAGGAGTGTCTCCAGCGGCTTCATAGGGTCTCGCCTCTTTGTTGGATGCGGCAGCCGGTTGGGCTGTCTAACGATCGTCCCGGCCCGTGCTTTGGCAGAATTGGAAGGTGCCGGCGCATCGAAAAGCGGGACGGTTGTCTGGGCGCCTTGGCGACGCCCAGACCGTGATTTTATACTTTTTGTGGGCGCATGTCGTCTTTGCTGATCCCAGCGACAACAACAGGCTTTTTCATCGCGTCGCGACGGAAAGGGTCGCCAAGTTCTTGGTTGATCATCGCTTCGATCAGCGTGGTCGTTCCGGCTTTCTGGTCCTTGATTGCTTGGTCCAGAGCAGCTGTTAGCTCTTCCATCGTCCGGGCGACAACGCCTTTCAGGCCGCATGCATTCGCGATGCCAGCATAGCTGACCTGCGTGTCCAGTTCGGTGCCGACGAAGTTGTCATCATACCACAGGGTCGAATTGCGCTTCTCCGCACCCCATTGGTAGTTGCGGAATACGACCTGTGTGATCGCAGGCCATTCTTCACGACCAATGGCGGTCAGCTCAGTTACCGCGATGCCGAACGCGCCATCACCAGAGAAGCCGACAACCGGCGTGTCCGGGCAACCGATCTTGGCACCAACCACGGCCGGAAGGCCATAGCCACAAGGACCAAACAGACCCGGCGCCAAATACTTGCGACCAGCTTCAAAACTCGGATAAGCGTTGCCGATGGCACAGTTGTTGCCGATGTCAGACGAGATGATCGCATCTTTAGGCAGGGCGGCTTGAATGGCACGCCACGCCATGCGGGGGCTCATCCAATCAGGCTTGGCGCCACGCGCACGTTGGTTCCAGGTTGTGCCGGGATCATCTTCTTCGTGGTCCATTGACGACAATTGCTGGGCCCAGACCGATTTGGTTTTGGCGATGGTCGACTTGCGCTCTTCACGTCCGGCGTCACCGGCCGAGGCTGACAGCTTCTCAAGCAACGACGTCGCAACTTTCTTCGCGTCACCAACGATGCCAACGCTGACTTTCTTGGTCAGGCCAATGCGATCAGGGTTGATGTCGACCTGAATGATCTTGGCATCTTTGGGCCAGTAATCCAGCCCATAACCGGGCAGGGTCGAGAACGGGTTGAGACGTGTGCCCAAAGCCAGAACCACATCCGCTTGGCTGATAAGCTCCATGCCCGCTTTGTTGCCGTTGTACCCCAGAGGACCAGCGAACAAGGGGTGGCTGCCGGGGAAGGCGTCATTGTGCTGATAGCCAACGCAAACGGGTGCATCCAGACGCTCGGCCAGGTTCATCGATTCCTGAATTGCGCCGCCAAGAACAACACCTGCACCGTTCAGGATGACCGGGAATTTGGCGCTGGACAGAAGGTCCGCAGCCTCGGTCAATGCTTGTTCGCCACCTGAAGGACGTTCGAATTCGACGATTTCAGGCAGATCAATGTCGATGACTTGGGTCCAGAAATCGCGCGGCATGTTGATTTGAGCTGGCGCGCTGGCACGTTTTGCATTGATGATGACGCGGTTCAGAACCTCAGCCACGCGCGACGCATCACGGACTTCCTCTTGGTAGGCTACACAATCAGCGAACATGTTCATCTGTTCGATTTCTTGAAATCCGCCCTGACCAATGGTCTTGTTGGCGGCCTGCGGGGTTACAAGCAAAAGTGGCGTGTGGTTCCAGTAGGCGGTTTTGACGGCGGTCACGAAGTTCGCAATGCCGGGGCCGTTCTGGGCAATCATCATGCTCATTTTGCCGGTGGCGCGCGTGTAACCATCGGCCATCATGCCGCCTGAACCCTCGTGCGCGCAGTCCCAGAACTGGATGCCCGCAGCGGGGAAATTGTCGGAAATGGGCATGAAGGCAGAACCGATAATGCCAAAAGCATGCTCAATTCCATGCAATTGAAGCGTCTTTACAAAGGCTTCTTCCGTGGTCATTTTCATCAGGTGCGCTCCCTTAGTGATTACAGGCGTCCCCGGCATTTCAGTGCCCGGACGTGTCAATTGTTGAAGCTATTCTTAGGCAGGCGAGGGGGTGTTCTATAGGGCCAGATGCTTGGGCTATTTGACGCCAGAAATGGGTGCGGCGGCGATGGCCTCGGAAATCAACGATATCCCTTTGGGAATGCGCGATGCCGGAATTGAGCTGTAAGCGAGCCGATAAAAGTTCGTTGGCGGGGCATCGTCTCCGAAGAACGGCGCGCCGGGTTCGATCATCACGTCTTTCTCTTGCAAGACAGCTGCCAGCGTGCGTGTGTCGACCCCGGCTGGCGCGCGCATCCAAAACGCTGATCCGCCGAAAACGCCGCGACCGGCAATGGTCAGCCCGGTTTCCTCGATCGCCTTGTTCATCACATCGCGCCGTTCGTGATAGGCTGATCCGATCCGTCGAATAAGGGCATCATAGTGACCCAGCGACAGGAAATAGGCGACAGTGCGTTGGATCAGCCCGGGTGGGTGGCGCAACACGGCGGAACGCAAGGCGCGCGCTTCGCGGATGAAGGGTTCCGAGCCGACAAGGAAGCCAAGTCGCAACCCCGGAAACAGCGATTTCGAGAAGCTGCCGACATAGATAACGCGCCCCTCGCGATCCAGAGATTTAAGGGCGGGCGAGGGCGGCTTGAGAAAGGACATCTCGAAGTCATAGTCGTCCTCGACCACCACGGCCTCCAATTCTCGGGCACGTTTGAGCAACGCTTTGCGTCGATCAAGCGGCATCGTGGCTGTCGTCGGACTTTGATGACTTGGCGTGGAATAGATGACGTCGATTCCATCGGGTAACGCTGCGGGTTGCAGCCCGTCGCGATCCACCGGGATCTTCAACAGGTGGCATCGGCTTTGCATCAGAATATCGCGAAGCGAATAATAACACGGGTCCTCAATGGCCGCAGTGCGCCGCTGTGTCAGCAACACTTGCGCCGACAACCACAAGGCATTCTGGGCCCCCAGCGTGATCAGGATTTCTTCAGGGCGTGCTTGAATACCACGGCGCGGCAAGATGTGGCGCGCGATGAATTCGGTCAGTTGTGGATCATCCTGATCATAGTAATCCCGCATCATGGCCGGGTGATCTTTTTGACCCAAGGCCCGCAACGCACACAGGCGCCAAGCGTTGTGGTCGAATAAGGTCGGGTCAGCCTGTCCATAAATGAACGGATACTTCATCCGCCGCCATTCCAGCGGTTTTGTTGGGGTGCTGCCTCCGGTGAAACTGGTGCCAATGGCGCGATGCCAATCGACCGTGTCTTCGCCACGTTTGTGCAGTTTGAAAGTCGGGGGTTCCGGCGCATTTTCAGACACATAGAACCCACTGCGCCCCTTGGACATCAGATAGTCATTGGCCTGAAGCTCGGTATAAGCCAGCGTCACTGTTATCCGGCTGACGCCCAGATGGGCGGACAGGCGGCGGGTGGAGGGTAGTTTTTCGCCGCGCGGCAATCGACCGGACAAGATTGCCTCGGCGATCATCTGCTGTATCTGGGCCTGCAGGGTGCCTTGCGCGTCCTGATCCAGAAAAAAGGTTTCTACGGGTGCTGCCATGTCGACAACCCTAACGTGGACTTAGATCCAGCGCAATCTGGACTTACGGCTAGCCTTAGCGGTTGGACGATATCCACGCAGACATCAGGCCGGCGTCCCGAAAGCATTCATCGGGAATTGCGCGTCGCTTTGCCCGCGCAATGCGTTCGGCAAATGCCACCTGACGCGATGTGGCCCGGCTGTCGCGGGAGCGTGTGGCGGTTGATTTCAAGCGGGTCTGATGTTCACCAATCCAGCCTGACAGGGCTGCACGGTCGCTTATCTTGTCCGCCGGTATGCTGGCGCCCAAACGGGCGGCAATCTGACGGGCATAATCGACCTGTTTCGGAGTCGGCGGCAATGTGCGGGCAGCGTGCATGTTCGGTCCTCCTGTTCATGGTTTGATCAATGTTCAGCACATGAGAACAAATATAGAACAAAAAGTCGAAAAGTCTAGTGTTTGTGCATCCAGGCAGGTGCACATTGGTGTGAACTGGCCGTTATGCGCGTGGTTGAGCCAGCTTCCAGGACAGGTTCGCGCGCACCGCCGGCCATTCCGATGCGATAATCGAATAGACGGCGGTGTCACGTATGGTGTCCTGCGGGCCAAGGGAGTGGCTGCGCAGAACTCCGTCAAGCTTCGCGCCCAGCCGTTCGATTGCCCGGCGACTTTGCTGGTTCATGAAATGGGTGCGAAACTCAACCGCGATACAGCCCAGCGTCTCAAAGGCATGCGACAACAAAAGGCGCTTGGCCTCGGTGTTCAGTGGTCCGCGTTGGGTGGAAATCCGATACCAAGTTGAACCGATTTCGAGCCGTTTATTGGCCGCGTCAATGTTCATATATGTGGTCATGCCAACCGGGGTGCCATCCGGTAACAACACGGTTAAGGGCAGCATTGACCCTTCGGCCTGAAGCCCAAGACGGCGGTCAATTTCTGCCTCCATCGCGTCTGGTGCTGGGATAGCAGTATACCAAAGACGGTGCAGATCACCCTCTGCACAAGCGTCTTTCAGAGCAGGCGCGTGATCTGCATGAAGCGGGACAAGTCGGACGTGTTGACCGGTCAGGTTTATCGGCTCTGGCCACATGATACTTCCTTTGGTTCTGTCCAGTCTTGGGCGTCATACGGCCAAAAAAAACGGGCCGTTGCACCGGCCCGTTCTTATCGTCTTTATGCGGCTTGGGCGAGAGGTTTAGCCGAAAACCTTGGTCAGGGCCTTGTCCACTGCTTCGGTGATGCGATCAATGTCATCAGCCGTCGCGATAAGCGCAGGGCTGAAGCACAGCGTGTTGTTTTTGCCGGGAATTGACCGGTTGGTCGCGCCGATTATGACACCTTGCGCACCACAGTCTCCGACGACCGCGCCGACTTCTTTCTCGCTGACCGGCTCTTTGGTGTCGCGATTTTTGACCAGTTCAACGCCGAGGAACAGACCTTTGCCACGCACATCGCCGATCACGCTGTGTTTTTCCATCAGCGCTTCCAGATTGCTCATCATGCGCGCACCCATGGCTATGGTGTTTTCCAGCAGCCCTTCGTCTTCGATGATCCGCATGTTTTCAAGTGCGGCAGCCGGTCCGGCGGTGCAGCCGCCGAAGGTTGAGATATCGCGGAAATAGTTCATCGGATCAGTGCTGTCGTCTTTGAACATCTCAAAGACCTTCTCGGTCGTGACGCAGCAGGCGATCGCGGCGTAGCCTGAGGCCACACCTTTCGCCATGGTGACGAAATCCGGCTGGATGCCGTAATGTTGATATCCAAACCAGGTTCCGGTGCGGCCCAGCCCACAGACGACTTCGTCAATATGCAGCAGGATGTCGTATTTCTTGCAGATTTCCTGAACGCGATCCCAGTAACCTTCCGGCGCTTCGATCACACCACCACCTGCGGTGATTGGCTCAAGGCACAGGGCGCCGACCGTGTCGGCTCCTTCGCGCAAAATGACCTCTTCGATCGCGTCAGCTGCCGCCCGGCCGAATTCGGCGCCGGACAAATGCCCAAGCCCAAGCTCTTCCTTGCGATATTCCATGCAGTGGGGAACGCGGATGAAGTCAGGTGCGAACGGGCCGTATTGCGCGTTGCGCTCATCCTGACCACCTGCCGACATCGTGGCCAGCGTCGAGCCATGATAGTCGCGTTCACGGTAGAGGATCTTGGTTTTCGTGCCGCCGTAACGCTTATGCGCAATCTGGCGGATCAGTTTGAAGGCTTTCTCGTTTGCCTCTGAGCCCGAGTTGGTCACATAGACGCGGCTCATGCCCGGCATTTTCGAAATCAGCTTTTCCGAGAACAGCGCGCCGGGGATCGACCCGGCCGAGCCTGCGAAGTAGTTCAGCTTGACCAGTTGGTCGCGCACTGCATCTGCGATGGTTTCGCGGCCATAGCCCACGTTAACCGTCCAGACACCGCCCGAGACCGCATCCAGAAATTCTTTGCCGTTCTGGTCCCATACGCGCATGCCTTTGCCTTCTACGATGATCCGCGGATCGCTCGTCTCGAATGGCTTATGCTGGGTCAGGTGATGCCAGACATGGGCCTTGTCAGCCTCGACCACATGCGAAATGTCGTTTTCTTTGAGTGCGCCGTCCATCGTTTCCTCCAACGCTGCGTGTTCCCAGAGCGCGAAGCCGGGGAACAAAGAATCTTTGATCAAAAATAGGATCGCATTTTTGAGCCTTGAAAATAGGGCCAGCGCGATCTTGTTTTATGTCCAGAATTGGCGATTTCGCGATCCTGTGCCGGATGATTGGACTGAATTCGTTGCAGGCTTGGCGCTTGTTAGGGGCAAGGGCTGGATTTTATTGCTGGATTTGCTTAACTCGCATCATGGCTGGACAGACTGATACAGTATTGAATGCGATCCTGATGGGGATTGACCGCGGCGAACTCAACCCCGGCGATCCGATCGACGAAAACGCGCTGATTGCCCGATATGGTGTGTCCCGCACGCCGCTGCGCGAGGCGTTGTTGCGGCTTGAGGCAATGGGCCTGATCATGCGCCAGCCACGCAAGGGGGCAGTTCTGTTCAAGCCCTCGCTCGAGGAATTCTTAGCGATACTTGAGGTTCATGCCCGGCTGGAGGGGCAGGCGGCTGGTTTGGCGGCACGACGCATGCCATCACAATTGGCAGGGCCTCTGAATGAGGTCGTCGCGGCCTGCGAAGCGCATGCGAAGAACAAGGGTGACGGCGACCTTGATGGGTACTATGCGCTTAATATCGAGTTCCACAAACTGGTGGGCGAGGCGTCCGGCAATCCGTTCCTTCTGGATATGATCAAGATGAATGCCCGCAAGTTGCTGGCGTATTATCGTGCGCGCTATGCCCATCCCGGCGCGATTGCGCAAAGTGCGCGTGAACACCGCGAGATTGCTGACCTGATACTGTCACATAAAGCGGACGAGGCCGAAGCCTTGATGGTCCGCCATGTTCACTTTGACCGGGTGACGGTAATGGATCTTCTGGCAGCGCTTGGATAAACCGCCCGTTACGTTGCACGCTCGTGTTCGAAAAACTGAATGATGCAGTCAGAGAACAGGCCATTATCCGCAGACAGGGGCAACGAGGCGCGGGCTTTTTCGATCACGTCAGCAGGTTTGCTGGTGGCCAGCTCCTCGATCAGGGCTGCGATGAAGTCGTGGGTCATTTCAGGGTGGTTTTGGGTGGTGAACACGTGGTCGCCGATCACAAATCCGCCGACAGGGCAGCCGTCATGGCGCAACACAATCTGGGCGTTTTGGGGCAGCTTGGTGACTTGTTCGATATGCGCGCCATATTGCCAGAACCGCCGCGCCTCCATCCAGGGTGGGCGGGCCGTCGCCTCGATCTCGACCGAGCCAAAGACCCAGCCGTCCGGGTTCTGTCCGATCTCACCACCAAGGGCAAGCGCGATGGCTTGATGCCCGAAGCAGGCGCCGAAGAGCGGCTTTTTTGACGCTTCAATGCGGGTGATAAGATCCAATAAGGGCGCGATCCACGGTGCATCATCGCGCACGGAGGCGGGGCTGCCGGTCACGATCCACCCGTCAAACGCCGACTCATCTTCCGGGAAATCACCGTCTTTCACAGAATACACCGTGAACTCCCAATCCGGGCGTTTCGGGCCAAGCAGATTGCTCCACTTCTTGCCATCCTTCGGATGTTGTTGGGCAAATTCGCTTTCATCCGTGTTGGTCATCAAGATCGCGATACGCATGATTTCCCCGCTTTACATATTTAACATGTTCTATAATATATTTTAAGACGCGCAACATACAACCGCATATCAGCCAAGGAGGCGCGCATGACGGTCTGGACCCCTAATGACGACGGATTTGCCGATCTGTCCAGCCACGACACTTTTGTGAACGGAGCGCCGCACAATACGTTTGCGCGCCTGAGACGGGACGAACCGGTCAGTTGGACGGATTGGGAGGGCGGCAAGGGCTTCTGGAATATCGTGCGCCACGCCGACATTACCGAGTTGAACCGGAATTATCAGGTGATGTCCTCGGCGCAAGGTATCCGAATGGAGGACCAGTCCTACGAGGAATACCTAGCGCGGCGCACCTTTCAGGAAACCGATCCGCCCGAACATATGAAAACCCGCGTCAAGGTAGGCAAGGCGTTTTCGCGCCCGGTCGTGGCAGGGTTCGAGCAACAAATCCGCGATCTGTGTCACCCCATTCTGGACGCCGCGCTTGAGAAGGGCACTTTTGATGCGACCAAGGTCATTGCGCGCCAGTTGCCGATGATGATGTTGGGCAGAATCCTCGGCACGCCGGATGAAGACCTGCCATGGCTGGTCGAAAAGGGTGATGCGCTGATTGCAAACACCGATCCGGATTTCACTGACCATGTCTTGGACAAGATGCAAACCGATGAATACCGCATGATGCCATTTAACAGCCCGGCCGGGGCCGAGCTGTTCGACTATGCCCGCGAACTTCTGGCAAGAAAGGAACGCGAAGGCGACACGGATGGCGTTCTGCATATGATTTTGCAACCTGACAAGGACGGCAACGTCATGCCAGAGCAAGAGTTTCGCAATTTCTTCTGCCTTCTGGTGGCGGCAGGCAATGACACCACGCGCTATTCGATCGCCGCCGGCATTCAGGCCATGTGCCACCAGCCGGAACTTCTGGGCCAGATGCAGGAAGGTGGCGACGTTTGGGGCACCGCGCCGGACGAAATCATCCGCTGGGCAACGCCGGCGCTGTATTTCCGACGCACCGCGACCTGTGACCACGAGATTCACGGCAAGACCATCCGCGAAGGCGACAAGGTGCTGTATTGGTGGATCTCGGCCAACCGGGATGAAAACGTATTTGATGATCCCAATCGCGTTGACCTTCACCGCAGTCCCAATCGGCACATGTCTTTTGGGCAGGGCGGCCCGCATGTGTGCCTAGGAATGCATTTGGCGCGTCTGGAAGTGCGGGTTTTGTTTGAAGAACTCGCAAAACGCGTCAAACTGGTCGAACCAGCAGGGGATCACAAATTCCTGCGGTCCAACTTTGTTGGTGGCATAAAAGAACTGCCTGTCACCATGCAGGCCAAATAGCCCCGTGAAATGCGGCGGTCCCGGCAGACGCCGGGTAGGGAGGTTAGATGAAAGATCGACTGCGCGCCCTTTGGTGCGATCACCTGAGCATTCTGCGTGGCAAATATCTGCCCAATCACAAGATCGAGGATGGCGAAACGCGCTTTTGTCGGTCGACCTTCGGGGTGCATTACGACAAAGACCTTCTGGATGCCCCCGGCGCTATGATGAAAGAGGGCTTACCCGATATGGAACTGCGTTGGCGCGAGGCCGACATCCGCGACAGTTGGGAAAGCTCTACTAAAATCGTGATTGGTGATCTTTACGATCAGAACGGCGCGCCGCTGGAGCTGTGCGGACGTCAGGCACTGAAACGCGCCATCGCTGCGTGGGACGCGCGGGGCCTGAAGCCGATGATCGGGATCGAGCTGGAATGCTATGCCCTGATGGCCAATGAGGTCGGGCGTCTTGTGCCCTATGATGCGCCCGGTGGCGTGGTCTATGGGACTGGCCCGTTCTCAGATCCGCTCAGGTTCACCGATGATCTGTGGGAGCGTGCGGACAATCTGGGCTTCAACGTCGATATGTTCACGGCCGAATATGACAGCCCGCAATTCGAGTTCACATTGACATTCGATGAAGCATTGAAGCAGCTCGACGACATCGTTCTGTTCCGCCAGATGGCGCGCGAGGTCGCCTTGGAACACGGGCTAGTCTTGACCTTCATGCCAAAACCGATTGCCGAGGCAGGCGGGTCTGGCATGCATATCAATTTCAGCTTTCAGGATGAACAGGGGCGCAACGCGCTGGAAAATGGTCCGGTGGGTGGACCTGAGAACATGAACGATTTGGCGCGGGGGTGTATCGCAGGCTTGATGCACCACCACAAAGGCCTGTCGGGCCTCGTTGCGCCGACCTCGAATTCCTATCAGCGCCTGCAACCCGGATCGCTGTCCGGCTACTGGCGAAACTGGGGCGGGGATCATCGCAACGTGACGACCCGGATATCGGGCGAAGGCGGGCCGAAGTCGCGGCTGGAACACCGGATGGCAGACGCCACGGCCAACCCTTACACGGCGGTCGCCGCTGTTCTGCAGGCGTCTCTTCTCGGAGTTGAGAACGGGTATGACCTAGGCCCGATGGAAGCCGGTGACGGGTTTGACAGCACAGATGCCCGTGAAGGAACCGCCGTCGATCTGAAGCGCGCGATGGATGATCTCGAAGCTGATCAGGTGCTGGGCGACAAGGTCGGCCGACTGCTGGTCGACAACCACATTTTCATGAAGCGTAAGGAAGTCATAAAAACCCGTGACCTTGAAGGGGACGGGCTTCGGGATTTCTACGTGCACTTCGTCTAACACACGGAAAGAACAAGGAGAGTTGAGATGAAAGTAACCTGGGTCTTGCCTGGGGGCGAGGAAGTTGTGGCTGACGTTAACGAAGGCGTCAACCTGATGGAAGCTGCCGTGGCCAACAATGTTTCAGGCATTCAGGGTGAATGCGGTGGGTCGCTGTCTTGCGCCACCTGCCATGTTCACGTCGACGCGGGCTGGCTTATTCGAACCGGCGAGATGGGAGATTTCGAAGAAGCCATGTTGGAGATGGCGGACGGCGAAGTGACCGCGGCGTCTCGGCTGTCCTGCCAGATTGACGCCTCAAATGATCTGGATGGGCTCAGGTTGATTGTGCCAGTGGCGCTCTGATTTTGCAGAAATGTGATACCCTCCAGCGATGTAATGGAGGATCACACTATGCAGCTTGGCGCATTTTCAATCAGTCTTGGGGTAAAAGACCTTGCCAAATCCCGCACTTTTTATGAGGCGCTTGGCTTCACCAAATACGCAGGCACCGAGGACCACAATTATCTAATTATGAAGAACGGTGACACGCTTGTCGGGCTGTTTCAGGGGATGTTTGATGGGACCATGCTGACCTTCAATCCCGGCTGGGATCAATCTGCTGGCAACGTCGACCCCTTTGAAGACGTGCGCGAGATCAAGGCGCGCCTGAAAGAGGCGGGGCTTGAGATCACGCAAGAGCAGGGGGGCGATGATGGACCAGCCAGTTTTGTCGTGATTGACCCGGACGGGACCCCTGTTTTGATCGATCAACATCGCTGAACGAAAAAGCCGCCCCACAGGGCGGCTTTTGACAAGGCGGCGCGACGGTCACACTGCCGCGAACCCTTTTTCCAAAGCGGTCAAAAGGGTTTGCACATCTTCGGATGTCATCACCAAAGGCGGCGACAGGATGATGTTGGGACCAGACACGCGGATCATCGCGCCGTTCTGATAAGTGGCCTCTTGGATGGTGTTGACCGTCTTTTTGTCGATGGGGTCTTTGGTTGAGGGATCCGAAACCAGCTCAAGCGCGCACATCAAACCGTGGCCGCCGCGAACATCCCCGACGATGTCATTTGACTCCCCTATTTTTTGGAGCCCAGCAAACAGCTCTGCCCCACGCGTAGCAGCGTTTTCGTTGACCTTCAGCCGCAGGGTTTCCTTCAAACAGGCAATGGCCGCCGCGGCGCCTACGGGATGGCCTGAATAGGTGTAGCCATGACCGATTGCGGCTTTGCCGGTCGTGTCCTTCTCGAACGTATCGACAAGATGGTCGGCGATCATCACCGCGCCAAACGGAAAATAGCCGTTGGTGATGGCTTTGGCGGTGCAGCTGAAATCAGGCTGGACGCCCCAATACCGGCTGCCGCTCCACCCGCCGGTGCGGCCGAATGCGGTGATCACCTCATCCGCGATCAGCAGGATACCGTGTTTCGAGCATATCTCGCGCACGCCAGGCATGAAGCTTTCATGGGGTGGGATAACGCCGCCCGCGCCCAGAATAGGCTCCATGATGAAGGCCGCGATTGTGCCAGCGCCCTGAAACGCGATTTCGTCCTCTAAAGCCTGCAGGCAAAGCTGTGACAGCTTTTCCGGGGCAGTCTCATTGAATGGATTGCGATAAGTGTAAGGCGCGGGGATGTGAAAACAACCCGGCAGAAGCGGTTCATACTGGGTGCGGAAATTGGCGTTTCCGTTGACCGACGCGCCACCCATATGGGTGCCGTGATACCCTTTTTTGAGGCTCAGAAACTTCGTGCGCCCCTGTTCGCCCCGGATTTTGTGATACTGCCGCGCCAGACGCAACGCGGTTTCAACGCTGTCCGATCCGCCCGAGGTGTAAAATGCTCGTGTTAACCCGTCGGGCGCGAAGAAGTCGCGCAGCATCTCGGACAGCTCAATCACCTTGTCATTCGAGGTGCCGCGAAAGGTCGAGTAATAAGGCAGCTGATTCAACTGCGCTGCGATCGCGTCTTTTACAGGTTGGCACGAGAAGCCGAGGTTCACGTTCCACAGCCCGCCGACGCCATCGACCACTTCGTGCCCGTCCACGTCGGTGATCCGGACCCCCTGCGCCCCAGTGACGATGGTCGGCGGATTGGCCAGACTATCTGCTGGGTGGGTCATCGGATGCCAGAGCGATCGCGCATTCTTTTCTTTCAGAAAGTTGGAATCTTTCATCTTAAGCCTCTATCTGCAGCGTCACCTGCTGTTCAAATGTTGGAAAAGTATCAGGCGGAAACCCACCTAAGATGCGTGTTGTTTGCCGGGCGCGGGCCATCAACTGGTTTTGGATCACTGCCTGAAGCGCCTCTGTCATGCGGGAAACCGGGGCGGCCACGGCCATTGCGCCGATGCAGGTCGAACGGGCGTCAAAAATCGGCGCAGCATGCGATATTACGTCCTCTTCAAACCCGCCGATTGATATTGCCATGCCAGCTTCGCGGATATTTGGCAGCAAGGCGCGGATCGAGTCCGGATCTGTCAGTGTTTGCGGCGTGCGCGCGACCAACGGTTGGGCCAGAACCTCGTCGATGAACGATTTGGGGGAATGGGCGAGAACCGCCAAGCCAGAGCCAGTCGAATGGAGTTCCAACACTTCGGCATCTTCCATCATCACCATGGTGCCATGACGCGAGGCATAGGCATAAGCGAGGTTCGAAAGGACGTCGCCATTCAACAGCGACATATGCGATGTTTCGCCGGTGGCATCACTGAGATCCGTTAGCTGGGTCATCGCCACATCGCGCATCGGAACGTTTTTTTCGCGCAACGCGGCGAGGCGCAGAAAGGCCGGGCCAAGGCGGTATTCGCGACCTGATCCCACTTGTTCAACGAATCCATGTGCTGCGAGTTCGCCCAGTAAACGATGAACTGTCGCCTTATTCATCGCAGACAAGCGCGCAAGATCGCTTAGCCCAACCTGTGGGGTCGCGCGACTGAAAAAATTCAGCAATGACAGGGCTTTGGATGTTGTTCCCATTCGTGGTTCCATCATCAGACCGGCAGAGGGCAATCGCCCGGCACGTAAAATTAGTTCGCATGTTCATTGTTTTGTTGACAGCAATGACCCCTGTCTGTCAATCTAATTTAAAACCGATGGTTCATATAATGAACCGATGCAATCGCGAACACGACGTAATAGGGAGATCGTCATGAATACCAAATCCATTCTTGTGGGGGCTGTAGCGCTGACAGCTTCGGTTCTTGCTGGCCCGGCGCTGGCGGAATACCCGGAAAAGCCCGTCAGCTTTATCGTTCCGTGGCCTCCGGGCGATCTGGAAGACGTGCTGACGCGCATGATTGCCGAAGACTTTCAGGCGGAATACGGCGTGTCGGCGGCCGTGGTGAACAAACCTGGTGGGGGCGGTGGTCCATTCCCCGGCGCGATCGACGTCGCAACGGCCCCGGCAGATGGCTACACGATCGGAAGCTTTGTGCCTGCCGTGTCGGTGATTGGGCATGAGATCGGCATTGACGAACTGACGCCGGCCAAGTTCGACCCGATCGGCATCTTCCTGACCTATCCTTTTGTCATCGCGACCAGCATGGATGCCCCCTACAGCTCGATGGAAGAACTTGCCGCCTATGCGCAAGAAAACGATGTTGCGCTGGGCCATTTCGGTGACGTTTTGACGCCCACGCAGGTTACGAAAGCCTATGCGATCAACGCAGGCTTTGGCTGGGGGTCGGATGCAGCGTTCGACGCGCTCGATTGCAACACGCTTGCATCAGGGGACGCGGATGTCATCAACACCACGTTGCAGTTGATCCTGCCCTGCCTTGATACCGTGAAGGTGCTGATGGCCGTGACGGATGAACGCATCAGCCTGATCCCGGATGTGCCCACCATTGGCGAACTGGACGAAAGCCTGAACATCGCGCTTTGGAACGGTCTGTTTGTAACCAAGGACACGCCCGCCGATGTGCGCGAGAAGATTGCTGCCGTCGCGCAGAAAACCGTGATGAGCGAACGCGCTCAGGCTGTTGCAAAGGAAACCGGCGCGCTGGTTTACTGGATGGATGCAGAGGCGTCCGCCGCACGTATCGCAACCGATCAGGAAACGGGTGGACGGATCGGCAAGATCCTCGAATAATTCTTTATGATCAGGGCCGGCATTGTCCGGCCCTGTTTTCTTGTCGGGGGCAGGCATGAGCGAAGAGATTTCCGAACATCCGGACAGGCCGCAACGGGGCCAAGTGCTGTTTGCGGCCTTGTTCCTGATCTGCGCGACGCTGTTGATCGCTTCGATAGGCAGTCAGACCAAATGGTTGCAGGGGAAAGACTTCTTTGCCCAGCCAAGGTTCTGGCCTGCAATTGGCGTTGGCGGCATGGTGATCTTCACGGCGCTGCATTTCTGGCATCTGCCGCGCAAACCGCGACGCCTGCCACGCTGGATGCGCGAGGCAGATTGGCTGCAATGGGCGGAAAGCCTGTTCTGGGCGGTCTTGGCCGTCGGCTTTTCCCTTTGGCTGGGTCCGGTGGCCGCAGCACCGATGGTGTTTTTGGTGGCGACCATCCGGGTGACGTGGCTTTACCAGCACTGGACCGACCGTCGCGAGGCAAAAGTCTGGGCGTCAGTGTTTGAATGGGCCGCGTGGTTTCTGGCCTATGTTTTTCTGGTTCCCTTTATCGGCTATCTGCCTGTGACACTGGCCTTCGCACCGATCTTGACTTGGCGGGTCGGCTATCGAGACAGGTTGATGCTTTGGACCGCGGTCATCTTCGCCTTCATCGTCGTTTTGGTCTTCAAAAGCTTCCTGCAGGTGAAAATTCCCGGCGCAGCGCTGTATGAGTACCTGCCGGGCGCGCTGCGTTCATTCTTCATCTTGCATTTCTGAGGGGCCCATGGACCTGATTTTTGAATTCCTTGCTCAGGTTCAGGCCAGCTCTTCTTATCTGGCGCGCTGGGATGTTGTGCTGGCGCTTTTGGTCGGGTCGGTTGGTGGCGTGATGATCGGGGCAATCCCCGGTGTCGGTCCCGCCGTGGCGATTGCGATCTTGCTGCCTGCAACCTTCTCAATGGATCCGATTGTTGGGCTGACCGTGCTGTTGGGCATCTATGGCAGCTCGATGTATGGCGGGTCGATCCCGGCAATCCTAATCAACACGCCCGGCACAGCGGTCAATGCGTTGACCACTTATGACGGCTTTCCGATGACCACACGAGGCGAGGCGCGGCGCGCTTTGTCGCTGGCTTACAGCTCGTCGTTTTTCGGCGGCATCTTTTCGGTGATGTGCCTGATCTTTTTCGCACCGGTGCTGGCCAAGGTCGCCCCGATGTTTGGCAGCCGAGAGATTTTTCTGGCAGCACTCCTTGGCATCATTCTGGTGGTGACGGCGCACCGCAAACATTCATTGATCGCGGCTGCGATGGCATGTTTTGGCATTTGGCTGAACACCATAGGACTGCATTCTGCCAGCTATTCAAAACGCTATACGTTCGACCAAAGCTGGCTGTCGGGCGGCGTCAACCTGATCGTAGTGGTGCTTGGGTTATTTGCCTTGTCGCAGGCCTTCACGCTGCTGCACGGAGACGACGAAAAGGTGCGCCTAACCAAACTGAAAGGCAGCTTCTTTCAAGGGTTTCGCGAGCTTGCCCGCCACCCGCGCATTGCTGGCGTGTCAGCGGGATTTGGCGTGATCATGGGGATGATACCTGGCGTGGGCGAGTTTACGGCGCAGTTCATGTCCTACACCTATGCGCAGAAATCCTCGAAACGGCCCGAAGATTTCGGGCATGGTTCGTCAGAAGGATTGATCGCTGCGGAAACCGCCAACAATGCTGTACCTGCCGCCGCGATGGTTCCATTGCTCGCGCTTGGCATTCCCGGCGAGGCGCTGACGGCGATGATGCTGTCGGTATTCTATGTCCATAACGTGATCCCCGGCCCGCAACTGTTCCAGAACGAGATGGATTTTGTGGTCGCGCTTTACCTGGCACTTCTGATCCTAAACGTTCTGGTGGTGATCTTCCTGCTCGTCGCGACCAACCAGTTAATCAAGGTTGTGAAAATCCCCAACCGGTTTCTTGGCGTTTGCATCCTGATCCTCAGCTTCGTCGGTGTCTACAGCCTTCGCAACTCGTTCACCGACTGCATTCTGGCGGCGGGCTTCGGCATCTTTGGGTTCATCATGAAGCGGATGCAGCTTCCCGTAGTTCCCATCGTGCTGGGCATGGTGCTGGGTGGCATCATGGAAGTGAAGCTGCGCAGCGCCATGGCGCGGGTGAAATCCCCGCTCGACTTCATTGATCGTCCGATCGCGGCGATCCTATTTGGAATGATCGTTCTGGTCCTGATCCTGCATTTCCGCCGGGTCTGGCTGGACTACAAAGCAAGAAAGACGGACGAATGGCAGATCAGTCACGCATCAACGAGCTTCGCAGCCATCCTGTCGCGCCGCAGAAACTATATATTGACGGAGCGTGGGAAGATGGTTCGGGGGAAACGCAAGATGTTCTCTCGCCGATCGACGGATCGACGCTGACGACACTTGTTCGTGCGTCTGCGCAGGATGTCGACCGCGCGGTGGCGGCTGCGCGCCGGGCCTTTGACGATGGACGGTGGAGCAGGGCAGCACCCGCACATCGCAAGAAAGTCCTGCACAAACTTGCGGATTTGATCGAGGAAAACGCGCTGGAGCTGGCAGTGCTGGGCGTGCGCGACAATGGCACCGAAATCGGTATGGCGTTGAAGGCAGAACCGGGGTCCGCCGCTGGCACTTTCCGCTATTACGCCGAAGCACTGGACAAGGTTTACGGCGAGATTGCCCCGACCGCAGGCAACGTTCTGGGCCTTGTCCACAAAGAGCCGGTGGGCGTTGTCGGTGCAATTGTTCCGTGGAACTTCCCGCTGATGATCGGAGCTTGGAAGCTCGCGCCCGCGCTGGCTGCGGGCAATTCGGTTGTTTTGAAACCAGCCGAAACGGCATCGCTGACCTTGTTGCGTCTTGCCCAACTGGCAAGTGAAGCCGGGTTGCCCGATGGTGTTTTGAACATCGTGACGGGCGCGGGCGCGGTGACGGGCGAGGCATTGGCCTTGTCGATGGATGTGGATGTCATGGTGTTTACCGGATCGGGCGGGGTCGGGCGCAGGCTTTTGGAGTACTCAGCACGCTCCAACCTGAAACGCTGCTATCTGGAACTGGGTGGCAAGTCCCCCAATGTGGTGTTTGCAGATGCGCCGGATTTAGATCTCGCGGCGAAGGTCTCGGCCGCTGGGATATTTCGCAATGCGGGGCAGGTCTGCGTTGCGGGGTCGCGTCTGTTGGTCGAAGAGGTTGTGCATGACGAGTTCGTCGAAGCGCTCTCGCGCTATGCGGCGGCCATGAAGGTCGGCAATCCGTTGGATCTGAGCACCGACATTGGGGCCGTGAACAACTTGCCCCAGCTTGAAGGCAATCTGGAGTTTGTTTCGCGCGCGATTGCAGAAGGGGCCGAGGTCGCGCTGGGCGGGTCGCGTATCATGGAGGACACCGGCGGATATTTCATGGAGCCAACCGTACTAAAAGGCGTGAAGCCGCAGGACAATGTGGCCCAGAACGAGGTGTTCGGACCGGTGCTGGCGGTGACACCCTTCACGTCAGATGCGGAGGCGGTGCAGATCGCCAATTCGACAAAATTCGGCTTGGCTGCAGGGGTTTGGACGTCGAACCTTAGCCGCGCACATAACATGGTGCGCGACATTCAGGCGGGTGTGGTGCATGTGAATACCTATGGCGGAGCTGACGGCACCGTGCCTTTGGGGGGGGTCAAGCAATCTGGCAATGGACACGACAAGTCGATGCATGCGTTTGACAAGTATTTCGACCTAAAGACAGCGTGGATGCAGCTATGAGCGACACAACAATACTGGTTGTCGGGACGTATGACACCAAAGATGACGAGTTGAATTACATCGCGGACGTGATCCGCGGGCAGGGTGGACGGGTTGCGACCATGGACATCTCGGTTCTGGGTGATCCCAGCGCGCCGTGCGACTATTCCAAGCATGACGTGGCCGAAGCTGGCGGGTCGTCCATCCAGGCCGCTATCGACAGCGGGGATGAGAACACCGCCATGCAGATCATGGCGCGGGCGTCGGCGGCCTTGGCGCTCGAACTCTATCGCGAAGGTGTGTTCGATGGCCTGATCGTGCTGGGCGGCACGATGGGCACTGATGCGGCGCTGGACCTGTGTCAGGCACTGCCGATCGGGGTGCCGAAATATGTGGTTTCGACCGTTAGCTTTTCGCCCCTCATCCCACCGGAACGCCTGCCAGCAGATGTGCAGATGATCCTGTGGGCCGGTGGGCTTTACGGTCTGAACTCGATCTGCAAAGCGTCGTTGTCGCAGGCTGCCGGGGCTGTGTTGGGTGCAGCCCGTGCCGTCCAGAAACCCACCTTTTCAAAACCCCTTATCGGGATGACCAGCTTTGGGAAAACCGTTTTAAGATATATGGTTAGCCTGAAACCAGCGTTGGAGGAACGCGGGTTTGAAGTTGCTGTGTTTCATGCCACCGGCATGGGCGGGCGAGCGTTTGAAAGCCTTGCGGGCGAGGGTGCCTTTGCCGCTGTTCTGGACTTCGCCCCGCAGGAACTTGGCAATCATATCATGGGCTCTACGATCTCGGCGGGCCCAGACCGGATGACCAATGCGGGGGCGTCCGGGACACCGCAGATGGTGTCCATCGGCTGCTATGATTTGGTGGATTTCATTGGTTGGCAGGACGTGCCGCCAAAACTTGCGGGGCAAGAGGTGCATGCCCATAACCGGCTCCTCTCGTCGGTGATGATGACACCGGAGCAGCGGCGCGAAATGGCGCGCGCGATGTGCAAGCAACTGTCCGGGGCCAAAGGGCCTGTTAACCTGATTTTACCGCTTGAAGGCGGGAATGAATGGGACCGTCCCGGAGGGCCGCTGCATGATGCCGACGGTTTGGCCGCCTTCATCGAAGAACTGCGTGCCCATTGTCCTGACAATGTGACGCTGATCGAGTTGGACAGCCATATCAACGACGATGGGTTTTCGAACCGCGTGCTCGCTGAGTTTGATTTGTGGCTGGCATCGGGCATTGTCGCGCCCTGAGGCAACTTGTTGCACCTGCAATGAATTGCGTTTTCCCCAAGCGCAGTGTTTACTGCCGGTGTTAAGGAGTGAACATGCCACACCTGTCTTTCGAATATAGCCGTGGGCTTGGTCAACAGGCGGATATGCCAACGCTTGCCCAGACCATGCGCGCCACGCTGGCCGCAACCGGGCATTGCCCGATCGGCGGCATCCGCGTCCGCGGGTTCGAGGCGGATGTTGATGCCATCGGCGACGGGGCAGGCGGGTATCACTTCCTCGACATGATCCTCAGGCTTGGGCAGGGTCGGGACGAGGCGACGCGCGACGCCATCGCCGACCAGCTTTATGCGGCAGTTGAGGCTGCCCTGCGCCCCCAGATGGGCGATACGCCTTTCATTCTCAGCCTAGAGGTTCAGGAAATCGAAACCCGTTTCAGCCGCAAAAGCTGGAGCACGATCCACGCGGCCCTCCGCGAAAAGGAACCGGAATGAGAAAACTTGAACGCGCCCTTCCAATCGCGCTGCTTCACGCGCGTGAAGCCACCCTGAAACCCTTTCGTCACGAGTTGGACCAGATCGACCTGACCGTTCAGCAATGGCGGGTCATTCGCGTGCTGGCCGAGGGCAAAGCCTGCTGCGCCACCGAATTGGCCGAACGCTGCGTGTTGATGCCCCCCAGCCTCAGCCGCATCCTGAAAAATCTGACGGAACGCAAGCTGATCGAACGTGTGGACGACAGCGATGGCCGCCGCCGCAAAGTGAAGATCGCCCCGGCGGGTTGTGCGAAATACACGCAGATGTCGGGCAAAGCGGCCACGATCTATGAAGATCTAGAAAACCGCTTCGGGGAGGAGAAGATGGAAACGCTACTGGACCTGCTGAACGAGCTTTATGCGGTCGCAGAAGCGTCCTGACGTTGCGGCCGTCTTGCACCCGGTCGGCGTGCGGCTTACCCATGGGAAAGACTATTCCTGAACGAGGTTCCCATGAGCGACACCCAGACCGCCCCAGAAGGCAACATCATCCTGCGCACGCTGGCCATGCCCAAAGATACCAACGTCGCGGGCGACATCTTTGGTGGTTGGGTTCTGTCACAGATGGACATCGCGGGCGGGGTGCTGGCCGCGGAATACGCAGGCGGGCGCGTGGCGACCGTGGCGGTGGATGCGATGAAATTCATCTCGCCCGTCAAAGTGGGCGACGTGCTGTGCCTGTATGGCGAGGTTACTCGGGTTGGCCGCACGTCCATGTCCATCACGCTTGAGGCATGGTCCGAACGCGATCGCGGTCGGTCAAAACACAAGGTCACCGAGGGTGTATTTGTGTTTGTGGCACTGGATGACGATGGCAACCCGGTGCCTGTGAAGCAGGACTAAGCCGAGCTGGCTGGGCCGTGATGGCGCCGGTCAATATGCAAGCCACCCAGCTTGTCGGTGGTTACAATATGAAGGTCGCCGTAATTGAGCGGCGGTTCGCCTCCCGCGCCCAACGCCTCCCAAATCTCGCGCAGGTTTCCCTTGTTGCCAACCCAAACCACGGTTTTGCCTGCGGATCGGGTGATCAACTGCGTGGCCATGCCATTGGCAGGCAGGCGGTCGATGGGCAGATTGCGGTTGGTGGCAAGCGGCTGCGCCGTATCAAGGTTACGCTGCACGCTGGGCGCATAGATCGCGTCGATTTCGACACCGTCCATCGCCCCGACCAAAGCGTCCGCCCGTGCGCGACCGGTGGCATTCAGGTCCGGCCCGGAGCGATCCCCATGCCGCAAGATAATCAGCGTGGTGCCGGGTGCCAGCTTCGCAACACCCGGACGCGCACATGCGGTTAGAATTCCAGCGCCCGTCAGCGCCAGAAAAATACGTCTTTTCATAGCCTTTTCCCCTCTTCTTAATGGGGAAAGCCTAATGGCGATAGGCGACGCGGGTCTAGTTGACTGAAAAGTCAGGTTATCGACCCGACGCGCGCGGGTCTGGTCAGGCGTGGCGGTGACCAAAGCCGGGATGTTTGATCCAATTCACGGCGGCGCGCAACCAGCGGCCAACGGCTTCAGCGCGCATTTGTTCGGCCTGACGGCGGATAGCTTCGATTTCGTCGTGTGTCGGGAAGGAGCGGTTCATGATCTTGCCTTTGGCGGTGTGTTTGTTTCACCCGCTAGGTAGGTGGGATCAACGCCGAGCGCATCGTGTGTTTTGGTATTGCCGGTATGCGGTGGGGGCATGGTGTGGTGGTGTTCACCTCGACCGTCAAAGCGGGCACCGCGCTGTTCCTTTATGTTGAGGTCATGCTGCTTGTCTTCAGTTCGATGCCTATCACGCCAGAGGCCTAGTCTACGCGGGTGTACGAAACACAAAGTAACCGAAGGGTTGTATGTGTTTTTTTCACTGGATGAGGATGAGATCCCGGTGGCGGTAGAGAATGGGTAGTACTTAGTCCAGTTGGCTCGCTTGCCATTCGGCATAGGTTTGGGTGGTTCCCTTGACCAGCCAATCAGTTCTACCGTTTCGCGCCGTGCCGAAAAGAAAAACCGATGCCCCGCTCGGGCTCGAAAAGGCTACGTCGTCAATCAGCCTAAAGCAGTTGTCTCCGATTTGTTCCGCTCTGCCTGAAGCTAGTACCTGTTTCCTTTTTTCGGCACTTGCGTTCTTGAATGATACTGATTCATTAAGGTCGCCTGTCGAACCAGCTTGCAAAACGAATTCGCCATCGATCTCAGATGCGACAGCATCGATCCCCTTTTTCTCATGCACTAGAACAAATACTGGTGAAGTTTTGGAGGTCCAAGTTTCGGTATCGCTTTTCTGAATTCCGGCCTTTCTAAAAAAATCTACGCCTATAACCGGTAGTACTAACTGAATCTCTTCCAAGAACGCTTCCATGTCTGAAATATCTGCCTCTGGTAAACGATCAAAGTCTGGGTCTGTTCGATTGGTTACCACACTTTTCTTTGCAGACTTGAGTAACGTGATAAGTCTTCCCTCAAGGTACTTCACATGTGCCTTCGTCAGGTTCATGTCTTTGTTCGTGATCGCAATAAATCGGTCCCAAAAGTCTTTTTCTTCGTCTTTCGAGTGTGAATAAAGCCGTTTGGAAATGTCGTCGCCTTCACCCACATAAACGTTGGGTAAACTGGAATCGATTGGTGAGCCAAATAGGATGTAGATTCCTGTTCGCCGTAGCTCTTCTCTTTTGAGAGCTACGTCTAGCTTTGTTCTGGGCGCAGCCAAAACATGCCCTGTCCAATTAATAATCTCGGCTGTTACCACTCCGGTTGGCGTGCCTTCGGCCAAAAATAGACGAACTGATCTTCCCAAAGCCATCCAGATCTCCGAATTTCACCCAAACATAAAGATAAGCCTATGCGCGAGCGCGGATTTGAAGTCAAATCCGGTGCCTCACGCCGAAGAAAACTGCCCCGAAATCGGGACCGCTCTCTTATCTCGTAAACTTCTTATGCTTCAAGCGCTTGGGCTCCAGCGCGTCCGGTCCCAGCCTGCGCTTCTTGTCCTCTTCGTAATCCTCGAAGTTGCCTTCGAACCACTCCACATGGGCGTCGCCTTCGAAGGCCAAGATGTGGGTACAGATACGGTCAAGGAAGAAGCGGTCGTGCGAGATGACGACGGCGCAGCCGGCGAAATCGACCAGAGCGTCTTCAAGGGCGCGGAGGGTTTCCACGTCCAAATCGTTGGTTGGTTCGTCAAGCAGCAGCACGTTGCCGCCCTCTTTGAGCAAGCGCGCCATGTGCACGCGGTTGCGCTCACCACCCGACAGCAGGTTCAGCTTTTTCTGCTGATCTCCGCCCTTGAAGTTGAAGGACGAGCAATAAGCCCTTGAATTAACTTGCGCGTCGCCCAGCTCGATCAGCTCGGCCCCACCGGAAATGGCTTCCCACACGGTTTCATTCGGGTTCAGGTCATCGCGCGACTGGTCGACGTAAGACAGTTTCACCGTATCGCCCAGCTCGATTGTGCCGTCGTCTGGTGTTTCCTGCCCGGTGAGCATCTTGAAAAGGGTCGATTTACCCGCGCCGTTGGGGCCGATCACGCCGACGATGCCGCCGGGGGGGATAGAGAATGACAGGTTTTCGATCAGAAGCTTGTCGCCCATGTGTTTTTTCAGGCCGTCGACCTCGATCACTTTGGACCCCAAACGCGGACCGTTCGGGATGACGATCTGGGCGCGGCCCACCTTGTCACGCTCTGACTGGCCAGCCATTTCGTTATAGGCGTTGATCCGGGCTTTGGACTTCGCCTGACGGGCTTTTGCGCCCTGACGCATCCATTCCAACTCGCGCTCCAGCGTTTTTTGCTTGGATTTATCCTCACGCGCTTCCTGCGACAGCCGTTTGGACTTCTGTTCCAGCCACGCGGAGTAGTTGCCCTCGTAAGGAATGCCCGACCCACGGTCGAGTTCCAGAATCCAGCCGGTGATGTCGTCAAGGAAGTAACGGTCGTGGGTGACGATCAGGATTGTGCCTTTATAGTCGATCAGATGCTGTTGCAGCCACGCGATGGTTTCCGCATCGAGGTGGTTGGTCGGTTCGTCCAAGAGCAACATGTCGGGCGCTTCCAGCAGCAGCTTGCACAGCGCCACGCGGCGTTTCTCACCACCCGACAGCTTGGTGACGTCGGCGTCATCTGGGGGGCAGCGCAGTGCCTCCATCGAGACATCAATCTGCGCGTCGAGGTCCCACAGGTTCTGGGCATCAATCTCGTCCTGCAGCTTGGCCATCTCCTCGGCGGTTTCGTCCGAGTAGTTCATGGCCAGTTCGTTATAACGCTCAAGGATCGCTTTTTTCTCGGCCACGCCCTGCATGACATTGCCGCGCACATCAAGGCTTTCGTCCAGCGTTGGTTCCTGCGGCAGATAGCCAACTTTGGCGCCTTCAGCCGCCCAAGCCTCGCCTTGGAAATCCTTGTCGATGCCCGCCATGATGCGCATCAGGGTCGATTTACCAGTGCCGTTCACGCCAACCACACCGATTTTTACGCCGGGCAGGAAGCTCAGCCGGATGTTCTCGAAGCATTTCTTGCCACCGGGGTAGGTCTTGGAAACACCGTCCATGTGGTAGACATATTGATAAGCGGCCATTTTGCGCGTCCTCGTGTTTGACTTCGGATTGTCTTAGCCAGACAAAGGAGGCAGGGCAATCCCGAAGGAGCACACATGACTTATCATCCGGTAGAAGATCGCTATGAAAAGATGGCTTATCGGCGCTGTGGGGCGTCGGGGCTGAAATTGCCCGCAATCAGCTTGGGGCTGTGGCACAATTTCGGGCATGACTTTCCACATGCGACCAAACAGGCGATATGCCGGGCTGCGTTTGACAACGGCATCACGCATTTCGATCTGGCAAACAACTATGGCCCGCCCCCGGGCAGCGCCGAGGAAGCGTTTGGCGAGATATTACAGACCGATTTTGCAGGTTTTCGCGACGAGTTGATCATCAGTTCCAAGGCGGGCTACGAGATGTGGCCGGGGCCGTATGGCGAATGGGGTAGCCGAAAATACCTGATTGCGTCTTGTGATCAGAGCCTCAAGCGGATGGGCGTGGATTATGTCGATATCTTTTACAGCCACCGGTTCGATCCAAATACGCCGCTTGAGGAAACCATGGGCGCCTTGGATCATATCGTGCGGTCGGGGCGGGCGCTCTATGCCGGGATTTCGAGCTATAACAGCCAGCGCACGCGCGAGGCTGTGGCGATCCTGAATGATCTGGGCACGCCCTGTCTGATCCATCAGCCCAGTTACAACATGCTGAACCGCTGGGTCGAGCGGGACGGGTTGAAGGACACGTTGGCGGAGCTCGGTGTCGGCTCGATTGCCTTTACACCGCTGGCGCAAGGGTTGCTGACGGGCAAGTATTTGAAGGGCATCCCGCAAGACAGCCGCGCCAGTCAAGGGAAGTCATTAGCGCCGGAATTGGTATCCGACAATGTGATCAAAAGTTTGCGCGCACTGGCAGATATAGCCGAGAGCCGCGGGCAGACATTGGCGCAAATGGCTATTGCATGGGTCTTGCGGGATGGCGGGATCACCACAGCGCTGATTGGCGCATCGCGTCCCGAGCAAGTGATTGATTGCGTCGGCGCGGTGGATCGGTTGAATTTCACCGATGAGGAAAGAGCGGCGATTGACGCCAGTATCAGCGAAGAGACCGCAAATCTGTGGGCCGCTTCCTCGGAGACGGATTAGGACTGGACAGGAGCAATCGCTGCGGGCACAGAAATCCAGATGCGCTATAACTTGCCATATGCTCGGTCAGGTCAGGTGATAGGTCTGTTGGGTGGGTCATTTGACCCGGCCCATCGCGGCCATGTTCACATCACCCGAGAGGCGCTTAAGCGGTTTGGGCTGGATAGGGTCTGGTGGCTGGTAACCCCCGGCAACCCCTTAAAAGCCAACGGTCCTGCGCCGATCGATCTGCGCGTGCAACATGCGCGTCAAATGATGCAACACCCGCGGGTCACGGTCACGGACATCGAGACAAAGACCGGCACGCGCTACACGGCTGAGACGTTGCAAGCCATTCAGGGGCTGTATCCAGGGGTGCAGTTCATTTGGCTGATGGGCGCAGATAACCTTGCCGATTTCCACCGCTGGGAGCGTTGGGAATGGATCATGGAAAACGTGCCGGTTGGCGTCATCGCGCGGCCCGGGGATCGGGTGGCGGCTCGAATGTCGCCTGCCGCAGAACGGTTTCAGCACGCAAAGATTCCGGGGCGTTCGGCGCGTCTTTTGGCGCGCGCGGTCGCGCCTGCTTGGTCGTTGATCAATGTTCCCATGGTGGATATTTCCTCGTCGCAAATACGAGCGCGCGGCGATTGGTAGCCCAGCGATTGGCCCAATGATTGTCTTGAACGACCGGCCGCGATCTCGACGATAAATCTGGTTGCCCTGACTTGGCGCGCAAGGTTTACTTGGCACATGGTTAAAGAGATTTCGAGGCGTGCAATACTTGGGGGGCTGGGCGCAAGTTTGGCCAGTCCGGCATTTGCAAATGCGCCAGAGCGCTCGGTCCGGCCCGCGCCTAAACTCCTTGATTTCAGCAAGCGATCGATCCCGACAGCAGATGCGCTGATTGCGGACGCCAATCTGGGCGGCAAGATTGGCTTTGTGGTGGCGGATGCCAAAACAGGTTTGATACTGGAGTCGCATAGCCCGGTGCTTCCGTTGCCACCTGCAAGCGTGGCAAAAGCAATAACCGCCGTCTATGGTATCTCGGCGCTTGGTCTAGAGCATAGTTTTGCAACCGAGATTATTGCAACCGGCCCGATCGAAGCCGGCGTTGTCCAAGGCGATTTGGTGCTGGTGGGTGGCGGAGATCCGACCCTTGATACGAATGCCCTGGCAGGACTTGCCAAAGCGCTGAAAGCCAAAGGCGTTTCCACTGTGAAGGGCGATTTTATCGTTTATGGCGGGCGGCTTCCCTATCAACGAATGATTGATGCGGGGCAACCGGATCATCTTGGCTATAACCCTGCGGTATCGGGACTGAACCTGAACTATAACCGGGTGCATTTTGAATGGAAGCGCGCAGGGCAAGGCTTCGATGTAGCGCTGGACGCCCGTTCAGATCAGTTCCGTCCGGCCGTCAAGATGGCCCAGATGCAAATTATCGATCGCAAGGGGCCGGTATACACCTATGACGACGCGATGGGTGTGGACAGCTGGACCGTTGCGCGGGGCGCGTTGGGCAAGGGCGGCTCACGCTGGCTTCCTGTCCGTCGTCCGGACCTGTATGCCGGGGAAGTCTTTCAGGTGCTTGCGCGTGGCGTAGGCATTCGACTGTCTGGCCCCGTGGTAAGCACGATCGCACCTAAGGGCACAGTTCTGGCCGCTCACCGATCGCGGGCCTTGTTGGATGTCGCACGGGGTATGTTGAAGTATTCGACCAACCTGACCGCAGAAGTCATAGGTTTGTCCGCCAGCACAGCCCGCGGCGAAACGCCATCCAGTCTGGAGGCATCAGGTGCAGCCATGAGCGACTGGATGAACACGGATCTGGGCGCACGGCGCGCTCAGTTTCGCGATCACAGCGGCCTAAGCGACCGATCACGTGTTTCGGCGCATGACATGGTGAAAGCTTTGGGTAGCGTTGGTCCCAATGGGTATCTGCGTGGATTGATGAAAGAGGTGCGGCCGCTTGATCGTAAAGGCCGGCCGATCAACGACGCCGCCTATTCGATCCGAGCCAAAACCGGCACGTTGAATTTTGTCAGTTCGCTGGCAGGGTATCTGACAGCACCTGATGGCACGCCGCTCACATTTGCCATTTTCACCGCCGATCTGGACCGCCGCGAGGCCATTCCAAAGGCAGATCGCGAACGGCCCAAAGGCGCAAAAGGGTGGAGCCGCCAGTCACGCTGGCTGCAACATCAGCTGTTGTCGCGCTGGGCATTGACCTACGGCACCTGAATGGCGTCGAGCACCTTTATTCAGGATGAGGGGCGGGGTGGGATATTCACAGCAACCTGCGATGCCGGTCGATCCGCACATTCCGTGTGCCAGCGCAAAACATTGGCATAGTTTTCCAGCGTCAGTGCATCAGCCGCCTTGTAGCCCGTGAACAGCGCGCGCACCCATGGCCAAATGGCGATATCGGCAATGGAATATTCGTCGCCCGCGACCACTGAGCGCCCATCAAGCCGTTGATCCAGAACCGACAACAAGCGCTTGGCCTCGGATTTGTATCGTTCCAGAGGGCGCGGGTCCGCGATCTCTTTCCCGGCATACGCATAAAAATACCCGAACTGGCCCAACATTGGTCCAAAGCCACCCATCTGCCACATCAGCCATTGAAGGACTTCGGCCCGTTTTGCAGGGTCAGTTGGCAGCAACATGCCCGACTTCTCAGCCAGATAGATCAGAATCGCTCCGCTTTCCCAGAGTGGTAAGGGCTTACCATCTGGCCCATTTGGATCGATAATCGCCGGAATTTTGTTGTTTGGATTTAGCGACAGAAACTCTGGCGTAAACTGATCTTCAGTCGAAAAACTCACCAGATGCGCTTCGTAAGGCAGCCCGGTTTCTTCCAGCATTGCGGACGCTTTGATGCCATTGGGTGTCGGCAGCGAATAAAGTTGGATGACACTGGCGTCTTTCGCCGGCCAGCGTTTCGTAATGTCGAACTGGTCGAGCATAATTGTCCTTTCGGGGAAGCCGTGCAGGGTCTGGGCGCCGCACGATAGCTGTTAGAGCGTCATATGGCGCGCGCGCGCACCACGTTCAATAGCAGCGGCGTGAAGGCGTTCGATATTCAGCTCGTAGCGTATTTCTTCCAGAATGCGAAGTTCCGGATCTTGCAATTCGCCATCTGCCGCCGCCACGTCACAGGCCAGCGCATAGGCTGTTTCCCACAATTGCTCTGGAAGGTTTTCGCGCACCAATCCAAACAAAGCGTCAAGGCCGTCTTCGACCCCAAACAGGTCAAAGACTGTTTGGGACACCGTTTTTATGCGGTCGGGATCGTATTTCGCAAAGACCGGCAGGTGGTTTACCATACTTTCGATCTTCACCAGTTCTGCAGACGTAATTTCTTCGTCAGAGGCCGAAACGGCGATCATGACAGCAATCAAGCTGTCCTCGGCGGTCATTGAGTGGGGAAGGTCTTGCACGTTGGATGCTCCTGTTTGTTGCGGTGCAGAATATTGACCCGGCGCAGACATCGCAATAGGGAGTGAGAAGAGCGACCAAGTGCGCGGCCGTAGATATCCGCGCCATACAAGGAAAAACCCAATGTCCGAGATGCGAGACGCCGCGATGAGTTCGAAAGCCTGGCCCTTTGAAGAGGCGCGCCGGGTTCTCAAACGCTATCAAAAGGCCCCGCCGAAAAAGGGCTTTGTACTGTTTGAAACCGGCTATGGCCCTTCGGGTCTGCCCCATATTGGCACTTTTGGCGAGGTTGCGCGCACGACGATGATCCAGCGCGCGTTTGAGTTGATTTCAGACATCCCGACCAAACTGATCTGCTTTTCCGACGATCTTGACGGCATGCGTAAGGTTCCGGGCAACGTCCCGAATGCCGAGAGCTTGCACGAGCATCTGCAAAAACCGCTTACGTCGGTGCCCGATCCTTTTGGCACCCATGACAGCTTTGGCGACCACAACAACGCCATGCTGCGCCGGTTCCTCGATACTTTTGGGTTTGAATACGACTTTTATTCAGCGACCGAGTTTTATGGCACAGGGCAGTTTGACGAGGTGCTGAAACGCGCTGTGGAAAAATATGACGCGATCATGGAGGTGATGTTGGCCAGCCTGCGCGATGAGCGTCGCCAGACCTATTCGATTTTCCTGCCGCTTCACCCCGAAACCGGGCGGGTTCTGTATGTGCCGATGAAAGAAGTGAACGCGGAAAACCACACCATCACCTTCGACGACGAAGATGGGCGCGAGTGGACGCTGCCAGTGACCGGTGGCAATGTGAAGCTGCAGTGGAAGCCTGATTTCGGCGCGCGCTGGGCCGCACTTGAGGTCGATTTCGAGATGTATGGCAAGGACCATTCCACCAACACGCCGATTTACGACAAGATCTGTCGGATCCTCGGCTGGCCAGCGCCTGAGCATTTCACCTATGAACTGTTTCTGGACGAGAATGGGCAAAAGATATCAAAGACCAGTGGAAATGGCGTGTCGATCGACGAATGGTTGACCTATGCCTCGACCGAAAGCCTAGCATATTTCATGTATCTCAAGCCGAAGACGGCCAAGCGGATGCATTTCGACGTGATCCCGAAAGCGATGGATGAGTATCATCAACAGTTGCGGGCCTATCCGACACAGGACTTGAAGACGCAGCTGAACAATCCGGTCTGGCACATCCACGGCGGCGACGTGCCGGAATCGAAAATGGTGGTGCCCTTCTCGATGCTGCTGAACCTGGCGTCTGTTGCGTCGGCTGATGACAAAGACCAATTGTGGGGCTTTATCAAACGCTATGCGCCAGATGCGTCGGCCGAAACCCATCCAGATCTGGACGCAGCGGCAGGTTATGCCGTGAAATACTTCCAAGACTTCGTGGCACCTGCGCGAACCTTCCGCGCACCGACAAATCAGGAACGTGCCGCAATGGAGGAATTGGCAGCCGCATTCCGCAATGGCGATACGGCGCTTGACGTGATTGCGCGTAAGAACGAACAGATGGGCAATGATGATCCGGCGCCCGAGGTGGATTATGCGTCGGAAGAGTTTCTTCAATCCATCGTCTTTGCTGTGGGAAAGTTGCATGGCTTTGAAAACCTGCGCGACTGGTTCAAAGCGCTTTACGAAGTGCTGTTGGGCGCAAGCCAAGGCCCGCGATTTGGCAGTTTCGCAGCGCTTTACGGTGTGAACGAAACCGCTGCCCTGATTGATCAGGGCTTGGCGGGCGACCTGATGAAATAGGGCGAAAGCCAAAACTGTCCAAAGATAACGGCGCACCATCGCGGTGCGCCGTTTTTTGTTGCGCGGCGCTGCCTGGCGTACGCCCCCGTTAATGCTCGTTAAACGCTTGTTGTTAGCTCTTTCGGTGTTTCCACCCCTCCGCACACAGCGTGACGGTGCGCGCGCAACTGTCGCGTGGCCTCAGGGGATTTGCATGTCTGGATCTGAAAGGGAAATCAATGAACAAGGCGCTTACCGATGGGGTGGTCTTCATGCCCCCCGAATTCGAAGATGGATTGGCGGTCTGGTCGAAAGAGGACGGGACACCGGGGTCGCAGACCTATGACGGTGCGGGAAACGCCGCTTTGGTGCCGGCGGATCAGGATTTTTCGGGCTGTCTGGAGCTGTTGAAGAACGAGACCACGCAGAAGCTGCGATACATGGGTCAGACGCCCTATGAGCAGGGGTGTTACTTGCGAGTTTCGGCGAAGGTTAAAGCGATCTCGGGCCCGCTGCCATCGGTGCGCGTGGCGACATGGCCGGCGCAAACCGGCGGTGGGCATGCGGTTGGCAACCTAGAGACCGGGCCGGTGACGGCGTTGACGGCCTATGGAGAGGTGGTAGAGGTGTCCGCCATAATCGGATCGGGCAGCCGAAACGGTGTCGACATGATCTGGGGCGCTGATGTGGCTTACGCCCATGTCGGGCTTGACCTGATCGGGTCAAATGGCGGCGTTGTTCGGATCGACGATCTGGTCGTCGAGGATGTGACCGGCGCCTATCTGCGCGACATGATGGATTGGGTCGATGTGCGCGATTTCGGCGCTGCGGGCGACGGTATCACCGATGACAAACCCGCGTTCGAAGCAGCCGACGCGGCGGCGAATGGGCGCACAGTCCTGGTGCCCGAAGGCAGCTACCTCATCGGATCGAACCTGACGTTGCACGCTGACATACGGTTTGAAGGCACGGTGACGATGGCCGACGATGTCTATCTGTCTTTGACCCGCAATTTCGATCTTCCGACCTATATTGATGGCTTTGGTGCCGAGGAGTTGGGCTTTCGCAAGGCATTTCAAGCGCTTTTGCATTATTCGGACCACGAGACTTTGGACATGTGCGGCCGGCGTATCGATGTGACCGCGCCGATCGACATGCAGGCTGCTTATGATGCGGCCGACACGTTTCTGATCCGCCGTGTGATCAAGAATGGGCAGTTTTATGTCATCGGTGGTTCGGCATGGGACAGCGAAACCGCGTCGTCGGCGGCGAAGTACAATCCGGCCAATCCATATAAACTGACCAATGTCGCCAATATCTCGGCAATCCAGGCTGGTTCCGTTGTTACAGGCGCTGGTGTGGGGCGCGAGGTCTATGTGAAAACAGTCAACGTTGGCGCGTCCGAGGTTGAGCTGAGCCAACCCTTGTGGGGTCCTGCCGCCAACCAGACCTATACGTTCACGCGGCACAAATATGTTCTGGACTTCGGGGGATTTGCGCAGGTCAACCGGATGAACCTGACCGAGGTCGAGTTTCAGTGCAACAGCCATGCGTCAGCCGTTCTGCTGCCACGCGACGGCGAGAATTTCGTGTTCCAGGACTGCTTCTTCATCAAGCCCAAGAACCGGGGTATCAGTTCGGTGGGGCGCGGGTGTCAGGATCTCCATCTGGATCGTTGTCAGTTCATTTCAGCCGAGCAGGGCTTGCCTGCCACATCGCGCCAGTCCGTCGCGTTTAATGTGAATGCCAATGACGCCAAGATCCGTGACAACAGGTTTCAGCGAATGGGCACCTCGATGGTGCTGCACGGGTCGGGTCACATCATACAGGGCAACCACTTGTTTCAGGGCGACGAGGTCACGGACGGCCCGCGTGTGGCGGGGATGGTGTTCACCTATGAGAACAACAAAACTGTGCTGAACGGCAACTACGTCGACAATTGTTTCATAGAGTGGAACAACGAACATGACGCCTTTCCGGATCATGGCGCGGAATACTCGTTTGGCGGCATGACAATTACCGGCAATATCTTCACGGCCAATGATGTGGCGTCTTGGTTCAAATGGATCCTGATCAAACCCTTTGGCACGGGTCACTATGTTTCGGGGTTACATGTGACCAATAACACGTTCCGCACGCTCGCTGGCGCGATCGACCGCGTGGAAGGGGTGTCGACCACCCATGCAGGTTTGGATTATTGGAGCATGAAAGACGTCACCTTTGAAAACAACGCATTCACTGGCGTGACCCAGAAAACGTTGTCTCCGGTGACGCTGGAGTTCAATCAAAACACAGTGGCCGCGACGTGGACGATGGATGGATCTGCCTATTTTCCGTTCGGTGGAAATGCTCGGACGGTTCCCAGCGTGACGATTGAAGGGGACTTGCGCGATGGGGCCAACAATCAAGTGTGGGACAACCCGCATGTGATGGTGAACCAGGGACCGACTTTCAAGCTGGCTCAGCTACGGTGGTCGCAGGCGGTTCGCGGCACAGCACATGTCACATTGCGCGTTGATCGCCCGGTCTAAGGCGCTAGTCATTATTAAAGAACTTGGCCCGCGATGTCGCGGGCCTTTTTCGGTGAGCAGACTGGATTTTCTTTGATTCGGATCAAAGCGCAGATCGGCCTTGGATGCTACGCAACTGCGAAACCCCATTTTAGGAGAAATGCGCATGACAGCGAAACAGGCCCGTACATCTGCAGCCCCGGCAAAACCCACCACTACCGCCGCCAAGGCACCTGCTGCCCAAAAGGTCGTATCGCCCAACGATTTGCCAGAGGGCGAAGGTGGTTTTCCGACAGTAACGGAAGACAAAATTCGTCAGACGTTTGAAAACGGCAAGTACCCTTATCGCGTCAAGCTGGGTCGTCGTGAATACGAAGCCACAAAGGCTCAGCTTCAGGCCGAGTTGTTGAAAGTGCAGCGCTGGGTCGGTGAGACCGGGCAGAAGTTTGTTTTGCTGTTTGAAGGTCGCGACGCCGCGGGTAAGGGCGGCACGATCAAAAGATTCATGGAGCACCTGAACCCCCGCGAAGCACGTGTTGTGGCGTTGAACAAGCCCACTGATGAAGAGCGTGGCCAATGGTTCTATCAGCGCTATATCTCGAACCTCCCAACTGCTGGCGAGATGGTTTTTTATGACCGCTCTTGGTACAACCGCGCGGGTGTTGAGCGGGTTATGGGATTTTGCAACGCGAATGAATATCTTGAATTCATGCGTCAAACTCCTGAATTTGAACGCATGCTGACGCGGTCGGGTATCCGGCTCTATAAATACTGGTTCTCTGTCACACGTACGGAACAGAAGCGCCGGTTTGACAGTCGCAAGGATGATCCATTGAAGCGGTGGAAGTTGAGCCCGGTTGATCTGGCGTCGCTGGCGAAATGGGACGACTACACGCAAGCGAAAGAGGCGATGTTCTTCTATACGCACACCGCGGACGCGCCTTGGACGATCATCAAATCGAACGACAAGAAGCGCGCGCGCCTTGAATGTATGCGACATTTCCTGTCAACGGTCGACTACCCGGATAAGGACCATGAACTGGTAGGAAGCCCTGACCCGCTGATCGTTGGTCATGCCAGCCAGGTGATCCACAAAGCAGATAACATCCTGAGCGCAAGTTTGCATCCAGAGCAACGTCGCGGCGCTTGATCGCTAAAAACCACAGCAAAGAAGGGGGCCAGTCAGGCTCCCTTTTTTTACGTTATTGCGCCGACGTCGCCGAACACGGAAAGCGGCTCTTGCCTTCGTCCGGCGGCCCTATAAGCTTGCCGGAAAACAAGAGCAGGTACAGTTTATGAACTATTCGCGACGTTTCATTTCTTTTGGTCTTGCCAGCCTAGCGCTGACAGCTTGCCAATCCGGCGCGGCAACGCAAATGGCATCGCGCCCCGCCGCAGGATCGGCCATGCGCGCAGCACCCAATGCGGCGTTTGACCAATGGGTCGTGGGGGCGAAAGCCCGTGCCACGGCGCGCGGGATCAGCGGGGCAACCGTGACACGCGCGTTTCGTGATGTGGGATACCTGCCCGGCGTGGTCGAACGTGACCGCAACCAAACTGAATTTGTTCGCTCGTTCGAGGATTATCTGGCCATCGCCGCGTCAGATGACCGGATTGCCAAGGGGCGGTCGATGCTGGGCAAACACGCGGGTCTGCTGTCCCAGCTAGAGCAGAAATACGGTGTCGAAAAAGAGGTTATCGTTGCCGTCTGGGGACTTGAGAGCCGATATGGTGAACGACGCGGCGATGTGCCCGTCATCTCGGCCCTGTCGACGCTGGCTTTTGACGGGCGGCGTGGCAAGTTTTTCGAAGGGCAGTTAATGGCCGCTCTCAAGATCCTTGAACGCGGCGATGTGTCACCAGAACGAATGACCGGCAGTTGGGCGGGCGCGATGGGACACACGCAGTTCATTCCCACATCATATCTGGCATATGCTGTGGATCACGGTGGCGATGGGCGGCGCGACATCTGGTCAGATGACCCCACCGATGCACTGGCGTCGACAGCGGCGTATCTCAGCCGGTCGGGCTGGAAGCGCGGCCAACGTTGGGGTGACGAGATCACCGGGCGGGCGCCGTCAGGACGGGGTCGGGTGGTGAAGCCGGCAGGTGATGGCGGCCCGGTGTTCGAGGTCTATCACAATTACGCCGTGCTAGGGCGCTACAACAACGCGCAGAAATACATCATCGGCGTGGGGCATTTGTCGGACCGTCTGGTCGGACGCCCGGCGCTTCGCGGTTCTTTCGGCCCGGATGAGAACGGGTTGACCTTGGCAGACCGCAAAGCGTTGCAACGCGGCCTGACCCGTGCCGGTTTTGACGTTGGCGAAGCCGATGGTGTGATCGGCAAGAAAACCCTGCAAGCCATCGAGGCCTTTCAACGCGCGCGTGGCTTTGCTGTCACTGGCCAACCCTCGATGACACTTCTTGGCCAGTTGCGTTAGCTAAGTTTCGGGCGCGGGCAGGTCGAACTCTGTGGCTTGCCCCGCCCAACCATCCGGCATAGGTCTGGGTGATGTTACAGACCCTCACCCTGTCCCAGCATATGCGCGCCGTCCTCGCTTTAGGTCTGCCACTTGTCGCCTCGCACCTCGCGCAGTTTGCGGTGCAAATCATTGATACCATTATGCTGGGTTGGTACGGGGTCGAGGAACTGGCCGCCGTTACATTGGCCGGAACCTTCTTTTTCATGTTCATGATCATGGGTTCGGGACCCGCCTGGGCCCTGATGCCTATGGTCGCCGAGGCCTCAGAAGCTGGCGATGATGTCAGGGTGCGTCGGTTGACCCGCATGTCGATGTGGTTTTCCGTCGGATTTGCGCTGGCTGTGTTGCCTTTGATGTGGATGTCCGCGCCGATCTTGCGCGCCATTGGCCAGGATCCCGACCTGAGCTTGTTGGCACAGGACTACCTGCGGATTGCGGGTGTTGGACTTGTTCCAGCGTTGGTGGTCATGGCGCTGAAAAGCTATCTTGCCGCGCTGGAACACACGCGGGTGGTGTTATGGGCCACCGTGTTGGCGGCGATGATGAATGGCGTCATCAACTATGCGCTGATCTTCGGCAATTGGGGGGCGCCCGAACTGGGTGTGAAGGGGGCGGCGATCGCGTCTGTGGTGATCCAGCTCGCGGCTGGTCTTGTCCTTGTGGTCTATGCCGCGCAACTGAATTCCAAGAACGGTCTGTTCCACCGGTTGTGGAAGCCGGATTGGGAAGCGCTGAGAAACCTTTTGAAGCTCGGTATTCCAATCGGTCTGACGACATTGGCCGAAGTGGGCATGTTTTCGGCCTCGACCGTTGTGGTCGGGCTGATCGGCACGTTGGAACTGGCCGCCCACGGGATTGCCCTGCAAATCACCGCTGCGTTTTTCATGGTGCATCTTGGTCTGTCCAATACAGCGACTGTGCGGGCCGGTCGTGCGCTGGGTCGAAAAGACGAACTTGGGCTGCGGCGCGGAGCACTGGCGGTCACGCTGGCGTCGCTTGTGTTCGGTGGGCTGACGGTGATCCTGTTCCTTGGAGCGCCTGAGCCGATGATCAAGCTGTTCCTGAACCCAAGCGAAGTGCGCCGCGATGAAATTGTAGCCCTTGGCGCACTGCTGCTGGTGGTCGCTGCTCTGTTCCAGCTGGCGGATGGGGCGCAAGCGATCGCCATGGGTCTTTTGCGCGGTGTGCAGGACACGCGCGTTCCGATGATCATCGCCTCGCTCAGCTATTGGGGCGTAGGGATGACGATGTCTTATGTTCTGGGGATCACAATGGGTTACGGGGCGCAGGGTGTTTGGGTCGGGCTACTTCTGGGCTTGCTCTGTGCTGGGATATTCATGTCTTGGCGGTTTTGGAAAAGTTCGTCACGGATCGGTGGTGCGCAGCGCGCCTAGCGCGGCAGATATCACCCCAAACGTTCCGCCTTCTTGCGCACGAGCACCGACCGCAAGTCATGCATCGCCAACAGCAAAGCGTCCGTCACTTCTTCCAAAGCCTCGGGGGTTGCGCGGGTTTGGGCCCAGTGTGCTGTCAAGTTCAGGTGATCCACGCTGCGCAAGATGTCGTCGATATCGCGCGCTTCAAGCGTGCCTTGCCGTTTCGCCATCCAGTCCGCAATGGCGGCCTGATCTGACTCTGTCAACTCATAGTCACCCTGCGGTTTGACTTCGCCGTTCTTGATATTGATTGCTGCGATTTGGTTCAGCTCCAGCGGGCGCTGGCGGTTTTCGGTGTTCACACGAAAGACGAAGGCGCCGTTTTCGCGCACGCGAAAATAATAGTCGGGCAGGGAGATGCTCATCTCAGATCCTTTGTCTTGGCCTGCATCATGCTTATCGAAGCTTGGCGCAGAAATCTTGAATGCGCGTGCAGGCTTCCTTGAGTGCCGTGTCCGATGTGGCATAGCTGACACGGAAGTTTGGCGACAAACCGAATGCCGCTCCAAAGACGACAGCCACGCCTTTTTCTTCCAGCAATGCTTTGGCAAACACTTCGTCATCGGTGATTTCGACACCAGCAGGGGTCGTCTTACCGATGCAGCCTTTGATCGAAGGATAGACATAGAACGCCCCGTCTGGCACCGGGCATTCCAGTCCCTCGGCGGTGTTCAGCATCTCGACCACCAAGTCGCGGCGGCGCACAAAGGCTGTGTTGTTTTCGGCGATGAAATCCTGTGGACCGTTCAAGGCTTCCACGGCGGCCCATTGGCTGATCGAACAGGGGTTCGACGTTGACTGCGACTGGATTTTGCGCATGGCCGAGATCAGGGCGACAGGACCGCCCGCATAACCGATCCGCCAGCCCGTCATCGCATAGGCCTTGGAGACGCCGTTACAGGTTAGCGTGCGATCATACAGGCCCGGCTCGACCTCGGCGGGGGTGCAGAATTCAAACCCGTCATAGGCAAGATGTTCATACATATCGTCGGTCATCACCCAGACCTGCGGGTGACGCATCAGCACATCGGTCAGTGCTTTCAGCTGGTCGCGGGTATATCCAGCGCCCGTCGGGTTGGAGGGCGAGTTGAAAATCAGCCATTTGGTCTTGGGTGTGATCGCGGCTTCAAGCTGTTCGGGAGTCATCCGAAACCCGGTTTCGATCGGGCATTCAACCACCACAGGTTCGCCGCCCGCCAGCAAGACCATATCAGGATAGCTGACCCAGTAAGGGGCAGGGATGATCACCTCGTCCCCGGGGTTCAGGGTCGCCATCAAGGCGTTGTACAAAATCTGTTTGCCACCTGTGCCGACCGAGATCTGGTTGGGTGCATAATCCAACCCGTTCTCGCGCTTGAACTTGTCGCAAATCGCCTGCTTCAATTCGGGCATCCCATCAGGCGCTGTGTATTTCGTCTTTCCCGCATCAATCGCAGCTTTCCCCGCGGCTTTGATATGCGCGGGCGTGTCGAAGTCAGGTTCACCAGCACCAAGGCCGATCACATCGCGTCCGGCTGCCTTCAACTCCGCCGCAAGCGTGGAAACGGCAATGGTGGGTGATGGTTTTACGCGATCAAGTGTCGCAGAAAGGAAAGACATGGCGGCCTCGGTTTGTAAGTTGGTCTTAGTTCTTCTAGGGTCAGCCGCGGCACCAATCAAGCGTCAACCCGCCGCTGGCCAACGTACTCGATCAGATAGGAAAAGCAGATGGACGACATATTGCAAGATGATGGCTGGTTCTCGGAAGAGACGGCGACATTCGGTGACCGGCTTGCAGGCGCACGCGAAGCTGAGGGATTGACCCAGACAGAGCTAGCCCGTCGCATCGGCGTGAAGATCAAAACCTTGCGTGGTTGGGAAGAAGACCTGAACGAACCGCGCGCCAACAAACTGCAGATGCTGTCCGGCCTGCTGAACGTGTCCCTGCGATGGTTACTGACGGGCGAAGGCGAAGGTATCAACGAACCCTCGCACGGCCCGGACGACTTGCCGGAAATGCGCGACCTGTTGCTTGAGATTCGTGATATCAAATCGCAAATGTCCCGCTCCGCGGACCAGCTGGGGCGGCTTGAAAAACGTCTGCGCAAACGCCTTGGGGGCGCTGTTACATGACAGGCATTCCGCTGGATCAGTTGAAGGAAACACCTGGTGCCCGCCCCGGCGAGACACGTGAGACGCGGATCAAACGCTTGGGCATGCGATCTATGCGCCGCGGTATCAAAGAGATGGACATCATCCTGAACCGCTATGCGACCGAGCAGCTGGACCAGATGGATGACGGCGAACTGGACCTGTACGAAGCCCTTCTGGGCGAAAATGATCAGGACCTTTATCAATGGGTGTCGGGACAGCAATCTGCGCCGCCGCACCTGTCCGATCTGGTCGCGCACATTGCCCGCCAAACCACGATCCGTTGACCGATCAGGTTTGTCGAAAATTTTCCGCAACTGCTGACTGCATTTAACTGAATGTTCTCTTTTTGGACCGAATAGTCACCTTGGTAACTAGGTCGGAGAGACGGATGAGCATGCATTCCCCTATTGGGCAGACAAGCAATCAGACATTTGTGTATCAGTATCTTGAAGCGTTGGCGTTGGTCGAACGGCTGCATCGACTGCTGCTGGATGTGATCAAGGACGAATTCGAACGGGTCGGCGTGTTGGAGGTGAACGCGGTTCAGGCGCTGCTGTTGTTCAATATCGGCGACAACGAAGTGACGGCGGGTGAATTGAAAACCCGCGGCTATTATCAGGGCTCGAACGTGTCCTATAACCTCAAGAAATTGGTGGATATGGGCTATATGCACCACCAGCGGTGCGAGATTGACCGCCGCAGCGTGCGGGTGCGCCTGACCGAAAAAGGTCGCGGCATTCGGGAAACAGTCGCTGGATTGTTCGAACGTCACGCAGATGGGCTACAATCTCGCGATGTGCTGTCATCGTCGGGGATCGAAGATATCAATAGCTCCCTGAAACGCGTTGAGCGATATTGGACCGATCAAATACGGTATATCTATTAAAGCGTTTCGAGAAAAACCTGACACACGGGTTTTTGGCGAAACGCTTTAGGGTCGAGATAACGTATTTGCGTCAGTCCAGACGCGCATCAGAGACGACGACACCCATCAACTCGCGCAAAAGCTTCCGGGCCATAGCGTCTTCGTAATTCTTGAAATCGTCTGCGCGTTCGACAAACCGCCCGATGCCGTGAATGACCAGTTCTTCATAATAAGCCACAAGGTCGGTATCTGCGTCACCCGTGCCGATCACCAGCCCGTTGATCGTGATGTCGTTAAACCCGGACAAAAACCGCACATCCTGCGGGCGCGGGCCGGAGTTCGCGGGGCCGTCGCCCGAAATATCCAGCGTCCGCGACCAGCAGTCGCGGTTTGCCAACAGGCGCTGGCCGAAAATCAACGCCGCCCCCAGTCCCGTCGACGGGTCGGCTTTGATCCGCCCCGTCGCGCGCAACCGGTTTGCGATCGAGGTGACCACGGCGCGATCTGTGATCTGGACCCAGTCTTGCAACACCCGTTGATGGCTGGGACCGCTCCATTCGTATATCGCAAGCTCAACCGGGCGATCAGGCAGCGCGAGCAGCGCGCGCATGACATCTGTTTGCTCCAACGCTGCCGCCAGACCATCAAGTTGCAGCCGATATTCGCCCTCGTCGACCGAGCCCGAGACATCCAGCCCCAAGGCCAAAGCCTGGCGGCATGTGTTGTCTGTCTGCGCAAGAAGGCAAGTGGACCAAAGACTGGCCACCACGCCCAACACCAAACATCCAACGCGCCGCAATTGCATCACCAGTGACCTGTGTTTTCCATGCTGACCCATGGTTCGGCCGGGGCCAGAGCCTCGCCCGCCTGCAACAGCTCGACCGAGATATTGTCAGGCGAACGCACGAAAGCCATTCGGCCATCGCGCGGCGGGCGATTGATCACCACGCCATTGTCCTGAAGATGCTGGCACATGTCATAGATATTCTCGACCTCATAGGCGAGATGCCCGAAATGGCGGCTGTCCGAGGGCAAGCCTTCGTCACCATCCCAGTTATGGGTCAGTTCCACCGGACAGTCCGGCTGGCCGGGCGGGGCCATGAAGATCACCGAAAACCGCCCCTGTTCTGAATCCCTCTGACGGGTTTTCTCAAGCCCCAGAAGCGCGTAAAACCGCATGCTGTCTTCAAGGTTTTTAACGCGCACCATCGTGTGCAGGTATCGGACTTTCATCGGCGATCTCTCCGTATGTCTGATGGATTTTGCCGTCAGCCTAGCAGGTCAGACGCCCAAGAAAAGCGCAAACGCCGCGTCCACGTCATCTAGGTGTTTTGCCAATGGCCTCGACTATATATAGTGGCCGGGCAACCATGAGACGAGAGATTCGACATGCCCCTGAGCCCCGAGCAAATCCGCGAAATTGAAGAACAACGCAGCGCGCCGCAATCCACCCTGCGGGCGGTCAGCCCGGGCATGGAAAAACACCTTTATACCGCCCATGAAGTGCTGGACCACGGGTTCGTGCGCGTCATCGACTATATGGGCGACGACGCCGCGATCTGTCAGGCCGCACGCGTCAGTTACGGCAAAGGCACAAAATCGGTGCAAAATGACGAAGGTCTTATCCGGTATCTGATGCGGCACTGGCACTCGACCCCGTTTGAGATGTGCGAAATCAAGCTGCATGTGAAGCTGCCCGTTTTCGTGGCCCGCCAGTGGATCCGCCACCGGACCGCGAATGTGAACGAATATTCGGCGCGCTATTCGATCCTCGACCGCGAGTTCTATATCCCTGCGCCCGAACATGTCGCTGCGCAATCGGTGGTGAACAATCAGGGCAGGGGCGCTGCGCTGGAAGGCGCGGAGGCCGCGAAGGTTCTGGAAATCCTGAAGGCCGACAGCAACCGCGCCTATGATCACTATGAACAGATGATCAGTGACGAGGGCCAATTGGGCCTCGCGCGCGAACTGGCGCGGATGAACCTGCCCGCCAACATCTATACCCAATGGTACTGGAAAGTAGACCTGCACAACCTGTTCCACTTCCTGCGCCTGCGCGCCGACCACCACGCCCAATACGAAATCCGCGTCTATGCCGACGCGATCTGCAACATCGTCGCCGACTGGGTCCCCGCCGCCTATGGCGCGTTCGAGGATTACCGTCTTGGCGGCGCCAACCTCTCCGGTCGCGCCATGGATTGCGTGCGCCGCATGCTGAAAGGCGAAGAGGTCACGCAGGAGAATTCCGGCATGTCGAAAGGTGAGTGGAGGGAGTTTGAGGCGGAGTTGAATGGGTGATCAAGCAGAAAGCAAGTTGTGCGTAGTTTGCGCTGATTCGATTCCATCTCAGGCAATAAAATGCACTAGGTGTCAAAGCTACCAAAATTGGCGAAGGCATTTGTCAGTCGGCAATAGTTCTTTGGCACTTTTAGTCGCTCTGCTGGCGGTCATTGGTCCTGCTACGGAAGGTTTGAAGGACTTACTTGAGTGGCGACGGGAGGTATTACAGAAAGAGGTCGAGCTAGCCATCGCCAACTTTACGCCTAACGAAGCCTCGGTTTTGGTTTCTAACAAAACCGATCGTTCGATTGTCGCTGGCGCATTCCAATGTGCGCTTAAGCTTCCCCTAGATGGAGAGTTTAGTCTTAGTACTTTTGTAGAATCTGGCTACTCCAAATTTGACTGGCCGAAAAGTCATCAGACGATCGATTTTCTGGTATCCTATTCATCGCCAAAGATTGAACTGATAGCGGCTAATAGCGAGGCATACGTAGAGTATGTTAGTGACTTTGTTTCGCCACCACTTAGGTTTTCTGGAAACCCAGAAGACGAAGCAATGAGCTATTGCTACTTGGAGGGAAAAAACAGTGCAAATAGCTTGGTGCCAAACGGGCTTCTACTTGAACCTTCTTACCTACTTTTTTTTGATGCATTAGAGTTGATTGAACGCGCTGACTTTCACGAAAGTCAGGCAGATGAAAAAGCGGATTGGATTTCTAAAATCGATAAGGCCAGAGGGAAATAGACCGTTTTCTTCGTTGAAAACTTGGTTGACTGGTTTTCTGACATGATCGCCCGTGCCACGCACGGGCAGCGCCCGACCCTCTCCGTCGTGCCGGAGGCACGCCTTCGGCGTGACAGGGCGCTTCGTACCCACCCAGGGTCAGGCGCTGCCCAACGCAATTTTTGCGCGCCCTAACCACTCCTCCAAACAAAAACCCCGCCGAGTTTTCACTCTGCGGGGCTTCTCATTTCCAGTGATCAAACCCGATCAGCTGACCAGTTCAAGGTCCACGGCGGATGAACGCCCGTCGCGGCCCTCTTGCAGGTCAAAGCGGACTTTTTGGTTGTCGGCAAGCCCTGTCAGGCCCGAGCGTTCGACCGCAGAGATGTGCACAAACACATCGTTGCCGCCACCATCGGGCGCGATGAAGCCGAAGCCTTTTGTGGTGTTGAACCATTTTACGGTGCCGGTTTGTTTGTCGGCCATGTCCGTCTCTCCTTACGTCATGTCCCTGCGGCGTGCAGGGTCTTCAAGTGCAGTCAGGTATCGTCCGACTGCTTGGAAAGAGGCGGTAGATAGGTCTGTCTTACAGGTTAAGATTTGGCCGTTATATAAGGAAATGCAAGAGATTCGTGAAAACGGGCGCGTTATTGACATCAATTTACGATCTTTCATCTTACCCCGGATCGGGTCATAACGGGCGCGGACTATCCGGTCGGATGGGCTGTCAGTTGGGGGATGAAATGCGCGTTTGGGGACTGAAAAACTGTGACACATGCCGCAAGGCCGTGAAGGCGCTAGAGGTGGCAGGCCTCGCGTTTGATTACGTCGATGTGCGGGCTGATGGGGTCGATCCGGGCGATCTGGCGCGGTTCCATGCGGCCTTTGGCGAGGCGCTGGTCAACAAACGCTCGACCACGTGGCGTGGGTTGTCCGAGGCGGATCGCGCTGGCGATCCTATTGATTTACTGTCGAAAAACCCAACCCTGATGAAGCGCCCGGTGATCGAAGACGGCACCAGGTTGACGTCGGGTTGGGACACAAAAACACGCGATAACTGGTTGGAGTGCGCGGACTAAGCGCCTATCTGTTCGGAAAGTAGGAGGTATCTGCATGCGCAACGCTGCATTGGTTTTAGGGATTATCGCCGGAATATGGGGCATGATCGTTGGGTTTTTCGGATATGGGTATACCGAAGTGATCGACCGGATTGGCGAATTGCCCGATCTGGCCGAACAGGTGGACCATCCGGGGCGTATCCGCGCCTTCGCTCTGGTCGCACCGGTTTTGGCGCTGGCCGGGGGCGCGATGGCACGCTCGGCGGCGCAGATCGGGGGCATTTTGCTGCTTTTATCCGCCGCGGGCATGTATTTCGCCTTCGGATATGGCGTGTTTACCATGTTTCCGATCGCGCTGGCTGGTCTGGGTGGATTGCTGGCGCTGTTCGCGGTCAAGCCCGACCCGCACTAGCGGGCACGCAGGCCCTAGCGGATTTTCAAGAGCCGGTCGATGGACAGCGGCCCCGCGCCTTTCAGCACCAAGGTCACCAGTACGACCATCCAGAACAGCCGCTGATCCAGGATCACGGCATCAGGGATGCGATCAAACCATGCGCCCAGCGTTTCGGGCTGTTCGATCCCGCCGTGGCCATAAAGGTCGGTCAGGCTTTGCACGATGACAAAGCCGATCATCCCCAGCGCGGCCAATCGTGTCAGCAACCCGATGGTGATTAGAAGCGGCAGGATGAACTCAGCCAAGGTGCCAGCGACGACCACGGCCCAGTGGAACATGCCCAGCTGGCCGACGTCATAAGATGCGGCCTCCATCGCCTTTGGGAAAATCTGTGCATAGGCGCCAAGGCTCGGCTGGAAAATGCCAAGCAGGCCGTCGCCGGTTTTGGTCAAGGCCGAAGCCCAGAAATATCCCAAAAGGGTTGCGGCAAAGGTGAAGCGGGCCAGTGTTGGCAGGGTGAACGGGGACATCCGCTCGGCCAAATTTACCAGCGGGTTGTACAAGTTAGCCAGGGCGCGCATGGCGGGTTCCTTCCAAAATTCTTAGTCTGGTTTGTCGATGCCGGTTATGGCTTGGGTCGAAATCATGACGCCCAAAGTGGTTGTCAGATCAAAGTCGGGGGCATCCGCAGTGGCCAGGCCAAGCGCGGTCCCAAAGCTGCGCCCTTTGATCAGCGAGCTGACGAAACGCGCGCCACCTTCCGGCAGACGCTCGGCGACAGGGTCGAACCCAACACGGCAAATCAGAATGTTCTCGCCGCCGCCTTTCGGTTGCGGGCCGTCTTTCATGTTGAAATCCCAAATGGCTTTCGCTGGCCATTTGGTCACCAAGACCTCGCAGGCTGGTGACATAATCAGCCGCGTTGCCATCAAGGCGCGGTGATCCAACTGGGTCAATTCATCAGGATTGATCGGCGTTCCATCGCCCGCGTGATAGGCGCGGCGCAGTGCCAGTTCCAGACGCGCCACATCGGGCAGGTATTTCAGATGAAGCGTGCCGGGGAAACTTTCCAAGAACCCCGGAAGGGCCGCGCCGTAATGCATCATCAACGGTGACGCAGGCGGATGGATGCGCAGGTAAACCTTTGCCATCTCGCGGAAAAAATCGTCACCCACGAGTTTTGCAAGAACCGGGAATCCCGTCAGCATCGCCTCTGACAGACCATGCGCCACATTGTTTCGATAGACAGAAAAGCGCTTGGTCGCTTGCTGCCCGTCGGGATTTGTCAGCCCCTCGGGCACGGCTTGCTGGGGATCAAGCAGGGCCTTGCGGAAATCAGTTTGCGTTACAGTCACGCCGCTTGCCCGGGAAAGAGTTTCGCTCTGGCTCATGCGGGCACCTTTGCGGCGATTGCCGGTTCCATGTGGCGTGTCGCGCGGGCGGCCTCGGCTTCTAAAATATCCCACTCCGGCACGTCATTGTCCCATTCAACAAGGGCAGGGCGTGCGCCTGCACGGGCGACTACGTGGTCAAACAAAGTCCAAACCGGTTCATCCACCGGTGTGCCGTGGCTGTCGATCAGAAGCTTGCGCCCCAACTCGTCCGCGTCCTCATCATGACCGGCAAGGTGAAATTCCTCAACTAATTCAAGTGGGTAGGCGTCGATATAGGCGCGCGGATCAAATTCGAGGTTCGTTGCAGAAACGAAGACGTTGTTCACGTCCAGCAACAATCCGCACCCCGTGCGCCGGGCAACTTCGCGTAGAAAATCCGGTTCGGACCACGTGCTTTCCGCGAAGGCCAGATAGGATGATGGGTTTTCAAGCAGCATCTTGCGCCCTAGATTTTCCTGCACCTCGTTGATATGCGCGGTGATCCGGGCAATCGTTTGTGTTGTGTATGGCAGCGGCAGAAGGTCGTTCAGAAACGCTCCGTCATGGGTCGACCACGCCAGGTGTTCGGAAAACTTCGCGGGGTTCAACCAATCGACAAGCTTGCGCAGCCGCGCCAGATGTTCGGGGTCCAGTCGGGTTTCGCCGCCAATCGACAGGCCAACACCGTGAACAGAAATCGGGAAACGTTCGGCAAGGTGGCGCAGTTGCGCCATCGGGCGCCCACCATCGCCCATGAAATTTTCGGCATGGATTTCGAGCCAGCGGACCGAGCCGGGATCGTCCATCAGGGCAGCGAAATGCTGGGGTTTGTAACCGACACCTGCGCCAATGGGCAGCGTATTGTCATGAGCAATATCAATCATCGAAAGCTCCATCAGAGTGTCGGATCAAAAGGTGTCTCTAGCATAAAAGGCACCCCTGTCGGGCGCGCAAAGGCTCTGGCCGGGCGGTCCGGCCAGAGCAATTTGTAACCGGACTTAGCTGGCAGGCAGGTTGGTTTCCAGCGCTTCCAGCGAACCTTTCAGCATCATGCCTTCAGCGTCGGTGACTTCCATGGTCTCGCACGAACCAGCGGGAACCAGCTTCCATGCGTTGCCTTGGTAATCGACGGTCGAGGTGCCGGCGCAAGTTGTGCCGGGTCCAGCAGCGCAATCATTCTGACCAGCCAGCGAAACACCAAAGCACTTTTCCTGCTCGCCATCAGCGAAAGCAGGGACAGCGCTTGCAGCGACAGCAGCAGAGACGGCACCAAGAACGGCTACGGTTTTCATGTTATTCGACATCGAGTTTCCTTTCGGGTTTTATTCGCACCGCTCTGAGGCGGTATGGAAAAGGTAATCGGTGTTGTGCTGATCGCTCCATTCACGAAAGCGTAATTCACGGCCCCGTTAGCACGTGTGAGTATTTGGGTCAGGGACATTTGCTTTGCCGATGTGCCATTTGACACCGTGAAAGCTTCTTTTTTAAAAGGGTTTTTAACCGTTACGCGGATTGCAGGCTGGAAATAAATGTTCCAACGCGCGAGAAATTGCCTTCGAAAATTTCAAAACAATCGCCAGATGCTTGGTTTTTGTTACAGGTTTCCGGGCTTTTCAGAGCGCGGGTCAGAGTGTTTGCACGCACTTGTAACATGAAATTAAACGAAAAACCCCCACACAAGGCGGGGGTTTCTGGGTCTGCAGCGGATTTAGATCAGGTCTGGCGGCGTGGATTCCTGAGCGAGCGTTGCGACAACCTCGTCCATCGTCAGCACTTTCGAATGCTTGTCGCCCAGACGACGCATCGAGACCGTGCCGTCTTCAACCTCTTTCATGCCGCAGGCCAGGATGACGGGCACTTTGCCAACCGAATGTTCGCGGACCTTATAGTTGATCTTCTCGTTTCGGATGTCGGCTTCGGCCCGAATGCCTTTCGCAACCAGTGCATCGACAACTTGGTGCACATAGTCATCAGCGTCGGACACGATGGACGCGACCACGACCTGACGCGGTGCGATCCAAAACGGAAGCTTGCCCGCGTGGCTTTCGATCAGAATGCCGATGAAACGTTCGAAGGAACCAAGCGTCGCACGGTGCAACATGACTGGGCGGTGTTTGGCGCCATCCTCGCCGACATAGTTTGCGTCCAGACGTTCAGGCAGCACGAAATCAACCTGGTGCGTGCCGCATTGCCAATCTCGGCCAATGGCGTCGGTCAGAACAAACTCAAGTTTGGGTCCATAGAACGCGCCTTCGCCGGGGTTCAGCTCTGGTTCGATTCCCGCGGCACGTGTTGCGGACAGAAGGGCCCTTTCGGCCTTGTCCCAAATCTCGTCCGAGCCAGCCCGCTTTTCGGGGCGGTCCGAGAACTTCACGCGGAACTCTGGAAACCCGAGGTCGCGATAGATGTTCGACAGAAACTCAATGTAGATCTTCGTTTCTTCCTCGATCTGGTCTTCGGTGCAGAAAATATGCGCGTCATCTTGCGTAAATCCGCGCACCCGCATGATCCCATGCAGCGCGCCCGAAGGTTCATAGCGGTTGCACGAGCCAAACTCGGCCATGCGCAGCGGCAGATCGCGATAGGATTTCAGGCCTTGGTTATAAACCTGCACGTGGCAGGGGCAGTTCATCGGTTTCAGTGCGTTGACGGATTTCTCGCGCGCGTGTTCTTCGTCCACTTCGACGATGAACATATGCTCTTGGTATTTTTCCCAATGGCCCGAGGCTTCCCACAATTTTCGGTCCACCACCTGCGGCGTGTTCACCTCAACATAGCCGCCGCGTTTTTGCTGGCGGCGCATGTAGTCCTGAAGCTCGGTGTAGATTGTCCAGCCGTTCGGATGCCAGAAAATCTGGCCGGGGGCCTCTTCTTGCATATGGAACAGGTCCATTTCGCGGCCCAGCTTGCGGTGGTCGCGCTTGGCAGCCTCTTCCAGCATATGCAGATGCTTTTTCAACCCTTCTTTGTTCTGGAAGGCGACACCATAGATGCGTTGAAGCATGGCGCGGTCTGAATCTCCGCGCCAATAGGCCCCGGCGATGCTCATCAGTTTGAACGAGTCGGCCGGTAACTGGCCGGTATGTTGTAGGTGCGGACCACGGCACAAATCTTGCCAATGGCCGTGCCAATACATGCGCAGTGGCTCATTGCCGGGAATGGCGTCGATCAGCTCGACCTTATAGGGCTCGTTATTGGCTTCATAGAACTTGACCGCGCGGTCGCGGTCCCAAATCTCTGTGGTGACCGGCTCGCGCTTGTTGATGATCTCTTTCATCTTCGCTTCGATCTGGCCGAGGTCTTCCGGTGTGAATGGTTGTTCGCGGTCGAAGTCGTAATACCAGCCGTTCTCGATCACTGGGCCGATGGTGACTTTCACGTCAGGCCAGATTTCCTGCACGGCGCGCGCCATCACATGGGCGAAGTCGTGGCGGATCAGTTCCAGCGCCTGCGCATCGTCCTTCATCGTGTGAAGCGAAATCGACGCATTGGCATTGATCGGCCACTGCATGTCCCAGTGGGCACCGTCTACAGTGGCGGAAATGGCTTTCTTGGCCAGCGAATTGGAAATGCTGGCCGCGACATCGGCAGGGGTCACACCTGCGTCGAAATCACGCGAATTGCCGTCAGGAAATGTAAGGGAAATCTGGCTCATGGCCTTCTCCTCGTCGTTTTGGCGCCCACGGAACGCCCGGTTGCGGGTTATGTGTGGCCGCGTTTTGAACCTTGTTCCGGCGGCTGTCAACGGCTTGCGGGCAAAGTTGGGGATTGCAGCGCGTTTCGCGCCCGGTATGGTTTGGCCGACACAGCAGACGGGAAAGACCATGTCCGACACACAATTTCTTGAGACCGCAAATGGCCGCCGCATCGCATATGTAAAAACCGAGGGGACCGGGCCGACCATCCTGTTTCTGTCCGGGCTGAAATCGGACATGGAGGGTACGAAGGCCGTTGCGCTTGAAGCCTGGGCAAAAGCCGAAGGCCGTGCGTTCCTGCGCTTTGACTATTCCGGTCACGGGCAAAGCTCAGGGCAGTTCACCGACGGCTCAATCGGCGACTGGCACGAAGACACTTTGGCAGTCGTCGACATGTTGATAGACGGCCCGGTGTTGGTGGTCGGCAGTTCGATGGGTGGATGGCAGTCACTGCTTCTTTCGCGCGCGCGTCCGGGGCGGGTGATCGGCCTCGTCACCATCGCGGCCGCGCCTGATTTTACCGAAGATGGCTATTGGGCCAGCTTTACGGATGACCAAAAAGCTGAGTTGGAGCGCGAAGGGAGCGTGTCGATCCCATCGGAATATGATGAAGACTACATCATCACCAAGCGCCTGATCGAAGACGGGCGCGACCATCTGGTGCTGCGCAGCCCGCTCACGCTCGATATGCCGGTGCGGTTCCTTCAGGGCACAGAAGATACTGCGGTCTCGACGGCGCAGGCGGTCAGGCTTCTTGAACATGTTGACGGCGATGACATCCGCCTGACCTTAGTGAAGGGTGCGGATCACAGGTTTTCGGACGAGGAATGCCTGCGCACCATTCAGAAAATGGTCAAAGTGGTGCTGGCGCGCGGTTGAATGCCATGATCCTGCGCCGCGGCGATACCGCTTGCGCAATTTTTCGCGGCGGGCCAAAGTCCTGCCCGAGGCAAGACAGACAAGACAGACAAGCGAGCGAATGATGCCAGATCCTGTGGTTTTAATCCCCGGAATGATGTGCGATGCGCGGGTCTTTGGCCCCCAGATCGACGACTTGTCGCGCGACCATATCGTTGTGGTTGCCCCACCTGTTGTTGGCGACACGATCCGCGACATGGCAGCCCATATGCTGGACAACCTCCCGCCGCGTTTCTCGCTGGCGGGGATTAGCATGGGCGGCATTGTCGCGATGGAGATCGCTCGCCGTGCACCCGAAAGGGTCATGCGATTGGCGCTCATTTCGACCTCACCATTGCCAGATACACCGGCGCAAGCTGCGTGGCGCGAACCGCAGATTGTACGGGCCAGTGCAGGGCGGTTGGACGAGGCCATGGCGGAATCATTGTCGCCAAACAATCTGGCCCCAGGTGCTGGTCGTGACACGGTCGCAGAGTTGGTGCTTAGCATGGCGCATGGTTTGGGCGGCGAGATGTTCGTGCGCCAATCGCGGGCCCTTCAGCGTCGCCCCGATGCACAACGCAGTTTGCAGCGATTGAAAGTGCCCACCATGGTCATGTGCGGTGCACATGATGGGCTGACCCCGCCAAAACGGCACGAGACGATGGCAGCCCTTATTCCGGGGGCAGAACTGGTGATCTTGCCCGAAGCGGGTCATCTGCCAACAGTCGAAGTGCCACAGCAGGTCAATATCGGCATGCGTGCCTGGCTTGAGATGCCGCTTGAGCTTCGGTAATTAAACGCATGTTTTAAAATAGAAAAGGCGCACCTAACGGTGCGCCTTTTTTCGTGCCGTTTGCGATCAGGACTACTTGCTGCCAGCCGCCACGACTTTCAGGTTCGAACCTTTTGCAGCCGCTTTCTTGGCCCGCTTCTTGGCGGCCTGGGCAGCGTGTCGCCCGGCGTTCTGATCAATGAAGTCCAGGACCAAGGGGCGAATGTTATTGCGCCAGCTTTTGCCCGCAAAGATGCCGTAGTGGCCGGCACCTTCCTCAACATGGCTGGCCTTTTTGTCGGCGGGCAAGCCGGTCAAAAGATCCAGTGCCGCGATACATTGGCCGGGGGCGGTGATGTCGTCTCGGGTCCCTTCAACCGTTTTTACAGCGACGTCGGTGATTGCGCCGATGTCGACCTTGTGGCCGTCAACGATGAATTCATTCTTCGCGATTTCACTGTTTTTGAAGACGCGTTCAACTGTCGTCAGGTAAAACTCGGCCGTCATATCCATAACCGCGAGGTATTCGTCATAGAACCGATTGTGCTTGTCGTGCTCGGACGCTTCGCCCTTTGCCACACGCATGATCTGGTCCGAGAACGCTTTCGAATGGCTTTCTGCGTTCATTGACATGAAGCCAGCCAGTTGCAGAAGGCCCGGATAAACCATCCGGCCTGCGCCTTTGTATTTAAACCCCACGCGCTGAATGGCGGTTTCTTCCAGCTGTCCCATGGTCACGCGACGACCAAAATCGGTCACGTCGGTGGTGGCCGCGTCCGGGTCAATTGGGCCGCCGATCAAGGTCAGCGTTTGGGGCTGTGCTTCTGGGTCGAGCTCGGCCAGATAGGCCGTCGCCGCCAATGTCAAAGGTGCCGGTTGGCAGACCGCGACGACGTTGATGTCGGGGCCAAGATGGCGCATGAAATCAACAAGATAGAGGGTGTAGTCCTCAATGTCGAATTTGCCTTCGCTTACCGGGATATCGCGCGCGTTGTGCCAGTCTGTGATGTAGACTTCGGCTTCGGGCAAAAGACTTGCCACAGTGGAATGCAAAAGCGTTGCGTAATGGCCGGACATGGGCGCCACCAGAAGGATGCGGCGCTTCTTCTCAGGACGCCCCACAACCTTAAACTGGATCAGATCGCCGAAGGGCCGTTCGACCAGCTTCTCGATCTGGACCACATGGTCGCGGCCATCTTCACCAACCACACTGACGATGCCCCAGTCAGGTTTCATCACCATGCGGTGGAAACTGCGTTCTGTAACTTCGCCCCAAGCCGCCATTATCTGGAAAAAGGGGTTCGGCACCAGGGCGGTTGCCGGGTACGAGCCCATGGCGGCTGCGGTTGCGCCAAGCCACTGATTCGTGTTGCGGATCGTTTCCATAAGGTCGTAGGTGGCCATATAACGCATTTTAATTAGCCTTTGATTTTTGCACGCTGCATTCGCATAGTTGCTATCATATGCAGACTTTACGATGCTGCACCTGCAGAAACCATAGGGGGGAAATTGTTTCATGACAACTGACCAAGTTAACAAAGGCCAGGAACTGAGTGAACTTAGCGACAATCTTTCCCGAATAGAGGCATTGTCCAAACGCCTTGCTAATATCATGGCGCATCGCAAGCCTGTTCGTCCAAATCTGCAGGGGCCGGGACAGGAATTCTATACCAAAACGGCTGGTACAATCTGGGCGGACATGATGGCGAATCCGTCAAAGTTGTTCGAACACCAAGTCGCTTTTTGGGGCAAAACGCTTGAGCACGCGATTGAAGCGCAAGCCGCGCTGGCCAGCGGTGAATTCAAAGCGCCCGAGGACACCGGGCCGAAAGATCGCCGCTTCTCGAACCCGCTTTGGGATTCCCACCCCTATTATAACTACCTCAAGCAGCAATATCAGATCACCTCGCAGACGATGGAAGAGGCGTTGAAAAGCGTCGATGGTCTGGACTCCGATGATACAAAACGCTTGGAGTTCTTCACTCACCAAATCATAGACATGATGAGCCCGACCAACTTTCTTGCCACCAATCCGGACGCGATGGAACTTGCGGTCGAGACAAATGGCCAGTCGCTCGTAAAGGGATTAGAGAACCTCATCGCGGATCTCGAGGCGAATGACGGCGAGCTTCTGGTGAAGCTGGTCGATGAAAGCGCGTTTGAGGTTGGCAAGAACATCGCCACCACGCCCGGGCAGGTGGTGTATCGCAACCGGATGATGGAATTGATCCAGTATGCGCCGACCACTGAAAAGGTCCATGCCACGCCGTTGATCATCTTCCCGCCTTGGATCAACAAGTTCTACATCATGGACCTGAAGGAGCAAAACAGCCTGATCAAATGGATCGTCGATCAGGGATATACGCTGTTTGTGGTCAGCTGGGTGAACCCGGATGCCTCCTATGCGGATGTCGGGATGGGCGACTATATTGAAGAGGGCTATTTGGCCGCGATACGCGAGGTGAAAGCGATCACCGGACAAAAGAAAGTCAACGCTATTGGCTACTGCATCGCGGGAACGACGCTGTCGCTCACGCTGTCGCTGATGAAGAAGCGCGGCGATAAATCCGTTAACTCCGCGACATTTTTCACCACCCTGACCGACTTTTCCGATCAGGGCGAAGTCGGCGTCTTTCTTGACGACGATTTTGTCGGCGGGATTGAAGAAGAGGTGAATGAACGGGGGTATCTGGACAGTTTCTTCATGTCGCGGACGTTCTCATACCTGCGGCCCAATGACCTGATCTATGGCCCGGCCATCAACAGTTACATGCTGGGCAAGACGCCCCCCGCTTTCGACCTTCTGTATTGGAACGGCGACAGCACCAACCTGCCAGCCAAGATGACGGTCGAGTATTTACGTGGGCTTTGTCAGGGCAACCGCTTTGCCCAAGGTGATTTTGAGCTGCTGGACGAGCACTTGTCGATCGCGGATGTTGATGTTCCGCTGTGTGCGATCGCCTGTGAAACCGACCATATCGCCGCGTGGAAGTCGTCTTACGACGGGATGCGCCAGATGGGGTCAAAGGATAAGACCTTTATCGTGTCTCAGAGTGGCCACATCGCCGGGATCATCAATCCCCCGTCAAAGAAGAAATATGGCCACTACACCAACGATGACTGGCCGGCCGCGTCGGATGACTGGATGGAAGGCGCGACCTTTAACGAAGGGTCTTGGTGGGGGCGGTGGGAAGCCTGGCTCAGCAAGCGATCCGGCAAGCAAATCGACGCGAGAGACATCGGTGATTCGTCGCAAAAACCTTTGGCGCCAGCGCCGGGAACATACGTTGTGGCAAAACCAAATACCTGATTTTCAACAACTTAAAAGTGTCACATGCTGCAGTGCAGAAAAAACTTGATTTTCTGCACTGCAGCATACATATTGTCGTCATAACAACTTGAGGCGCCGAACTCCTCCCCGGTGCCTAACCACGGAGAAACGACAATGACTAAGACACAAGACTTCACCAAAATGTTCCAAGAGATGCTGGGCAACTTCCCGGTTGACATGTCGGTCGCACAAGACGCTTTCAAAAACCAAGCTGCTCTGGGCGAAAAACTGTCGAAAGTTGCTCTGCAAGCTGCAGACAAATCGGCTGAAATCTCGACCAAATGGACCAAAGAAACTCTGGCCAAAATGGGCGACGTTTCTGCTGCCAAAGAAGAAGCTGCTGACTATGGCAAAGCCATGTCTGACTTCGCTTCGGCACAAGCTGAGCTGGCTGCTGAAAACATGGCCGCTTTCGCTGAAGTTGCGAAAAAAGTTCAAGCTGAAACCGTTGAGCTGATGATGGCTGCTGGCAAAGAGCTGGGCGACGACGCACAAGCTGCTGTCAAAAAAGCCACCGACGAAGTTCAGAAAGCTGCCAAAAAAGCGACAGCTAAATAAGAGGATTTCGCCGGATATCAACCTCCCGTCCGGCCAATTCGGAAAGGGCGAGCTTCAAGCTCGCCCTTTTTTTATGGGCACGCGCTGCTGCCCCTTACGTAAACTTTGGTCAAAAAGCTTGCCTTTGATAGTGGCGCTGTTAGGCTTTTGCAGTGCAGCAACACCAAACTGCTGCGGGGAGGTATCATGGCTCAGAAACAAGAACCGCTGCTGATCAAACGCTATGCGAGTCGGCGCTTATATAACACCGAGACGTCCGATTACGTGACGCTCGACGATATCGCAGGGTTCATCCGCGACGGTCGCGAGGTTCAGATCATCGACCTGAAATCTGGTGACGATCTTACCCGGCAATATCTGCTTCAAATCGTTGCTGAACACGAAAGCCGTGGTGAAAGTGTTCTGCCGGTTGATGTATTGACGGATCTGGTGCGGTCCTACACCACGCAGGCGCAAAGTATTGTGCCGCAGTTTTTGGCTGCCAGTTTCGAAATGCTGCGCAGTGGGCAGTCGAAAATGATGGAAAATCTGGGAACCATGGGCAATCCAATGGCGAAGATGCCTGGATTTGAAGCGATGCAAGCCCAGCAGGAGGCTTTCATGAAAGCCATGATGGGCAGTTTTTCCGGCTCGACGTCGTCATCTGATGACGACGATGACGGGTCTGAAAAAACCGAAGGCGGGTCCAATGAGGAATTGGATGCCATCAAGAAACAACTGGCTGAACTGCAAAAGAAACTTTCGGGTCTCGGCTGACACATAAACACCGCTGGAAAGCAGAAGGGACGCGGATAACACGCGTCCCTTTTTCATTTTAGACCGGCGCGTTGCGTCGGCTTAGTAAGTGCGGATCAGACCGACCAACTTGCCCTGAATACTGACCTGACCTTCTGGCAAAAGGCGGGTTTCATAAGCTGCGTTGGCCGCTTCAAGCGCGATCATGCCGTCCGTTTTGCGGAACCGTTTCAGCGTCGCCTCATACCCGTCAACTTGCGCCACGACGATATCGCCGTTTTGCGCCTGGTTGGTCTCGCGAATAACCACAACGTCGCCATTGTTGATCCCGGCGTCGATCATTGAATCGCCCTTGACCTCAAGCGCATAATGCCGCCCGCCGGTGGCCAGCATGGTTTCCGGCACCGAGACGTGCTGCGCCCCGTCAGTAATGGCCTCGATCGGTTCACCCGCTGCGATGCGGCCCATCAAAGGCAGATCACTGATGCCCAGACCTTCCAAAGGAATGGCGGTTGGTGGCGTGCGATCAGGGCGGTTGCCATCAATGACCCGAGGTTCAAACCCTGCGCGTCCGGCGTTTTCCAGCGGCTCTGGCAGTTTTACGATTTCAATGGCGCGGGCGCGATGGGCAAGGCGGCGAATGAAGCCACGTTCTTCCAGTGCGGTGATCAAACGATGAATCCCGGACTTGGATCGCAGATCAAGCGCTTCCTTCATTTCATCAAAAGACGGCGGCACGCCATCGCGTTGAATCCGTTTGTGAATAAATTCCAAAAGTTCCAACTGCTTGCGTGTTAACATGCTCTCGCACCTCCGTCTTTCCTTTATCCAAGTGAACCCATCGAAAGGCCGATTTGGACCGCCCTCGTTGCGGGGCGTTCAAGAAATGTTCTATCCCTGTTCCCTTTTTGTGTCAAGCATGCACGGTAGGGGTGAGAGGTGTGTGTTGCAGTCGCTTCAAATGGGAAGGTAGTCCAGCCTGTCTCCGACTTCCCGCGCCGGGTCTGAGGGCGGCCGGATCGCCAATGCGTTGGCCTGCGCCAGCACGCTCAGCAAGGCGCTGTCCTGACTGTTGAATATGGTGATCTCGTCGCCATCAACGCGCGCGCGCATGTAGTGTTCGCGCGGCCCGTTCTGTGCCACTGCTGCGGTCAGTGCGGCGGTTTTGCGCGGGGCAGGTGCCGCGCCCAAGCCCAGCATGGCGCGCAGGGCGGGTACCAGAAAGACATGCCCGCAGACCATGGATGAGACGGGATTGCCCGGCAGGCCAATCATCACAGTATCGCCAATACGTCCTGCCATCAAAGGTTTTCCGGGGCGCATCAAGACCTTATAGAAGCTTTGGTCCATACCCATGTCGGTGGCCACATCGCCGACCAGATCATGGTCACCCACCGACGCGCCGCCGATTGTCACGATCAGATCAGCGTCCGCGGCCAGTTCGAACGCAGTGCGCAGGCTGGCCGCATTGTCGCGCGCAATGGGCAATATGCGGGCATGGCCGCCATTGGTCTCGATCAGCGCCTTCAGGCCAAAGGAATTGGACGCGATGATCTGATCCGGGCCGGGAACCTCGCCCGGCATGACCAGCTCGTCGCCGGTGGCCAGAAGCGCCACGATGGGTTTGCAGGCCACGCACAAGCTGGGGACGTTCATCGCTGCCGCCAAGGCCAGATCGGCGGGCGACAACACACGCGGGGCAGGGAGCGTATCGCCGGGGGCAAAGTCGGCACCGGCGGGTCGCACGTGAGGACCTGCATCGAGTTTGCGCGCCAAAGTGATCAGGTCGCCTTTGCGGTCAACATCTTCCTGAATGATAACGCGATCCGCGCCGTCCGGCATTGGAGCGCCGGTGAAAATCCGCACGCATTCGCCGGGGCCAATACGGCCATCATATCCATGACCTGCCGCGCTTTCGCCAATGACACGGAACATCGCTTCGGGGTCTGCCTCGACACCATTCAGCGCATAGCCGTCCATCGCGGACGCGGCGAAAGGCGGTTGCAGGCGTGTCGCGGTGACAGGTGCGGCAAGGACACGGTTAACGGCGTCGGCCAGCGGCACGTCTTCGGTGCCCAGCGGCGCAACGAGCTTAAAGATCGCGTCCAGTGCCTCGGTCACCGTGATCATCAGCTTGCCTCAGCATCTCGCGCATAAGTGCCGGATTTCCCGCCTTCTTTGCGCAACAGGCGGATGTCTGTGATCTCCATGCCTTTTTCGGCCGCCTTAAGCATGTCATAGACCGTCAGACAGGCAACAGACACAGCGGTCAGCGCCTCCATCTCGACCCCGGTTTGGCCGCCGGTCTTGACGGTCGCGGTGATGCGGACGCCGGACAAATCAGGTTTGGGTTCGAGCTCCAAGGCGACTTTGGTGATCGGCAGGGGGTGGCATAGCGGGATCAGGTCAGCGGTGCGTTTCGCGCCCATAATCCCGGCCAGGCGCGCAACACCCAAAACGTCGCCTTTCTTGGCCGAACCAGAGGTCACAAGCGCCAGAGTTTCAGCCGTCATCTTGACGAAGCCTTCGGCCAGCGCGATGCGATCCGTCACGGCTTTGTCCGAGACATCGACCATATGGGCTTGCCCGTCCGCATCGAAATGGGTGAGGGGGGATTTGTCGCTCATGCGGGCACCGGATTGGCCAGAATGGCGCGGGTTGCGGCCTCGACATCGTCCTGACGCATCAGGCTTTCGCCGATCAGAAAGCTGCGCGCGCCATGTTCTGCCATATCAGCCAGATCTTTGGGTGTGAAAAGACCGCTTTCGCACACCAGATGACGACCAGCAGGGGCGAGTTTCGACAGGCGGCGGGTGGTATCGAGTGTGGTCTCAAATGTTTTCAGATTGCGGTTGTTGACACCCAGAAGTGGCGACTTCAACGCAACCGCGCGTTCCAGCTCGGCTTCATCATGCACCTCGATCAGAACGTCCATGCCCCATGAAAAGGCAGCGTCTTCAAGCTCTTGCGCCTGAGCATCTTCCACGGACGCCATGATGATCAGGATGCAGTCAGCCCCCAACGCGCGCGCCTCGGCCACCTGATAGGTGTCATACATGAAGTCCTTGCGCAGAGCGGGCAGGCTGACCGCTGCACGGGCGGCAACGAGGAACTCATCCGCACCCTGAAAGGATGGGGTGTCTGTCAGAACCGACAGGCAGGTCGCGCCGCCAGCCTCATAGGCTTTGGCGATGGCGGGCGGGTTGAAATCGGCCCGGATCAAACCTTTGGACGGGCTGGCCTTTTTGACCTCGGCAATCAGGCCATAACCTGTTTCGGCGGCGTTCATCAGCGATGTCGCGAAGCCGCGCGTCGGTGATGCGCCACGGGCGGCGGCCTCAACGTCAGCCAGAGGGCGGGCGGCTTTGCACGCGGCCACGTGGTCCAGTTTGTAGGCTTTGATTTTGTCTAAAACGGTGCTCATGGGCTTGGTCTATGCCTTCATGGTCGGGGTAGCAAGGCGAAGCCGCCGTGCCAAATGTCAGGCGCTCGACGTCAGGGCGGCCAGCGCCTCGATCTTCGCTTTGGCCGCGCCGTTGTCGATGCTTTCAGCGGCCATTTCGACGCCGGTTTTCAGGTCACTGGCCTTATCGGCAACAACCAAGGCGGCGGCGGCGTTCAACAGCACCGCATCGCGGAACGCTGATGCCTCGCCTGCCAGCAGCGCACGAAATGCGATTGCATTTTCAGCAGGTTCGCCGCCCAGAATCGACGCCAGTTTGTGCACCGGCAATCCTGCGTCCTCTGGGTGGATCTCACGCGCGTGAATTTTGTTATTTTCAAGGGCGGCCACCGATGTGGGGCCAGTGATCGAAATCTCGTCCATCCCATCGGCTCCATGCACCAGCCACGCCTTTTCAGACCCAAGCGCCTGAAGGGTCTCGGCCATCGGGAAGATCAGGTCGGCGGCGAACGCGCCGGTCAGTTGCCGTTTCACGCCTGCCGGGTTGGTCAGCGGGCCAAGGATGTTGAAGATGGTCTTGCAGCCCATTTCCTGTCGCACCGGCATGACATGTTTCATAGCCGGATGGTGCATCGGGGCCATCATGAAGCCGATGCCAACCTCGTTGATGGCGCGTTCAGCCACATCAGCGCCGACCATGACATTTACGCCCATTTCGGTCAGCGCATCCGCAGCACCCGATTTTGATGACAGATTGCGGTTGCCGTGCTTGGCCACGGTTACGCCCGCGCCAGCCACAACAAATGCAGTGGCGGTCGAGATGTTTAGCGTGCCCATCCCGTCGCCACCAGTGCCAACGATGTCCATCGCACCTTCGGGGGCAGAGACTTTGGCGCATTTTGCGCGCATAACAGCCGCCGCCGCGGAATACTCCGCAACGCTTTCCCCGCGCGCCCGCATGGCGGCCAGCAATGCACCGATCTGGGCAGGGGTCGCGCGCCCTTCGAACAGTTCTTCGAACGCGGCTTCAGCCTGTGCGCGTGACAACGGCCCTTCGGTGGCCGCATAGATCAGGGGTTTCATCGCGTCGGTCATGCCGGCACCTTTGTTCTTTTCAAGAAATTTTCAAGCATAGCATGGCCGTGTTCGGATCGGATGCTTTCGGGATGGAATTGCACGCCTTCGACCTCAAGCTCTTTGTGACGCAGGCCCATGATCAAGCCATTGTCCAGTTCGGCGGTGATTTCCAGACAATCTGGCAGGGTGTCCCGATCAACCACAAGCGAGTGATAGCGCGTTGCCAGCAACGGCGAGGGCAATCCCTCGAACACACCTTTCCCCTCATGCCGGATTTCACCCATCTTTCCATGTACGATCTCAGGGGCGCGGACGACGTGGCCGCCAAACGCCTCGCCAATGGCTTGGTGACCAAGACAAACGCCAAAAAGCGGCACTTTTGCTTCTGCCGCGGCTGCGGTCAGGGCAAGACAAATGCCAGCCTGCGCCGGATCACAAGGGCCGGGCGACAAGACGATTCCATCCGCCCCCATGCCCATTGCCTGTTGAACATCCAGCGCATCGTTACGTTTGACCACCACCTCAGCCCCAAGTTCGCCAAAATAGTGGACGAGGTTGTAGGTAAAGCTGTCATAGTTATCGATCAGCAGGATCATCTTGCGGCCTTTCGCCAAAGTTGTACCAGCAGGGGTTACGTCCTGCGTTTGTCGGGCTATACATGATCTACGCAAGCGCCAAGGGTCAAGTGCGGTGCGCGTGAAGTTGAGGTTTCGAGGAGAGAAAGCCATGGCAAAAGGCTTCCTGTCAGGTGTTTTGGCCGGGACTGTCGTTTCAGTCCTTGGTCTTGGTGTTGTGTCGTTGCAGCTTTCCCCGGTGGATCCGGGTCGTTTTGATCCACCGCCTGTTGACCAAGATCAGGCCCCTGTTGATGATGCAGCGCAAGCAACTGCAGATGCGCCGGCCGTGAGTGACACGCCACCTGATGCGATCAGTGCGCCAGATGCGCCGACTGATGTGGACACCGCCGAGGTCGTGCCCGAGGTCGAAGTGCAAGTGCCTGATGTTCCAGCGTCGCCATCTGAACCGGCAGCGCCTGACAATGTTGCTCAGGCCGAAACTGACGCTCCACCGGCAACGCCCGTTGCAGAGCCTGCTGATACCCAACCAGAAACGGTTCAGCCTGAAGTGGCTCAGCCTGAGTCCGCCGTCACAGACGATGTAACTGACGGCACGGACGAGGGCGCAGCCGCCGATTTGCCGCAATCCATCCCCGATCTGGCCAATACACCGCAAATCAAAAGCGATCCGGTCGCCCCAATTGGAGACATCGCTGAGGGTGTCACGACCAACCGTTTGCCGACGATCGACGGTCCGTCTGAGGGCGGTGACGCTGCGGCCTCAGATCCGGGTCCGATTTTGGCCGGCTTGCCGACGCTGGCAATCGATCAGAATGCGAGCCCGTTCACCAACCCTGAAGGACGTCCGTTGATGTCAATTGTGCTGGTTGACCAAGGGGCCGCGCGCCAAGCGCTTGGCGACCTTAAGAACCTGCCTTTTCCGATCAGCTTCGTTGTTGATGCGAACGCCGCCGACGCGGCCCAAGCTGTCGCCTATTATCGCGGCGCCGGGGCCGAAGTGATCGTCGCCCCTGTTTTGCCTGCCGAGGCGACCCCAACCGACGCCGAAGTGAACTTTCAGGTGCAGGCACCGTTGTTGGATCAAGCCGTTGCCGTTTTCATGGGTGAAAACAGCGGCTTCCAAGGTGACAGCCAGCTTGCCGCTCAGATATCGGAAATCCTGGTCGCCAGCGGCCATGGGCTGGTCTCGGCCCCGCAGGGTCTGAATACCGGCCATAAAACAGCGCTGAAAACCGGCGTCGCCTCTGGCCTTGTGTTCCGCGAGCTGGATGCAGATGGACAGGACGGCAAAGTCATCCGCCGCTTTCTGGACAACGCAGCCTTCAAGGCCGGTCAGGAAAATGGCGTGATCATGATGGGGCAGGCGCGGGTTGAAACCGTGCAGGCGTTGATCGAATGGAGCCTTGGAAATCGGGTGAAATCTGTGGCGATGGCCCCCATCTCGGCACTGCTGCTGGACGGCTGATCAGGATGAATTGGCGCGGTTAACGCCGCAGGTGACGTTGCTATCGTCCTGTCATACTTGCCTTAAGCTCGACGATTGACTTCCCCAATCGGAATGGGGCGGCAAAGCTGACCAGACAAAGCGCAAGAATTTGAAGCACCAGAATACTGGAATGCGATTGCAAGTATTCCCATTCGTCTTTCAGTTTGCCGACGTGTTCAATTAACTCATCATAGCTTTGCGCGATGACAAGGTAGTCAGCAGCTATGGACGGCTCAGAAATCTGGGTTTTCTCTACGGCCTCTTTGGTCTCGGAGTCGAGCGCTGTGAAGACCAGAAATCGTTCAATATCAAAGGATTCAAGACGTTCCACCATCTGACGCATGTCGCCATCCCCCTCTGTTTTCTCGGCATTGTGACTGCCAAACAGGAAGCTGAGATTTGCCAGAGGTGCCACCTCGTCAGTGACGGCAATAAATAGAGGCAGGTCAGTGTTTGCGGCGGTTGACGCAGAAAGAAACTCAACTTTTTCGCACAAAACCGCGGTACTGGTGGTGTTGGCCGTTTCGCAAAACCTCAGCCGAAACCGCGCCGCATCGCGATCAAATGCAGCTGTCGCGCTGTAAGCGAGGTCGATCTGCCGGTCCAGACGTGAACTGTCGGCGGTATAAAACCCTGCTACGATGGCGACCAACGCGCCAACACCCCCCAGCAACACCCAGACCAGATCGGCAAATTTCCAAGCGCTGTGGCCAGCAGGTTTGCGAAATAGAAAAGCAGTTCCTATCGCGCCGACGACAAAAAGAGAAAGCAGAAGTTCCAGTTGGTTGCTGACAGTAAACATCATGTGCAGAGTTTACGGCCAGTTGCCGCGCTTGCAACGCAGTTGGCACGAAACTTTCGAAAACACTGATGAACCCGCGAGGTTTTGATGAGCTTGATTGAAGGCGTAATCGGCCCGGTGTCTGTCATGGGTAACTCCTGCGGGTCAGACGATCAGAGATGACGTTTGAGCAAAATCATGCTATGCAGACGCCGTAAGTCTGCACAATGGGGCAGGTATCTTCGGCACGAAACTTCCAATCATAGAAGGAAGATCAGATGTCGTTTTATATGTTCAAAGGTCAATATAGTACGGATTCCCTGCGGTCTCTTGTCGAGAAACCGCAAGATCGCGAAGCCGCCGCCGGGAAGATGATCTCGGCGTTGGGTGGTAAGTTGCATCATTTGTTTTTTTGCTTTGGCGAAGATGATGTCATGGCGTTGATTGAAGCACCAAGTGACGAGGTCATGGCCGCCTGCGCGCTGGTTGTCGGTGCGTCCGGAACGATGGCTGGTGGATCGACCACCAAGCTCATGACCAGCAAAGAGGCCATGTCCGCGATGAAAAAGGCGCAGGAAGGCCAAAAATCCTATCAGGCCGTGGCAAGCTAATCCGATTGCCCGACACACAATGACTAAAGGCCGGAGCGTCGCCCCGGCCTTTACCATAACCTGCCGATGGGCACCTTATTTCAAGATCGACCGCCCGGCATATTCCGCCGTCACACCCAGCATTTCCTCGATGCGGATCAGCTGGTTGTATTTCGCCAACCGGTCTGACCGCGCCAGTGAGCCGGTTTTGATCTGGCCGCAATTGGTGGCGACAGCCAGGTCGGCGATGGTCGCGTCCTCGGTTTCGCCCGAGCGGTGCGACATCACATTGGTCATGCGTGCGCGATGGGCCATGTCGACGGCTTTCAGAGTTTCCGACAAGGTGCCGATCTGGTTGACCTTCACCAGCATCGAGTTGGCAGCCCCCTTGGCAATGCCCTCGGCCAGGCGTTCGGGGTTGGTGACGAACAGATCGTCGCCGACAAGCTGGATTTTGTCGCCCAGCAGCGCGGTCAAAGCGACCCAGCCGTCCCAGTCATCTTCCGACATACCATCTTCGATCGAGATGATCGGATAGTCATCGCAGAGCGCTTTCAGGTATTGTGCATTCTCTTCACTGGTCAGCGATTTGCCTTCGCCCGAAAAGACGTATTTGCCGCCTTTGTAATACTCGGTCGCAGCGCAATCGAGGGCCAGATAGATATCTTCGCCGGGTTTGTAGCCAGCTTTCTTGATCGAGCTCATGATGAAATCGAGCGCGTCGCGGGTGGACCCGATATTGGGGGCAAAGCCACCTTCGTCACCGATACCCGTGGACAGGCCCGCGGCGGACAGTTCTTTTTTTAGCGTGTGGAAGACTTCCGACCCCATGCGCACGGCTTCGCGGATATTTGCCGCAGCGACCGGCATGATCATGAATTCCTGAATGTCGATCGGGTTGTCGGCGTGTTCGCCACCATTGATGATGTTCATCATCGGCACAGGCAAGACGCGGGCCGAGGCCCCGCCAACATAGCGAAAGAGCGGCAGGGCAGAGGCATCAGCGGCCGCTTTGGCCACGGCCAGCGATACGCCCAGAATGGCGTTGGCCCCCAGACGGGCTTTGTTCGGCGTGCCGTCCAGCTCACACATCGCGGCGTCGATGGCTTCCTGCTCGGTGGCGTCAAAGCCGACCAGCGCATCTGCGATCTCGCCGTTCACCGCCTCGACCGCTTCCAGAACGCCTTTGCCCATATAACGCGACTTGTCACCATCACGTTTTTCAACCGCCTCATGTGCACCCGTTGACGCACCCGACGGGACGGCGGCGCGGCCCAGCGTGCCATCGTCCAGAATGACGTCCACCTCAACGGTGGGGTTGCCGCGACTGTCCAGAATCTCGCGGGCGAAAATATCAACGATGGTGCTCATGTTAGCGCTCCCAATAAGAAGAAAACTTCAGTTGAGGCTCTTTAGCCTGTTGAAGGCGTCACGACAACAGGATTGGAAATTATTCGCGTGCGCGCGCCCTCTGTTCGCGCAGGAATGTATAGATGCCAGTGCCAATCACGATGCTTGCCCCAAGATAGGTCAAATTGTCCGGGTCTTCCCCAAACACGAGGATACCCAGAATGATCGAGAAGATGAGCCGCGAATATCGGAACGGCATAATGATCGACGTTTCGGCCACGCGCAGGGCAATGACGATGGCATAATAGCCCGAGACGCCGAAAATCGTCGCACCCAACATCAACAGCCACCCCGTTTGGTCAGGAACGACGAAGGACCCGCTGACGGGGATGAGCATTGCGCCTGCGGGCGCGCAGACAAGAAACGCATAAAACGCTACGCTGGCTGACGGGATCGTCGGGTCAAGCTGGCGGGTCAGAAGGTCGCGCAACGCGATGCCAAACACCGCGGCGATGGGAAGAAGGGCAGCCATCTGGAAACCGTCCGCGCCGGGGCGAATAATCAAAAGCACCCCAATAAAGCCAATGCCGATGGCGCTCCATCGACGCCAGCCGACCTGTTCACCCAGAAAAAGCGCAGCACCTGCGGTGGTTGCCAGTGGCATAGCCTGAAACACCGCCAGCACCGTCGACAGCGGGACGAGGGACAGGGCGGTCACAAAGAACATCGCCGACACGGCTTCGGAGGCATTGCGCCATAGCATAGCCCGCGATCGCATGTCGCGGTGTACCAGCGGGGCAAGCGTGCCACGCTGCACAAAGGTGATGATCGCAAAGGCCACCGCACCGCCAACCCCCAGAAGAAACAGGGTTTGCGATGTGGGCATTTCCTGTGTCATCGACTTGATGAAAACGTCTTCCAACGCGAACGCAGCCATCGCGAAGATGATCAAAAGAATTCCACGGATGTTCTGCATGGCGCGACACTTCACAGGTTCAGGAAAGCAACCCGGCGACAAGACCCGGTTTTCGAAAGCAAGGCAAGTCGACATCAGTGATGAACAAGATCACCTGAAACGATGGGTGAGGGTCAGGTCTTGTCTTTCCTGCGCACGCCGTAAAGTTCCAGCCGGTGGCCCTTCAGCTCATAGCCCAGCTTCGCGGCGATCTTTTCTTGCAGGGCTTCTATCTCGGGGTCCAGAAACTCGATCACCTGCCCAGAGGTCAGGTCGATCAGGTGGTCGTGATGGTCGCGATCCGCGCTTTCATAGCGTGCGCGTCCATCGCCAAACTCGTTTTTGACAAGGATGCCCGCTTCCTCAAACAACTTCACTGTGCGATAGACCGTGGCCAGCGAAATGCGATTGTCTAAACCAGCCGCGCGCGCATGCAGTTCTTCGACATCGGGATGGTCGCGATGCGCTTTTTCTAGAATCCGGGCGATCACTCGGCGCTGCTCGGTCATGCGCAGGCCCAGATCCTCGCAACGTTTCAATATGGATGGCTCGGACATGTTGCCCCCGATACTCGATCTGCTTGCCCCCTTATGCCGCGAAATCTCCCGCGGGGAAATGGTCTGTCGAAATTGAAGTTCAATTGGTGTGACACCACGCGGTGTGATCGGCCTTGATTCGGCGAAACAGCGACAGTTGGCGCGGTTGCTTGGGGTCTGACAGCCTGGGCCCGCGGGACAAATAGGCCTGTTGCGCCGCGTTTGCGGCCAGCTGCGATGCCCGCTCTTGCCAATCAGGCGAAGAACATCCGATATTGGGGGCGCGCGCGGGCCACCCTGCCGCAGTCGGGGATATTGAAATTAATTGACGTCTACTCAAAGCAAAAGGGCCCGGTCCGAGGATCAGAAGGTTGAACGGCACGACGCGATTCTGTCAGCGGCGCGTGACCTGATTGGCGAATTGGGGTTTGATGGTGTGACGATGAGCGCATTGGCTCAGCGCGCCGGGCTCGCCAAAGGCACGTTGTATCTTTACGTGCGATCCAAGGAAGAACTGTTCCTGTTGCTGTTTGTTGACGCATTGGAAGACCTTGTCTCGCAATTCGAAAACGAACCGGGGTTAAGCACCGACCCGGCGGAATTGGCGACCTATCTGACGGCGCTGGCGCAAAACACGCCGCGGTTTCTGCCGTTGTTTGCCCGGCTGGTCGCGGTGATCGAAGCGAATGTGGCGGATGAGCCTCTGTTTTCAGCCAAGCGGAGCATGTTGTCGAAAATTGAGCGCTTCACAATTCATATGGCAAAACACCTGCAACTTGGTGCCGAGCGGGCCGAAGTGTTGGCGCGCACGTTGATGAACGTTTTGCAGGGCACCGCCCAATTCGACATAACAGCAGACCGCGATCCGGAAGGATTGCCGGACGATATGCGCGAGGCATTTGCCATGAATGCGTTCGCGTTGAATTTTCAACCCGCCGCCGAGCTGATCCTTTTTGCTGCAAAAGCAAAGCCCGACTGACTCAGTTAATGAGCAACTCAAGTCGACGCGGTTTTATCAGATATGCTGGTCTGCAAGGTCGGTTGCCGCACCGCGACGCATCACATCAATTCCGGTTCGCGGCCCAAACGTGACGCCAAAGGTGCCACGGTCAAGCCCTGCACGATGATCGAGAAGACCACGATAATATAGGTCGCAGTCAGGATCAGCGCCTTCCATTCATTGTCCGGCAGGCTCAGTGCCAGCGCAACAGATATCCCGCCTTTCAATCCGCCCCATGTCATGATTGGGATCACGCCGCGTGAAAAACTGCGGAAGGGTTTCAGGATGATGACAGGCACGGCCACGGCGGTCAGACGGGCGAACAACGCCAGGATGATGGACAGAATGCCAGCGGTCACGGCATCGGCAGTGAAAGCAACGGCAAAAACCTCGAACCCGATCATCAGGAACAGAACGGCGTTCAGGATTTCGTCGATCAGCTTCCAAAACGCGTCGACATAGCCGCGTGTCTCTTCGCTCATGCCGTGTTTGGTGCCCACATCGCCAATCAAAAGGCCCGCGCAGACGGCCATGATCGGCCCCGAGACTTGCAGGGCAACCGCCAGTTCATAGCCCCCAAAGGCCAGCCCCAGTGTCAGCAGCACTTCCAGGGAATAGTCGTCAATGCGGCGCATCACCCGGAAGGTGAGCCATCCCAACACGACGCCCAAAAGGGCACCGCCCAAGGCCTCTTGAAAGAACAAGGTGAAGGCGGCTTTGGCGCTTGGGTCGGTGGCATGCTCGCCGTGGCCTGACGGAAACGCCAACCCGACCAGAACCAGAAAAACCACATAGCCAACGCCGTCGTTGAACAGGCTTTCACCCGCAATCTTTGTTTCAAGGGTTTTTTGCAGGTTGGCCTCGCGCAGCACACCCAGCACGGCCACAGGGTCCGTAGGGGAAATGAGCGATCCGAAGACCAACGCGATCAGCAACGGCGCACCTGTCAGCCAGCTGAACCCAACCCCGACTACAAGCGTGGACAGGGCAATGCCCATGGTCGCCATCAGGAAGACAACGACCCACTGCGCGCGCAGATCCCCGATCTTCACATGCAGCGCACCGGCAAACAGCAGCAATCCAAGCATGCCCTCAAGCAACGTGTCGGAAAAGTCGAGGCTGGCAACCAGCAATCGCACCTGATGGGAGACATCCATCGCCGGAATAACGAAGTCCAGCGCCATCAGCGACAAAGATGCCATCAATGATACCAGCAAGATTCCAATCGTCGAAGGGAGCTTTAGGAACAGATAGTTTATCGCGCCAAAGGCGCCGGCCAAAACAATCAGAAGTGACGTGATTTGTAGGATGGTCATGCTGCGCCCTGATTGTGCTTTTGCGGCCCTTCTAGCACGCTGCCCGAGCATGGCAAACAACCATGGCAACTGCCTGCAGGGGACGCGCGGGCTGCTAGCCGGTCACGTGCACTTTCGCCCATACCGGTAAGTGATCTGACGCCACTTTGGCCAGCGGCGACTGGTCCACCCCCGCGTCGCGCAGCTCGATACCTTGGCTCAGCGCGATCCGGTCCAGCGCGGCAACTGGACGTGACGCGTGAAAAGATCGACCGGGCGAGATAATGTCGAAATGGTGCTCCAACGGCTCGAACCCGCGTTTTGGCGACCATTCGTTGAAATCCCCTAAAATCGCGGTGGGCAGAGGCGATATGGCGAGCTTTTGTGCCAGTTGCCGCATTTGTTGATGCCGATAAGGGCGCAGCAATCCAAGATGGGTGCCCACAAGCTTTAGCCGCCCGTCAATTTCAACCGCGACCGCGCCGCGGGGTTCCAACCCCGGCAATTCCAATTGCTCGGCGGCATGGAAGGTGAGCCCCTTACGCACAAGGATTGCGTTGCCATGGCTGCCAAGCGACACGCCGCTGCTGTCAAAGGGCACCACAACAAAATCGGTTTCGTCAGACAGAAGTCGCCGGGGCAGGGCGGTTGGGCGCGGTCCAAGCCGGCGATCCGCCTCTTGCAATACGACGACATCCGCATCGAGATGATTGATCACGTCCAGAATGCGGTGCGGGTCGCGGCGGCGATCAAGCCCGATGGCCTTGCGCATGTTATATGTGACTAGCTTCAGGTCCATGGCTACCGTCTTAATGTAGTCAGGATGCGGGCTTTGGAAAAGGGGGCGGTTGATGAAAGCCTATTCCAGATAGGCTTTTCCGCCAATGCCGATCTGCCCCCAAACCGGATACCGTTCGCCGTGTGGGTCATATTGCGGGTCTGCTTCCCATAGCGTCAGAATCTGGTCGGAAAACAAAACCTCGTTGGGATTGAAGGCCGGAGCAGGGGAGGCTTCATTTCCAGCCAATATCTGAAATACCTCGTCCGCAGGACGCGTCAGAATATCCTGTCCTTGGTATCGCAGCTCAACGCCCCGATGCGGCGCAAGGCCGATAAACGTGGCGCGGTGATTGCCGTCGAACTCCACCTGCAGGCAGTTTTCAATGAAATAAAGGCTGCCACCTGCGCTGCTTGCCGGAGGCTCGACACTCAGATTGCGCAAGTGCTCTGCGGTATCCTGAACCGCCGAAGGCACATGACCCAGCGCTTTCATCACTGCCATCACGTTGTCTCGTTTTGCGCCAAGTTGGATCGGCACCATCCCCGTGTGGGGGATCAGGTCAAAGACCATCGGTTTTCGCGGCTTGGAAAACGGCCAGATCATTAGGTGCCGCAAAAGGTTCTAAGTACACGCTCTTCCGCTTTCGGGGGTGTTGCCAGGTCGAGGTATTTGGGCGCCGGGTTGAACGGATCTTTCAGCGCATCAACAAGCCGGTGGAATGCCGCATAGTCGCCTTCTATCCCTGCCTGAATAGCCTCTTCGACCCGGTGGTTGCGCGCGATCAAAACGGGGTTGGCGGCCCGCATGGTGTCCTTGGGATCACCCGGTTCGCGTGACAGCCGGGTTTTCCAATCGGGCGCCCAGCTGTCCCAAGCACCGTCATCTGTAATGTGTTCGCTGGCGTCCCCTTCCGTCAGGGCCGTGAAAGTGGCGGTGAAATCGGCTTGCGAACTGGCCATGCGCGCCAATAGCCCGGTGATCAGCGCCTCGTCGCCCTCTTCTTGCGTGGTCAGGCCAAGTTTGGCGCGGAACAGCTGCAACCATTTCGGGCTGAATTGGGTGGCGAAGCCTTCCAGCACACGCGTCGCTTCGTCCGCCGCATGCTCCGGGTCTCCATCCATCAGGGGCAACAGCGATGTCGCCAATTGGGCAAGGTTCCAGACCGCCATGTTGGGTTGTTCCTGAAAGGCATAACGCCCTTGCTGGTCAATCGAGGAAAAAACCATCCGCGGATGATAGGCATCCATGAACGCGCAGGGACCATAATCAATGGTTTCGCCTGACACCGCCATATTGTCGGTGTTCATCACCCCGTGGATGAAGCCCACACTCATCCATTTCGCAACAAGGCGCGCCTGTGCGGCGACAACTTCGGCCAGGAAAGACAGGGGACCGTCCGCGGCAGGGTAATGGCGCGCGATGCAGTGATCCAGCAACAGACGCAGGCCCGCGCCATCTCCACGGGCTGCGAAATACTGGAACGTTCCGACGCGGATGTGGCTTGCGGCAACGCGGGTCAGGACCGCGCCCGGGTAACGCCGTTCGCGCTGCACGCCTTCGCCGGTCAGGGCAGCCCCCAACGCGCGCGTGGTCGGGATGCCAAGGGCGTGCATTGCTTCGGAGACGATGTATTCGCGCATGACCGGACCCAGCCATGCCCGCCCGTCGCCATTGCGACTGAACGGCGTGATCCCGGAGCCTTTGAGCTGAATATCGCGGCGTCCGAAACCGCCGGTAACTTCACCCAGCAAGATCGCCCGCCCATCACCCAGCCGCGGCACCCAGCCGCCAAACTGATGGCCCGCATAAGCCTGAGCCAACGGATCTGTGCCGGGCAACAGACTGTTACCCGTCAACACCTCGGCCGACAGATCAACGGGATCGAAACCCAGTTCGCGCGCGAGCGTTTCGTTGACGCGCAACATCTGGGGGGTAGCGACGGGTGTCGGGTTCAGCTTTGCATAAAACCTGTCTGGCAGGCGGGCATAGGAGTTATCGAAGTGTTCGCGCATTGCCTGAACCATAGCAGTTATTTCCAATCGCTACATCACCCGTGTCATCAGGTGAAAGCGGTTGCGGGACTGAAACCCGATCCGTTCATAAAGCAGACGCGCGCGATCGTTGTCTGCGTCGACTTCCAGATGCATGGCGTTGATACCTTGTTCAGCCAACGCGCGGACAAGCGACGCAAGCGCCTCGCTGCCCATTCCGCGCCCGCGCACCCGTTCGCGCACATAAATTTCGTCCAGAAAGGCTTCAAGACCGCCAAACTTGATCGACCAGCCGAAGCTGACGGCGATATAGCCAACCGGGGCCACGCGCGGTCCGATCATCCAGATCGCCCCATGCGGCGAGCCGTCCAGCAAAGGTTGCAATGCACCGCGCCGCGTGTCGTCATCCTGCTCAATCCCGTTCTGGGCGTGAAACCCTGCGACAAGAGGCAAAATGCGATCAAGGTCTTCCGAGGTGGCCAGACGCAGGCTGCTCATAGGCGGGCAATCCTTGTGGTCAAAAGATCAAAAAAGGCATCGCTGTCCAGATCGCCAATAAACAGCGCATTCGTCGGGCGGTCCGTGACGCCCCACCAGTCGGCAACGGTCATGCCCATGGTCAGCTCTGATTGGGTCTCGATCTGAACATTCACGTGGCGACCGCGAAACAGGTCGGGTTGGATTAGATAGGCAATCACCGTCGGATCGTGCAACGGCGCGCCGTCTGATCCGTATTTTTCGATGTCGAAGCGTTCGAAGAAATCGGTCATCTCGGCCACAGCGTGACCGACGTCGCCGGGCAGAGCGCGAAAAGTGTCGTTGCGCGCCTTGGTCACCAATGCCTTATGCGTAACATCCAACGGCATAACGACAAGGGAAACACCTGATCTGAACACAATATCAGCGGCTTGAGGATCAACATAGATGTTAAACTCGGCGGCGGGGGTCACATTCCCGACCTCGAAATACGCGCCGCCCATTAGGACGATTTCCTGCACCCGGTCGATAATATCGGGCGCACGCTCGAAGGCGGTGGCGATGTTGGTCAGGGGGCCAAGCGGGCACAGCGTCACCGTGCCGGGCGCTTCAGATCGGAGTGTGTCGATGATGAAATCAACCGCGTGCTGTTCCTGCAGCGGCATCGTTGGATCTGGCAGCACCGGGCCGTTCAAGCCCGTTTTGCCATGCACATATTCCGCCGTGACCAAATCGCGGCGCAACGGGCGGTCGCACCCTGCAAACACCTTGATCTCGCGCTTTCCAGCCAGTTCGCAAACGATCCGAGCATTCTTTGCGGTCAGTTCCAGCGGCACGTTTCCGGCAACGGTAGTGATGCCAAGAACCTCGATTTCATCCGGGCTCGCCAATGCCAGAAGAATGGCAACGGCATCATCCTGTCCGGGGTCAGTATCAATAATGATTTTGCTTTTCATGACAAATACTTAAGATGCCAATTTCACCCAGATCGGAACGTGATCCGAGGGCTTTTCACGCCCGCGTACCTCTTTATCGATCTGGCAATCGGTCAACAGGTCGGCGCATTCTGGTGACAACAGGAAATGGTCAATGCGAATGCCGTCATTGCGCTGCCATGCGCCGCGCTGGAAGTCCCAGAACGTATACTGCTCGGGGCCAGCATTGCGGGCGCGGAAGGCTTCGGTCAGGCCAAGGTTCAGAATTTTGCGCCAGGCCTCGCGGCTTTCGGGGCGATACAGCGCGTCTTCCACCCAATCCTGCGGCCGGGCGGCGTCTTCGGGTTGGGGAATGATGTTGTAATCACCCGCCATCAAAAAGGGCATTTCTTCGGCCAACAGCACTTTAGCGCGGTCGCGCAGACGATCCATCCACGCCAGTTTGTAATCGTATTTCGGCCCCGGCACCGGGTTGCCGTTGGGCAGGTAAAGCCCGCAGATGCGCACGGGGTGATCGCCGACCACGGTCGCCTCGATATACCGGGCCTGTTCGTCGGCGTCGTCACCGGGTAGGCCACGGGTCACATCCTCAAGCGGTAGCTTTGATAAAAGCGCCACCCCGTTGAAGCTTTTCTGGCCGTGCGTCTCGACGTTATACCCTTTGTCTTCAAAGACTTCGCGGGGGAAGTACTCGTCGATTGACTTGATTTCCTGCAAGATCGCCACATCGGGCTGGGACTCGTCCAGCCAGTCCATCAGCGCGGGCAAACGCGCCTTGATGCCATTGATATTGTAACTGGCGATTTTCATGAGACCCCTCCGGTGTTTGGCGGTCAATGTGGGCGCAAACGGACGGGGGTGCAAGCAAAGGCGGTCAGGCTTCGGCGATATGCCGCCCGGCGGCGTGTCCACTGGACCAAGCCCATTGGAAGTTGTATCCGCCAAGCCAGCCTGTCACGTCGACGCATTCACCTATGAAATAGAGGCCCGGCACGGTTTTCGACATCATCGATTTGCTGTCGATCCCATCGGTGGCGATGCCGCCCAATGTGACTTCGGCAGTGCGGTAACCTTCTGATCCCGACGGGGTCAGCGTCCAATCGGACAGTCGGTCAGTCAAGGCGCGCAAAGCGGTGTCGGACTGATCTGCCAGACGTGCTGTAAAATCGAACTGATCCGCCCAATCCTTTGTCAGAAACTCCACCAGACGTGCAGGCAGATAGCGCGCCAGCTCAGTCGAGATTTGCCGTCGCCCTTCGCTTTGCCGCTGGTCGCGCAGTGCTGTGAACAGGTCCTGTCCCGCGGTCAGGTCCACGTGGATAGCCTCTCCCTCGCGCCAGAAGGACGAGATTTGCAGGATCGCAGGGCCGGACAGCCCGCGATGGGTGAACAGCATCGCCTCGTCGAAACTGGCGCGGTCCGTCCACACGCGAACGGGCAAGGAGACACCAGCAAGGGCCGCAAAGCGCCCTTCGGGAAATGTCAGGGGCACAAGGGCGGGGCGCGGCTCTATGACCTCATGCCCGAATTGTTCGGCGATATCATAGGCAAAGCCGGTCGCGCCCATTTTGGGGATCGATTTGCCGCCCGTGGCAAGGACAAGGTTGCGACAGGTCAGATCACCGGCCGAGGACTTTAGCGTGAACACGCCATCTTGGTGGTCGATCGCGTCGACCGTTGTGGACAGCCAAATCTCAGCGTCCGCATCCTTCAATTTCGCCAAAAGCAGATTGATAATCTGCGTGGCTTTGCCGTCGCAGAAGAGCTGCCCCAGCGTTTTTTCATGCCATGCGATCCCGGCTTGGTCGATCAGGTCGATGAAATCCCATTGGGTGAAGCGGGCCAGCGCGGATTTGTGGAAATGCGAATTGTGGCCGGCGAAGTTTCCCGGTTCGGTATGCATGTTGGTGAAATTGCAGCGTCCGCCGCCGGAGATGCGGATCTTCTCGCCGGGTTTTACGGCGTGATCGATCACCAATGTGGGTTTGCCGCCCGCTGCCGCAAACGGGGCGCAAAACAAGCCCGCAGCGCCTGCGCCAATGATGATGGTGTCCCAATCGGTTTTCATGGGCTGCACCTAGCCAATTCAGCGGGCAAGCGGAAGGGGATTACATCGAGAAAGATGTGCCGCAGCCGCAGGACGCCGTGGCATTCGGGTTGTTGACGATAAACCGCGCGCCGATCAGTTCCTCGGTGAAATCAATCGTCGCGTTGGTCAGAAAGGGCAGGGACACCTCATCCACCACAACCTGTTCGCCAGCGCCTTTTAGGATCAGATCACCTTCGGCAGGATCGTCCAGCAAGATGTCATATTGAAAGCCCGAACAGCCGCCGCCTTCGACAGCCACGCGCAAGGCTTTGCCCTGGGCGCCCGCGCCGATCTCGGCCAGCCGCGCGAAGGCGCGTTCGGTGACGGTTGGGGGCAGGGTCAGGTCCATTGGAAATCCGTTTCAAGTTCGCGTCAAACAGAATATAGGGGGGACATGCGGGCGCGACAAGACGCCCGGACGGCGCGTGTTGGACGGGACATCCCTGCGCGCCTGCAGTGACAGGCGGAAGGGGGCTTGATGCTCGCCATTTATGCAACGCATCCTGATCAAAGCCGGGGGCGGCTTCATGACGAAGGCGAAAGCGCTTTTCGCGAACCGTTTCAGCGCGACCGGGACCGTATCATCCACAGCTCGGCTTTTCGCAGGTTGAAGCACAAGACACAGGTTTTTGTGGAGCATGAGGGGGATTATTTCAGGACCCGGCTGACCCACTCGATCGAAGTGGCGCAGGTGGCCCGCACCATTGCAGGCGCCTTGGGGTTGAACAGTCACCTGACCGAAGCCGTCGCGCTGGCCCATGATCTGGGGCATACGCCCTTTGGGCATACGGGCGAAGACGCGCTGAACGCGATGATGGTCCCGTTTGGCGGCTTTGATCACAACGCGCAAGCCTTGAAAATTGTCACCTCTCTGGAACGTCATTATGCCGAATGGGATGGGTTGAACCTGACTTGGGAAACCCTTGAAGGGATTGCGAAACATAACGGCCCGGTGGTGGGTGAACTGCCTTATGCGCTGGCCGACTACAATGCGCGCCATGATCTTGAGCTGCACACCCACGCAGGTGCCGAGGCACAGGCCGCCGCCCTGGCTGATGATATCGCTTACAACAATCACGACCTTCATGATGGGTTGCGCGCAGGGTTGTTCACTTTGGACGAGATTGCAGCTCTGCCCATTATCGGACCTGCCGTCGCAGAAGTGGACGCGACCTATCCCGATTTGGACGCGGGTCGTCGTCAACACGAAGCCCTGCGCCGCGTGTTCGGCGTGATGGTCGAGGACGTGCTGACAACGTCGCAGGCGCTTATAGCCGAGGCCGATCCGCGATCTGTCGAGGATGTCCGCGCGTTGGATCACGCGGTTATTCAGTTTTCGCCCGGCCTGTGGGCTGATCTGAAAGTAATCCGCGCCTTCCTGTTCACCCGTATGTACCGTGCGCCCAGTGTGGTCGCGATGCGTGAGCGGGTGACCCATGTTGTCGAAGAATTATTTGCTCATTTTCAGGCAGTGCCGTCAGACCTTCCCGCCGAATGGCGGGCCGAGATCGAAGCGGCGAACAGTGACACGCGGCTGGCGCGGCTGGTCGCTGACTATATCGCCGGGATGACGGATCGTTTTGCCTTGCAAGAGCACACCCGGTTGGGGTTGGGCGGTTAGGGGGCGCTGCCCCCTCGGGACTGTGTCCCTCACCCCCGGGATATTTTCTGCCAGCAGAAGCAGGGGCGGGCGCCTTCTGGCACCGCGTCGCTTGACCTTTGGGGCGGGGCTGCTAGGAGTGCGGCTGAGAAAAAAGGACCCAGACAATGAACCTGTTTGCCGATATCCGCAGCCTTGTGATCGACGCGCTCAATGCGATGACCTCTGACGGTGTGCTGCCCGAGGGGCTGAGCCTTGACAACGTGACGGTGGAGCCGCCGCGCGATCCGGGGCATGGCGACATGGCAACGAATGCCGCGATGGTATTGGCGAAGCCTGCAAAAATGAAGCCGCGCGACATTGCGGATGCGCTTGCGGCTAAGCTGGTTGCCGATGATCGGATTGACATCGCAGAGGTGGCTGGACCGGGGTTTTTGAACCTGCGGCTGGCGGCTGGCGTCTGGACCGGATTGGTTCAGGGCATTCTGGACGACGATCGCTATGGTCGGTCTGCCATGGGGGCCGGTCAGAAAGTAAACGTTGAATATGTGTCCGCCAACCCAACGGGGCCGCTTCATGTGGGTCACACACGCGGCGCGGTCTTTGGCGACGCTTTGGCGAGCTTGCTGGAATATGCCGGTCACGCCGTGACGCGCGAATATTATATCAACGATGGCGGCGCGCAGGTCGATGTGTTGGCGCGCTCGGTTTACCTTCGGTATCTGGAAGCGCACGGCAAGCAGGTTGCGTTCGAAGACGGCACGTATCCCGGCGATTATCTGGTGCCGGTGGGGCAGGCTTTGAAGGACAAGGTCGGCGACGCCTATGTTGACAAGGGCGAGCAGTTCTGGCTTGCCGACATTCGTGAATTTGCCACTGAAAAGATGCTTGATCTGATCCGCGAAGACCTTGCGATGCTGGGCGTGAAGATGGATGTCTTCTTTTCGGAAAAATCGTTGTATGGCACGGGCCGGATCGAGGGCGCGTTGAAAGCGTTGCAAGACCGTGGCCTGATCTATGAGGGTGTGCTGGAACCACCCAAAGGCAAGACGCCCGAAGATTGGGAGCCGCGCGAGCAGACGCTGTTCAGGTCAACAGAGCATGGCGATGACGTGGATCGCCCGGTCAAGAAATCGGATGGCAACTGGACCTATTTTGCACCAGATATCGCCTATCATTATGACAAGGTCGAACGGGGCTTTGATGCGCTGATTGATATTTTCGGCGCCGACCACGGTGGTTATGTGAAGCGGATGAAGGCGGCTGTATCGGCGCTGTCTGATGGGCGTGTGCCGCTGGACGTCAAGCTGACCCAACTTGTGAAGCTCTATAAGAACGGTGAGCCGTTCAAAATGTCCAAACGTTCGGGCAATTTCGTGACGCTGCGCGATGTGGTCGAGCAGGTGGGGTCCGACGTGACCCGGTTCGTGATGCTGACGCGCAAGAACGACGCGCCGCTCGATTTTGATTTCGACAAAGTGCTGGAGCAGAGCCGGGACAACCCGGTTTTTTATGTGCAATACGCCCATGCGCGGGTGCGCTCGGTGCTGCGAAAGGCCGAGGCGCAGGGCATAACGCTGACAAACACGCCCAAGATTGAGGATGAAGCCGAAGTGGCTGTTGCCAAGAAGCTGGCTGAATGGCCGCGTCTGGTTGAGATTGCCGCACGCACCCACGAACCGCACCGGATTGCGTTCTATCTGTACGAGCTGGCGTCCGATTTCCATGCCCTGTGGAACCGGGGCAATGACAGGCCTGAACTGCGCTTCCTGCAGGATGGCAATAATGACTCATCGGCGGCGAAAATCGCCCTCCCGCGTGCGGTAGCCGTTGTCATTTCGTCAGGGTTGGGTATTTTGGGCGTTACTCCTGCCGAGGAAATGCGCTGATCACAAGTGCTGCTTGGCCCGGAGAGAGGTTGACGCAGTAACCGGAACGGGACGCAAAAAGAGCCGCCAACGGCCCACGCGTTCGCATCCGGAGGTGAGGCAGAATGGCAGAAGCAAACTGGGGTCCCGGGACCCGGCAGGCGACGTATCAAAATCAGTATGATCAGGGCTATGACCCTGCACATCGGACCGAGCCGCCGCTGATGGCCACCGCGCCGCAACAGTCGGCGCAATATCTGCATCCGGCACATGGTGGACCGCAACCGCGTTTTGCGGCCAACGGTCACGATCCGCATGCGGGTTATGCCGCGCCGATGGCTGAAATGACCGACGAAGATCCTGCTTTGGCTTCTGGCCCGGCCGCGCCCGGTGGACTGGGCTCGGCATTGAATTATTTTGGAGCGGCCCTTTCGGTCGCGTTGATTGTCGGGTTAGGCGTTTGGGGCTACAAGCTGGCTGTGCGCGACGTAACTGGCATTCCCGTGGTGCGCGCCCTGGAAGGTCCGATGCGTGTGCAGCCCGAAAACCCTGGCGGCCAAACCGCAGATCACCAAGGCTTTGCAGTGAATGATGTGCAATCCGAAGGGCAGGCCGCTGCCCCCGCGGATCGATTGGTTCTGGCCCCCGCCCCGGATGAATTGGCGGACGAGGATATGACAACTGAGGTTTCAGCGCGTGCAGACACCGCACCGGGAGCTGCCTTGCCGTTACACGAGGCGTCGGCGATGGTGCCTGCACCCGAGCCGCTGCCGGTTGATCCAGTGGCCGCCGCGCTTGCCATTGCCGAGCAAATCGCCGCAGACGCCCAACAACTGTCCGGCGAGGCGTTGGACGAAACCGTTGTCGCCTCTGTCGCGCAACCACCTGCACCAGAGGCAGCATCAGATGCCAATGCTGTGAAAATCATACCCGCATCGGTGCCCGGCGTGCGCAAGTCGCCGCGCCCGTCAGGTCGCCCGGCCGATCTTGATACCCGCGTCGCAGCCGCGCCCGCGGCCACCAATACGATCGCGACAGTCACAGACGTCGCACCAGACAAGATCGCAGTTGGCACTCGGCTGGTTCAGCTTGGCGCATTCGATAGCGCCGATGTCGCCCGTGCCGAGTGGGACAAGCTGTTTGTTCGGTTCGAAGATTATCTTGCCGGGAAGTCGCGGGTCATTCAGCAGGCCAAATCAGGTGGCAAGACGTTCTATCGCCTGCGCGTTATGGGATTTGACGACCTTGCCGACGCGCGTCGGTTCTGCTCGGTCCTGATGGCGTCGAAAGCCGCCTGCATCCCGGTTGTGACGCGTTAGCATGCAACGGCAGGGTGCGTATATCTTCGGTTGCGAAGGGCTACGGCTCACCCCAGCTGAACGCGCTTTTTATGAACGCGCCCAACCGTGGGGCTTCATCTTATTTGCACGCAATGTGGAAAGCCCTGATCAGATCCGAGCGCTGACCGCTGAGTTGCGCGGGGCGGTCGGGCGTGATGTTCCGGTGTTTATAGATCAAGAAGGCGGGCGTGTGGCGCGCATGACCGGACCGCACTGGCGCGAATGGTTGCCCGCATTGGATCAGGTGATGCTGAACAAACGCGAGGCACAGCGCACCCTTTACCTTCGCTATCGATTGATTGCCGACGAATTGCTGGCGGTTGGGATCGACGGAAATTGCGCACCGGTTGCCGATATTGCCAATGCTGACACGCATCCGATCCTGCGCAATCGCTGCTATGGTGAAGATGTTGTGCGCGTGGCGGAACGGGCCGGTATGGTCGCCCAAGCGTTGCTAGAGGGCGGCGTCTTGCCCGTGGTCAAGCATATCCCTGGTCAGGGTCGGGCAAATCTGGACAGCCATGAAGAACTGCCACGCGTCAAGACCAAGACCAAGGAACTGGGCCGCACTGATTTTATGGCGTTCGAACCTTTGGCCGGGCTGCCTATCGGGATGACCGCCCATATCGTTTACGAAGATATCGACGCCGAACATCCTGCCACTCAAAGCCCCAAGGTGATCCAGCTGATCCGTGATCGGATCGGGTTTGGTGGCCTGTTGATGACCGATGATCTGTCGATGCAGGCGCTGTCGGGGCCGTTGTCATTACGCGCGCGCCGGTCGTTGCAGGCCGGTTGTGATATTGTTCTGCATTGCAATGGCGTGTTGGAACAAATGGAAGAGGTTGCCGATGCGACCGGACCGTTGGACGGCCTGGCTTTAGAACGGGCTGATGCAGCGCTTGAATGGCGTAGCCCCCCCGATCCCATTGACATTTCCGCGCTTGACGCCGAGTTTCAGAGCCTGATGACGGGTCAGGGATCTGAACGAGCGGCGGATGAACGAGACTGAGGAGTTTGAAAGCGACGCGATGTCGGTCTCGGAGCGCTTGGCGGCCGAGGCTCTGATCGTTGATGTCGAGGGGTTTGAAGGCCCTCTTGACCTGTTGCTGACCCTCAGTCGCACTCAGAAAGTCGACTTGCGCAAAGTCTCGGTGCTGGAACTGGCCGAGCAGTATCTGGGCTTCGTAGAAAAAGCGCGGCATCTGCGTATTGAACTGGCGGCCGACTATCTGGTGATGGCGGCTTGGTTGGCGTTTCTGAAATCCCGCCTGCTGTTGCCGCCCGACCCCTCCGAAGAGGGGCCGTCTGGTGAAGAACTGGCCGCGCATCTTGCGTTTCAACTGGAACGTTTGCAGGGGATGCGCGATGTGGCGGCAAAGCTGATGGCGCGCGACCAACTGGGCCGTGATTTCTTTGCCCGCGGCATTCCCGAAGATGTAACCCGTGTGCGGCGCGTGACCTATACCGCGACGCTTCTGGACCTGATGCAAGGCTATGCGCGTATCCGCACCAAGGACGAATTTCGCCCCTTTGTCATGGACCGTGATGCGGTCATGACGTTGGAGCAGGCGCTAGAGCGGATGCGGGGCCTGATTGGTTATGCCGGGGATTGGACAGACCTGACCTCGTACCTGCCGGACGGCTGGCAAACCGACCCCGCGCGCCGCCGTTCAGCCACAGCCGCCAACTTTGCCGCGTCGCTGGAACTTGCCAAACGCGGCGCGATAGAGCTTAGACAGGGGGAGGTTTTCACCCCCATTCAAATCCGCAGGAAGACACATGACGGATGATGTAACGCGTGACGAAGTGACCCCCGAAGATGGTGGAAGCGCCCCCAATGACAGCCTGTTTGAGGCCCCGCCGATAGGCGAACAGGAACGCATGGTGGAAGCCATCTTGTTTGCTTCGGCCGAGCCCGTGACTGTGAAAGAGCTGGAAGCTCGAATGCCACATGGATCAGATGCCGCCGAAGCTCTGGTGTACCTTCGCAAACGATACGAAGGGCGTGGCGTTGGGGTCGTGAAGGTGGGCGACGCCTGGGCAATCCGTACGGCGCCGGACCTTGGGTACCTGATGCAGAAAGAAACGGTCGAGACGCGCAAACTGTCGCGTGCCGCCATCGAAACGTTGGCGATCATCGCCTATCACCAGCCGGTCACCCGCGCCGAGATCGAAGAAATCCGCGGTGTCTCGGTCAGTCGTGGGACGATTGATCAGCTGATCGAGATGGAGTGGATCCGGTTTGGCCGTCGTCGCATGACACCCGGTCGCCCGGTGACTTTTGTCGTTACGCAGATTTTCATGGATCATTTCGGCCTGGAAAGCGCACGCGATCTGCCGGGGCTAAAAGAATTGCGCTCTGCCGGGCTTCTTGAAAGCCGCCCGCCGCCCGGTGCAATGCCCGGCCCGGATACGGAAGAAGAAGATGAAAGCCAAGAAGGGCAGTCAGAGTTGTTCGAGGATTGATCCGCATTCTTTGGCGCGTTTTTACAAAGCGCCGTGAAATTGCCCGAGTTTGCTGTTAATATCTGCGAAAAGGGCAGGAGAGCAACATGAACATCAATCAAATCATCAATATGGTCATTCGGCAGGTAACCCGCCGATTGGTCAATAAAGGTGTGGATGTCGGCATCGACATGGCATCGCGGCGCGGCAAATCCAAGGACGATATGACCGACGACGAACGCAGCCGCGCCCAGTCACAAGCCCGACAAGGCAAAGATATGGTGAAACGTGCAAAGCAAGCGCGGCGGGTTACGCGCAAGCTGTTCTAAAATCCCATAAAACGAAAGCAGCCGATTGTTGGGTTCGCTACGCACAGGCCGTCAGTCGCGGTTTTGTGCTGTCCGGCGTCCCCGGATCACTGCCCCAATTGTCTAGTCACTGCCAGGTGCCCAACGCGCATATGTGGAGTTATCGCGCTGAGCCCCAAGGGGCTATCCTTCAGTTGTCTTTGACTTGCGATATGTGCGGTGCGCCCAGACAAGGCAACTGATATAGGCAAAGGTCAGCAACGCGAGCGTCGCCCAGAGATAGGTCAACAGCGCCGCGGCCAAAATCGCGGTTCCCAAAAGGAAGTATTTGGCGTTGGCGCGATGGATGGTCATGTCCTTGAACGAATATGTCGGCATACGGCTGATCATCAGCAACCCGATCAGACAGGTGTAAAATGCAATGAATATCGGCGGGGTCGCCGGCAGGTCGGTCACCGCGAAAGAGATGACCATCGGCAACATCACCAGAATTGCGCCTGCAGGCGAGGGGACCCCGACAAAGAAATCAGAAGACGGCTTGTCGGTTTGCAAACGGCTGCTGACATTGAAGCGCGCAAGGCGCAAAACGCAGCAAATTGCATAAAACAATACGGCAATCCAACCTGCGCGTGACACTTCGTTCAGCGCCCAACTGTGTAAAATCAGGACCGGCGCGACCCCAAAGTTCAAAAAATCGGCCAGTGAATCAAGCTCGGCACCCACAGCGGTGGACCGGTTCATCAACCGCGCCAATCGGCCATCCAAACCATCAAGGATACTGGCTGCCAGAACGAGTTGAACAGCCATTTCGAAGTTGCCCTCATACCCAAATCGGACCGCGGTCAATCCGGCGCAAATCGCGGCCACGGTCAGCAGATTTGGCAGCAGATAAATCAGACGAATTTCGGTTTGTTTTGCTGGTTCTAACGGTTTGTTCATCGTCAATCCGCCAAGCCATCGCGCGCCGGCTCAGTTGCGACAAGATCGGCAAGGACGGTTTCGCCCGCGACCATGGTTTGCCCCAGATTGACCATCGGTTCCACACCATCGGGCAGATAGACATCCAACCGCGAGCCAAAGCGGATCAGGCCAAACCGTTGCCCAGTGCGCACCGTGTCGCCTTTGGCCGAGAAACACACGATCCGCCGCGCGACCAATCCGGCAATTTGCACGACGGCCAGCTGTCGGCCATCGGCCATGTTGATGCACAGGCTGTTGCGTTCGTTATCGGAACTGGCTTTGTCCAGAGAGGCATTGAAAAATTTACCGGGCCGATAGGCAATCGCCGCGATCTCTCCGGCGATCGGCGCACGGTTCACATGGCAGTTAAAGACGCTCATGAACACGCTGACGCGGGTCAGGGCCATATCGGACATGCCAAGTTCGGCAGGTGGGACGGCTTTTTCAATAAGCGAAACGATACCATCCGCGGGACTGACGATCAGGCCCTCACGGGTCGGGGTGACACGCACAGGATCTCGGAAAAAGTAATAACACCAAATCGTTAGACCAACCCCAATCCAGCCCAAAACAGTCCAAAGGAAGAAAAGTATGACCGTGATGGCGGCAAAAATGCCAACAAATTTGCGCCCCTCTGGATGCATTGGCTTCAGGAATGTGTCGCGCATTTTCATAGGGGGTCGCACTCTCGTTTGGAATAGACGCTACCTAGCCCGTTTGGCGCATTTCCCGCAAGAAAATTGACGTAGGCTGCGCTGAAACCGGAAGGAACAGTGGCTAACGGGTGAAAAAACGAAGGGGCGCGCAATATCAATGGGCCATCGCACGGACCACGCATGCCGCGCAGTGCCGTTTCATGTGCCGTGTCATTTGAAATGCTTGGACAGTTTCAGCCCTTGCCCCTGATAATTCGACTTGATGTCTTCGCCATAAAGCACCTCGGGCACTTCGCTCATGCGTTCATAGACCAACCGTCCGACGACTTGGCCATGCTCCAACACGAAAGGTGCTTCGTGACAGCGGACCTCCAAGACACCGCGCGAGCCGGAGCCACCGGCCGCGTCAAAGCCAAACCCGGGGTCGAAAAATCCGGCATAGTGCACACGGAATTCACCGACCATTGCAAGGTAAGGGGCCATTTCGGCGGCGCATTCGGGCGGGATCGCGATCGCCTCGCGACTGACAAGGATATAGAATGCGCCGGGGTCAAGGATGATCCGCCCATCTGTGGTGCGCACCTCTTCCCAGTACTCCGCAGGGGTGTAATGGGCGAGCTTTGACAGGTCGACAACGCCCGTGTGCCGTTTGGCACGATAGCCAACCAGATCACCCTTGGCGGGCTTCAGGTCGACCGAAAAACCCAACCCGTCCGAGATCACGGGATCGCCCGATACGATAGGGGAGCGCGCGTGAACGTCGCGCAATTCGTCATCCGTCAGGATGGTTTTGCCCTGCCGGAAAATAATCTGGTTCAAAAGCTGGCCGGGCTGGGCCACGACCGAAAAGCTTTGCGGGCAAAGCTCGGCGTAAAGCGGCCCGTCATAACCTTCGGGCACGCGGTCAAATTCGATCCCATGGTCGGTGATCACCCGGGTCATCAGATCGACGCGCCCGATCGAGCTTTTGGCGCTGGCGGCGGCCGTCATTCCCTTGGGCAAACGCAGGTTTTCCATCAACGGGACGACATAAACGCAGCCTTTTTCCAGAACTGCGCCCCCTGTCAGGGACACCTCATGCATGGTCAGTTCGTCCAGCCGCTGGGCCACGGTCGAGGACTTTCCAGGCAGAAACGAGGCGCGCACGCGATAGGCGGTGTCGCCCAGGCGTAAATCCAGAGATGCGGGCTGAATCTGTTCGTTCAGGATCGGGGACGAAGCAGAGATGCCACCATCCGTGACCATCTGCCGAATTTGCCGGTCAGCCAATACGCCGGTTTTCATCTGCATCCCCCCTTGGATCCGTCCCTCGGATACAAAAACACCCGCCCGATGATCGGGCGGGCGGTTTTGAAATTGGTCGGGCTAGCAGGACTCGAACCTGCGACCTTCCGTCCCCCAGACGGACGCGCTACCAGGCTGCGCCATAGCCCGACTGGAGACCTTACATAGTGATTTTCGCAGGTAGGGCAAGCGGGAAACGGCAGGAAATTCATCATTCCGCTTTCGTGCGCAGCAAGCCCGGGCATCCGCGCGCTTAAGAGGTTTGTCCGGGCTGGCTGCCCATCTGTGTGCCGAGTGACTCCAGCCGGTCGGCAAGCGCCTGCAGCGCAGCGATATGCGCGTCGGTGCCGGAATTGCGGGCGTGTCGCAACGCGATTGACAGCGGTGCGGCCGCGCGCCCGTCGTCGTCGCTGGGGTCGGCGGGAATATGCGAGATGTCAGCCAATGGCGCGGGCGCTGGCGTCGCATCGGGTGTCTGGTCAGGCGTCTGGTCTGGTTTGGCCTCTACGGACTCGGCGTCGCCCTGCATCCCGGGCAGTTCGGGGGCGGTGGGCGGTGGTGTGTCGGCCATACCTTCGGGCGATGTGGTCTCCGCCGCAGTTGCCACACGCTCAGACCCGAAAGACGGTTGCGTGGGGGGGGCATCCGGGGTGGTTGTTTCCTCGTGCACAGCCGCGTCTGGGGTTGCTTCAACCTCAACCTCGCCCTCAGCCTTTGGTTCAGGCGCAACTTCCGGTGCCGCCTCATCCTCCACCGTCTGCGCGTCTTGGATCGCAGCGCTTTCCGCGTCGGCTTGTGCGTCATCTTGCGCGGATTTGCTCGCCAAGGGCACAACGTTTGATGGCGTTATATCGCGCATCTCATCGCTGTCGAGCGGGGGGGACATGCCCGCCACATGTTTCACGCCTTCTTCGCGCAACAGCTTTTGCACGCCTCGAATGGTCATGCCGTCTTCGTGCAGAAGCTTCCTGATGCCGCCCAGAAGCTCCATATCATTCGGACGATAATACCGCCGCCCTCCAGCGCGTTTGACAGGTTTAACCTGACTGAAACGGCTTTCCCAGAACCGGAGCACATGGGTCGGCACGCCCAGCCATTCTGCCACCTCGCTGATGGTGCGGAAGGCGTCGGGAGACTTCTTATCCATGTCCAGACCTGTTTGTTCTGCTTCTTGTCATTTGATGGGACGCATGCGCCCAGTGTGGGTCACGCCAAAGGGTCAGCGCTTGTTTCCGTCGTCGACCCGGTCTTTCATAAGGTGCGAGGGTCGGAATGTCAGAACCCGGCGGGGCGGGATCGGCGCTTCTTCGCCTGTTTTCGGGTTTCGACCTACGCGGGCAGCTTTGTCGCGTATTGAAAATGTTCCGAATGACGAAATTTTCACGCTTTCACCATCCACCAGTGCATCGGAAATGTGACCCAATACGGTTTCAACCAACTGCGCGCTTTCGTTGCGTGACAGGCCGACCTCACGGAATACGGCCTCGCTTAGGTCCATCCGGGTCAAAGTCTTTTCACTCATGTCGTCCCCCTGATTATTTTCAAGAAGAATGGGTGGTTTAAATTTACGAGTCAATATCAACGGCTTGGGAAAAGCCGTTCGCGCATGGGTTTAAGCGATTTACCAGCGGATTACGACCGCGCCCCAAGCCAATCCGCCACCAATTGCCTCGGTGACAACAAGGTCACCTTTCTTGATCTTGCCTTCAGCACAGCCAACAGAAAGCGCCAACGGGATCGATGCAGCCGAGGTATTGCCGTGATCTTGTACTGTGACGATGACGCGATCCATCGGCACACCCAGTTTTTTGGCTGTGCCCTGAATGATGCGGATGTTGGCTTGGTGGGGGACAATCCAGTCCAGATCATCGTCCGTCAGGCCGACCCTCTGCAAGGCAGTCTCGGCAGTCTCGGTCAACTTGCCAACCGCTTGCCGGAACAGGGGGTTGCCCTGCATCCGCAGATGACCCGAGGTCTGTGTCGTCGATACGCCGCCGTCCACATACAGCATCTCGCGCATGCGTCCGTCTGAATTCAGATCCGCCGACAGGATGCCGCGATCGCCAGTGTCTCCGCGACCTTCCTGCGCCTCAAGCACCAAAGCGCCTGCGCCGTCACCAAACAGCACGCAGGTGGATCGGTCGGTCATGTCAAGAATGCGGGAAAACGTCTCGGCACCGATCACCAGAACGCGGTCGACCTGTCCGGAAAGAATCAGCGCGTTGGCGTTGGTCAGCGCGAAAACAAAGCCCGCACAGACCGCCTGGACGTCAAATCCAAAGCCGCGTGTCATACCCAGTTCATTTTGAACCATCGTGGCAACCGACGGGAAGGTCAGATCGGGGGTCGAGGTTGCAACAACGATCGCGTCGATATCATCAACCTTAAGTCCTGCATTTGCCAGCGCGGCGCGTGCCGCTTCGGCGGCCATTTGTGACGTGGTTTCATCTTCGGCAGCAAAATGGCGGCGCTCAATACCCGATCGCGTGCGAATCCACTCGTCCGTGGTGTCCACAATGTCTTCGAAATACGAGTTCGGGACAACATGCGCGGGCAAATAGTGCCCGACGCCCTTGACCACGGCGCGTCTTGTCATTCTTGCTGCTCACCTTGCCGGCTTTCCGTTGCGACATCTTGGCGTGATGCGTCGGCGGATGCAACCCGTGCAGCGAGCTTCTGATTAAAGCCACCTTTGGCCAGTTGAAACGCCAGCCTGACAGCGGCAGAAATACCTGTCGCATCGGCCGAGCCGTGGCTTTTGACAACGGTTCCGTTCAGCCCGAGAAACACGCCACCATTGTTGCGGCGGGGGTCCACACGGTGGCTGAGCCGCCGCAGCGGTCCCATCGCAAGCAGGGCTGCGAATTTCGACAGGATCGTTGCGCCGAACACTTCGCGCAGCAGGCCCGAGATCAAATTGGCGGTGCCTTCGCCGGTTTTCAGCGCAACATTGCCGGTAAATCCGTCGGTAACGATGACATCCACGCGGTCTGACGGCAGGTCAACGCCCTCAATAAAGCCGACAAAATCAATTTGCGCACCTTCGGCAGCATTGGCGATCAGCTCATGCGCAGCTTTTAATTCGTTGCGGCCTTTGTGTTCTTCTGTGCCGACATTCAGCAAGCCCACGCGCGGGCGGGTGATGCCCAGCCCATTGCGGGCATAAGAGGCGCCCATCATCGCATATTGCATCAGGTCTTCTTCGTCGGCCCGAATATCGGCACCGACATCGAGCATCACATTGAAACCGGCTGGGTTGCGCGATGGCCACAAGCAGGCAATTGCGGGGCGGTTGACGCCGGGCAATTTGCGCAGGCGCACCATCGACAACAGCATGAGAGCGCCGGTGTTGCCACAACTGACAACCACTTCGGCCTCGCCATCACGCACGGCGTCAATGGCCGACCACATCGAGGTCTTCTGGCCATTGCGCATCACCTGGCTGGGTTTGTCATCCATGGTGACGATTTCGTCCGCATGACGAATCTCGCACACTTCGGCCAAACCCTTGGTGCGGGCGACAAGTTTCTCAAGCTCTGGCTTGTTGCCATGCAGAATGAACCCGATCTCGGGGTTCTTATCTGCAGACAGCGCAAGACCGGCAACAACGGCTGCCGGTCCAAGATCTCCGCCCATGGCGTCGACCGATACGATTGTGCGTTTGGGGGCGTCCATTGTCATTCTTCATCCCATGCTCGGGGATTTTCTGACACGACCGCCCGCGTCGGGCAAGAGGCTTACGCCGCGTCTTCGTCGTCGAAATCGACTTCGTCGGCAATTGCAACGACTTCACGGTCGTCATAATGGCCGCACGAGGGGCAAACGTGGTGGGGGCGCTTCAGCTCGCCGCAGTTCGAACATTCGTTCGGGTTCGCGGCAACCAGGGCGTCATGCGCGCGGCGGTTGTTGCGGCGCGACTTCGATACTTTGTTCTGTTGGACAGCCATCGTCTCAACCTTTGGATTTCGGGGGCCAGATAGCCCGGTGTATTTCTGGGGCGATATCGCCCGGTGTTCTCAAGTCATTCCTGAGTCTCGGCGCCTCATACGCGGTTTGCGGTGCGCTGTCCAACCCATCTTGTGGAAGAAGGCGGGAAAATACTGTGATTCTTATTTCGTGCAAGGGGTGAAATGCGCTGATTTCAGATGAAAGTGCCGGTTTCCCTCGCAAATGCACGGGCATTGGAGGGCAGCCACGCGCACTCAGCTCTTTTTGCCGCCATCTGAAAGCTTGTCGCGCAAATCGGAAAGTCCCGCGAATGGCTTTGCATCATCGTCGGTCATTGGTTTGGTGCCGGGTTCAGCAAACACGTTTGTTTGCATGTCTGCCCCTTCGGCCCGCGGATACAAAGGCAGCGACAAAGCCAGCGCTTCGATCATCACTTGCCCCAAATCAATCACATCGGCCAGTGGCTCGACACTGTCATCCTCAGGCATCTCGACCTCGTCGTCGTCATTTGGTTCAGACAAGTGCTTCAGCCAGCGGCGGTCGATCTTGTCGTCGATCCGCGTCGTTACAGGGTCCAGCGTGACCACACATTCCTGGATAACGGTCGCTCCCAGATTGGCAGTCATCTGCCAATCATGCTTGCCCAACGGGCTCATCTCCCCGGAAAACCGCAACTTGCGCAGACCTAAAATGCCCAGATCCCGGGCGATAGAGTCGCAAACAGTTTGGCTGGGCACCAGTTCAAACGGCGTTGCCCGGCCCGTTGCCAGATCAGCGGGGCGAATGGGATGTGTGAAGGGCAGGGCGTCGCCTGAAGATGTTGCGTCGGTCATTTTGCGTCTCCGCTCTTTGTCTGATCTTGCGTAGCGAACCGAACAATCTCGGCCTTGTGCGAACATAGCCGGTGATCGTTTCTTGAACCATGCGCGATCCTAGGCTAAGCCGATACCCAAGACAGAGTGGCGAACGCAAGGGGGGCGGTATGTCTTATCTGCGCCAGACAGGCAAGATTATGGGTAAAATGATTGGCGCGGTGCTGCTTGTGGCACTGGTCGCGTCCTGTTCCGCCACCTATCGCAATCACGGTTACATGCCGCCTAAAGAAGATATCGACCTGATCGAGGTCGGCAAAGACACGCGCGAAACCGTTGCAAGTTCCATTGGCAAGCCGGGCACGTCTGGCCTGTTGGCGGGCAGCGGCTATTACTACGTTCGGTCGCGGTTCAAGCACTATCTGTATAACGCCCCGCAAGAGATCGACCGCGAAGTCATGGCCATAACATTCAATGACAAAGGTGTGGTCGAGAACATCGAACGCTTTGGTCTTCAAGACGGTCGTATCGTTGTGCTTGAGCGCCGCGTAACCGACAGCAATATTCAGGGCGTTGGATTCCTGAAGCAGCTGTTTGGTTCGTTCGGACGAATTGATGTGGCCGAGCAATTCCGCGGCAACTAAAAGGTTACCCGCAAAAATCGGAACAGCGCGGGGCCGCAGGGTCGCCGCGCTTTTTCTTTTTTGCCGGACCTCATATTTCTGTCACACCTTGTCGGCACGGTGTCCGAGGCGCATATGTTGCGATAAGCCGTGAAGCATCAGGGACGGAGGTCCGCTATGCCAACCTTCATAAAGGGCCGATACGAGGCTCGATTTGGCGAAAGCCAGGATGACATCAAAGCCGCACAAACCTTGCGACACCGGTGTTTTCGCGGCGGTGATGGGCTGGACGAGGATCACTACGATGCTGCCTGCCGTCATATCCTGATCGAGGATCGCGAGACGGGCGCATTGGTAGGGTGCTTTCGGCTGATGCCTTTGGAAAACGGCTCGCGCATCGGTGACAGCTATTCGGCCCAGTATTATGAACTGTCCGCACTTCGAACGTACAATGCCCCGATGATCGAGATGGGGCGGTTTTGCATCGCGCCCGATGCTCAGGATGGTGCCGATATCCTGCGTGTCGCTTGGGGCGCGATGACTCGCTATGTGGACCGTGAAGGGGTCGGAATGCTGTTTGGCTGTTCGTCCTTTCAAGGGACCGATGCGGCGCAGTATTTCGACGCTTTCGCAATGCTGCGGGACCGCCATCTTGCGCCAAAACGCTGGTTGCCGCGGGTCAAAGCTCCCAAAGTGTTTCGTTTTGCCCAACGGCTGCGGCGAAAGCCAGACGCCAAACAGGCCTTGCGCGCGATGCCGCCGCTGTTGCGCACCTATCTTTTGATGGGGGGCTGGGTGTCCGACCACGCGGTGGTGGATCATGATCTGAACACCTTGCATGTGTTCACGGGGCTTGAGATCAGCGCGGTTCCACAGACCCGCGCACGGCTGTTGCGGGCGTTCACCGGGTAAGGCTGAGGTTGACCTTGCAAGTGTGATTGCCTAACTCGGCGCTATGGCTCGTATACCCCTTCTTCAGATGTCCGATATCTCGCTGACCTTTGGCGGCGATCCCGTCTTTGACTGCCTCGATCTGGTGGTGCAGCCCAATGATCGCGTGGCGCTCGTGGGGCGCAACGGGTCGGGCAAATCAACCCTGATGAAGGTCATGGCTGGCTTGGTTGAACCTGATCATGGCACACGCGTTTTATCCCCCGGTGTCTCGGTCGGATATATGGAACAACATCCTGATTTGTCGCGGTTTACCACTTTGGGCGACTTTGCGGTTTCAGGACTGGAGCCGGGCCAGGATTATCTGGTCGAGCGGGTGGCAGAAGGCCTGAAATTCAAGCTCGACGCCCCGGTGAGTACGGCCTCGGGAGGCGAGCGTCGCCGGGCGGCTCTGGCCAAGTTGCTGGCCGAAGCACCTGATCTGATGTTGCTGGACGAGCCGACCAACCATTTGGACATTCATGCCATTGAGTGGCTGGAGGCTGAACTGTCGCAAACCCGCGCGGGTTTTGTGCTGATCAGCCACGACCGCGCGTTCCTGCGCGCCCTGACACGCGCCACGCTGTGGGTGGATCGCGGACAGGTGCGGCGGCAGGAAAAAGGGTTTGAGCATTTCGAAGCCTGGCGTGACAAGGTTTGGGATGAAGAAGACACAAGCCGTCACAAACTGAACCGCAAGATCAAGGCGGAAGCCCGTTGGGCGGTTGAAGGCATCAGCGCACGGCGCAAACGCAATCAGGGCCGGGTGCGCGCACTGGGCGATCTGAGGGCCGAGCGGGCCGCGCAGATCAACCGACAGGGTGCTGCGGAAATGGCACTGGAAGCCGGACCCAAATCGGGCCGCAAGGTGATCGAGGCGCGCGGCATCTCGAAATCCTATGATGACCGGGTGATCCTGAACGATTTTGACCTGCGGGTCATGCGCGGCGAAACCATCGCACTGGTTGGCCCCAACGGGGCAGGCAAGACAACGCTTTTGAAGATGCTCATCGGGCAGGAAACGCCCGACACCGGCAGCGTGCAACACGGCACCGGGCTTGAGGTTGCCGTGTTTGACCAGAACCGGACGGGTCTGGTCGAGGATGACAGCCTTTGGGAAAACCTTGTTGGCGATCCCGAAATGCGCGTGTCCGGCAAGGCCGATCAGGTGATGGTGCGTGGCGCTCCGAAACATGTTGTCGGCTATCTGAAAGAGTTCCTGTTTTCTGACGCACAAGCCCGCGCGCCCGTGCGGTCTTTGTCGGGCGGGGAAAAGGCGCGTTTGATTCTGGCCAAGATCATGGCGCGGCAGTCAAACCTTCTGGTGATGGATGAACCGACCAACGATCTGGACGTGGAAACGCTGGACCTGCTGCAAGAGCTGATCACAGCTTATGATGGCACGGTTCTTGTGGTCAGCCATGACCGGGATTTCCTTGATCGCGTGGCCGAACGCACCATCGCAATGGAAGGTGACGGGCGCGCGACGATCTATCCGGGTGGCTGGTCTGACTATCAGGCGCAGCGTGAAAATCACAACGATGATATTGAGAAAAAGAAAGAAAAAACAAAGCCTAAAGGTGCAAAGGTAAAACAAGATGTGAAGGTCGGTTCCGATGGCCTGTCCTTCACGGAGCGCCATCGGCTTGAGGCGCTGCCGGCGGAAATGGACCGCCTGACCGCCGAGATTGCCAAGCTGGAAGAGTTTCTGATGGACCCGGACCTGTTCACCAAAGAGCCGGTGAAATTCAAGAAAGCAACCGAAGGTCTGACCCAGCGGCAGCAAGGCTTGGCCGCTGCTGAAGAGGAATGGCTTTTGTTGGAAGAAAAGGCGGAAGCCGCGCAGGGTTAACGCGGGGCCAGTGGCCCCGCTGCCTGGCATTTACTTTGGAAGGTGGATGTTGAATCGCGCCCGGATCGCCGCGTCGACTTCGGGGTTGAACCGGGCACCGGAGCGTTGCGCCAGTATCCCCTCTTTGCGGGCTGTCGCGGCTGCAATCAGGTCGGGCTTACCGACTTCAGCCCATTCTTTCGGGGACGTCCTGTCGCCAAGGGTTGGATAGACAAAATCCGTCTGCATCCGGCTCAGCGTCTGATCCTCGCCCAGGTAATGGCCCGGTCCCTTAAGGCAGACCGATTTCATCATTTCGATGCTGACCGCATCTTCCGTTATTTCGATCCCGCGCACGCAACGCAACGCCTGCCCAACGATATCATCACCAAGGATCAGGCTTTCATGGCAGAACCCCAGAAGCGACGCGTGCATGCCAGCAGCTTCATAGACCATGTTCAGACCCGACAGACCGGCCAGCACGTTGGAACACATCTGCTCCCACCCGGCCTGCATGTCCGGCAGTTTCGAATCCGAGAACCCGGCCGCCGCCCCGCCGGGCAGGCCATAAAACTGATGCATCTGGGCACAACCTGCCGTCATCAGCGCTTGTTCCCCGGACCCACCAGACATGGCGCCTGATCTTAGATCGACCAAGAAGGGCCAGGTGCCGAAGATGGCCGGGTGCCCCGGCGCAATTGCATTGACATAGACAACGCCCGCCAAGCATTCGGCGACGGCCTGAACGATTGCGCCCGCCAGCGTGGGCGGCGCCGTGGCCGTGGCCATCCCGGCTGACAAAAGCAACACCGGCATTCCAGCCGCGATCGCTTTCTCCATCACCTGACAGCTTTCCGTGGCGAATTTCATGGGCGGCACGACAAAACAGTTGGAGTTGGACACAAAGGGGCGCGCGCGCCACGCGTCTTCACCACCTGCGATCATGTGCAGCAATTCAATCCCGTCTTCGACAAAATCAGGCTCTGAAAACGAGACACCGATGTGTTTCTTTGTCCCCGCGGTGCAGGCATAGATCGAATTCAGGTCCATCTCGCGGTTGTCAGGGATGTCACGGCAGACCATGGGCCGTTGAAGGAAGTGAATGTTGTCCAGCTGGTCGACGATGCGCGCGGCGTCATGCAGATCCTGAACGGTGCTTTCACGGTATTCCCGACCATGGGGGTCAACCATGTGAACAGCCGCGCCTGCGGTGCCGTAATGCACGCGCCTGCCGCTGAGGGTCATGTCGTGCTTTGGGTCGCGCCCGCACAGGGTGATGCTCTTGGCCGCCTTCGCCAGCATGTCTTCAACCAGCGCCCGCGGGAAACGCAAGCGCCCGTCGTCGCCTAAAACTGCGCCCGCACGGGTCATGATGTCGATGCCCGATGGTGGGGCATCTGCCAGACCGATCTGTTCCAAAGCGTCCAGCGCGGCGTGGTGAATGCGATTGATGCCGTCAGGGGTCAGCGGTTTGAATGTGCCTCCCTCCATCCCCGCGCGAACGGGGCGAACATCCTGGGCAAGCGGGGCTGCGCGAAGAGCTTGGCGGGCGGCGCGTCCGCCAGAGCGGCGGGCAGATGGTGTCGTCATTTGTGGGGTACCTGAGATTGTTGTGAAGCGTCGGCGAGGTCGTAATAACCTATCAGGGCCGCCCGCGCGCCGCGCGTCCGCGTTCCGCACCGATGGTGCGCACAACAATTGAAACGAGCCAGTCTAACCGATCCATTTCTGTCCTCCTGTTGCCCAAACCTAGTGGGTCAGGAAACGACAGGTCTGTCCTGTTCGCGTCATCCAGCAAGGTTTATTTCGACCTCAAGTGCCCACCACCATCACAACTGCAGCGTAATGGGCTGCCGCGCCCAGCAGGACATGAACGTGCCAGATTGCCCGGTTGAAAGGCAGATGCTCGCCCAGATGGAAAAAAATCCCCAAGGTGAACAGCAATCCGCCGCCGACCAGCAACACCAGAACAATCGGACTGAATGATGCCACCAGCGGGCCAACCATCAGAACCGCCATCCAACCCTGCATTAAGGTCAGCATCAGGCCAAACCGTTCAAACCGACCGAAGAAAAACAGCTTCATGGCAATGCCGACAATGGCCAGCGTCCAAGCTGCCGCAACCAGCGCGTAGCCATTTGTGCCACCAATTCCGATCAGCGCAATCGGTGTATAGGTCCCTGCGATCATCAGATAGATTGCCGCATGGTCGAACTTGCGCAAAGCCTGGCGCGCAGATCGGTGCAGTGTCATGTTGTAGGCTGCAGACAGTGTGAAGCTTGCGACCAACCCGGCCCCATAGGCCAACATTGGCGGCAAATGGCCCAACGGCGCGTCACCCATTGCCCAGTAGATCAGGGCGACAGACCCGCAAATGGCGGCAATCACGCCTAAGCCGTGCACGACGCCATCGGCGACGTACTCGTGATATGTAAAGTCCTTCCCGAACTCCATTGGATTCCCCTTTCGCCTATCAAATAGATAAGAACCAAAGCGGGTGCCGGCATGCCGTTATGCGGTAAATTTAATGTCCGCCGCACAGGGCACGACCCACATCCAGTTTATACATTTACACGGAAATGTAAAGATTTCCTGATCTTATAGATCGCGTGCGAGGTCTTGGAGCACTTGGGGGATCATCATCACATCTTCGCGGGTACAGGCAAACTGCCCGACCGAAACGCGGATTACGAACTGACCATCGTGACTGGTTTGGGTCAGATAAATGCGTCCATCGCGGTTCACCCGATCCAATAGCTGCGCGGTTGTCGCGTTGTCTTTGAAGCGGAAGGTGAACAGCGACAGGATCGGGTCCGTGGTGATTTCAAAACCGGGCAAAGCGGCAATGGCTTTGGCCGCATCAGATGCCCAGCTAACATGGTTCCGGATGCGGGTCCGAAGCCCGGTCAGACCCTCAGATCGCAACAGGAACCACAGTTTCAACGCCCGGAAGCGGCGACCGAGGGGCAGGGTCCATTCATTGTAATTCACCACCTCGTCTGCGCCTTGTGTCTTAAGGTATTCCGGACGCAGCCCCATGGCCCCAATTTGCGCAGCAGGGTCGCGCAGGAACTGGACCGCGCAGTCGAACTGAGCCCCCAACCACTTGTGCGGATTGAAGATAATGCTGTCGGCCTTCTCGACCCCAGCCCAGAGTGTGCGGAACTCTTCGCAGATCATGGCGGACCCGGCCCAGGCAGCGTCGACATGAACGGTTAGGCCGTGGCGATGCGCCACGTCGATACACGCGCCAATGTCATCGCAGGCCCCAATAGAGGTGCCACCGACGCACAGAACAACGCCCGCAGGTTTCAATCCGGCCTCAAGGTCGGCCCGGATCATCGCGTCCAGTGCCTCAGGGTCCATTGACCACGTCGGGTGGTTGGGAATGGTGGGAACCTTGACGAGATTGTCCTGCCCAATCCCCGACACGCGCACCGCCTTATCGACGCTGGAATGGGTCTGTGCGCTGGCATAAATGCGCAGCGTCGGTGCGCCGGATAACCCCTTGGTGATGCCTTCGTGACCCAAGGCCAATTCGCGCATTGTGGTAACGGCGGAAAAGGTCGCGGTGGTTGCGCTGTCGTGGATCGTGCCGGTGAAGTCACCCGGCAAACCCATCGCATCACGCAGCCAGCGAATGACAAGATCTTCCATTTCATTCGCGGCAGGGGCGGTTTGCCACAGCATCGCCTGCGCCGAAATTGCGTTGGCCAATTGTTCGGCCAGCATTGAGGCCGGTGCGGCATTTGCCGGAAAATAGGCAAAGAAGCGTGGGTGTTGCCAGTGGGTCATGGCGTCCGGCACCAGCCGGGTGAAATCGTCAAAGATCGCTTCGATCGGTTCCGGGGCCTCGGGCACAGGCGCTTCGATCCTGGCTAGAAACTCACCCGGGGCGATGTTGGGACGCACAGGGCGGTCGCGCAGCCCGGCGTGATAGTCGCGCGCCCAGTCCGCCGCTCGTTTTTGCCAATCTGCAAGCTCTGAATAATCCAACAAACACTCCGGCGTTATTTAGTTAACTTGTTAACAGAAATACGCATCGCGTCAAGTCGATGGTCGATCAGGCGCTCTCAAGTGCCGCGATAATCGGCGAGAAATCAGACGCTTTCAAACTTGCCCCGCCAACCAAAGCACCATCAACATTTGAGACGGCAAAAATCTCTGTCGCGTTCGAGGGTTTGACCGAGCCGCCGTAAAGAATGCGAGTCGAGCGACCAACCCCTACGCCAAATCGGCGTTCCAGCCGTGCGCGGATGAAATCATGCACATCGCCAATCTGGTCCAGTGTCGGAACCTTGCCGGTGCCAATCGCCCAAATCGGTTCATACGCGACGACAAGATTTTCGCCGGTCACAACATCCGGGATTGACCCGGCCATCTGGCCGCCGATGATATCGAGCGTGTTGTTGGCTTCGCGCTCAGTAAGGCTTTCGCCAACGCAAACGACAACTTTCAGCCCGGCGGCAAGCGCCGCAACCACTTTACTGCGCACATCCGCGTCGCTTTCTTCGTGATCTTCGCGCCGTTCGGAATGGCCCAGGATCACGTGGCTGGCACCAGCATCCAGCAGCATCTGAGCAGAGATATCACCCGTATGCGCCCCGGTTTCGTTTTGGTGGCAGTCCTGACCGCCAATGGCGATCTGATCAGGTACGGCCTGTGCCGCCCGCGCGATCAGGGTGGCTGGCGGGCAAATCAGGATGTCGCAACCCGGCGTCGGGTGCGCTTTGGCCAGCGCGTCCAGCTCTGCCAGATTTGCGCTGGTTCCGTTCATCTTCCAATTGCCTGCTGCCAGTTTGCGCCGGGTCATCTCATCTCTCCCTTTTGGTTTGTATGTTGTCCGACGCGGAACGGGGGTCGTCAAGCCCCGGTAGGGCTTGCACCGCGAACATGGTGCGCTACAAGACCACCACTTTCGCCACGCAGAAGGATGTTCGTGATGATCCCAAGACTGGATGCCGCCAAGATTGCGGCCCGCGATCCGCAGACGATGGCGGCGTTGAAATACGGCGTGGAACAGGTCGGGTTCCTCACCATTCACAACACGATTATTCCGCACGACCAAATGGTACGGGTGTTGGAAAGTTACAGGGCCTTCTTTCATCTGCCCGAGGCCGACAAGCGCGAGGTTGATATGGCCCTGACGGGGGCCAACCGGGGCTGGGGTGCGCCGGGGTCCGAACAGGTCGATCCTGACGCCAACCCCGACTACAAACAGGTGTTTGATTGCGGGTTCGAATTAGATCGCGACGATCCGCTGCGAGGCCAGAACCTGTCGGTCTATGGGGACAACCTGTGGCCGGATATGCCGGGGTTTCGCAAAACGATCCAAGACTACTACGCGCAAGCGCTTTTGGTCGCGCTGGACCTGCTGCGCGGCATTGCAGCAGCGATCGGTAAGGATGAGCATTATTTCGACGACGCGTTCACCCGCCCGATGGCGCTTCTGCGCGGCAACTATTATCCACCCCGGCCTGATTGGGCAGGGGATAAGGATTTCGGGATTGCGCCGCATACGGATTACGGTTGCCTGACCCTTCTGGCATCAGATGGCGTGGCTGGGCTGGAGGTGCTGTCCGCAGACGGGTCATGGCTGCCCGTGAACGCCCCAGTCGGCGAATTTGCGATCAATTTCGGCGAGATGCTGGAAATGTGGACCGGGCAGGCGGTCAAGGCGACGATGCACCGGGTGGTCGGGTCAGGGGATGAACGGATCTCGGTCCCGATGTTCTTCAACCCAAACCACGACATCAACGTTGCTCCGGATGGCGCGGATAAGCCTATCCTTGCGGGCGATCACATGAAGAAGCGGTTTGACGAGACCTATCTGCACCTCAAGGCGGCGGCCGCGTCTTAAAGCGTTTCGAGAAAAACCTGCGATACCGGTTTTTGGCGAAACGCGAGAAACGCTGAAATGTTAAGCAGCGTTTCGACTGATCCCTGTCGCAGGTTCAATTCGAAACGCTTTAAGCTAACGCATCCAACGCGCGACGCGCCCAACCGCAGGCCAGATCCGGGTCGTCCAAAGCCGCGTAGGGCAGGGTCCAGTATCCCATGGTTTTGCCGTCCATGCCGAAGATGCGGCTGCCCTCGGCTGCCATAGCGTCAGCAAAAGCCCCTTTGGCTTTCAAGAAAATCTCGCCACTGCTGGACAGGATCGCAAACACCTGACCATTTGCATAGAAGGTCGCACCGCCCATCATCTTGCGATGGGTCAGCGGGCCAAGCCCCTCAAGCAGTTCTTTGACAAAGGCGATATCTGTGTCAGTGACGGACATCGAACCTAGGGCAGGTCTGCGCTGAGCTTTTCATCGAACTTTATCGATTCGCCACACCCGCAAGCTTCACTGACATTTGGGTTCCGAAATTTGAACCCCGCCTCGAGCAGCGAGATTTCATAGTCGATTTCTGTTCCGAACAAGAACATCTGCGCCATTGGCGCGATGATGACGCGGGCGTCACCTTGGTCGACCACCTCGTCATGGCTGTCGACCTCATCAACATAGTCCATGGTGTATTCCATGCCCGCACAGCCACCTTTTTTGACTCCAATGCGCAAGCCCATATGTCCACCGGACGCCATGAGTTTGGCGATCTGGGCCTCGGCGGCCGGTGTCATGGTGATCGGCGATCTGCCGGGAATGCCAAACATCAACGTCTCCTTTGTCCCAAGGCTAAGCCGTCATTTCGGTTCGCTCAAGGGCAGGGTGCATCTGCGGTTACATAAAGCCCAGTTCAAGACGGGCTTCGTCCGACATCATTTCCATGCCCCAGGGCGGATCCCAGGTCATTTCGACATTCACCTGTTTCACGCCTGCAACGGGTTCGATCGCTTCGACCAGCCAGCCGGGCATTTCACCTGCGACTGGGCAGCCGGGCGCTGTCAGCGTCATAATCAGATCAACTTCGTTTTCGTCGTTGATCTCGACCGTATAAACCAGCCCCAAGTCAAAGATATTGACCGGAATTTCCGGGTCATAGACCGTCCGGCAGGCTTCAACCACGCTGTCATACAGCGGGTGGTCAACGGTTGAGGGCTTGATCAGCGGTTCACCTTCAAGCTTGTCGGATGTGTTCATTGTCATTGTGCCATCGTCCTAATCCTGACTGATCATATAAGGATTGCAAAGGGCAAGGTCCAGAGCCAGACCTGAAGAAGAAACATGCTGCGGTGCAACAAAGTCGCTACGTTGGCTCACTGGTTTGCAGGTCGCCGTCTAGCCTATTGGATATGTTGCCTGTTTCTAGATATCGTCCAATGTTGGATGTTGCGGGTGCATTGTGTTGGAAATCACAACCCCATGATGCGCAATGGTCTATAATTCGCCATAAAATGGACGTGTTCGCCTTGAATTTTCCGCTTGAGACCCTCTTTTGCAAGAGCTGGGGCAGCACGAGGAGCCAGAACGGTGATTTCGACGAAAAATGGTGACACAAAAACTTTGACTTGCACCGAGCAGCTGGATCAGGCGGCCCGGATGGTGCAGGACGTTGCCTATGCACTGGCAAATCGCGTGGACAACACAACTTTGACCGAACTGATGCTGACCAGCCGCAAGCTGGAGCGCTTGTCGGAACGCGTGAACGCAGCCAATCTGGGCGCAGTCAAAATCAACCGCGACGACGATGGCTGACACCAACGCGCGCGCTGGTCAGGTCACAGAACGCTAGAAAACCCTTGGCATTCGGCGCAGCATGCGCCAAATCAGCCGGATGCAAGACCAAATCCCAACCCGCGTCACATTTTCCCTGAATGCCACAGACGGCAAGGCCCGTATGGGTGTCATCGACACACCGCGCGGCAAGATTCGCACGCCAGCTTTCATGCCCGTCGGGACCGCGGCCACCGTAAAGGCGATGATGCCGGAAAGCGTGGCAGCGACAGGCGCGGATATTCTGCTTGGCAACACCTACCACTTGATGTTGCGCCCAACAGCCGAGCGGATCGACCGCTTGGGCGGGCTGCATAAGTTCATGAACTGGGACAAACCGATCCTGACGGACAGCGGCGGGTTTCAAGTGATGAGCTTGGCCGATCTGCGCAAACTGACCGAGAAGGGCGTGACGTTCAAATCCCACATCGACGGCTCGAAGCACGAGTTGACGCCCGAGCGCTCGATGGAGATCCAGAAGCTGCTGGGGTCCGACATCGTGATGTGCTTCGACGAATGCCCCGCCTTGCCGGCGGATCGGGATCGGATCGCCGAAAGCATGCGCCTGTCGATGCGCTGGGCGGCGCGGTCGAAAGAGGCGTTTGGCGATCGCCCCGGACATGCGCTTTTTGGAATCATGCAGGGCGGACTGGAGCGCGATTTCCGGGAAGAAAGCGCCGAGGCGTTGAAGGACATCGGCTTTGATGGCTATGCGGTTGGCGGTTTGGCTGTGGGCGAAGGGCAGGCCGCGATGTTTGACTGTCTGGATTTCGCCCCTGATCTTCTTCCCGAAGACAAACCCCGCTATCTTATGGGGGTTGGTAAGCCGGATGACATCGTCGGCGCGGTCAAGCGCGGCATCGACATGATGGATTGCGTGCTGCCGTCGCGTTCTGGCCGCACCGGGCAAGTGTTCACACGTCACGGAGTTTTGAACATCAAGAACGCGCGTCATCAGGACGACCCGCGCCCGTTGGACGAAAACTGTGGCTGTCCGGCCTGCCGCAACTATTCGCGCGCTTATCTGCATCATGTGTTCCGCGCACAGGAAATGATCTCGGGCATGCTTCTGACATGGCATAATCTGCATTACTTTCAGGAAATCATGCAGGGCATGCGCGACGCGATTGCAGCGCAGAGATTCGCCGAATGGGAAACGGATTTCCACTCTGGCCGCGCGCAAGGCGATATTGAGCCGCTTTAAGTGTTTCGAAACACTGCCTATGCCAATTTCCCGTCGGCTTTCCCCTTGTCGTCCGCAGGCGGCGGAGGCAGAGTGTTGGGGCAAAGTGGGTTGACGTTGGGCGGTACCACCCCCATCTGAATAACCCGAACAGGAGGCGCCCCAGCTGCCGAAACACAGGGGCAGGGCGCTTTGCCAAGAATAAGGAAAACCTATGAGTGAGCAACTGAGCCAATCCTTCCCGGTCCTGCCGCTGCGTGACATTGTGGTCTTCCCCCACATGATCGTGCCGCTGTTTGTTGGACGCGAAAAAAGCGTCAGGGCTTTGGAAGAAGTGATGGCGGATGACAAGCAGATCCTTCTGTCCAGCCAAATTGACCCGTCGGTCGATGAGCCGGACGTGGAAGGTATCTATGATGTCGGCGTGCTGGCCAATGTGCTGCAACTGCTGAAACTGCCCGACGGCACTGTTAAAGTGCTGGTCGAGGGACAGGCGCGGGTGCGCATCACAGACTATGTCGATAACGCCGACTATTTCGAAGCCTTTGCCGAGGTAATCGAAGAACGGCCCGGCGACCCGAACGAGATCGAAGCGCTTCTGCGTTCGGTCAGCGAAGAGTTCGAGCGCTATTCCAAGATTAAGAAAAACATCCCCGAAGAAGCGCTGGCGGCGGTCGCGGAAACGCGCGCGCCTGACAAGCTGGCCGATCTTGTGGCGGGGCATCTGGGCGTCGAAGTCGACCAAAAACAAGAGCTGCTTGAAACCTTCACGGTCTCTGAGCGGCTTGAGAAGGTCTATGGCCTGATGCAGGGCGAAATGTCGGTCCTGCGGGTTGAGAAAAAGATCAAAACCCGCGTCAAAAGCCAGATGGAGCGCACCCAGCGCGAATATTATCTGAATGAGCAGATGAAGGCCATTCAGAAGGAACTTGGCGACGGCGAAGAAGGCCAGAACGAGCTGACCGAGCTGGAAGAAAAGATCGAAGAAACCAAGCTGTCCAAGGAAGCGCGCGAAAAGGCGGATGCCGAGCTGAAGAAGCTCAAGAACATGTCGCCCATGTCGGCAGAAGCCACGGTTGTGCGCAACTATCTGGATTGGATGCTGGGTCTGCCATGGGGCAAGAAAAGCCGGGTGAAGAAAGACCTGAACAACGCTCAGAAAGTGCTGGATGCGGATCACTATGGCCTTGAGAAGGTCAAGGAGCGCATTGTCGAATATCTGGCTGTTCAGCAGCGCTCGAAAAAGCTGAAGGGCCCGATCATGTGCCTTGTTGGCCCTCCCGGCGTGGGTAAAACTTCGCTTGGGAAATCGGTTGCCATGGCCACGGGGCGCGAATTTATCCGCATCTCGTTGGGAGGCGTGCGTGACGAAAGCGAAATCCGCGGTCACCGCCGGACTTATATCGGTTCGATGCCCGGTAAGATCATTCAGGCGCTGAAAAAGGCGAAAACCACGAACCCGCTTATTTTGTTGGATGAGATCGACAAGATGGGGCAGGACTTCCGTGGTGATCCCGCATCCGCGATGCTGGAAGTGCTTGATCCGGAACAGAACTCGACCTTTGTCGATCACTATCTTGAGGTCGAATATGACCTGTCAGATGTGATGTTCCTGACCACTGCGAACTCCTACAACATGCCGGGACCGCTTTTGGACCGGATGGAGATCATCACGCTGGCCGGCTACACCGAAGATGAAAAGCGTGAAATCGCGTCGCGTCACCTGCTTCCGGAAGTGGTCAAGGATCACGGGCTGAAGAAGGATGAGTTTTCGGTCAGTGTAACCGCGCTGACGGATATGATCCGTTACTACACTCGCGAAGCCGGTGTGCGGAACCTGAAGCGCGAGCTTGCAAAACTGGCCCGCAAAGCGGTGACCAAACTGGTTAAGAAAGAGGTCGAGGCCGTCGAAGTCACGCCTGAATTGCTGGAAGACTATCTTGGTGTGCGCAAGCATCGCTTTGGATTGGCCGAACAGGAAGACCAGGTGGGCGTCGTGACAGGTTTGGCCTGGACCAGCGTGGGCGGTGATCTGCTGTCCATCGAAGCGCTGCGCCTGCCGGGCAAGGGCCGGATGAAAACCACAGGGAAACTGGGCGATGTGATGAAGGAATCAATCGACGCCGCCAATTCCTATGTGCGGTCGATTGCGCCCGAAATCGGCGTTAAGCCGCCCCAGTTCGAAAAGTCAGACATCCACGTGCATGTGCCCGAAGGCGCGACGCCCAAGGATGGCCCCTCGGCGGGTCTGGCGATGGTTACCTCTATCGTGTCTGTCCTGACCGGCATTCCCGTGAAGAAAGACATCGCCATGACCGGAGAAGTCACCCTTCGCGGCAACGCGCTGGCGATTGGCGGTTTGAAAGAAAAACTGCTGGCCGCGTTGCGTGGTGGTGTCAAAACCGTCCTGATCCCGGCAGAGAACGAAAAAGACCTGCGTGAGATTCCAGACAATGTGAAAGAAGGGCTGACGATCATCCCGGTAAGCCATGTGTCCGAAGTCCTGAAACACGCTTTGGTTCGTGAACCGGTTGCCGTGGAATGGGATGAAGCGGCGGAAGAAGCTGCGGCTGCTGCCTTGGCGAAAAAGCCAGCCAGCGTGCCGCCAATCGCGCACTGATCGCCAGTGCCTTCATTTGGGAAGGAGCGGGGAAAGGCTCGCTCCTTTCCCCTATTCAGACCGCGATAATGCGGATCTGTTCATGGAGCCAGCCCAAACTGGCACCACAATCAAACAGAGAGGCAATCCATGGCAGTCAGAGCAAAATCAACATCAAAAGCAAAACCGAGCGCAGCGACGAAAGCCAAGCAGAGTGCTTCGAAGGCACCTAATATGACGGCTTCCGTAAAGCAAACATCGGAAAAGACGATCACTTTTGCAGAGCCGGTCGTAAAAAAGAAAGAGATGTTAGCCCGCGTTGCTGCGCGTGCTGAAATGCGCCCCAATCAGGCAAAAGCGGTTTTTGACGCTGTGTTGGAAGAATTGGGAGCGGCCTTGGAACGTGGTGAAAAACTTCGCCTGCCACCGCTTGGCAACGTCAAAGTCAATCGCCAGAAAGAACTTCCAGACGCCAAAATTGTGATCTGCAAGATCCGTCGCAACAAGGCTGTCGACAAGGAAGACGCCCCTCTTGCGTCGCATACCGACTGACGCTAAAAACTGGCCCGTTGGGTGATTAGCTCAGTGGTAGAGCGCTTCGTTCACATCGAAGATGTCAGGAGTTCAAATCTCTTATCACCCACCACTTCGCATTGGCTGGGCCATCCATCGGGCGCTTTTGGGCGTCCGTTTTCGCATCAGCTTCTACCCCTGTCCGGTCGAAAATTTATGCGGAGACATCCCGAAAGCCTCACGAAACCGTTTCGAGAAATACGCAGCAGAGTCAAAGCCACACGCGACGGCGACATCGACCACAGGCAGATTGGTCTCTGCCAGCAGGATACGCGCGCGCTGAAGGCGAAGGTTTTGTAAATATTTCTTCGGCGTTGTGTTCAGGTAGTGGCGAAACAGTCGTTCCATCTGCCGCCGCGAAATCCCAAGCTCGTCGGTGATGACGTCCAGATTGATATGGTCGTCCAAATGCGCTTCGAAATGATTGATGATGCGCACCAGTTTGTCATTACGCACCCCGATAGACGCGGATGTGGAGCTTTGCTGGCGGTCTGTTTCCGACCGTTGAACGGTGTGCAGGCACATGTTCAGAACGGCCTGCGCCAGCACCGGACCGTGGGTGTCATAGATCAGCTTGAAGAACAGGTCGGTCGCCGCCGAGCCACCACCGCAGGTCAGGACGCGGTTGTCCATCGTATACAACTGCTCGACCGGGTTGAGGCCGGGGAAATGCTCGCGAAACGGCGCGATGTTTTCCCAATGCAACGTGAATTTGTGGCCGGCCAAAATGCCCGCGCGCGCCAAAGTATAGGTGCCAGTGCACAAAGCCCCAACCGTGCGGCCCAAACGCCATTGTTTGCGGGTCCAGTCTGCGACTTTCGCGCTGGTGGATAATTCGGGTTGGACGCCGGAACATATGAAAATTCGGCTGTCGGCTGGCGTATCCCCCAACGCGCTATCGATCCCGATCTCGATCCCGTTCGAGCACCTTACATTGCCCCCATCTTCGGACATGGTGGTCCAGGAATACAGGCTTTTCCCGGTCAACTGATTGGCGATCCGCAAAGGCTCGATGGCCGACGTGAAGGCAAGCATCGACAGGTTTGGAAGCAGCACGAAAACAATTGGTTCGGGGTTGGCTGGTGCGTCGATCGCGACGTGGGCCACACCTTTGGGAACTACAGACGCCGACATATTCGGGTTCCTCGCTCTTGGAGATGAGGCACCATACGTAACGTAAGGCAAAGTGCAACCGTTAGGCCTGATCGCATCCGGCGCGTCGCCTCTTTGCGGCCGTTTCACCAGCACGCGAGAGGCCAAGTCGACATTTTTTCATGCTTTGAGAAAACCCCTCTTGCAATCCCCGGTTTGACAAGGCTATTAGCTGGCCCAGCGGGTGATTAGCTCAGTTGGTAGAGCGCTTCGTTTACACCGAAGATGTCGGGAGTTCGAGTCTCTCATCACCCACCATTCCCTTTGAGTATGTTGGCGCTTTGCCTGTGGACCAGAGTGCCATAGCACCGTCATACCAACGCAAAGGGTCCACATGCCAACCCAATATCCAGAAATGTTCGTTATTCGCCACGGTCAGACGGAATGGAACCTAGCCGGTCGCCACCAAGGGCGACTGGATTCGCCGTTGACCCAAAAGGGGCGGCAACAGGCGCGCGTCATGGGGCAGATGTTGCAGCGCGAGATTGGCGGACGCACTGATGTTGCAGCCTACAGCTCGCCGCAAGGCCGGGCTTTGCAGACTGCGGAACTGTCGCTCGCTGCATTGTCATGGTCGGTCACACAAGACGAGCGGTTGTGCGAGGTGTCTTTTGGCGCGTGGCAAGGTTTGACCCATGATGAGATTGCAGCAGGCTGGCCCAAGCAGGCTGCGTTTGGCGAACAGAATCCGCAGGAATGGCACTATATGTCGCCCGGCGGTGAGACTTTGGCCGACCTTCAGGACCGCGCAGATCGTTTTTTGAAAGACCTTGCCGACCCGGCGGTGGTTTTTACACATGGGGTGCTTTCACGGGTGCTTCGGGCGCGCTGGTTGGGTCTGAATGAACACGAAATGCTGGAGCTGCCAGGCGGCCAGGGGATCATTTTCCACCTTGCGCGTGGGCACGGGCATCGGGTGATCGAAAAATAATCTGGAAAAACAGCATTGCCCGCTTGACGCGCTACAGCCTGCGGCCTAGAACGCCCGAACTAGCCGCAAGGCTGGCAGTGAGCGGTTGTAGCTCAGTTGGTTAGAGTACCGGCCTGTCACGCCGGGGGTCGCGGGTTCGAGCCCCGTCAACCGCGCCACCACTGCCCGAAAGACACCCCGCCATTGGCGGGGTTTTTTCGTTTTATGTCTTGCTGAATCTGCCTGAAACTACTGCACCCGGGATCGCGAGTTTTCCCCATTGACGCCTAATCACACCCAATGTATTCACCCCGCCACGCGCGGTTGTAGCTCAGTTGGTTAGAGTACCGGCCTGTCACGCCGGGGGTCGCGGGTTCGAGCCCCGTCAACCGCGCCACTTCACCACATTCCGGGCGACAGAAATGGCGGCTAGCCTTCCATTATTGATCGCAAGGGATGAGGTAGGATCATGTCGATCATTGATGACATACCATTGCTGACAATACTGATTTTCTGCGCGACAATTGGGCTTGCGCCATTCGCGCCACCACATGTGTGGGAAAAGCTTGTCATGTTGTTTGGCGGGAACTTGGTGCGTCCCATCGATATGTTTGACCTGCTGATGCACGGCACCCCTTGGCTGGTGCTGGGCGTGAAGCTCGTCAGGATGCGAAAGGGCGATCAGCCCGGGAAAAAGGGCTGACTGCAGGTTTTGGTGCCGACGTCACGGCGCATTCCGGGATGTCTGTTTCAGGACAGTTCAGACAGAATACGGGCCCAGCTTCGGATGCCTTTGTGGAAGCTTTCCAGATCGTATTTTTCGTTCGGGCTGTGGATGTTGTCGTCATCCTTACCAAATCCGATCAGCATCGCGTCGACGCCCAGAATATCTTTGAAATATACAGCAATCGGGATCGAACCACCGCAGCCTGCGAAGGCCGCCGGAATGCCCCATTCATCGGACAGCGCTTTTCGGGCCTGTTCGAACATGGGGTTGTCGGTTGAAACCTGCGCTGCCGGGGAACCCTTTTCGGTGCGGTACTCGACCGAGAAACCTTCCGGCAGACGGTCTTCCAGATAGCTGCGGAAGGTTTTGCGGATCGCGTCCGGGTCTTGCTTGCCAACCAGCCGGAAGCTGACCTTGGCCGAGGCTTTGCTGGGCAACACGGTTTTGAACCCATCGCCGGTATAGCCCCCCCAGATGCCGTTCACATCGCAGGTTGGGCGCGACCACAGCATTTCGATTGGCATTCGGTCTTGTTCGCCCGCGGGCTGTTTCAATCCCACATCACCCAGGAAAGCGGCGTGATCAAACCCAAGGCCCTGCCACTGGGCGCGCATCTCGTCTGACAATTCCTCGACCCCATCATAAAAGCCGGGCAGGGTGATCCGCCCGGAGTCGTCGTGCAGGTCAGCCAGGGCACGGGTCAGCACCCGGATCGGGTTCATCGCAACGCCCCCATACATGCCCGAATGCAAGTCACGATCAGGGCCGGTGATGGTGAAGTCTTCACAGGTCATTCCGCGAAGTTGGGTGATGATGGCCGGGGTCTTTGATTCGAACAGTCCAGTGTCGCAGATCAGGGCGATGTCTGTGGTCAGCTCGTCTTTGTTCTCTTCCATGAACGGGATCAGGGACGGAGAACCCGATTCTTCCTCGCCTTCGAAAAACAGCGAAATACGTGCGGGCAGGCTGCCATGGACTGCAATCCACGCCCGGCAGGCTTCGACAAATGTCATCAGCTGACCTTTATCGTCGGATGAGCCACGACCGCGAATGACTTTGCCGGCCGGGGTGTTTTCCAAGGCGGGCTCGAAGGGCGGGGTGTCCCACAGGTCCAGCGGATCGACCGGCTGCACGTCATAGTGCCCGTAAAACATAAGATGCGGTGTATCCGAAGGTCCAGCCGCGTGCGCCACGACCATCGGGTGGCCGGGTGTCAGGCGTTTATCTGCCTGAAATCCAATGGTTTTCAGATCATCTACCAACCAATCTGCGGCCTTTTGGCAGTCCTCAGCAAAAGCAGGATCGGTCGAGATGGACGGGATACGCAACAACTCCAACAGGCGGTCAATGGCATCAGGAAGGTCCGCATCAATACGGTCTAGAACGGGGTCGAGCGACATGGCTATGCTCCAATCTCATGCGTTTTCGAAGCGGACCCTACCAGCCTCTTTGCCGCTGTCCACCCAGAGTATGGAAGGGCGTAGTGTCGCGGAAAATCTAAAAAGGGTTCCGTTTGCGATGGATCAATGTAAAACCCGACTGCAATCCGTTAACACGGCAAGCAACGACATGCGGGGGAAACATATCCAATTTTTGAATATGTTTGCGAGGTGATACCCTGTATGTTGAGCGAACGAACAGGATCAGACCGGCCAGGAGGGAACCTTGGATTATACTCACGAGCTCGACGTGGCGCTGCAGCGCCTGCACGACGAAGGACGTTATCGCACGTTCATTGAGATTGAGCGCTGTCAGGGCCAGTTCCCCCACGCCACATGGAAAAAACCTGATGGTTCAGAAGCGCCGGTGACGGTCTGGTGCGGCAATGACTATCTGGGCATGGGACAGCACCCTGCGGTGCGCGAGGCCATGCACGAAGCGATCGAAGCGACCGGGGCGGGGTCTGGTGGCACGCGCAACATCTCGGGCACCACGGTTTACCACAAACGTCTTGAAGCCGAGATCGCCGACCTGCACCGGAAAGAAGATGCGCTGATCTTCACGTCAGCCTACATCGCCAATGACGCGACCCTTTCCACTTTGCCAAAATTGTTCCCCGGCCTGATTATTTATTCAGACGAGTTGAACCATGCCTCGATGATCGAAGGTGTGCGCCGCAATGGCGGGGCAAAACGCATCTTCCGTCACAATGACATCGCCCACCTGCGTGAATTGCTAGAGGCCGACGATCCCGCCGCGCCTAAGTTGATCGCCTTTGAAAGCGTCTATTCCATGGATGGCGATTTCGGGCCGATCGAGGCGATCTGCGACTTGGCAGATGAATTTGGCGCGCTGACCTATATCGACGAAGTGCACGCCGTTGGCATGTATGGCCCACGCGGGGCAGGCGTTACCGAGCGTGACAATCTTGCGCACCGCATCGACATCATCAATGGCACGCTCGCTAAGGCATATGGCGTGATGGGCGGGTATATCGCAGCGTCCGCAAAAATGTGTGACGCGATCAGGTCTTACGCACCGGGCTTCATCTTTACAACATCGCTGCCGCCGGCTGTCGCTGCTGGCGCGGCGGCATCGGTCAAGCATCTGAAAAGTGATCAAAGTCTGCGCGATGCCCACCAGACCCAAGCCAAGATTCTCAAGACCCGCTTGAAGGCACTTGGCCTGCCGATCATCGACCACGATTCGCACATCGTTCCGGTCATTGTCGGCGACCCGGTCCACACCAAGCAATTGTCAGATATGTTGTTGGAAAGGTTTGGTATTTACGTCCAACCGATCAACTATCCGACTGTTCCACGCGGCACCGAACGGCTTCGGTTCACACCGTCACCGGTGCACGGTCCGAAAGAGATGGACGCACTCATCAATGCACTGGATCAACTGTGGTCCCATTGTGAGCTAAATCGCGCCGAACTGTCTGCTTAACCTCAATCACTGACTGCACATTTTGTAAGAATGTGTTACCGTCCCCATAGGGAAGGCGGCGAAGACGAATCGTTGGCTTCATTTGGGACACTTGAGGCACTAGGAGCAGCTGGATGATCGGGCGTTGGAACACGTCTCGGGTCGAGGAAGAAGAAAAGCAGACAGGCTTTGATTCCTTTGATCTCCGACTGGGCGATGTCATGCGTGGCGAACGTGCTACGCTTGGAAAATCGCTTTTGGACGTCCAGCGCGAGCTGAAAATCAAAGCCACCTATATTGCTGCAATCGAAAACGCGGATGTGTCCGCGTTCGAAACGCAAGGGTTCGTTGCGGGTTATGTACGGTCCTATGCGCGTTATCTGGGGATGGACCCGGAATGGGCCTATAAAACGTTCTGCGCAGAAAGCGGGTTCACAACGGCGCATGGTCTCGCCGCAGGCGCGTCCACATTCTCTGAAAAGCCACCGAAGTCCACCAAACGATCCGATCAAAAAGGCGATCCGCTCGCCAATCCGAACGCAAGCTGGGTGCCACAAACCGAAAGTGTTTTTGCGGGCATTGAACCTGGCGCTGTTGGATCGGTAGCGGTTCTGGCGGCCTTGATCGGTTTGCTGGGATTTGGCAGCTGGTCGGTGCTGCAGGAAATTCAGCGTGTCGATTTTGCGCCCATTGAGCAAACACCTGGTGTGCTGGCTGAATTGCCAGATGTCGGGGCGGGACCGTCCGCCATAGGCGACGTCAATGAACCAGAAGTGTTGGCACAAGCAGGTGCCGGCCTTACTCAGCCACCTTCGGCGGAAGCGCTGGATCGGCTTTATCGGCCACAAGCGTTGGACGTACCAGTGCTGACGCATCGCGATGCGCCGATATCGACCTTGGATCCATCCAGCGTTGGCGTTCTGGCCGGCGTGAGCACACCCGATCTGGGCACAGCCCCCGGTTTTCTGGGGCCTGACTCGATCACGTCTCGTGATACGCAGCGCTTCGCCGCAAAGCTGACCACGCCGACGGCCGATGGACTAGTTGATGACACACCTGCCGGTGTTCGGGTCCTCGGGGCAGACGCCGCTGAGGTTGCCGTCTTTGCTGTGCGCCCATCTTGGGTGCGCATTCAATCGGCTGACGGCACGGTCATCTTTGAGAAGATATTGGACGCAGGCGAACATTACATTCTGCCTAAAACCGAACTGGCACCCGTCATGCGCTCCGGCAATGCCGGATCGATCTACTTCGCGGTTAATGGCACTGCCTATGGCCCGTCGGGTGACGGTCCGTCGGTGGTGAAAAACGTGGCCTTGTCACAAGAAGCGTTGCTTGAAACCTTTGCGCTTGCCGATCTGGCCGATGATGCGGATCTGGCCACCTATGTGGCAGAGCTGAACTTGGCGCAATAACCACGTTATTCACAAAAAACTCAGGTTAATCGGCGCGCCGTTGCGCTTGTGGCCGTTGCTTGCGCGCGCTATCTCTTGACCCGAACAAATGGCAAAGAGTGATCCCATGTCCCACAATCCGATCCGTCCATGGCGCGACATCCAGCGCCGCAAGTCACGGCAAGTGATGGTGGGTAATGTGCCGGTCGGGGGCGATGCCCCGATTGCCGTGCAAACCATGACCAACACCGATAGCTCGGACGTGAAAGCCACCTTGGCGCAAGTCCTAGCGGCGGCCGAGGCTGGCGCGGACATCGTGCGGATTTCCTGCCCCGATGTAGGGTCAACGGCGGCATTGAAAGAGATCACGGCCGAAAGCCCGGTCCCCATCGTGGCCGATATCCATTTCCACTACAAACGTGCGATTGAAGCCGCCGAAGCGGGCGCGGCCTGTCTGCGCATCAATCCGGGCAATATCGGAGACGAGGGGCGCGTGCGCGAAGTGATCAGGGCCGCCAAGGACCACGGTTGCTCGATCCGCATTGGTGTGAACGCCGGGTCGTTGGAGCGCCACCTTCTTGAGAAATACGGCGAGCCTTGCCCGGAGGCGATGGTGGAAAGTGGTCTCGACCATATCCGCATCCTTGAGGACAATGACTTTCGCGACTACAAGATCAGCGTGAAAGCATCTGATGTGTTTCTGTCCGCAGCAGCCTATCACGGCATAGCCGAGGCGACAGATGCCCCGATCCATCTTGGTATCACGGAAGCGGGCGGATTTGTATCGGGCACCATCAAAAGTGCCGTTGGGCTGGGCAGCCTTCTGTGGGCCGGGATTGGTGACACGATCCGTGTAAGCTTGTCTGCCGATCCGGTCGAAGAGGTTAAAGTCGGATTTGAAATCCTGAAAAGCTTGGGGCTGCGCCACCGGGGCGTGAACATCATCTCTTGCCCCTCCTGCGCGCGGCAAGGTTTTGATGTGATCCAAACTGTGGCCACGTTGGAAGAACGCCTGGCGCATATCCACACCCCAATGAGCCTGTCGATCATCGGTTGTGTGGTAAACGGACCGGGCGAGGCTCTGATGACAGATGTCGGGTTCACTGGCGGCGGAGCGGGATCGGGGATGGTTTACGTCGCAGGGAAACAGGATCACAAGCTCGATAATGAAAAAATGGTTGATCACATCGTCGGGCTGGTCGAAAAGCGCGCGGCTGAGATTGAGGCCCAGACAGACGAAGCCGCCGAATAGGGGCTTTGCCCCTCGAGCCTGCGGCTCTTCACCCCAGGATACTTCAAGCCAGAAGATGCGACCACTGGTCAATTGAGCGGGATGCGACACGGGGAGCCGCAGATATTGAAATGCCCGCATCCAAATTGGGCTTGGGGACGCCAGATCGCATTGTATCGACAACCGGGACAGACGGGTGCTCCTTCAGGTTTCTACTGGCCAAAAATATCCTGGGGTGAGCACCATCGGTGCGAGGGGCAACGCCCCTTTGTTAGTTCCATGTCAAGGCCGGACTTTTAGAGCGTTTCGAATGATCCCTGTCTCAGGTTTAATTCGAACCGCTTTAGTTGGGGGCAACCGACTTAATCGGGAACCGCTGCCCGTCTGCGGTAATCACCACAAGGCGGGTGTTATCCATTACATAGAGATCGCAGCGTGAAACGCCCGTAACATAAGTCACGCAAGCGGTGCTGTCCGCTCCGATGGTGTACTCTCCCAACCACGTTCCGCCGCCGCCATATGTATAGGTGTACCCTCCATCCTCTCCGAATGCAGAGGTGCCGCCGTCATGGAAGGTGAGTATGTTCCCGGAGAGGATATCCGATAGCTCTAGGGCGCTCAAGCGGGCATCAGAGGGTCGGGTTTTCCAATTGTCCGCCTGCACTGGAAATCCATAGATCAGGGCAATAAGGCAGGATGCATAAAAAGTGGGATGGGGCATGAGGCCTCCTTCTCCCGTAGATTAGCGTTTTTGTCAGTCTCGGTGTCTCACGTTGCGGTGATCATGTTTCGTCTTGTGCAAGCCGTGCTTTGCGTCCACCGCGCCGTTTGTTCAATAGCCCTTTGCGGTCAGGCAAGTCGCGCATGACCGCGCGTCTGGCCGCGGGAGACAGGCGCGACCAAATGCCGATTTCTTCGATCGAACGATAGCATCCTGTGCAAATCCGCGCCTCGGGGTGAACGACACAGATGTTAACGCAGGGGCTTTCCACCTCGTCACGTTTCCAGATGTCGTCGATCATTGCAGGTGCCTCATTCGATCCAACACACCTTGCAGGATATAACCGGCTGCGACATGGTCGATCACCTCTGCACGACGCTTTCGGGACGTATCCGCCTCGAGCAGGGCGCGTTCGGCGGCGACAGTAGACAGACGCTCGTCCCAAAAGGTGATCGGAACATCCGTCAGTTTTTCCAGGTTTCGGGCAAAGGCGCGTGTGGATTGGCAGCGCGGTCCTTCTGATCCGTCCATATTGCGCGGCAAACCCAGAACGATCCCGCCAATTTGTCGGTCTTCAATGATTTCCAGTAAACGTGCTGCATCGGTGGTAAATTTTTTCCGTTTGATCGTTTCCAATGGGGTCGAGACCTGCCGCAGGCTGTCTGACACGGCGACGCCGATGGTTTTCGTACCCAGATCCAACCCAGTCAGTGCTGACATGGGAGGCAGGGCCGGGGCGAACGTCTCGACCGTTTCAAAGATCACTGGGCGACACCGGCTTGTTTAGCGGCCGCGCGCACTTTGGCCAGCGCCTCTGGGCGGGCTGCAAACAAAGTCTGTGCTTCGCCCCAGATGGCGGCGGCGCGCTCGGTATTGCCGACAACGCCAAGCACACTGATGAGGCGGGCCCATTCGTCTGGCGTGCCGCCTTCGGTGGCCAAGCGGTCTGACAGCTGCTCGATCATCCCTTGGATCATGGCTCTGCGGTCCTCTTCGCTCATGTCCTGAGCCGCGTCGACGTCTTCCGCGCTGGGTCCGGACAGGCCGGGCATTACCGGTGCCACTGGGCGGGTTGGTGCATCCGGTGGGGTGTAATCGACGCCCGCGTGGGCCGCGAGGCTGCCGATTTGCGAGCGCACCGAGGTCCACCAGATGGCCGTGTCGGGACCTTCCTCAAGCAAGCCGCGCCACAGGCGGAACCCCATATCGGGGCGTCCGTTCTGGGCAAACATCAAGCCGGTATAATAGCGCGCCAATTGGTGGCGCGGGTCGCGCTCGAGCGCGTTCTTCAGCATGGTCTCGGCTTCGTGAGAGATGAACCCGCCCGCCGCGTTGACCAGTAAGTCAGCTTGCCGAACATAATCATCCGCCGTAGCAGATTGTCCTTTTATCTCAAGTAGATGTCCCATTGCCGTGCGGGCAGCCACCATGTTGCCGATGGCAGCTTCATGCTGCGCGAGCAGGTCCAGACCGCGCGGGTCATCAGGGTTTTTTGCCACCGCGTCGCGCAGACCCTGGATCAGTTCAAGATAGTCAGCGGGGGCTTCAACCGGCGGCCCGGGCCAGGGTGGCATATCGGCCTCGGCTGCGGTTTGGCTGGGTCGGCTGTCGCGCATCTCCTGGCTCATCGCGATCCGCTTTTCACGGCCCAGATCCTGATAGCCAGGTGACCCCATCAGCCAGTAAAGCCCGATAGCGCCACATGCGATGGTCGCTGCGGATACTGCCATAACCAGACGGCTGACCCCTTCAGGCGCATCTTCCGGCGTAGCCTTGGCCTGTGCGGCTTTGTCGGCTTCAAGCAACCGCCGCGAAATCTCGATCCGGGCGCGGTCGGCGTCTTGCGGTGAGACAGTGCCACGCGCCAGATCACGATCCAGTTCGCTGAGCTGGTCACGATAGACTTTCATGTCCGAGCTTAGCTTGGAAACTTCGTCCACAGGCGCAGAGATGTCGCGCGGGCGCAGCATCTTCCGCGCCAACACCAAAATGGTGGCGAGTGTGGTTGCCCCGATGATCAGCCAGAAAGCCATGTTCCCTCCGCATGCTTACGTTCCCCTCCATGTAATGCGCAAAGCGGGTGGACAAAACCCTTAATGGTCAAGTGGAACGATCACGATGTCGCAGGGGGCCGCAAATTTTCGGCCATGTCGTCTTTTTCATTCCATATGACGCTGGATCGCCGTCGGCAAACGTCGCTTGGGTATAAAACCGACACAAACCGAAAGCCCAACAGGGGAATCGCATGCGACGTTATTCTGCATTTGCCATTGCGCGCGAGGCTGCGCGCTATCACCAGGGGTGGGAGCGCGCCTGGGCTTCGCCAAAACCGAAGAAGAAATACGATGTTGTCATCGTGGGCGCTGGTGGCCACGGATTGGCCACGGCATTCTATCTGGGCAAGAATTTCGGGATCACCAATGTGGCGATCATCGAAAAGGGCTGGCTGGGCGGCGGCAATACGGGCCGTAACACGACTATTATCCGGTCGAACTATCTGCAGGACCCCTCGGCGGCGATCTATGAAAAGGCACGCTCGCTTTACGAGACGATGAGCCAGGATCTGAACTACAACGTCATGTTCAGCCCCCGCGGCGTGATGATGTTGGCTCAGACCGAACACGAGGTGCGCGGCTATGAGCGCACGGCCCATGCCAATGCGCTGCAAGGTGTGAAGACCGAGTTCATCAGCCCGCAGCGGGTCAAAGAACTGGTGCCGATCATGAACATCAACGGCCCGCGCTATCCTGTTCTGGGCGCGCTGTGGCAAGCGCGTGGCGGCACGGCGCGTCACGACGCGGTTGCGTGGGGTTATGCGCGTGCCTGTTCTGACATGGGCATGGACATCATCCAGAAATGCGAAGTCACCGGCGTGCGCCAAGAGGGCGGCAACGTCACCGGCGTCGACACCACCCACGGTCAGATCGACTGCGACAAACTGGCGATGGTTGTTGCGGGCAACGCGGGCCATCTGGCCGATATGGCGGGCTTCCGTCTGCCGATGGAAAGCGTCGCGCTGCAAGCGCTGGTCTCCGAGCCGATCAAGCCCTGCATCGACGTGGTGGTCATGGCCAACACCGTGCACGGCTATATGTCTCAGTCCGATAAGGGCGAACTTGTGATTGGTGGCGGCACCGACGGGTTCAACAACTACACCCAGCGCGGATCGTTCCACCACGTGGAAGAGACCGTGCGCGCACTGGTCGAGACCTTCCCGATCATCTCGCGCCTGAAAATGCTGCGCCAATGGGGCGGTATCGTGGACGTGACCGGGGACCGCTCGCCCATCATCGGCAAAACGCCACTGGGCAACTGCTTTATCAACTGTGGCTGGGGCACAGGCGGCTTCAAATCGATCCCCGGATCGGGCTGGGCCATGGCCGAGACCGTTGCAAAAGGCGAGCCGGGGTCTCTGGCCGCCGAATTCGGCCTGAACCGCTTCACCGAAGGACGCTTTATCGATGAAAGCGTGGCTGCGGGGGTGGCTCACTGATGAGGAAGTTGAAAGACCTAGGACTTCACTTGCTGGTTGCCCTTCCCGTTGGTGCGTATGGGATTTCCACAACCTTCTTATTGAAGTATGGGACGCCCCAATCATTCCAACGCTTTGGGACAGTCGTGATCGTTGTGGGAATTGTGCTTCTAGGGCTAAGCGCGAGGTCTATTGTTAAAGAAATCAGTGGCCGTTCGGGTGGCGATAAAAAGACACAAGTCCCTACCCGATATTTGGAATTTCACGCCAGAGAACTCGCAGGTAGTGAAATATTCTTGGTGGCTTTGGGCACCCTACAGAGTGGCTACGGCGATATCGTTTTTTGTTGGATTAACAATGGAGCTGCAACATGCTGATCCTTGAATGCCCCTATTGCGGCGTGATGGCCGATGAAACGGACCTGCATGGTGGCGGCGAGGCGCATCTGAAGCGTTTTGGCCCCGGGTCGTCCGATAACGAATTCGAGACTTATCTGTTCCACCGCGCGAACCCGAAAGGCGTTCACTTTGAACGCTGGCGGCACGTGTCAGGTTGCGGCAAGTGGTTCCACGCGGCGCGCAACACCATGACGCTCGAGGTTTACGGGACGTATCCCGCCCAGACCTATGAGCCGCCGAAAGAGCTGGTCGCCAAGATCAAGAAGAAACATCCCGAATGGGAGGGCTATAAATGAGCACGCGTCTGGCAAATGGCGGTCGACTGATCGACCGTTCGAAACCGAAAAACTTCACCTTCAACGGCAAACGTATGAAGGGGTATGAGGGCGACACGCTGGCAGCCGCCCTTCTGGGCGAAAACCAGATGCTGATGGGCCGGTCGTTCAAATACCACCGCCCGCGTGGCGTTGTTGCGTCAGGCGCGGAAGAACCCAATGCCTTGGTTAATCTGGGGCAGGGCGGGCGTTTTGAACCCAACCAACGCGTCACCACGACCGAGCTGTTTGATGGGCTCTATGCGACCTCGCAAAACCACTGGCCGAGCCTTGAGTTCGACGTGGGCGTTGTGAACAACTACGCCGCGCGTTTCCTGCCGGCGGGCTTCTATTACAAGACGTTCATGGCCCCTGCGGCCGCGTGGAAGCACGTGTTTGAACCGATCATCCGTAAATCCGCAGGTCTGGGCCAAGTGCCGACCGAAGCGGATGTGGATCGGTACGAGCATTACTATCACCACACAGACGTTATGGTTGTCGGCGGCGGTGTTGCCGGACTGGCTGCCGCTTTGGCCGCCGGTCGGTCCGGTGCGAAAACGCTGGTGATGGAGCAGACTCACCATTGGGGCGGACGTGCCCCTGTGGATGGTGGCGAGATTGACGGGCAGAGCGTTGACGACTGGATCGCGGCGACTTTGGCCGAACTGGAAGGCATGGACAACGTCACCCTGCGCACCCGCATGATGGGATCGGGCGTTTATGACCACGGCTATGCGCTGGGGTATGAACGTGTGGCCGATCACACGCCGGGCGACGATCGGCCGCGTCACCGTCTGTGGCGCATCCGTGCGGCGCAAATCGTCACGGCCACAGGTGCAATTGAACGTCCGTTGTCCTTTGCAGGCAACGATATTCCCGGCGTCATGCTGGCCTCGGCTGTGCGCGATTTTGCGGTGAACTGGGGCGTGTCCATTGGCGACCGCACCGTTGTTGTGACCAACAATGACGACGCCTATCGCACCGCGCTGGCGCTGAAGGAAGCGGGGCTTGAAGTGCCCGTTATCCTTGATGCGCGTCCAGAAGTAACTGGCCCCTTGGCTGAAGCCGCCCGCGCCGCTGGTATCCGGGTCGAACCGGGCCGTGCGATCGCCAAGGTGAACGGCAGCAAGCGCGTCACCGGCGTCTCGATCTGCCTGCAAGCAGGCGAGGGCGCGGCACTGGAAGAAATCCCATGCGACGTGGTTGCCATGTCTGGCGGCTGGTCCCCGGTCGTGCACCTGTGGTCGCATTGCGGTGGCAAACTGATCTGGGACGAGGCGCAAGCGCATTTCCGTCCCGATCCTGATCGTGCGCCCACCGGCCATGACGGTCAGCCCTTCGTGGTCACCGCAGGCTCGGCTTCGGGTCCGATGGACTTGGCGGGCGTCTTGGCAGATGCATATGACGCAGGTAAAGCGGCGGCGAAAGCCGCTGGCGGCAAGGCCATTCGTAAAGCGGGCCCGAAAGCTGGCGCGGAACAGGCGCAGCCGATGGCCCCTGTCTGGATCATGCCGCAGGGTGCAGGTCACCAGAAGCGCATGAAAATGTGGCTGGATTATCAGAATGACGTCAAGGTCTCGGACGTGCAACTTGCTGCGCGCGAGGGGTATGAGAGCGTCGAACATACCAAGCGTTATACCACATTGGGCATGGCGACCGATCAGGGTAAATTGTCCAATATCAACGGTTTGGCTGTTCTTTCTGATGCGTTGGGTCAAGAAATTCCGATGACCGGAACCACCACCTTCCGCCCGCCATACACACCCATCAGCTTCGGTGCGATTGCAGGCGAAGCGCGTCACGAAATCTTCCAGCCGATCCGTCGCACTCCGATGCACGACTGGCACGAAGAGGCTGGCGCCTATATGGAACCGGTCGGCCACTGGCGTCGCCCCTATTGCTATGCCAAGCCGGGCGAGACCAACGAGCAAGCCGTGCACCGCGAGGTTCTGAACACCCGTGAACGTCTGGGCTTGCTGGACGCCTCGACGCTGGGCAAGCTGATCGTGAAGGGGCCGGACGCAGGCAAGTTCCTCGACATGATGTACACCAACATGATGTCGAACCTGGCACCCGGAAAATGCCGCTATGGCCTGATGTGTTCGGAAAACGGGTTCCTGTCAGACGATGGCGTTGTGGCGCGCATCGATGAGGACACGTGGCTGTGTCACACCACCTCGGGCGGTGCAGATCGCATCCACGCGTGGATGGAAGAATGGCTGCAAACCGAATGGTGGGACTGGAAAGTCTATGTTGCCAATGTGACCGAGCAACTGGCTCAGGTCGCCGTGGTTGGTCCGAACGCACGCAAAGTGCTGGAAAAGCTCGGCGGCATGGATGTGTCCAAAGAAACGCTGCCCTTCATGCAGTGGAAAGACGGCACGATCGGCGGGTTTGACGCGCGGGTCTATCGCATCTCGTTCTCGGGCGAGCTGTCGTACGAGATCGCCGTGCCCGCCAGCCAAGGCCGCGCCTTCTGGGATGCGCTTCTGGAGGCCGGAGAAGAGTTCGGCGTCATGCCTTATGGCACCGAGTGTCTGCACATCATGCGGGCCGAGAAAGGCTTTATCATGATCGGGGACGAAACCGACGGCACCGTGATCCCGCAGGATCTTGGGCTGAACTGGGCGATCTCGAAGAAGAAAGAGGATTTCCTTGGCAAACGCGCGCAAGAACGCAGCCACATGACCGATCCGAACCGGTGGAAACTGGTCGGTCTGGAAACGCTCGATGGCTCGGTTCTGCCGGACGGTGCCTATGCGATTGGCGAAGGCGAGAATGTGCATGGTCATAAGAACATGATCGGGCGCGTCACCTCGACCTATTATTCGCCAACGCTGAAGAAAGGCATCGCGATGGGGCTTGTCCTGCATGGGCCAGACCGCATGGGCGAGGTGGTGGATTTTCCCACGGTGGATGGTTCGAACACAGTGATCAAGGCGCGGATCTGTGATCCGGTCTTCTATGACAAGGACGGGGAGAAGCAGAATGTCTGATGCTGTATCCGCACTGCAGGGCGCGTCATTTGACGGCTATTGCAAGGTCGAAGAGGCCGGATTGATCGGCATGATCACCCTGCGCGGTGATTTGTCGTCGGCGGGCGTCGCCAAAGCGGTGAAAGCCGCAACCGGTGCTGCGATGCCGGGGCGAGGCGAGATTGCTGTGGGCAAGAAAGGCCGTGCTGGCTGGATGTCGCCCGATGAGCTGTTGCTGATCGTCGATCACGCCGACGCCGCGAACGTGGTTGAGGCCGCGACCAAAGCGCTTGCGAAGGAACACGCGCTGGTCGTCAATGTCTCTGACGCGCGGGCTGTGTACCGTGTGGCGGGTGCTGCCTGTCGCGAAGTGATCGCCAAGCTGACGCCAGCCGATACCTCGGTCATGCAATCCGGCATGCTGCGTCGCACGCGGATCGCGCAAATCCCCGCGGCCTTCTATCTGGAAGACGACGAGACAGCAGTTCTGGTATGTTTCCGGTCTGTCTCGCAGTATGCGTTTGATCTGTTGAAAGACGCAGCCAAACACGGATCTGAAGTCGGTATGGGGTGACCTCTAGTCCGGTTGCAATGCCGGATTTTGTTTGCAACCTTTAGTTGAAAGTCGCTATTGTCAGTGCATGAAGTCATGTCTGGCAGCCCTCACCCTATGTTGTCTATCAACGTTTGCGCAGGCGGAAATCTATAACTGCGATATCAAACCCAATGGGACCGGCGATTGGCTGCCAACCCGGCTGTTGATCGAACACGAGGCCGGGGGCCAATCGGCGGATGTCTGGGATCCGCTGATTAAGTATTTTGTCGGTGCTCCGATGCAGGCCCGCGTTGCCGTTGAAAACCCCAAACGGGTCACCATCACGTGGGAGATCACCCGCCTGACCAATGCTCAAGGCGAGGGGCGGCAATACACGCCGGCACTGGCCTTTCGCGCGACCATCCTGAAGCCGTCCTTAAAACTCGTAATTCGTTCAATGCCGCGGGGATATCCCAACAGCTATCTGGGGCAGGGTGGTTGCCGGATAGAATGAGTTGGTTTGCCGCAGCTATACCTGAGGGGGTTGTGGTTCAAAACAGCACCGCGCTATCACCAACTCACTGAAATTACGTTTAAGTATCTGTCGGTTGCGACCTGTGTGGTTGTTGCGAGTTTTGCCGCTCTGGCCCTTGCGCGCGTATATGACTGCGAGGTTGTCAATGCCGGGCCCAACGAGAGCTGGGCCATCCCGCCGCCTATCGTAGTTGTGGAAGAAGAAGGCGACGTCGCCGTGATCGATGGTCTGATTCAAGAGGTGAATGGCAAACCGATAGCGGGCAAGATCGCTGTGGACAACGCCAAGCGGACGACCTTCTCATGGACTTTGGATAAGGTCAGAGTGGGGGTGACAGAATCAAACTCCGAGCGGAATGCGAAATTTGTCTATCGCCTGACCTATTTCAAAAAGGCGGCAAGGCGATCGCCACCATGAAGCCACTCCGGTTCACAAATACTTTCCGCGCCGAGGGCAAGTGTAGCGCAAAATAACTGGCGGGGCACATGTGGATTTCCGCCTTGCCCCTTGACCTTCCCCCGCCTGCTGCCCCATCTAATGGTCAACGGAAACACGCATGAACAGGGGGCCCAAAATGGCTTTTGAACTTCCCGATCTTCCTTACGCCCACGACGCGTTGGCTGCGGCTGGCATGTCTGCCGAGACGCTGGAATACCACCATGACCTGCACCACAAGGCTTACGTCGACAATGGCAACAAGCTGATTGCCGGGACCGAGTGGGAAAATAAGTCGCTGGAAGACATCATCACCGGCACCTATGACAAGTCGGCCGTCGCCCAGAACGGAATTTTCAACAACATTAGCCAGCTTTGGAACCACAACCAGTTTTGGGAGATGATGGGCCCGGGCAAGACCGCCATGCCAGGTGAGCTGGAAAAAGCGATCAAAGACAGCTTTGGCTCGGTTGACGAGTTCAAATCGCAGTTTGCCGCTGCTGGCGCCGGTCAGTTCGGCTCGGGCTGGGCTTGGTTGGTCAAGGACACCGATGGTGGGCTGAAGGTCACCAAGACTGAGAACGGTGTGAACCCGGTATGTTTTGGTCAAACGGCGCTGCTGGGGTGTGATGTGTGGGAACACAGCTACTACATCGACTTCCGCAACAAGCGTCCCGCTTATCTGGACAATTTCCTGAACAACCTCGTGAACTGGGAAAACGTGGCCTCGCGCCTGTGATCAAACGCGGGGTGCAAGCGGCGTAGCCCGTTACACCCGCCATCACGAAACATCATGGCGGTCACCCCTTGGGTGGCCGCTTTTTCTGTGCGATGACAAGGCGATGTGAAGCAGGAGCACGCGGATGAACGAGAGCACAAAAGGCGTCATGGCAATTATTGCCGCCTGCGTCGCCTGGGGCTTGTCGCCGCTGTTTTACAAACTGCTGGAACATGTTCCGCCGCTAGAGCTTCTGAGCCACCGAACCCTTTGGTCGCTGACACTGTTCGGGCTGTTTTTAGGGGCACAAGGTCGGCTTGGGGAAGTGGCACAGCTTTTGCGTGGCCGGTCGGTGTTTCTTGTGGCCATGGCCGCCATCATGATTTCGACCAACTGGGGCGGTTTCATTTTGTCGGTCCAAATCGGCATGGTGGTGGAAAGCAGCCTTGGATATTTTATCTTCCCGCTGGTGATGGTCATCCTTGGACGGTTGTTTTTCAACGAGACCATTACACGCGGCAAGGGGATCGCCCTGATCCTCGCCACTCTGGCCGTCCTCACGTTGACCTTCGGGCTGGGTGTCGCGCCATGGCTGTCGCTTCTCTTGGGCGGTACATTTGGGATTTACGGGGTTGTAAAGAAAGTGCTTTCCACCGGCCCGATTGTGTCCGTCACCGCCGAGGTGTTGTTGCTGGCGCCTTTGGCGGTCGTTTGGCTGATGGGAACCCATATTGCTGGGTGGGAGGGCATTCTGGGGCGCAATGGCGCTGTCTTTGGCCAGCACTTGTGGGACAGCGTTCTGTTGGTCACCTCCGGGCTGATTACCGCCGTGCCGCTTGTGCTATTCAGCTATGCGTCACGCCGTTTGGCGTTGTCGACGGTTGGTCTTATCCAGTACCTGAACCCAAGCCTGCAATTCACCTGCGCGGTTGCGTTTCTGGGGGAAGCGATCACGCCCTGGCACCTGATCGCGTTCCCGATGATCTGGCTGGCGCTGGCGATCTATTCGGCGGATGCGATCCGCCGGGACAGAGCGTCGCGCAGGGCCGTGATCGCCTGATCCACATCCGTCACGACGGTCACGAACTGGCGCAGGGTGTCTTCGGCAAACCCTTGATCAATCACGTGGTCCAGCAGCCCGATCAGCGGGTCCCAGAATCCCCCGGCGTTCAACAGCAGGATTGGCTTGTCATGCAGGCCCAATTGGCGCCATGTCAGAACCTCGAAGAACTCGTCCAGTGATCCAGCGCCGCCGGGCAGCACAACCACCGCATCCGAGTTCATGAACATCACCTTTTTGCGCTCGTGCATGTTTTCAGTCACGATGAAGGTGGTCAGATCGCGTTTGCCAACCTCCCATTTCAACAGGTGCTCAGGAATGACGCCAAAGGTGGCCGCGCCCGCGGCCTGTGCGGCCGCGGCCACTGTGCCCATTAGCCCGACATCACCGGCGCCATAGACCAACCGCCAGTCGTTTGCGGCCAACGCCGTGCCAAGTGCGGTCGCGGCCTCGCGATACGCCGGGTCCGACCCGAAACGCGAGCCGCAGTAAACGCAAACCGATGCGGTATGATGTGTCATGTTTGTCCCCACTCTTCAGCCGTCTGAATGATCTTTTGACCGGTGTTAGCGGGATTGCTAGAGTTCAACAAGCAGGCGCGGCGCAAAGATCGGCCGACAGGGGGCACATATGACGACAGACACAGGCAGCTCCAGCGGGGCGAAAGGGCTCTGGGTTGCGGCAGGTTCGGTACTTGCCGTCGGGATTGGTGTGGCGTGGTTTCTTTGGTCACAGAACCAGACGCCCACCGCGCAAGAGCCCGTGGCAGTGTCGCCCACACCCCTAAAGACCGAAACGCCAGAACAGCAAGCGGCGGTGCCCCCGGCAGCGGAGCAAACTCCGGCCGCGCTGGCAGAAACGCCGGCACCGGATGAGAATACCTCTGGCTTCGATGTGGTGCGAGTTGATCCCGATGGCAGCGCGGTTGTTGCAGGCCATGCAAAGCCGGGCAGCACAATTCAACTGACGCTCGACGGCGCGCCGCTTGAGGATGTGACGGTGGGCAGCGACGGCAATTTTGTGGCCCTGCTGGATCTTCCGGTGGAAGCGCCCGGCGCGCTTGGTTTCGCCGCACTGGATGACAGTGGACAGGTGATCGAAAACAGTGAAAGCCCACAAACGGTTTTGATCGCGCCGATGGCAGCCAAGCCGCCCATTGCGCCCGCCACCGAAGACGCAACGCCCGCGCCAGAGGCGGACGTTGCGACAACCACTCCCGACGCGGATATTCAGGTGGCCGCCGCGCCGCAGGTTTTGCTGGCAGACGAACAGGGCATCGCCGTTTTGCAGGATGGGACGGGTCGTCCAGCGGTGGACAACATCGTCCTTGATGCCATCACATATGACGAAACTGGCGAGGTTGCGTTGTCTGGCCGTGGTCAAAGCGGTGCTGACTTGAGGGTCTATCTGGACAATGCGCCGATTGAGGTCGGCGAAGTGTCGGAAAGCGGGCAATGGCGCGTTCCGCTGCCCGAAGTGCAAAGTGGCGTATATACGTTGCGGGTGGATGAACTGGCCGAGGACGGCTCGGTCACATCGCGCACCGAAACACCTTTCAAACGCGAGGAACCCGAACAACTGGCCGCCGTGGTAAATACCCAATCGGAAAGCCCAAAGCAGCGGGTCGAAGCTGTGACGGTACAGCCGGGATCGACCTTGTGGGCAATTGCGCGCGAACATTTGGGCGAAGGCCCGCTTTACGTCCGTGTCTTTGCCGCCAATCGCGAACAAATCCGCAATCCGGACCTGATCTACCCTGGACAGGTTTTCGCGATCCCGGATGCGGAATAAGGCCGTGCGCTTTCACTTTGACGTCTGAGAACCAAGTATCTGGACGGGGGGAAGGCGCTTATTGCGCGGCCGTCGCGCTTTCGCCGGCGCAGGCACAGATATCCGGGTCACGGGCACAGCAGTCATTCAGCAAATACGCGATCACGCCGCCAAGGGCGGCACGGTTGGCCGTATAGATCACATGGCGAGAGGCTTTGCGTGACGACAGCAGCCCCGCTGTTTCTAACTGAGACAGGTGGAAGGACAGGCCAGATGCAGACACGTCAAGGGCCGCGGCGATCGCGCCTGCCGCCAACCCGTCATCTCCGGCCGACACCAGCAAACGCACGATTTCCAATCGTGTGTCATGTGCCATCGCGGACAGGGATTTGAGGACTCGACTCTGCTCCATATTTCAAATATCGGTGAAATATTGAAATAACACAAGCCCCAGAGAACCCCGTCTGCGCGTTCCATCAATGGGCCACCAGCTAAGGTTTCGAATGGCGCCGTCCCGTATTACCTCCTCCGAAGGTCCGAAGAATGGCTGGCGCACGATCAAACGCGTCGCGCCCTATCTGTGGCCAGAAGACCAGCCATGGGTAAAGCGGCGCGTGGTCATTGCGCTTGTGATGCTTCTGGCCTCTAAGGTCGTTTCTGTCCTGACGCCATTTCTTTACAAAGGTGCGGTCGATGTGCTGAGCGGCGAGGCCACCGGCGAAGCCTGGGCGCTTGCCATTGGAGCGGTTGGCCTGACGCTTGCTTATGGCATAGCGCGGATCATGACCAACGGGTTCCAACAATTGCGCGATGCCGTTTTCGCGCGGGTGGGTCAACGCGCGCTGCGTCAACTGGCGCTTGAGACGTTTACCCACATTCACCGCCTGTCCATGCGCTATCATATCACGCGCAAAACCGGTGGCCTGTCGCGGATCATCGAACGCGGCGTGAAGGGGGTCGAATTCCTTCTGCGCTTCATGCTGTTTTCGATGGGGCCCTTGGTGCTTGAGCTTCTGATGATTTCGGCCATCCTCTTTTTCGTTTTTGATGTTTGGTATCTGGCGGTCGTGGTGGGCACGATCGGCCTTTATGTCTGGTTCACCTTCAAAGTGACCGAATGGCGCGTGCGCATCCGCAAGGAAATGAATGATCAGGATACCGATGCCAACCAGAAAGCCATCGACAGCCTGCTGAATTTTGAGACTGTCAAATATTTCGGTGCCGAAACCCGCGAAGCCGCGCGATACGATGTGGCTATGGCGGGGTATGAACAGGCCGCCCTTAAAACCTCGTATTCCTTGGCCTTCCTGAACTTTGGGCAGGCGCTGCTGATTACGCTTGGTCTTGTCGGCGTCATGGTGCTGGCTGCCATTGGCGTGCAGGCGGGCGACTTGACCGTTGGCGATTTTGTCATGGTTAATGCCTACATGATCCAGATCACCATGCCGTTGAATTTCCTTGGCACCGTTTATCGTGAAATCCGCCAGTCGCTGGTCGATATGGGAGAGATGTTTGACCTGCTTGAACAACCCGCCGAGGTGACGGACAGGACCGGCGCGCCTGACATCAACGTCACAGGCGGCGCGTTGCAGTTCACAGACCTGCAGTTCGGATATGACGCCGAACGGCCAATCTTGAAAGGCGTGTCGATTGATGTGCCTGCGGGCAAGACAGTTGCCATTGTCGGCCCGTCCGGGTCGGGCAAGTCCACCATTGGGCGGCTTCTGTTCCGGTTTTATGATGTGAGCGGCGGCAGCCTGAAGATCGATGGACAAGATGTGCGCGACGTGACGCAGGACAGCCTGCACGGCGTTATCGGCGTTGTGCCGCAGGATACGGTGCTGTTCAACGACAGTGTCTATTATAACATCGCCTATGGTCGCCCCGAGGCCAGCCGGGACGAGGTCGAGGGCGCTGCAAAAGCCGCCAAGATCCATGATTTCATCAAAAGCCTTCCCGAAGGCTATCAGACACAAGTGGGCGAACGCGGTCTGAAATTGTCAGGCGGTGAAAAACAACGTGTCGGCATCGCGCGCACGCTTTTGAAAAATCCACCTATCTTGTTGCTGGACGAAGCGACCTCAGCTTTGGACACCCAGACCGAACGCGACATTCAGGAAAGCCTGCGTGAAATGGGGCAGGGGCGTACGGTGATCACCATCGCGCACCGCCTCTCGACCATCGTGGATGCGGACGAGATCATCGTTCTGGAAGCGGGCGAAGTCGTCGAGCGTGGCAGCCATGACGCGCTGTTGGATAAAGGCGGGCGTTATGCCGCCATGTGGGCGCGCCAAGCCAGCGAAGAAGACGCCACTGACATCGCCGCTGCCTGAGCAACAGAGCCAGTTTGCAGATCACTCTGCGGCCCGAAGCGGTGGTTTGCCGCGGCCTTTTGAGGGCTTTGCCTCAGCCTCAGCCTCACCTTCGGAAACCGGCGTGGCGTCATCCTGACCAACCATGTCGCTCTGGCCTGTGTCTGGCGCGCCGTCCAGATCGCTTTCTGTGACCCACAACACCTCGTGGATTGGCTGCTTGCGCGCGGCCTTTTCAAGCGCCACATCACGCGCCGTCTGACCAGACCGCTGGGCCAAGGCCCGCAACCCGTTGGCCGAGCGATAGGCACCCGCTGACAGCCACACTCGCAACGCCAACATAGACGGCGTGAAGATCAACGTCAGTACGGTCGCGATCCCCAGCCCAAAGACCACGGCGGTTGCCAGTTGCTTCCACCAAAGGGCCGTTGGCGCGTCGATCGAATAGCCGCCGTTGAAGAAATCCAGCGACAGCCCGAACATCATAGGTGCCAGACCTGCCATGGTGGTGATCGTGGTCAGCAGCACCGGACGAATGCGGGCTTCAGCGGTGCGGGTGATCGCTTCGATCTTCGGCATATAGCGCGAATAGTCCTGATAGGTGTCGATCAGAACGATGTTGTTGTTCACCACGATCCCCGCCAGCGCGACGATCCCTGTGCCGGTCATGATGATCGAGAATGGCTGCTGCATCACCATCATCCCAACCAAAACGCCGGTTGTGGACAGAACCACTGCCAGCAGCACCAGAACCGAGTTGTACAGGCTGTTGAACTGCGCCAGCAGGATGATGAACATCAACCCAAGTGCGCCAATGAAGGCCTGCCCAAGGAACGCTTGGCTTTCGGCTTGATCTTCCTGATCACCGGTCCATTCATAGGTCACTCCTGCGGGCAAATCGGTGCTTTCAATCCAGGCGGTCAGGCTCGCGATCCGGTCGCCGGGGGTGACTGGTGTGCGGGTCAGATCCGCGCCATTTTCGGTTGCCATGATCCGGTCGGCCTCATCCACATTGAAAAATTGTTCCGCGCCGTCGGAATCCGTCAAACGAACAAGTCCATCCTGCACACCTGCCTTCACATCGAAATATCGACTTTGATCCACGCGGTCGATTTGCGCAAGGCTGGGCACTGGCTTGCGGGTGACGAAGTTGGACAGGGGGACAAGCCCAGTCGTGGTGCGCAGCTTCAGACCATCCAGCGTCGACAATACGCGGTCTTTCTTCGGCAACCGCACCCGAATTTCGATTTCCTCGTCCGAGCTGTCGACCCGCATCGTATCGAGCAGGATGCCGTTGGTGACAAGTTGCACCATGCCTCCCACTGTGGCGACGTCCGTACCATACCGCCCAGCTTCCTCGACATCGACCTTGAGCTGCCAGTCGATACCGGGCAGCGGCATCGTGTCTTCAATGGCGGTCAGCCCGGGGGTTGCATTGAACTGGGCGATGGCGGCGCTGGTGACCTGCTCCAGCACATCCCAATCGTCCCCTTTTATGCGCAGGTGCACCGGCTTAGCCGACGCCGGGCCACGGTTCAGGTTCAATACCTCTGTTTTGATGCCGGGCAGGGTGGTCAGGCGTTCCTCTAGTGCGGCCATGACCGCATCCCCATCGAATTCAGGATCAATCTCGGTCGTCGTGAAGGGGATCAGGCCAAATAGGGGGGCGTCCTTCTCGATCGAGGGGCGATCTGACCATGCCACAAGCTCGATCTGCAACTGCCCGATACTGTCGCGCGGCCCCATCGCCCCGCCGGTGTTCTGGTTCAACCCGCCCGCGCCGGCGAACGCAAACACACTTTCAATGCCCTTGGTTGACAGCGCAATCTCTTCGGCTTGCCGGACCATTTCGTCCTTTTCCTGAAGGCTCAGGTTGCCACGGGCGCGCACATAGACGATGGCCTGTTCGGGTTCGCTATCGGCAAAGAACTCGACCCCCAGATTGTTTCGGCCATACAGCATGAAGGTCGAGACCACAAAGCCGATGACCAGCGCGATGGAGACAATTGGCATGATCGGATTGCCCGAAATAAAGTGGATCAGGTGACCAAACCATGTCCGGCGATAGCCGCCTTTCACCCTCTTTGCTTCCCGATGCCAGCTGAGCGACCCAAGCGTGGTGGACGTCGCGAATGCCCCTATCAGGAACATCACTGCGCCGGGTAGGATGGCCATGGCCCCTTCAAAGGGTGGCTTTCCACCGAACAGGTAGCCGGGGTTGAGAAGCTGAAACGCCGAAAGGAAAAGAACATAAGCCGAAGGCAGGACCAGCATGATCCGCACCCAAACGGGCAATCCGCGCAGCGCGCCTGACAAAAAGCCGATGGTGCGGCTGATCCGGCCCGACACACCGCCGACAACCGGCAGATAAACCAGCGCCACCAGAAGCGACGCTGACAGCACATAGATCAGCGTTTTGGGCAGCCACCCCATGAACTGGCCCGGGATGCCCGGCCAGAACAGCATGGGCAGGAAGGCGCAGAGCGTCGTGGCGGTTGAGCTGACAATGGGCCAGAACATCCGTTTCGCGGCGGCGGTATAAGCCGCCATTGGACCCACACCTTGGCTGATCTTCTTGTCTGCGTATTCCACAACCACAATGGCCCCGTCGACCAGCATCCCGACCGCAAGGATCAGACCAAACATTACGATGTTCGAAATCGTGACGCCAAGCGCGCCGAACAGCGCGAAGGTCAGAAGGAAGGATGTCGGGATCGCAAAGCCCACCAGCAATGCGGGCCGGGTGCCAAGCGCGCCCAGCACGACAATCATCACCAGCGCAATGGCCGTAATGACCGAACCTTCAAGCTGGCGCACCATGCTGTCGACAACATAACTTTGGTCGTTCGACGTGCCGATTTTCACCGCCTGCCTAAGTTCAGCAGGCCATTCGTCGCGCGTTTGATCGACCAGATCGCGCACCTCAGCGGCGGTATCGATCAAGTTGAACCCTTTGCGCTTCACCACCTGCAACGCCACGGTCGTATCGCCGTTGAAGCGGGCCGTGCCTTCACGATCTTCAAAGGTCAGCCGGATTGTCGCCAAATCGCCCAGCGTCACGACGCTGTCATCGTTTACCTTCACCGGAAGGTCATACACATCCTGCACCTCGTCGAAGGACGAGGGGATCTTGACAGCTGTCGACCCCGTGGCGGTTTTGATGTCGCCTGCGGCAATCAACTGGTTGTTGTTCTGCACCACCCGGATCAGCTCGCCTGCGGTCACGTTATAGGCTTCAAGCTTCAGCGGGTCGATTTCGACCTCGAGCATTTCATCGCGATACCCGGCCAACGAGGCTTCCAGAACTGCATCAAGTGCTTCCAGCTTGTCTTGAAGTTCGCGCGCCAGCCGTACCAATGTGCGTTCGGGGACGTTGCCGGTTAGGTTCACAATGATGATCGGAAATTCCGAAAAGTTGATCTCGTTGACAGAATAGCTGTCGAACCCTGTCGGGAAGCTTCCTTCGGCCGAATTCATGGCGTCACGGACATCCGCCATGACGTTGGTCTTGTCCCAGCCAAACTCAAATTCCAGTGCGACCCCGGCATAGCCTTCGGCAGCCGTGCCCGACATGGTTTTCAGACCATCAATGTCTGCCAGCTCTGTTTCCATCGGGCGCAAGAGCAGCTGTTCTGCGTCTGCTGCAGAAATGCCGGGGAACGGCACAGACACGAACAACGCCGGGATTTCAATATCCGGCTCACCTTCCTTGGGCAGGCTGACATAGGCGATCGCACCGGCCAGGACCGACAGGATCACGAAGGCTATGACCATCCGGGCCCGATCAGCGGCCCAGTCGACGATACCGATCATATGCCGGGCTCCTGATAGGTGGGTTCGACCGCAACGCCGTCGGTGACATAATGATGGCCGATGACAATCACGTCGGCTGTGTCGGCAAGTCCGGTGACCCATACGCCATCTACGCTGTCGCGGACCATTGAAACGGGTGCGAAGCCAGTCAACTTGTCCTTGGTTACGATCCGCACGCCCAGACGACCATTGTCATCCAGCGTCAGGGCGCTTTGGGGCAGCAGGTGGGCGGGCAAGCCGTTGCCGGTGATGACCACCTCGGCAGTCTGACCCGCACGCACGACCGGGGCGCCTTGGTCTTGTGTGACCTCAACATCGACGCGGAAGGTCCGGGTTACAGGATCGGCGGTGTCGGCCACAAAGGTCACAACGCCAGTCAGCGCGCCGCCGGACGCAAGGCGCACATTGGCGGCCAATCCGGTTCTGAGTTGATCGACCTGAAGTTCAGACACATTTCCGACAACCCGCGCGGGGTCATATTGCACCAGCGTCGCACAGACAGCGCCCGGCTGGAGAAGCGTGCCAATATCCGCGCTGTCCGTCTCCAGCGTGCCGGGGAAGGGTGCGCGGATATCCAAGCGCTCAATCTCACGCTCTGCAGCGGCGACGGCGGCTTCTGCGGACTGGATCATGGCGCCAGAGCTGGCCGCACCGGATTGGGCGGCGATAAACCCGGCCCGGGCTGTTTCAACAGACGCTTTGGTGTTTGCCACGCGTGTATCCGAGGCAAAGCCGCCCGCCGACAGCTTGGTCGCTGCTGTCAGGTTGAATGTTGCCTCGTCCAGACGGGCCTGCGCTTCGATCACGCGCGCCTCTGCTTCGGGTGCGCGCGCTTTTGCCTCTGCCAGTCGGGCCGTGGCTTCGGCTAAGCTGGCTTCGCGCGTGCCAGCGTCCAGACGACACAAGACATCGCCTGCCTCGACAGGGCTGCCTTTCGCGATCTTGGTGGATATGACCTGACCAGTGGTTTCCGCACGCAGCTCGACGCGCCGGTTGGCCTCGGTCCGGCCCCTCAGCAGGACGGGCATCTCGATCTCGCGGGCCACACTGCGCAGGGCCACCACAGACACGCCCTTGGACGGTGCCTCTTCGGTGTCATCAAACGCCTGTGTTTGCACGGCGGCTGGGGCCTCGGGGCTACCGGCTGCTGTTTCCAGCGTGTCGCGCTGAAACACCAGCATGAACAGGCCTGCTACCACAAGGATCGCGGTGATTATTGGGAAGAGGCGCATAAGATTTCCTGCCAGTGTTAATCAATGTGCCGAAAGATAGGCCGAGTTCCCCCTGCGAACAAGTGTGGCTTCCCTGACCTGTGCAACCGGAAGGGCAGTGCCGCCTGTGCAGGCCAACCTGCGAGGGCGCCAGACACAGCAGTCCAGCTGTGGCCGATGCACCCCCTTGGCAACCGGGCGTCGTTGGGGCAAAAGGAGGGAAGATTTTGACCCGGAGGCATTGCCGTGAGCGAGACCGATACTTTCATCGATGAAGTGAGCGAAGAGGTTCGTCGCGACAAGCTGTACGCATTGATGCGAAAATACGGCTGGATCGCCGTTTTGCTGGTCGTCCTGATGGTGGGTGGTGCGGCCTATAACGAATGGCGCAAAGCCAGCGACAGATCCGCCGCGCAGTCCCTTGGTGACGCCATTCTGGCCGCCGAAGAACAAGCGGACCCGGCGGAACGTGCAGCGGCCCTTTCCGCGATCGACGCGACCGGAGATGCCGCGGCAGTGGTCGCGATGCTGTCAGCAGCCGACGGTGAGGCGGGCGTAGACGCCCTGCGCGCCTTGGCCGATGATGCCAACGCCGATCCCCTGTATCGTGATTTGGCGCAACTGAAACTTGTGTCAAATACCGGGTCGGGTCTGGACACCGCCGCGCGGCGCGCGCGGCTTGAGCCACTGGCCATTCCCGGCGCGCCATTTCGTGTTTTGGCGGAAGAACAATTGGCGCTTGTCGAGGTCGACGAGGGGCAGCCAGACGCCGCCATCACGCGCCTGAAAGCTCTTTTGGTGGATGATGAGGCCTCTGGGGCCTTGCGTCGACGCGCGTCTCAGTTGATTGTGGCGCTGGGTGGGTCGTTAGAGACATCCTGACCACCTACACTGGACACCGGTCCGGTTTGAAAAGACATTTTATGTATCCCGGGGGGCATCTCGTGAAGTTGAAACAAAGCGCCGGAATTTTGGTCTCGTTGAGCCTATTGGCGGCATGTTCCCAACCGGAATACATTTTGCCAGGTGATCGCGAAGATTTGCGCAGCCTGAACCCGCAAACTTTGAGCGCAGGTGAACTGTCTGACGCCGCCGCTGCGGTCGAAGGGGCCGGACGCCAGGATGGCGCGCGCCCAATCTCGCTGCCTGCGACGGTCAATCATGCAAGCTGGACCCATCTGGGTGGCAGCTTGACCCATCAGGTTCGCCATCCCGCCCTGTCACCGGCACCAAAACTGCGCTTTGCAGCGTCGATCGGGCAGGGCAATGACCGCAAACACCGCATCACCGCCGAACCGGTTGTGGCCGGTGGTCGGATCTTTACTTTGGACAGCCGCGCACAAGTTGTAGCCACGTCGACCGCAGGCGCAACCCTTTGGGCGCGCGATCTGACCCCGCCGTCTGACCGTTCAGACGACGCTTCGGGGGGCGGATTGGCCTATGCGGATGGCACGGTCTATGTGACCTCTGGCTTCGGTCTGGTCAGCGCACTTGACGCCGCGACCGGCAAGGTCAAATGGCAGCAAAAAATGGATGCGTCCGGTTCTGGCGCACCGGCAGTGTCGGGCGGGCTGGTTTACGTCGTCAGCCGGGACAACAGCGCGTGGGCCATTGAAACCGGCACCGGCCGCGTCAAATGGCGGCTGTCCGGCACCCCAAGCCAGGATGGCGTTGTGGGCGTGTCGTCGCCTGCTGTGACCGACCGCCTGGTGCTTTTGCCCTTCGCGTCGGGCGAGATCGTCGCCGCTTTGAAAAAAGGTGGCGCGCGGACCTGGTCCAACCTGATCGCAGGTGAACGCGCGGGTCGCGGCTATTCGATCGTGACAGACATCACTGGCGAGCCGGTGGTGAAAGATGGAGTGATCTATTCCGGCAATCCGGCGGGACGCACCGTGGCGCTCAACCTGTCTGGAGAACGTCTGTGGACGGCCAAAGAAGGCGCCGTTAGCCCGGTCTGGGTGACCGGTGGATCGGTGTTCCTTGTGTCAGACGAAGCACAGCTTGTGCGCTTGGACGCCAAGACCGGCGAACGCATCTGGGGCGTGCCGCTTCCCTATTATACCAAGGCGAAAACCCGCAAACGCAAGGCGATCTATGCCAATCTTGGGCCGGTTCTGGCGGGCGGACGGCTATGGGTCGCGTCCTCGGACGGGGTGATGCGTGGCTTCAACCCCGTCGATGGTACGCTGGTTGGTCAGGTGGCCATTCCCGGCGGGGCAGCAACACGACCTGTGGTCGTGAACGGCACCGCTTATCTGGTCTCGCGCGACGGCAAACTTCTGGCTTTGCGCTGACCAATAAAACCGTGTATGCGGGGCGCTTCATGTGACCCGGAGTCGGAAATGAGTTTCACCCTCGCTATCGTAGGGCGCCCGAATGTGGGCAAATCCACCCTGTTCAACCGTTTGGTTGGAAAACGCCTTGCGCTGGTTGATGACCAGCCCGGCGTGACCCGTGACCTGCGCGAAGGCGAGGCGCGGCTGGGCGATTTGCGCTTCACAGTGATCGACAGTGCTGGGCTTGAAGAAGCCACCGACCAAAGCTTGCAGGGGCGGATGCGTCGCCTGACAGAACGCGCCGTCGAGATGGCGGATGCCTGCCTGTTCTTGGTCGACGCCCGTGTCGGCATCCTGCCGTCAGATGAAGTGTTCGCCGACATCCTGCGCCGCAAAAACGCGCATGTGATCCTTGCGGCCAACAAATCCGAAGGCAAAGCGGGCGAAGCTGGATATCTGGAGGCTTTCTCGCTTGGGCTGGGCGAACCGATCCGTCTTTCTGGCGAACATGGCGAAGGCATGGGCGAATTGATGGATGTTCTGCGCCCGATCTCGGAAGAATTTGAGGAACGCGCCGCGGCCATAGCGCCCGAAACGGATGTGGATTTTGACGAGGAGGCCGATGATGGCCCGCGCGTCCCGACCGAAGACAGACCGCTGCAAGTGGCGGTGATTGGCCGCCCCAACGCGGGTAAGTCCACGCTGATCAACAAACTGCTTGGGGAAGAGCGGCTGCTGACGGGCCCCGAGGCCGGGATCACCCGCGACGCCATTTCAGTACGCTTTGACTGGGGCGGCGTGCCCACGCGAATATTTGACACCGCTGGCATGCGCAAACGCGCTAAGGTTCAGGAAAAGCTTGAGAAACTGTCGGTGTCTGATGGCGTTCGAGCCGTGAAATTCGCCGAAGTTGTGGTGGTTTTGCTTGATGCGGAAATTCCGTTTGAACAGCAAGACCTGCGCATCGCCGACTTGGCAGAGCGCGAAGGGCGCGCTGTTGTCATTGCGGTCAACAAATGGGACGCCGAGTCTGAGAAGCAATCCAAGTTGAAAGAGCTGAAAGAAGCCTTTGAGCGCCTTCTGCCACAACTTCGCGGTGCGCCCTTGATCACCATCTCGGCCAAGACGGGCAAGGGTCTGGATCGACTTCAAGCAGCCGTGATGCGCGCTCACGACGTTTGGAACCGCCGGGTGAAAACCGCCCAGCTGAACGGATGGCTGGCGGAAATGATTTCAGCGCACCCGCCCCCCGCACCGGGCGGCCGCCGGATCAAGCTGCGCTATATGACACAGGTGAAAACGCGCCCGCCCGGGTTCGTGGTGATGTGCTCGCATCCTGATAAACTGCCTGAAAGCTACAGCCGTTATCTGGTCAATGGGTTGCGCGAGGATTTCGACATGCCCGGCACACCGATCCGGCTGACCATGCGGGGGCAAGGAGATAAGAACCCTTACAAGAACCGAAAGAAGTCGACGCCGTCGCGTCTGCGTAAACATTTGGGCAAAGGGCGGGCTGACGAATAACGCGCGCTATACCTTTGAAAATGTTAATCTAACATGCACCCCGTTGATCACCCTGATCTGCGGGGTGTTTCTTTTCTTAAGCGTTTCGGATGAAACCTGAGACAGGGATCATTCGAAACACCGCTCAGCATTTCGGCGTTTCGCCAAAATCCGGTGATCTAGGCATTCTCTAAACGCGTTAGGCGGAGAAATTTGCCAAACGGGTCATTTCGCTGTCATGATAGAAGCCTAGCCTATTTCCAAAACTGTCAGATCCGGAGGTTTCCATGTCTCTTACCCTTTCCCGTCGTGGCTTTTTAGCCGGCACAGCTGGGTTAATCGCCCTGCATCCCTATTCGTTGATGGCGTCGTCCAATCAGGCGCATTTGCGAATCATGGAAACCACGGACTTGCATGTCCACGTCTTCCCCTATGACTACTATTCCGATCGGGAAACCGACACGGTCGGGCTTGCCCGCACCGCGTCTTTGATCGGAGATATTCGGGCCGAGGCGACAAATTCGCTGCTGCTGGACAATGGCGATTTTCTGCAAGGCAACCCAATGGGCGACTACATCGCCTATGAGCGCGGCATGAAAGAGGGTGACATGCACCCCGTGATCGCGGCGATGAATACGCTTGGCTTTGATGCGTCGACGCTGGGCAATCACGAGTTTAACTATGGCCTTGATTTTCTGATGAAATCTGTCGCAGGTGCGGGTTTCCCGGTGGTCTGCGCAAACGTCGCCAAGACGCTTGGCGCCACCCCGCGTGAGGACGAAACCCTATTGCCGCCATATGTGATCGTGGATCGCGAAGTGACCAATGGCGGCGGCACGGTGCAGCCAATCCGTATCGGCTTTATTGGCTTTGTTCCGCCACAAATCATGAACTGGGATCGTCGTCATCTGGAAGGCAATGTGATGGCCCGCGATATTATCGAGACCGCGCGCGCCTATATCCCACAGATGCGGGAAGAAGGTGCCGATCTGATCATCGCGCTGTCTCATTCCGGGATCGGGGCGGCCGAGCATACCGACGGGATGGAAAACGCCTCTGTTCCGCTGGCGGCTGTCGAAGGGATTGATGCCATTCTGACCGGCCACTCGCATTTGGTGTTTCCGTCTTCGACATATGCTGATTTTGCCGGAGCAGATGTCGAAGCTGGCACACTGATGGGCATCCCGGCAGTCATGGGCGGCTTTTGGGGGTCGCATATGGGCCTGATCGACCTGATGCTGGAACATGATGGTGGTGCATGGCGTGTCGTCTCGCACACTTCAGAGGCGCGGCCGATTTACAAAAGGAACGAAGATCGTTCGATCACGGCCTTGGTGGAAAGTGATGCGGCTGTGCTGGCATCGGTACAGAAAGAGCACGACGAAACGCTGGAATATGTACGTCGCGCCGTCGGTAAGACGGATGCGCCGCTGCATTCCTATTTCGCGCTGGTCGCGGATGATCCATCGGTGCAAATCGTATCAAATGCTCAAACCTGGTACATCGAACAAATGATGAAAGGGACCGAGCATGAAGGGCTGGCGGTCTTGTCCGCTGCTGCGCCGTTTAAAGCCGGTGGTCGGGGCGGGCCGGAATACTATACCGATGTTGAAGTTGGCGACGTCGCGATCAAGAATGTGGCCGACCTTTACCTGTATCCCAACACGGTTCGGGCCGTTCGTATCAACGGGGCGACGCTGCGGGAATGGCTTGAACGTTCGGCGACAATCTTCAACCAGATCGAACCAGGGGCCAAGGATGCCGTCCTGCTGAACCCTGAAATGCCAAGCTACAATTTCGATGTGATTGACGGTGTGACCTATCAAATCGACCTAAGCCAGCCGGCGCGTTACAATAAAGATGGCGAGGTGATCGCACCGGATGCGCACCGCATTGCAAACCTCAGCTTCAATGGGCAACCTATTGATGAAGATCAGGAATTCATCGTCGCTACCAACAATTATCGTGCCGGTGGCGGTGGGCATTTCCCCGGTGCGGGCGGTGACACGACGATCTTCGAAGGTCCGGATACAAACCGCGATGTCATCGTGCGTTATATCGTTGAAAAAGGCACGGTCAGCCCGAAGGCTGATGCAAACTGGACCTTCGCGCCGATGGCGGACACGACCGTTCTGTTCGAAACCGGTCCGGCTGCAGCAAAACATGCAGCCTCGGTTCCGGGTGTGACGATCGAAGAGGCCGGTATGTCAGACACAGGCTTTGCGCTGTTTCGCATCGCGCTTTGACGCTGGCTGCAGGGTCTAACTAAAAGGGGGCGACCATTGGTTGCCCCCTTTCTGCGTGCTGTATGTCGGCTTAGTTCAGATAGGGCATCGGATCGACCGGCTCTGTCCCTTTGAACACAAGGAACTGGATTGCGTTATATTGGTTCTTTGAGGCGGACGCGATCTGTTGGCCGCGTTGTACCTTCTGACCTTTCTTGACCTTGATACCATCGATGAAGCTGTAGGCGCTTTGGGTGCCGTTGCCGTGGTCAATGACCACGATCTCTTCCCCCTCGACATCTTTGGACACCAGTCGGACCGTGCCGCTGGCCGCGGCTTTGACAGGATCGCCGGGTTTGGCAGAGACAAGGATATAACCAGCTTTCTCGGCATCAAACAGGCTGGTGACTTTCCCGGCCACTGGCAGGGCCATGCGCGCCGTGCTTGCGGGCGTGCGGGTTTCTTCCAACTTGGGTGATGCCGGGGCGGACACTTTGGTTGGCACTGTTTCATCCTTGGGCAATGGTTTGGCGGAGGACGGCGGCGTCGGGGCCGCCGAACCCTGTCCAGGTTGACTGATACGCGTTGTCGTAACGGGTGCGTCAACCTTCACAGGGATCATCAGATGTTGACCTTCGCGCACCGTCAGGCTTGAGCCCAGCCCGTTCCAGTCAGCCAAAGACCGGACCGAAACGCCATAGCTGCGCGCAATGGAATAGGCGGTTTCGCCGCGTTTAACGCGGTGCCGGGTGGGTTGTTCGCCGGATGTAACGGGCGCGGTGCCTGTCGTCGTTGTGCCAGACCGGTCAATCGCGTCGCCCGCCAAGGTTGCGATGTCGATATTGTCCGAAGGCTGGATCACCCCGGAGGCCGGTTCGGCCACTCTGCGGGGCAGCGCCAGGACTTCGCCTTCGCGCAACCGGGCGTCAACCGAGACGCCGTTATAGCGACCAAGCTCGGCCGGTGCCATCCCAATGCGACCGGCAACCTGTGCAACCGTGTCACCGCGCTTGGCGACGGCCACCTGATAGCTGGGATACGAGATTACGCCGCGCGCATCTGCTTTTGGTCGCGCCGCTGTCGTGGCACCTTGTGCCGCCGCGGTTGTCGACAGGCCACCATCGGCGAAACGGCGCATGTCGAAATCGAAGGGTTTGTCGCAGGCCGTTAACCCCACCAGAACCCCAAACAGGGCGGCAGAGTGCATAAGACGCCGCCGCACAGGGCGGGGCGCACGCATTTCGGTCGTGCTTTGGAATGGCATAGCTCTCATCCTCAATCCATTGGCCTGTTTGCAGGCTCTGGTTGCGACCCTTGCTGGGCCTTTTTACTGCTATGTGGGGCTTGGCCCCACGGTTCCGGCTCCCCGGTTTGTCTTTCTCGCGTCAGTCCTGCCCAAGCCCTTCCAAAAGGGGCACGAAACGCACCGGCAGAAGCTCATCATACTCAAAGCCATCTTCGCTGCGCGTCACCTTTATCAGGCTCTGGACGGCATCGGACTGGCCCACCGGCACGATCATGATACCGCCAATGGCAAGCTGCGCCAAGAGGGGACCGGGCGGGTCCTCGGCAGCAGCGGTCACAATGATGCGGTCAAACGGCGCTTGGTCGGGTAATCCGCGCGATCCGTCGCCGGTGATCGCGGTGATATTGTGCAAATCCAGTGCCTCGAAGATCTCGCGGGCTTCACGCACCAGTTTCTGGTGGCGGTCGACGGTGTACACACGGCGCGCAAGGCGCGACAGGATCGCCGCCTGATAGCCGGACCCGGTTCCCACTTCGAGCACTTTGTCGCGTGGATTGATCTGTGCGGCCTGCGTCATCAGGCCCACCACGGAGGGCTGCGAGATCGTCTGCCCGCAGGAAATCGGCAGCGGCATATCTTCATAGGCGCGTTCGGCAAACAGGCCGCGCACGAAGGGCCCACGATCGATTTCTTCCATGGCGGACAGGACGCGCGGGTTTGTCACCCCCTTAGAGCGGAGGGCAAACAGGAACTGCATTTTGCGTTCCGCGTCCTGCACCCTAGCGTCGCTCATCCAAACAGCGCCCCCAAAGTATCCAGATGATCATGCGCCGTAAGGTCCGCGCGCATCGGTGTCACGGACACATACCCATCAAGGTTCAGCGTCAAATCCATGCCCGGTGAAGATGGGTTGGCCTGCGGGCCACCTTTGATCCACAGAAATTTGCGGCCCGAGGGGCTGTTCTGCGCTTCAATTCCGAAAAAGGCATCATGGCGCCAGCCTTGCGGAGCGGCCCTGACACCTTTCACCAGGTCCGCTGCGACCGGCGGGAAATTCACGTTGTAAAACAGCCGGTAATCAGCGCCGTGTTCCCATGGCGCATCTGCCAGCAACCGGCGCACAATCTCGCCACCACCTGCTGCCGCTGCATCGAATACATTGTCCAGCCCCATTGTCCCTTTGCCCATGTATTGCGACAGCGCAATGGCTGGCAGGCCCTGCAAAGCCGCCTCCATCGCGGCGCCGAGGGTGCCGGAGTACAGAGCGTTTTCGGCCGAGTTGTTGCCCCGGTTGACGCCCGAGATCACAAGATCGGGACGGTCCGGCATCACGTCATAGATCGCAGCAATGACGCAATCGGCGGGACTGCCTTCGGCGGCAAATCGGCGCGGGGCGTGTTCGGCAATCATGAACGGGTGGGTGTAAGAAATGCAATGGCCGACGCCGGACTGTTCGAACGCGGGCGCAACGGTCCAGATTTCGGCCTTTTCGCCCGCAAGCTCCATCGCGACTTCCTGCGCGATGGCTTCCGCCACCTTCAAACCCGGCGCGTTTATCCCGTCGTCATTGGTGATGAGAATACGCATGGTCTGGCCCTTCTGCCCGGCTGTCCACCCGTTGTTTCGGGCAGTGATGGTTTCTCAATAGGACAGCTTGGCGCGCGCGGCAAGCGCAGCGCGATCTTTGTGGCAAGGCATGCGGGCGTAATGCGCTCAAGCAAGCCCTGCGTCTGACAGGATGCGTCGGGCCTCGTCGTCGACCGGAGCCAGTTTGCTGCGGTCTTCACCGGGGAAGAACCGTGCCCGCATCGAGGTTGCGAGCGGCTTCGGTTCGGCAATGATGACGCGCGGCCCCAGTTTGGTGTTCTCCGCGGCCCAACTGCGCACCAAGGCCATTTGGGCGGCTTTCGTCGCGCCGTAACCTGCGAAAAACTTCTCGCCCGCGTGGTCGTCGGCAAAAAACAATGCGGTGCTGTCGTCGGTCATCAGTGCGTTGACCATGAAGATCAGGTTGCGCGTGGCTTCCACGTTTGTCTTTAGCGCCTGACCCCAGCCCTTATCGTCCAAATCTGGCGTCGGCATTAGGGCAGGGCCATAGATAGCTGTATGCGCCCAGACGTCGACCGGCCCCCAGCGATCATGGATCGACCGACACAGATGCGCCATCGCATCCTTGTTGGTGATGTCCATCGGTGCCAAGGTCGCTGCGCCGCCAGCGGCTTTGATCTTGTCGTCCAGTTCTTCAAGCGCGCCTGTGGTGCGGGCCACGGCCACAACGTGATGCGTTTTGGACAGTTCAAGCGCGAGGGCCGCACCTAAGCCGCGCGATGCGCCTGTGACCAATGCGATTTTCTGGGTATCCGTCATGACGGCGTCATCTCATCCATGTTTTCGAGGTGCAAGGCAAAACTTACCGTAACTAACGACGTTACTCTGCCGCTTGCAGCTTGAACCCGCTTTCAACTTTGTCAGAAGGCGTGACCGGATATTCGCCCGAGAAACAGGCGTCGCAATATTGCGGGCAGTCCTTGTTGCGGCCAGATGCCTCGCCGACCGCACGATAAAGACCATCCAGAGAAATGAATTTCAGACTGTCGACATTCAGGTGCTCGCGCATCTCTTCTTCGGTCATGGTCGCAGCCAGCAGCTTCTCGCGCTCGGGCGTGTCCACGCCGTAAAAGCAGGGCCAGGCGGTCGGGGGGCTGGCGATGCGGAAATGAACCTCGGCTGCACCTGCGTCCAGCATCATGTCCTTGATTTTCCGGGTGGTGGTCCCGCGCACCACGCTGTCATCGACCAGAACCACGCGTTTGCCCCTGATAAGGGCGCGGTTCACGTTGAGCTTCAGGCGAACACCCATGTTGCGGATCTGCTCGGTCGGCTCGATGAAGGTGCGGCCCATATATTGGTTGCGGATGATCCCCATCGCATAGGGAATGCCGCTTTCCTGACTGTATCCGATTGCGGCGGGCGTCCCGCTGTCCGGCACCGGGCAGACGATATCGGCATCCACCGGGGTTTCGCGGGCCAGCTCGACCCCGATCTGACGGCGGGTTTCATAGACTGAACGCCCGCCATAGCTGGAATCCGGGCGGGAAAAATAAACATGTTCGAAGATGCAAAACTTTGAGGGTTTAGGACGGAACGGGAAGCTGCTTTCAACGCCTGCTTCGCTGATCACGACCATCTCACCCGGCGCAATTTCACGGATAAATTCGGCGCCAATGATGTCGAGCGCGCAGGTTTCCGATGACAGGGCCCAGCCATCCCCCAACCGCCCCAAGACCAGCGGGCGCACGCCGTGCGGATCGCGCACGCCGATCAATTTGGTGCGGGTCATGGCAACCACTGAAAACGCGCCTTCGACACGGCGCAGCGCGTCTTCCATCCGTTCCGGGATGCTGCGCTGAAGCGACCGGGCCATCAGGTGGATGATGCATTCACTGTCGGAGGAGCTTTGAAAGATCGACCCGCGTTCAATCAGCTCGCGGCGCAGCGCGTTTGCATTGGTGATATTGCCATTATGCGCAATCGCCGCTCCGCCCATCGAAAACTCACCAAAGAAAGGCTGCACATCGCGGATGACGGCCCCTTTGGATCCGGCGGTGGAATAGCGCACGTGACCAATCGCAATTGGTCCGGGCAGGGTCTTCATCAGGCTGGCTTTGGTAAAGTTGTCGCGCACATAGCCAAAACGACGCGCCGAGTTGAAGCCTTGGGTGCTGTCATGACAGACGATACCGCCCGCTTCCTGACCGCGGTGCTGCAGGGCGTGCAGACCAAGGGCGACAAAATTCGCGGCATCCACCATGCCAACGACGCCAAAAACACCGCATTCCTCTTTCAACTTGTCATCATCAAAGGGATGCGCAGGTGGCATAGAGGGCGTGTCGTTGGGCGAGGTGTCGGACATGGCAGCGAGCTCCGATTCCGTGACGTTGGCCCCGTCTTAATGGACCCATTGCACTATGTCACCAAACTATCACAAAGCGGGGTGGGATTTCTGCTGAGAGGCCGGGTACGCGCGCCCAAAAACAAGAAACGCGCCCCGAAAGGCGCGTGTTCTAAAGTGTGATGGTTGTTGCGCGGTATTACGTGCCGGTAGTGCAGGCGCCCACCAGCTCTTCGTATTTACCAACGATCCAACCGGGGGCGTCCTCGGGGATCTGCTCGTTGATTTTGTCTTGCGTGCGGGCAAAGATCTTGGCGGTGCGGCTGTCATCTACCATGGCAATCGTGTCCGTGGTGACGATGCGGTCATAGATCACCAGCGCGATGGCCACCAAAAGTAGGCCGCGCGCCACGCCGAAGATAAAGCCAAGCGCCTGATCCAGCCCACCAAGGGCTGAGCGTTGCACAGCGGACGAAAAGAGCGGAGTGAAGATTGAGACGATCACCAGAGCCAGTGCGAAAACCCCTGCGAAAGCCGCGATCATCGACAGTTCACAACTGTCAGCGATGAAGTCTTTCAGAACCGGGATTTCCTTGACCAGCGGCAGTGCGCGGGGCGCAAAAATATAGGCCAGAATGGCCGCAGCGATCCACCCGAGGATGGACATGCCTTCGCGCACGAACCCACGCGAATAGGCCAGAATGGCCGAAATCAGGATGACCGCCGCAACGATCCCGTCAATCAAGGTAAAGCCTTCCATGTCGTCTCACTTCGGCTCAAGCTTTGCTTGCGACCGTCCCTGTCTGTGGGGCTAACCCGCCCCGAAAATCTCACCAACGAACCCAGTCAGGTCCGCCATTTTCTGTATCTTCAAACCCGAACCCGAGCCTGTTTTGCTGCGCGTGGGCGCAATTGCGGCTGTAAAACCAAGTTTTTGCGCTTCTTTCAACCGGTTTTCGGTCTGTCCCACGGGGCGCAACGCCCCTGATAGACTGATTTCACCAAAAACCACAGTCTCTTTCGGGATTGCGGCGTCCTCGCGTGCGGAAAGTAGCGCCGCCGCCACAGCAAGGTCGGCAGCCGGTTCGGTGATTTTCATGCCACCAGCGACGTTTAGATAGACATCCAGCCCTGCGAAGGGGATGCCGCACCGGGCTTCCAGAACCGCCAATATCATTGCCAATCGGCCGCTGTCCCAGCCCAAAACCGACCGGCGTGGCTGGCTGAGGGAAGAGGGCGCGACAAGCGCCTGAAATTCGACCAGCACAGGTCGCGTGCCTTCAATCCCAGCAAAAACCACCGAACCGGGGGCAGGGTCTTCACGGTCGGACAGAAACAGGGCGGACGGATTTAGCACTTCGGCCAGCCCCTTTCCGGTCATTTCAAACACGCCGATTTCATCTGCCGGTCCAAAACGGTTTTTCACGGCGCGCAGGATGCGAAACTGGTGGCCGCGCTCGCCTTCGAAATACAGCACCGTGTCGACCATGTGTTCGACAACACGTGGGCCAGCGATTTGCCCTTCCTTTGTGACGTGACCGACCAGCACAACCGAAATGCCGCGTTTCTTGGCAAAGGTGGTCAATTCGTGTGCGGCGGTGCGGACCTGGCTGACCGACCCAGGCGCGCTGTCCACATGGTCGGCCCACATGGTCTGGATCGAGTCTATGATGGCCAGCGCCGGGCGTTCGGTGTCCAGCGTCGTCATGATGTCGCGCAGGTTGGTCTCGGCGGCCAGTTTTACCGGCGCATTGGTCAGGCCAAGACGTTGGGCGCGCATCCGGACTTGCGCCGAGGCTTCTTCGCCCGAGACATAAATCGTGGGCAGACCGGCCTTGGCGAATTTTGCCGCCGCTTGCAAAAGCAGGGTGGACTTGCCGATACCGGGATCACCGCCCACCAGAATGGCCGATCCGGGCACAAGCCCGCCGCCCAAAACCCGGTCAAGCTCGCCCATGCCGCATTCGGTGCGCGGTGGCGGGGCTTCTTCCGTGGACAGGTCGGTCAAGACCACTGGCGATCCGCGCTTGCCGCCCAAAGATTTTGAGGCAGGACCGGCACTTAGCGGTGTGTCTTCAACAATGGAATTCCATTCCCCGCAGGCCTCGCAGCGCCCCGACCACTTGGACGAGGACGCGCCGCACGCGTTGCAAGTAAAGATTTTCTGAGCTTTTGCCATGGGGCGTTTCTGCCTGAGCACTTGCGGGCATGCAAGACCTGTTGGGCGTGCCGTGTTATGCCCGCTGACGTTTCGTTGTGGCAAAGCTGAGCGCGATAGACGCCAGCACGCAGGCGGTGAATAAATACAGGCCCCACCCGGTCTCGATCTTCGCCAGATCGATGCCTTTTACCAACACGATGTAAAGCGCGATCAGGAAGATATCGGCCATCGCCAATTTGCCAAGGACGTTGAACACCGGCAGCATCTTGCGGCGCATCATGCCGAACTGAATCAATGCCAGCCCGAGCACCTTCATGATCGGGGCAAAGACCGCGAAGAATGTGACGATCAGTGCGAGGACCACATCCGTGTCCCAGAGCGCTTGCAGGCCAGAGATCACGCTGACTTCCTTCAGGCCAAAGAGCGGCAGGTTGATCCCCGCGCGCATGAGCGGCGCGAACCACGCGATGGGGAAGGCGATCAGGAGGGCGAGGTTGAGGTATTTGAGCATGTTGTCAAACTGGTTTCTTTTAATAGCTCGAAGTTAGCAGGTTGCGAAACTGCCTATTCATGGACTTAGCATGGTCATTGCGAAAAATATCAAAGACAAGATCATGGCAGAAAACCCAATGACACCGCTGGCCAGTGGAAGATTGAGTGCCCACCTGTACCAAATGTTTTGACGGGTGGGCCAGCAAATCATCATTACTACGATCCAAGCTAGGTAGCTGATTGAAGCGAGTGCCAATATCCCGAAGCCGAATGACTTAATCAAGGGCTCACCTATCATAAAGATGATTGCCAATAGAGCGACAACAATGGCTGAGCGTTTCCAGTCTTTTTGCAAAAGGAGGCACAATACATAAACGCTAGTTAGACAGTAGGTAACTAGCGCCCCAATCAACGCTACCCAAAGCAGGAAGTACGCTGGACCAATCAATGTCTCACCGCACCGCCTCAATTGGCCCCTCAGCGCTGCCCGAGATAAATTGCGCAACATAAGGATCGCCGGACGCGTCCATTTCGCTGACCGGGCCGGTCCACTGGATCTTCCCGTCATGCAGCATCGCCACCTTGTCGGCGATCACGCGGACCGAGGACATGTCGTGGGTGATGGTCATGGCGGTGGCGCCCATTTCGACGACGATCTCGCGGATCAGGTCGTTGATGACGCCGGACATGATGGGGTCAAGCCCGGTGGTGGGCTCGTCAAAGAAGATGATCTCGGGCTCGGCAGCAATCGCACGGGCAAGGCCCACACGTTTTTGCATGCCGCCGGACAGTTCGGCGGGGAACAGGTCGGCCACATCCGGGGTCAGGCCGACGCGGCGCAGTTTCTCAACGGCGATCTCGCGTGCTTCGTCCCATGGGCGGGCTAGTGAGCCGCGCAATAGGCGGAAGGCGACGTTCTGCCAGACAGGCAGGCTGTCAAACAGCGCGCCGCCCTGAAACAGCATCCCGAAACGGGCCAGAAACGCGTCGCGTTCGGCCTTTAGGGTGTCTTCGCCATCCAGTGTGATTGTGCCGCTGTCTTGTGTCATCAGGCCAAGGACGCATTTCAGTAGCACGGATTTTCCAGTGCCCGAGCCTCCGATCACCACCATGCTTTCGCCACGCGGAATGGTAAGGTTCACACCTGCCAAAACTTGCTTTGGGCCGAAGCCTTTATGAACGTTTTTTAACTCAATCATGATGTAAAGAAGAAGCTGGTGAGAAGGAAGTTGGCGGCAAGGATCAGGATCGCGGCGGCCTCGACCGAGGTCTTGGTGGCCCGACCCACACCCTGCGCGCCGCGACCGGAATTCATGCCGTGATAGCAGCCCATGACGGCGGCAATGAACCCGAAAACCGCGCCTTTCACAAGGGAGGACACGATGTCAGCGGTTTCAAGGAAGTTCCACGTGTTGTTGATATAGGCCCCCGGGGCGAACCCAAGCTGCTTGGTGCCGACGATATAGCCGCCCATGATGCCGATGATATCACCGATGCCCACAAGGGCGGGCACGACAAGAATTGCGGCCAGCACACGCGGCGCGGTCAGGTATTTCATCGGGTGCGTGGACAGGGTGACAAGCGCGTCGATCTGCTCGGTCACTTTCATGGTGGCGATTTCGGCGGCGATCGAAGATGTCACGCGGGCGGCGATCATCAGGCCGACCAGCACTGGCCCAAGCTCGCGGACCATGCCGATGGCGACGATCTGTGGCACCACGGCCTCGGCCGAAAAACGTTGCCCACCAGAGTAGATTTGCAACGCCAAGGCCGCGCCTGTGAAAATCGCGGTCAGGCCGACCACTGGCAGGCTGAAATACCCGATATTTAGCAACGCATTCAGAAATTCGCGGGGATAGTAGGGGGGGCGCAGGATATGGCTGAGGGATTGACCCGCAAACATCGCCACGCGCCCGACCATGGCCAGAAAGCCAAGCGTCACATGACCAATGGCGGCCAAAGGGTAAGTTAGCGGCTTCATCCGCGACCTCGCGCATAATAGCGCGCATACCGCGCACCAAGTTGTGTCAGAACTTCATAGCCGATTGTACCCGCCGCGTCAGCCAGATCATCCGGGCTTTGGTGCTTGCCCACCAGGGTCAGCGTTTTTGGCGTTTCGTCCAGGTGGCTGATATCAACGGTGATCAGATCCATCGACACACGACCCAAGATCGGGCAGGGCGTATCCATGTGAAACAGAACCGCATGGTTCGACAGGGAACGGGATATCCCGTCTGCATAGCCACCGCTTACCGTGGCCACGCGGGCCGGGTGCTCGGCGATCCACGAATTGGAATACCCGACGCTTTCCCCGGCAGCCAGATCGCGAATTTGTATGACGGGCACATCCAGCGATACGACCGGTTCGGCCTTGTCGAACGGCAAGCCGCCGTACAGCCCGATTCCGGGGCGGGTCAGATCAAAATGATAGTCTGGCCCCATCAAGATGCCCCCGGTGGCGGCAAGGCTACGCGGAACGTCCACGCCTTCGGTCATCTCGTGGAAGGTTTCAAGCTGTTGGCGGTTCATCAGATGGGTCGGTTCGTCCGAACAGGCCAGATGGCTCATGATTAGGCGCGGGTTTTGCGCCAGCACCAGATCGCGCAAAGCGGCCCATTCGTTTGGCTCCATGCCCAACCGGTTCATCCCAGTGTCCAGCTGCACCCCAAATGGATGGCCGGGCAGCGCTTCAAAATGCAGGGTCAGCTGTTCGACCGAATTGAGCATCGGCACAAGACCCAGATCGTGGATCATGTCAGTGTCGCCAGACATATGCCCGGCAAAAACGCTGATCTCTGGCCCGGGGCCAAGCGCTTCGCGCAAAGCCGCACCTTCTTCGGCCACGGCGACAAAGAAGCGTCGCGCCCCGGCGGCGGCCAGTGCGCGGCCAACTTTGCCCACACCAAGCCCATAGGCGTCGGCTTTGACCACGGCGGCGGTTTGCACGTCCTGGTCGGATTTGGCGTCCAGCGCCCGCCAGTTGGCGGCCACGGCGTCCAGATCAATGGTAAGTCTGCCTGTACTCATAAGGGGGGTTTTTGACCTGCGGGTGGCTTAGGTCAAGGCAAAAATCTGCTCTGGTCGGACCCCGCGCGGTTTTCCCCACGCCCTGTGGTTCAGAAACGCGCGGTTGTTCGGCTAATCGGCGAGGACAGTCACGACCTCGCTTGAGCCTTCCAGCGTGCGGTGAACGGGACAGCGGTCGGCGATCTCTAGCAGGCGGTCCTTTTGATCTGCGTCCAACGTGCCCTCCAGATGGATTTCGCGGCGGAACAGGTCGACCCGGTCGCGGGTGCCGGTTTCGGCATCTTGCGCGTGAACTTTGTCGTGGCTGACATCAACCCGCACATGGTCAAGCGGCCAACCCTTGCGTCGCGCATACATGCGGATCGTCATCGATGTGCAGGCCGCAAGTCCAGCCGCGAGAAACCCGTAAGGCGACATGCCTTTGTTGGTGCCGCCATAGGCCAGGGGTTCGTCCGCAAACGTGTGGTGGTTTGGTCCGGATTGTATGTCTTGCAAGAAGCCGCGGGGGTCCGCTTCGGCGGCACGCACGATGCCTTCCGGCGCTCCGGGCGGTGGCGCAGGTGGGGCCAGTTCGACGTATTTGGCAGCCCAAGCGGCAATAACCTCCGCGACATATTCCGCATCACTGGGTCGCGAGATAAGGTGATCGGCGTCATCCAGTGTGACAAAGCTTTTCGGGTGTTTCGCGGCCATGAAAATGCGCGCGGCATTGTCAATCGAGACGATTTCGTCCCGAGGGGCATGTAACACAAGGATCGCGGGCTTCAATGCGCCTAACACTGTGTCCAGCTCGCTGGCTTCGACGTCTTTGATGAAATCGTCACTAACCCGAAAGGGGCGTCCGCCCAGACTGATTTCGGCGCTGCCTTCGGCGCGAATACGTGGCACCGCGTCGCTGAAATTGGCGACCACATGGGCGGGATCTGCGGGTGCGCCTATGGTCACAACGGCTTTGGTGCCGGGCAGCAGGCTGGCCGCTTTGATGACTGCCGCGCCGCCCAACGAGTGGCCAATCAGCAGGCTGGGGGCCATGCCCCGGTCCGCCAAAGCTTGGGCTGCCAATGTTAGGTCGTCGACATTGGATGAAAAATGAGTGTTCTCGAACTCTCCCTCCGAATGACCCAGACCGGTAAAGTCAAACCTCAGGACGGCGATACCAAGTCCGGCCAGCCGCGCTGCGATCCGGCGCGCGGCGACAATGTCTTTTCCGCAGGTGAAACAATGCGCAAACAGGGCTGTCGCCAGATGTGGTCCGTCTGGCAGATCAAGCCGTGCGGCCAAAGCATGGCCTGCATGACCCGTAAAACTGAATTTCTCGGTTTTCATCGACATCTCCCAACGGCGCGTGCTTGCACATTGGTCATCCTGCGCTTAGCTCACAAGATCGGCGGAGGGTTGCTCACGCAAGGGTGATTGAATGTTCCTTTTTTCGGCAATGCGGGTAACAAGAGCGCATGATCAAACGTAGTCTAAAAAAACTGTTGCTGCTGGCACTTACCTTGTTGGCCGCTGGTTATTTGGGGAAGTACCATCCGGCAGGTGACAGCCTTGGCGTGTTCCGTCCACAGATTGCATTGGTGATCGTGATATTGGCTGTCCTGCTTTGGATTGCCTCGGCGCGCCGGTGGGCGCTGTTGGGGTTGGTCGCTGCCGCAGTGTCACTGGGTCCAATTTATTGGATGAGCGGTGCGGTAAGCGCGTCAGGTGGTGCAGAGTTTAGCCTCTATCAAAAAAACATGCGGTTTCGGGTCGAGGATCCCGGATTGCTGGCCGCCGATATACTGGCGCGTCGCCCGGACTTTCTGACGTTGCAAGAGGTTAGCGGCGCGAACATGGCCGTTTTCGATCAGTTGGATGAGATATACAAAGCGCGCCAGTTTTGCCCCTTCGCGACGATCGGTGGCGTGGCGGTTGCGTCGCGCTGGCCGATGGTGGCGGGGTCGGGGTTCTGTGCCGAAGCCGACGGTCTGGCGGCGATGAAGGTAGTGACCGCTAAGGGACCAGTCTGGGTCGTGTCTATCCACTTGCACTGGCCTTGGCCGAAAAGCCAACCGGCCCATATTGCCCGCCTTTTGCCTATTCTGGCCGAACTTGCGCAGGATGAACCGTTTGCACCGTTGGCCATTGGTGGCGATTTTAATATGGTTCCCTGGAGCCATGCGATGGACCGCGTCGCAGACACCAGCATGACAGAACGAATTGGCCCGCCGCATGTCACGCTGACCAAAGCGCAGGGATGGATGCGCGTGCCAATCGACCATGTGCTGGTCAGCGGGGGAGATGGCAGCGTGCAGCGTGTCTCGCGCCTAGGGTCTGACCATTTCGGCCTTTTTGCCCGGTTTGCCTTGCCGTTTGAAAAATAGGCCCGTTGGCCCTTGCCAACCCCTGCGCCACCACGGAAATATCGCAGATATTCATGACGGAGCCTGCTGTGGTCGAAATCTGCCAAAAAGTACTGCCCATCCGCCCTTGGGAAGATGACCGCCTAAGTCGTTTGCCCGGGCTCGTACCGATGGCACCGGGCGAATGGCTGGTGCAAGACGATGCTTACGGGGCGCAGATGGCGCACCGGATTGCCCTGATCCGCGACAAAGAAGCGGTGGTTCATCGGTTGAGTGATGCCGCCCGGCCTGCGGCGGGCGAATTGTTGGATATGGTACTGTTCGAGCTTGCGACAATTGACGGGTTCGACGTCACACAGCAAACCGTAACCTGCCCGGATAGGCGCATTGTTCAGATTGACCGGGAAGCACCGTTATTGACTTGTGGCGCTTTGGTGCAGGAAGACCTTGTGTTGATGGAAAAGCACGGCGACGAACACGTGCTGACTGGCGGTATCCTTTGCTTCCCGGCAAGCTGGTCGCTTGACCAGAAATTCATGAAGCCGCTGATCCGTATTCACAAGCCTGTCGATGATTACACGCCGGATATCGCACTGCGGGTGCAGCGGCTGTTTGACGGCATACAGGTTGAGCGTCCCATTTGGCGGGCAAACTGTTTGACTTATGATGACCCGGAATTGCACCAACCGCGAACCGAGGAAAACCGACGCCAGACTGACCCACAAAAAGCTCAATGGATCAGGGTCGAGCGTCAGGGAATGCGACGTCTTCCAAAGACCAAGGCGGTGGTGTTTTCAATCCACACCTATGTCGTGCGAAAAGACACGACTGATTCTGTTAGCTAATTCCGTTAGCTTGTTTGGCGCGACTGTGGCGACAATCCGGCGAGAAAACGGTCGTGGATCGCTGTTCGGTTGAATTAATTCAAAAATTGCTATCTTTGGGTGCGAAAAACAAAAATTTGAACGTTTTTTTTACATAACGCTTTGAAAGATAGGCGCAGGTGGCTATCGCTTGGGCAGACTTTAAACGTTGACCAACAGAGTTTTTGGGAGCTGCGGCAACAGCGGCGTCTTCATAAGTAGCTTAGTATGAAAGGTTGAGAAAATGATGAGAATCGGACTGATAGTACTGGCCTCAGCCGTCGTGCTGTCTGGCTGTGTAAGATCCAGCTATGAAAGCACACCTGTCGAGGTGAATACCCCGAAGGGTAAAGTCACCTGCCAGCTTTATACGCCAGAGCGGGTTCAGTGGGATGAAGCGATCGCCAAACCGGACACTATGTCGAAGCAGGAAGCCGACAATATCTGCATTGAGCAGGGCGCCAAGCAATTGGAAACCTACCGTTCGTTAGGCGGACGCAGTTGATAATTCAGCAGCTGAACGGCTGGTAAAAGCTGCTTCTGCTGAAGGTTTGATAGATTGAAATGGATAAGGGCGCCGATGTCGGCGCCCTTTTGTTTTTGTCGTCAGCTAACAGCTTTGACCTTAGCAGCTGTAATACATCTGGTATTCAATCGGGTGAGGTGTGTGCTCATAGGCGTAGACCTCTTCCCATTTCAGATCCAGGTAACCTTCGATCTGATCCTTGGTGAACACGTCACCGGCCAGCAGGAAGTCGTGATCGGCCGCAAGGCTGTCCAGTGCTTCGCGCAGCGATGCACAGACCGTTTCGATGCCTTCCAGCTCTTCAGCCGGCAGATCATAGAGGTTCTTGTCCTGAGCGGGGCCCGGGTCGATCTTGTTCTTGATGCCGTCAAGGCCAGCCATCAGAAGGGCTGCAAAACACAGATAAGGGTTTGCCGCAGGATCGGGGAAGCGGGCTTCGACGCGTTTTGCTTTCGGGCTTTCGGTCCACGGAATACGGACACATCCCGACCGGTTGCGGGCCGAATAGGCGCGCAGAACAGGGGCTTCAAAACCCGGGATCAGACGCTTGTAGCTGTTGGTCGACGGGTTGGTGAAAGCGTTCAGCGTCTTGGCGTGCTTCAGGATGCCGCCAATGAACCAGATCGCCTCCTGGCTGAGATCGGCATACTTGTCGCCAGCAAACAGCGGCTTGCCGTCTTTCCAGATCGACATGTTCACGTGCATCCCGGTGCCGTTGTCGCCGGCAATCGGCTTGGGCATGAAGGTCGCGGTCTTGCCATAGGCATGCGCCACGTTGTGGATGACGTACTTGTATTTCTGCAACTCGTCGGCCTGTTTGGTCAGGCTGTCGAAGATCAGGCCAAGCTCATGCTGGCACGATGCCACCTCGTGGTGATGCTTGTCGGTCTTCATGCCAAGCTGTTTCATCGTGGTCAGCATTTCCGACCGCAGGTCTTGCGCGTCGTCAATCGGGTTCACAGGGAAGTAACCACCTTTGACGCCCGGACGGTGCCCGGTGTTGCCCATTTCGTATTCGGTGTCCGAGTTCCACGCCGCGTCAACCGCGTCCACTTCGAACGACACTTTGTTCATGGTGTTTGAAAAGCGCACGTCGTCAAACAGGAAGAACTCAGCTTCCGGGCCCATGTAAGCCACATCACCGATGCCAGATGCTTTCAGGTAAGCTTCGGCTTTTTCGGCTGTGCCACGTGGGTCGCGGCCATACTTCTCGCCGGTGTCGGGCTCAACGACTGAGCAATGCACGCAGAGCGTTTTTTCCGCGTAGAACGGGTCGATATAGGTCGTGGTCGTGTCGGGCATGAGTTTCATGTCCGAGTTTTCAATCGACTTCCAGCCTTCGATCGACGAGCCGTCGAACATAAAGCCTTCTTCCAGGAAATCTTCGTCGACAAGGTCGCAATCCACAGTGACGTGCTGCAGCTTGCCGCGCACGTCGGTGAAGCGGATGTCGACATAGGCGATGTCGTCTTCCTTGATTTGTTTGAGTACGTCTTTAACGCTCATGTCAATTATCCTCTGGTTCGTATCTTATCGAGATTGGGTCAGATCGCGTCCAAACCGGTTTCACCGGTACGAATGCGGATGGCTTGTTCGACGGGGCTGACGAAAATCTTGCCGTCGCCGATTTTGTCTGTTTTGGCGGCTTCAACGATCGCCTCAATGGCTTCGTCCACCTGATCAGCAGGCAGAACCACTTCGATCTTCACTTTGGGCAGGAAGTCGACGACATATTCGGCGCCCCGGTAAAGCTCGGTATGGCCTTTTTGACGGCCAAAACCTTTGACTTCGATCACCGACAGGCCTTGCACCCCGATGTCCTGAAGGGCTTCTTTGACTTCATCCAGCTTGAACGGCTTGATGATGGCTTCGATCTTTTTCATCTGCATCCCTCATGTGGTTGCTCGCGTTGCGACCCAAAGACCACTTTCCACTGGGCGCGACAATTGGATAGGCTGACGCAGGGCGGTCTATTTTGACTGATTTCCGGCTGGCTGCACAAAAAATAGGCAGTTGGTTCAAGAATTGAGCAGATGGCGAAAGGAGACCCATGACGGAACTGCTGACAGCGACCCAAATGAGGGCGATCGAGCAAGCGGCCATCGACTCAGGTGAGGTCACCGGGCTTGAACTGATGGAGCGCGCGGGCAGGGGCGTGGTCGAGGCGATATTCGAGGAATGGCCAGAGCTCGCGAAGACTTCTCATAAGGCGGTGGTGCTGTGCGGACCGGGGAACAACGGCGGCGACGGGTTTGTGGCAGCACGGAGGCTTTTGGACAAAGGTTGGGGTGTCGAAGTGTTTCTTTTTGGCGACCCGGAAAAATTGCCGCCTGATGCTCGGACAAATTACGACGTCTGGTGCTCGATGGGGGCAGTAAAGAAATTAGAAGTCGACGCGGTTGCTTCCGGGCCGCGGCCAACGTTGCTGATCGATGCGATGTTCGGGACGGGACTCACACGTGCGATACCTCTCGATTGCGCGCTTGCATTTCACGCGATTGAAAAAAAAGATGTTGGCGATAGGCATCCCTGGCTGGTGCCTTACCATCGGGTTGCGATAGACACCCCTTCTGGGCTGGATACTGATAGCGGTAAGTTTCTTTTACCTGAGTTCAGCGGGGACCCAGAAGACGAAGAGAACTGGGAGAGTCAGTGGGAGTGGTGGCAGAATGACGCGTCAAAGCGGCTTCTTCTACCTGATCTGACAATTGCGTTTCATCGACGCAAGCTTGGGCATGTTCTGTCGGATGTCAGTCGAAAAGTGGTGGTATGTGACATCGGATTGGGCAAAGAGGATCGCCATCCGGCGCACTTGCTCTGGCCGCATTCGAATGACGTGGCACGCTTGCTAGATTTCGACGTTCCAAAGGGTCGATCCAAGCGTGCATGGCCCGGAAACGATCTTGATAAGCGGAGGGGTGCGCAAAGCCACAAATATGCCCACGGCCATGCCCTCATCCTCTCTGGACAATCGGGCAAAGGCGGCGCGGCGCGGCTCGCAGCGCGCGGGGCGCTTCGGATCGGGGCTGGGCTTGTCACCGTCGCCCCAACACCCGGCGCGCTTCAGGAAAACGCGGCGCGGTTGGATGCAATTATGCTGTCGCCTGTTGGGGACGCGCAGACGTTGAAGGCGGTGCTCGCGGATGAGCGGCTCAATGCGCTGTGCCTTGGCCCCGGATTGGGCGTGGATCGTGCGCGGGACTTGGTGCCGGTGGTTTTGGCCGCAAAACGCTCGACGGTGCTGGATGCGGATGCCCTGACGGCATTCAAGGACGATCCGTCTGCACTGTTCGACATGCTGCACGAAAACTGCGTGCTCACCCCACATGCGGGCGAGTTCGCGCGGCTGTTCCCTGACATTGCCGAGAAGCTGAACGCGCCAGCGACCAAAGGCCCGGCGTACTCCAAAGTGAACGCGACACGAGAAGCCGCTTCGCGGGCGGGCTGTGTGGTCTTGTTCAAAGGCCCGGACACGGTGATCGCAGCGCCGGATGGGGCGTGTTCCATCAACTCCGCCGCCTATGAACGGTCCGCCCCGTGGCTGGCCACCGCCGGATCGGGCGACGTTCTGGCGGGCTTTATCACAGGACTGCTCGCCCGAGGCTTCGCGCCGATGCAGGCGGCGGAAACCGGGGCGTGGTTACATGTGGAATGCGCGTTGGAGTTCGGACCGGGTTTGATCGCAGAAGACTTACCCGAGATGTTGCCGCAGGTGTTTCGGAAGCTGTCGGTCTAGTACGCTGTCTGGCGCGCAGGTGTGGCCAACACCTCCAACCCGCCCACGCAGACAAGCGCAGGCGCATCAAAATGCAACTGGAACAGGGGCAGCTCGGTGTCCATATCCATACGGCGCACCAGTTCACCGTCAGCTATGTCAGACACAGGAACGAGGGCGCGGTCGCGTGAAAACATCGCCCGCGCGAGCCACCCGCGCAGCATAAGGTGCTGCAGACCTGACAAGACAACCGGCCCTGTCTTAGTGCGCGCGCGCCCCTCGGCCAGCGCGTTCGGTGATATACGGCACAGCGACCGGGCAGGCGCGATGTGGCAACTGACGGAGGTTAGGCGCGCGCGTACCCCGTCGGAGGTCAGGATGCGGTCGCCTGGGCGAAGGGCCTCAATCGCACGTTCGCCGTGCAATGTGCGCACCAATGCGCCGGGGCCAATACCAGCGGTCGGAGTTGCGCTGCGCACAAATCCAGCCACCGCGCCCCCGGTATGGGAGATAGGTGTCATAATCGTCCTGCCTTCGTCTGTGGCCCGGTTTGTGGGCTCTGCTCGTTGCGCGTAGGCTAGCAAGTTGGCGCGCGAAATCACTCGTTTTCTGCCGGGTGAGGGCATCTGACGGCGGATCGCCAAAAACACTGTGACCAATTCGTCGCGCATTGCCGCCTATCAAAGGCAAAAGCGGGCGTTTTTCCTCTCGCATCCCGCCCATACTGGTGCTAGAAGGGCGCGAATTTGGGCGGCCCCTCCGATTTGGCGCGGGCTGCCCACGGTTTTTGCGGGTGTGGCGGAATTGGTAGACGCACCAGATTTAGGTTCTGGCGCCGCGAGGCGTGGGGGTTCGACTCCCTTCACCCGCACCAGAAATGGAAAAGGACAAGATGATGCAGGTCACCGAGACCCTGAACGAAGGTCTGAAACGCGGCTATAAGATTGTGGTTCCGGCCACTGATCTGGACGCTAAAGTCAACGAAAAGCTGGTCGAGGCGCAGCCCGAAGTCGAAATGAAAGGCTTTCGCAAAGGCAAAGTGCCGATGGCGCTGCTGAAAAAGCAGTTTGGTCAGCGTCTGATGGGCGAAGCCATGCAAGAAGCTGTCGATGGCGCTATGAGCAAGCATTTCGAGGACAGCGGTGATCGCCCGGCGATGCAGCCTGACGTGAAGATGACCAATGAAGATTGGAAAGAAGGCGACGACGTGGAAATCGAGATGAGCTATGAAGCTCTGCCCGAGATCCCCGAGGTCGACCTGAAAAAAGTGAAGCTTGAGAAGCTGGTTGTAAAAGCCGGTGACAAGGACATCGAAGACGCGCTGGGCAATCTTGCTGAAACCGCGCAGGACTTCAAAGACCGCAAAAAAGGTTCGAAGGCGAAAGATGGCGATCAGGTTGTGATCGACTTCCTTGGCAAAGTTGACGGCGAAGCTTTTGACGGTGGCGCTGCTGAAGATTACCCGCTGGTTCTGGGCTCTGGCTCATTCATTCCGGGCTTTGAAGAACAGTTGGTTGGCGCAAAAGCCGGCGACGACGTCGAAGTGAAGGTCTCGTTCCCTGCCGAGTATGGCGCTGAAAACCTGGCCGGCAAAGACGCTGTCTTTGAGTGCAAGGTCAAAGAGATCAAAGAACCGGTTGCCGCCGAGATCAATGACGAGTTGGCCAAGAAATTCGGAGCCGACGATCTTGCAGCGCTGAAAGTGCAGATCAGTGAACGTCTGGAAGCCGAATTCTCGGGTGCGGCGCGTGCAGTGATGAAGCGTAGCCTGCTGGACGAGCTGGACAAACTGGTTAGTTTCGATTTGCCGCCGTCGCTTTTGGACGCCGAAGCCAAGCAGATCGCCCACCAGCTGTGGCACGAAGAAAACCCGGACGTGCAAGGCCACGACCATCCGGAAGTCGAGCCGACGGACGAGCATACCAAATTGGCCGGCCGCCGTGTGCGTTTGGGTCTTTTGCTGGCTGAACTGGGTCAGAAAGCCGAGATTGAAGTATCTGACGCTGAAATGACTCAAGCGGTTATGAACCAAGCGCGCCAATACCCGGGCCAAGAGAAGCAGTTCTTTGAATTTGTTCAACAAAACCCGCAGATGCGTCAGCAGATTCAAGCTCCGTTGTTTGAAGACAAAGTCATCGACTATGTTTTCGAGCTGGCCAAAGTGTCGGAAAAAGAAGTGTCCAAAGACGACCTGCAAAAGGCCGTTGAGGCGCTCGAAGACGAATAAGACCGGCTTTGCCGATTACCAAAAAGGCCGCCTGATTGGGCGGCCTTTTTTATTTGTGCTGGGTCATCAGCCCGGTCGCAGGCCGGTTTCGACCAGTAGCCCAAGGCGTTTGGCTTCGTAATAATAGCCCCGCGCATACCATTTCATCGCACCCTCAATGTTGCCACCCGAAACCAGATAGGCGCCGCGCAAATACTTACCTGCGTATTTCAGGTTCACATCAGGGTTAAGAAGTTCTTTTGTCGGGCCGCGATGACCCATGGTTTGGGCAGTCTGTGGCAATATCTGTAAAAGACCCCAATAGGGACCATTGCGGGCCCAAGGCCGATGGGTACTTTCTCGCACCGCTTGTCGGTGCACAAGTTCGCGAGGGATCTGGTGGTGATCGGCCCATTTGTTGATGAGCGCGCGCAGTTCGGGCGTTTCGTTTGGATAAAGTGGTGGGTCAAAACGAGCCTGGATCGAAGCGTCTGCGGTTGCCTTTCGATTGGGGTCACCACGGCCAGCGCAGGCCGTAAGGGCGATTGATGGAATGGCAATAAGAACGGTGCGTCGGGGGAGTTGTTTCATGGAGCGCACTATAATTTCGCAATACGCGGTCGGGTAGTGGGTAATATCGCTGTCGGCGGTCGCGCGCTGACCAGGGCTTCTGTGGACCGAAGTCTGCTATTCGATCTTTGTTTAGCTTCACAGTATGCCAGTACGGTTTGTCATAACCAAGGGTCAGCCACAGGACTGAGTTGTGTAAGATCAACGCAGGCATCCTGTGCAGTCGCTAGCATTCCTCTTAGGGATAAGGTTGTCTTCCAATCTGCTTGTTGCGTGGACAAAAATCGAACGGAGGTGGAAATGCTGAGATCAGGCACAATCGTTTGTCTTTGCGTGGTAACATTTCTGGCAACCGGGGCTTTGGCGCAAGAAAGCTTTGTGAAGCGGTTCGCAGATGAACATGCCCCGGCTGTGATCGCGCATCGCAGTGCGATGATTGGCGGACATCCCGAAAACACCTTGGCTTGGATTGAACATGCGATAAATCGGGGCATTGACGTGATACACATCAACCCACAGCGCACCGCTGATGATCATTATATCCTGATGCACGACCATACTCTGAACCGCATGACGGACGTCGAACAGGTGTTCCCAGATGGTCCGCCCGATGGACCATCACGGGCACAGCGAGGCGGGCGTGACTTTGTTGGCGACTATTCACTAAAGCACATCCAGGAGTTAAGAATTGCGGGCGGTGAGGATGGTGGCCGTCATCCTGTGCCCAGTCTCGAAGAGGCGCTCGACTTCATCGATGGCCGGATTCTGGTCATACTTGGCCTGAAATCCTATGAGGTTGAAAGCCTTGCGGTCGTTCTGAATGGCCAGAACAAAGAAAACCTCATGCTTTTTGAACTCTACTACCCAGACACAAACCAGAGCAAGCTGCGCGACCTTTCGGCCGCTACAGGTGTAGGTGTCGCGGTCGCACCGTTTCGATCGAATGATTACCTTGCAGAACTCGAGGGGATTTTCGAACAGCTTGGCCCGGCGCTAGATCATATTGGGTTGATAGCAGCGGTCTTACGCGAAACCTGAGAGCGAGAATGAGCGAGTTGAACCTTCTCGCCGTCTATAGTGGGTGGGATGGCCCAGAGGATTACGCTTTGTTGGAGAAAGGCGACCCAAATCCTTGGCAGGCAGTGCTTGACCAAGGGTATTCAGTTGTTACCGGCCAACCTGAGCTCCTTTTGGAAGTTCTGGGGCGTCAAAAGCAATGATCGGCGCTGTTTCGTCAGCACAGATTATCACCCTAAACGAAAAAAGCCGCCCCAGCAGGAGCGGCCTTTGGTGTTCTTTATAAGTGGACTTAGTCCTCTTCCGAAGCGTCCTCTGCGGGGGCTTCTTCTTCGACGGCTTCGGCCAGATCGTCGTCTTCCGACGCAGCGGCACCGATGTCGTCAAACAGTTCGGCAATCTCGAACTCTGCTTCAGCTTCTGCTTCCGCGGCCAGTTCCTGGATCGATTTGCCCGACGCTTGCAGTTCGGCTTCTTCTGCCGAACGGGCGACGTTCAATTCGATTTCAACATCGACTTCGGGGTGCAGGATCACGTGAACAGTGTGCAGACCCAAATACTTGATCGGGGCTTTCAGAGCGACCTGCTTCTTGTCGACGGTGAAACCACCTTCGGTGGCAACGTCTGCTGCGTCACGGGGCGTAACCGAGCCATAAAGCGCACCAGCATCCGATGCGGACCGAATCACGATGAACTGTTGTCCGTCGAGTTTCGCGGCCAGGGCTTCGGCTTCTTTTTTGGTTTCCAGATTGTTCGCTTCAAGCTGCGCTTTCTGGGCTTCAAAGGATGCGATGTTGGCTTGCGACGCGCTGAGCGCTTTGCCTTGGGGCAGAAGGAAGTTACGGGCAAAGCCCGGCTTGACGTCAACGACGTCACCCATCTGACCAAGTTTGGCCACACGTTCCAAAAGGATAACTTGCATAATCAGATCTCCTTACTTCACGGCGTAGGGAAGCAGGGCGAGGAAGCGGGCGCGTTTGATGGCGCGCGACAGTTCGCGTTGCTTCTTGGCCGACACAGCGGTGATCCGCGAGGGGACAATCTTGCCACGCTCAGAGATGTAACGCTGCAGAAGGCGCGTGTCTTTGTAGTCGATCTTCGGCGCGTTGTCGCCCGAGAACGGACATACTTTGCGACGGCGGAAAAATGGTTTAGCTGCCATGGTTTAGGTCCTCTCCAGCTTAGCGGTCACGGGGACGGCGGTCGCCGCGCTCGTCACGCTTTTGCATTTGGATCGACGGGCCTTCGGCGTGTTCGTCAACCTTGATCGTCAGAATGCGCATGACGTCGTCATGCAGGCGCATCAGGCGCTCCATTTCCTGAACAGCCGGTGCAGGTGCATCGGTTTTCAGGAACGCATAGTGACCCTTGCGGTTCTTGTTGATCTTGTAGGCCATCGTTTTGACACCCCAGTACTCGCTGTCAACGACTTTACCGCCGTTGTCACCCAGTACAGTGCCAAAATGTTCGATGAGGTTCTCAGCTTGCGTGTTGGACAAGTCCTGACGCGAGATGAAGACATGCTCATACATCGGCATGTGAACTCCAGTTCTATTTTCAAGCGCGCTTCAAAGGATGGGTATTCATGCCTTTCCGCCACCCATCCACGAGAGGCCACGCGGTTCAAAAACACACGGAAAGGACGGTGCCTTATACACGGTTGGTCCAGTGTTGCAAGGCGGATGTGGCCGTCCCAGCCCGCTAGGTTGCCAATTGCGAATGCCCGCGAATTACCAGACCTGCGCCGCAATGCCGTCACAGTTGCATGTGATCCATACATAAAGGGTGATTGCTGCATTATCAGCCACCTTGGACGCGTTGAAAGAATGCGTAAGACAATGAAGGGGGGCGAACGAATGCAAATCAATGAGCCAAAGATCAGCTTTCAACAGTTGATGAGCATGACCCATCTGACTCCGAAAGTATTCAAGGCCCAGTTCGGGTATCGCTTGACGGCAGAAGGGTCAGCACCGGGACTGATGCGGATCACCCATGCAGTGGGCCGTTTCGTCGGCTTGGTCTTGCTGCTTCTTATCGCAGGCGTTTGGTCTTTTTCGGCCAGTGCGTTTTCCGACCCGTTGATTATGGCCATGAAGATTGGTCTGACCGGGCTTCTGTTTGTTGTTGGCTGGCTGCTGTTCTGGTACGGGCGCGACGCACGTCAGGTCGAAGCTCAGGTTGACATTGATAAGCGGGAAATGCGCATAGGATACATAGATGGCTGGAACCGGTTCCGCCAGGAAACGCGTATCCCTTTTGGTGAAATCGGCTCGTTCATGATCCTGCGCGGCAGTGATGATGACGCTGAAGCAGGACTTTACGCGCGGATTGGCAGCGGCATGGACGCATTCGAGATCATTTCAGGTGACGTGGAAGCGCTCGAGCCAATCCAGTTGCAACTGGCTAAGGATCTCAGCGGGGCCCGGCGGACCGTGAAGCCCAACAAGCCTTGGCCAACATTGGCAGAAGGCAAGGCCATTTCGTTGACGCAGGTGACAGCCCCCTAAACCGCTGTAATACAGCATGAGGTTTCAAGACTGGCGCGCAATTGGTATTGCAGCGCCAGTTTTCATTTCTGGCAAAGCGGATTGCACCAATCGCGCCTGCGCGCTATGCCCGTTGGGAAAGCTTTGCAGCAAAAGGAGAGCCCATGAGCCGCGCATTTGTTTTTCCCGGGCAGGGCGCCCAGAGTATTGGAATGGGCAAGGCCCTTGCGGATGCCTATCCATCGGCAAAAGCGGTTTTTGACGAAGTGGATGATGCGCTTGGTGAAAAGCTGTCGGCCCTTATTTGGGAAGGCGCGCAGGAAGAATTGACGCTGACACAGAATGCCCAGCCAGCGCTGATGGCAACGTCGTTGGCCGCAATGCGCGCGCTTGAGGCAGAAGGCGTTTCGATCAACGCGGCATCCTATGTCGCGGGCCACTCGTTGGGCGAGTATTCGGCTTTGGCTGCGGCTGGCACCTTCACAATTGCAGACACGGCCCGCCTGTTGCGCGTGCGCGGTAAAGCGATGCAAGAGGCTGTTCCGGTTGGCGTTGGTGCGATGGCCGCGCTGCTTGGATTGGATTTTGAAACCGCAGCGGAAGTGGCGCTGGAAGCGGCCCATGATCAGGTCTGCCAAGCTGCCAATGACAATGACCCGTCGCAAGTGGTTGTTTCTGGACATAAAGAGGCGGTTGAGCGCGCCGTCGAGATCGCAAAAGCCAAAGGTGCCCGCCGTGCTGTGCTGTTGCCGGTCAGCGCACCTTTTCATTGCGCATTGATGGAGCCTGCCGCCGAAGCAATGGCCGAAGCGTTGTCACATATCGAGATGAAGGAACCAGCGGTTCCATTGGTGGCAAACGTGCGCGCCGCAAGCATTACCGACACCACAGTGATCCGGTCGCTCTTGGTTGAGCAGGTTACTGGCTCTGTCCGTTGGCGCGAGAGCGTGACGTGGATGGCGGGCAAAGGTGTCACAGAAATTTGGGAAATTGGTGCGGGCAAGGCATTGTCTGGAATGATCCGGCGCATCGCCAAAGATGTCGAGACGCGTGCGGTCGGTACGCCCGAAGATGTCTTGGCGGCCCTAGAGGCGTTCAACGCAGTATGAATGTGTGGTGGCCGTGCATGACCGCGGCTCCTGCTCAACTTGAAAAAGGATGCTCAGATGTTTGATCTGAATGGTAAAAATGCACTCGTGACAGGTGCTTCGGGTGGGATCGGTGGCGAGATCGCCAAAGCCTTGCATAAGGCGGGTGCGACGGTTGCGTTATCGGGCACACGTGTTGAACCACTTGAAGCATTGGCGGCAGAGCTTGGCGAACGCGCCCATGTGCTTCCGTGCAACCTGTCAGACGGCGAAGCGGTTGACGCCTTGCCAAAGCAGGCCGTTGAGGCGATGGGATCGGTCGATATTCTGGTGAATAACGCCGGCATCACCCGCGATCAGATTTTCATGCGCATGTCGGATGAGGAATGGGACAGCGTGATCAACGTCAACCTGACCTCGACCATGCGGTTGTGCCGTGGTGTGATGCGCCCGATGATGAAGGCGCGCTGGGGTAGGATCATCAATATCAGCTCGATCGTGGGCGCGACCGGCAACCCGGGTCAGGTGAATTATGCGGCCTCGAAGGCGGGCATGGTGGGGCTGACCAAATCAATCGCATATGAGGTCGCAAGCCGCGGCATTACGGCGAATTGCGTAGCACCGGGGTTCATTGCGACCGCGATGACAGATAAGCTGACCGATGATCAGAAAGAAAAGATCAACGCCCAAATACCTGCCGCGCGTATGGGCACACCGGAAGAGATCGCGGCAGCAGTCCTTTACCTTGCGTCTTCGGAGGCAGGTTACACCACGGGAGCGACGATCCACGTGAATGGCGGTATGGCAATGTTGTGAGCGGTCAGGGCGGCCGGGCAACGTCCGGCCACCTTGCCTATTGAAGGTCTAAAGCGTTTGCCTATCTATTACGATGTGCTATAGGCGGCGCATGTTTTTCTCCAACATACCTTTCGGGGTGGGGGAAGTCGGCGTGATACGCCGTAAACAGAGCGGCCCATCCCGGGTCTATCGAAAAAGGCCATGTGCCTGAAAAAACGTGAGGATTTATCATGAGCGACGTCGCAGATCGCGTGAAAAAAATCGTTGTTGAGCACTTGGGTGTTGAAGAGGAAAAGGTTGCGGAATCGGCCTCTTTCATCGACGACCTTGGCGCTGACAGCCTGGACACAGTCGAGCTGGTTATGGCTTTCGAAGAAGAGTTCGGTATCGAGATTCCGGATGACGCTGCTGAAACCATTCAGACATTCGGCGACGCCGTGAAATTCATCACGAAAGCCGTCTAAGCTTTCAGGATCATCTAGTTCTTGAAACGGCCTGCCATTCGGCGGGCCGTTTCTTTTTGTATCGGTTTCGGCACCAACGCCGCTTTCAGCGCGCATTGAGCCGATTTTAGAAACGCTTTTTGGGGTGTGCTACTATTTCACTAGACCACCATTGGTTTGGCGAAGGAAGCGATCCATGATTATCTATCCGACCCTTGAATTACAGAGCGGGCGTTGCGTCACGCTGCGTCGGGGGCGTCTTGAAGAGCCTTCGATCTGGCATGTCGACCCGATTGAGACGGCACTGAGCTTCGTCGAGGCCGGTGCGGAATGGATTCACATCACCGATTTCGATGCGGTTGACGGCAAGGGTGATAATACCGCGCTGATCGAGGACATCATTAAACAGGCGGGGTGTTCTGTGCAGGTTGCGGGCGGTATCCGCACCCGCGACACGGTTGAAAACTGGATCGAGAAAGGGGTTGGGCGCGTGGTATTGGGAACCATTGCAGCGCGCGACCCTGATATGGTGAAGGGTCTTACCAACCGCTTTCCCGACCAGATCGTTCTGGCTGCGGACATCTGGCAAGGCCAGTTGATGACGGATGGATGGCGCAACCCCGTGGCGATCACGCCCGAGGACTTTTTAGCCTCCTATGCGGATGTTCCTTTGGCCGCTGTGTTGATCACCGATATCGATAGCGACATTGATCAACCAGACGCTCAGCTGGGGCTTCTGAGTAAACTGGCAGGCGCGACCCGCCATCAGGTCATCGCATCAGGAACAGTGCATGAACTGGACGACGTTGCGCGGCTGAAATATGTCCCCAATATTGCTGGCACATTGATCGGACGCGCGCTTTTCTCGAAAACCGTGGATCTGGGTGAAGCACTTGCGGTGGCGCGACCGAACCCAGAGGCCAGGGCAGAGTTCATCTGATCTTTTGCGAAAACAAAATGTTGGCCGGTGACGCGTGGGTTTTGCGTCGGTGTCACCGGCTGGCGTCTTAGTTCCTCGGCTCAGAAGTCATCTCATCGGCAGCTTTTGCCTGACGGACCGAACGCCTCTTGCCCCTCAACCCCCCGCCGCGCTATCAAGCGTGGGATGAAAGACTTCCTGAGAAAGGGCAGCATAATGCGTCGAGTGGTCGTTACAGGTCTGGGCATGGTTTCTCCTCTTGCGTGTGGAGTTGAAGAAACCTGGAAACGTATTCTTGACGGACAGTCGGGCGCAGGTCCGATTACTAAGTTCGATGCGTCGCGCGTCACCACAAAATATGCCTGTGAGGTACCTTTGGGTGATGGCACGGATGGCACTTTCAATCCCGATGATTGGATGGAGCCAAAAGAGCGTCGCAAAGTGGACGACTTCATCCTTTACGGACTGGCGGCATCTGAAATGGCCGTCAAGGATGCCGGCTGGTTGCCGGAAGACGAAGAAAGCCGCCAGCGCACAGGCGTGATGATTGGGTCGGGTATCGGCGGATTGGCGACGATCGCTGAGACCTCGATCACCTTGCACGAGCGCGGGCCGCGCCGCGTATCGCCGTTCTTCATTCCCGGATCACTCATCAATCTGATTTCTGGCCAAGTTTCGATCAAGTTCGGCTTTAAGGGCCCCAACCACTCGGTGGTTACCGCATGTTCGACCGGCGCACATGCGATTGGCGACGCGTCTCGTCTGATCCAGACGGGCGACGCCGATGTGATGATTGCAGGCGGGGCCGAGGCTGCGATTTGCGAGTTGGGCATTGCCGGGTTCAACGCCTGTAAAGCGCTGTCCACCAAAGGGGAAGACAACCCCAAGGGCGCGAGCCGCCCCTATGATGCGGACCGTGATGGGTTCGTCATGGGCGAAGGCGCTGGCATAGTCGTCTTGGAAGAATACGAGCACGCCAAGGCGCGCGGTGCAAAGATTTATGCTGAAGTGTTGGGCTATGGCCTTTCCGGCGATGCCTACCACATTACAGCCCCGTCCGAGGATGGCGACGGTGGGTTCCGCGCGATGAAGGCCGCCCTTGCCAAAGCGGGTCTGGAACCGTCTGCGATTGACTATATTAATGCGCACGGCACCTCGACCATGGCAGACACTATCGAGCTGGGCGCTGTTGAGCGTCTGCTGGGTGATGCCGCAGATAAGGCGACGATGAGTTCGACCAAAAGCTCGATCGGTCACCTGCTGGGAGCCGCGGGCGCGGTCGAAGCGATCTTCTGCATTCTGGCCCTGCGCGACCAGATCGCTCCGCCGACGATTAATCTGGACAATCCCGCGATCAAGTCGCGTTTGAGCCTTGCCGCCAACAAAGCAGAAAAGCGCGAGATCAATACGGTTCTGTCCAACAGCTTCGGCTTCGGCGGCACCAATGCGAGCCTGATCATGGGCAAGGTCGCTGACTGATGTGGCGCAACATTGCCTCGAACGCACTGAGTTTGTTTGTCGTCATCATGATCGTCGCGATTGGCGTGATTGCTTGGGGCAAGAAACAGTATTCTAATCCGGGTCCGCTGGCTGAGGCTATCTGCCTGAGGGTTGAGAAGGGCTCTAATTTCTCTCGGGTGGCCAACAAGCTGACCGAACAGGGCGCGATTTCGAATGCCACGATCTTCCGATTGGGTGTGGAGTATTCTGAAAAGAAATCGGCGTTGAAAGCTGGGTCGTTTTTGGTCGAAGAAGGCGCGTCGATGGAAGAGATCGTCGATGTGGTCACCCGTGGTGGTGCATCGACCTGTGGCACAGAAGTTGTTTATCGGATCGGTGTGTTGAATGCCGAAGTTCAGGTGCGAGAATTAGATCCGGCCACGCAAGAATATGAAATCACTGCAGAATTCAAGCCCGCCGAATTGGAAGGCGCCGCACCTGAAACCTATACGAAGGTGCGTAACGAAAGCGATACACGCTATCGCATTGCCTTGGCAGAGGGCGTCACAAGCTGGCAGATCGTGGACAGCCTGAGCCGAGCAGATTTCCTTGCCGGTGATGTTAGTGAAGTGCCCGCCGAGGGGACGTTGGCCCCCGACAGCTATGAAGTCAAAGTGGGCGCGGATCGCGCGACACTGTTAGCAAACATGCAAGCGGCGCAATCGGAAATCCTTGCGCAAGCTTGGGAGGCTCGTGCAGCGGATTTGCCTTATGACAGCCCTGAACTGGCGCTGATCATGGCGTCAATTGTGGAAAAAGAAACTGGCGTGGCTGAAGAGCGGCGTCAGGTGGCCAGCGTGTTCGTGAACCGCCTGAACCAAGGGATGCGTTTGCAAACGGACCCGACGGTGATTTATGGCATCACCAAGGGGCAAGGCGCATTGGGTCGTGGATTGCGGCAAAGCGAGTTGCGGTCCGAGACTCCTTACAACACCTATGTGATTGACGGCATGCCGCCCACTCCGATTGCCAACCCCGGCAGGGCCGCCATCGAAGCCGCAATGAACCCGGACACGACGGATTTCATTTTCTTTGTGGCTGACGGCACTGGTGGACATGCGTTTGCGAAGACGCTGGATGAGCATAACCGCAATGTCGCCAAATGGCGCGAGATTGAGGCGGAGCGCGCGAACCAGTGATTTGGTAAATAAATCATGCCGTTGCCGCACGCTGTTGCGGCAGGTCAATTTGACAGAGCGCACGGTCGCCCGTAGGTTCTGACATACGCTAGAAGACATGAATGTAACGGCCTTGGGCACCTGCCCGGGGCCGTTTTTTCATGTCGCTCGTGCGGAGAAGAGCATGAGAGGCAGACACAATAATGACAATGATCACGCCCTTGGGGAAGGACGCGGCTTCGGAAGAATACCTGAAGATCGCGGACGCGTTTTTTCTGCGCGTTTTGAAAGAGCTGGACCGACAGTTGAGCGCGGCGGAACTGGCCGATTGCGAGACCACACCGGGATTGGCGAAAGCCGTGACCGAGGTGCGCCGTGCCATGCAAACTGTATTTGAGGAAAGGAAACGTCTTGAACAAAGTGATAGCAACGCCTTTGGCGGGGCCGGAGCAGGTGCACTCGACCTTGCTCAGGCCCGAGATGAAATCGGGCGCCGACTGGCTTGCCTGCGTGACGCAAGAGGAGCGGGAGACGTTTCTGAACAACCTGAGTGATGGCGCGCTGATAGCCTTGCCATTCCTGTTTGAGTTCTGGGCGCTGGATCACCAGCTGCCACCCGATGGGGATTGGCGCACTTGGGTCATCATGGGAGGGCGTGGCGCGGGGAAAACCCGCGCCGGGTCCGAATGGGTGCGCGCCGAGGTTGAAGGGGCAGGTCCCCTTGACCCCGGTCGATCAAAGCGGGTCGCTTTGGTGGGTGAAACGATCGATCAGGTGCGCGAGGTGATGATTTTTGGCGAAAGCGGAATTCTGGCCTGTTCGCCGCCCGATCGTCGTCCTGAGTGGCAGTCAGGGCGGCGACGCCTTGTCTGGCCCAATGGCGCCGTGGCGCAGGTGTTTTCGGCTTATGAACCAGAAAGCCTGCGTGGCCCGCAATTCGATGCGGCTTGGGTGGACGAGTTAGCGAAATGGAAAAAGGCCGAAGAAACCTGGGATATGCTTCAGTTTGGCCTGCGCCTTGGCAACCATCCCCGGCAATGCGTCACCACCACGCCGCGCAATGTCGGGGTTCTGAAAGCGATCCTGAAAAACCCCTCGACCGTCACGACGCAAGCCCCGACAGAGGCCAACCGCGCCTATCTTGCGAAAAGTTTCCTTGAAGAAGTGCGTTCGCGCTATGCCGACACGCGTCTGGGGCGGCAGGAGTTGGACGGTGTGCTGTTGGAGGACACCGAGGGTGCGCTTTGGACCATGGCTGGTTTGGACAATGCGCGCGCCACCGGCGATTTGCCGGTCTTTGATCGCGTGGTGGTCGCGGTGGATCCGCCTGTCACGGGTCACAAGGGCTCGGACGAATGTGGGATTATTGTCGCTGGCGTGATGGCGCAGGGCACGCCCGGCGATTGGCGTGCAGTGGTGCTGGAGGATGCCAGCGTCTCGGCCGCCAGCCCCTCGGAATGGGCGACGGCCGCGTTAGACGCCATGCGCCGCCACGATGCGGACCGATTGGTGGCTGAGGTCAACCAAGGCGGCGATCTGGTGGAATCGGTGATCCGCCAGATTGATCCAACAGTTCCCTTTCGCGCCGTACGCGCGACGCGGGGCAAATCGGCGCGGGCCGAACCCGTTGCCGCGCTTTATGAGCAGGGACGTGTCACTCATGCGGGTGGCATGCCAACGCTGGAAGATCAGATGTGTCGCATGACCATTCATGGTTTTGAGGGAAAGGGCAGCCCGGATCGCGTTGATGCGTTGGTTTGGGCCTTGCATGAGTTGATCATCGCGCCCGCTGCGACGTGGCGCAGACCGCAGGTGCGTACGCTTGGTTAAAGAGTTTTTTAACCTCGAATGGCAGAGTGCAAAACATCGAAAGGCGGGGTCCTGAGCCTTCTTCGTTCACGGACCCCGACCTGACCATCACTGAGACGAAAGTTTCAACGACCGGCGCTGTGACACGCAGTTTGCCGGGCGGGAAAGATTTGCCGGGGATCATACCCCAACAAGACAGAACGCGAGGAGCACCAGCCCATGGTATTCGACTTTCTCAAGAGGAGCGACGCTGCGCAAATGGCGACGCAGCCGACCGAGACCAAAGCGTCTGCAACAGGTCCGGTTATTGCCTATGGTGGTGCCGGTCGCGTGGCGTGGAGCCCGCGTGACGTGGTCAGCCTGACCAAGACGGGATTTGCCGCCAACCCGGTCGGGTTTCGGTCAGTGAAGCTGATCGCCGAGGCCGCCGCCGCACTTCCTTTGGTGCTGCAGGATGATGCACAGCGGTTTGACACACATCCGCTTCTTGAGCTGCTGGCGCGCCCCAACGCGGCGCAAGGCCGGGCCGAACTGTTCGAAGCCTTCTTCGGCCAGCTTCTATTGACCGGGAACGGGTATCTTGAAGCGGTGTCCACGGAAGATGGCTCTGTGACAGAACTGCATGTGCTGCGCTCGGATCGGATGAATCTTGTGCCGGGGGCGGATGGCTGGCCGGTGGCCTATGACTACACGGTCGGCGCGCGCAAGCATCGTTTTCATGTGGGTGAGGGCACGTCCCCAATCTGCCATGTTAAAGCGTTTCACCCGCAAGACGATCACTATGGGCTGTCCCCTTTACAGGCCGCCGCAACGGCGATTGACGTGCACAATGCGGCAAGCCGCTGGTCGAAAGCGCTGCTGGACAACGCGGCGCGACCGTCAGGGGCGATTGTTTATAAGGGCGCAGACGGGCAGGCGCAGCTGAGCGCGGACCAGTATGACCGCCTGTTGTCCGAGATGGAAAGCCATCACGTGGGCGCGCGCAACGCTGGTCGCCCCATGTTGTTGGAAGGCGGATTGGACTGGAAGCCAATGGGGTTCAGCCCCTCGGACATGGAGTTCCAGAAAACCAAAGAGGCCGCCGCACGCGAAATTGCACAGGCGTTCGGGGTGCCACCGATGCTGATCGGCATTCCAGGCGATGCGACCTATGCGAACTATCAGGAAGCCAGCCGGGCGTTCTATCGCCTGACCGTGGTGCCGCTGGTGTCGCGCGTGGCGGCCAGTGTTGGCCATTGGTTGGCAGGGTTTACGGGCGAAGATGTGATCTTGAAGCCTGACCTTGATCAGGTGCCGGCGCTGTCTGCCGAACGCGACCAGCAATGGCGCCGTGTGGCCGAGGCGAGTTTCCTGTCCGACGCTGAAAAACGCAACCTTCTGGGTCTGCCGCCGCTGGCCTCTGACGATGTTTAACAATCGAGGAAAAGCCATGAGTGATTTTCAGCCTGATCTTGGGCTTGAGCATAAATTCGTAAAGCTGGGCGAGACGTCCAATGTGGACGAGGGCATCCTGATCGAGGGCTATGCCAGCTTCTTTGACCAGTGTGACACGGGTGGCGACATCGTGGCACCGGGGGCCTATGGCAAATCCCTGCGCGCGCTGAAGAAGGCAGATCGCGGTGTGAAGATGCTGTGGCAACATGATCCGGCGCAGCCCATTGGTGTCTGGGATGAGGTCCGTGAAGACGCCCGTGGTCTTTATGTCAAAGGACGCATTCTGACGGATGTCGCCAAGGGACGCGAGGCCGCAGCCTTGATCGAGGCGGGCGCAATTGACGGGCTGTCGATCGGCTATCGCACCAAGCGCGCCACCAAGAACGACAAGGGCCAACGGCTTTTGACCGAGTTGGAGCTTTGGGAGGTGTCGCTTGTCACTTTCCCGATGCTGCCAACGGCGCGGGTGGGGGCAAAGGGCGATACGTCCACCGTCCATGACACCGCTTTGCGTGAACTGGCCGCGTCATTGAACGACGCGCGCCGCATGCTGGCCCGTTCATCCTGAGCCAGCGATCTGACCCCCTGAAAAGGACCCAATGATGAGCAAGAACGAGACGAAAGCTCAGGGCCAGTCGGCCGCGCCCACTGGCACGGTTTCTGGCCTGACTCCGGCTGCCGAGGTGAAGACCGCGCTGGCTGGTTTCATGAGCGACATTACCGAATTTCACGACACCATTTCGACCAAACTTCAACAACAGGAAGAGCGACTGACCATGCTGGATCGCAAATCTCACATCACATCCCAGTCCACCGCGGCACGTCCGCATCTTGCCGCTGCTGCCGATCTGGAAGCACCGCATCAGAAAGCGTTCGAGGCCTATCTGCGGTCCGGCGACGATGATGCGCTGCGCGGTCTGGAGCTGGAAGGCAAAGCCATGTCGACAGCGGTTGCTGGCGACGGTGGCTATCTGGTCGATCCGCAGACCGCAGCGACCATTCAAAGCGTATTGAAATCAACCGCTTCGCTGCGTGCTGTTTCAAACGTGGTCAATGTGGATGCAACGTCTTATGACGTGCTGGTCGACCATTCGGATGTTGGTTCGGGTTGGGCCACGGAAACCGGTTCGACCGCCGAAACTAGCACCCCGGCGATCGAACGCATTACCATTCCATTGCACGAGCTGTCGGCACTTCCGAAAGCATCGCAACGCTTGCTGGATGACAGTGCGTTTGAAATCGAAACCTGGCTGGCAGCCCGCATTGCCGACAAGTTTGCCCGTGCCGAAGCGGCGTCGTTTATCTCTGGTGACGGGATTGACAAGCCGACGGGTATCCTGACCCACGCGACTGTGGACAATGACAGCTGGACCTGGGGCAATCTTGGATACATCGCAACCGGGACATCGGGCGATTTCGACGCTTCGAACCCGGCGGATGCAATCATTGATCTGGTCTATGCGCTGGACGCTGAATACCGGGCCGGCGCGAGCTTTGTCATGAACTCGAAAACCGCAGGCTCGGTGCGCAAGATGAAGGACATGGATGGCCGCTTCCTGTGGTCGGACGGTCTGGCGGCTGGTGAACCGGCACGCTTGTTGGGCTATCCAGTTTTGATTGCCGAAGACATGCCAGACATCGGCACCGACGCGACGGCGATTGCTTTTGGTGATTTCGGCTCTGGCTATACCATCGCCGAACGTCCCGACACGCGTATCCTGCGCGACCCGTTCTCGGCCAAGCCGCATGTGCTGTTCTATGCCACCAAGCGCGTTGGCGGCGATATCAGCGATTTCGCAGCGATCAAGCTTCTGAAGTTCTCGGTCGCCTAAGCCTCTGAACCCGAGACCTGCACCGTGCTTTTGCACAGGTGCGGGACCGGGCGCGCGCCGGCCTCACCTCCCGTGTTGTCTAGCTGCTCCCCCTCCGTCCGAGCAATACGGATGGCGCGCGCCCACCTCATCCCCCATGACGCGAGGGGCCCGAATTTCGGAGATGTTCCATGATGTTAGTCGAGCAGACCACTGTGCCGGGCACGGCCATACCGGTCGCCCAATTCAAGGACCACCTGCGGCTGGGCACTGGGTTTGCCGATGACGGTGTGCAGGATCCGGTGCTGGAGACCTATCTCAGGGCCGCCATGGCCGCGATTGAAGCCCGCACCGGCAAGATCCTGTTGTCCCGCAGTTTTACCTGGACGCTGACCGCGTGGCGCGATTTGGCCACACAGGCTTTACCCGTAGCGCCGGTCAGCCAGATCAGCAGCCTGTCCATCACGGATCGATTGGGCGGGACCGAGTTGATTGCCGCCAGCCGCTATGTGCTGGAGCCTGACACGCACCGACCGCGGCTGGTTTCGACAGGTATTTGTTTGCCAGCGATCCCAGTCGGTGGGCGGGTGATCATCGGGTTCGAGGCTGGATTTGGTCCGGACTGGGCTGATATGCCAGCCGACCTTGCGCAGGCGGTGATGCTGCTTGCTGCGAGTTTCTATGAAAACCGGGCTGACGCTGGATCTGATCGAATGGGACAGGCCCAGCTGCCATCGGCAGTCGCGGCATTGATCCAGCGCTATCGCACGGTCCGCCTGTTTGGTGGTGGAGGTATCGTATGAAACTTCCAAACCTAAACCGCAAACTGATCCTTGAAGAGCCAGTACGCTCGCCAGACGGGGCCGGTGGGTTTTCCCAAACCTGGCAGGCGTTGGGACAGGTCTGGGCTGAAATCAAGCCGGGCACGGGTCGCGAACGTGCGGCAGGGTTCGCGACGGTTTCAACCATCTCTTTCCGTATCACCGTACGTGCGGCGCCTGAAGCAGCGCCATCGCGCCCCCAACCCGATCACCGGTTTCGCGCGGGCAGCCGCATTTTTCGCATCCTTGCGGTCACGGAAGCCGATGCGGGTGCGCAATACCTGACCTGTTTTGCCCAAGAAGAGGTGTCGGCATGAGTTACGGCGTATCTGCCGCCCTTCAACAGGCGGTTTACCAACACCTCACGGCGGACACGGCGTTGTCGACCCTGGTGACTGGTGCGATTTACGATGCGGTGCCTGCGGGGATCATCACGGGCACATATGTGAGCCTTGGCCCCGAGGATGTGCGCGAAAGGTCAGACATGACCGGCCACGGTGCGGTACATGAAATCACCGTCAGCGTGGTCACGGATGCCGCTGGTTTCCAGGCCGCAAAGGGCGTGGCCGCAGCCGTCAGCGATGCGCTGGTCGATGCCGCGCTTGTTCTGGCCCGCGGCACGCTTGTTTACATGAATTTCCACCGCGCGCGGGCGCGGCGGGTCGAGGACGCCGATGTGCGCCGGATCGACCTGTTTTTCCGCGCGCGCGTTCAAGACGACTAACCCTTAATTACGGAGTGATCCCATGGCTGCGCAAAACGGCAAGGACCTTTTGATCAAGCTCGACATGACCGACACCGGTGTGTTCGAAACCATTGCGGGCCTTCGGGCCACGCGCCTGAGCTTCAACGCGGAAAGTGTTGACGTCACCAGTCTGGAAAGTACTGGAGGTTGGCGCGAACTTCTGGGTGGCGCGGGTGTGAAATCCGCTGCGATTTCAGGGTCGGGCGTGTTCAAGGACGCGACGACTGATGAACGCGCTCGTCAGATTTTCTTCGACAATGAAGTGCCGAATTTTCAGGTGATCGTGCCAGGTTTCGGCGTGGTTGAAGGACCGTTCATGATCACGTCGATCGAATATGCCGGGTCGCATAACGGCGAAGCGACATATGAGCTGTCGATGGCATCGGCAGGCGTGCTCAGCTTCACGGCGCTTTGATCATGGCGAACCCATGGACAGGCGAGGTGGCCTTGGTGATTGATGGCACGCCGCGCGTCATGAAGTTGACGCTTGGAGCGCTGGCCGAGTTGGAAAACCAACTTGGCGAGGACACGATCATCGGGCTGGTCGAACGGTTTGAGAGCGGCGCGTTTTCAAGCCGGGATGTCCTGGCTTTGATCGTCGCAGGGCTGCGCGGCGGCGGGTGGCAAGGCGGCGCGCAGGATCTTCTGGCCGCCGAGATTGAGGGCGGTCCGGTCCGGGCAGCCCAAGCCGCCGGCCAACTGCTGAGCCGCGCCTTCGCCCAACCCGTCAGTGCCGAGGTGAACGGGTGAGCAACCGTTCCGGTTTTGATTGGCCCGGCCTCATGCGCCTTGGGCTTGGTCGGTTGGGACTGCGCCCGGAGCAGTTCTGGGCGCTGACGCCGATCGAACTGATCGTATTGGCGGGTCTTGATGACCAACCCGCACCGTGTTTGCGGGCACGACTGGAAGAACTGGCCCAAGCGTTCCCGGACGCAGACACGGGCCCCTGTGTAGGAGAGATATGATGGCTGGGTTGGACAGTATTGACAGCTTTGATGAGCAGATCGACGCGTTGGAAACCGCGCTTGGTGGCGCACAGGCAATGACAGCCGGGTTTGTGTTTGAGCTGAAGGGGATGCATTCCACGGTTTCCGATCTGAGTGCCGATGTGAACACTTTGTCATCGGGCATTTCGTCCGGATTGCGCAAGGCATTTGACGGGTTGGTATTTGACGGCATGAAATTGTCGGATGCGCTCAAGGGAGTGGCACAGTCGATGTCGCAGGCAGCTTACAACGCGGCGATCAAACCGGTTACGGGCCATTTCGGTAACATCTTGGGACAGGCAGTGGGCGCCGTCACCAATGCGTTTTTACCTTTCGAGAATGGCGGGGCCTTCGCGCAAGGACGCGTGGTGCCCTTTGCAAAAGGCGGCGTGGTGTCCAGTGCGACAACCTTCCCGATGCGCGGTGCCACCGGGCTGATGGGAGAGGCCGGGCCGGAAGCGATCATGCCGCTTGCGCGGGGCGCGGACGGGCGACTTGGCGTTCAGGCAGGGGGCGGTGGCCGACCGGTCAATGTCACGATGAACATCTCTACCCCCGATGTTGAGGGGTTCAGGCGGTCGCAAAGCCAGATCGCGGCCCAGATGTCGCGCGCGCTGTCGCGCGGTCAGCGCCACCGCTAGATCACGATTTCCACGCACCAAGGAGGGGTTCGCCCATGTCATTTCACGAGGTCCGGTTTCCGGCAAATCTGAGTTTTGGGTCCGTTGGCGGACCCGAGCGGCGCACTGAAGTGGTCACACTGGCCAACGGGTTCGAAGAACGCAACACACCTTGGGAGCATTCGCGCCGCCGCTATGATGCGGGTATCGGTATGCGCTCGCTTGACGATGTGGAAACGCTGATTTCGTTTTTTGAGGCGCGGCGTGGTCAACTTGTCGGATTTCGCTGGAAAGATTGGTCGGATTACAAAAGCAGTTTGCCGTCCATGCCCCCAGAATACACCGACCAAATCATCGCGTGGGGTGATGGTGACACGATCGAGTTCCCGCTGATCAAAACCTATCGGTCTGGTACGGAAACCTATGCGCGCCCCATTCAGAAACCGGTCGAGGGCACGGTCAAGCTGGGCCTTAAGGGCGATCCGCTGAGCGAGGGCACGCATTTCGAGGTGGATTACGCAACGGGTCGCGTCACGTTCATGACGGCACCTGAAACCGGTGCAGAAGTGACAGCCGGGTATGAATTCGATGTGCCCGTACGCTTTGACACTGACCGTATTCACACGTCGGTCGCCTCGTTTCAGGCGGGCGATGCGCCCAATGTGCCAGTGGTGGAGGTGCGGGTCTGATGGCGTTGTCACCTGAACTGGAGGCCCATCTGGGCAAGGGTGTGACCACGGTCGCACGGTGTTGGAAAGTCATCCGCCGCGACGGTGTCGTGCATGGGTTCACCGATCACGACCTTGATTTGCTGATCGATGGCGTAACATTTCGCGCAGACACCGGCATGACGGCGCACGCACTTAGTCAGACCACCGGCTTGTCGGTCGACAATACGGAAGCGTTGGGTGTGCTCAATGATGCGTCGATCACCGAAAGGGATATTCGCGCTGGTCGATATGACGGGGCCGAAGTGGAAGCCTGGCTGGTGAACTGGACCGACACCGGCCAGCGGTATTTGCGGTTTCACGGCGTCGTCGGTGAGCTGGCCCGAGAGGCCGGTGGGTTCCGCGCAGAGTTGAACGGGCTGTCCGAGATGTTGAACCAACCGCAGGGCCGGGCGTATCAAATGCCTTGTTCTGCGGTGCTTGGCGATGCGGCCTGCCGGTTTGATCTGAGCCAATCTGGTTACCAACTTGATCTTCCGATAGGTGAGAACAAGGACGAAACGACCTTTCATTTTGCAGACATGGCGCTCTATCCCAATCGCTGGTTCGAACGGGGCGTGTTTACCGTGCTATCCGGTGAGGCCAAGGGTCTGTCGGGTTTGATCAAAAATGATCGCAAAGGCATAGATGGCGCGCGGGTGGTCGAGCTGTGGGAGTCGATACGAGAGCGTATGGAGTCGGGCGATATGGTCCGTCTGCAGGCAGGTTGCGACAAGCTGCCAAGAACGTGCCGCGTCAAATTCAACAATTTCCTGAACTATCGCGGGTTTCCGGATGTGCCGGGCGAGGATTGGTTGATGTCTTATCCTGTAGGGCAGGGGAAAAACGATGGTGGCGATGCGCGCGAGGTGACTGATTTTCCTGATTGGTCACTTCTGGGTGGTGATGACGAAAATCCGTTCTCGCCCATGTCGGGCAGCTGAGATGTTTGACTTGAAAAAAGAGGTCGTCGCCGAGGCAAGAACGTGGTGTGGCACGCCTTATGTTCATCAGGCATCGTGTAAGGGCAGTGGGTGTGATTGCCTGGGGTTGATCCGCGGTGTTTGGCGGGGTGTGTTGGGCGCTGAGCCGGCACCGGTCCCGGCTTATACGGCGGATTGGTCCGAAGCGGCGCGACTTGAAGTGTTATGGGACGCGGCGCGCGCGCATATGGTCGAACGTCCAGCAGACGCGGCGCAACCCGGCGATGTGCTTCTTTTTCGGATGCAAGGCGGCGCGATTGCCAAGCATTTGGGCATCCTGACACGCGCTGGCGACGCACCAGCTTTTATCCACGCCTATACCGGCCACGGCGTCGTCGAGAACTCACTTTCGACCCCATGGGCCCGCCGCATCGTGGCGTGTTTTGCATTTCCTGAAAGGACAAGTTGATGGCTACGATCCTATTATCCGCAGTTGGCGCAGCCGCCGGTGCCTCGATTGGCGGCGGCATTCTTGGATTGTCGTCGGTGGTGATTGGCAAGGCTATTGGGGCCACCGTCGGCCAGGTGATCGACAGTCGCATTCTGGGTGAAGGGTCGGAGCCGGTTGAGACCGGCAAAGTAGACCGCTTACGCCTGACCGGTGCGTCTGAAGGGTCGACAATCCCCATGGTCTATGGCCGCGCGCGTTTGGGCGGGCAGGTTATTTGGGCGACCCGTTTCAAGGAATCTGTGACAACGACTGGTGGCGGAGGCGGTGGCAAAGGCACGCCATCCCCGCCTGAGCCGGAAGTGACGACCTATAGTTACTCGATCAGCGTCGCGATTGCCCTATGCGAAGGTGAAATCACGCGCGTAGGCCGGATTTGGGCGGATGGCAACGAAGTCTCGCCGACCGATCTGAACATGCGCGTCTATACCGGCACTGAAAGCCAACTTCCTGATCCAAAGATCGAAGCCGTCAAAGGAGCAGGTCAAGCGCCGGCCCATCGTGGGATCGCTTATGTGGTGATTGAAGACTTACCCTTGGCACAGTTTGGCAACCGTGTTCCGCAGTTCAGTTTTGAGGTTTTTCGCCCCGAACAGCGCCACCAACCCAAAGAGGTCGCGCGCGGCACACGCGCTGTCGCGTTGATCCCGGGCACCGGAGAGTACTCGCTGGCTACGTCACCGGTGTTTTACAAAAGTGGACCCGGCGCGGTCGAAGGGTCCAATATGAACAGCCCGTCTGGTCTGACCGACTTCAAAACGTCCTACCGTATGCTGCGGCAGGAAATGCCCAATTGCCGAAACACCGCCCTGGTCGTTTCGTGGTTTGGCGATGATCTGCGCTGTGGAAATTGCCGGATTCGCCCACGGGTAGAACAGCACGAAGTTGATGGCGACAGTATGCCGTGGAGCGTCTCGGGCCTGAGCCGGGGACAAGCAGGGTTAGTGCCAAAGGATGACAAAGATCGCCCGATCTATGGGGGGACGCCATCAGACCGCGCGGTGATGGAAGCAATTTCACTAGCATCTGGAAGCGGCCGCAATGCAACCTTTTACCCGTTTGTTTTGATGGAGCAGATGGAAGGTAATACGCTGCCTGATCCTTGGACAGGCAATCTGGGTCAGGCTGTATTGCCATGGCGCGGGCGGATAACAACGTCCTATGCCCCCGGTCATGTCGCGTCGCCTGATGGGACTGCTGGAGCAACCGCGCAAGTGGCCGCGTTTTTTGGCACAGCACAGCCCGGCGATTTCACCGTAACCGGGGATGGGGTCAGTTACTCCGGACCCGCAGGCTTTACTTATCGCCGTTTTATCTTGCACTACGCGCATCTTTGCGCGGCTGCGGGGGGTGTGGATGCGTTCCTGATCGGGTCTGAACTGCGCGCGCTGACGCAGATCAGGGGGCCGGGAAACAGTTTCCCTGTCGTCGATCAGCTGATCACGCTGGCAAATGACGTGCGCTCGATCCTTGGGGCGGGGACCAAGATATCTTATGCCGCTGATTGGTCGGAATATTTCGGCTATCATCCACAGGATGGATCTGGCGATATGTTCTATCACCTCGACCCACTGTGGAGCCATCCGCAGATCGACTTCATCGGCATTGATAACTACATGCCGCTGTCTGATTGGCGCGATGGGTTTGAGCACGCTGATGCGCATCACGGTTCGATCTATGACCTTGCCTATCTTCAGTCGAATATCGAAGGCGGCGAGGGGTATGATTGGTATTACAAAACTGCCGATGCGCGCACGTTGCAAATTCGCACCCCTATCACGGATGGGGCGCATGACGAACCTTGGGTCTACCGGTACAAAGACCTGCGCAACTGGTGGGATCGGTCGCACCATAACCGCGTTGGGGGCGTGCGTGATACCGACCCGACGGCGTGGCTGCCCGGCTCAAAACCGTTCTGGTTTACCGAACTTGGCTGCGCAGCCATCGACAAGGGTACGAACCAGCCCAATAAGTTTCTGGACCCGAAAAGCTCGGAAAGTTCACTGCCACGCTACTCGAATGGCCGTCGCGATGACCTGATGCAGGCACAGTATTTGCGTGCGATCTATGACTATTGGGCGATGCCACAGCACAACCCGACACATAGTGCGACCGGCGTGAAAATGCTTGATATGACGCGTGCTCATGTCTGGGCATGGGACGCGCGCCCATTCCCTCAGTTTCCCAACCGCAAAGGGCTATGGAGCGACGGGGCGAATTACGACCGGGGGCATTGGCTAAACGGGCGCGTTTCGGCGCGATCGCTGGCCTCGGTCGTGGCGGAAATCTGCGATCGGTCGGGGGTCACGCGGTACGATGTCTCGAAGCTTTATGGCTTGGTGCGTGGTTATATCGTTGATCAGATCGGGGGCGCCCGTGCAGCGTTGCAGCCTTTGATGCTGGCCTATGGCTTTGAGGTGACGGAGCGCGAAGGCGTGTTGATTTTCAAGACCCGCACCGGTCGCTCAGACCATGTGCTTGATCCCAGAAAGATGGCCCTGTCGGCTGAGCGTGACACGTCGCTGGAACGGGTGCGTGATCCCGAAGCCGAGATCGCAGGCCGTGTACGCCTGACCTATGTCGAAGGCGAAGGTGACTATGATGTGCGCTCGGTCGAAGCGACATTTCCGGATGAGACCAGCCGGTCCGTCGCCGCGTCAGAGATCCCGTTGATCATGACCCGGGTTGAGGCACGCGCGATTGTCGAACGCTGGTTGTCCGAGGCTCGCGTGGCGCGCGACAAGGCGACATTCTCGCTGCCGCCTTCGGAGCTTGCGAAAGGGGCCGGCGACGTTATTGAACTGACCACCGATGCGGGGACGGAACAATTCCGAATTGATCACGTGGAACATACCGGTGTGCAGACCCTGCGCGCCGTGCGGGTCGAGCCCGGATTGTTCCAACCTTCTGACAGCGTTGAACCCGCGCCAGCGGTTAAACCCTATATCCCACCCGCGCCTGTCTTTCCGCTGTTTTTGGATCTGCCGCTGCTGACAGGGGACGAGGTGGCACACCAGCCGCGCATTGCGGTGGCCGCAAAGCCGTGGCCAGGGCGCGTGGCCCTATATAGCGCGGTGACGGATAATGGCTATGCGATCAATCGGATGATCACTGACCCGTCGATCATAGGAGTGACGCAGACAGCTCTTGATCATGCGCCCGCAGGGACGATCGACCGTGGTCCGGCGCTGCGGGTGAAGTTGACTGATGGCACGCTGTTTGCAGCGTCGATCGACGATATGTTGAACGGCGCGAATGTGGCCGCGATTGGTGACGGTAGCCCGGACAATTGGGAAGTGTTCCAGTTTGCCGGGGCCGAATTGGTTGGCGACCGGACATATGACCTGACTTTGCGATTGCGCGGGCAGGCGGGGACCGACGCGGTGGCACCGGCGACATGGCCAGAGGGCAGCTATTTCGTGTTGCTAGGCGGGCATCAGGCTCAGGTCAGGCTGGCGTCATCGGCGCGCGGGTTGAACCGACATTACCGAATTGGCCCGGCCCGAAAACCGTTGTCTGATCCGTCCTTTTTGCATCAGGTGCATGCGTTCAAAGGAATTGGCCTGCGTCCCTACGCGCCGGTTCACCTGTCGGTGCGCGATACGGCTGGTGCACATACGATCAGCTGGATTCGCCGCACCCGGATAGATGGCGACAGTTGGGGCGACGGCGACGTGCCTTTGGGCGAGGGGTCTGAACGCTACCGGGTGCGCATCATCGACGGGGGGTCGGTCAAGCGTCAGCTTGAGGTAACGCACACGGCCTGGACATATGATGCGACCATGCGCAGCGCTGACATTGTCAGCGGCGGTTACACCGTCGAAGTGGCGCAAATCTCGGACCGGTTTGGTCCTGGGCCTTTTGCCCGGCTTGATGTGGCGCTGTAACCTGTGCGCCCCGTTTTGCCAGGCGATGTCGCCGCGGCCGGTTGTGCCCTTCTGGCACTTCCGGCCGGCAAGCGGCCCGGCGCGATGCTGGAGATGCTACACCGCGCAGAAGCCGCCGACAGATATCGGCTGGTTATCGGCCGGGCGCATCCGACTTGGGGCAATGGAAGCCTTGGGTCGGTTGCGTTGTGCCTGCCGCGCGCTGCTGAACCATTCCTCAATGACCCTGATTATGTTGATTGCATGTTGACGGTGTTTGCAGCGCTGAAGGCAAGAAATGACCGACGTGCGGCGGCTAGCCAGAGGCGCAGCTGACGCATTTTGTGGCGCAGGGATCAAGATCAAGCCGACCCAGTGGAATGTCTTCGCCGCAATCTTCGCAAAAGCCGAACTCGCTAACGTCCATCCGCGCAAACGCGGCATGGATGCGGGTGCGTTGGGCCGCGCGTCGGGCGCCGGTGGCCTTCGCCATGGCTTGGTTTTGCAACGCATCCATGCGACTGAGCCGTCCAACAGCCTGTTGATCCAACACGACGGTCTTTTGCGCGGATGCCCCGCGGGCATCGCTTCGGTCCAGCGCGTTAAGCGCTTCGGTCAATTGTGCGCGATATGTCGCGATTTGGGATTCATTCATGTCTGTTATCCGTGCTACCACGGGTTTGAATTTTGAACTCTGACCCTATCTGGTGTAGGGAATGGCTTCAACATGAGGGATGACCATGGCTGAGAAGCGCGCAATTGTAACCGAAATCGAACCTGTCTGGGACCGGATTACCCACGAAGCCCGCCAGGCCGTCGCGGACGAGCCATTGTTGGGCGGCCTGATCCATGCCTGTGTGTTGCATCACCGGACCTTGGAAAAAGCGCTGTCTTACCGATTTGCCGCCAAGCTCAGCTCGAACGAGATGAGCATGGTGCTGCTGCGCGAAATCGCCGACGAGGCCTATGCGGATTGCCCGGATCTGTCCGACGCAGCGCGCGCCGATATCACCGCAGTTCTTGATCGTGACCCGGCCTGCCACCGTATGTTGCAGCCGGTGCTCTATTTCAAAGGTTTTCAGGCGATGCAGGCCTATCGGCTTGGCCACTACCTGTGGAAGCAGGGGCGCAAAGATTTGTCCTATTTCATCCAGATGCGGTGTTCCGAAGTCTATGGCATCGACATTCACCCCGGCGCGCGGATCGGGCGGGGCATCATGATTGACCACGCTCATTCGATCGTTATCGGTGAAACGGCTGTGGTTGGTGACAACGTATCGATGCTGCATTCCGTGACGCTTGGCGGCACCGGCAAGGAAGACGAAGATCGCCACCCGAAGATCGCCGACGGCGTGCTGATTGGCGCGGGCGCAAAGGTGCTTGGCAACATCAAGGTTGGCACCTGTTCGCGCATTGCGGCGGGCTCTGTCGTGTTGGAAGACGTGCCAAGCCACAAGACCGTCGCGGGCGTTCCGGCGCGGATCGTTGGCGAGGCAGGGTGCGATTGCCCCTCGATCAACATGGATCAGCGGCTGATCCAATAGCACTCGGCGGAAATCCGCAAACTTGCGATAAATCAATGTTTTGATCTGGCGACTTCATCTATACGGAGCTGTGGACAATGATCGGAGATCCGAGATGAAACAGATTTGGCTTGCGACAGTGGTTGGCTTTTCAGCCCTTTTTCTGGTCGCCGTTGCCGGGTAACCGACACGCAAAAGCAGGGTGACTCACCCGCGAATAGAGGAAGGGCGACGCGATAGCGCCGCCCTTTTGTTTTGTCTGACAGGCCGCTTATTGTGAAAGCTGGTCAAAGGCTTGTAGGGCCCGCGCGCCGTACATATAGCCCGGGCCACCGCCCATCATGATGGCAACCGACACGGTTTCCGCGATTTCATCGCGGGTTGCGCCTGCTTTGATCGCGGCACGGACATGAAACCCGATGCAGTCATTGCATTGCTTGGCAATTCCGATCGCGATGCATTGCAACTCTTTGTCTTTTGTCGACAGCGCGCCGTTACCCATAGCGGCGCGGTGCATACCGACGAACCCCTTTGCCGCGTCTGGCTGAATGGCACGAAAGCTGTCCGTGTTGGCCGACGTGTCGTCGAGTAGTGTTTTGAAATCCATCTGCTTCTCCAGTTGTCCAGGTGTTGGAAAAGCACATGGCTCAAGGCGAATTGATCCGCCTTGAGCCATGTCAATAGATTTGGGGTTTCGAATGTGACGTTACGCCAGCATCGTCATCGGATTTTCGAGGTTTTCAACAATCGCCTTCAGCAGGTTCGCACCTATGGCGCCATCGATCACCCGGTGATCAACCGACATGGTGACGCTCATCACTGTGGCGGTTGTCAATTCTCCGTCCGCGCCGACCACCGGCTTCTTCACACCGCTGCCCACCGCCAGAATGCCCGCGTGGGGCGGGTTCACGATGGCGTCGAAATTGTCGATACCGAACATCCCAAGGTTCGAGATCGCGAAGCTGCCGCCTTGGTATTCATGCGGCGCAAGTTTGCGGTCGCGTGCACGTGACGCCAGATCTTTCATCTGAGTCGACAAGCTGGACAGCGACTTCTGCTCGGCATCCTGCAACACGGGCGTGAACAGGCCACCTTCGATGGCCACGGCCACAGCCACGTCAGAGGCCTTCATCTGCAATACGCGATCTCCGGCCCAGACCGCGTTGGCTTCCGGCACTTGTTGAAGTGCAATGGCGACAGCTTTGATGATGAAGTCATTGACCGACAGCTTTATGCCGCGCGATTCCAGCTGCTTGTTCAGCTGACCGCGGAACGCAAGCAGTGCATCCAGCTTGATGTCACGACGCAGATAGAAATGCGGGATGGTCTGCTTGGCTTCCGACAGGCGCGCGGCAATGGTTTTGCGCATCCCGTCCAGTTTAACCTCTTCGAACGTGCGACCTTCATACATCGCAGCCACGGCGCCGGCCGATACGGTCGGGGCAGGGGCGGCTGCGGTTGCGGCAGGCGCGCTTGCCGCGGCGGGTGCGGCTTTCGGCGCGGCGGTCGCGCCTTCGACGTCCGCCTTGATGATCCGTCCTTTGGGGCCAGAGCCTTGGATCTGGGTCAGGTCCAACCCTTTGTCCGCCGCGATACGACGAGCCAGCGGGGACGCAAAAATACGCGTCCCATCAGAGGCTTGCGGGGCAGCGGCGGCAGGGGTGGGTGCTGCGGCCTCAGCTGCAGCAGGCGCGGTTTCCGCTTTTGCAGCCGCCGGGGCGGCGGGCGCACTTGCGGCAACGTCGCCGACCTCTTCGCCTTCTTCGACAAGGATTGCGATGGCGGTGTTCACCTTCACGCCTTCAGTGCCCTCGGCGACAAGGATTTTACCGATGATGCCTTCATCAACGGCTTCAAACTCCATCGTCGCTTTGTCGGTTTCGATCTCGGCCAGAAGGTCGCCAGATGCGACCTCGTCACCTTCTTTGACCAGCCATTTCGCCAGCGTGCCTTCTTCCATCGTGGGCGACAGGGCGGGCATTAGTATTTCGGTAGCCATGTCAGGTCTCCTTAGCGATAGGTTACGGCTTTGGCGGCATCGATGACCTCTTTTGTGGTCACGAGTGCAAGCTTTTCAAGGTTGGCGGCATAGGGCATGGGCACGTCCTTACCCGTCAGGGTGATCACCGGCGCGTCGAGGTAATCGAACGCCTCCTGCATCAAAACGGATGAAATGTGACCGCCGATTGAGGCAACCGGCCAGCCTTCTTCCACCGTGATGCAGCGATTGGTTTTCATCACGGACTGGATCACGGTCGGCGTATCCATCGGGCGCAGGGTCCGCAGGTCAATGACCTCGGCTGATATCCCGTCTTCAGCCAGCGCATCAGCGGCTTCCAACGCGTATTTCATGCCGATGCCGAAGCTGACGATGGTCAGATCAGTCCCTTCGCGCCAGATGCGCGCCTTGCCAAACGGAACGGTGTAGTCGTCCATGACGGGCACATCGAAGCTTTGGCCATACAGCAATTCGTTTTCCAGGAACACGACCGGGTTCTGGTCACGGATGGCTGATTTCAACAACCCTTTGGCGTCAGAGGCCGAGTAGGGCATTGCCACATGCAGACCCGGAATTTGCGCGTACCACGCGGCGTAATCCTGAGAGTGCTGTGCGCCCACACGGGCCGCGGCACCGTTGGCACCGCGGAACACAATCGGGCAGGACATCTGCCCGCCCGACATATAGCGCGTCTTGGCAGCGGTGTTTATGATGTGGTCAATCGCCTGCATGGCGAAGTTGAAGGTCATAAACTCGACAATCGGCTTTAAACCACCCATCGCGGCACCAGTGGCAAGACCGGTGAAACCGTGCTCGGTTATCGGCGTGTCGATTACGCGTTTGGCACCAAATTCGTCCAGCAAGCCTTGGCTGATCTTATAGGCGCCTTGGTATTCCGCGACCTCCTCGCCCATCAGGAACACGGTGCCGTCGGCGCGCATTTCCTCGGCCATCGCGTCACGAAGCGCTTCACGCACAGTGGTTGCGCGCATTTCGGTGCCGGCTGGAATGTCAGGTTCCGCGACAACAACAGGCGTGATCGGCTGTGCGGCGACTTTTTCAACAGCAGGCGCGGCAGCAACTTCGGGCGCTGCCGAGGCAGCCTGTGCCGGAGCAGGAGCCGCGATATCATCCGCACTTTCACCGTCCTCGATCAGCACAGCGATCGGTGTATTCACCTTGACGCCTTCGGTGCCTTCTTCGACGAGGATCTTACCGATGATCCCTTCGTCCACCGCCTCGAATTCCATCGTCGCCTTGTCGGTTTCAATTTCGGCAAGGATGTCACCAGATGAGACGGTGTCACCTTCTTTTACGAGCCATTTTGCCAGTGTTCCCTCTTCCATGGTGGGGGACAGGGCGGGCATCAATACTTCAGTAGCCATTCTTTCTTCTCCTCTGTCCGGGATTAGGCGTAAATATCGGTCCACAGCTCTTCGAGCGCGGGTTCCGGGCTGTTTTTCGCGAATTCAGCAGCCTCGTTGACGATGCTTTTGATTTCCTTGTCGATGGCCTTCAATTCATCCTCGGAGGCATGTTTGCCCTGCAGCAGAAGCTCGCGCACATGCTCGATCGCGTCGCGTTCCTCGCGTACTTTCTGCACTTCTTCGCGGGTCCGGTACTTGGCCGGGTCCGACATCGAGTGACCGCGATACCGGTATGTTTTCATTTCCAGAATATAGGGGCCATTGCCTGATCGGCAGTGTTCCGTGGCGCGCAGCCCGGCTTCTTTCACCGCCAGAACGTCCATGCCATCGACCGCTTCGCCGGGAATGCCAAAGGCTTCGCCGCGGGTATAAATGTCAGGGGTCGAACTGGCGCGCTGCAACGACGTGCCCATCGCATATTGGTTATTCTCGACGACATAGATCACCGGCAATTGCCACAGCGAGGCCATGTTGAAGCTTTCATAAACCTGACCTTGGTTGGCTGCGCCGTCACCGAAATAGGCGAAGGTCACGCCGCCATTTTCCAGATACTTGTCCGCAAATGCCAAACCGGTGCCGATCGGCACCTGCGCACCAACGATCCCATGACCGCCATAGAAGTGCTTTTCGGTCGAAAACATGTGCATCGAGCCGCCCTTGCCGCGCGAATAACCATCTTCGCGCCCGGTCAACTCGGCCATGACACCTTTTGGGTCCATCCCACAAGCAAGCATGTGGCCGTGATCGCGGTAAGAGGTCAGGCGTTTGTCGCCCTCTTGTGCAGCAGCCTCAAGCCCCACAACGACGGCCTCTTGACCGATGTATAGGTGGCAAAACCCGCCGATCAAACCCATGCCATATAACTGGCCTGATTTTTCCTCGAATCGACGGATAAGCAGCATCTCGCGATAGTGGGCAAGAAGCTCTTCTTTTGATGTGTTTGATTTAGCTGGCTTTTTCTGGGCGCTTTTGCGGGCTGCCATACAGCGTCCTCCTCCTGGCGTCAGTATGTTTTGGGCGGTAGTTTAGTGTTAAACTACCTTATACAGAAACCAGACCTTCAGGTCGACAAAAACTTGACGTAGGGAGACCATGGCGGGGTTGCGCCCTGTGCATGGTTTCGGATGACAGAAAAATGCTGCGCAATGATCAGCGCAATACCACCTCGTCGCCGCGGACCATCCCCAGAACCGAGCGGGCTTGCTCATCCAGTAGATCCATATCCAGATATTCATCGGACAGGCGGTGAGTTTTGTTCGAGAGGGCGGCAATCTCGGCCGAGAGCACGTCACGCTCTTTCATAAGCGCACGTGTCTCAGCCTCGATTTGAACGCGACGGAACAATCCATAGTCGCCCTGTACACTGGCAAAGGTGAAATATAGGCCAAGGCCCACGATCACGACAAAGTAGATCGCTCCACCAAATCCAGCTTGTGTACGAGGTGCGCCCATAGGCTTCCTATCTGTATGTACTGCCTCTTGCCCACCTCTTTTCGGGTGGTGCAAGGGAACTATGACACAGGTGATTCGCCTTGTGAATCCCAAATCGAATCGCTGGAGAAAAAAAGCGATCTGGCGCTTCGACCAGCTGAGATACGGCAAGACCATCTGCAGCGTCGCCGTTATAGATCGTATGACCGTACGCGTCATTAGGCGGATCGGATCATAAACAGGATGGCTGCCGCCGGGTCGGGCGTCACGCAGTATTGTGGCGACAGCACCGGACAGCAGGATTGAGCCAGATGGGAAAGTGCACCAGTTGTCGCCGAATCTGCGCCAGAACTCCAGCCCCGAGACGGACGCTCCCGCAGCGAGGGCCGCGGGCGTTGGTCTTTCTGTTCGCAGTCTTAGCCCGCGATCGAAGCTTGGTAAATGCTGTCAATCGTGTCCGAGATGGTCGCGTTGAACTCTGCATCCGTTTGCTGGGCCGACAGGCCTTCGGTCAGGGCGCGCGAGAAGCTTGCGATCATGCCTGTGTTTTTCGACAGACGCGCGTTCGCCTCTGCGCGGGAATACCCACCTGACAGGGCCACGACAGAGGCCACACGCGGGTGATCAACCAAGGCTTTATAGTGGTTGGGCGTCTCCGGCAGGGTCAGCTTCAACATGACGGTCTGGTCGTCCGACAGCGTATCAAGTTGTGCTTTCAATTCAGCAAGAAGAAGGTCTTCCGCTGCCGCTTTGTCTGCGATCGAGATATTCACTTCGGGTTCTAGGATCGGCACCAGGCCATGGCCGATGATCTGTTTACCCACGGCAATTTGCTGGGCCACGATGTCCTTGATGCCCTCTGCGTTGGCCGCGTTAATAACGGACCGCATTTTGGTGCCAAACACACCGGCTTTCACCGCACGTGTACATAACGCATCCAGATCGGGCATCGGTTTCATCAACTGAACACCGTTTTCCTCATCGGTCAGGCCTTTGTCGACCTTCAGAAAGGGCACCACGCCACGTTCGTCCCACATGTAAGTTGCGGTGGGTTTGCCGCCGATTTCGCGGTCCATGGTCATCTCAAACAGGATTGCGCCGACCACTTTGTCGCCAGTGAACGCCGGAGCCTGCGCGATACGCGACCGCATGGCATGGATCAGGTCATACATTTCAGCATCGCCGGAATAGCTGTCTTCTTCCACGCCATAAAGACGCAATGCCTTTGGGGTCGACCCGCCCGATTGGTCGAGGGCTGCAATGAAGCCTTGGCCGGCTTTAATCTGATCCATCTGTGCTTGGTTTGGCATATCGGTCCCGTTCAATCTGGCTGAATTTCCCCCGTTCTAGGCGAGTGGACCGAACCATGCAATTGTGCTGGCGCTAACGTAGCGCAGAAGACTGGGCCCGCGCCGGGGAAGGGCGCGCTTTTCCAATGCGTGTTGCGACTGCCGGGGTGACAGGGGTCACTTCGTCAAGATCAACTTGCCTGCCCGCGTGATTGTCAGCGTATAGACCATGTCGTTCAGCACGATCTGTGCCTTCTTTCCGAAACGGGTCAGCGTCAAAGCGTCATGTTTGGGCGGCGCAGGTTGGTCGGCCACGTCAAATGCTGTTGTCGGCAAAGGGGCGGTCATATCTGGCGTCCTTCAAGGCAAGCGTTGATCCACGCGACCAGAGATCTCAGGTCGTGCAGGATGGGAAAGGGCGATGGAATGTCTGTTCGGGCCAGCACTGGTCCGTCACGTAAAGGTGTCATGTCGCGCTCCTGTCGGGGTGGGCCGTTCGGCTCTCAGGTCTCCGGCTGGCCGCGCGAGCGACTGGCTGATATTTATAACTTACTAAAATACTCAGATTATAGTCAAGTCAGAAATCCGCACAAAAAAGCCCTGCGAGCCTTCGGCTTGCAGGGTTGATTTTGTGCAACAATGTCAGCGTTTTATTCTGAAAGTGCTGCCACGCCAGGAAGCTCTTTTCCCTCCATCCATTCAAGGAAAGCGCCACCGGCGGTCGAGATATAGGTGAAGTCCTTGGCCGCATCAGCTTTGTTCAGCGCGGCAACTGTATCCCCGCCACCTGCCACCGAAACAAGCGATCCCGCCGCCGACAATTGTGCGGCCTTTTGCGCGGCGGCGTTCGTTGCGGCATCAAACGGTTCGATCTCAAACGCGCCCAGCGGACCGTTCCAGATCAGCGTCTTGGCCTGTTCAAACACCTCCGCAATACGCGCAACCGTCGCCGGACCGGCGTCAAGGATCATGGCGTCTGAAGGGCAGGCATTGACTGCGACAACCTCGTTTTCCGCACCGGCGGCGAATTCGCGGGCGACGACCACGTCTGACGGAAGAACAATCTGGCAGCCTTTGTCTTCGGCTTTTTCCAGAATGGCGCGCGCCGTGTCTGCCATGTCGTGTTCGGCCAGTGATTTCCCCACATCAATGCCTTGCGCGGCAAGGAACGTATTGGCCATTCCGCCACCGATCACCAGCGCGTTCACCCGGCCAACCAGATTGCCCAGAAGATCAAGTTTGGTGGACACCTTGGCGCCGCCAACCACTGCAACCAGTGGGCGTTCAGGCGCGCCAAGCGCGGCTTCCAGTGCGGACAATTCGGCTTGCATCAAACGCCCGGCACAGGACGGCAAAAGCCGGGCCAACGCTTCGGTTGAGGCATGCGCCCTGTGGGCCGCCGAAAACGCATCGTTGCAATACACATTGCCCAAGGCCGCCAAAGAGGCCGCAAAGCTGCCGTCATTTTTCGTTTCACCTTCGTGGAATCGGGTGTTTTCCAGAAGCAGCACGTCGCCGCTTTGCAAAGCCGCCACTGCTTTCTTGGCCGGACCGCCGATGCAATCCTCAGCAAATTTCACCGGGCTTCCCAGTGCTACCTCCAGCGCAGGGCGCACAACTGACAATGACATGTCCGGTACACGCTGACCTTTGGGGCGTCCGAAATGAGCCAGCAGAACCGGCTTGCCGCCCGCCGCCAGGATGTCGCGAATTGTCGGCAATATCCGCTGGATTCGTGTGTCATCTGTGACCTGTCCGTTCTCGACCGGCACGTTGATATCCACGCGCGTCAGCACAACTTTGCCGTCCAGTTCCATGTCGTCGAGTGTTTTCCAGGTCATCGGTCTCTCCCTCAAGGCTGCTGCAGTTGCACAACATATCCGGGCTGGGGTCAACGGGGTTGGTCGGCAAAATGCGCCAAGCACCTCTTTCATCTTGTCTCGCAGGGGCATAGGTTGGCCCGCAAATGTGAACCAAAAACAAGAACCAGAAGGAGGCCCAGATGGCCGATTACAAAGACCCCGAAAACACCATTCTGATGGAGCTGAAAGGCGGCACAGTGGTGATCGAACTTCTATCCGATGTGGCTCCCAAGCACAGCGAGCGCATGAAAGAATTGGCGCGGGCAGGCGAATATGATGGGGTTGTCTTTCACCGGGTGATCGACGGTTTCATGGCGCAAACCGGTGACGTGGCCAATGGCAAAGACCCGATGACCCTGCGCCATGCGGGCACGGGTGGTTCATCCCTGCCAAACCTGCCTGCGGAGTTCTCAAAGTTGCCCCATGATCGTGGCACGCTGGGCGCGGCCCGGTCGCAAGACCCCAACTCGGCCAACAGCCAGTTTTTCATCAACTTCAAAGACAACAATTTCCTGAACGGCCAATACACGGTTTATGGTCGGGTGACTTCAGGGATGGAACATGTGGATGCGATCACACGTGGCGAGCCGCCAGCGGAACCCGACGTGATGATTTCGGTCAAGGTGGCCGCAGATGTCTGACGGATATGGCAAACGCGACAAGCGGACCTTCTGGATAGCGTTTCTGGCTGGGGTCGCCATTGTCGTGGGCTATGCGGTGTATGCGCTCTGGCCATCCTCGCCGCCCGAAGTGGATACGGCGGCGCTTGGTGATGCACCAAAAGTTGAACTGACCATCGCGGGCGAGGCCGAGGGCAAGGTTGTCATCACTCTGCGCCCCGATCTGGCCCCAAAGCATGTCGAACGTATTGTCCAACTTGCCAATGACGGCACCTATGACAATGTGATCTTTCACCGAGTGATCGAAGGTTTCATGGCCCAAACTGGCGATGTCGCGTTTGGCAAGGCCGACGGCAATGGCGGGCGTGCGGGGATGGGTGGGTCTAGCTATCCTGACCTGCCAGCGGAGTTTTCGGATGAACCCTTCGTGGCTGGCACGGTCGGGATGGCCCGGTCGCAAAGCCCCAATTCAGCGAACAGCCAGTTCTTCATCATGTTCGCCCCTAGTTCCAACCTGGACGGTCAATACACTGTTGTCGGCCATGTGACAGACGGCTTTGATGTGGTGCAGGCGATCAAACGCGGCGACGGCCCCAACGGGGCGGTGACTAGCGCTCCAGACGTGATGATCTCAATGCGCGTCGTCGAATAGGCCCCGCGCACAATCGCTCAAACCCCCGTGAGGGGGGCTATGGGGCTTCTTCTTTCTCTGTCAGGGTAATTCCAGACAGATATAAAGGAGAGGCCCCATGCGTATCATCCTGACGATGCTCGCCATCACGATAGGGCTATGGGCGCATGAGGCGCGGGCCGAGCCGCGCGACTGGGCATCAGAATTTCCCAAAACCGACTTCACGCGAACCAATGTCGATAACTGGTCCGAAATCCTGTCTGGTGGCCCCGGCCGTGACGGCATTCCCGCAATTAGCGATCCGAAATTCGTCAAGGTTGGCAACGAAACCAAACTGGCCGCGCGCGAGCCGGTGATCACCCTTGAACTGAAGGGTGCCCAACCGCGCGCCTATCCGCTGCGCTATCTCACCTGGCACGAGATCGTAAATGACCGCGTCGGCGGGATGCCTGTGGCTGTCACCTTCTGCCCGCTGTGCAACTCCGGCATGGTGTTTGACCGCAGGGTGGGCGGCAAGACACTCACGTTCGGGGTGACCGGGAAACTCAGAAACTCCGACATGGTAATGTATGACGTTGAAACAGAAAGCTGGTGGCAGCAGGCGATCGGCGAAGGAATTGTCGGAAAACACAACGGCAAGCAGTTGAAACAATTGCCAGCATGGATGGAAAGCTGGGCAGAGTTTGCCCGCCGCAACCCCGACGGGCTTGTCATGGCCCAACCAAAGGCGCGCCGACCCTATGGTCAAAACCCCTATGCGGGGTATGACAGCCGCAACCGCCCATACCCGTTTTTTACCGGCGAACAACCCCCTCACGGCGTTCCCGCATTGGCCCGCGTCGTGCGCGTTGGCGCGCGCGCGTGGCCGGTCTCCCGACTGTCAAAAGAAGGCGAAATTCGCGAATCCGGTCTGGTGATCAGTTGGTCCGCCGGGCAGGCCTCCGCGCTGGACACCGCCCGGATCGCAAAGGGTCGCGACGTGGGCACAATCCGTGTGCGCGATGCCAATGGGCGCGATGTGCCCCACGACGTGCTCTTCGCCTTTGCCTTCCATGCCTTCTGGCCAAAAGGCACCTGGATGATGGGCGGATAAAGCCGCACTACGCCCCAACCCTCGAAGTGGTGATGCCGAAAGAGCCACCGCTTCTTCTGGCCTTAAATATCCTGGGGTGAAGGCCGCAGGCCGAGGGGCAAAGCCCCTATTTGCGCCCCGAAAGCGTTTCAAGAGAAACCTGAATAACAGGTTTTGGCGAAACGCGCGAAACGCTGAAATGTTGAACTGCGTTTCGAATGAACCCTGTCTCAGGTTTCATTCGAAACGCTTTAATTGCCGCCTCGCGTGAACATCGCCGCATCCTCGGCGGCCCGTCGGATCGCCTTCGACTTGTTCACCGTTTCCTCATATTCGGCCTCAGGATCGCTGTCATAAACAACACCACCGCCTGCCTGAATATAAAGCTTCTCGTCCTTCACCACAGCGGTGCGCAGGGCGATACACATATCCATATCGCCGCCCGCACTGAAGTACCCAACGCCGCCGCCATAAACGCCGCGTTTTTCAGGCTCCAGCTCGTCGATGATCTCCATCGCGCGCACTTTTGGTGCGCCAGAGACCGTGCCCGCTGGCATGCCGGCGAAGAACGCAGACAAGGCGTCGTGGTCTTCGCTCAACTCGCCCACCACGTTCGAGACGATATGCATCACATGGCTGTAGCGTTCGATGATGAACTCTTCAGTTGGACGAACAGTGCCAATTTTGGCAACCCGGCCCACGTCGTTGCGCCCCAGATCCAGCAACATCAGATGCTCGGCCAATTCCTTCTGGTCAGCCAGAAGGTCTGCTTCCAATGCCTTGTCTTCTTCCGGCGTTTTGCCGCGCGGGCGGGTGCCGGCGATCGGGCGGATCGTGACCTCTCGGTCAAAGACCCGCACTAGGATTTCCGGCGAGGCACCCACGACCTGAAAGCCGCCAAAGTTGAAATAAAACATGAAGGGCGACGGATTGGTCCGCCGCAGGCTGCGATAGAGCGCAAACGGGGGCAGGGGGAAGTTCTGTGTCCAGCGTTGGCTGGGCACAACCTGGAAAATGTCGCCCGCTCGAATGTAGTCTTTGGCCGCCTCGACGGCTGCCAGATAATCCGGCTTGTTGAAGTTTGAGACCAGCGGGCCAAGCGCGCGCGCTTCACCCAGATCCCGCGTCTCGCCCGGTATTGCCCGGTCCAGGTCGCGCAGCGCGTCCATCACCCGTTCGGCAGCCTGTGCATAAGCTGCTTTGGCCGTCAGACCAGAGCCCACAAAAGCAGGTGACACAAGCGTCACCTCTCCCTTGACCCCATCCAGAACCGCAACCACGGAGGGTCGCATCATCATCGCATCGGGAAGGCCCAAAGGATCGGGGTTCACATCCGGCAGGTGTTCGACCAACCGGATCATGTCATAGCCAAGATAGCCAAACAGTCCCGCAGACGCGGCGGGCAGGTCTGCGGGCAGCTCGATCTGGCTTTCAGCCAGAACCGCGCGAAAACTGTCCAACGGGTTGCCGTCCATCACCTCGAACGCATCGGCGTCAAATCGGGCCTTTCTGTTGATGCGGGCTTGGTCGCCGCGACATTCCCAGATCAGATCGGGCTTCATGCCAACGATGGAATAGCGGCCACGGACCTCGCCCCCGGTCACACTTTCCAGCATGAAACTGTCGCGCCGGGCTTCGGTCAGTTTCAGCATCAGGCTCACCGGGGTGTCCAGATCGGCGGCCAGGCGGGTAAAGATCACCTGGTTCTTTCCGGCATTCCAACCGGCCTCGAAATCCTCGAACGAGGGTGTCAGAGCCATTGGGTATCCTTTCCGGTCGCGTGGCTGCAGGTCACTGAAGCTGGGCGTTTACTGCATTGATGACGGCGCGGTTCAACTCGATGCCGGCGCGGTTCTGTACGGCGCGGGCAAAGGCATTTTCGACATCCAACGCGATTTCCTGGGCGGTGCCGGTTGCGAAATTCGCCTTTAGTGTTTTGGCGTCGTCGCTGTCCTGTTCGGCAGGTTGAATGGCATCCAGCCGGACCAGAACAACATTGTCGCTACTTTCCAGAACGCGCCAGCTTCCCGGCTCCATCCCGAAGACCTCGCGCATGAAGTTGGGCGGGGTGCCTTCCACAAAAGCTTCCCGGGTTTGGTCTTGCTCGATCACTTCGGTCAGTCCCAGGGACGACAGGCTTTCGCCGTTCTCAAGTTGCGGGATCAGCGCGCGCGCCTCTTCGGCCAGAAGGTCGAGCCGCTTCTCGGCGTCCCAACCGGCCCGAACCGCGTCGGCCACTTCTGCTTGTTCTTGCAAACGCGGCGCTTGCAACTCGTCCAGACGGAGCGCAAAGACGCCGCCATCCTCTAGCAGGGTGATTTCCGGAAAATCGTCTGTCGTGACAACTTCTGCAACCTCGCGGAACGCGTCATAAGCCGCAATGCCTTCGCTGTCCCCAGCGGTCCAGTTCAAGGTTCCAAGCTGCATGTTATGGCTTTTTGCGACCTCTTCGATCGTCGCACCACCGGCCATTTGGTCGTCAAGTTCGGCCACCATATCGCTGATCAGACGCCGCGCAGCATCGGCGGCCAGTTCGCCGTGCAATTCCTCACGCGCGTCGTCAAAGCTGGTGTCACGGGCGGCAAGGATCGCATTCATACGAAACAGTGCCGGTCCAAGGTCGCTGTCATGCGGCCCCGTCACACCGGGTTCTTCCAGATCAAAAACGGCGTCACCCGCTGCCCCCAACTCGTCTCTGGGCAAGTCGCCAAGGTCTATATCAGACAGCTGCAGGTTCCGGTCTGCGACCAGTTCTTCGAAGGTCTTTTCGCCCGCTGCAATAGCATCTGCGGCCGCCTGCGCGTCATCCGCCGTATTAAACACCAGTCGCTCGACCATCCGGCGTTCCGGCACAAGGTATTCCGAGGCGCGTTCGTCATACAGCGCGCGAATTTGCTCGTCACTGATGGTGATCGTTGGGATCACATCCTCGGGGTTCAGCCACGCATAGCTGATCACCTTGATCTCAGGCAGGGTGAAATCCTGTGGATGGGCCTCGTAATATGTGGTCAGTGCGTCGTCAGTGGGGGCAGGGACCGGTGTGCTCAATCGGTCAACGCTCATCGTGGCCCAAGTGAAATCACGTGTTTCACGGGCGTATCCGAAAAGCGTATCGACATAGCTGGGTTGGGTTGACACCCCATTGGCGACCGCTGCTTGCAGAATTTGGCGGCTCACCTCGTCTCGCAGGCTCTTTTCAAACTCCGACGCGGTCAGCCCGGATTGTTCCAACGCAAATGTATAGCCGTCGCGATCAAACTTGCCATCAACCCCTTTGAAAGCAGGAATATCGACAATGCGCTTGCGCAATTCTTCATCCCCAACCGAAATGCCCAGCCGCGCGGTTTCATCCTCCAGCGCTGCCGTGGCGATCACACGGGCCAAGACCTGCTGATCCAGCCCAATACCGCGCGCCATTTCCATCGTCAGACGCTGCCCGGTTTCGGCCTGAAACGCATTCATTTCCGATTGCAACTCGCGCAGATACCGATTGGCGTCCACTTCGGTTTCGCCCACGGTCGCAACAGACCGCACAGAGCCGCCGAAATTGGTCGAGCCAAAGCCCACGAGCCCCACCATCACCAGACCCATCAGGATCCAGCCAAAGGTGCGGGATGTCTTGCCGGTTGCCATACGCGTGTTCCTTTTACCACCTGTTTGCAAAGGTTTTAGGTGAGCCAGCCGGGAATGCCAATATCTGTTGATACGTCACGGTCAGGGGCGGAACCCGGCCAGCCGTTTCTGAACCTCGGCAATGCCGGTTTCATCTATATTTGCAAAGGCCACGCGCATCTGCGTCGCACCAGCCGCGTCACCTGAAGGTGTGAACATCGTTCCGGGCAATGCCAGGATCGCGCTTTGGTCGACCAGTGCCCGCGCCAGCGCATCGGACGGCATGTCGAACGGATGCTGAAGATAAGCAAAATAAGCCCCGCATCCCATCAGCTGCCACCCCTGATCAGTCAGCGGCGCAAACCCCGCTCGCATTGCAGCAGCGCGCGCCAAAATCTTCTCGCGCTCGACCCCCAACCAATTGTCCAGATTGCGCAACCCCCACAAGGCCGCGTACTGGCCAAGCTGCGCCGGACAAATGGTAACCGTGTCCAGAAACTTCTCGACCTCGGCCAACCGCTGGGGCGACGTGGCGATCGCCCCGACGCGATGTCCGGTCAGCCGGTAGGATTTCGAGAAGCTGTAAAGATGGATCACCGTGTCGTGCCAGTCGGGATCGACAAACACCTCATGCGGCGCACCGGGCCGCGAATGAAAATCACGATAGGTTTCGTCAATGATCAAGGCGATGCCCCGGCGGCGGGCAAGATCGCGGAAAGCGGCGACGACCGACGGCGCATACTCGACACCGGTCGGGTTGTTGGGTGAGACCAGCACAATCGCCCGGGTGCGCGAAGTGATCATGGCGTCAGCCGCGTCCGCGTCCGGCACCAGATCAGGTCCGGTCGACAACGCCACCGCGTTGATCCCGCCCATGTCCAGCCACATTTTATGATTGAAATACCAAGGCGTCGGCAGAATGACCTCATCGCCCGGCGCGGCAAGGGTGGCAATCGCAGCGCAAAACGCCTGATTGCAGCCCGAGGTGATCGCAATGTTCTCAGCCCCAACAGCCCCGCCATAATGGCGCGTCATGTTGAAAGCCAACTCAGACCTCAGCGCTGGCAATCCCAGAACGGGTCCATAAAGATGCACCTCGGACTGGCGCAGAACAGCGTCGGCCATCGCCTGCCGCATCTCGTCTGGCGGCGGATCGACCGGTGCGGCCTGACTGACATTGATCAAAGGGCGGTCGGCTTCAAACACCGTGCCCTCGACCCATCGCCGCGCCTCCATAACAGGGGGTGGGAGCGTGGCAATGAGATTGGGGTTGAAAGGCGTCATAGAAACCTCGTCATATCATTCGAGGCCACGGTAACCGCCGTCTGCAAAAACAGCAATTCTCCTCACACATCCCTGTTTTCTTCTGGCGAAAAATATCCCGGGGTAGGGCCATATCTTGGATATGGTCCAAAGGGGCAGCGCCCCTCAGGCTCACGAAGTGAGCCACAAGGCCCGTTCAGATCAGCCTTCCAGCACCACCAAGGCGTGACGCTTCTTGCCGGCCGACAATTTCATCGGCTGCCCCAGTTCATCGGCAACGATCATGCGCCCCGCATCTGTCAGAGCTTCGTCATTCACCTTGGCCCCATTTTCGGTGATCAGGCGCTTGGCGTCCTTTCCGGACTTCGCCAAGCCGGATTTGACGAACAACTGCACGATCGAGATGCCTTCCCCTAGATCACCAGCAGTCAGCGTCAGGGTCGGAAGGTCGTCACCGGCCCCGCCTTTTTCAAACACTTCGCGTGCGGTTGCTTCGGCAGCGCGGGCCGCGTCTGCACCGTGCAGCAAGGTGGTGACCTCGTTGGCCAGAATGATCTTGGCCTCGTTGATTTCAGCGCCATCCAGCGCGCCCAGGCGGTCGCACTCCTCGACCGGCAATTCGGTGAAGATTTTCAGAAACTTACCAGTGTCCGCATCCGTGGTGTTGCGCCAGAACTGCCAGAACTCATAGGGCGACAGCATCTCGGCATTCAGCCAGATTGCGCCGCCTTGGCTTTTGCCCATCTTGCGTCCGTCTGACGTGGTCAGAAGCGGCGTGGTCAGGCCAAATATTTCGTTATCGAGCACACGACGGGTCAGGTCGATCCCGTTGATAATGTTGCCCCACTGGTCTGATCCGCCCATCTGTAGCAAACAGTCATAGCGACGGTTTAGCTCCAGGAAATCATAGGCTTGCAGGATCATGTAATTGAATTCAAGAAAGCTCAGGCTTTGTTCACGATCCAGCCGTGACTTCACGCTTTCAAAGGACAACATCCGGTTGACCGAAAAATGCCGCCCGATATCGCGCAGGAAGTCGAGGTAATTCAGTTCATCCAGCCATTCGGCGTTGTTCAGCATGATCGCGTCTGTTTCGCCATCACCATAACGCAGGAATTTCGCAAATACCTGCTGCATCGCCGCGATGTTGGCGTCGATCTGGTCTGGTCCCAACAAGGGCCGCTCGTCCGACCGGAAGGATGGGTCCCCAACTTTGGTCGTGCCGCCGCCCATCAGAGTGATCGGTTTGTGTCCGCATTTCTGCAACCACCGCAGCACCATGATGTTCATCAAATGCCCGACATGCAGCGACTGCGCTGTCGCATCATACCCGATATAGGCCGGCACCACCCCCGCAATCAGTGCGTCATCCAATGACTGATAATCGGTGCAATCGGCCAGAAAGCCGCGCTCGATCATCACACGCATGAAGTCAGATTTTGGGTGGTAGGTCATGTTCTTTTGGTCCATCCTGAGTATTGAACCCTCCGTATAAACGTGGGGCGGGCAAAGGAAAAGAGCGTGTTGAAAACCTTCGACAAGGCGGCGCTAAGCACCCGTTTGGGGCAGGGTCCGGTCTGGGCGCTGGGGTGCATGTCCGGCACCTCGATGGACGGGGTGGATGCGGCGCTGATTGAGACGGATGGCGACCGTATCGTCTCGTTTGGACCCGCTGCGTTCGAAGCGTTCACAGACGATCAGCGCCGGGTTTTAGCGCGGGCTTTGGGCAAATGGCCCGATGCGCCCGAGGTCGCGCCAGCGGCCCGCATTGTCGAAGCTGTTCATCTGGCGGTGATAAACCGACTGATGCAGGATGATCCAATGCCTGTGTTGTTGGGGTTTCACGGCCAGACTTTCGCGCATGATCCGCGCGGGCTGGGCACCCATCAAGCCGGGGATGGGCAGGCGCTGGCGCAAACGCTTGACCTGCCGGTGGTCTGGGATTTCCGCACTGCTGACGTCAAGTTGGGCGGCGAGGGCGCACCACTGGCCCCGTTCTTTCACCACGCCTGCGCGCGCTACATCAAAGCCGACGCGCCGCTTGTGTTCCTGAACCTGGGCGGCGTGGGAAATGTGACTTGGGTTGATCCGTCGCAATCAGCACCGGAGGCCCCCGGCGCGTGCCTTGCCTTTGATACCGGCCCGGCAAATGCGCCTCTGGATGACCTGATGCAGAACCGGCATGCAAAATCACGCGACGAGGGCGGCTTGCTGGCGATGTCTGGCACGGCTGACAACGCCATCGTCGATGCGTTTCTGAGCCATTCCTATTTCCAACGTATGCCACCCAAGTCACTGGACAGAAATGACTTTCCGGATTTACCTGCTCTGGTGGCTGATCTGCCCGACGCCGATGCGCTGCGCACCCTTGCCGCCTGCGCGGCCGCTGCCGTGGCGCGTGGGATGGAACATTGCCCGACAGCACCAACGCGTGTTCTGGTCACAGGGGGCGGGCGTCACAACGCTGCCCTTATGGCCGAACTTCGTGCGCGGGTGCCGATGGACGTGGACAACATCGACAGCACCGGCCTGAACGGCGACATGTTAGAGGCGCAGGCTTTTGGCTATCTTGCGGTGCGCGTCGCACGGGGTCTGACCACGTCGTCGCCAACGACAACAGGCGTTGCCGCTGCGGTCGGTGGCGGTGTGATATCAACGGGTTTTGGCGGCTAGCCGGTCAGATGCGTTCGACCGTCGCTTTGTCTGCATAGAACGCGATGTGATCTTTCAGCGCTGAAAGCTCTTCGATCGGTGCGTCATAGATCCAACCCGCATCCTCAATCAGGGTCGATTTGGTCTGAATGGAATAATGGCGTGCCTCGCCGCGATACGGGCAGGTTGTGACCGTCGCGCTTTTGTCCAGGAATGCCATCGCCACATCCCCTTTTGGAAAATAAATCACGGGGGGATTGTCGCCTTCGACCACCGACAGCGCATTAAAGCTTTCGCCCAAAACAGCGCCGCCAGCGCGAATGGACCATTTTCCGTCCGCGGGGCGGATCTTGATGTGATCGCTCATGGTATGTCCTCGTGTCGGTGAATCTCGCGGGACCTTAACAGACCTGCGGTGAAATGCGTGCGCTAAATTGGCGCACAACTTGTGGTCAGCCAGTTCGACGCAGCGTCACTGAGGCGTGACGCCAATTTCTCGACGCAGGTGGCGTGATAGGCGTTGAGCCACGCACGCTCCTCGCCGGACAACATTTCCGGAACGACAAGGCTGGTGTCGACGGGCACGAAGGTCAGGGTCTCAAACGACAGCATTTCGCGATCCGCGTCGCCGCCAGCTGGGCAGGTGGCGGTTTCGACGGCGACGAGGTTTTCCAGCCGAATGCCGAACGCGCCTTCGCGGTAATAACCGGGTTCGTTTGACAGGATCATGCCGGGAAGAAGGGCAATATCCGAAAGGTGATTTATGCGCGCGGAGCCTTCATGCACGGACAGGTACGCACCGACCCCATGCCCGGTGCCATGGTTGAAATCCTGATGCGCCGCAAACAGCGGATAGCGCGCAATGGGATCCAGATCGCGACCTGTTCGTCCTTGCGGAAAATACACCCGAGACAGTGCGATCATGCCCTGCAACACACGGGTAAAGCAGCGTTTTTCTTCGTCTCCGACCTCGCCGACGCGCAGCGTGCGCGTGATGTCGGTGGTGCCATCGCGGTACTGCCCACCGCTGTCCAAAACAACAAGATCACCGGGGCTTAGCGTGCGGTTGGTGTCCTTGGTGACGCGGTAATGCATGATTGCGCCGTTTGGCCCGGCACCGGCAATCGTCTCAAACGAAATATCAAGCAATGCGTTTGACGCGCGGCGTTTCTCCTCAAGGGCGACGACCAGATCAATCTCGGTCAGCGCGCTCTTATCCGCTGCCTCATACCAGGTCAGGAACTCAACCATGGCGGCGGCGTCGCGCAGGTGCGCTTCGCGGGCGCCTTTCAGCTCGGTCGGGTTTTTCTGAGCTTTTGGCAGGACGGCCGGGTCGTCGGCCCAGTCAATCTGCACCCCCGCTTCAGACAGGATGTGCGACACGGCAAGCGGCGCAGTGGCCTTGTCCAGCCGAACCGGGCCATCGAGAGTTTTCAAATGCGCGGCAAAATTTTTGACGGGATGCAACACGACATCTGTGTCGAATGCCGTCTCGACAACGCGTCCCTCTGTGGTGAAAAACGCGACCGAGGCGTCTTCATTCAGCACAGCAAACCCTTGCACCACAGGGATCCGTGGCAGGTCGTCGCCACGAATGTTCAACATCCACGCGATGCTGTCGGACAAGGTGATGACGCAGGACTTTTGCCCGTCCGCCAACAGGCCATCGGCCAGTTCTGATCGCTTGGCCGCGCTGGACATTCCTGCAAATTCAATAGGTTGTTCGATGATCTTGCCATTTGGTGCCGAGGGACGATCCGTCCAGATATGATCCACGAGGTTATCTGTGGGGATCAACGTGACTTTTGTGCCCTCAAGCGCTTTCTCGATGGTTTCGATCTCGCCTTTGGTGTGCAGCCAGGGGTCAAACCCGACCTTCGCGGCCTGTCCTTTCAGCGTGTCCTTAAGCCAGGGGCCGGGCAGAGTGTCGGGCCAGTGAACCGGGGTGAATGCCGTCATATCAGCCTGCGCGCGCACTTGAGTGCGATAGCGACCGTCGATGAAAATGCCGGCATCGTTTTTCAAGGCGATGCAAAACCCCGCGGACCCGGTAAATCCCGTCAGCCATGCCAAGCGGGCGTCGCAATCGGCGACATATTCGCCTTGATGAGCATCCGCACGCGGCACGATGAACCCGTCCAGACCTTTCATGGCCATCGCACGGCGCAGGCGTTCCAACCGAACGGGGCCGCGCGACGGGTCAGCGGTGCTGTCAAAAGTCTGGAACATCGGCGGTCTCCGGATACTGGATTGGCAACGCGCGGCCATGTACGGCCTAACGGGCGAGTTGCGCCGCACCATGCCGTGAATTGTCGCCGGTGAAAAGGGGTTCAGATGACCTTCTTGATACCCAAAAGACGGGCGCGGGCGCGCGGGTCGGAATCAAACAGTGAGGCAAGCTGTTCGGTCATCGCACCTGCCAACTGTTCGACATCTGTAATGGTCACAGCGCGGTCGTAATAGCGGGTCACATCATGACCGATGCCGATGGCCAGAAGCTCCACCTGCTTGCGCTTTTCGACCATCTCGATCACGTCGCGCAGGTGTTTTTCCAAGTAATTCGCAGGGTTAACGGACAAAGTTGAATCGTCCACCGGCGCCCCATCCGAGATCACCATCAAAATCTTGCGCTGTTCAGACCGCGCCACGATCCGGCGATGCGCCCATTCCAGCGCCTCGCCGTCGATGTTTTCTTTCAGCAGCCCTTCTTTCATCATCAGACCCAGATTGTCCCGGGTGCGGCGCATCGGGGCATCGGCTTTTTTGTAAATGATGTGGCGCAGGTCATTCAGGCGGCCCGGCTGCTGTGGGCGACCGTCAGCCAGCCATTTCTCACGGGCAAATCCGCCTTTCCACGCGCGGGTGGTGAAGCCCAAAACCTCGACCTTCACCTGACAGCGTTCAAGTGTGCGCGCCAGAACGTCGGCACAAATCGCGGCGATGGAAATCGGGCGGCCGCGCATGGAGCCTGAATTGTCCAGCAGAAGCGTTACGACCGTGTCGCGAAACTCGGTGTCTTTTTCCTGCTTGAAGGACAACGGCGTTGTCGGGTTTGCGACCACGCGCGCCAAACGACCCGCGTCCAGAATGCCTTCTTCAAGGTCAAACAGCCAAGACCGGTTTTGCTGGGCCTGCAAGCGGCGCTGCAACTTGTTGGCCAGACGGCTGACCGCGCCCTTCAGTGGTTCCAGCTGTTGATCCAGATAGGCGCGCAGGCGTTCAAGTTCGGCAGGTTCCGCAAGGTCTTCTGCCATAACCTCTTCGTCATGGTCGCCGTGATAGACCAGATAATCAGGATCGGCTTCGGATGCCGGCGGGGGCGAGGGCTGCTCGAGTGGCGCATCCGCCTCGGGCATCTCTGCCTCGTCGCTCATATCCTCGTCGGCCATGTCGTCCAGCGTCACCTGCGCCTCGGACGGGTCCATCTGTTCGTCTTGCGCGCGATCGGGATCGGCCTCGGCCTCTTCATCATCCGGCGACTGTTCGTTTTGCTGATCATCGTCAGCCTGATCGTCTTCGGGCTCGGCGTCTTCGGGATTGTCGTCGTCTTCGCCATCAGGGTCATCGCCCAGTTGGTCCCCATAACCAAGGTCTTCGATGATCTGACGTGCGAAGCGGGCGAATTCCTTCTGGTCGCCCAGCTTGTCGCCCAGTTTGTCCAGATGGTCACCGGCCTGACCTTCGATGAAGTCACGCCACAGGTTCATCACATTGCCCGCCGCCGGGGGCAGGGCGCGGCCTGTCGCCAGATGGCGCATCAGATACCCGGCTGCCGCAGCCAAGGGCGCATCGGCTGCTGCGGTGATTTGGTCGAAGCCCGCGCGCATTGCGTCCGTTTCGATTTTGGCGTCGATATTGCCAGCGGTGCCGGGCATGTCGCGTGCGCCCATCGCCTCGCACCGGGCGGTTTCCATCGCCTCATAAATCTCGCGCGCCATATTGCCAGCAGGCGCGTATTTCGCATGCGTCGCCTCGTTATGATAGCGGAGCTTCATCGCATAGGCATCCGCCGTGCCGCGCGCCAAAAGAACCTCGTCTTTGGTCATGCGCCGCGTAACCTGAGGCAGCCGCATCGCGTCCTTCGTCACACCCGATGGGTCCACCGAAAAGCTGACCGACAGTTCCGGTTCGTTGGCAAGCGTCTTGGTCGCTTCAGCCAGCGCTTTCTTGAACGGATCAGCAGGGTTGTCGGATGGTTTATTCATTTGGCTCTGCCTGTCGAATACGCAAGATCGCGCAACGAATAGAAACTGCGCTTAGGGCTGCAGAGACCCGCGGGGTGGCGCAAAAGCGCCGCCCCATGGGGGCGGGTCGGCGCTGCCCGGTCCCGCGACCGGACGGTGCACAACGATATCAGACCACCTGAGATCACCCCAAGCTCATGCTCACCGCGCTCTCCGGCAGTTCCTCGTCAAAGCAACGCTGATAGAACTCGGCGACGATCTGACGCTCCAGCTCGTCACATTTGTTCAGGAAGGACAGGCGGAAGGCATAACCGACCGAGCGGAAGATATGCGCGTTCTGCGCCCAGTTGATCACGGTGCGCGGGCTCATCACGGTGGACAGATCGCCGTTCATAAACGCGGTGCGGGTCAGGTCGGCGACGGTGACCATCTGGGCCACGGTTTTGCGGCCCTTCTCGGTGTTCAGAAGCGGGTTCTTCGCCAGCACGATGTTGGTCTCTGCGTCATGTGACAGATAGTTCAGCGTGGCGACCAGCGACCAGCGGTCCATCTGCGCCTGGTTGATCTGTTGCACACCGTGGTAAAGCCCGGTCGTGTCGCCCAGACCGACAGTGTTGGCGGTGGCAAACAGGCGGAAGGACGGGTGCGGGGTGATGACTTCGTTCTGGTCCAGCAGGGTCAGCTTGCCGTCATGTTCCAACACACGCTGGATGACGAACATAACATCGGGGCGGCCCGCATCGTATTCGTCGAACACAATCGCGGTCGGGTTGCGCAGCGCCCACGGCAGGATGCCTTCCTGAAACTCGGTCACCTGCATGCCGTCTTTCAGCTTGATCGCGTCCTTACCGATCAGGTCGATCCGGCTGATATGGCTGTCAAGGTTCACACGCACAGCGGGCCAGTTCAGACGGGCGGCGACCTGTTCGATATGGGTCGATTTCCCCGTGCCGTGATAGCCTTGGATCATCACGCGGCGATTGTGCGAAAAGCCTGCAAGGATCGCCAGTGTGGTGTCGGGATCAAACTTATAGGTAGTGTCGATCTCGGGCACGCGATCCATGCGGTCGGCAAAGCCTTTGACATGCATATCGCTGTCGATGCCGAAAACCTCGCGGACCGAAATCTCTTCGGTGGGTTTCGCGTTCATGTCATGTGTGCCGTCAGCCATCTGCGTAGTTCCTTCTGCCTCGCGCGTCGCAACCCGGCTTTGATGCCTGATCAACGGGACGGGTTCAAGGGGAAGGTCGCCAGATTTGTGACGCAGGGACAGGGTGGCCCTATTGGTTGTTCAACGGTGGCTACACCGGCGTTTGTGACTTGAAGACGCTCCAAAGAAAAAAGGCGGCTCGCAGGCCGCACTTCTTTCAGAATACCTGCAAAAAACCGACGTCACTTAAAGCTCCGGCTTTCCTTGATCTGATCCCACGCCCAGCGAACTTCCTGAAGCTGTTCTTCCTGCGACCGGTCACCGCCGTTCATGTCAGGGTGCAGCACCTTGATCAGTTTCTTATAGGCCTTTCGGATCTCGGCCTTGGTCCAGTGGTCCTTGGCTTCCAGAATGTCGACCGCGCGTCGTTCGGTGGGCGGCAGTTTCCGGGTCCCGGTGATGGATTTGCCGGGGTTGCGCGTGGCGTTTTCGCCCAGCACCTGATGCGGGTCATCGACGCCCAGACGTGCCCAGGCGCGCTGTTCGTCCTTGGTGCCAAAGGGCTTCGTCTCACGCTCCCACACCCGGTCTTTGTCGAACTGTTCGTGCACCTCTTCTTCAGAGGCCCCGTCAAAAAAGTTCCACTTCAGATTATATTCGCGCACATGGTCTTTGCAAAACCACTTGAACTCATCCAGATGATCGGGGGATCGCGGCGCGCGATACTGGCCCTGTTCCTGACAGCCATCATGTTCACAAACTCGTTTCGAGGTTTCGAACGCGCCAGACATCCCGCGCTTGCCACGCGGGTTCTTTTTTTTGGCCGCAGAGACCGACATGTCAAAACCAAATGGATCGTTGTTGGACATCTAAATACTCTTTTCGACTCGGACCCGAGAGTTTACTGCTTTTTCACCGGGATAGAAGAGGGAAAGGGCAGGAAATGAACAGGGCAGACCGGATATCTGGCGCGTTGCAGGCGGCTTTTTCCCCGCAACATCTTGAAGTCATTGATGAAAGTGAAGCACATCGAGGCCATGCAGGTTATCAGGACGGCGGGCAAAGCCACTTCCGCGTGGTGATCCGCGCGCGCGCGTTTGGCGATATGTCGCGCGTTGCCCGCCACCGCGCGATCCACAAAGCCCTTGGCAGCGAACTGGTTGGCGAGATTCACGCACTGGCGCTGGACGTAGCTGGCTGAGGGGGCGGCCTAGCTGTCTTGGCGGTTGATGGCGGGGGCGTTCTGGCTGACCGTGTTGGCCTCGTCGGCTGATGGCAACGAGGGCGCTTTGTGCGTATCCGCAACATCGACCGGTGTCGCCATTACCGAAGAGCGATATGGCGTCTCTTTCGGTGTGTCCACCTCCACAGCCTCTACCGCGTCATCGCGGTCCAAGGCGCGGCGAAACACCAGAATATTCTGATAGACCGTCGTGCGCCCGGTGAAGCCAGAGCGTTCTTCGCAAGGCAGCGTGTCGGCGCGCAGATATTCCCACCCATCAGCGGCCATCTCATTCAGCAGCTCGGTCATGGCATGTGCAAACCGGTCTTCATTGGTTTTGATACCGCGGGCTTTCTTGCCCTTGCGCGGCGCGGCGATCGCTTCGTATTCGAACTGCGTCATGGTGTGGTTCCTTAACTTGGCTGGCGCACCCTAAACGATCCGTGCGTGAGCTACCAAAGGGGATTGAACGGCTTGCGGAAATCCGCCTGAGGGCAGGGTATGCCGCCCTCAGAAAGCAGAGATTAAAGGCCGAGTTTTTGGGTCACGATCTCGTTCACCGCTTTCGGGTTGGCCTTGCCACCTGTGGCTTTCATCACCTGACCCACGAAAAAGCCCACCAGTTTCGGGTTCTCTTTGGCCTTTTCGACCTGCGCGGGGTTGGCGGCGATCACTTCGTCCACGGCGGCTTCGATCGCGCCCGTGTCGGTGACCTGCTTCATGCCGCGGTCTTCCACGATCTTGGCGGGGTCGCCGCCTTCGGTATAGACAATCTCGAACAGATCCTTCGCGATCTTGCCCGAAATGTCCCCGTTGGTGATCAACGCGATGATACCGCCCAGTTGCGCCGGGCTGACCGGGCTTTCGGTGATCGTGTGATCCTCTTTCTTCAGACGTCCAAACAGCTCGTTGATGACCCAGTTGGCTGCCAGCTTACCGTCGCGACCTTCCGCCACCGCCTCAAAGAATGCAGCACTCTCCGCATCCGCGGTCAGGACGCCTGCATCATATTCGGACAGGCTGAAATCATTGACGAAACGCGCTTTCTTTTCGTCCGGCAGTTCGGGCAGGGTCTTGGCGATGTCGTCCACCCAGCCCTGTTCGATCTCAAGCGGCAGCAGGTCGGGGCAGGGGAAATAGCGATAATCATGCGCTTCTTCCTTGGACCGCATCGACCGGGTTTCGTTCTTGTCGGCGTCGTACAGGCGGGTTTCCTGCGTGATCTTGCCGCCGTCCTCCAGTATGGCGATCTGGCGGCGCGCCTCGTAATCAATCGCGGCCTGAATGAATCGCATCGAGTTCATGTTCTTGATCTCGCATCGCGTACCAAGATGGCCGAAATCCTGCGTTTCCATGTATTTCTCATACTGACCCGGACGACAGACCGAGACGTTGACGTCTGCCCGCATACTGCCGTTCTGCATGTTGCCATCGCAGGTGCCCAGATAGCGCAGGATCTGGCGCAATTTGGTGACATAGGCGGCGGCCTCTTCCGGGCCGCGAATGTCCGGGCGGCTGACAATCTCCATCAGCGCCACACCGGTGCGGTTCAGGTCCACGAAGGACATGTTCGGGTCCATGTCATGCACGGATTTACCAGCGTCCTGCTCAAGGTGGATGCGTTCGATGCGCACCTTGCGTGCGATCCCCGGCGCCATGTCGACGATCACTTCGCCTTCACCCACAATGGGGTGGTACAGTTGGCTGATCTGATAGCCCTGCGGCAGGTCAGGATAGAAGTAGTTCTTGCGGTCAAAAGCCGAAAACAGGTTGATCTCGGCCTTGAGGCCCAGACCGGTGCGCACCGCTTGTTCGACACAGAATTCATTGATCACGGGCAACATGCCAGGCATGGCAGCATCCACAAATGCGACGTTCGAGTTGGGTTCCGCCCCAAACTTGGTCGATGCCCCGGAAAAGAGTTTGGAATTGGAGCTGACCTGCGCGTGGATTTCCATCCCGACAACCAGTTCCCAATCGTCCTTGGCCCCGGCAATGGTTTTAACGGCAGGGGCTTCATAGGCGAGATGATCCAGCATGTGCTCTTTTCCCGTGTTTCGTGATCTTTTGGCCTTCTAGGGCAGGCGTAGGCGCGGGGCAAGAGGCAGCACGTGTGTCGAGTGTGCAGAGCGGTGCCCAGAGCGCGGCAACCCGGTTTTCGCCCAAAGATTGCGCTGCAACGCAGCAAATCGGTCAATTTCTAACGAGAGTAGAAATTCTGAGCGCATACCGGCCCTGCAAATAAGGCATATCAGCAAGACTCTGCCCATTGCTGCGGCGCCGCATCGGCGAGGTTGCTTAATGCAACCACGCCTTTTACGACCCCGCGGTGAATTAAGTGGAACGCAACCGGACCTGAGCGAGGGACGATGAAACGACTAATTTTAGGCCTGATGGCGGCGATGATGATTGCCCCTGCTGCGCAGGCCAACGACATTTTCGGTACGCGCGGGGTGCGCACGCCGGTGTTGACGATGAAATGGGATGCAAAGCCGCAAGCGTCGGCTTGGACTGATGCAACCATGAAGGCGCTGGAAACCCACGGGGCGGCTTTGTCGAAAACTGTGCCCGCCGATATCAAGGCGTGGTGCCCCGGTTATGAAAAGCAAAGCGCCGAGGGGCGCAACGCATTCTGGGCCGGGCTTCTGTCCACCTTGTCCTTTTATGAAAGCACGTGGCGCCCGACCGCTGTTGGCGGTGGCGGCAAGTGGTATGGGCTAGTGCAGATCCTTCCGGCAACCGCACGCGGATATGGCTGCGAAGCTCGGTCGGGATCGGACCTGAAGCAAGGTGAACTGAACCTGAGCTGCGCTGTGCGCATCATGTCGGTGACCGTGCCGCGTGATAACGTTGTGTCAAAAGGCATGCGCGGTGTCGCCGCTGACTGGGGTCCGTTCCATTCCAAAAAGAAGCGGGAATCAATGCGGGCGTGGATCAAGGATCAAAACTACTGCGCTGTAAGCTGAACGAGATTGGCAAAACACATGAAAAAAGGGCGGGCCTTTCGGACCCGCCCTTTTTTGTGCCGATGGTATACTCAACCGTTTAAGATGCGCCCCACCATTTCCTGACTGTCGCGGCTCAACCCCTCGGTTGCCAGAATGCGCGTCAGCGCGGATTTCATCATGTCCTGACGATCCGCATCGTAATGCCGCCACGTCTCGAAGCCCGAAGTCATGCGCGCGGCGATCTGGTGATTCACGGGGTCCAGCTTGATCAGCCAGTCCGCAGCGAGCGCATAGGCCTTGCCCGACGCATGGTGGAACCCCGCATGGTTCATTCCCAGCGCGCCAAACAGGGCGCGGAAGCGATTGGGGTTTTTCCAGTGGAACGCAGGGTCTTTGGTCAGCGCTTCGGTTACAGCCGCAGCTTGATCCGGCGTTGCATGATACACTTGCAGCGAAAACCATTTGTCCATGACCAGTTCGTCATGATCAAACTGGCTGCGGAATTCTGCTAGGGCGGCGTCGCCTTTCTGGACCTGCAGCAGGTATCCCAACGCCCCAAGCCGCAAGGTCATATTGTCGGCCCGATCATAAAGGACTTTTGCTGCAGCGCCGCCATCCAACCTGTTCAGAAGGTTCAACAAACCAAGTCCAAGGGCGCGTTTTCCGGCCTGCTCGGAATTGGGCGCAAAGGGTTCGGATACCTCCATTTCCGCCATCATCCGGGGCAACATATCCTGCAGATGTTCTGCCATCGCTTGCCACAGCGTTTGCTGCGCGTTGTATATTTTCTGCGGGTCTGGCGTCACGCCGGCATCAAACAGCGTCTGCGCCAGATCATCCTGACTTGGCAGCCCAAGCGTCAGCGCGCGGAAGGCCGGATCAAGACTGTCGTCGCGCAGCATGATCGCAATCGCATCCAGATAGGCCTCCAAAGACGCGTCTTCGTCGGTGGAAAGCGCGATAAGCACCTCTTTGGCCAAGGTGCGCCCGGCTTCCCACTTGTTGAACGGGTCGGTGTCATGCGCCAGCAGAAAGGCGCGCTCGGTCGGCGAGCTGTCACGCTGCAGGATCACCGGGGCCGAGAAATGGCGCAGGATCGAGGGTGTCGGCTTGGCGCCCAGACCTTCGAAAACGAAGCTTTGTTTGGCCTCGGTCATCTCCAGAACTTGGGTGCTCACAACCTCGTCTCCGTTCGGTCCGATCAGGCCAACGGCAATCGGAATGTGTTGAGGCAGTTTTTCGTCCTGACCCGGTGTGGGCGGTGTTTCCTGTTCAAAATGAAGTGTATAGGTGTCGTTGTTAAAGTCCTCAGATACCATCAGACGCGGTGTTCCAGCCTGTTTGTACCAGCGCCGAAACTGTGTCAGATCGCGGCCGGTGCTGTCTTCGAACACGCGCACCCAATCTTCGATCGTGGCGGCGTCCCCATCATGGCGCGTGAAATAGAGATCAAGTGCTTTGTAATAGGCTTCTTCGCCGACCAGCGTTTTCATCATGCCAATCAGCTCTGCGCCCTTTTCATAAATGGTCGCGGTGTAGAAATTGTTGATCTCAACGAAGCTGTCGGGCTGCACCTGATGCGCCAGCGGGCCATTATCCTCGCGGAACTGGCGGCCGCGCAGGGCAGAGACATCGTTGATCCGGCACACAGCCTTTGACCGCAAATCACCTGAGAATTGCTGGTCGCGGAAGACTGTCAGCCCTTCCTTAAGACTCAGTTGGAACCAATCCCGGCAGGTGATCCGGTTGCCGGTCCAGTTGTGGAAATACTCATGCGCAATGATCGCTTCGATACGCTCAAAATTGGCGTCGGTTGAGGTTTCGGAACTGGCCAACACAGCGGAGGTGTTGAAGATGTTCAGACCCTTGTTTTCCATCGCGCCCATGTTGAAATCTGACACGGCGACGATCTGAAAAATATCAAGGTCATATTCGCGCCCATATACTTCCTCGTCCCATTTCATCGAGGCTTTCAGCGCCTCCATGCCGAAGGCGGTCTTGCCCTCGTCGCCGGGGCGCACCCACAGCTTCAAATCGACGTCTTTGCCCGACATGGTGGTGAAGCTGTCGTCACGCGCCACCAATTCACCGGCCACCAAGGCGAACAGATAGGCAGGTTTGGGCCAGGGATCGTGCCATTCGGCCCAACCGTCGCCGGAGCCGGTCGGGTTGCCGTTGGACAACAGCACCGGCAAACCACCTTCGATCCGTACCCGGAATGGGGCCATCACGTCAGGGCGATCAGGGTAATAGGTGATACGGCGAAAGCCCTCGGCCTCGCACTGGGTGCAATACATGCCGTTCGACATGTAAAGACCTTCAAGTGCAGTGTTGGTTTCCGGGCTAATCTCGACCTCCGCTTCCCACGTGAACGCCATGTCGGGTACCGCAGCGGTCAGCCCACCTTCGACAAGGTCCGGGGTGACTTCAGTGCCATCGATCGAGGCACGGATGAGCGTAAGATGTTCTCCGTGCAGGAAAAAATCACGCGAAGCGGCATCGGGATTCGGCACGAACCGGATCGTAGACTTAACCCGCGTCGCGACCGGATCCAGACGGAAGGTCAACGACACCTCTTCGATCAGCCAGTTGGGGGGGGCGTAGTCGGCAAGAAAGATTGGTTGGGGGGCTGTACCGGTCATCTGATGTCCTTTTGGCGCGGGTGCAAGTTGGCACGTTAGACCCGCGCGACCCGGTCTTCAAGCGGTGCGTCCAACCCGCCTGATTATTCGGTTTTCCCTAATAGTTTGCTACGGAAATTTGGGTTGTGATTTGCTGCCGCATGCGAAACTCTGGCCCAAATATCAGTTGAGCAGGTCAAAGGAATTGGGATGAGTGATTATATCGAGCGCAAAGGTCTGTCCGTTCACCGTGAATTGGGCAGGTTTCTGGAAACCCGTGCTTTGGCCAAGACCGCGTTGAAATACGATGCGTTCTGGAAGGGGTTTGCTGCGATCATTCACGACCTTGGACCGAAAAACCGCGCGCTTTTGGAAAAGCGAGACGCCATGCAACGTCAGGTGGACAACTGGCACACGGCACGGGCAGGCCAACCCCATGATGCCGACGCCTACCGTGCTTTTCTGCAAGACATCGGATATCTGGTGCAAGAAGGTCCAAATTTTCAGATCGAGACCATGAATGTTGACCCCGAGATCGCAGAGGTGCCGGGGCCGCAACTGGTTGTCCCGATCATGAACGCACGTTTTGCGCTGAATGCCGCCAATGCGCGCTGGGGCAGCCTGTATGATGCCCTATATGGGACCGATGCCTTGGGGGATCTGCCCACCGGCAAGGGCTATGACCCAGAGCGTGGCGGCCGGGTGATTGACCGCGCCAAGACCTTCCTGGATGCAGCGCTACCGCTGGCGGATGGGTCGTGGCTGGACGCCCGCAAAGATGGCTCGCGCAAGTTTCCTGCCTTGGATGACCCGTCACAGTTCCTTGGCGCGCACGGGTTCAGGTATTTATTTGAAAACAATGGCTTGAAGATCATTCTTGAATTCGACGATGCAACGGAAATCGGATCAACTGATCCGCTGGGCCTGTCGGATGTTAGGCTTGAAAGTGCGATGTCCGCGATTATGGACTGCGAGGATTCTGTCGCGGCGGTGGATGCCGAAGACAAGGTGTTGGCCTATTCAAACTGGCTTGGTTTGATGGATGGGTCGCTGACCGAAGAGGTGTCGAAAGGCGGCAAAACCTTCACGCGCAAACTGAATGATGATCTGATCTTTGACGGACCGGACGGAAAGGTGCGGCTTAAGGGACGCGCGCTGATGCTGGTGCGCAATGTCGGCCACCTGATGACCAATCCTGCCATTCTGGACCGGGACGGCCTTGAGGTGCCCGAGGGCATCATGGATGCGGTGGTCACAACCCTGATCGGGATGCACGACCTGATGCGCGATGGTGGCAACTCTGTCACAGGCTCGATCTATGTGGTGAAGCCAAAGATGCACGGCCCGGAGGAAGTCGCCTTTGCGGACGAAATATTCACCCGAGTTGAGGTCTTGCTTGGCTTGCCGCAATACACCGTCAAGCTGGGGATCATGGACGAAGAGCGCCGCACCAGCGTGAACCTGAAAGAATGCATTCGCGCCGCCAAACACCGGGTTGCGTTCATCAACACGGGCTTCCTTGATCGCACGGGCGACGAAATCCACACCTCGATGGCGGCGGGACCTATGGTTCGTAAGGGCGACATGAAGAACGCGGCCTGGATTGCGTCCTACGAGGATCGCAACGTGGATATCGGGCTGGCCTGCGGGCTGCGCGGCAAGGCTCAGATCGGCAAAGGCATGTGGGCGATGCCGGACCGGATGGCCGACATGCTGGACCAGAAGATCGGGCATCCCATGTCGGGTGCCAATTGCGCCTGGGTGCCAAGCCCGACCGCTGCGACCTTGCACGCCACCCATTACCACCGCGTCGATGTCTTGGCGCGACAGGACGAGATTGCTGCCCAAGGCCCACGCGGCACGCTGGATGATCTCTTGACCATTCCGGTGGCCCAAGGTGTCAATTGGTCGGATGCCGAAATCCGCGACGAGGTCGAAAACAACGCGCAAGGGATCCTTGGTTATGTGGTCCGTTGGGTGGACGCGGGCGTTGGCTGTTCCAAAGTGCCGGACATTCACGATGTCGGGCTGATGGAAGACCGCGCGACGTGCCGGATTTCCAGTCAGGCTCTGGCCAATTGGTTGCATCATGGCGTGGTGTCCGAGGCCGAGGTGATGGACGCGATGCGGGCCATGGCGGTGAAAGTGGACGCACAGAACGCGGGTGATCCAACCTATGAACCAATGGCGCCGAGTTTCGACGGCGAGGCCTTCAAAGCGGCGTGCGACCTCGTTTTCAAGGGACGCGCGCAGCCTTCGGGCTATACTGAACCCCTGCTTCATGTGCATCGATTGGCCAAAAAGGCACAGAATGTGAGCTAAGCAAACCGAAGAGGTGACAGGACATGAACAAGATATCACTGGACGCTGCGCGTCTGATGATCCGCGAAACGCTGAGCCACGCGGCAAAGGCAAAAATGAAGCCCCTGTCAGTCGCGGTAGTTGATGCGGGCGGGCATCTGATCGCCTTTGAACGGTCCGATGGTGCACCAGCCGGGCGGTTCGATCTGGCGCGCGGCAAGGCCTATGGGTCGGTCATGCTGGGCATGGGCGGCACAGCACAGCGCGACCGCGCGGAAGCGCAGGCCTATTTCATCGGTGCGGCCAACGCGGCCTATGGCGGTAAACTGGTCCCAGTTCCCGGCGGTTTTATCGTCCGCAACGCCGCGGGCGATGTGGTGGGTGGTGTCGGCGTGACGGGCGACACGTCCGAAAACGACATGGCGGCTGGCGAGGCTGGTATTCTTGCGGCAGGTCTTGTACCCGAAGGCTAAGCCGCCATACTGTCCGTTGTGCAGGTGGCAGAGTTCATTTATCCTCCTGCAATCGAACGCATTTCCGGAGCAGGCATGACACGCCCCATCATCGGCATCATTGGCAATTCCTACTTGGTCAATGACCAATACCCGACCCATGCGGGCGGCACGATGAATTCCGAGGCGATCGCGCATGTTGCCGGCTGTATGCCGTTGATCGTGCCGTCTGATCCTCGGTTTGTAACGGTCGAGGAATTGCTGGAAACCTGCGATGGTTTTCTGTTTACCGGCGGCCGCCCGAATGTGCATCCGGCTGAGTATGGCGAGGACGAAACCGAGGCGCATGGCGAGTTTGACCGCTGCCGCGATGCCATTGCCTTGCCCCTGATCCGGGCCTGCGTTGATCGTGGGCAGCCTTTCTTTGGTATTTGTCGCGGCTTTCAGGAAGTGAACGTCGCCATGGGCGGCACGCTGTATCCGGAAATCCGCGACCTTCCGGGACGGATGAACCACCGGATGCCGCCCGATGGCACGCTGGAAGAAAAATTCGCCATTCGGCACGATGTGCATCTGGACGAAGGTGGGGTGTTCCACCAGCTTCTGGGCGCGACCTGTGTGCGGACCAACACGCTGCACGGGCAGGGGATCAAGACCGCGGGGTCCCGTATTGTGATCGAAGGTCATGCGGATGACGGAACGCCAGAGGCAATCGTAATCCGCGACGCGCCGGGCTTCACCTTGTCGGTGCAGTGGCACCCTGAATACAACGCGACCCAGGATCCGGTATCGCGGGTTCTGTTCTCGGCCTTCGGCGATGCCGTACGTGATTGGGTGGCCAACAAAGTGCATCGGGGCAGTCCGCAATCGTCAGTGGCCTGATTGGTGGCCTGATTTGCGGACAGTGGTGACCAGCGCAGTCAAGTGTTGACCTTCCTCCGACTGGAACGCCCAACTTGCGTGCAGCGAAGGAGACAATATGATTCGATCCAACCGCAAAAAATTCTATGCAGGTATCGCGATTGTCGTGCTTGCGATGGCGGGGTTAAGCCTGTCGCGCCTGTCGCGGTCTGGCGACGGGGAGGCTGCTGCACCTGTTGACGGGGCGATGCCTTCGGAAACCGTTGTCAGCGACCAACTGGTGCCTGTCATTTTGCCCCAGCTGGATGCGACCCAGGAAATCGGACAGAGGGTCTTCCTTGCAAAATGCGCCGCCTGTCATGGCGACACGGCGGGTGGGCGGAACGGGGCAGGGCCGCCGCTGATCCATAAAATCTATGAACCCTCGCATCACGCTGACCTGACCTTTTTTCGGGCAGCCGAACTTGGTGTCAGGGCGCATCATTGGAAATTCGGTGATATGGCCCCGGTCGAGGGCATTACACGCGCCGAGGTCGCCGATGTCGTGGCCTTCATCCGCGCGGTGCAGCGCGAAAATGGGATCAACTGATCGCCAACGAAAACGGACGCCGAAAACGGCATCCGTCAATTGGGTTTTCTTGTGGCTGGTGTCAGGCGACGCGCGGTAAAGCGCGCGCCTCATAGGCGCGCAGAACCATGCGCGCCGTGTCCCCATACTGGCGCGGGTCTGACCGCAATTCGGGAAACAGGGCGAACAATTCTTCCCGCGCTGCCGCGTCGATGGCACCCAGACCTTCGTGGCCCGGATGGAAGCTTTCAGACGCCGCGCCGTTGGCGAAGACAATTTCGTGTTGGTCAAACAGGATATGGAAATAGGTCACCTGATCCATCGGTTTGATCACCACTCCCTTACCGTCAACCAGATGCTTGGCTGGCACCATAACCTCGCGCTCAGCAAAGAGCAGGGTGGCTTCGTGGCCAGCATAGACCATGCGGTGCTGGGGCGACACGAGCAGCGGCTTGGTATTGTCAAAGCGGCCCTGCGCAATTTGAATCGGCGCAAGTTTGCCGTGCCCGGAAACGGTTTTCTCACCCATCCAACGGATCGGCTGCAGGCCGTTGTCGCGTGTCACAACCATATCGCCCGGACGCAGGTCCTGGATCGGACGTTCGCCGCGATCCGTCAGGATCATAGTGTCTGTGGTGAAGCAAATGATGACACTTTCGATGTTTGTGAACGTCAAAATGGTGCCGTCCGACAGGGTCGCGGTCCCGTTCTCGGAATTGCCGGGATCAAAGACCACATCGTTCCAGTCATCGACAAGATGGTTCAGATACAGCGTGTCCGTGTCGCCATCGTCAGCATCTTCACCGCCATCAATGGTGATCGTCGGGCCAGAACCATCAAGAGCCGTGTCGAAATCCAGATCAAACGTGTCAGAGCCGAAGCCGCCAGACGCCGTGTCACCAGCCGCAACATTCAGTGTATCGGTGCCTTCGCCGCCATCCAGCGTATCGACGCCAAGGCCGCCGGTTAGCGTGTCATTGCCTCCCTGACCATAGATGACATCATCGCCATCGCCACCATCGATGGTGTCATTGCCACCCACGGACGGATCGGGGATCGTTTCAAAATGCACATCCGAGACCCAGATCGCCTGTGTGCCAGACTGAAGGTTGCCATAAACAATCTCAATCTCGCTGACCGGCCCCGAGATTTCGACCAGAACTGATCCGTCAAGTTGGTTCTGGCTGTTAGCTGCCGTGCTGGCGGTGACTGTGTTGCCGGACACGGTGTCGCCGCCGCCCGGTGTCAAGGTGACGGTCACCGGATTGCCGGCGGCGTCAATCGCGTTCACCGTAATGATATCGGTGTGGTTACCAGCCCCCCAGTCCACATCGTTGATCCGGAACGAGACATTTTGAACATCATCCAGCGAATTGCTGCCTGCCGCAGCTGCGAAATCAATTGTCGTCGTCGACGTCGTTCCATCGCCGCTACCATAAAGGTACAGGCTCGAGTTGTTGTCAAAATCCTCGCCAACTGCGACATAGGTCGTATCGCTTGTCTCGACCCGATAGACAGGCGCATTGGTCCCATCACTGCTAAAGCTGACGGATACGTCCATTTCGCCGGTGTTTTGGGTGAAACCCGCGCTTAGATTGGTACCGTCGCCGCCTTGCGCGCTCCAGTCCAGAACTTCAGTTGTGTCAACCGGCGGTTTGTCGTCGCCATAGATGACATCATCACCTGCGCCGCCATCAATCGTGTCATTGCCTTCGCCACCTTCGATTGTGTCATTTGCCGCACCGGACGCGATTGTGTCGTTGCCCGCGTAGCCGAAAATCACATCGTCATTGCCGCCTACGCCGGTGCCATCGCCACCATCGACCACATCGCCGTCTTCATCGGTGAAGCTGCCATCAATGACGTCGTCACCCGACGTACCGGTCAGAACCCCATCATCTGTTGCATAGGCGGGTGCAGACACCACCGAAGATGATGAAATCGTGGATACGGGGCCGTAATCGGGTACGAAATAGACGTTCCCGTCCGATGCTTCGTAATACACGCCGGGTTCGGTGGTGTTTGTATATGTGGTGCCATTATAGGTCCCAGACCAAACCCATTCACCCGCACCAATAGTCGAAGTGGTCGTGAAGGTTACCAGTGGGCCGCCGATGCTGTCGCCTGCATCCAGCGAATAGTCGCCAAGTTGAACCAGATAACCCTGGGGCATTTAAATACTCATACATTCATTAACACTATTGGAAGGTCCACCTTCCGATAGTTCCATTACTTAAACGTCAACCGGGCAAAGAAAAGACAAAATATAGAAAAAAGCGCCATAATTCAGGATTTTGAAATTCGGCACCTCACTATTTTGGGGGAGGGACGCGTCAAACTGGTCTCGGGTGCTGCATTGTCCACCGATCGTAGAAAATGACCGTTTACTGATAGGTCGATCAAAGGTGCGCAGCAAAGCTGATTCGCTTCGCGTGTCAGCGCCTATCACAG